>NZ_VPFD01000030.1 GCF_008014745.1 Massilia arenae
TCAAACTGAACGGCCTGAGTCCTGTGCAGTACAGAACCCAGGCCGTCTAAGCGAGCATCCAACCGTCTCAGTTTAAGGGGTCACATCACTTCGCGGGAACGACGTGTTTAGGTACGTGTCCGAAATAGCCGCCGTATCTGGCCCGCTAAGCAAAACAACGTCGTTCCCGCCCTCGCCGGGCGCCTTGGCGGGAACCTAAGTCGCCCGCATACCGCGCACGATCAAACCTGATCGATCGCCTTGCGCACCCGCCGCCGCCAGCGCAGCAGCGCCGCCGAATAGTAGCCAAAATAACCCGCCGTGATCCCCACGCACAGCATGGTCAGCGGGCTGTCAGTCAGCTGTTGCGTCGGAATGCCCTTGCCCTGGTTGGCATACACCTCGATGCCGATATACAGCAGGCGCGCCACCAGGATCATGGACATCACCAGCCCCAGGCGCGCCGGCGGCGTGAAGAAGTAGCCCTGCGGGGTTTCCTCGAACCGGGTCAATTTCAGGCCCCAGACGGCATAGCCGATGCCGCCGCCGGCGCCGACCAGCAGCGCCGCCAGGTTGTAGGGCGTGTCGAACAGCTGCGTCAGCGGCACCAGGATCATCGCGCCGAATACCAGCACGCCGGTGTAGTGGCGTGAGCCGATCGAGCGCTGGCGCTGCATTTGCTTCTTGATGCGGCTGTAGATGCGCCACACCAGCAGCGGGGTCAGGACGAGCAGGGCCAGGGTCGTGATCGAGAATTCCATGTGCGGCGAAAAGGCTGTGTTCAGGAAAAACCGCATTGTAGCCCACTGCCGGCGCGCGCCGCGTCGTTGGGCCGCATGATAAGGTAGCCCGAACCGCATTCCTGCAAGGAGACCGCATCATGCACGCCGCCCCTCATGCCGTCCATCGCATTAACCGGATGCCGCCGCGCATTCCGATCCACGCTCATCGGGCGCCCGATCCGGCCCCGATCGAAGAACCTGTGCCCGAGCCCTTCGACACCCCGCACCCGCACCACCAGCCGGTGCACCTGCCGCACGACGAAGAACCGGTGCCCGATCCCAAACCGAGCTGACTCGGAGCGCGTCCCGGATGAGCGTGCTACCATGAAGTCATAGTTGTACTCTCATCCCGACGTAATGAAACACCGACTTTTCCTGTTCGACCTCGACGACACCCTGCTCGATTTCCGCGCCTCCGAACAGCGCTCCTTCATGCGCACCATGGACCAACTGGGCGTGCGCGAGCAGGTCGGCGCTTTGTTCCAGCAATACCAGGTGACCAATCTCGCGCTGTGGCGCCATTTTGAGCAAGGCACCGTCACCAAGGACTTCCTCAAGGTCGAGCGCTTCCGCAAGACCTTCGCGGACAACGGCATCGAGATCGATCCGCAGCGCGCCAGCGACCTGTACATCGAATCGCTGGCCGATACCGTGGTGCTGGTCGACGGCGCCGCCCAGCTGTGCGAAACCCTGGCCGGCATCGGCGAAGTGGGCATCATCACCAATGGCGCCCACCAGATCCAGCACCGCCGCATCGCCAGTTCGGGCCTGCAGGGCCACCTGTCCTTCGTCGCCACCTCCGAAGCCTGCGGCTTCGCCAAGCCCGACAGCCGCTTCTTCGAGTTCACCAGCAAGATGGCGCGCAGCTTCGCCAAGCACGAGACCGTGATCGTCGGTGACCGCCTGGACGCCGACATCCTCGGCGCCAACCGCTTCGGCATCGAGAGCTGCTGGTTCAATCCCGATCGCCTGGCCAACGACTCGCAAGCGATCCCGAGCTGCGAGGTCGCCAGCCTGCACGATATCGTCGCTTCACTGCGCGGCCTGGCCGCCGCCTGATCGGCTCAGTGCCCGGCGACGACCGGGCCGCTACGGGCGCCGGGCCGCAAGCCGTGCGTCCTGCTCGACCAGGCGATTGCGAAGCCGATCGCCGCCAGCAGGGCGGTCGACCATGGGAAGGACGCCGCGCCCCAGCGGTCGAGCAGGAAACCGCCGAGCAGGCCACCGCCCGCGATCGCGGCATTCCATGCCACCACGTTCATCGACAGCGCCACGTCGGCGCCATCGCCCGCGGCATCGGCCAGCGCCGTCTGCAGCAGGGTGGCCGCGCCGCCGAAGCTCAGGCCCCAAGCGGCCACGCCCGCGTACACGACCAGCGGCGCCGCCGACTGCCAGGCGAACAGCAGGGACAGGATGGCGAAGCCGCCCAGGCTGGCCAGGACGGTGGCGCGCAGGTGGCTGTCCACCAGCCGGCCGGCGATCCAGATTCCGCCCAGCGCGGCGATGCCGAACACCAGCAAGACCACGTCCACGCGCCCGGCCAGCCCGGCCTGCGCCACGAACGGCGCGATATAGGTGTACAGGATGTTATGCGCCAGCATCCACGCGATCACGGTCGCCAGCACCGGACGCACGCCCGGTGTGGCAAGCACCTTGCGCAGCGGCAGGCGCTGCCGGTCGGACTGGCCGGGGTAGTCGGGCACCTTGGCCACCACCCACACCACCAGCACCACGCACAGCGCCGACATGAGGCCGAACGCCGTGCGCCAGCCGACCGCGCCGCCCAGCCAGGCGCCGAGCGGCACGCCCAGCGACAGTGCGATCGGGGTACCGACCATGGCGATGGCCATGGCTTGCCCCTGCTGGTGGACGGCGACCATCCGGCGCGCGTAGCCGGCCAGCAGGCTCCAGGCCAGGCCCGCAGCCATCCCGGCGCAGAAGCGCGCCGCCAGGGTGAGCGTGAAATCGGACGACAGCGCGGTCAGCGTATTGAAGACCAGGAAACCGACGATGGTCAGCAACAGGACGCTGCGGCGGCGCCAGCCGCGGGTGGCGATGGTGAGCGGAATGGCGGCCAGCACCGAGCCGAGGGCATAGGCGGTCACGGTCTGTCCGGCCATCGAACTGGTCACGCCGAGACCCTCGGCGACCAGCGGCAACAGGCCGGCCGGCAGGGTTTCGGTGGCGATGCAGATGAATCCGGTCATGGCCAGGGCCAGCAGCGCCGCGACCGGCAGGCTGCCGGCGCGGACGGCCGGGCGGGGGGTATGTATTGCTTCCATCAAGACTCCTGTAGACGATGAACCGGCCAGGCTGGCAGGCTACTTATGTACCGATCGGTATAAATGTAATTCGGACAAGCATGGCTTGTCAACGACTTTTGTACCGATTAGTATTGAAATCGTGTGAAAAGGAGAACGACATGGCGACAATGGGCCGCCCCCGACAATTCGACCGCAGCGCGGCGGTCAAGACCGCGATGCACCTGTTCTGGGAGCACGGGTATGAATCGACCTCGCTCAGCCAGTTGAAGGCGGGCCTGGGCATTTCGGCGCCGAGCTTCTACGCCGCCTTCGCGTCGAAGGAGGCGCTGTTCCAGGAAGCGGTGACGTGCTACCTCACGTCCCATGGACGGGTGACGGAATGCCTGTGGGATGCCGACCTCGCACCGCGCGCCGCCATCGAGCTGGCGCTCAGGCGGTCAGCGGCGATGCAGTGCGAGGAGGGCCACCCGCAAGGATGCATGGTGTCGCTGGGCGTGATGAGCGCGAGCGGCGCTGGAAACGAGGGAGTGACGGCCGCGCTGGGCGCATCGCGCGCGCGCACGCGCGCCGGCATCCTGGCCTGCGTCGAGCGCGGCATCGCGCACGGTCAGCTCGCGCCCGCGACCGACCCGCAGGCGCTGGCCACGGTGTTCGACAGCTTCCTGACCGGCCTGTCGACGCTGGCACGCGACGGTGCGACGCATGCAAGCCTGGATGCGGCCATCACGCAGGTGATGAGGTTGTGGGACGCGGCCTCGCGCTAGCGCGTATGCAGCTTCACGTCGCCGGACCGGCGTCCACCCGATTGCGGCCCGCGTGCTTCGCGTTGTACAGATGCCGGTCGGCGTGCGCGACGAGCTCCCCCGAATCCGCATCGCCGCCGGAAGCCCGGACGAGGACCGTGACGCCGATGCTGGCCGTGACGACGCCGGACGGCGACTCCTGGTGCGGCAGTTGCAGGGCCTGGATCTCATGGCGCAGCCGTTCCGCCACCGCCAGCGCGCCGGCCAGTTCGGTATCCGGCAGGATCACCCCGAACTCCTCGCCGCCGTAGCGTGCCGGCAGGTCGCGGTTGCGGTTGACCTGGGCCGCCAGGATGCGGCCGACCTCCTGCAGGCAGGCGTCGCCGGCCGGATGGCCGTAGCGGTCATTGAATTTCTTGAAGTAGTCCACGTCCAGCAGCAGCAGGGCGGTCGGGGTGCCGGCAATCCGCGCATGGCGCAGTTCATGTGCGAGCACCTCGTCGAAGCGGCGCCGGTTGGCCAGCTGCGTCAGCTTGTCGGTATGGGCCAGCTCCTGCAGCCCGAGGTTGTCGCGCCGCAGGTCGTGCGAGTAGGCGCGCAGCTTCTGGTCGAGCCGGTCGCGGATGGCGAATTGCCGGATCAGCTTGCGGGCGAACAGCGCGAACACGGCGGCGATCAGCACGACCGCGGCGCCGATCAGCATGCTCGAACGCTTCCAGGGACCGAGCAGCTCGTCCTTGGTCTGGCCGACGGCGATCACGAAGGCGAAGTCGTCAACCCGGCGGTAACTGTACAGCCGCTCGATATTGTCGATCCGGGCGACCAGGAAGTCCGAGCCGACCGCATTGTCCCTGATGGCCTTGAAGATCGCGCCGCCCGCGAGATTGGTGCCGATCAGCTTGTCGTCGAAAGGGCGGCGGTAGATTACCGTGCCGTCTTCCAGGGCCAGCAGGACCGTGCCGGTCTTGCCGACGTCCAGCTCGTCGTAGATGCGTTCGAAGAAATTCACCTTCAGGGTCACCAGCGCCACGCCGGCGAAGCTGCCGTCGGGGTGGTCGATGCGGCGCGAGATCGGCAGCACCCAGACGCCGGTGGAGCGGCTTCGAACCGGATGGCCCACATAGATGTCGCGGCTGGCATGGGTGCGGTGGTGCTGGAAATAGGCGCGGTCCGAGTTGTCGCCCTGGGGTGTTCCGGTCAGCGAGGACGCGAGCCAGCGGCCGTCGGCGGCATACACGAAGATCCCGTGCAGCTCGGGCGTGGTCCTGGTCAGCACGACCAGGTGGGCCTGCAGCCGCTTCATCGCGGCCGCATCGGCGCCGTCATGCTCCACCCGCTCGACCACGTTCGCCAGCGCCATGGTGGTGGCCTTCATCGCGGTCTCGACCTGGACTCCGACCATGCGCGCCACGTTCGAGGTGGCCACTTCGGTCTGCTGGATCTGCGTATGCCGCGACGACCAGATGAACCAGGCCGCGAATGCGACCAGCAGGCTGCAGCCCAGGGCGGTGGCCGCCATCACCAGGCGCACGACCGGGCGCCGCTTGCCGCTCAGGCGATCGACGTGGGTATCCAGGTTGTCGGTGGATGAATTCAATGCGCCTCACCAGAACAGGGTTGCGATGCTGTCCAAAAATTGTGCCATTAGAAAGAAAACCCTGTCGCCGGACTGCGCTGGCGCGCCTGCGCTTGCCTGATCCTGCGCAGTTGTTGCCTTTTCGTTTGGTGCGGCTCGTGCGCGCGCGAAGCCTGGTCTACATTCTCGGCATTATCCCATTCCAGAAGGAGTTCGCCATGACGACCGGCACCGATCCATCCAGCCTGCCTCCCCAGGCGACACAGGTCAACCGGCGCGAGTTCGTGCTGTCGGTGTTGTCGGTGGCCGCGGCGAGCGGCGCCGTCAGTGCCGGCGAAGCCCAGGCCCAGCCCGTGGATGCCGCGCTGGAAGTCCACACCGGCGGCGTGCCGCTCAGCGTCGTGGTCAACGGCGAGCAGCGCGCGCTGACGGTCGATCCCAGGACGTCGGCGCTCGACCTGCTGCGCGAGCGTCTTGGCTTGAGCGGCGCCAAGAAGGGCTGCGACCATGGCCAGTGCGGCGCCTGCACCATCCACGTCGACGGCCGCCGCGTCGTATCGTGCCTGACGCCGGCGCTGCAGCTCGAGGGCCGCCGGGTCGACACCATCGAAGGCTTGCAGCGGCCCGACGGCAGCCTGCACCCGATGCAGCAAGCCTTCATCGACCACGACGCCCTGCAGTGCGGCTACTGCACGCCGGGCCAGATCATGGCGGCGATCGCCTGCGTGTGCGAGGGTAACGCGGGCTCGCCCGAGCGGATCAAGGAATACATGAGCGGTAATCTATGCCGCTGCGGCGCCTACAACGGCATCGTGGCCGCCATCGGCCAGGCCGCCGGCGAGATGGGAAAGGTGTGAGCCATGCGTGAATTCACCCTGATCCGCGCCCGTTCGCCCGAGCAGGCCGTGCAAGCCATGGCCACTTATCCGGAAGCGCGCCTGATGGCCGGCGGCACCACCCTGTACGACTTGATGAAGCTCGGCGTCGAGCGTCCGTCGGCCATCGTCGACATCAACGCGATCGAGGAATTGCGCGCCTTCGACACGTCCGGCGCGCGCGAGCTGGTATTCGGCAGCCTGGCGCGCATGAGCGACGTCGCGGCCGACCCGCGCCTGGTCAAGGACTATCCGGCGCTGTCGGAATCGCTGTGGCGTGCGGCCTCCCAGCAGCTGCGCAATATGGCGAGCCTGGGCGGCAACGTGCTGCAGCGCACGCGCTGCGCCTATTTTCGCGGCGGCGAGCCGTTCGCCTGCAACAAGCGGCAGCCGGGCAGCGGCTGCGCGGCGCTGGACGGCATCGACCGCGGGCATGCCCTGCTGGGAACGAGCCCCAGCTGCATCGCCACCTATCCCGGCGACTTCGCCGTCGCCCTGGTCGCCTTCGACGCCGTACTCGACGTGCTGGGCCCGAGCGGCGTGCGCAGCATCCCGGTGGAGGCGCTGCACCGGTTGCCGGGCGACCGGCCCGACCTCGAGACCACGCTGGCGCCGGGCGAGATCATCACCAGTATCCGGGTGCCGGTCACGCCGCTCGGGCGGGCCTCGACCTATCACAAGATCCGCGACCGCGAATCGTATGCCTTCGCCCTCAGCTCGGCCGCCGTGGCCCTGACTATGGACGGCAAGCGGGTCGCGCAGGCCCGCATCGCGCTGGGCGGCGTCGCCACCAAGCCGTGGCGTGCGCGCCTGGCCGAGCAGGGACTGGCCGGCCGCGAACTGACCATCGAGACCGCGCTGGCGGCCGGCTTCGCCGCCTTCGCGGATGCCAGGGCCGGACACCACAACGCCTTCCGTATCGAGCTCGGCGCCCGCACGGTGGCCGACGCGCTGATGATCGCAGCACAAAGGACTTCAATATGAACGATTCGGCATTCCCCAAACAGCCGCGCATCGACGCGCGCGACAAGGTCCGCGGCGCCGCGCTGTACGCGGCCGACCAGGCGCTGCCCGGCATGCTGCATGCGGCGCTGGCGGTGTCCACCATCAACCGCGGCGCGGTGCGGTCCATCGATACCCGCGCCGCGCGGGAGGTAGGGGGCGTGCGGCTGGTGCTGACCCACGCCGACATGGGCGAGTACAAGCCGGCCGGTCACGTGCTGGGCGGCGGCTTCGCCTTCCAGAGCATGCAGCCGATGCTGGAGTCAGGAATCGCGTATCGCGGCCAGCCGATCGCGCTGGTGGTGGCCGACACGCTGGAGGCGGCGCTCGAAGCGGCCTGGCTGATCCGGGCGAAGTATGACGAGCAGCCATTCCAGGTGACGCTGGACGCGCCGGCCAGGGACATCGTGCCGCAACAGGGTTCGCCGCTGCCGCAGCAGATGTTCGCCGACAAGGTGGCGGGCGACGCCGACGCCGCCTACGCCGGCGCGGCGCACAAGATCGATGCCGAGTACCTGCACCCGCCCCAGCACCAGAACCCGATCGAGCTGGTGTCGACCGTGGCCGAGTGGCGCAAGGGCACGCTGGTAATCCACGAGGGCACGCAGAACAGCGGGGCGATCCGCCACGGCCTGGCGCGCCAGTTGAACCTCGACCCGGCGCGTATCGAAGTGATCTCGCCGCAGTGCGGCGGCGGCTTCGGCCTCAAGAACTCGCTGCAGATGCAGACCCTGTTCGCGGCGGTGGCGGCGCGCAGGCTCGGCCAGCCGGTCAAGCTGGTGGTGCCGCGCAGCCAGCTGTTCCACGACGCCAGCTTCCGCCCGGCCAGCCGCCACCACATCCTGCTGGGCGCCGACGCCTCCGGCAAGATTCTGGCGGCCATCCACGAAGCCGACCAGCAGACTTCGCGCCACGACCTGTTCCCGGCCTCGTACGCCGACATGAGCGCGCGCCTGTACGGCATCCCGAATTTCCGCGGGCGTGAGCGGCTGGTGCGCACCGACGTGCAGACGCCGGGCTATATGCGCGCGCCGTTCGAGCACCCGGCGTCCTTCGCCTTCGAATCGGCGATCGATGAACTGGCCCAGCAACTGTCCATCGACCCGGTGGAACTCAGGCTGCGCAACGATACGCAGACCGACGCGCTCAGTGGCAAGCCGCTGTCCTCGCGCTTCATGGCCGAATGCCTGCGCGAAGGCGCGCGCCGTTTCGGCTGGAGCCGGCGCGATGCACGCCCCGCCTCGATGAAGGCGGCGGATGGCGCCGCCATCGGCTGGGGCGTGGCCTGCGGCGCCTACAAGGCCGCGACCAGCCCGGCGATCGCGCGCATCGCCGCCACCCGCGACGGCCGCATCCTGTTCACGGTGGCCGGCCACGAGATGGGGCAGGGGATGCGCACCGCGATCGCCAATGTGCTGGTGCGCCGGCTGCGGGTCGATCCGCAGGCGCTGGTGATCCAGATCGGCGACACCCGCGGCGCGCCCCAGCACCTGACCGCCGGCTCCTGGGGCACTGCCAGCGTGGTGCCGGCGGCGGAAGAAGCCGCCCAGGCGCTGCTGGACGCACTGGCGCAGCTGGCGCCTGGCCACGATCCTGTTTTGAGACCGGCCGAGGTGCTGGCGCTGGCGCAGCGCGAGCGCATCGAGGCCGAGGTGCGGCGCAAGGCGCCGGGCCAGCCGGACGCCGTCTACGGCCGCCTGGAGGGCGGCATGCCGGCGCCGGCGGGGCCGGTGTATCCGGAATTCGTATCGATGAGCTATGCGGTCCACTTCGTCGAGGTGAACGTGGAACCGGTGACGCGCCGCATCCGCGTGCCGCGCGTGGTGAGCATGATCGATTGCGGCCGCGTGGTGAGCCCGGTGACGGCCGACAGCCAGGTGCGCGGCGGCGTGGTGTGGGGCATCGGCGCCGCCCTGCGCGAAATCAGCGAAGTCGATCCGCGCTACGGCGGCTTCCTGAATGCCGACCTGGCCGAGTACGTGCTGCCGGTGCATGCCGACATCGGGCACATCGACGTGGGCTTCATCGACCGGCCCGACCCGCTGCTCAACGCGAGCGGCGTCAAGGGACTGGGCGAGGTGGCGATGGTGGGCGTGGCGGCGGCGATCGCCAATGCGGTGCATCATGCGACCGGCAAACGCATCCGCCGGCTGCCGATCCGGATCGAGGACGTTTTATAGAGTAGCCTCAGCCACGAACTCCGGCGCCGCAACGGTGGCCGGACGCCGCGCATCGCGCCGCGGCGGCGCGCCGAACAGGCGCGCATACTCGCGCGTAAACTGCGAGCTGCTTTCGTAGCCGACCTCGAACGCCGCCTTGTTGGCGGTGGCTCCCTCGTACAGCATCAGGCGCCGCGCCTCGATCAGGCGCAGGCGCTTCTGGTACTGCACCGGCGTGAGCGAGGTGTAGTCCTTGAAGTGCTTGTGGAAGGCCGACAGGCTCATCGACGCAGCCTGGGCCAGTTCCTCGACCCGCAGCTTCTGGTGGTAAGACAGGCGCAGCATCGCCACCGCGCGGTTCAGCCGCACCGGATGCGCCTCGGGCGCCATCGATGCGCGCAACTGGCGGCCATGCGCGCCGTTGAGCAGCCAGAAATGCAGTTCGCGCACCAGGCCGGGATGCAGGATCGCCACCGCCTCGGGGTGCGCGACCAGGTGCATCAGGCGGCGCGCGCAATCGAGGATCGCCGCGTCGACATCCTGGACCAGCAGTGTCGCCGCCGGGTCGGGCGGACTTGGCCTGGTCTCGCGCAGTTGGTCGGCCAGCTCGGACAGCAGGGCCATGTCGAGTTCGATCGCCAGCGCGATATACGGACGCTCCCTGGATGCCGTCACCACCTGGCCCGTCACCGGCAGGTCGGCGCTTACGATAATCGCCTGGCCTTCGGCGCACAGCTTTTCCTGGCGCCCCGCCAGCAAGTGCTTTTCGCCTTGCAGCACGAGGCAGACCAGCGGCCGGTAGGTCGACTCGAGCTTGTCGCCCGGCTGGTCGAGACACATCATGCGCAGGCCCGGGATGGGCGTGAGCGCCAGGCCGTCGCGATTCGCGTGGGCACGGGCATAGGTGGCAACGGCGTCGAGTAATTCCTGGTTCATGGCCGATAGTGTGCCGCCGGTTGGCGCGGCTGTCCAGCGCAGCACATTCATGAACCAGGCTCATAAGCCCAGTCAAGTTCGGACCCGTTTCGGGCATGGGTTTGCCGCTACCATGCTCACCTGACAAATCGCGCCACGTCCGCCGCCGGCGACCGTGCGTTCGCCATAACAATTATTGAACGATACGGAAAATCTCATGACCATCAAAGCCTACGGCGCGCATGCCGCCGACAAACCCCTCGAATCGCTCGACATCACCCGCCGCGCACCCGGCGCCCACGACGTCCAGATCGACATCGATTTCTGCGGCGTCTGCCACTCCGACCTGCACACGGTGCGCGCCGAATGGGCCGGCACCCTGTACCCCTGCGTGCCGGGCCACGAGATCGTCGGCAGCGTGTCGGCGGTCGGCGCCCACGTGAGCGGCCACAAGGTCGGCGACCTGGTCGGCGTCGGCTGCATGGTCGACAGCTGCAAGGCGTGCGCGGATTGCGGCGAAGGCCTCGAGAACTACTGCGACAATATGGTGGGCACCTACAACGGCCCGACCGCGGATGCGCCGGGCCACACGCTGGGCGGCTATTCGCAGCAGATCGTGGTCAACGAGCGCTTCGTGCTGCGCGTGACCCATCCGCAGGAGCAGCTGGCCGCCGTGGCCCCGCTGCTGTGCGCGGGCATCACCACCTGGTCGCCGCTGCGCCACTGGAACGCCGGCCCCGGCAAGCGCGTGGGCATCGTCGGCATCGGCGGCCTGGGCCACATGGGCATCAAGCTGGCGCACGCCCTGGGCGCCCACGTGGTCGCCTTCACCACCTCGGAATCGAAGCGCCAGGATGCCCTGGACCTGGGCGCCGACGAAGTCGTGATCTCGAAGGATGCGGCCGCGATGGCGGCCCAGGCCCAGCGCCTGGACCTGATCGTCAACACGGTCGCCGCGCCGCACGACCTGGACGCCTTCCTCAACCTGCTCAAGCGCGACGGCACCATGGTGCTGGTCGGCGCGCCCGAATCGCCGCATCCGTCGCCGCAGGTATTCAACCTGATCACGAAGCGCCGTGCGATCGCCGGCTCGATGATCGGCGGCATTCCGGAAACCCAGGAAATGCTCGACTTCTGCGCCGAGCACGGCATCGTGGCCGACATCGAGATGATCCGCGCCGACGATATCAACGGCGCCTACGAGCGCATGCTCAAGGGCGACGTCAAGTACCGCTTCGTGATCGATAACGCCAGCCTGGCCGCTTGATTCATCCTCTGGCCCGCAGCAGTGCGGGTCGCTCGGGCGGCGTTCGCGTCGCCCCGCATCGCTGCTGATTCAGCATCATCCTCTGTTCGCTAAACAATGAATCCAACCATTTCCGCCGCTTGCGACAGCAAGCCGGCCCAGCCCGCGGCATGGGGCGCCGTGATGGCGATGTCGCTCGCCGCCTTCGCCCTGGTCGCCTCCGAATTCATGCCGGTCAGCCTGCTCACGCCGCTGGCGGCCGAGCTGCGCATCAGCGAAGGCCAGGCCGGCCAGTCGATCGCGATTTCCGGCCTCTTCGCGCTGTTTACCAGCCTGTTCCTCGGTTCGATTGTCGGACGGCTCGATCGCAAGATCCTGCTGCTGGGCCTGACCTGCCTGATGATCGTCTCCGGCACCGTGGCCGCGTTCGCGCCCAACTACTTCCTGTTCATGGTCGGCCGCGCGCTGATCGGCGTTGCCATCGGCGGTTTCTGGTCGATGTCGGCGGCGACCGTCATGCGCCTGGTGCCCGCGCGCGACGTGCCGCGCGCCCTGGCCCTGCTCAATGGCGGCAATGCGCTGGCGACCGTCATCGCGGCGCCGGCCGGCAGCTATCTCGGCGCCATCATCGGCTGGCGCGGCGCTTTCTTTTGCCTGGTGCCGGTGGCGGCGATCGCGCTCGCCTGGCTGCTGTTCAGCCTTCCCGCGCTGCGCGCCAGCCAGGCCCCGGCGGCGGGCGGCATCCCGCGCCTGTTGCGGCGGCCGGCGGTCGTCCTCGGCATGGCGGCGGTAAGCCTGCTGTTCATGGGGCAGTTCGCACTGTTTACTTATCTGCGCCCGTTCCTGGAGGGTGTCACCGGCGTGAGCGCCGCGACCCTGTCGCTGATGCTGCTGGTGCTGGGCGTGGCCGGCTTCGTCGGCACGACCCTGATCGGCGCCGTGCTCAAGGACCGCTTGTACCGGGTGCTGGTGGCAATGCCGCTCGCGATGGCGCTGGTGGCCGGCGCGCTGGTCGCCTTCGGCCATTCGGCGGCGGCGGTGACCGTGCTGCTCGCGGTCTGGGGCCTGGTCGGGACCTCGGCCCCGGTCGGCTGGTGGACCTGGCTGGCCCAGACCCTGCCTGGCGACGCCGAAGCCGGCGGCGGCCTGATGGTGGCCGTGGTCCAGCTCGCGATCATGCTCGGCGCGACCCTGGGCGGCCTGCTGTTCGACGCCAGCGGCTATCGCGCGACCTTTTACCTGAGCGCGGGCCTGCTGGTTGCCGCCGCCATCGTTGCGCTGCTGGCGGCACGGTCGGCGCGCCATGCCGATTCATGAGCAAGGGACATAAGCCTATGCCGTGTCCTTCATGAATCGAAGTAAGGGCTTGCCGTAACATCAACCGGATTTTTTAACCGCTGACAGAAGGAAGCATACCTGATGGACGACTCCACCAACATCAACCAGACCCGGCGCGGTGTCCTGATCGGCGGCGCGCTCGGCGCGACGGCGGCGGCCCTGCCGCTGGCAGGCGCCCAGGCGGCGCAAGGCGCAGCCGGCGCGGCCCAGACGCCGGCGCCGGTGACCAGCAAGGTCACCCTGCGCGTGAACGGCCAGCCGCGCGAGCTGACGCTCGACACCCGCACCACGCTGCTCGACGCGCTGCGCGAAAACCTGCACCTGACCGGCACCAAGAAGGGCTGCGACCAGGGCCAGTGCGGCGCCTGCACGGTGCTGGTCGACGGCCGCCGCATCAATTCCTGCCTGAGCCTCGCGATCATGCACGACGGCGCCGAGATCACCACCATCGAAGGGATGGGCACGCCCGACAAGCTGCATCCGATGCAGGCGGCGTTCGTCAAGCACGACGGCTTCCAGTGCGGCTACTGTACCCCGGGGCAGATCTGTTCGGCCGTGGCGGTGATCGACGAGATCCGCCAGGGCATCCCGAGCCATGTAACCGGCGACCTGAACGCCAAGCCGCTGCTGTCCGTCGACGAGATCCGCGAGCGCATGAGCGGCAATATCTGCCGCTGCGGCGCCTATTCGAACATCATCGACGCGATCAAGGAAGTCGGAGGAGTCAAGGCATGAAGGCATTCAGCTACCAGAAGGCCGCGACCCCGGCCGAAGCGGCGGCCACCGCCGCCAGGAACCCCAATACGCGTTTCATCGCGGGCGGCACCAACCTGCTCGACCTGATGAAGCTCGAGATCGAAACCCCGGCCCACCTGATCGACGTGAATGGTCTGGCGCTCGACAAGATCGAGGCGACGCAGGAGGGCGGCCTGCGCATCGGCGCGCTGGTGCGCAACACCGACCTGGCGGCCGACGCGCGCGTGCGCAAGGATTACGCCGTGCTGTCGCGCGCGCTGCTGGCCGGCGCCTCGACCCAGTTGCGCAACAAGGCGACCACCGCCGGCAACCTGCTACAGCGCACCCGCTGCCCCTACTTCTACGACACCAATATGCCGTGCAACAAGCGCGTGCCCGGCAGCGGCTGCTCGGCCATCGGCGGCCACACGCGCGGCCATGCGATCGTGGGCAGTAGCTCCGCCTGTATCGCCACGCACCCGAGCGATATGGCGGTGGCCATGCAATTGCTGGATGCCGGCGTCGAAACGGTGCGGCCCGACGGCAGCGCGCGCACGATCCCGATCGCCGACTTCTATCGCCTGCCGGGCACGACGCCGCACATCGAGCACAGCCTGATGCCGGGTGAGCTGATCACGGCGGTGACCCTGCCCAAGCCGCTGGGCGGCAAGCACTACTACCGCAAGGTGCGCGACCGCGCCTCTTACGCTTTTGCCCTGATCTCGGTGGCGGCCGTGGTGCAGCCGGACGGCAGCGGCCGCGTGGCCGTGGGCGGCGTGGCGCACAAGCCGTGGCGCGTGCCGGCGGCGGAAAGCCAGCTGCCGCGCGGCGGCAAGGCCACCACCGCGCAATTGCTGGCCGGCGCCCGCACGACCGACGACAACGCGTACAAGATCCTGCTCGTCGAGCGCACGCTCGATGCCATCCTGGCGCAAGCCCGCGCGAGCTGAATGAAAGGCTTGAGACCATGAAATTCACCAAACCAGAAACCACCAATCCGATCGACCAGATGAAGGTCGTCGGCAAGCCGCTGGATCGCATCGACGGCCCGCAGAAGACCACCGGCTCCGCCCCTTACGCCTACGAGCAGCATGCGGCAGCGCCGAATGCTGCCTACGGCTACGTCATCGGCGCCGCGATCGCCAAGGGCCGCATCGTGTCGATCGACACCGCCGCGGCGCGCCGCGCGCCGGGTGTGATCGCCGTCGTCACCTACGAAAACGCCGGCAAGCTGGGCAAGGGCAACTTCAATACCGCCCACCTGCTGGCCGGCCCGGAAGTGCAGCACTACCACCAGGCGGTCGGCGTCGTCGTGGCCGAGACCTTCGAGCAGGCGCGCGCCGCGTCGTCGCTGGTGAAGGTCGAGTACGCGAAGGCAAACGGCTCATACGACCTGGCCGCGGCGATGAACGCGGCGGTCACGCCCAAGACCGGCGATGCCGAGTCGAAGGTCGGCGATTTCGACGGCGCCTTCGCCGGCGCGCCGGTCAAGCTGGACGCCACCTACACCACGCCCGACCAGTCGCACGCGATGATGGAGCCGCATGCCTCGATCGCTTCGTGGGATGGCGACAAGGTGACCGTCTGGACCTCGAACCAGATGATCGACTGGGGCAAGCAAGACCTGGCCAAGACGCTCGGCATCCCGGCCGGGAACGTGCGCCTGGTCTCGCCCTATATCGGCGGCGGCTTCGGCGGCAAGCTGTTCCTGCGCTCCGAGGCGGTGCTGGCGGCGCTCGGCGCCCGCGCGGCCAAGCGTCCGGTCAAGGTCGCGCTGCAGCGCGCGCTGATGATCAATAACACCACCCACCGTCCGGCCACGATCCAGCGCATCCGCATCGGCGCCACGCGCGAAGGCCGCATCAACGCCATCGCCCACGAAAGCTGGTCGGGCGATCTGCCGGGCGGCGGACCGGAAACCGCGGTCCAGCAGACCCGCTTTCTGTACGCGGGCGGTCATCGCCTGACGCGCCTGCAACTGGCCACGCTCGACCTGCCCGAGGGGAATGCGATGCGCGCGCCGGGCGAGGCGCCGGGCATGATGGCGCTCGAGGTGGCGATGGACGAGATGGCCGAGAAGCTCAAGATGGACCCGGTCACCTTCCGCGTCGTCAACGACACCACGGTCGATCCCGAAAAGCCGGGCCGCAAGTTCTCGCAGCGTCGCTATGTGCAGTGCCTGCGCCAGGGCGCCGAACGCTTCGGCTGGGATAAACGGCAGGCCAAGCCCGGCCAGGTGCGCGAGGGCCAGTGGCTGGTCGGCATGGGCATGGCCTCGGCCTTCCGCAACAATATGAACCTGAAGTCGGCCGCGCGCGTGCGCCTGGAAAGCGACGGCAAGGTGACGGTCGAAACCGATATGACCGATATCGGCACCGGCAGCTACACCATCATCGCGCAGACTGCGGCCGAGATGCTCGGCCTGCCGGTCGAGCGCATCAACGTGCGCCTGGGCGACTCGGATTATCCGGTGTCGGCCGGTTCGGGCGGCCAGTGGGGCGCCAACAGCGCCACCGCCGGCGTCTACGCGGCCTGCGTCAAGCTGCGCGAGCAGATCGCGCAGAAGGCGGGGCTGGATGCGGCCAAGGCCGAATTCCTTGACGGCGCCGTGCGCGCTGGCGGGCGTTCGGTGCCATTGACCGAGGTGGCCAAGGGCGGCGCGATCGTGGCCGAGGACACGATGGAATACGGCGACCTGGAAAAGAAGATGCAGCAGTCGACCTTCGGCGCCCATTTCGTCGAGGTCGCGGTGGACGTCGCCACGGCCGAGGTGCGCGTGCGGCGCATGCTGTCGGTGTGCGCGGCGGGCCGCATCCTGAATCCGAAGTCGGCGCGCAGCCAAGTGATCGGTGCGATGACGATGGGCGTGGGTGGCGCGCTGATGGAACACCTGGCCGTCGACAAGCGCCACGGCTTCTTCGTCAACCACGACCTGGCCAGCTACGAGGTGCCGGTGCACGCCGACATCCCGCACCAGGAGGTGATCTTCATCGACGAGACCGACCCGACCACGTCACCGATGAAGGCCAAGGGCATTGGTGAACTGGGCCTGTGCGGCGTCGGCGCGGCGGTGGCGAACGCGATCTACAACGCCACCGGGGTGCGCGTGCGCGACTATCCGGTCACGCTCGACAAGATGCTGGAGAAGATGCCGTCGCTGGCCTAATGCCGTTAGGCTAGGCAGAAGTCTTTTTAAGTTAGCCTAAAAAAAGTCGTCCCCACGCAGGTGGGGACCCAATCTTGCAAGCGTTTCGACGACGTATGCAGAACTTGGGTCCCCACCTTCGTGGGGACGACGTTCATGGGGAGTCGTTACTGCCAGTGGTCTTGAAGCGGATGGCGTCGATCACCAGCATCAGCGCGCGCGAGGAGTGGCGGCGGCTGGGATAGAAGGCGTGCAGGGGTTCGAAGGGAACACACCAGTCGTCCATCACGCTCACCAGCCGCCCGGCCTGCAAATGCGGGCCGACCAGGCTCTCGGGCAGGAAGGCCAGGCCGACGCCGTGCAATGCGGCGTCCAGCATGTGATAGACGTTGGTGAACACCGACTGCCCGCGCACGCGCGCGTCCAGCGGCTGGCCTTCGTGCGCCAGTTCCCACGCATACAGCCCGCCGCTGCTGGGCAGGCGCAGGGTGATGCAGTTGTGCTTCATGAGGTCCTGCAGCGAAGTGGGCACCGGGCGCCGCTCGAAATAGGAGGGCGCGCCGACGATCCGCATCGGCACCTCCGCCGTCAGGCGTACGCCAATCATGTCTTTCTCGAGCTGGTCGCCATGGCGCACGCCGATGTCGTAGCGTTCGGCGGCGATGTCGATCAGGCGATAATCGGAACTGATCTCGACGTGCAGGTCGGGGTATTGCGGCAGCAGCGGCGCGATGCGCGGCCACAGGATCGTGTCGATCACGTGGTCGATCGCGGTGATGCGGATGGTGCCGGCCGGCTTGTCGCCCAGGTCGCTGACGGCCGTGATCTCGGCCTCGATTTCTTCCAGCCGCGGTCCCACGTTCTGCAACAGGCGCTCGCCGGCTTCGGTCGGCGACACGCTGCGGGTGGTGCGCGTGAGCAGGCGCACGCCCAGGCGCGCTTCCAGCGAGCGCACGATGTGGCTGAGCGCCGACTGGGTCATGCCGAGTTTCGCCGCAGCGCGCGTGAAACTGCGCTCGCGGGCGACGGCGAGAAAGACGAGAATATCGTTGATGTTGTCACGGGCCATTGATTGATGATACAGGAACATCAAACAGGCCGTGCATCAATGATTATTTTTCATGGATTCGTGCTTTTGAGCCAATCGCGGCCCTTCGCGTCCAGCGCGGCATCGATGACATCCTGCGGCAGGCTGTAGACCGTGGCCCAGGTGGCGCGGCCGTCGGCGGCATTGGACGGGAAGCTCGTGGTGTCGATCGGCCAGTGGTATTTGCGCTTAAGCGCGCGGACGATGGCGGCCAGGGTCACGCGGCCGCGCAGCGGTTCGGCGCCAGCCTGGTCGGCGCCCGACAGCAGGACGGCCAGCACGGCGCCGCGTGCGGTGCGTGGGCCAGGGAAGATGGGATTTTTGCGCGGCATGCGCGGATTCTACCCGGCGGCGGCGAATTTCGCGCCGCGCACATGCGTTTCGCGCCGCGGCGGAGGCGCTTCGTCGCATCGTCGCATGGCCCGGGCGGCGGGCCGACATACTGGCGCCACTTCCAACCACTTGCCGGAGCCCGCCATGCTGATCCAGATCCTGAGCCATACCCCTCTCTACGTCTGGGCCATCCTCGCCTTCCTCGTGTGGCGCGGCGTCGCCGAACTGCGCGAGCGCGAGATTGCCATGCCCCGCATGTTCGTGCTGCCGCTGGTGATGCTGATCCTGTCCCTGCACGATATCGCGCGCAAGTTCGGTTTCGACGCGACTGCGTTCATCGCATGGACGGCGGCTTTTGCCGCGGCGGCGCTGCTGGCCTGGCGCTTCGGCCGCGTGCGCGTGGCGCCAGGCAGTGCGCTGGGCCGGGTGCGCGTGGCCGGCAGCGTCGTCCCGCTGGTGTTGATGCTGTCGATCTTCACGCTCAAGTACCTGACTTCGGTGCTGCTGGCCGTACGCCCGGACCTGGCGGGCCAGCCGACGGTGGCGGCCGGGGTGTGCGCCATGTTCGGCGTCTTCAACGGCTACTTCCTGGGCCGCCTGCTGCGCGACATCGGGTTCGACGCTCGCGCCTGCGTCAACCGCCGTGCGGCAGGTTCCTGACGCAGCCTTCCAGTGCGGCGCGGGTCAGGAACACGCTCGGGATGCCCTGGGCGAAGCTGCCCACTTCATACGGGTCCCAGTGGAATTCGATGCCGGTCGGCGTCGGGATGAACTTCGGTTCCTTGAATACGTCCAGCGTCCCTTGTTCGGCCCACGACAATCCTTGCGCGGCCAGCCTGGCCACGAGCGTGGCCGAGACCTTGTCACGACAGGCCGTGCCGGCATCGACGAAGCCCGTGAAACGGGTATGCACGGCCTTGCCGCCGCCAAGCGCATAGTGGCGCATCGATGAAGCGTAGTTGCCGTGGGCGGCGCCATAGCCGAAGGTCCAGGCGCTGGCGTCGAGCGACAGCTGGCCCTTCGAATGCCAGCGCACCAGGATCTTGTTGGTGCATTCGGTATCCGCATCGCAGCGGCCGGCCATATCGCGCACCCAAGTGTCCAGCACCTCATCCCCGAACACCGGGAACACGGCGGAAAACACGAATGGCTGGTCCGAACCCTCGGCCTGCGCCTGCGGCGACGGCCGGGTGACCGCGACCGCGTGGTACGCCACGATGCGCTTCAACGAAAATGCCAAGGTCTTGGCCGGATCTTCCTGCCGCCATCTACCCTTGCCGCCGCGCCGGTCGGCATCGAGATTGACCGCAAACCGCTCCGGCCCTTGGGCGCCGGAGTCGAGAAGGGGCGCCAGGGTCGTCACGCCGACCGGCGCCTCCAGCACTGCCAGGCTGCGGGCCTTGCCCGTGTAGTCGCGCGGAAACCAGTAGGCGCTGTCCATGATCTTCGCCGCGTCACCCGGCAGGCCGCCAGGCGCCGGGTAGGCCAGCGCGACCTGGAACGGCCTGCCGTCCGGGAAGCGGCCTTCGTACAGGCCGCCGGCCTCCCATTCGATCCGCTCCGGCGCCTGCAGCAGGTCGCCATGGTCTTGCGCCGTGGCCGGGCCGGTGAGCGCCAGCAGCGCAGGGACGAGGCAGGCGGCCGCTCTCAATCCCGCGCGTCCTTAGTCGAAGGCCCAGGAATACAGCACGTCGAGCGCGCTATTGGTCCCGGTCTGGAACTGCAGCGCGATGCGCGGCGTGAGCTTGTAGCGCAGGCGCACCAGGCTCGAGGCGGTGCTGGTGCCCTGCTCGAAGCTCAGGTAGGCGCGCGACGAGATGCGCTTGCCGACCGTGACCACGGTGCTTTCCAGGCCCGACGAATCGCCGCCGCCCGCGCCCTGCTTGAGCCCCAGTTCATCCACGCCCAGCGAGTTGGCGATCTTGGACTGGATGCCGCCGGTGCCACCGCTGCCGCCCAGCAGGGCGCTGGCGGCTGCCGTCAGCACGCCCTTCTGGTCGCCGCTGGCCGCTTCCATGCTGTGACCCAGCACCAGCCAGGACAGCTTGTCGCTGTCCGACACGTTCGGCGTCGATACCAGGCGCGCGGTAGGCGACTGCGCGGTGCCGCGCACCTGCACGCCCGCTTCGACATTGGTTTCCGAGAGCTGTTCGCCTTCGGGGCGCTTACGCACCGCCAGGATGTCGAGCGACGGGTTGTCGTAAGGACCGCTGAAGGTCAGCACCGCGCGCTCGATCGACAGGTTCTGGCCATAGGCGGCGTAGGTGCCATTGACAGCCCGAATTGTTCCATTAATGCGCGGCTGGCCGGCGCCCGTCATGCGCACCCGCGCATTGCCGGCCAGGTAGGCGTCGATGCCCATCGCGCGCACGTGGAAGTCGTCGCCCAGATCGGCCGCGAGGTCGACCGTGAGCGGCACTTCTTTTTCCTTGGTAGTCGGCGTTTTCTTCTCGGCGCCGCGGCCCAGCACGATCACGTCGTCCGAAATGGTCGGCGTGCCTTGCGGCGCGAATTCGATCAGCGCGCGGTCGGCGCGGAATTTACCTTCCAGCGCGAAGCGGCTGGCGTCGCGCACCAGCGAAGCCTGGCCGCTGAGGATCACGGTGCGGTCGGGGCGTGAGAGCGCTTCGAGCTTCTGCATGTTCAGGCGCAGGTCCATGGTCGGCGCGCCGTCGGCGAAGCGCACGAAGCCGCTGGCGGCGGCGCTGCCCTGGCGGCCCTGGAAGGTCAGGCGTTCGACCCGCAGCTGGTCGCCGCCGAGCTGGGCGCGCAATTCGCCGTTCTGCAGGCGCACGCCCTGTTCGGCCCAGCGCACCGCCAGCTTGTCGCCATCGAGGTTGCCGTTCAGGCTAGGGCTGCCGATGGTGCCGCTGCCCGTCATGGCCAGGCGCAGCGCGCCGTCGAGTTCCAGTCCCGGCTGGCCGGCCAGCGAGGCCAGCCAGGCGATCGACGGGATGTCGGCATTGGCCGTCATGCGCAGCGGGCTGTCGCGCTCGAGGCGGCCGTTCAGCATCTGGGCATTCGCCTCGACTTTCGCCACCCCGGTGCGGGCGCCGTCGAAGTCCAGGTTCACACGCAGGCTGCTGCCGACCACTTCGGCCGACGCTTCCAGCCGGCGCAGGCCGAGCGGCACCGGCGTGTCGCCGCCGACGATGGCGTCGCCGGATTCGCGGAACACGCGCACGTTACCGGCCAGCGAAGGCGCGGCGCCGTTGGCGACAGGCGCGCGCATGTCCACGACCCAAGCCGCGCCCAGGGTCAGGTCGCCGCGCGCATTGTCGGCCAGGGCCGGCGAGAACTGCGCGAGATAGGTGAGCGGCACCTTGTCGGCGTGGCCGCGGCTACTCCAGCGCGGGCCATCCTTGGTGAGCGTGTCGACCGTGATGCTGCCGTTCGGCAGCGCAATCACGGCGCCGTTGAAGGCGATGCGTTCCGGGCTGGCCAGGCCTTTCATGCCGGAGCCCGGCGCGCCGGCGATCGTAACCGGCACCGGGTTCTGCAGGCGCATGGCGTAGCGGCCGCGATTTTGCAGCGCGGCCAGGGTGCCGCTCCAGGTGTCGCGATTGAAGCCGCCGCGGATTTCGGTGTTGGCGTCGAAGGCGTCGCCCAGTGCCGACAGTTTGACGGTGTGTTGGCCGCGCGTGCCCTCGGTTTGCAGGCGCACCGACGCCACACGCGTCTCGCCGCTGGCGTAGTCGAGCACCTCCACGTTGCTGACCAGCGGATCGGCCGCGCCACGGCCCGAACCCAGGTTGGCGCTGGCGCGCAGCGAGCGCACATTGTGCGTGCCCAGTGCCTTGAGGTTCTGGCCTTCGATCGTGGCGGTCAGCGAAGGCGTGTCCATGGTGCCGGACAACACGCCCGAGCCGCGCAGCACGCCGCCGAACTCGGGGCCGAGCGCCGCCAGTTGCGGCGCGTCGATCTTCCAGTTGAGCGCATCGCGTGCGAGACCGAAGGCGCCGTTGGCGGCGATGACGTTCGGGCCGATGCGCAGGTCGACGTCGGCATTGGACACATGGCGACGGTCGGCCGTCAGGCGCGCATGGCCGCGCAGCGGCGAGTTGGCCAGGGTCGAATCGTCGGCCAGTTTAAAATCGAGCGCGCCGCGCCAGTCGGCGCCGGCGCGACCGCTGCCGCTGAAGGTCGAATTGATGTTGCCGGCCAGCGGAGAGCCGAAGGCCGCCGGGTTGAAGCGCTGGGTGCTGCCGCTGGCCTTGACTTCCACCGCGCGCGCGCCCTCGGCGCCGCCAAGCCAGGCTTCGCCGCTGGCGCGCAGCACGCCGCTGCCGGTCTTGCGCTGGGCCGCAACCCAGCCCAGGTCTTGCGCGTTGACCTCGAAGGTGGTGCGCGGCGCTTCCATGGTGCCGCTGACGACGCCGTTGGCGGTGAGCGCGCCATACAGGTCGCTGCGCACCGCCGCCAGCTGGCGGCCGTCGAGGCGCCAGTTGAGGCGGTCGCCGGCGCCGCCGAAGGCGCCCTTCAGATCGACCTTGTTCTGGCCCAGCGCCAGGTTGGCGTCGATGCCGCTGATGCGTTTTGCGTCCGCGCTCAGCTTGCCGCTGCCGGACAGCGCCTGGTTCATCAGGCGGCTCTGGCGCACGGCGAAGTCGGCGTCGACCTTCCACTCGGGGCTGAGCGCACCGGCGGCATTGATCGTGGCGTTGATGTCGGCCACGGGCAGGTCGCCGAAGGCCGACGGATCGAAGCGGTTTGCGCTGGCGGTGGCCTTGAAGGCCTTGTCGCCCTCGAGGCTCATGCTGCCGCTGGCGGTGACGCTGCCGCGGCCCGCGTTCAGGCGCGCTTCCTTGAGCGTGGCGACGTTGTTTTCCAATGTCGCCAGGGCCGACAGGCGCAGGCCGGCGTCGGCCAGGTTCGCTTCCAGGGTCTGGCGCGTGGCTTCGTTGGTCACCGCGATGCTGCCTTTGATGGCGGTTGGCTTCATCGCCGAATGGACTTCGCGCAGGTTGAAGCGCTCGGTTTGCAGGGCGAAGCGTGCGGTGCCGATGCCTTCTTCGTCCTTCTCGCGCTGGACGCCGCCGGTGCCGGTGAACTTGCCGGCGGCGCCGAAGTCCAGCAGCACGTCGGAGATCCGTACCGCGTCCAGGCTGCCGCCCAGCTGGCCGCGCGCGGAGCGCAGCGGCAGGCGTTGCTGGTCGATCGTGCCTTCCGGCCCGGTATTGGTGATGTCGACGCTGCCGCTGATATTGCGGTTGGCGTCGAGCTTGCCGGCCACGGCCAGGGTCAGGTCGGCGGTCGGCAGGGCGGGGTTGAAGAAGCCCGGATCGAGGTTGCGGCCGTTGATGCGCAGCGCGCGCAGCGGAATCTCGGCGTAGGGCGCGATGGTGAAATGGGCGTCGCCGATGGCGCGCCCGGCCTGGCCGGTGGCGTCGATCTGGGTCGCGTTCTCGATGTCGCCGCCGACCTTCAGTTGCAACTGGGCGGCGCGGGCGCCGGCGCTGGCCTGCGACTGCGTGAGGCTGCCCGAGGCGTCGATCTTGAACGGACGCTGGGCGCCGAGCGTGGCGTTGGCCGCCACCTGGCCCCAGGGCGTGCTGGCCTTGGCATCCTGCACCACCCAGCTGCGCTTGTCGCCCTTGGCGCGCACGCGGATATTGTCGATAGTCGTTTCGGCGCCGGCGATGTTCACCATCGTCAGGCGGTTCAGCCGTGCGTCGTCGGCTTCGATGCGGAACGGCGGCGCGAGGCTCGTCGGCAGCACCGACGGTTCGTCGGTTTCCTTCAGCGTCTGCATGCGCACGCTGGCGGCCCACAGCTTGTCGACCAGGATGCCGCCCGACAGGATCTGCGACGGCGACCAGTCGACGTCGATCTTGACTGCCGTGACGATCTGTTCGTCGGTGCGCCACACGAGGCGCTCGATGTGCATGGCGCCGTAGATCGAACCGGTAACGCCGGTGACGGTGAGCTTGCCGCCGGTGGCGTCGGCCACGCGCTGGACGATCATTTGCAGCGTGGTCTCGCGGCCGAGATACCACAGCGTGCCGCCGACGATGACGCCGGTGGCGACGACGCCGATCGCCACGCGGCGCGGCCAGCGGCGGGTTTTATGCGCCTGAGGCTGGTCAGGCGCTGGCGCCTGGTGGTTTTCAGGTATATCCATCAGAACGTGAATCCGAGTGAGAAGTGCAGGCGCGCCTTGCGCACCGCGTGGCCGTAGGCCAGGTCGACATTGATCGGGCCGACCGGGCTGCGCCAGCGCGCGCCGACGCCGTAGCCCGACTTGGGATTGAGGTCGCCGAACTTGTCGGCGGCGTTGCCGACGTCGTAGAACACGGCCACGCCCCAGGGCGGCTTGAACCAGTACTGGTATTCGGCGCTGGCGGTGGCCAGGTAGCGCCCGCCGACGGTGGCGCCGTTTTCTTGCACGCCCAGTTCCTGGTAGCCGTAGCCGCGCACCGACTGGTCGCCGCCGGCGCGGAACAGGAAGGTGCTCGGCACGCCCAGCTTCTCTTTCGAGGCCACGGCGCCGGTCTCGCCGCGCAGGATCAGCGAACCTGCAGCGCCGACCGGCTTGTAGTAGATGCCGCGCAGGTACAGGCGCAGGAATTTTTCGTCGGTCAGGATCGGCAGCACGGCGCCGCCGAACTGGGCGTTCCACACATAGCCGTTGGTCGGCTGGATCAGGCTATCGAGCTTGCGCCGGGTGATGCTGTAGGTGAGCGGCAGGCTCTTGGCGCGGGTGGGCTCGAGGCCTTCGACCTCGCGTTTCTCGGTCAGCGCCTCGATGGTCAGGCTGCGCTCGAGCAGCGGCGAGCCCCAGGTGCGGCGCGCGGCCACGCTGGCCAGGGTGGTGATCTCGCCGCGCACGTCCTCGCGTTCGACGCCGGCGCTGACGCTGTCGTTATGGCCCTTGGACGAGGTCGGCCAGAAGAATTCGCCCTTCGCGGTCTGGCGTTTCTGTTCGTAGATCAGGTCGCTCTTGAAGCGCTTGCCGAACACGCTCAGGTCGTCGTAGCCGAGCGAGGCGCGGGCGCCGGTGTCGGTCGAGAAGCCGACGCCAGCCTCGACGTTCTTCTGCTTGTTCTCGCTCACGCGCACGACCACCGGCAGCACGGTCGGGCCGGTTGGCGGCTGCGGCGTGGCCGGGTTGGCGTCGTCGTCGTCATCGTCCCTGATGTCGGCGATCTCGGCATTGAGCACGGCGCGCATATCGGTGCTGACCTCGACGCTGCTGAAGTAGCCGGTGTCCTGCACCCGCGATTGCAGGGCCTGCAGGGCGGCTTCGCTGTATTCGTCGCCCGGATTGATCTTGTTGAGGTTGGTGATGACCTCGCGCGGATAGCGCTTGAGGCCGCGGATGCGCAGCTCGCCGAAGCGCATCTCGGGGCCGGAGTCGATCACCACGCGCAGCAGGGCGCGGCGCGAGTCCGGGTCGACCGTGGCGCTGGTATCGACCAGGCGCGCGCGCGGAAAGCGCGTCTGCGCCACGTCGCGCAACAGGCCGCGCTTGGCGCCTTCCCAGTCGCCCTGGCGGAACTGGCTGCCGACCGGCAGGGTCCAGCGGTTGCGCAGGGCATTGGCGTCGAACGGCGCGCCGCCCTGCTCGAACGGGGCGAAACCCTGCAGTACCAGGTCGACGTCGCCCACCAGCACCGGCTGGCCGGGGTCGACGATGACGCGCGCCACTGGTTGCGCGCCGCTGGTGTCCAGGCCGGCCGAGACCTTGGGCGAGTAATAGCCCTCGGTGGCGATCAGGGTGCGCGCCTGCTCGGGCGCTTCTTTCACCAGCCGCTGCAACTGTTCGAGGTCGACCCGCGCATTGCCGCGCCAGCGCATCAGGTCGAGGTTATCTTCGAGCAGTTCTTCGAGGGCGCGGGGGGCGTCAATGCGCACCGTATAGTTGACCCCTTGCGTGTCTTGCGCGTACACGATGGTGGCGAACATCATTGCCCCGATACCCAATAGCGCTTGGCGCATCGGATGGGGAAGGGGACGCAGGCGGGGAATCGATCGAGGTAACAACTTGGCACTCCACTAAACATACTCTGTTGCATCTTAACTGATTGGCAAAGTCGATGGCGGACACGAAATGTTGCGCGTGCGCCTCTGGACAGCATCAGCACACGGTGTTTGGGATTTGTGACAAAATTCGCCGTTTGTAGCGGCGAACCTTCTCTTACACCATGACTATTCAATCTCCCGACACCGCGCTCGTCCTGTTCAGCGGCGGCCAAGACTCCACCACCTGCCTCGCCTGGGCGCTGCAGCGCTATGCCCGGGTCGAGACGATCGGTTTCGATTATGGCCAGCGCCACGCGATCGAACTGGAGGTGCGCCCAACCTTGTTGTCGAAGCTGCGCGCGCTCAATCCGGGCTGGGATGCGCGCCTGGGCGACGATCACATGATCGACCTGTCCCTGATCTCGAAAATCTCTGACACGGCTTTGACCAGCAATGTTGAGATCGCCATGCAGGAAAACGGCTTGCCGAACACCTTCGTGCCTGGCCGCAACCTGATGTTCATGACGGTGGCGGCCACGGTGGCCTACCGGCGCGGCCTGAACGTGCTGGTGGGCGGCATGTGCGAAACCGACTTCTCGGGCTATCCGGACTGCCGCGACGACACCATGAAGGCGCTGCAGGTGGCGCTCAACCTGGGCATGGCGACGCGCCTGAAGGTCGAGACCCCGCTGATGTGGATCGACAAGGCGCAGACCTGGGAATTGGCGCAGCAGGAGGGTGGCGACACCCTGGTGGACCTGATCCGCTTTGACACCCACACCTGCTACCTGGGCGAGCGCGGCGACGCGCATCCCTGGGGCCATGGCTGCGGCACCTGCCCGGCCTGCGCCCTGCGCGCGCGCGGCTACGAGCAGTACGTGGCGCGCAAGCAGGCATAAAAAAGGCCGGGACAAGCCCGGCCAACAGAGGAAATCGTGACGGCGTTCAGGCGCTGGCGGTTTTTTCCAGGTTGACCTTGCGTGGACGGCTCACCAGGTACCAGACCAGGGCCACCGGAATCACCAGCGGCAGCAGCAGCGGCGAGATGGCCAGGGCCAGGACGATGGCGCCGATGCCCAGCGAGCCCAGCAACATCACGCCGACGCCGGCGAACACCACCGCCAGCAGCACGCCCACCATGATGGTGATGAACAGTGCCAGCAAGGCGCCGCCGCCCGCGAACAGGGTGGCCAGCATCCAGCCTAGCGGGCCGTCGATCTCGTCGCCGTCGAAGTTCATCGTCATGTCATTGCCCCAGCTGTTGAACAGCAGCGCGGCGAACAGGAACAGGATGATGTAGGGGGCGTATTTTTTCATGGCGGTCCTCGCAGTTGGGGTAGTAGTCGGTTCAGCGTTTTGCTCTTGCATGCTCGAACTGTATGCCTCCACGCGCGGCGCGGCCACCGGTGTGCGACAGGCCGCACGTTTTGCGGGACGAAACGTGCATAGCCGGGGCCGGACAGAACTGTCGGCAATTTTTTGCTTGTAATGCCTGCCGCGTTTCCTATACTGATTCTCTCTGTTACAGGGGGAGCCTATGTACGCTGTATTTCATGGAATCCGGGGCGGCCTAGCCCACGCCGGCGGCGGCGCCAAGAATCCGCCATCGGCGCCGCCCGCGATACCGCCTATCATCATCAACCCGTTCAACCGGCATACGCCGGCGCCAAATGGCGACCCGCGGCCTATCCCCGTGGGTCCGCCGATCGTGCCGCCGCCAGGTCCTGACTGGCGCTGTCCGCGCATCGTCGACGACTGTCCGGCCTGATATTGTCGAGTCACCGTCAAAAGGCCCGCACTGGCTGCACGTGCGGGCTTTTTCATGGGTCTGGTTTCCTCTATGATCGTGGTTTTGGGCGCGAGCCCGCCGAAGGAAGCAGATGAACGACCAGACCCACGATCACAACGAAGAAGAGCAGGACACCGGTCCGGTGCAGGAACCCCGCCTGTGGCAGGGCAATGGCTGGACCGCGCGCGTGATCAAGAACGACGATGACGAAGGCTGGGCGGTGGCCATGTACAAGGACGGCGAGCCGGAACCGGCGCTGGTCGGCCCGTGGACCATGGGCCGCGACAAGAAGAACCCGAAGCCGCTCGATGTGAATGCCTTCAATACGCTGATCAAGACCGCGTCCGAGGTGATCCGCCGCCACGAGCAGCACATGCACGCGATCCTGCACAAGAACCTGTTCGTATCGACCGGCGAGGGCGAGCTGAAAGTGACGCTCGACATCGTGCCGGACGACGACGACCCTTATGCCATGCTGGCCGCGACGGACGAGATGGGCGAGCAGGTGGCGAAGGTGCGGGTGGCCCCGACCTTCAAGCTGACCCAGGCTTCGGCCCTGGCCTGGATCGAGAACGATTTCCGCGCGCCGCGCTGAAAAGCCACATTTACGCGCCGTAGACCGCTGCGGCGGGCGGCAAGCTGCTACTATTTCCTCTACGCATTTTCTGATTACGTGGGGGAAGCATGGAACGTCTTGACCGGCTGGAAGCGGTCCAATCGATGCTGCTCGAGATCGGGCAATTATCGACCAGCTGCAGCGACATCACCGCCTTCATCGAGGCCGTGCACCGGGCGCTGGGCCGCATCATGTATGCGGCCAATTTCTACGTCGCACTGGCCGACCGCGAGGACGGTACGGTGCGCTTCCCTTATTTCGTCGACGAGGCTGACGGTACCCGCGATCCCAACGAACGGATCACCCTGGCCTCGCCCGAGCAATCGCCGACCGCCTGGGTGCTGCTCAACCGCCAGACGCTGGTGCTGACGGCGGCCGATTTCCACGAACGCCTGCGCAATAGCGGGCGCTGGGGCGATGGCAGCGTGCCGGAACACTTCGTCGCTTGCCCGCTGCTGGACCAGAATCACCAGGCGCTGGGGGCGATCGTCATCCAGAGCTATTCCCCCGATGAGACCTATAGCGCGGAAGACCAGGCGCTGTTCGCCCTGATTGCCAACCACGTGTCCAACGCGCTGCAGGGCTTGCAGAGCATGGACCGGCTGGAGCGCGCGGTGCAGGAGCGTACCGCGGCCCTCGCGCACGAGGTGGCCGAGCGCGGCCGCGCCGAGAAGGTGCAGCACGCGCTGTACCAGATCGCCGACCTGTCGGCCCAGGCGCTCGACACCGACGCCCTGAGCGCCAGCCTGCACGGGATCATCGGCGAGCTGATGGTGGCCGACAACTTTTTGATCGCGCTCTACCACCCGGATACGCAAGAGATCAGCATCCCGTATTTCGTCGACCAGAAGGACAGCGCGCCGCCGTTGCAGCGCTTCCCGTTCGGCAAGGCCATGTGCTCCTACGTCTTGTCGAGCAAGCAGGCGCAGCTGCACGACCTGGGCAGCTTCCGTCAACTGGTGGCCAACGGCATCGTCGCCGAGCCTCTCGGCAGTACGGAAATCGCGAGCTGGATGGGGGCGCCGATGCTGGTCCACGAAAAGCCGTATGGCGTGCTGGTGGTGCAGAGCTACGACCCGGCGATCGTGTATACCAAGGCCGACCTGGACTTGCTGGCCTTTATGGCGAGCCACGTGGCGGTGGCGATCGCGCGCATGCAGGCCGACCGCAGGATCCGCAAGGCCAAGCAGGAACTCGAGCAGCAGAATGCGGCGCTGAACGATGCCCTGCATGCGCTGCAGGAAGCGCAGTCGGAACTGGTGCGCCAGGAGAAGCTGGCGTCGCTGGGACGGCTGGTGGCGGGCGTGGCGCATGAGATTAATACCCCGTTGGGCATTTGTGTGACGGCGACCAGTCACCTGGTGCAGGAACTCAAGCTCACGCGCGAGGAACTGGCGGCGGGGGAGATGACGGAAGAAAGCCTGGCCACCTTTTTCGACGTGGTCGACCAGTCGCTGCGCATCATGACCACCAATACCCAGCGCGCGGCGGCGCTTGTGCGCAGCTTCAAGCAGGTAGCGGTGGATCAGTCGTCGGGCGATATCCGCAGCTTCAATCTCGATGCTTATCTGAGGGAAGTGCTGCTGTCATTGCAGCCGAAGCTGAAGGGGCGGCCGGTCAAGGTGGACGTCGATTGTCCGAAGGATCTGGTGCTGGACAGTTATCCGGGGGCGGTGTCGCAGATCGTGACCAATATGGTGATGAACTCGCTGGTGCACGGGTTTGAGCGTGATCAGCCGGGCAATATCACGGTGCGGGCGGCGGTCGAAGAAGATGGCTGGGTGGTGCTCGACTATGCCGACGATGGGGCGGGGATGGACAAGGACACGCTGGACAAGCTGTTCGATCCGTTCTTTACCACCAAGCGGGGGACGGGGGGGAGCGGGTTGGGGGCGCATATCCTGTACAACCTGGTGACGGGGGCGCTCGGTGGGACGGTGCGGGTGGAGAGTGCTCCGGGTGAAGGACTTCGGTACCACTTGCGGTTTCCGCAGTCGCAGCGCAAGAGCGAGCGATAAAAATAATCCCGTGCCGTAGCAGCGTATTGGCCCGTGCAGGTAGGACGAGCCGTAGCGAGTATCGGCACCCTCAACCTTTTCTGATCACCATCGATCCCACTACTGTTCTTTAGCAAATCCGAGCTGTAGTACGCGAACGAAAATCTCCTTGGGTCAATCTGAGGAGCAATAAGTGGGCAGAGCAACGAACAGTGCTGTACAGGCGCAGGGGAACAAACCTAAGCCCGACACCGGTCCATATATCGGAGACGTCATGCTTCATTGCGTGATCCGGCCGGACGATTTCAAGCATACCCAGGCGGTCATTGTGTCCGGCGATGGCTGGAATATGTGTGGTCACGCGCTGCTACACGTCGGCCCTGGCTGGTTCTTCCATGTAGCCGGCCTGCATGACAGGCCTCGATTCATGCGCAAGGAAGGCTATCAGCATTATCTAAAAGAAAATGAAAAACGTGAAATCCGTCGCACGATGGTGCATATTCTGGATATTTTTGGAGCACATCGAAAACTGCTCGACACGGTCTCCAGACAATGGCTGTGGCTGATGCTGCCTAATAACTGCGCTACATTGGTAGAGCAGATCGTGCAAGCTGGAGGGAGCAGGGCGGGACTGTACTTTAACTGTCCAAACGCGGAGAAGTTCGCACCATGAAACGCACACTGGTCTCGTTGGGTGTAGGCTTTTTGGCTGCAGTACTGACCTACATAGCCATTTTATTGGTTGAGCCAACTATGTACGTAGAGAAGGCTGGCAATATTATTGTGAATGCCTTCGTCATTGTTTCAATCGTCACAGCCTTATCGTTCAACAAGTTCAAGCGGAAGCGTTAGCTAGTTGGCCGTCTCCTATCAATCCGGCCACTTCTCATTGATCGCCAGCGCCTTATCCATATTCTTGATCAGCAGATCGACATACTTCGGATCCAGATGATGCCCCGCCACTTCGCGCAGGTGCTCGGTCACCTTCGCCGGCGGCCACGCATCCTTGTAGCAGCGCTTGTGGCTCAGCGCGTCGAACACGTCGGCCACCGCCACGATGCGCGCATACGGGTGGATGTCCTCGCCGCGTAGCCCCTGCGGATAGCCGCTGCCGTCGAATTTCTCGTGGTGCTGGTGGGCGATCACCGCTGCTGCCTTCAGGATCGGGCGCTGCGAGCCGTCCAGGATCTGCAGCCCGATGGTCGGGTGCTGCTTCATGATTTCCCACTCTTCTTCGGTGAGCTTGCCCGGCTTGAGCAGCACCGCGTCCGGCGTCGCGATCTTGCCCACGTCGTGCATCGGCGCGGCGTGCATCAAGACCGCCGTTTCGTCTTCCGGCATGCCCGCGGCCTGGGCCAGCATGTGGCAGACCTGGGACATGCGGCGCACGTGGTTGCCGGCCTCGTGCGAACGCGATTCGACCACGTCGCCCAGGCGCAGGATCAGTTCGGCCTGGGTATCGGTGATTTCCTGATTGAGAAGGATGTTGTCGAAGGCGATCGCCACGCCCGAGCAGAACACTTCCAGCAGCTGGGCGTCGATGTCCGAGATCTCGTCCACGCCCTTGAGCACCAGCAGCGAGGCCTTGCCGCTATTGTTCGGGAAGTAGCCGACATAGGTGTCGCCGTGCAGGCGTGAGATGCGGTTGTGGCGCGCGTCGTCCAGTTGGCTGAGCAACTCCGGGCCGATCTCTTCCTCGCCCATCTCGCCGATCTGGGCCAGCACCTCGTACTGGCTGGTGCCGGTGATCACGCTGGCCGCCTTCAGGCGCAGCAGCATGCTCTGTTCAAGGCGCAGCAGGGCCACCACCTGCTGCAGCAGGCCGTTGGCGAAGTCCTTCAGGTTGCGTTGCTGAAAGATGTGGGCCGAGGCCGCGATCACCCGTTCCAGGCCTTCGCGGTAGGTCTGCTGCACGCGGCGCGCTTCCTCGACCTTCATGATGTCGCGGTAGGCGCGCAGGGCGGCGAAGGTGGTGGTGAACAGCTTGGTGCGATCGAGCTCGGTCTTTTCCTTGTAGTCGTTGATGTCGTAATCGACGATCACGCGTTCCTCAGGCGCCTGGCCTGGCTGGCCGGTGCGCAGCACGATGCGGGTAAATTGATTGTCGAGCTCCTGGCGCATCCAGCGCGCCACTTCCAGGCCGCTGTCTTCGCGCTCCATCACCACGTCGAGGAAGACCAGCGCGATGTCTTTTTCGCGTGCCAGCACTTCCTTCGCCTCGGCGCCGCTGTAGGCATGCACGAAGGATAGCGCACGGCCGTCGAGGCGGAAGCGCGCCAGGGTCAGCTTGGTAATGTCGTGGATGTCGGGTTCGTCATCGACCAGCAATACTTTCCAGGGTGCGAGCTTGGGCGCAGCGGAAGACAGGAAGGACATAGACGAATCCGATATCGTTGGGAAAAATTGTCTGGACATGCAATTTCTGAACGTAAATGTAGCCCAGAGTCAAGTCGATTGTAGTACGACCCATGACCCTTAACAACAGGCAATGTTGAAATTGTGCGGTGACAATGTAACAGCTACTCTGCCGAAAGTGAGAGGTCTGTTGCAGGCAGTAGACAGCATGTTTCAGGCATAGAGTTTTTGACAACGTTCGCAATAAAAGGCGCGCCGTTGTGTATTGCCGAGATTGGCTTTTTTGAAAGGAATATCGCAGCGTGGGCAGATCTTCTTGGCATGGGCCAGCCAGTTCTGCTTGAGCACGAACGCTTTTTTCCAGCCGAGGAAATCGAAACTGTATTGGCGCGCCTCGTCGATGAGGGCCCGCAGCTTAGGCGCCGGCAGCGCCCCCATGGTCGATAGCGGGTGGACGCGGATGCGAAACAGCACCTCGTTCTTGATGATGTTGCCGACGCCCGAAAAAATATCCTGGTCGAGCAGGGCGTCGCAGGCCAGCAGCTCAGGCTGCGCGCGCAACTTCTTGCGCGCCTGTTTCGGATCCCAGCTGTCCGACATGACGTCGGCGCTGAAATCGTAGGCCTCGAAGGTCGCGCGGTCGATCTCGCGAACCGCGCAGGCGTAGAAATTCATTTCGCCGCCGTCTTTCGTCTCGATCGACAATCTCGGCTCCTTGTCGCGCCGCTCGTCGATGCGGTAGGTACCGAACAGCAAAAAATGGATGCGCAGGATGAGCTCGGGCGTCTCGATCAGGAAATGCTTGCCCCAGGTATGCAGGCCGACGATGCGCTGGCCCACCAGCCGCCCCGGGTCGACGGCGCGGACGTTGCCGCCGGCGCGCACGATGTCCTGGCCCACGAAACGGGCCGATTGTTCCTTCAGGATGACGAGCGATGGACCTTCTGGCATGGCATTCTCCCTTTTGCCATTCTCAGCTTGCACCATCTATTGCTCATGTGCGGGGCCTAACATTTGGATACAAACTACGACGATTCGAGACGAGCACGGCTGCATGAAGCGGCGTATATTTCAATGGAATACGAACGATAAAAGCAATCCAAGGAGCTAGCGATGAAATCATTACTGATGAAAACGGCCTTCGCGGGCCTGTTCGCACTGACAGCCGGCGCCGCGTCGGCCGGCGTCACCGTGAATTACATCGAATCCGACAAGTTTGCCGACCTGCCTTTCGCGCCGTGGGAACGCGAGCAGGTGCTCAAGGATTTGAGCGACTATTTCACCAAGCTGGGCGCCCAGCTGCCGGAAGGCCAGGACTTGACGATCGACGTCACTGACATCGACCTGGCAGGCCGCGAATACCCGAACTTCCGCGGCGGCCGCGAGCTGCGCATCCTGAAAGGCACGGCGGACTGGCCGATCATCAACCTGCGTTATTCGCTGACCCAGAACGGGCAGGTGCTCAAGGGCGGCGACGCACGGCTGGCCGACATGAACTATATGCAGCGCATCAACCGCATGTCGGACAGCGACAGCCTGCGCGCCGAGAAGCGCATGATCGATGAGTGGTTCGACAAGACCATCCTGGCCAAGAAGCGGGGTAGTTGAGCGTTCGCATCCAATGGATGCGATGGCGCATCCGACGTTTCATCGGCGCCCGCAGGGCGCCGTTTTACGCTAGTCGTCCTTGCCGCCCGTCCTGGTGCTGCTCACCTTGAGCGGATCGCGCACCGTATAGTCCGATGGGACGCCGAACAGGGCGGCAGGCGGTTCGCCGCGCTTGAGTTTGTCGAGCCGGTACACCACCTCGCCGCTGCGCGGGTCGCTGCGCTTGTGGTACACCGTCACCTGCAGCTCGGGCGAATACCAGGTCTCGCTGCTGACCTCGATCGGCGCGCGGTTGCCGATCTCGCCGGCCGGGATCGTGTAGCTGCGCTGGTTGCCCTCGGCGCGCACGCCCGAGAAATCGCGTCCGCCCAGTTCGCGCGTGACCGCCTTGGCCGACCACTTGCCATCGTTGACAGCACCGATGATCATCGGCGCGATCTGGGCCGACATCGCTCGCGCCGCCGGCATGGCTGCAGCGGCCGGCTGGGCGACGCGCACGCGCACCTCGGTCGCGTCCAGGCCGCGCTGGACGTCCTTGACGATGACGTGTGTTCCTTCCGGCAGCTTGCCTTCCCTGCGCAACTGGTCGATGCGCTCGCGCGTCTGGTCGGCCGCACGCCGCTGCTGGTCGGCGATGGCGCGCGCGCCTTCGGCCTGGGCGCGGGCCTGGGCCGCGGCGATCCGGGCCTGCGTCGCCGCGGCGCGCGCCGCATCCGCTTCGGCTCGGGCCAGCTCGGACTTCATGTCGAGGCGGGTGGCGCTCTTGCGCTGCGGGTTCAGGATCCAGCGCGCGCCCTCGATCGGGTCGCTGATGGTGACGGTGCGCACCTCGCCGTCCTCGCCTTGCACCTCGGTGCGGGTGCGGCCTGCGGCGTCGCGATATTGCATCGAGCGCGAGGTGTTGACGATCTGGTTGCCGTCCGCCAGCCGCTGCATGCTCTCCGAGACCGCTTCGGCGCTGTAGGGCGCGTTCTTGACGATGCCGGAGCTCGAGATCCTGAGCATCGATGCGGTCAGGGTGGTGGTGTCGCCGGCGCGCTGCGCGGCCTGCTGGCCGGGCGGCAGGGTCACCGTGCCCTGGCGGATCACGATGCGGCGTTCGCCGTCGCTGCCCTGGTCGATCGTATAGTCCTCGGCCAGGGCCGGGGCAAAGGCGCTTGCCAGCAGGGTGGCGATCAGGATGTTCCTGGTATTCATACAGTCCTCACAGTGAATCGTGTCAGTTGACGGCGCTCAGGCGCACCGCCAGGGGATGGCCGTCCTGCGCCACCAGCATTTCGGCGCGCACCGTCTGGCCCGCGGTCTGCGGATTGAGCGGCATGCCTAGCGGCGCCAGCGCGCTCTGGGGCAGCTCGGCCTCGACCACGCGGGTATAAGGCTCGCTCTCGATCCGTTCCAGCGATTCGAGGGCGATGAAGGCGGCGCCGTCGTCAAAGCCGATCACCGGCGCGCCGACCGTGATCGCCTGGTGCGGCGACAGCGCCAGCAGCAGTGCCACCCCACACATCGACGCCAGGGCGCCGGCCGTGCCCCATTGGGGTAGCGACAGCTTGCGGTACCAGGGCTGCTTTTTCGGGAACTGGCGGGCGAAGGCCTGCATCAACTCCTTTTCCACGCAGGGTGGCGCGTCGTGTCCGGCCAGCTCAACGCGCAACGCGGCGAAGCCGGCGGCGAGTCGTGGGTCGGGATTGTCGTTGTAGTCGTTCATCATTCTTCCTTCCAGCTTCTTTGGCTTCATGCGAGGTGCGCATCGTGCGGCGGTGCGCTTTGCAGTGCGTGCAGCCGCTTGGCCAGCGCCGCCCGGCCACGCGCCAGCCGCGAGCGCACGGTGCCGATGTCGACCTGGCAGACAGTGGCGATTTCCTGGTACGACAGGTCGTGCAGCTCGTACAGGATCACCGGATCGCGGTAGTGCGGCGGCAGCAGCGATAGGCCTCGCCGTACTTCTTCCGCCATTTCGTTTCCGAGGAGCCGCGCCAGCGGTCCGGCGGCGTCGCTGGCTGTGTCTAGCTCCAGCTCACCGTCATCGTCCGAGGGTTCGGGCAACTGCGGATGGCGCTGGCGCGTCTCGTCCAGCTTGAGCGCGAGGTTGCGCGCCACGCCGAACAGGAAGTGCTGCAACTGGCCACGCAGCGGGTCGTAGCCGAGCCGTCCCGTCAGCAGGCCCATAAAGGCTTCCTGCACGATGTCGGCCGCCGCTTCGCCCGAGCCGCAGCGCAGCAGCGCATAGCGGTATAAAGGCCCCTGGTGCCGCCGGTACAGCGCCGTAAATGCATCGGCCTGTCCGGCGTGGACCTGGCGCAGCAGTTCGGTATCGGTTTGTTCTGTCGTCAAGGTCATGGCAGTCTTCTTTTCTTGTATTCCGCCGGGGGCCTCAAAAAGTTCCAACTTTTTTCAGATACAAAAACGCCCCGTGCCGGAAACCGGGACGGGGCGTGCTCATTGTGTTTGGCCGACTCAGTCGATCCAGTTCACGCGTTCGAATTTATTGCGGAAGTCTTCCGGCATGTAGCAAACCTGGCTGGACTTGTAGTTGTAGAAGACGAAGCCGGATTTGGCCATGGCGATGAGGGTCTTGTCGCGTGGGCGGGTGATGCGGAAGATCAGGTCGCCGCCGTATTTATTGAAATCCATGACGCCGACTTCGAACAGCAACTGATCGCGTCCATACGCTTCGGCGCGGTAGGTCGCGGCCAGGTCGGTGACGATGATGCCATTGCCGTCGCGCTCGGTCTCGGCGACGCCAAATTCGAACAGGAAACGCGCCCTGGCTTCGGAGATCATCGCGATCATCGATTCATTGCCCAGGTGGTTGGCGGCATTGATATCCGTGACCCTTACCGTCAGCTGCGTCGAATAGTAAAACTGGTCTTCGGGAAGATTGAGTTGTAAGCGTGCCATCTCTTTATTCTAAACTCATTGCGTGGCGCCGCGTCCAATTTTATGGATGGCCCCGCCACTCGTGAGTAAGTACAGCTCGCCTTCAGCATCCTGGCCGAAGGACACGACGGGGCCGATGTCGTCGATCTCCCAATCGCGCTGTTCGACGATGCTGGTGCCCGTGACAAGGAAACTTTTCAGGTAGCCGCCGCAGTAATCGGAATAAAAATAACGGCCTGCCAGCTCGGGCAGGGCGCGCCCACGGTACACGAAACCGCCGGTGATCGAGCAGCCGTTGACGTCGTTCGCGCCATGGTCGTATTCGAACACGGGCAGGGTGAGCCCGGCACGCTCGCAGGTCGCGGCGGCGTAGCACAGCATGCCCTCCATGACGTTCCAGCCGTAGTCCAGGCCGGCCTGGCCCACGGCGACGATATTGATTTCTTCGCGCCGGTCCTGGCCGAGGTCCGACAGGTAGAGCTGGCTGGCATCAAAAGCGAAGCGCCACGGATTGCGCAGGCCGGCGGCCCAGATCTCGGGGCGGCGCCCGGCCGCGTCGCGGTAGGGATTGCCGGTCGGGATCGCGTAGGGCTGGGCCGCGGTAGCGCCCGCAACGTCGATGCGCAGCAGCTTGCCGAGCAGGCTGGCCAGGTTGCGCGCATTGCCTTGCGGGTCGCCGTCGCCGCCGCCGTCGCCGGTGCCCAGGTACAGGTAGCCATCCGGGCCGAAGGCGAGCTGGCCGCCGAAATGGTTCAGGTAAGTCGGATGCGAGATGCGCAGGATGACCAGGCCAGACGTCGGATTGGCGGCCGTCGCCGTGGCGCCGGCGCTGAAGCGCTCGACCACGATATTGCGCTGCAAGTCGGTGTAGTAGACGTAGAAATACCCGTTGCGGTCGAACTGCGGATCGAAGGCGAGCGACAGCAGGCCGCCTTCGCCTTCGGTGGACACGCGCGTGCCGATGTCGAGGTAGGGCTGGTCGCGCGTGCTGCCGTTCTCGACGATGCGCACCCGGCCCGGCCGTTCGGTGACGAACAGGCGGCGCTCGCCAGGCGGGGCGGTCAGCCAGGTCGGATAGTCGAGCCCGGCGACGACTCGGGTCGTGAAGAGTGTCAGCGGGCCGCTGCCATAGCTCACCGTGGCGGCCGTGGTGGCGCCCGCGCTGATGGTCGCCGCTTGCGAGGCCGGCGCCGGCTGATAGGTGACGCCGCCGCTCGTCACCGGCGAGGCCGACACGTTATAGCTGCCGGGCGCCAGGTTGCCGAGGGTTTGGGACTGGGTCAGGTCTTGCAGGTAGTTGTTGGGGCCGGTGACGCGCAGGGCGGCATTGACGCCGGCAGGCAGGCCGCTGGCGCTGACGGCCAGCGATCCGGTGCTGGCCGGCGGCGGGACCGCGCCGGTGATGCCCGGGCTGCCTCCACCGCCGCCGCAGGCAAGCAGGACCATGCCGATCAGCATGGCGCCGAACAGCAACAGCCGGTACCGCAGGTGCTCGATGCGCATGGCTGCCCCCGCGCGCTCAGTCCCGGATCTCGGGTTCGACCAGTTTCGCCAGTTGTTCGAGCGACTCTTGCCAGCCCAGGTAGCACAGCTCGACCGGGATCTGGGATGGAATGCCTTCCTGTTTGATATGGACTTCGACTCCGCACAACACTTCGCGCATCACGACCGTGGTCTGCATCTGGCCGGGCATTCGCGGGTCGTCGAACTCGGCCGTGTAGCGCACGCGTTTGCCGGGTTCCAGCTCCAGGTATTCGCCGCCGAAGGTCTCGCTGCGGCCGTTCGTGAGGTTGGTGAAGGACATCCGGTAGCGGCCGCCGACCCGGCCATCCATCTCGTGGACGGTGCCGAAGAAACCATAGGGCGGCAGCCATTTTGCATAGGCGCCCGGAGTGGTGAAGGCGCGGAACAGGCGTTCCGGGGTCGATTTGAATACGCGGTGCAGCTCGACGGTATTGGTGGACATGGTTGGTTTCCTTTTGTGGCAGCAACAGAGGACGTCCCTCTGCATACTACGACGAAGCAACAGTCCCGGATTCGACACCGGCGCGAAAATTTTGATGCCCCAAACGACAAATGGTTTGGAACAGCGCAAACCTCGCCATTCCAAACCATTGTCACTGCCCAATAAATGGGCAGCTTGCGACCTATGCGATTACTTCTTCGCTTCGACGCCCGGGGTGGCCGAGCGCGCCAGGAATGCCTGGGTGATCTGCGGCAGGTGGTCCAGCAGCCAGGCCGCCATCGCCTTTTCCTGTTCCAGGATCTGTTCCAGCTGGGCCTGGGTCGCGGCATCGCCCACCGATTTGGCCGCCGCGATCAGTGCGGTATAGCTCGCGATCTCGACGTTCTCGAACACGTAACCCGCCATGGCGCCCTTGACGACTTCGTCGCTGGCCGCCATGCCGCCCACGGCCTGGCCGAAGGCCACCAGGCGGGCGCCGATGTCCTTCAGGACCGAATTGTCGGTGCCGCGGCGGGCCAGGATTTCGTCGAGCACGCTGTGCTGCCAGCGGGTCTCGTCGATGTGCTGGACGATGCGCGCGCGCAGCTCAGGATAATGTTCGAGACGCTCGGCCTGCGCGGTCAACATCTGCTCGGCCTGCTTTTCCATTGCGTGGGCATCGCGCAGCCAATCGTTGAAATTGTCGTTTGCAGTAGTAGCCATGATTCCTCCGTGAATGTGTGGACAGGTGGCGGAGTTCGCCCTGCCAATACCATCGCAGAGTTAGGGAATCATGTTTGTTAGGTGCTACACACTGGCGATGAATCCGGCGCACCGGCAGTTCACTGTGTTGATGGCGCGCGTGCGCGCGTCTTGCTGACGACGCCTGAAGGATCGACCAGCACGACGAATTCGGAGAATTGCCCACCACCGGCCGGCGACTGGTAGACCCAGGTTTCGTAGCCGCTGTCGAAGCGCACGCTTTTTGTCGGGCCGAAGGCGGCCAGCAGTTCCGCCTTCGTGGTGCGTCCCGCCACCACGCTCGCCGACAGCCGCTCGGCTGCGACGACGGAACCTGGAGGCGCTGCTTGCGTCGCGCAGCCCGCCAGCAGTGCCAAGCACAGCAAGAGACGCAGCTTCATGGCGTCACCCCGGCCGGCGCGTCGACCATGTATTCGAACTCGACCAGCGTATCGTCCGGCCAGCTCGCATCCCACAGCGGCACGTAATAAGTGCGGTCGAGCAGCACCTGGCAATCGCAGAAGGGCAGCATGTCGGGCGTCTGCTCGCCGCCGGCATACAGCATATTGAAGGGCAATGTTTCGACCCGCTCTCCCGCGCGCAGCGTGACCGCGAAGATCGGCCGCTCGGCGAAGAACAGGTAGTTGCCGTCCGGGCTGGTGCACACGCCCTCGGGCGTGTTCAGCGCATCCGAAATCCAGCCGAACAGCGGCGAGCTGTTCGAGACCAGGCCGGCTTCCTTGCCGACCCGGCACTCCAGGCGCAGGTCGCCCAGGCGCCGCGTGCCGGCAGGCAAGCCGGAAGTCTCGATCCGCGCGCGCCAGGTCATGCTGGCGGTCTTGCGGCTGGCGAGCACGGCGGCGTCTTCCTGCAGGGCTTTCGCATGACGCGGCAGGACGAAGAAATTGTTCTCGTCGACAGGCACCGGCACCGACACGGTGTCGCCGGCGATGCGCAATGTGATGCCGCGCATGTCCGTCGATGGCAGGCGTGGCAGCAACTGGAAGCGTAGGGTGGCGTTGGGGGCGAAGGCGCGTTCGCGCTCGAAGCGTTCCATGCCGCGGATCATCTTGCGGTAGGACTTGTCGACCGGGTCGCGGGTGGACTTGACGGTGACGGTGTTCTGGCCGGCGGCCGAGGCCGGCAGGCAGAGGGAAACGGCCATGAGCACGGAGCCCATGGCAAGCGAAGCAACAACGCGGACGATCTGCCGCGTCAAGGTCTTACCAATACCGGACGCGGCCGGTATCCATGTGGACGAACTGCGAGCTGGCGTAATAGCCGACGCCGCCGCCCTTGAGCGACATCGCCGCTTTCTGCAGATTGCGCAGGTCGGTGCCCGGCAGGCGGATGTCGATCGCCTTGCCGTCCATGTGCAGGCTGCGCTTGGCCACGCCGCCGCTGCCGTGGCTGCGCAGGAAGGCGTTCGATTCCGGCGCGCGGTAGCCCGAGATGATGTGCAGTTCCTTGCTATTGTCGAGCTTGCCATTGAGCTGGCCGAGCAGCAGCAGCAGTTGCGGATCGATCTCGGCAATCTTGTTGCTGCGGTGGTCGCGCAGCACTTTATTGATGTCCTTCAGGGCACCCTGATCGAACTCGCCTTCGGCCCAGAACGTGCTCGTCAGCTTCTCGCCGGTGTGCGTGTTATAGAAACGCAGGCAGCACTCGCCGGACAGGATACTGCTGTCAGGTGATGTATTCTTGGCAAGGGTTGGAAGGGCGAGGGAGGATGAAGCGAGGAGGAGGGAGCTCTTGAGGAAGGAGCGTCGCTGGATCATTGAAGGGAGTCCTTACGCTGGTTCAGTGAACCATCAATGATACGCCGATTGCCGTAATCGTGCAGATAAAATGTCGCGAATTGAGGCCAATCAGCTACGATGTCAACTGTTTAACGCTTTTTAAAAGAGGAAGTCATGCCGAGTATTGTCAGGAAGTTCTTGAGCAAAAAACTGGTTCTGGCCGCCACACTGGCAACGGTCGGTGTGGCCGCCGTGGCGCAAGAGGTAACGCCGGTCGACAAGCCGCCGCTCGCCAAGGGCTGGAAGCTCGAAACGGTCGCCACCGGCGCGCCGCAACCCTGGGGCATGGCCTGGCTGCCGGATGGCCGCATGCTGGTCACCGGCAAGCAGGGCACGCTGCATGTCTTGAACGGCAAGAGCTTCGAGCAAATTCCTCTCGACGGTTTGCCGAACCTGTACGCCAGCGGCCAGGGCGGCTTGCTCGACATCGCGGTCCATCCCGCCGATAAAACCAATCCGCGCATCTACCTGACGATGTCCAGCGGCACCGACGACGAGAACCGGACCGTGCTGGTGCAGGGCGTGTTCGACGGCAAGCGCGTGACCGGCATCAAGCAGATCTTCGCGGTTAACCTCGCCAAGAATGGTGGCCAGCATTTCGGCTCGCGCCTGTTGTTCCTGCCCGATAACACCATCCTGATGAGCATTGGCGACGGCGGCAATACGCCTCAGCGCATCGGCAATATGCTGGCGCGCGACCAGGCCCAGAGCCTGGCTTCGCACACCGGAAAGATCCTGCACCTGACGGACGCCGGCCAGCCGGTCGGCAAGGGCGCATTCGCGGGCAAGGACAACGCCCGCCCCGAGATCTACAGCTACGGCCACCGCAACGTGCAGGGCCTGGCGCGCGATCCGAAGAGCGGCCGCGTCTACGCCAACGAGCACGGCTCGCGCGGCGGCGACGAGATCAATGTGATCGAGGCCGGCAACAACTATGGCTGGCCGTTGCAAAGCTATACGCTGGACTACGGCACGCGCGAGCCGATCGGCATGAAGGTGGTGCCGGGCACGGTGCAGCCGATCGTCGTGTGGACGCCGTCGCCGGCGCCGTCGGGCCTGGCGTTCTATACGGGTAAAGCCTTCCCGCAATGGCAGGGCAGCCTGTTCAGTGGCAGCCTGGCCGGCCAGGACGTGCGCCGCGTGCAACTCGACGCCCAGGGCAAGGTGACGGCCCAGGAACTGCTGCCAGTCGGCAAGCGCGTGCGCGACGTGCGCCAGGGTCCGGACGGCGAGCTGTACGTACTGACCGATGAAGCCAAGGGCAGCCTGCTGCGGATCGTTCCCAAGTAATGCGCGGCGCATGAAGTGACGCCAGACTGGCGTATGCACACATGTTTTTGTTTGTTGACAACGTGAAACCTGCCTAGAATGAATGTTTGCAAGGCGCGTCCCTGAGGCGCGCCTTCTGCGTTTCATTCCCGTCCCGACCCATTCAGGAGGAGCAGCATGGCAGTTTCCGTTCGTCGCACCATCGGCCTGGCCGCAGCGCTCGCGCTAGCGTTTGGCACGTCTTCACTCCAGGCCGCGCCGGCAAAACCGGCTGCCACGCCGGATATCCCGATCCCGGATATCAAGTACACCAAATTCACGCTCAAGAACGGGCTGACGGTGCTGGTCCACGAAGACCGCAAGACGCCGGTGGTGGCGATCAATACCTGGTACCACGTCGGTTCGAAGAACGAGAAAGTGGGCAAGACCGGCTTCGCCCACCTGTTCGAACACCTGATGTTCAGCGGCAGCGACAACTTCAATCACACCTACCTGAACGCGATGGAGCGCATCGGCGCGACCGACCTCAACGGCACGACGAACCAGGACCGCACCAATTACTTCCAGAACGTGCCGACCTCGATGCTCGACTATGCGCTGTTCGCCGAGAGCGACCGCATGGGCCATCTGCTGGGCACGGTCGACAAGAAGAAGCTCGACATTCAGCGCGGCGTGGTGCAGAACGAAAAACGCCAGTACGAAAACCAGCCCTATGGCATCGCCTGGGAACTCTTGACGACGAACACCTACCCGGCCGGCCACCCGTATTCCTGGACCGTGATCGGCAAGATGGAAGACCTCGACGCGGCCTCGATGACCGACGTGCAGGATTGGTTCAAGCAGAACTATGGCCCGAACAACACGGTGCTGGTGCTGTCGGGCGATATCTCGCCGGAAGAAGCGCGCGAGAAGGTCGAGCGCTTCTACGGTGCAATCCCGCCCGGTCCGCCGCTGGCCAAGCATGACGCCTGGATCGCCAAGCGCACCGGCACCCATCGCACGGTGGCGCAGGACCGCGTGCCGCAATCGCGCATCTACCGCACCTGGAACGTGCCGGGCGCACATACACAAGAGGAAGCGCTGCTCGACCTGGCCGCGCGCGTGCTGGGTGGCGGCAAGACCTCGCGTCTCTATAAACGCCTGGTGTACCAGGATCAGTTGGCCACCAGCGCGACCGCGAGCGACAGCTCGTCCGAAATCGGCGGCCAGTTCAGCATGACGCTGACCGCGCGTCCTGGCGGCGACGTCAAGAAGATGGAACGCATCGCCGACGAAGAACTGCGCGCGCTGATGAAGAACGGTCCCACGGACGCCGAACTGCGCCTGGCCAAGACCGCAACCCTGGCCCAGTACACGCGCATGATCGAGCGCGTGGGCGGCTTCGGCGGCAAGAGCGACCTGCTGGCTTCGTGCGAGACCTATACCGGCAATCCGGACTGCTACAAGGTCTACCTGCAGCGCATCAAGGACGCCACCCCGGCCATGGTGAAGAAGGCCATGAACGACTGGCTCAGCGACGGCGACTTCGTGCTGCAGATCGACCCGTTCCCGACCGGCCTGGCCGCCACGCAAACCGGCCTGGACCGCAGCAAGGCGCCGGACACCGGCAAGGCGATGTCGCTCAAGCTGCCGCCGATGCAGCGCACCACCCTGTCGAACGGCCTGAAGGTCGTGCTGGCCGAACGTCATGAGGCGCCGATCGTCAACCTGCAGATGCTGGTCGACAGCGGCTACGCCTCGGACAGCGCCGACATGCCCGGCGTGGCAAGCCTGGCCCTGCGCATGCTTGAAGAAGGTACGGGCAGCCGCAAGTCGCTGCAGATCGGCGAAGAGCTGGAAAGCCTGGGCGCGAGCTTTGGCGCCGGCACCAACCTCGACGGCGCTTTCGTCTCCATGAACGCGCTCAAGGCCACCTTGCCGCAGGCGCTGAACCTGTATTCGGACCTGGTGCTCAACCCCGCCTTCCCGCAGAATGAGTTCGCGCGCCTGCAGCAGGACCGACTGGCCGCGATCGCGCGCGAGAAGTCCGATCCGCAATCGATCGCGATGCGCGTCGCGCCGGCGCTGCTGTACGGCCAGGATCACGTGTACGCCAAGCCGGGCACCGGCACTGGCACCGAGGACGCCGTCAAGCGCATGACCCGCGCCGACCTGGCCAAGTATCACGCGACCTGGTTCAAGCCGAACAACGCCAACCTGCTGGTGGTGGGCGACACCACGCTGGCCGAGATCAAGCCGATGCTCGAGAAAGCGTTTGGCGCCTGGAAAGCCGGTGACGTGCCGAAGAAAGCGATTGCCGAAGTGGCGCCGCGCGCCGCGCCGGTGGTCTACCTGGTCGACCGTCCCGGCGCGCTGCAGAGCGTGATCCTGGGCGGCCAGCTGGCGCCGCCGCGCAACAGCCCCGAGGCGCTGCCGCTGGAACTCGTCAACGACGTGTTCGGCGGCACCTTCAGCTCGCGCATCAATATGAACCTGCGCGAAGACAAGCACTGGTCGTACGGCGTGCGCAGCCAGGTGTCGCCGGCAATCGGCCAGCGTCAGTTCGTGAGCATCTCGCCGGTGCAGACCGACAAGACCGGCGATGCGCTGAAGGAGCTGGTGGGCGAATACCGCAATATTGCCGGCGCCAAGCCGATCGCGAACGAAGAGCTCAAGTTCGCGCAGGACAATAAAACCCTGCGCCTGCCGGGCAGCTTCGAGACCGCCGGCCAACTGGCCGGCGCTTATTCCACGATCCTGCAGTACGGCCTGCCCGAGGATTACTTCAACACCTATACCGAGAAGGCGCTGGCGCTGACGCCGCAGCAGGCCAACGCCCTGGCCGCACGCAGCTTCGTGGCCGATCGGCTGGTGTGGGTGGTGGTGGGCGACATGGCCAAGGTCGAGAAGGACATCCGCGCCCTGAACCTGGGCGAGGTGCGCCGCATCGACGTGGACGGTAAGCCGCTGCCGTAAATGTCTCGATGAAAGAATACCCGGCCTGTGCGCCGGGCATGTCCGCTTTCGGGGACACTATGGGCAGGAGGAATGCTCATGGACCAACAACTCACACTGGACCCGGCGCATACCGCGCTGGTCCTCATCGATCTTCAGAACAGCAACGTCAAGCACGAGCTCGCGCCGCATGGCGCCGAGGACGTGGTCGGCAACTGCGTGTTGCTGGCGCAAGAGATGCGCGAACGCGGCGGCCTGGTCATCTACATACACGTGTTGCTGAACGAATTGCCGCAAGTGCCGGCCGATTCTCCGCTGCGTCCGCAGGGCGCGCCTGCGGCGCCGCCCGATGCCTCGTGGCTGGCGCCGGAAGCCGGGGTCGAGGCGCAAGACCTGGTCATCGTCAAGCGCCAGTGGGGCGCCTTCTATGGCACGGAACTCGAGCAGCAGCTGCGGCGGCGCGGCATCGACACGCTGGTCATGGGCGGCATCGCCACTAATTTCGGTGTCGAGTCGACTGCGCGCGCAGCTTACGACTTCGGCTTCAAGCTGGTGTTCGCCGAGGATGCGATGAGCAGCTTCGATGCCGATGCTCACCGTTTTGCGTGCGAAAACATCTTCCCGAAAATGGGAAGGGTGCGCTCGACGCGCACCTTGATCACAACGCTGGCAAAGATACAGGGAGGGTAAAAGAGTGAAAACACTCTTTTACTATCTGTTTCTGTTCTACGATCACGTAAAAGAACAAAAACGCTCGTTAAGCCAGTCTAAGCGTTATTTCTGAATATAATGGAGTGAAATCACTCTTTTATTTCCATATGCGTATCGAATCTGCCGCGCAACTCGGCGCTATCATGCGTGAAACGCGAGTTGCGCAGAAGATACCCTTGCTCGACTTGGCGCAAGTCCTTAACACATCACATACCTTGTTGAGGCGACAGGAACACGGCGAATCAACCAAGGCGCTGGAAGTCCTGTTCGCGACCATGAAGCAACTGGGTATCGAAATGCACATTGAGCTGCCGCCAGATGTCAGCATCGACACTGCCGGGCTGGCTGGAGGGCTGCGCCGCAATTCGCGAGCAAGGCCATGACTAGACGCCACTTCGAGGTTCATATCGATCGTCCAGCACAACGCGCCTCTCACATGCTGATGCTTCGAAGGATCGTATGCATGTGTATCAGCGAGACTGTACAGAAACTCCGCTAGACACCAGCGATGCTGGTGCAAGCGGCGCCGCAGGCGCCGCCTCCAACAACCCTCAACCCGCGCGCTGGATATCCGCCGTGATCTCGTAGGCACGCAGGCGCGCCGCGTGGTCGTAGATCTGCGAGGTGATCATCAGCTCGTCCGGCTTGGTCTTCTCGATGAAGGCGCGCAGCTGGTGGGCCACCGTCACGCGCGAGCCGATCGCCGAGCACGACAGCACGCTGTCGAGCATCATGCGTTCGGGCAGGTCGAGCGCTTCCAGGTAGCCGCTCACCGGTGGCTTGAGCTTGGTCGGGCGGCCGGTGCGCAGGTTCACGAAGGCTTGCTGCATCGACGTCGCCAGGAAGTGCGCCTCTTCGTCGGTGTCCGCGGCGAACACGTTAAAGCCCAGCATGATGTAGGGCTTGTCGAGCTGTTCCGACGGGCGGAAGTTGCTGCGGTACATGTCGATCGCCTGCATCATCATCTGCGGCGCGAAGTGCGAGGCAAACGCATAGGGCAGGCCGAGGTGGGCCGCCAGCTGGGCGCCGAACAGGCTGGAACCGAGGATCCAGACCGGCACGTCCAGGCCGGCGCCGGGCACGGCCTGCACCGGGCGGCGGGTCGAGCCGGCGAAATAATCCATCAGCTCCACGACGTCTTGCGGGAATTCGTCGGCACCCGACGCCAGGTTGCGGCGCAGGGCGCGCGCCGTGGTCTGGTCCGAGCCGGGCGCGCGGCCCAGGCCGAGGTCGATCCGGCCCGGATGCAGCGCCTCGAGCGTGCCGAATTGTTCGGCGATCACCAGCGGCGAATGGTTCGGCAGCATGATGCCGCCGGCGCCCACGCGGATGCGCGAGGTGCCGGCCGCCACGTGGCCGATCAGCACCGCGGTGGCGGCGCTGGCAATGCCCGGCATTCCGTGGTGTTCGGCCAGCCAGAAGCGGTTGTAACCCCAGCGTTCGCCATGTTGTGCGAGGTCGAGCGAGCGCTGGAACGAGGTGGCCGCATCGCTGCCTTCAGCGATCGGCGAGAGGTCGAGTATCGAGAAAGGAATCATGGATCCATGATACGCCGATGCGAAAAAGCGCGTGCGCGGCCACCCAAAAACGCCGGGGCCGCTGCTTGGGTTACTATTTCTTCATGATGCCCCGACACTGTTTTCGCCTGCGTTCTGCCACCTTCTCTGCCGCCATGCTACTCGTCGGCTGCGCCCACCAGCCGAGTGCCATGACCTCCGAACCCCCATTCAATCCTGAACGCGTAGCCGCGGTCGACCACGCCATCGAAGCCGCGATCGCCGCCCGCAAGCTGCCGGGCGCGGTGTATCACCTCGAACGCGGCGGTGCGCGGTACGAACGCGGTTACGGCCGGCTCAGCTACGAAGAGAACGCCGCCGCCGTCACGCCCGCGACCGTCTTCGATGCAGCCTCGCTGAGCAAGGTGCTGGTGACGGCGCCGGCGGTGCTGATGCTGGCCGAGGAGGGCAAGATCGACCTCGAGGCGCCGCTCATACGCTATTTTCCCGAATGTGCCGGCGGCGGCAAGGATGCGATCACGATCCGGCACCTGCTTACGCATGTGTCGGGCCTGAAGTCCGGCTTGCCGGCGAAGCCGGCGTGGCAGGGCAAGGCGGCGGCGTTGTCCCTGACCTGTGGGCAGTCGGTAACCCATACGCCGGGCAGTTTCTTCCGCTACTCGGACATCAATTACATCCTGCTGGGCCTGCTCGTCGAGCGCACGGCGGACATGCCGCTCGACCGCTTTGCCCAGGAGCGTATTTTTTCCCCACTGGGCATGGCCGACACCGGCTACCGCCCATTGGAACGCATGCCGGCGGCGCGCATCGCGCCGACCCAGCGCGGCGCCAGCGATGCGGCACAGCTGCCGACGGCCCACGGCGACCTGGCGCCGGGTGCGCCGCTGCAAGGCGTGGTGCACGATCCAACCGTGCGCCGCATGGGCGGCGTGGCCGGTTCGGCCGGCGTGTTCTCGACCGTGGGCGACGTCGCCCGCTTCGGCCGTATGCTGCTGGGCAATGGCGCGCTGGATGGTGTGCGGATATTAAAACCGGAAAGCGTGCGCCTGTTGACGACGGTGCAGTCGCCGCCCGGCATCGCGGCGCTGCGAGGCATGGGCATGGACATCGACTCGCCGTATGCCAAGCGTCCGCGCGGCGATCTCTATCCACTCGGCAGTTACGGCCATACCGGCTTCACCGGATGCATCCTATGGGTCGATCCGCAGTCACAAAGTTTTTATGTTTTCCTGTCGAACCGGGTCTATCCGGACGACGGCAGCGTGGTGCTGCCGCTATACACGCAGCTCGGCACGCTCTCTGCTCAGGTTGCCCGTGGAGCTCTGCAATAAGCGAAAGATAAGCACGAGATAGCGAAAATTAAAAGAAGATGATGTGTTTCCGCGCGGCTACCGTGCGCTCCCATCCGTAGCTTGACCGTAAGCTGGACTCCTCACTCGACGCAGCACGCCACCGACTGTGGCATCTGCACCGGGTATCGCCCCTGACATATCAGTTACATCGAGGAGAACACCATGAAAATGAATACGCTACTCAAAGGAATGCTCGGCGCTTCGGTTGCCGCCGCCATGTTCGGCGCCACTGCGGTCCACGCCCAGACCAGCACCACCGGCACCACCACCGGCACCTCGACGACCAGCCCAATCGGCACCGTCCAGACCGACCCGATGCGTGATCGCACCGGCACCATGAGCGACCAGACCAGCGGCAGCTCGTCGACCGGCGCGACCGGCAGCATGCAGAGCACCGATCCACAAACCCAGCGTGACCGCGACCGCCGCAGCAAAACCGGTACCAGCAGCGGCACCTCGGGCACGACCGGTACCACGGGCACCACCGGTACGACCGGCACCACGGGCACGACCGGCACGACCAGCGGTTCGAGCGGTTCGCTGGGTACCGGCACCAGCGGTTCCACCGGCACCATGGATGACACCGGCCGCACCGGCACCTCGACCGGCACCACGGGTACGACCGGCGCCACTGGCACCACCGGAACGACCGGTACGACTGGCACGACCGGCCGCGGCTACTGATCCAGCCGATAGCGCTTCAGCAACAACGGCGGCGTCCCCGGCCGCCATCCCGAACACCGGCTCGCGCCGGTGTTCGCGTTTACGCACGTGACCTGCTAAGGCATGCCGCGCCGCGCGCCTCCGCGCCTGTCCTGCGGCGGCGGGGGATCGCCAGCCGCCAGCGCGACCTTCGCCAGCGGCGTCGGCGCCGGGCCGTGCAGCACATTACCCTCGATATCGAAGCGCGAGGCGTGACAGGGGCAGTCCCATGACTCCTCGGCGCCGTTCCAGTGCACCGCGCAACCGAGGTGGGTGCACCTGGCCGACAGCGCATGCAGTTCCCCGTCGGGATCGCGATACACTGCCACCCGGCGCAAGCCGTCGCGCAGCACCGCGCCTTCGCCGGGCGGGATTGCCTGCACCGAATCGACTTCGCCGCCGCGCAGCCAGTCGCCGTAGCGCGCCGCCACATGCGCCTGTGCGCTGGCGAATTCCCCGAGTCCGTGCACGGGCTTGCGCGCCGGGTCGTACAGCGCAGTCCAGGGATTCGGCCGCTCCATGATCAGGTCGGTCACCAGCATGGCGCCGATGGTGCAGTGGGTCATGCCGTTGCCGGAGTCGCCCGTGATCAGGTAGACGTTGTCGTCGTCCATCGGGTTGCGGCCCAGGAAGGCCAGGCCGTCGCTCGGTTCCATCACCTCGCCCGACCAGCGCCAGGCCAGTTCGCGCGCCATCGGAAAGCGTTCGCGGGCCCAGCGTTCCAGCTCGTCGTAGCGGTGGCCGGGATGCGCATCGAGGCCCGTCTTGTGGTCGGCCCCGCCCACGATGAGCACCTCATCGCCGTCGATGCCGGACGCCAGCCGCACATAGTGATAGGGACTGCCCAGGTCCCATAGCAGCAGGTGCGGCAGTGTGCCGTGCGGCACCCGCAGGCCGATCACATAGCTGCGGTAGCCGGCCTGTTTGGTGTGCATCACGACGCGGTCGTTGAACGGCGTGTGCGTGGCCACCACCACGTCCCGCGCCCGGATCTCGCCATGGTCGAGGGAGACGACCTGGCGCCGGTGGTCGCCGCGGATGCGGTGGGCGTGGCTGGCGCCATGGATGCGGCCGCCGCGCCGGATGAAGGCGCGTGCCAGGCCGTCGAGGTATTTGAGCGGATGAAACTGGGCCTGGCCCGGATAGCGCACGGCGGGGCCGGTCTCGAATCTGAGGCCCAGCACGCCAGCGACCATCTCGGCCTGCACGCCGGCGCGTACGGCGGCGTCGCATTCGCGTTCGAGCCGCGGCCCGTCGCCCGCATCGCGCGCTATCAGGTAGCCATCCAGGTGCTCGAGCTCGCAGGCGATGCCTTCGGTGCGCACGATGGATTCGACCATCTGCAGGGCGTGGGCATAGCTGCCCGCCACCAGGCGCGCCTGGGCGCGGCCGAAGCGGCGTTCGATGCCGTGATACCACTCGTCGGGCGGGAAGAAATGGGCGGTGGTGCGGCCGGTCTCGCCGGCGCCGACGCCGAGCGCGTCGACGACGACGACATCCTTGTCTTCAAGCGCCAGCAGGTAGGCGGCGGTGAGGCCGGCGATGCCGGCGCCGATCACGCACACCTGGGCCTCCTGCGCTCCCACGAGCGGGGGGAAGACGGGCACCATGGCGGTGTCCATCCAGAGCGAAGTCGAGCTGCCGTTGGTCGCGCCGCGCATGATCAAGTCCACCGATTTCCGCCAATTGTGAAAGCCAGTCTAGCGCGCCGACACGAAGCAGGGTGCACGATGTGGCGTCATTGCCGCATCGCAGGGGATTTCTGGCGGAGGGCGTGCGCATCGCGACTTTTATGGCTTAGTATCCACTCTTATTGCATACCGGAATTAAAATGAGGCTGCTCGCCGTTCCCCCGGAAACCCTGCTGCCAAGCGCCATGAAGCTCTCCGAACTGATCGGGGCGCTGAGCTATGCGCTCGACATCACCGAGGGACAGCCGGCGGGACATTGCGTGCGTTGTTGCTGGATTGGCATGCACATCGGCCGCGCCGCCGGCCTCTCCGAGCCGCAGTTGTGGGAACTGTATTACGCGCTGCTGCTGAAAGATCTCGGCTGCAGCAGCAACGCGGCCCGCATCTGCGAGCTCTATCTCACCGACGACCTGGACTTCAAGCGCGACTTCAAGACCGTGGGCGACAGCCTCCCGCAGGTGCTGGGTTTCGTGCTCAAGCACACCGGGCTGAAGGCCGGGCTGGCGGAACGCTTTCGCAGCGTGATGACGATCCTGCGCGACGGTCCCGAGATCGTACAGGGCCTGATCGCCACCCGCTGCCAGCGCGGCGCGGACATCGCGCGCCTGCTGCGTTTTCCCGAAGGCGTGGCGCAAGGCATCTACTCACTCGACGAACACTTCAACGGAAAGGGCAAGCCGGCCCAGCTCGTTGGCGAAGCCATCCCGGTCATTGCGCGCATTGCGCTGCTGGCCCAGGTGATCGACGTGTTCCATACGGCCGGCGGGCGGGCGGCGGCGCTGCGCGAAGCCGGCGCGCGGGCCGGCAGCTGGTTCGATCCGCACCTGGTGGCGGCATTCAAAACCTGTGCGCAAGACGATGCGTTCTGGCAGATCCTGGCCAGCCCCGAGATCGACTGCGCCATCCTGGCGCTGGAGCCTGCCGGCCACGAAGTCGCGCTCGACGAGGACTACCTGGACGATATCGCCGCCGCCTTCGGCCAGGTGGTCGATGCCAAGAGTCCCTATACCAGCGGCCACAGCACCAGGGTAGCGCTGTATACCGACATGATCGGGGAAGCGCTCGGCCTGTCGCCGCAGCGCCGCCGCTGGCTCAAGCGTGGTGCGCTGCTGCACGACGTCGGCAAGCTCGGCGTCAGCAACAGCGTGCTCGACAAGGCGGGCTCGCTCGACCGCACCGAGTGGGACGCGGTACGCCAGCATGCCGAGTTCACCGAGACCATCCTCGGCCGCATCGCGGCGTTCTCCGAATTGGCCGCGATCGCCGGCGCCCATCACGAGCGGCTCGACGGCGGCGGCTATCCGCGTGGCCTGGCGGCCGAAGAGATTCGCCTGGAAACCCGCATCATTACCACCGCCGATATTTTCGACGCCATCACCGCCGAGCGTCCCTACCGCGGCGCCATCCCGATTCCCCAGGCGCTCGAGATGATGGAAAAGACGGTCGGGACCGCGCTCGACCCCGCCTGCTTCGACGCGCTCAAGCGCGCCATGGCCAAGGCGGCATTCACCGCCGCCTGATCTTCTCTTGTCGCCAGTCGTATGCCTTCCTGCCCGGCCGGGCGGGAAGGCATACGCGCGCCTCAGCCTGCCACATGCAGATGTCATCATGATGAAAAATTGCAGATTGGATAGCAAGATTTGACAAAACCAGTGCGTTGGATGCCGCCAGAATGTGTTTCATAAATAGACATCAAGAGACGCCCGAACGTCCAGGAAGTCGCGACCGCGGGTGAGAACAACCAATCTGGCTTTGGAGAAGCACATGAACGAGTTGATGGCACGGCAGTACCAGCGCACCGCGATTGCGGCGGCGGTGGCAGGGGTGGCGATGTCGATGGGACAGGCGCAGGCACAGGAGGCGCCCATCGCCGGACCGCAGACGGTGGTGGTGACCGGCGTGCGCGCCGCCCTCGAGCAGTCGCTGCGCCAGAAGCGCAACGCCGATGCCGTGGTCGAGGTCGTGACCGCCGAAGACATCGGCAAGATGCCCGATAAAAACGTGGCCGATGCGATCCAGCGCCTGCCGGGCGTGAACACGCAATCGTCCGCCGGCGGCGAGGGCGGCTTCGGCGAGAACGACCGCGTCAGCCTGCGCGGCACCAGCCCCAGCCTGCAGCAAACCCTGTTCAACGGCCATGCGATCAGCACCGGCGACTGGTTCGTGCTGAACCAGATCGGCGGCAACGTCGGCCGCTCCAGCAGTTTCTCGCTGCTGCCGTCCGAGCTGGTGGGCTCGATCGTGGTCCAGAAAAGCCCCACCGCCGACCTGGTCGAAGGCGGCGTCTCGGGCGCCATCAACGTCATCACGCGCCGTCCGCTCGACTTCAAGCAGCAGTTGACGGTCGAGGGTTCGGTGCAGGCCAACTACAATGACCTGTCGGGCAAGACCGAGCCGCACCTGTCGGGCCTGGTGAGCTGGAAGAACGCCGCCAATACCGCCGGCATCCTGCTCCAGGGCTTCTCCGAGAAGGCCAGCGTGCGCCGCGACGGCCAGGAAATCCTGGGCTACACCCCGATCAGCGCGACCAGCGCGGCGGCCATCGCCAACCCGGCGCTGGCTGGCGTGGTGGTGCCGACCTTTATCGGCGCGGCCCTGTTCGAGCAGACCAAGAAGCGCGAAGGCGGCGCCTTCGACATCGAGGTGCGTCCCAACCGAGACCTGACGCTGGACCTGAACGGCTTCTATTCGAAACTGGAAGCGCCGCACCAGAACACCAACTCGCTGGCGGCGCCGGCCAACTCGATCAACAGCCTGGGCCTGATCCCGATCAATCCGGTGGTGCGCAACGGCACCCTGGTGGGCGCCGAATTCACCCGCAATGCGGGCGAGGTCGACAATATCTACCGTCCGGATGCGGGCGGCGAATCGTGGTATCTCGACTTCAACGGCAAGTGGCGCGTTAGCGAACGCTTCAGCCTGTCGGGCAAGGTCGGCAAGACTCATGGCGTGGGCTGGGACCGCGACGACGTCTATTACCAGAACAACGTCGATGGCGGCATGGTCTATGCCCTGAACGGCCTGTCGCCGGCCTCGGTCAGCTACCCCGGCGGCAACACCGCCGTGCCCGGCTCGACCGCCTGGGCTGGCGGCGGCGAATCGCAATCGGTGGACAAGGAAGAATACGCCCAGCTCGATGGCGAGCTGCGCCTGGATAATCCGACCTTCCAGTCGCTGCGCTTCGGCGCCCGCTGGACCGACCACAAGCGCACCGCCGAGCATCCGCTCGAAACCCGTCCCGGCCCGGTCGGCTTCACCAATCCGCAGCCGGCCTGGAGCGGCCAGATGTATCCGAGCGATTTCGGCAGCGACATCGGCGGCTACAGCGGCATCCCTTACTTCAAGTACGACGGCGCCGCGCTCGGCGCCTGGGGCGCGATCCCCGGCAACCGCCTGCTCGACTACGTGCTGCGCCATAACTGGATGAACGAGTTCGAGGTGGCCGAGAAGACGACGGCGCTGTACGGCATGGTCGACTTCGGCGGCGATGGCTGGAGCGGCAATATCGGCCTGCGCGCGATCGAGACGCGCCAGCGCACGATCGTCAACCTGCCGGGCGGCCCGACGCCGATCACCGGCTCGGCCTTCGGTCCCTACACCCCGACCACCTTCGAGCGCACCTACCGCGACTACCTGCCGAGCGCCAACCTGAAGTACAACGTGACGCCCGACCTGACCCTGCGCACCGCGCTGGCCAAGACCATCGCGCGGCCCGACTACAGCGCGCTGGGCGGTTCGGTCTCGCTCAACGACGACGCGCTGAGCGGCAGCGGCGGCAACGTGAATCTCGACCCGGTGCGCTCGACCAACTTCGACATCGGCGCCGAGTGGTATTACGCGCCGAAGGCGCTGCTGTCGGCCGGCCTGTTCTACATGGACCTGCGTTCGATCGTGGCCCAGGGTACGGCAACCGGCAACTACTACAACAACAAGCGCGAGACCTTCACCGACTACCTGATCACGTCGCCCTACAACACCAGCGGCAAGAACAAGGGCGTGGAGTTGAGCTGGCAGCAGCCCTTCCTGGACAACTTCGGCATGCTGGTCAACTACACCTATGCCGACGGTGAGCTGGACGATGGCGGCGAGCTGCTCAACTCCTCGAAGAACACCTATAACGTGACCGGCTACTTCGAGAACGAGCGCTTCTCGGCGCGCCTGGCCTATAACTGGCGCTCGAAGTACAAGGCCGGCGTGGACCGTGGCGCCAGCCAGCACGTGGACGACATGCCGTCGTTGGCGGCCTCGGTCAACGTCAAGCTGACGGACAGGCTGACGCTGACCTTCGATGCGCTGAACCTCACCAACGAGACCATCAAGATGTACGCCGAGAACGAGGACCGGCCGCGCGCCTTCTACTCGAACGGCCGCACCTTCTACCTCGGCCTGCGCGGCAAGCTGTAAGTCACCAAGGGGAGGCGCCGCGTGCGCCTCCCCAACCTGGAATACATCCCATGACGTACCGACCAGACGGCGGCCCGGCGATCGCGATCGCCTGGGAATGCCTCTCCAACTTCACGCGCGACGACGCGTTCACGGCGCGGCTCACACTGCGCAACGACGGCCGCGACGCGATCGCGTCAGGCTGGACCCTGTGCTTCAACACCTGCCGCAAGATCTTGCCCGAGACGGTCAGCGCGGGTTTTCGCGCCACTCACCTGAACGGCGACCTGTTCAGCCTGGAGCTGCCCGACGGGGGCGAATGGCTGCCCGGTCAGGAATACGAGATCGTCTACGAATCCCTGCACTGGGCGATCAGCATTACCGATGCGCCATTGGGTTTCTATCTGCTGGATGCGGCGGGGAGGGCGTTCGACCTGGGCGATCCCGAGATCGCTCCCTTCGTGTTGCCGGAGCAGCGCCACCGCATGCGCGGCGACCTGCTGCCGACGGCCGATGCGGCCTGGCGTTATGCGCAGAACGACGCGCTGTCGCTATTGGACCAGGAGGCTGTTGGCCGCATCACGCCGCGTCCGCGCATGGCGCGCTTCGATGCGCGCAGCTGTATGCTCCGACGCTCGACGCCGATCGACAGCGGCGTGGACCTCGATAACGAGGCGGCGTATCTGCGTTCGCTCCTGGCAACGCTGCCCGAGGGCGAAGGCGGCGCATCCATCGTACTCGAAACCGATCCGGGGATGGAAGCCGAAGCCTATCTGCTGGAGATCGCGCCCGACCTCGTCCTGGTCCGCGGCGCCGGCGCGCACGGCGTCTTCAACGGCCTGCAAAGCCTGGCCCAACTGCTGGGGCAGGACGGCACGCTGCCATGCGGGAAGGTCGTGGATACGCCGCGCTTCGCCTACCGCGGCATGATGCTCGACGTGGCGCGCCATTTTTCCAGCGTCGACACGGTATTGCGCCTGCTCGACTGCATGGCGGCCTATAAACTCAACCGCTTCCACTTCCACCTGACCGACGACGAAGGCTGGCGCCTGGCGATCGCGGCGCTGCCCGAGCTGACCGAGGTCGGCGCCCGGCGCGGCGTGCCCGCGCCGGGTGAGCAGCCCTGCCTGCCGCCATCGTTCGGCTCCGGCGCCGACACCCGTGCGCCCGGCGGCAGTGGCTTCTATACGGCCGACGAATTCGTGGCCATCCTGCGCCACGCGCAGCGCCTGCACATCGAGGTGATCCCCGAATTCAATATGCCGGGCCACGCACGCGCGGCGGTCGAGGCGATGCGGGTGCGCCATGCGCGCTTGATGGCGGCGGGCGATGTCGCCGGCGCCGAAGAATACCTGCTCAGCGATCCGCACGATTCCTCGGTCTACGAATCGGTGCAGCTGTGGCACGACAACGTGATGTGCATCGCGCTGCCCTCGGTCGACCGCTTCATCGACACCGTGGTCGCCGAGGTCGCGGCGCTGTACCGGCAAGCCGGCGCACCCTTGCACGTGCTGCACACGGGCGGCGACGAGGTCCCGGTCGGCGCCTGGCTCGGCTCACCGGCCTGCCAGGCGCGCATGCGCGCACACGGCTGGCTGGAGGCGCGCCAGTTGCGCGACGACTTCCAGGCGCGCTGCCGCGCGATCCTGGCGCGTCACGGCATCGCCTTCAGCGGCTGGGAAGAGACCGCGTTGACCTCGAACGGCGCAGGGCAGGGCGAAGACGTCTACGTCTGGAACAACGGCTGGGGTTCGGGGCAGGAAGACTGCGCCAACCGCCTGGCCAATGACGGCCACGAGGTGGTGCTGTCCAGCGCTGCAAGCCTGTACTTCGACTTCGCCTACGCCAAGCATCCTCAGGAACCGGGCTATTACTGGGCCGGCTTCGTCGATACGCGTGAGCCCTTCGGCACGGTTCCCCTCGATGCGCCGCTGCTGCCTCAGCATGACGCGATGGGCCGCGCGCCCGCGCCGGAGCGGGTGGCGGCGCTGGCACCGCTCGACCCCGCGGGCCGCGGGCGCATCAAGGGCTTGCAAGGGCAGCTGTGGGGCGAGAATGCGCGTTCGCGCGAGCGGGTCGAGTACCTGGCGCTGCCGCGCCTGATCGGCCTGGCCGAACGGGCCTGGAGCGCGGATCCGGGCTGGAAGCATCCCGATGAACTGGCCGCCGACTGGAACGAATTCGCCAACCGCCTCGGCCAGCGCGAGCTACCGCGCCTGGACCGTCAGCCGCAACCCTGGGCCTACCGCCTGCCGCCGCCCGGCGCGGTGGTCAAGGAGGGCCGGCTGCATGCGAATATCGCCCTGCCGGGCCTGGCCGTGCATTACACTCTGGATGGCAGCGCGCCCGGCGCGCACAGCCCGCGCTACACGGCGCCGGTGCCGCTCGCCGGCAGCCGCAGCGTGAAGCTGGCCAGCGTCGACACCCGTGGCCGCGCCAGCCGCATCGTCACCCTGAACCTGGAATTGCCATGACCGCGATGAACGACGCTCCCGTCGCCAAGATCGAACGCCGCCATCCGCTGTCCTGGGTCCCGACCTTGTACCTGGCCCAGGGTTTGCCGTTCTACGCGGTGGCGCTGGTGGCCGGCCAGATGCTCAAGAGCATGGGCGTGCCGAACGACCAGATCGCCCGCTGGACCGGTTTATTGGGCCTGGCCTGGGCCTTCAAGGCCTTGTGGAGTCCGTTCATGGAACTCGCCCCCAGCCGGCGCCTGGCGGTGGTCGCCTGCCAGCTGATCGGCGGCGCCTGCCTGGCGCTGGTGGCCCTGGCGCTGCAGCTGCCCATGTGGTTTGCCCTGTGCATCGCACTGCTGGCGATCGTGTCGCTGGCCTCGAGCACCCACGACATCGTCGCCGACGGCATCTATATCGCCAGCCTCGACGCGCGCGAGCAGGCCGCCTATGCCGGCTGGCAGGGCGCCTTCTTCAACGCTGCCAAGTTCATCTCGCTGGGCGGCCTGCTGATCCTGGCGGGAGCGCTGGAACAGCGCTTCGGCATCGAGGCTGCCTGGACCACGGTATTCCTGCTGCTGGGCGGGCTGATGGCGCTGCTCGGCCTGTATCACATACGCGCGCTGCCGGCCACGCCAAAGATAGGCGGCGCGGCGCGCAGCCTGGGCGCCATCGGGCACACGTTGGTGGACGTGATCAAGACCTTCTTCGCCAAGCCCGGCATCTGGATGGCGATCCTGTTCATCATCCTGTTCCGCGCCGGTGAAGGGCAGATCCAGTCGATCGGCCCGCTGTTCCTGCGCGATGCGCGCGAGGTCGGCGGCCTGGGGCTCACCACCGCCGAAGTGGGCTGGGCCTACGGCACCGTCGGCACCGCCGCCTTTTTGGTGGGCAGTATCGCCGGCGGCTATTTCACGGCCTGGTTGAGCCTCAAGCGCGCGCTGCCGATCCTGATCCTGGCCATGAACCTGCCGAACGCCGCCTTCTGGTACCTGAGCCATGCCCAGCCCGAATCGATGCCGCTGATCGTCGGCCTGCTGGGGATCGAGATGTTCGGCTACGGCTTCGGCTTCGTCGGCGTGATCCTGTTCATCATGCAGGTGGTGGCCAGCGGCCACTACCAGGCCGCCCATTACGCGCTGGGCACCGGCTTCATGCAGCTGGGCTTTGTATTGTTCCGCACGATCAGCGGCGACATCCAGCAGGCGCTGGGCTATCGCGACTTCTTCCTGTGGGTGCTGCTGGCCAGCGTGCCGGTGCTGGTGTTGAGCCGCTTCATGCGCATGGCCCCCGCCAGAACGGAGAAGTAAAGGGCAGTGCGTCTCGAGATTTTCTCGTCATCAGGAATCGTATTTGTCGACAAACCTTACACATTGTTAGAGGCGCGTCAAAAATCAGGTTGTAAGTGATTGTTTTTGCTGGACTTTCTATGATGGCAATGGTAATTGCTAATTGGAAACTCGCTTGTATAACGATAACCATCCACTTCCAACGGAATCTCCTGATGAACAACACCATCCGCGCCGCGATTGTTTCCGGCTTCCTTCTTGTCGGCGCTGCGCTCCCTGCGCATGCGGCAATCATCAAGTTCAATCTTGACGGCGTTACCTTTACCGACAATACCGTCGCCACCGGGTTTGTCAATTTCGACACGAAGGCACATCGTTTCCTCGACTATGCCATCTCGACCCAACAAGGCGTCCTTTCTGCCTTCGATTACAACGGGACCAATAGTCAACTGTATGATTACAGCATCTATGGACCCAGTCATTTCATGGTGATGACGAATGACAACCGACGCTATTTCATTATCGCGTTGCTGACCTCATTGAATGCAACGGATGCCTCGTTCGCTCTCCATAAATTGTCGACCTATGAGTGCAACAACTGCGGCACGGTTCGGCGTGTGACGTCGGGATCGCTGACCAATGCAGCTGCCGAAGTGCCTGAACCGGCGACGGCCGCATTACTCCTGCCGGCGCTTGGCGCCCTGGCCTGGATGTCGCGCCGGCGCACCAAGCCGGCAAACCGGGCTGCTAGCGTTTCTTGACCGGCAGGGCGAGCCAGCCCTGCCAGCCATCGTCGCCCGCCGCGCCGCGCTGCACGCGCTGGATGTGCGGGCGCGTGGCGTCCAGGCGCCACACGGTCTGTTGCTCGAGCCAGTCTTCGTACATCGCGCGAAAGCGCGGCCATTCCCCTGCAAACTCCAGGCACGCGACCATCCCGCCGGGCAGCACGCGCAGGCCGAGCGCGGGATCGTCGAGCGTGTCGTCGGCGATGCCGAAGTCGTAGCAGTATTCACGCTCGCCGGTAAAGCCCGGGTCTTCATCGAACACACCGTACCAGGACGTGCCGCGCGCCACGCCGCCGGCCCGTTCGTGCTCGCAAATGAAGGCATTGCAGGCCAGCGACAGCGCCGCGCCTGACTGGCCGAAGAAGCGCTGGTAGCGCAGCCGCAGCGCCGGCAACTGGCGCACCGTGACGCGCGCGGCGATGCTGCCCGGTTCGGGCGGGCAGTAGGGCGCCTGCAGGGCGGCCAGGTTGCTCGGTTCGGCCACAAAGAAACTGACGTCGCTCTCGCGCCCGACCTGGGCGTCCATATAGGCGCGCCAGCCGCCGTCGCGCCATTCCTTGGCCGACATCGCGAACTGCTGGCGGAAGGCCTTGGAGAAGGCCGCATTGGATGGAAAGCCGCAATCCTGGGCGATGCGCCCGACCGGCACGTCCGGCTCATGGCGCAACAGGTGGGCGGCGCGGCGCAGCCGGCGCTTGCGCTGGTATTCGACCGCCGAGAAGCCGGTGAGTTCGCGGAAGATGCGGTCGAAGTGGTAGCTCGAATAGCTGGCCGAGGCGGCCAGGCTGCCCAGGGCCAGCGGGTCGCCGACCGAGTCGAGCATCAGGTCCATCACCTCATACAGGCGCGAATCGCGCGCCGTCGCCCGCCCGACGGGCCGCGAGTCGATGCGCGTGCGTGGCATGGAAGAGACGCTGGGAGGGGCGGGAGCGGACATCGCATAATGTCATTACAAAACTGAATCAATTATGCGGCCAAATGCCTGGACATGGCGAACTGTGTGTATCCACGACAACAGTATGAGCTTGCGCAACTGTACATGCATTTTCGTGCAAAAAGTATAAGATCGATCATCACGCAAGAAATCCTGCTGCGCTGCAATAAGTGAATAAATCACTTACAATGATGAACTATTTCATAACATAAGAACGCCGACGCGCGTTACTGTCTTCGGGAGAACACATGCAGACAGCACTCTCGGCGGGTTTCATCCTTGCCATCGTTGTATGGGGCGTGGTCTCGCCCGCCACCATGGGGTCGGTGTTCGACACGGCCCTCGCTTCGATCACCCGCAACTTCGGCTGGCTCTATCTGTGGATGGTGCTGGGCATGGTCGTGTTCGCCGTGTTCCTGGCCTTCAGCCGCTACGGCAACCTCAAGCTCGGCGACGACGACGACGAACCGGAGTTCTCGATCGGCAGCTGGTTCTCGATGCTGTTCGCGGCCGGCATGGGCATCGGCCTGGTGTTCTTCGGCGTGGCCGAGCCGATCTCGCACTACATCGATGCGCCGCCCGGCACCGCGTCGGGCACGCCCGAAGCGGCCGGCGTGGCGATGCGCTTCACCTTCTTCCATTGGGGCATACACCCTTGGGCCGTGTACAGCGCGGTGGCGCTGGCCATCGCCTTCTTCCAGTACCGCCGCGGCGGCAGCGCCCTTGTCAGCAGCAGCATCAGCGCGCTGCCGTGGAAGGGTTTCGCGCGCATGTCAGGCCTGTTCAACGGCCTGGCGGTGGTGGCCACCGCCTTCGGCGTGGCCGGCTCGCTCGGCGTCGGGGCCCTGCAGATCAACAGTGGCCTGGACAAGGTATTCGGGCTGGCGGTGAGCGATGCGGCCCAGATCGGCATCATCCTGGTCGCGACCGCCATGTTCCTGGCCTCGGCGATCAGCGGCGTGGGACGCGGCGTCAAGCTGCTGTCGAACGTGAACATGATCATGGCGGGCCTCTTGGCGCTGGTGGTGTTCCTGGTCGGCCCCACGGTCGCCATCATCGACACCCTGACCAGCACCCTGGGCAGCTACGCGACCGAATTCGTGCGCATGAGCCTGCGCGCCACCCCGTTCCGCGACAGCACCTGGGTCGGCAGCTGGACCATCTTCTACTGGGCCTGGTGGATATCCTGGTCGCCATTCGTCGGCCTGTTCATCGCGCGCGTCTCGCGCGGCCGCACGATCCGCGAATTCATCGTCGGCACCATGCTGGCGCCGTCGCTGGCCGCCTTCATCTGGTTCTCGATCTTCGGCGGCACCGCGCTGCACATGGAGATCTGGCAGCACATCCCGATCTCGGACGCCGTGCGCGCCGACACCTCGACCGCGCTGTTCGCGCTGTTCGACGCGCTGCCGTTCGGCACCATCATGTCGGCCGTGGCCACGGTGCTGGTGCTGATCTTCTTCGTCACCTCGGGCGACTCGGCGGTGCTGGTGCTGGGCATGATGAGCAGCGGCGGCAATCCGAACCCGTCGAACAAGTCCAAGCTGATGTGGGGCGCCCTGGTGGCCGGCATCGCGATCAGCCTGTTGCTGGCCGGCGGCCTGAAGGCGGTGCAGACGGCGACCATCGTGTTCGCCCTGCCGTTCACGGTGGTGATCGTGCTGATGATGGTCTCGCTCCACCGCGCCGTGTGCGAGGATTGGACGGCGCACGAGAAGCGCGAGCGCGAACTGCGCCGCCGCATGCGCCAGATGGTCGAGAAATAAGGAAGAGAAGGAAAGCGCGCCCCGGACGGGGCGCGCGAAAGTCTTACGTGGCCAGCGCGCGCAGCAGCAGGCCGGTAATGTAGGCGCAGTAGGTGCCCAGCGCATAACCGATCACCGCCAGCAGCACCCCGACCGGGGCCAGCGCCGGATGGAAGGCGCTGGCGACCACCGGCGCCGAGGCGGCGCCGCCGATATTGGCCTGCGAGCCGACCGCCATGAAGAACAGCGGCGCCCGGATCAACTTGGCCACCAGCAGCATCAGGCCGCCGTGCACCGCCATCCAGATCAGGCCCAGCAGGAACAGCCACGGGCGGTCGAGCAGGGCGTTCAGGTCCATGTGCATGCCGATGGTCGCCACCAGGATGTACAGCATGGCCGAGCCGATGGTCGAGGCGCCGGCGCCTTCCAGCTTGCGCGCCCGCGTAAAGCTGAGCAGCAGGCCGAGTGTGGTGGCATACACCACGATCCAGAAGAAGCTCGAGGTCAGGCTGTAGTCCTGCAGGCGCCATTCGGCCGGCAGGCTCGAGATCCAGGCGACGGTGGGCCCGGTCAGCGCATGCGACAGGCCGGTCGCGCCCAGGCCCACGGCCAGCACCACCATCACGTCGGTGAGCGTTGGAATGCGCGCGTGCTCGGCCTGGTAATGCTCGATGCTTTCCTTGAGCGCGTTGATGGCGGAGACGTCGGCGCCGGTCCAGCGGTCGAAGGCCTGGGCCCGTCCCGCCAGGAACAGCAGCACCGCCATCCACAGGCTGGCGACCAGCACGTCGACCGCCACGAACTGGCCGAACAGGGTCGCGTCGACTTCGAACACTTCCTTCATCGCGGCCTGGTTGGCGCCGCCGCCGATCCAGGCGCCGGTGATGGTCGTCATGCCGCGCCAGGTGTCGCCGGCCACGGTCTCGGGATGGATGAAGTCCATCGCGACAAAGGATACGATCGCCCCCAGCATCACGCCCAGGGTGCCGGTCAGGAACATGACGATGGCCTTGGGGCCGAGCCGCAGCACGGCGCCGAAGTCGATCGCCACGCACAGCAGCACCAGCGCGGTCGGCAGCAGATAGTCGCGCGCCATCGGGTACAGGCCGGAGGCATTGCCGTCGACGATGCCGGCGGTGTTGAGCAGCGCCGGGATCAGGTAGCACAGCAGCAGGGCCGGCACGTAGGTATAGAACTTGTGCCAGAAACCGGATTTGCGGGAAGCGCTCCAGAAGACGGCGCCGAGGATGACGGCCAGCATGCCGAGGACGACGGCATCGTTGGTGACCAGCGGGGAAGCATTCTGCATTCGTGGGTCCAGGTGAAGGAGGAAGATGGCTGTCCCGTCTCGACGGGGGCGGACGGCGCATTCTACATTTTTTACCTTAAAAATCATGTCTTTACGGCATCAAAATATCTTGCTCGCTTCAGCGGCCTGTCGCCGGTTTGTCCCGCTGACGTCGCGTGCGGGCGTCGGATGTATGGTGAAATGCCGCTTCATCCAGTCACTTCGGAGGTGCGGCATGACGCAGGCATTCAAGGCGGGCGACAAGGTGCAGTGGAAGTCGTCGCAAGGCACGGTCACGGGCAAGGTCAAGAAAAAGCTGACCACGCCGACCGACATCAAAAGTCACCACGTGGCGGCATCGAAGGACAACCCGGAATACCTGGTGGCCAGCGACAAGACAGGCGCCGAGGCGGCGCACAAACCGGGGGCGCTAAAGAAGGCTTAAGATTCGCTTCACCTCCGCGCGGCATGCTCGGCGGCGGGTTGTTTACGCCATACTGGCGTTCCCCTGTTGCCGGACTCCCGCATGCGCATCCTGTTGGTCGAAGACGATATCTCCCTTGGTGAAACCATCCAGGCCTGGCTGCGCCTGGACCAGCACGCGGTGGACTGGGTCCAGCGCGGCGACTCGGCCGACACCGCCCTCAAGACCCACCATTACGACTGCGTGCTGCTCGACCGCGGGCTGCCCGGCCTGTCCGGCGACGACCTGCTGGCCCGGCTGCGCAAGGCCGGCAACGGCGTGCCCGTCATCCTGATCACCGCTTTCAATGCGCTGGCCGACCGGGTCGAGGGACTGGACCTGGGCGCCGACGACTACCTGGTCAAGCCCTTCGAGCTCGAAGAGATGTCGGCCCGCATCCGCGCCGCCGTGCGGCGCGGCGCCAACCAGGTGAGCAACGAGTTGTGCCACGCCGACATCGCCCTGAACCTCGACACCAAGGTGGCGACCCTGGCCGGCCAGCCGGTCGCGCTGACGGCGCGCGAGTACAACGTCCTGTACGCGCTGCTGCTTCGGAAGAACTCCATCGTCACCCGCGCCCAGATCGAAGAAGCCTTGTACGGCTGGGGCGACGAGGTGGAAAGCAATGCGATCGAGGTGTACATCCACAACCTGCGCAAGAAGCTCGGCGGCGACAGCATCGTCACCGTGCGCGGCCTGGGCTACCGGTTGAAGAACGATGGCGAATAAGGCGAGCGACAAGGACCAACCATGGTCGCTGCGGCGTCGCCTGCTGGCCGTCATCGTCGCGGCCAGCACCGTGCTGTGGCTGGCGAGCCTGGGCATCGTCACCGTCATCGCGTGGCAGGAAACCAATGAGGTGTTCGACGACGCGCTGGAGGAGTCGGGCTATATGATCATGGCGGCGACGACCGACTGGAACGAACGCGGCCTGCTGCCGCAGTCGGGGGCGAGTGGTGAACATGGCCGCAAGGTCGACATGCAATACCAGATCGTGGTCGACGGCCGCGTGATCCAGCGTACGGGCGATGCGCCGCTGCGGCCCTATGTGTCCAACTTCGACGACGACCACGGTTTCGCCGAAGCGCTGGCGAATGGCGAGCGCTGGCGCGTGTTCGTGGTGCGCGACGAGGACCGCAACTTCGAGGTGCAGGTCGGCCATCAGGTGGATAAACGGTATGACATCCTGGAAGAACTGGCCGATTCGTTGTGGCTGCCCGTGCTGGGCTTCTTGCTGTTGCTGGCGCTGGTGTGCTGGGTCCTGACCGGTCGTGTCCTGAAGCCCTTGCGCCGCACCGCCGCCAGCATCGCGGCCAAGACGCCCGACGACCTGGCCCAGGTCCCGACCGCCGGCCAGGCGCGCGAGGTGCTGCCGATCGTGCAGGCGCTCAACGGCGTGCTCGGGCGGCTGGATGCGGCCCTGCAGGCCGAGCGCCGCTTCACCGCCGACGCCGCCCACGAGCTGCGCACGCCGCTGGCGGGCCTGCATATGCACGTGCAGCTGCTGCAGCGCCAGCATCCCGAGTTGGCCGCGCCATTCCAGAAGCTGCGCCAGGACATCGCGCGCCTGACGGCGCTGGTCGACAGCCTCTTGACGCTGGCGCGCCTGGATCCGTTGGCGCGCGAGCAGCTGGTGCGCCAGCCGGTCCTGTTACCGCCCCTGTTCGAGCGCGTGGCCGCCATGCATGCGCAAGAGGCGGCCGCGCGCGGCATCGCGCTGGCGCTGCGTTGTGAGCTGCACGAGGTGCAGGCCGATCCGCAGATGCTCGAGATCGTGCTGCGCAACCTGGTCGACAATGCGCTGCGCTACTGCCCGGACGGCAGCCGGATCGAGATTGCGGCCGTGCAGCACGCGGGGCATGCGCGCATCGTCGTGCGCGACGACGGCCCCGGGGTCGATGCACAGAGCCGCCAGCGCCTGACCGAGCGGTTCTTCCGCGTGCTGGGGCAGGGACAGCAGGGCAGCGGGCTTGGACTGTCGATCGTCAAGCGCATCGCTGACCTGCATGGCATTGACCTGGCGTTCGGGCCCGGGATCGATGGCCGTGGCCTGGGCGTGACCCTGGACTTGCCCTCTTTATAGATTATCCACTTTGGGTAACTGTTGGTACTTGTATTGCGCCAACTCGGCATTATGTGCTGGGCATGCTAAAACAGAAACTGAACTGGAAGCGGCCCCTGTTTTACGTTCTTCTGCCGATTTTCTTCGTCATGGCTTTCCTGGGCTTTCCATTGCCGGTCGCCCCGCCGCCAGCCACCAAGCCGGCGCAGGAGCAGGCCGTCGTCGTGAAAAAGAAGAAGAAACGCATCGGATTATTGATGCGTAAGGAGGATCGCCAGGACGATGCATCCTGAGCCAGTCATCAGTCTTCTTAAGATCGGTTTAATGTCCGGCCGTTGTAATGCGCCTGTGCCTGCCGAACAGTGCAGGCCAACCAACAGACCAACACAAAGGACCGACCATGAAACGCATTTTCCAACTCTCCTGCATCGCCGCGCTGCTCGCCGTTTCGGGTACTGCCGCCGCACAGAATATCGCCGATGCGCCGCCCGGCGCGGCGGTCGACGTCAAGCCGACTTCCGGCTACAGCGGCCCGTCCGGTGCCCCGCTAATGACGGCGAAAGACTTGCAGGCCAAGGGCAAGGACGACCAGTACGTGCGCCTGAAAGGCAAGCTGACCAGCCACAAGGGCGACGAGGACTACGAGTTCACCGACGCCAGCGGCAAGATCACCGTCGAGATCGATGCCGACCGCTTCCCGCAGGGCGTGAAGGTCGACCACAACACCACGGTCGAGCTGACTGGCGAGTTCGACAAGGAGATGTTCGGCGAATCGAAGCTGGACGTCGAGCAGATCAAGGTCGTGAGCAACTGAGCGGCAGGACGGGCGGCGTGGGCGATAATGGCGGTTTGACCGTCACGCCTCGCCGCCCATGTTCTACGATTACGCCGACCTGACACGCAACTTCGACGCCGGGACCCTGCAGCGCGGAGAAGACGTCGCGCGCAAAGGCAAGGTGCGCAGCGCGCGCCGCGACGACGACAAGCTCATCGGCGAAGTCGGCGGCAGCGGCGGCGAACTATACCGTCAAACCATCCGCTTCAAATCGGGCCGTGGCGGCATCGATTTCCAGGGCAGTTGCAGCTGTCCCATGAGCTACAACTGCAAGCACGTGGTGGCGGTGCTGCTGGCCGACCTCGAACGCTATCAGCATGAGATGGCGCAGTCGCCGGCGGCAAGCGCGGCGCGCGCCGAAGCGTGGCTGCAGGACCTGGCCCTACTGTCCCGGACGCCGCTGGCGAACGCCGCCGCCAACCCTGGCGCGGCGTCCACGCTGGCCTGGGTGCTGGTGGCCCAGGATCCGGCCGGTGGTCCGCCGCGCCTGCACCTGCGCCGCGCGCGCCAGCGCAAGAACGGCGGCCTCAGCGGCACCACGCCGATACACGATGTCCACGCCCTGCTGCGCGCATCGGCGGCATCGCCCGAACCCGGCGACGAAGAGTCGCTGCGGCTGTTCGCGGCGCTGCAGGCCGGCGGCATGGTGGCTAGCGATGTCATGGTGTCGGGCGCGATCGGCGCGCGTCTGCTGACCCGGCTGTGCGCGGAGGACCAGTTGCTGCTGGCGTGGTCCGAAGATGACCTTCGCCGCAATCACTTGATCTGCCTGCAGCCCGGCCCGCGCCGTCAGGCCACGCTCGGCTGGCTGTCGTCCGCCGGCGACGACGCCGTCTGGCTCGACTGGTCGTTCGAGGATGGTTGCCCCATGGGCGTACTGCCGACCGATCCGCCCTTGTATCTTGGCGAAGACACGCTGGGCGAGCTGGCGCTGCCCGATTCCCTCGCGGCGCTGCCGCCGGCAGCCCTGGTGAAGCTGGTCGCCGGGGCGCCACGGCTGCAAGCCGAACAGCGTGCCGGCATGGCCGCCCATCTCGCCGGCCTCGGGCTGGATCATCTCGTGCCGCCGCCGCAGGCAATCGAAACCCAGCGCCGCAACGACATCGCTCCCACGCCCTGCCTGCTGCTCGACAGCATGGACACGGGCTGGGGCCGCAACGAGGTCTGGCACGACTACGCATTGCTGACCTTCGAGTACGACGGCCTGTCCACCGAAGACGTCGATGAACCGGTGTTGCGTGTGGTGCAGGATGGCGTGGTCCAGCTTATCGAACGTGACCATGCCGCCGAAGCCGCTGCCGCCGACCTGCTCGCCGGACTTGGCTTCTACAAACCGCCGGCCGGCTCGCCGCTGGACGACATGCCGGATGCGCTCACGCTCGCGGACGAGGCCGCTTGGGTAGCCTTCGCGCGCCGCGACATCCCGCGCCTGGAGGCCGCCGGCTGGGAGATCGAAACGGACCTCGATTACCGCTACGACCTCGCGCAGGTCGACGACTGGTACGCCGAACTCGACGAAGAAGGCGAGGGCGGCAACGCCTGGTTCTCGCTGGAGCTCGGCATCGTCGTCGGTGGCGAGCGCCATGCGCTATTGCCCCTGCTGGTGCAGATGGTGCGCGCCGCGCCGCGCGATTTCGCCGCGCCTGCGCTGGCCGCGCGCGGTGAAGATGACGCGCTGATCGTCGAGCTGGATACCTATGAGCGCGTCGCCCTGCCCTGGGGCCGCGTCAAGCCGATCCTGGCCACGCTGGGCGAGCTGTATTTCGGCGAGCGCCTGGGCAAAGGGGTGCGCCTGCCGGCCATGGATGCCGCGCGCCTGGCCGAACTGGAGCGCGCCGCGCGGCTGCGCTGGATCGGCGGCGAGCGGCTGCGCGAACTGGGCCGCAAGCTCGACAGCTTCGGCGGCATCCAGGCCGTCGCGCCGCCGGCGGGATTGCAGGCCGCCTTGCGGCCCTACCAGCTGGGCGGCCTTGCTTGGCTGCAGTTCCTGCGCGAATACGGCTTCGGCGGCATCCTGGCCGACGATATGGGGCTGGGGAAAACCGTCCAGACCCTGGCCCACATCCTGTTCGAGAAAGAAGCCGGCCGGCTCGATGCGCCGGCCCTGGTCGTGGCGCCGACCAGCCTGATGCCCAACTGGCAGGCCGAAGCCGCACGCTTTGCGCCCGGCCTGCGCGTGCTGCTCCTGCACGGCAAGGAGCGCGCGGCGCAGTTCGACGCCATCGGCGAACACGACCTGGTGCTGACCACCTATGCCTTGCTGGGCCGCGACGAGGACGCGCTGCGCCTGCACCGCTACCACCTGCTGATCCTGGATGAGGCGCAGTACATCAAGAACAGCCGTACCAAGGCCGCGCAGACCGCGCGCCTGCTCGATGCCCGCCATCGGCTGTGCCTGACCGGTACGCCGGTGCAGAACCACCTGGGCGAACTGTGGTCGCAGTTCAACTTCCTGATGCCGGGCCTGCTAGGCGACGAAAAATCCTTCAAGGCCGATTACCGCAAGCCGATCGAGCAGGGGAACGATGTGCAGCGCAAGGATTTCCTGGCGCGCCGCGTCAAACCCTTCATGCTGCGCCGGACCAAGGACAAGGTGGCGACCGAATTGCCGCCCAAGACCGAGATCGTGCTGCCGGTCGAGCTGGGCAGCGCGCAGCGCGACCTGTACGAGACGGTGCGGGTGGCGATGGACCGCAAGGTGCGGGCCGAGATCGACCGCAAGGGCCTGGCGCGCAGCCACATCGTGATCCTCGAGGCCCTGCTCAAGCTGCGCCAGGTGTGCTGCGATCCGCGTCTGATCGAGCCATCGAGCGTGACCGGCTCGGCCAAGCTCGATACGCTGATGGAGTTGCTCGATACCTTGAGCAGCGAAGGCCGCAAGGTGCTGGTGTTCTCGCAGTTCACCAGCATGCTGGCGCTGGTCGGCGCGGCCTTGCGCGAACGCGGCACCGATTTCGTCGAGCTCACCGGCAGCACGCTCGACCGCGCCGCCCCGGTCGCCGCCTTCCAGCAGGGGCAGGTCGGGGTATTCCTGATCAGCCTGAAGGCGGGCGGGGTGGGGCTCAACCTGACGGCGGCCGACACCGTCATCCATTACGATCCCTGGTGGAACCCGGCCAGCGAAAACCAGGCCACCGACCGCGCCTGGCGCATCGGCCAGCAGCAGCCCGTGTTCGTCTACAAGCTGATCGCGCGCGGCACGCTGGAAGAGAAAATCCAGGAACTGCAGCGCCGCAAGGGCGAGCTGGCGGACGCGGTGCTCAGCAATGAGGGAGAGACGGAACTTGCGCCGGGTCTGCAGGCGGATGATTTGCGCGCCATCTTCTCTCTCGATTCTAGTCCTGCACCACACTGACGCGCGCGAAGCGCAGGTTCTCGAACACCTTGATGCGGCCCGTCAGCGGCCACCAGTCGTACAGGAAGATCTGGGCCGGCCGCCACATCGCCACCCAGCCGATGATGGTCAGGCTTTCGCGCGCGATCCGGGCGAAGTGGCCGCTGGAAAACGTCTCGATGGCTGCCGCCAGCAATAAACAGCTGACGACGAAGGCCACGCCGATCGCCAGGCTGATCCGGCCCTGGCGCAGCAGCTGCTTCAGCTCGCCGCGCACCAGTTCCACCTTGTAGCCGTAGTAGTTGTGGATCGCGTCCGCAACCATGTCGCCGGCCTGCCCCACCGGCGGCAACTGTTCGACGTGGATGTTCAGGTGCAGCAGGCTGGCCGTCGGCAGCGAAAGCGCCCAGTTCTCGATATACGCCTCGCAGGCGTGGTCGAGGTCCTTGTTCAGGAAAGGCGCCGGATCGAGCGAGTTGAATAGCTGCTGCAGCTCGCGCACGCGCAGCTCCAGCGTGTGGGTGGGTTGTTCACTAATGTGCATGCGGCAAGCGTACCGCAGGGCATCATCCTGGGCAACCGCAGCCGCTCATCCACTGACGCGCTGCGGGAAGCTCTCGGTCAGCCAGTCGATGAACACGCGCAGGCGCTGCGTCAGGTGGCGGTTCTGCGGATAGACCACGTGGAAGGGAAAGCCGGCCGGGCGCCAGTCGGCGAGGATCTCGACCAGCGATCCATCCCGCAGGTGCTTGCCGGCGCAATAGCTGAAGGTCTGGACGATGCCCAGCCCGGCCACGGCGGCCGTCAGGTGCGCATTGCTTTCATTGATGCCGACGCGGTGCTCCACCTTGATTTCCACGCTCTCGCCGCCGCGCGCGAACCTGAACGGCAGGGCGCGGCCATTCGAGGTCAGGACATAGCTGACCAGGCGATGACCGTTTTTCAGCTCCTCCGGATAGGCCGGCGTGCCGAACTGCTTCAGGTAGGACGGCGCGGCGCAGGTGACCATCGTGGCGCGGCCGATGCTGCGCGCCACCAGTGACGAGTCGTTCAGCGCGCCGCCGCGGATGACGCAGTCGACGTTGTCGGCGATCAGGTCAGCGGCCCGGTCCGAGACGCCGAGCTCGATCCGGATGTCGGGATAGCGCGCCAGGAATTCGGGCAGCGCCGGCAGCAGCACGTCGCTAGCGGTCGACGAGCCGATGTCGATGCGCAACTGGCCGCGCGGCCTGGCCCGCGCGACGTCGAACGAGGTGTCGATCTCTTCCAGGTCGGCCAGGATGCGCGCTGTCTTTTCGTAGTAATCGCGGCCCTCGGGCGTGACAGTGACGCGGCGCGTGGTCCGCTGCAGCAGCCGCACGCCCAGGTGCGCTTCAAGTTCGCGCACCAGCTTGCTCAAGGTGGCGTTCGGCATGTTCAGCGAATCGGCAGCACGGGTAAAGCTGCCGGCTTCGACTACGCGGCCGTACGCGCGTATGGCGAGCAATTGGTCCAAGGGCGTCCTTTCAAGCATGCGCATTATCTACATACGTAAATAATGTATTTCACTTTTCAGGATTTATCAATAAACGGGCGGCCGCTAAAGTTCATCCATGCCTTCGATACCCGACAGGCACCAACGAACCGCTCCATCACTGAAAGGACCTACCATGAACACGCAATTGAACGGCAAGATCGCCCTCGTCACCGGCGGCACCTCGGGCATCGGCCTGGCGACGGCGCGCGAATTCGCGGCCCAGGGCGCACGCGTCTATGTCACCGGCCGCCGCCAGAACGAGCTGGACGCCGCGGTCGAGGCCATCGGCCCGGCCGCCACCGGCATCCGCGCTGATGCATCGAACCTGGCCGACCTGGATAAGGTGTATGCGCAGATCGCACGCGACGCGGGCCGCCTCGACATCCTGTTCGCCAATGCCGGCGGCGGCGACATGATGCCGCTCGGCGCCATCACCGAAGAACACTTCGACCGCATCTTCGCGACCAATGTGCGCGGCGTGCTGTTCACGGTGCAGAAGGCGCTGCCCTTGCTGGTGGACGGCGGCGCGATCGTCCTCACCGCGTCGACCACCTCGGTGCAGGGCACGCCCGGCTTCAGTGTCTACAGCGCCAGCAAGGCGGCGGTGCGCAATTTCGCCCGCTCGTGGGCGATGGACCTGAAGGATCGCGGCATCCGTGTGAACGTCATCAGCCCCGGCCCGATCCGCACGCCGGGCCTGGGCGGCCTGGTCGACGATGCGAGCCGCCAGGGCCTGTTCGACCACCTGGCCGCGCAAGTGCCGATGGGCCGCCTGGGCGAGCCGGAAGAAATCGGCAAGGCCGTGACCTTCCTGGCGTCCAGCGCCGCCAGCTATATCAATGGCATCGAGCTGTTCGTCGATGGCGGCATGGTCCAGGTCTGAGGCGCCATACAAAAGGCCCGCCACCGGGGCGGGCCTTTCATCCAGCGCGGCGCGGGCTTACGCCGATTTGTCCTGGTGCGCGTCGAGCTGGGCGCGCAGTTCCTGGCCGTTCGAGTGCGTATAGTCCTTGTTGACTTCGCGCTTGATCAGCGCCTTGATCTGCGGATCGATCTTCTCGCGCAGCACGCCGAGGAACTCGGGTGAGGCCGCCAAGACCAGTTGTTGGAAACGACCGGCCTGGTGCGCCTGCTGCAGGTAGTTTGAAATATCCTTCGCAAACCTTTGCGACTCGTGTTCGGCCGGCGTGACGGCCGGTTGGTAATCGTTGCCCTGGGCGCCGGCTGGCGCCGCATGTTGGAATCCGCCGCCTTGTCCGCCACCGATATTGTGGCCGCTGTTTTGCGCGGATCGTGGGCTCATTTTATCGGTCACGATATCGAGCACGCGCTGCTGCGCGGCAGGATTGACCAGATCGTCGACTTCCTGCAGGGACGACGCCTTGTCGGCGTCGGAGAAGATACGTGCACGGCCCGCATTGGCTGCGATGGTCCAGGTTGTTGGCATATTACCCCCTGTAAAAATGGTGTGAAAGTGATCGCCTGCAGTACCGGCCCGGATAATGTTGAGCCAGGACTTCTGCATAGCGACAAGTGATGATCTAGTATAGCCCTGCATAAAAAAGCCCGGCGCACCGCCTTCTCTGGCGTGCGCGTCGTGCGCTGTCGAAACAAGTGCGGAGTCAATTTCTTGGGCGCTGTCATCGTTAGATATGGATGAGCATTGAACTGCTGAGCTGACCCGCGGTCTAATCCTGGTCGTCATCGATCGGGAGCGCACGATGAAAGTGCTGAAGTTTGAGAAGCTGTTCGCCCAGCTGACTCAACTGAACCAGCCGCAGCGTCAGCAGGTGCTTGCCGCCCTGCATCCGGCTGCCGGGCTCGACCGGGTGGTCGCCCTCATCGACGAGATCCGGTCAAAGGGGCGCTGCTGCCCGGATTGCGGCTGTGAACGTTGCCATCGGCATGGTCATGCTAACGACCTGCAACGCTTTCGTTGTTGCGCATGCGGACGCACTTTCAACGATCTGACCGGTACGCCGCTGGCGCGGCTCAGGCACAAGGGCAAGTGGCTCGATTATCTGGATATGGTGCTCGATTCGCGCACGGTCCGCTCTGCGGCCAAGCGCGTCGGCGTGCACCCAAATACGACTTTCCGCTGGCGCCATCGTTTTCTCGACCGGGTCAAGGACGATCGGCCCGAGCGCCTGGTCGGCATCGTCGAGGCCGACGAAATGTTCCTGCTCGAATCGCAGAAGGGGTCACGCAAGCTCGATCGTCGGCCGCGCAAGCGTGGCGGCAGGGCCGCCTTGCGTGGTATCTCGCATCATCTCGACTGCATCCTGGTGGCGCGCGACCGCGGCGGCCAGACCATCGACGCCGTGACCGGACGCGGCGCCTTGAAGGTGGCCCGGCTGGTCCGGCACCTGCTGCCGAAACTCGATCCCCAGGCGCTGCTGGTCACCGATGCCAACACCGCCTATTCCGCCTTCGCCCGTGCCCATGGCATTGCGCACCAGGCGATTAATCTCAGCGCCGGCGAACGCGTCCGCAACGGCGCCCAGGGCGCCATCCACGTTCAGAATGTGAACGCCTATCACCGGCGCTTCAAGGAATGGCTGGCGCGCTTCCATGGCGTGGCGTCACGCTGGCTCCCAAACTATCTGGGCTGGCAGTGGGCGCTCGATGGCGGCCGAGTCACTTCTGTCGAGCAATTGCTGCGTATTGCATTCGGGGTCATCAATAGGTAACGATGACAGCGCTATTTCTTTTGGATGTGCAGTACCTAACTGACCGCATTGCTCGTGCCCGGCATCATGAACCCATCGACAACAAGCATCTGAGAGGAGTTCATCATGGGTAAGTATTTCATTGGTTGGCTGCTGGGTATTCCTGCTGTCGTGCTCGTTATCCTGTACTTCATCTTCGGTTGATGAAGAAGGGCCGCGCAAACAAGAACGCCACCTCGACGGTGGCGTTCTTGTTTGCGGCGGCCTGAGTATTCAGGCGGCCCTGCGTTCCAGCTCCGGCCTGTTTTCCGCCGCCAGTTGCGCCGCCGCGATGGCTTGCAGGGCGCCGGCGACTCGCGCCTCGATGCCAAGCTCGCGCGCGATCGGATCGAACGCGCCGAGCAAACGTGGATCACGGCCGGTGACGTGGCCGAAGATCGTCGCCGCCTCGAGATAATAGCCATGGACGCTGCCGTGATAGGCGTCCGGCGCCCACAGGTTGACCTCGCCCGGCGCCATGCCCTGATAGGGATTGGCGCAAGCCACGCCGACGGCGATCGCGCGGTTCCACGCTTCGCCGACCGGGATCACACCATTGATCGGGTGCGAAGCCGCCGCATCGCAGGCGCGGCGCACGTCCAGCGCCATTCGTGCAATGCCTTTGCCGTGCCAGGCGCCGGTGTCGAGCCAGGTCTGGTCGGCGCGTGACCAGGTCGCCGTCAGGCGCACGTCGACTGCGGGATTCTGCGCATGAAAGGCCTGGGCCAGCAGGCTGCTGTAGCGGATCAGCTTGGCGGGATTGCCGGGATCGTCCTCATCGAGCGTGCTATAGCTTTGCAGCAGCACGATGTCCCAGGGTTTGACGATCGTGTCGTAACGCGTGTCGTGATGGAAGTCGAGTCCGGTGCCGCCTTCGGTTTCCAGGATGACCTGGAAATCCAGGCCGGCTTCTTCCGTCATCGCCTTGAACAGGGCCGGCACGCCGCCGATGTGCGTGCCATTCAGGTCGGTAACCGTATGGGGGCGAAACTCCTGCACCAACGGCGCGGCGCCGGCCGGATCGCCATAGGTGAAGCTGTTGCCGACAAAAAGAATCGTCGTCGCAGGGGAGGGTTGGTGCCGGGCCATGGGAAAGCACATGAAATTGGGATACTTCATCTTCCGCGCGCACCTCGAGCTTGGCAAGCGACTTTATCGAGTAAGCAAATGCGCCGGCCAAGCAAACTGGGAGTACTGCCGAGCCAGCATGCTAGGCTTGTCATTCGTCCAATAACAACCTGGAATCCCATGAAAGCCATTCTGCCGATCCTTGCCGTGACCACCCTGATTGCCGGCTGCGCCGCCACCCCTGCGCCAGTCGACTCGCGCGATCAATTCATGGCCACCCTGCAAGGCATGTGCGGCCAGCGCTTCGAAGGCGCGCAATCGTATGCGGTCGACCCGAACAATGAATTCGCCGGCAAGAAGATCTCGACCCAGGTCAATTGCAGCGCGGCGGATATCCGCATGCCGGTGCAGGTCGGCGAAGACCGTTCGCGCACCTGGATCTTCACCCGGCCGCAAGCCGGGCTGGAACTGCGCCACGATCACCGCTACGACGACGGCACGCCACACAAGGTCACGATGTATGGCGGCATGGCGAAGGAGGGCGGCAGCGCGCGTTCCCAGGCTTTCCTGGCCGACAAATACACCGCCGACCTCGTGCCGGGCGCGGAAACGAATGTCTGGACCGTCACCCTGAGCGAGGATGGCAAGACCCTGACCTATCGCCTGGAGCGCCACGCCAAGCCGCGTGCCGAATTCGTGCTGCAGCGCATACCGGGATAAACTTCCACGGCGCTAGTGCCATGCCAATCTGGCCGCATGTTGCAGTGCGCAACGTTGCGACGTAATAATTTGCAAATAGCTATACTCAAATGGTCGGCGACGTCGTCCCATCTTGAAGGAGCTTCATGCGGTTCAGATCGGTACAACTATCCATGCGCTTCATCGTCCCGCTGGCCCTGGTGCTGGCGCTGTTCGGTTACTTCGCGATTCCATGGATGGAAAATCTCACCGTACGCTGGTTCGTACGGGACCTCGATACGCGTTCCCAGCTGGTCTCGAGTACCTTGCAACAACCGTTGCTCAACTACCTCGAGGACAATGATTCGGCGCGTATCAATGATGCGTTCAGCCGTGCGATCCAGGACGAGCGCCTGTATGCGCTCGCCTTCTGCACGCCCGACGAGACGCTGCTGTACAAGACCGATACCTATCCGGTGTCCCTCGGCTGCAGCCAGGGTGCGGACGGCGAGGACGCCAGTCCCGTCGTGCAGCTGCCGCGCGGGCCAGTCCATGTCTCGAGCCGCGAACTGACCCAGGACGGCATCTCCGCCGGCCGTCTGATCCTGGTGCAGGACATGAGTTTCATCGAGCGGCGCAGCGAAGACACCAAGAAATACATCATCGGCCTGTTCGTCGTGCTCGCGGGCGCGATCTCCCTGATCACCGTGCTGATCGCGCACCTGAGCTGGCACGGCTGGCTCAACGGCGTGCGCGAGATGCTGCGCGGCGAGTTGTCGCCGCGTCCACCGGGGCCGATGTCGCCGGAAATCGCGCCGCTGGCGAGCGAACTGCGCGCCCTGCTCAACGAATACAACCGCGACCTGCAGGGCAGCGGCGTCGAATCCCAGACCTGGGGCGCCGACACGCTCAAGACCTTGCTGAACCAGGACCTGGCGGGCGACGAGATCCTGGTGGTCTCGAACCGCGAGCCCTACATCCACGTGAACACGCCCAATGGCGTCAAGGTGCAGCGCCCGGCCAGCGGCCTGGTGACGGCGGTCGAAGCCGTGATGCGCGCCTGTTCCGGCACCTGGATCGCGCACGGCGCCGGCTCGGCCGACCGCGATACGGTCGACGCCAACGACCATGTGCGCGTGCCGCCCGAGAACCCGAGCTATACCTTGCGCCGGGTCTGGCTGTCGAAGGAAGAAGAGCAGGGCTATTACTACGGTTTCGCCAACGAGGGCCTGTGGCCGCTATGCCATATCGCCCACGTGCGGCCGGTGTTCCGCTCGACCGACTGGGCCGAATACGTCAGGGTCAACCAGCGCTTCGCCGACGCCGTGATCGCGGAGGCGCGCTCCGACAACCCGGTGGTGCTGGTGCAGGATTATCACTTCGCGCTGCTGCCGCGCATGGTGCGCGCGGTGCTGCCGAAGGCCACCATCATCACCTTCTGGCACATCCCCTGGCCGAATCCTGAATCGTTCGGCATCTGCCCGTGGCGCGAAGAAATCCTCGACGGCATGCTGGGCAGCACGATCCTCGGCTTCCACACGCCGTTCCACCGCAAGAACTTCCTCGACACCGTGGACCGCTATCTCGAAACCCGCATCGAGAACGAGGCCTCGACCGTCAGCTACGGCAACGAGCTGACCCAGGTGAAGCCGTACCCGATCTCGATCGCCTGGCCGGAGCCGGCGCCGGGCGAGTGCGACGTGGCGGCCTGCCGCGCCGAGATCCGCCAGGCGCTGTCGCTGCCGGCCGACCAACTGCTGGGCATCGGCGTCGACCGCCTCGATTACACCAAGGGCATCGTCGAGCGCTTCCAGGCGGTCGAGCGCATGCTCGAGCTGCATCCGGACATGGTCGGCAAGTTCACCTTCGTGCAGATCGCGGCGCCCACCCGCTCCTCGCTCGACGAGTACCAGAACTTCGAAGCGCGGGTGCGCGCGCTGGCCCAGCGCATCAACCAGCGCTTTTCCAGCGGCAGTTACCTGCCTATCATCCTCAAGACCGAACACCATGAACAAGCACAATTGCGCACTTACTTCCGCGCTTCAGAAGTGTGCAGCGTGACCAGCCTGCACGATGGCATGAACCTGGTGGCGAAGGAATTCATCGCCGCCCGCGACGACGAGCAGGGCGTGCTGATCCTGAGCCAGTTCACCGGCGCCGCCCGCGAGCTGCACGAGGCGCTGATCGTCAACCCGTATCACATCGAAGAGGGCGCCGAAGCACTGTACCGCGCACTGCGCATGCCGCAGGACGAACAGCGCGAACGCATGCGCACCATGCGCGTGCGGGTGCGCGACTTCAACGTCTACCGCTGGGCCGGCCGCATGCTGCAGGACGCGGCGCGCCTGCGCCAGCGCGAGCGCGTGCGCTCCAGGATCAATTCGCTCAGCCAGAACCGGGTACGAAAGGGGGACGCATGAGTGGACATATGAATGCGACCATGCTGACCAACGAACAGGCGGCGCTGGACCTGCTGGCCGCGTCCGACTGCGCCCTGTTCCTCGATTTCGACGGCACGCTGGTGGACATCGCGCCGCGCCCGGACCAGGTGGTCGTCACGCCCGAACTATTATCTTCGCTGGCGACCTTGCAACAGCGGCTGGACGGCCGGCTGGCCATCGTCTCGGGCCGCCCCGTCGCCGAACTCGACCGGCTGCTGGCGCCGCTGGTCTTGCCGGCCGCTGGCGTGCACGGCATGGAGCGGCGCAGCTTCGACGGCGTGCTGCGCCAGCTGCCGGCGCCCGACTTCACGGCGGTGCGCACCCAGGCCCACGCGCTGGCGGCGCGCCATCCTGGCCTGTGGGTCGAGGAAAAGCATGGCGCGCTGGCGCTGCACTATCGCCAGGCGCCGGAACTGCAGGCGCTGTGCGTCGAGACCATGGCGGACGCGGTGCGCAGCAGCCTGGGCTTGCTGCTGATGGAAGGCAAGATGATCGTCGAGATCAAGGCCGCCGGCGTCAGCAAGGGCACGGCGGTCCGCGACTTCCTGGCCGAGGCGCCGTTCCTTGGCCATCGCGCGCTGTTCATCGGCGACGACACCACCGACGAAGCCGGTTTCGATCACGTGGAGCGCGTCGGCGGCATCGGCCTCAAGGTCGGGCCGGGGCCGACGGTGGCCAGCTGCCGCATCGCATCGAGCCAGGCGGTACGCGATGCGCTGGCGCACGCCGCCGCCACGTCAACCATAGGAAAGGATTCAGCATGAGTGATATTTCCCCAGAGTGCACATCGACCGCAGTACACGACGCGCCGGGCTCCCTCGATTGCGGCGTGGTCGGCAATTGCGCCTTCAGCGCCATGATCGACCGCATGGGTCGCGTGGTGTGGTCCTGCCTGCCGCGCTTCGACGGCGATCCGGTGTTCAACGCCTTGCTCGACCCGAGCGAAAACGGCAGCCTGTGGAGCATCGAGCTCGAAGATGTCGTGCGCAGCGAGCAAGCTTATGAGCCGAACACGGCGGTGCTGCGCACGCGCCTGTACGACGCGGCCGGCAATGGCATCGAGATCACCGATTTCGCGCCGCGCTTCCTGAGCCGCGACCGCATGTTCCGGCCCCTGATGCTGATCCGGCGCGTGAAACCGCTCGGCGCCGGCGTGCGCGTGCGCATCAAGCTGCGGCCGCGCTTCGAATATGGCGCGAAAAAGCCCGAAGTCACCCAGGGCAGCCACCACATCCGCTACGTCGGACCGGACCAGACGCTGCGCCTGAACACCGACGCCTCGCTCAGCTATGTGCTGTCCGAATCGTTCTTCCTGCTCGACCGGCCGATGAACTTCATGCTGGGACCGGACGAGACCCTGGCCGACGGCATCAAGGACACCGCCCACCGCTTCGAGAAAGAAACGATCGGCTACTGGCGCACCTGGACCCGCCGCCTGGCGCTGCCGCTGGAATGGCAGGACGTCGTGATCCGCGCCGCGATCACCTTGAAACTGTCGCTGTTCGAAGACACCGGCGCCATCATCGCCGCCATGACCACCAGCATCCCGGAAGCCCCGGGCAGCGAACGCAACTGGGATTACCGCTTCTGCTGGCTGCGCGACGCCTTCTTCGTGATCCGGGCCCTGAACAGCCTGTCCGAGGTCGGCACCATGGAAGACTACCTGCGCTGGCTGGGCAATGTGGTGGCGCGCGCCAAGGGCGGGCATATCCAGCCGCTGTACGGCATCGGCCTCGAGGAGCAGTTGCCCGAATCGATCGTCGACCACTTGCCCGGCTACCGCAACCACCGCCCGGTGCGCATCGGCAACCAGGCGCAAGAGCACTTCCAGCACGATGTGTACGGCAATATCGTGCTCGGCGCGGCCCAGGCCTTCTTCGATCACCGCCTGTTCCGCCGCGCCGGCCTTCCCGAGTTCCGCCTGCTGGAGGCGGTGGGCGAGCAAGCCTTCCGCGTGTGGGCCGAGCCCGATGCCGGCATGTGGGAGCTGCGCACCCGGGCCCGCGTGCACACCTCGTCGGTGCTGATGAACTGGGCCGCCTGCGACCGCCTGGCCAAGATCGCCGACGTGCTGGAGCTGCCGGACCGCGCCGCCTACTGGGGCGAGCGCGCCGAGCTGATCCGCAACCGCCTGCTGGCCGAGGCCTGGAGCGAAGAGCGCCAGGCCTTTGCCGAAAGCCTGGGCGGACGCGACCTGGACGCCAGCGTGCTCCTGATGGCCGAGATCAATTTCATCGACCCGAAAGATCCGCGCTTCGTCGCCACCGTCGACGCGCTGGAAAAATCGCTGTGCGACGGCCCCTATATGCGCCGCTACGAAGCGCCGGACGATTTCGGCGTGCCCGAGACCGCCTTCAATATCTGCACCTTCTGGCGCATCGACGCGCTGGCGCGGATCGGGCGCACGAAGGAGGCGCGCGAGGTGTTCGAGGCCATGTTGGCGGCGCGCAACCACCTGGGGCTGCTGTCGGAAGACACGCACCCGGTCACCGGTGAAATGTGGGGCAACTTCCCGCAGACGTATTCGATGGTTGGCCTGATCAACTGCGCCATGCGACTGTCGAAGTCCTGGAATAGCGTCGTCTAGCCAGGCATAAGCAAATAATCAATGGCGCAGCCAAGCTTTGGCTGTGTCATTGATCATTCATCAAGTTATTGCTGGCGAATGCGATAGGATCGCAGGTGTAATTGCGTCCCTCGGCTGCGTAACGCCGGGCGAAACCGCCTCCGATCGTCTCACGACAGCAATCAACCAGATGACTATCAAAGTCCTCACTGTTTTCGGGACGCGACCGGAAGCAATCAAGATGGCTTCCGTGGTCCGCGTACTGTCCGAATCGCTCGACGTCGATGTCAAGGTCTGCGTGACCGCCCAGCACCGGCAAATGCTGGACCAGGTATTGAGCCTGTTTTCGCTCACGCCCGATTTCGACCTGAATCTGATGACCCCGGGTCAGGATCTTTCCGATATCACCTCGAAGGTTCTTACGGGCATGCGCGGCGTGCTGCGAGCATGGCGTCCGGATTATGTATTCGTTCACGGCGATACGACCACGACTTTTGCGACCAGCCTCGCCGCATACTACGAAAGGATGCCGGTCGGCCATGTTGAAGCGGGCCTACGTACCGGAAACATCTACTCGCCGTGGCCCGAGGAAGTCAATCGCTGCCTGACCGGCGTGATCGCCAGCCTGCATTTCGCGCCGACCTGGCATGCGCGACAGAATCTGCTGGACGAAGGCGTGCCGGCCGCGAATATTTGCGTCACGGGTAATACCGTGGTGGATGCCTTGCTGGACGTCGTCCGGCGGCTGGACACCGATACGCAGTTGAAGCGCGAGATGGAAGCCCAGTTCGATTTCCTCGACAGCAAGAAGAAGCTGATCCTGGTGACCGGCCATCGGCGCGAGAATTTCGGCAGCGGTTTCGAAAGCATTTGCCGCGCCCTCGATGAAGTCAGCCGCATGCCGCATGTCGAAGTGCTGTATCCCATGCACCTGAATCCGAACGTGCAGGAACCGGTGCGGAGGATTCTCGAGGGTAATCCGAACGTGCACCTGATCGATCCGGTGAGCTACCTGCCTTTCGTCTACCTGATGAACCGCGCTGCGATCCTGCTGACCGATTCCGGCGGCATCCAGGAAGAAGCGCCATCGCTCGGCAAGCCGGTGCTGGTGATGCGCGACACCACCGAGCGTCCCGAAGCCGTGGCCGCCGGCACCGTGCGCCTGGTCGGCACCGGCATCGATTCCATCGTCGGCGGCATCCGCACACTGCTCACCAACCCGGCCGAATATGAGCGCATGAGTTCGGCCACCAATCCCTACGGCGACGGCACCGCCGCGGCCCGCATCCTCAACTTTTTAAGAGAAAAACATGAGCAGCACCTTTGATACTATCTCGATGATCGGTCTGGGTTACATTGGTCTCCCAACCGCTGCAATGTTTGCATCCCGCAAGAAGAACGTCATCGGCGTCGATATCAACCAGGATGCGGTCGACACCATCAACAGCGGCCAGACCCACATCGTCGAGCCCGACCTGGACATGATCGTCGCCGCAGCCGTCAACCAGGGCTACCTGAAGGCGTCCACCACGGTGCAGCCGGCCGACGCCTTCCTGATCGCCGTGCCGACCCCGTTCCGCGGGAACCACGAACCCGACGTCAGCTACGTCGAAGCAGCGGCGCGCTCGATCGCGCCGGTGCTCAAAAAAGGCGACCTGGTCATCCTCGAATCGACCTCGCCGGTGGGCACCACCGAAAGCCTGGCCAAATGGCTGGCCGAAGAACGTCCCGACCTCAAGATCCCGCTGGGCCCGGACGACGAAGCCGACATCAACCTGGCCTACTGCCCCGAGCGCGTGTTGCCGGGCAAGGTGATCCACGAGCTGGTGTCGAACGACCGCATCATCGGCGGCATCACCAAGGCCTGCTCCGAGCGCGCCATCGCGCTGTACCAGACCTTCGTGCAGGGCGAGTGCATCGAGACCAACTCGCGCACGGCCGAGATGTGCAAGCTCACCGAGAATTCCTTCCGCGACGTGAACATTGCCTTCGCCAACGAACTGTCCGTCATCTGCGGCAAGCTCGACATCGACGTGTGGGAACTGATCTCGCTGGCCAACCGCCATCCGCGCGTGAACGTGTTGCGTCCGGGACCGGGCGTGGGCGGCCACTGCATCGCGGTCGACCCGTGGTTCATCGTGCACAGCGCGCCGGAGCAGTCGAAGCTGATCAAGGCCGCGCGCGAAGTCAACGACTACAAGCCGCATTGGGTGCTGGGCAAGGTCAAGGAAGAAGCCGAGAAATACCTGGCCGCGAACCCGGAGCGCAAGGAATCGGATGTGACCATCGCCTGCTTCGGCCTGGCCTTCAAACCCGACATCGACGACCTGCGCGAAAGCCCGGCGCTGGACATCGCCGCCGAGATCGCGAAAACGCACGGCAGCCGCGTGATCGTGGTCGAGCCGAACATCTCGGCGCTGCCGGCCAGCCTCGACAAGGGCGAGCTGCGCACTCCGCAGGATGCGTTGGCGCGTTCGCAGATCGTCGTCATGCTGGTCAATCACAAGCCGTTCCTGTCGCTCAAGGAGTCGCTGTTCGCCGACAAGACGATCATCGACACCTGTGGCTACCTCAGCGCCACCGGCCGCTAACGCTCGATTTCGACCTGATCGCGTGATGGTGCACCCCGCCGTCATGGGCGGGTCATATTTCGCGATTACATTCGCCTGCATACCGTGACCCGAGGGGCGTGTGCATGAGGCAGGGCGACTTTCAACAAGGCATTGCTGGGAAAAAGATTCTCTTGCTCAGCATTCCTGCCGGCGCCGGCCATACCAGGGTCGCCGAGGCCATCCGTTCCCGCGCCGCCGCCGACTACGGCGACGTCAAGGTGATCCACTTGGACGCGATGGCCTTCGCCGCGCCGCGCCTGCGCAAGGTCTACACCGACTTCTATCTGCTCCTGATCGGCCGCGCGCCCGGCCTGTGGCGCCATGTGTACCGGCTGACCGACGAGGCCAATCCGGACGGCTGGTTCAACCGCCTGCGGCGCTGGGTCGAGCGGCGCGATTGCCGCCTGCTGGCCGATGAAATCGCCGCGCTGGCGCCGGACGCCGTCGTTTGTACCCACTTCCAGCCGGTCGAGATCCTGTCGCAACAGATCGCGGCCGGCAAGCTGGCCTGCCCGGTCTGGGTGCAGGTGACCGACTTCGACCTGCACCGCATGTGGATCCACCCGCACGTCGCCGGCTATTTCGCCGCCAACGACGAAGTGGCATTCCGCATGCGCAAGCAGGGGATTCCGGCGCAGGCGGTCCACGTGGCCGGCATTCCGACCATGCCGGCGTTCTCCCAGGCGCACGACCGTGAAGAATGCGCCCGTGAGCTCGGCCTCGACCCTGCGCTGACGACCTTGCTGCTGATGGGCGGCGGCGCCGGGCTCGGCGGCTTGAGTCGGGTGGCGGAAAAACTCCTGAGTATCCCCGGCGACTTCCAGCTGATCGCCCTGGCCGGCAAGAACGCGGCCGAGCTGGCGGCCCTGCAGCGTCTTGCGGTGCGCTATCCGGGCCGGCTGGCACCGCAGGGTTTTACCGACCGTGTCGAGCGCCTGATGGCCTGCGCCGACCTGGTGGTGACCAAGCCGGGCGGCGCCACCAGCGCCGAATGCCTGGCGATGGGGTTGCCGATGATCGTGAATGCGCCGATCCCGGGACAGGAAGAACACAACGCCAACTACCTGCTCGAGCAGGGGGCGGCGCTCAAGGCATCCGACCTGTCCACCCTCGAATACCGGGTCCGCCACCTGCTCGCGCATCCCGAACAGCTGCAGGCCATGGTCGCCCGTGCGCGGGCTCTGGGCCGGCCGCACGCCGCCATGCAGGTGCTGGAAACCGTACTGGGCCAGTCGGAACTGCAGTGTCAACCGCAGTGTGAACCGCAGTGTGAACCGCAGTGTGAACATCAATGTGAAGTGGCTTATGGTTGAGTTGTCGGATGGTGGCAGGGTCGTATCGATGGTGGGTGCGGTACTGGTGGCGGCCTACCTGTTCGCGCGGGTGGAAGTGGAAATCGAAGGCGATGCTGGATGGGCGGCGAACCTGCCGACCTGGCGCATCGAGCAGCATCCGCTGCTCGATATCTTCATGGGCGGGCGGGCGCTGACCGGCTACCACCTGTGGATGTTCGCCTTCATCGGCCTGATCTTCCACTTCCCGCTGTTCTTCATGGGGCAGTGGTCGTGGAAGCTCGAGGCCAGCGTGGCGGCGTCGATCATGCTGTTCTGGATCGTCGAGGACTACCTGTGGTTCGTCATCAATCCGGCCTTCGGATGGCGCCGCTTCAAGCAGGAACTCGTGCCCTGGCATAAGCACTGGGCATTCGGCGCGCCGGTCGACTACTGGATATTCGGCGCCATCAGCCTGCTGCTGTTCTGGTACGGCGCCTGAGCCAGCACGCCCAGGTCGAGCGCGTGCCGGATCCGGCAGCACAGCTCGGCCGAGCTGCGTGAGATCAGTTCGTGCGGGATCTCGAACTTGGTCGTCAGCCGGTCGTGGCATTCGAAGCCGTAGGAGACCATGAACGGGTGCATGCCGGTGCTGACCGCCGCCATGAAGTCCTTGTGTTCGTCGCCGCAGATAAAGGCGCGCGCCGGGTTGACGCCGAACTGTTCGCGCGTGGCGCGGAACTGGGCGGTCTTGGTCTCCTTGAGTGGAATGTGGACCAGGAAGTCGAGCTCGGCGATGTCGATGTCGTGGCGCAGGAATAGCTGGCGCAGGGTTTCCAGCGGCTCGATCGTGACGTTGCGCGTGACGATGCCGACCGTGATGTCGGGCGCGGCGATCAGCTCGCGGATCAGGTCGGCGATGCCGTCATAGAGCCGGGCTTCCTGCCGGTAGATGCCGGTGAGGGTGTCGATCAGCTGGGCGCGGCTGTTCTTGCGCAGGTTCTTGCGGATGATCGAGGGGAATTCCTTCAGCCCGCCCATGTACTTGAGCAGCTTGTGCCGCTTCTGGAACCGGGTCTCGTCGCCGATCACCAGCCCATGGTGGGCGAATGCCGCTTCGATGGCGGAGAAGGCATCGATGGTGGTGCCGTCGGCGTCGAGGATCAAGAGCTTCTTGTCACTTTTGTACATGATGTCTGCGCACCCGGGTAGCGTTGGCCGGTCCGGCGTGAACACATGCCGGAGCTCACTTTTGACCATCATCCGCCTGCGTAATGACAGGCGTGTGACAAAACGGCGGATGTTCGCCGTTTGCGATGCGCGACGTGCGGCCGCAGGCTTGAATGACGTTTTCAGGATACAGCCTCATTCAAGCCTGCCCGCAGCTAGGCCCTGGCGGCTGGTTTCAGGCGGAAGCTCACGCCCATGCGATTGAACGCGTTCATGGCGGCGATGGCGATCGTCAGGTCGACCAGGTCCCTGGAATCGAACGCTTTCGAGGCCGCGGCATAGGCTTCGTCGGACGCATGGGTTTCACTGACACGGGTGACTTCTTCGGCCCAGGCCAGCGCCGCCCGTTCCTGGTCCGAGAACAGGTAAGCCGCTTCGTGCCAGACCGGGACCAGTACCAGTTTATCGATCGACATGCCTTCCTTGACCAGGTCGCGCGAGTGCAGGTCGATGCAGTGCGCGCAGCCGTTGATCTGCGACACCCGCAAGAAAACGAGGTGGATCAGTTGGGAAGGAAGATTGGTGTTCTTCGTGACGTAGTGATGGACGCCGCCCAGGGCTTGGGCGCCTTCGGGCGAGGCCTGGAACCAGTTTTCGCGATTCATTTGTCTTGTTTCCTCAGGTTGAACGAGTCGATGCCGGCGAACAGGCCGGCTGCCTGGTAGACGAGCGAGGCGACGGTTGTGTGACATCGCGCGCAAAAAATCAATCGGCCGAGGTGTATTTTCTTGAATCGGTACACTGTCTTGCATCGATGACAAGCACCGGAACCAGCATGCGCTATATGGATTTCAGTTCGTGGCAAGGCGCGATGACGACGATCATCGGGCTTGCCGTCTTTACCTTGCTGGGCGTGGGCATCCGCATCCTCATGATGCAGACCATCCAGCAGCGCCGCGAGCGCATGAACCGCCAGATCAACGAGCGCCTGAAAACCCTGATCGCCGCCTACCGCACCCTGGGCGGCTCGTTCACCGGGCAGCTGACGGTCGATCCGACGCATCTGCGCGACCTGCGCGAGCGGGCCGGATCGGGCGAAGAGGGGGGAAGCGATGGAATGGCGAGTTCAGACCGTTCGCGCCGCATCCGCGATGCCGTCGAAGCAGCCCTGGCGGACATCCTGCTGCTCGGCACCGAAGAGCACTGCCGACTGGCGGCGCAGGCGGCGGCCGAACTGGCGGCGGGGCGGCCGATTCATACGGCGGAGCTGGTGGTCAGCCTGCGCACCTTCATTCGCGCGGCGCTGGATCTCGATCCGATGCCGGATGAGGTGATGATTCCGCTGCAGGGGCCGACGCGCACGCAGGGCGGCGGCGGTCGTGCGAAAGGCGAAGCCGGCGGCGGTGGAAACCGCGGCGGCGGCGGCATGGACGGCGGCGGCGGGGGCATGCCCATCCCCGCCGGACTTGGGCACAAGGACGGCGCCTAGTTACGCCCCTTCGAGCAAGGGCAAGGGCGTCACCGTCACCCGCACCTCGAGTTCCTGCTTGCCGCCCCCCAGCACGATGCCGCGCAGCGGGGTCACGTCGCTGAAGTCGCGCCCCCAACCCAGCGTGATGTGTTCATGCTGCACCAGGCAGCGGTTGGTCGGATCGAAATCGACCCAGCCCAGCGCCGGGCAGAACACCGACACCCAGGCGTGCGAAGCGTCGGCGCCGATCAGGCGCGGCTTGCCTGCGGGCGGGTGGGTCAGGATGTATCCGCTCACATAGCGCGCCGGCAGGCCGATGCTGCGCAGGCAGCCGATCATCAGCTGGGCGAAGTCCTGGCACACGCCGCGCCGGCCGCGCAGCACCTGATCGAGCGGGGTCGAGATATCGGTCGCCTTGGCATCGAACTCGAAGTCGTCGAAGATCCTGTAGGTCAGGTCCAGCGCGGCATCGAGCTGCGGTCGGCCCGGGGTGTAGCTGGCGCGGGCATAGGCTTCGAGCTCGGGGAAGCTGGTGACATGCGGCGAGGCGTACAGATAGCGGCAGGCTTCCAGGGTGGCGGCGCTCTTTTCCTTGCCCATCATGTCGCGCACGCATTCCCACGGCAGCGTCCCGGCGATCTGCGCCAGGGTGTAGCGCTCCCACAGCGAGACCGTCGATTCGGCGTGCACCAGCAGGCTGTCATGCGGCACGGTCAGCGCCACGTGGCGGGTCAGGTTGCCGAAGTAGTCGACACCGTCCTTGCCGTCGTTGACGACCGGATCGAGCCAGATCAGGTGCGACTCGGTTTGCTGGCAGGAGAAGGAGCGCGGCGTCAGATGCAGGTATTGCTGCGACAGGGTGACCGTGCTGCTGTAGGTGTAGCGCGTTTCATGCACCACGCGATAGCGCGCGCAGGCGCCGGCGCTCGTTGGCGAATTGGTGATGGACTGCGCGGTCATGGGCTGCGCGATCATGAGCTGCGGTTCCTTTGGCGGCCGTTGTCGGTATAGCTGAAAAATTGCACGCTGATCTGCTCGGACAGGGCCGCACTGGTGCGTCCGATCCGGTCCAGCAGGCCGCCGAGCAGGGGGTTGCCGTGCTTCAGGTCAGTGTCAGGATCGAGCGCGAGCAGCTCCTTCTTCAAGGGCGCCAGCATATGCGTGCCGCAGGGCCCCTGGGTTTGCTCGATCTTGGCCAGCGTGCCCAGGATGCCGTTGAGCTGGAAGACGATCGAGCGCGGATTGGTCTCGTCGAGCAGCAGCAGGTCGAGGACCGGCAGCCATTCGGGCTGGGCCCGGTAGCGGGCCCGGTAGGTGATGATGCTGTCGGATAGCTCCAGCAGCCAGTCGAGGTTGCCGCTCCCGTTCATGGCGAGCGCGCGCTGCAGCACCACGCTCTGGAATTGCAGGCGCTCCAGGCGGCGTCCGATCGACATGAAACGCCAGCCAAGATCGCGCGTCATGCCGTCGAGGGCGAAGCCGGCCAGTGTCATCAGCGCGGCGGCGGCATCGTCGAGGATCGTCATGACCCCCGACTGCGATGGCCGCTCGCCGGCGGAGGCTGGTTGCACCATCCGGTTCAGTGCACGCCAGTTATCGACCGAGAAGCGTTCGTGCAGCTGCCCGGCAAGCCGGTGCAACTGCTGCTGCTGCCGTGCCAGGCCGGGGACCGTGGGCGAGACGACCGCCGTCAGCAGGGCCGACTCGATCTCGGCATCGGTAAAGATGGGGCCGGTTTGGGTCGTGCCTGGCGTGGCCGGCTTCTTCCCTTCGTCGAGCAGGCCGAACCAGATGCACAGCGCCTCGACGGTCGGCCATTCGGCGCCGCGCTGGTCGAAACGGACGTTGAACAAGAAATCGAGCGCGACCCGCAGCAGGCGGCAGATATTGTCGGTGCGTTCCGCATGGCGTCCGAACCACAGCAGGTTTTCCGCCACGCGGCTAGACAGGTTGGTGTCTTCCCGCACCAGGTCGCGGCCCGAGATGCTGCGCTGCTGCAGGCGGTGCACTTCGACCCTGGCGCGCGCCTGGACCCAGGTGTCCTTGCTGGCGCCGCCCATCTGCATCGTCAGCACCCGCGCATCCGGCCCGGTAGCCACCCGGGTCAGGCCGCCGGGCATCACCACATAGCCGTTCGGGGTGGCGCAGGCAAACACCCGCAGGCCGACGGCGCGCGCCTCGAGGCCAGGCGCCGGCCCGTCCCGCCATACCGGCGATTGCGACAGCCGCACCAGTTCCTGGGCAATGTAATCGTTGGGATTGGCGCGCATCCTGGCGACGAAGGCCGCGCGCGCCTCGCCATCGAGGTCCTGGCCGAACAGCGCAGCCTGCGGACGCTGTGAAAAGCTGGGCTTGATGACCAGGCGATCGAGCCTGGCGATGACGGTGTCCAGCGCGCTCGGCTCGCCGCACCACCAGGTGGCCACCGACGGCATTTTCAGGGGTTCGCCCAGCAGGCGCTTCGACAGCGTCGGCAGGAAGCCGAGCAGGGCGCCCGATTCGAGCAGGCTCGAGCCGAGGCTGTTGGCGACCAGCACATTGCCGCGCATGGCGGCCTGGGTCAGCCCCGCCACGCCCAGCAGCGAGTGCTGCAGTTCGAGCGGATCGCACGATTCGTCGTCGACCCGGCGCATGATCACGTGTACCCGGTGCAGGCCGGCCAGGGTCTTGAGGTACACCACCCCGTCGCGCACCGTCAGGTCGCCGCCTTCGACCAGCGGCAGGCCGAGATAGCGCGCCAGGTAGGCCTGTTCGTAGTAGCTCTGGCTGCGCGGGCCTGGCGTGAGCAGCACGATCAGCGGCGCCTCGCCCTCGCGCAGCGGCGCGGGATGGTCGCCGGTCGCCGCGCACATGCGCCCCCAGTGCACCAGGCTGTCGTGCATGGTGCGGAAGAACCTGCCGAGAGGCTGCACCTTCAGTTCGCGCAGCAGGTCGGGGAAGGTGGGGGCGATGATGGCGCGGTTTTCCAGCGCATAGCCGGCGCCGAACGGCGCCTGGGTGCGGTCGGCCATGACCCACCAGCGGCCATCGGGCGCGCGCGCGAGGTCGACCGCATAGAAATGCAGGGCGACGTCGTCATGGTGCCGCATGCCGTGGCAAGGGCGCAAGAAGCCGGCATGGCCGTCGACCAGCGCCGGCGGCAGCAGGCCCTCGTGCAGCATCTCCTGCTTGCCGTACACGTCGCCCAGAATCTTGTTGAGCAAGGTGGCGCGCTGGATCACGGCCGCCTCGATGCCGCTCCATTCCTCATGCGGAAGGATCAGCGGCAGCACGTTCAGGTCCCATGGCCGCTGCTTGCCGTGGGCGTCGGCGGCGACGTTATAGGTCACGCCGTTCTCGCGCACCTGGCGCTGCACCATCTCGCGCCGCTGGCGCATCATGCCCGGCGCTTCCTGCTCCAGGTTGGCTAGCAGCGCACGCCAGTGGGCACGCGGCGCTTTCGCCGCGTCGAGCATTTCATCGAAACCGTCCGATGCGGCGAGATAATGGGCTAGTAACTGGTTGGACATGAAGGCAGCAATACGTTTGGTACGAAACAATAGGTCAAACCGGCTGCCAGCGCAAATCCAGTGTCATCGGGAAGCCCGGATTGGGCTCCTCCTTGCGTACCGTGAACGGGCCCGGCGTATGGCCATGCGGCCAGAACCGCGCAACCCGGCGCGCCTCGGCGGCGTTGGCATTGACCGGCGAGCCGGTTTCGTTGCGCCCGCCCGGATGCACCACATGATAGGTGCAGCCGCCGATCGAGCGGCCATTCCAGGTGTCGACCAGGTCGAAGACGAGCGGGGCCTGCACCTTGATGCTGGGGTGCAGCGCCGACCACGGGCTCCAGGCCCGGAAACGCACGCCGGCCACGTACTCGCCCGGCACGCCGGTCGGCTGCAGGGGCAGCATGCGGCCGTTGCAGGCCACCACGTGGCGGCCGTCGGTCAGGCCGGTGACCTTCAGCTGCATGCGCTCGACCGACGAATCGACATAGCGCGCGGTACCGCCGGCCGAGACTTCCTCGCCCAGCACATTCCACGGCTCGATCGCCTGGCGCAACTCCATCTCGACGCCCTCGTAGACGACGCTGCCGAAGCGCGGGAAGCGGAACTCGATGAAGGGATCGAACCAGCGGTCTTCGAAGGCATAGCCGGCCGCGCGCAGGTCGCGCGCGACGTCGCGGATATCCTGGGCGACGAAATGCGGCAGCATCCAGCGGTCGTGCAGGGCGGTGCCCCAGTGCACCAGACGGGCCTGGCAGGGCTCGCGCCAGAAGCGCGCGACCAGCGCGCGCAGCAGCAGCATCTGCAGCAGGCTCATGCGTTCGTGGGGCGGCATCTCGAAGGCGCGGAATTCCACCAGTCCCAGGCGGCCGGTGGGGCCGTCCGGCGAATACAGCTTGTCGATCGAAAATTCGGCGCGGTGCGTATTGCCGGTCAGGTCGACCAGCAGGTTGCGCAGCAGGCGGTCGACCATCCACGGCTTGTCGCCCGGGTGCAGGGTGGGCAGCACCTGGTCCATTTGCTGGAAGGCGATCGCCAGCTCGTACAGATTGTCGTCGCGCGCCTCGTCGACCCGCGGCGCCTGGCTGGTCGGCCCGATGAAGGTGCCCGAGAACAGGTAGGACAGGGCGGGATGCACCTGCCAATAGGTGATCAGGCTCTTGAGCAGGTCGGGCCGGCGCAGCATCGGGCTGTCGTCGACGCTGGCGCCGCCCAGGGTGGCGTGGTTGCCGCCGCCGGTGCCGGTGTGGCGGCCATCGTGCATGAATTTCTCGGTGCCCAGGCGCGTCAGGCGCGCTTCCTGGTACAGGGTCGTCACGTTGTGCACCAGCTCATTCCAGGTGGCGGCCGGATGGATATTGACTTCGATGACGCCAGGGTCGGGCGTGACGCTGAGCAGCTTGATGCGCGGGTCTCGCGGCGGCGCATAGCCTTCGATCCGCAGCTTCATCTTGAGCCTGGCGGCCGTGGTTTCGACCGCACTGACCAGCGCCAGGTAATCCTCGATGCGCTTTTGCGGCGGCATGAACACATACAGGCGTCCGGCGCGCACTTCGACGCACAGCGCGGTGTGGATCACGTCGCGCGCGGCCGGTTCGGCTGGCGCGGCCGGCGTAACCGGTTTGCCGGCCCTGGCGGCCTTGTCCGCCGATTTGCCGGCGGCCAGGCCCAGCACCGGGCGCCGGTCCTTCTTCACGGCCGGCAAGGCGGCGCGCGGCGCGAACGGATCGACATCGAACCCGGGATCGCGTTCTTCGGGCAGCACCCACGGCAGCGTGGCCAGCGGCAGGCGCAGGCCGATCGGCGAATCGCCCTCGAGCAGGTACAGGTTTTCGCGCCGCAGCGGCCAGGGCGAGGTGCGCCAGCTGGTACCGAGCATGACGGCCGGGTCGTATTCCTTCGCCTGCAGCGGCAGCACATAGCCGGCCACCTGGCCCAGGCCGCGCTCGAGCAGGCGCGCCAGCCGGCGCCGTTCCTCCGGCGCCGTGAGGTCGGCTTGCAAGGGATCGAGGTTGCGCGGCAGCGCCTGCTCGCGCTGGGCCTGCAGCAGCACGTCTTCATAGGCCGCGATGGCGCTGCCCGCCGGCAGGCCGAGCGACTTGACCAGCTCGACGATGAAGTGGCCGGCTTCCTCGCTGCCATAGCCATCGTCGATGTATTCGTCCGAGAACAGGGACGGATCGAGCCATATCGGCTGGCCGTCGACGCGCCAGAAGATATTCAGGGCCCAGCGCGGCAGCGGCTCGCCCGGATACCATTTGCCCTGGCCATAGTGCAGCATGCCGCCCGGCGCGAAGTGGTTTTTCAGCCGGTGCATCAGATTGCCGGCCAGTTCGCGCTTCTTGTCGCCGTGCGCCAGGGTATTCCATTCCGGCCCGTCCATATCGTCGATCGAGACGAAGGTGGGCTCGCCGCCCTGGGTCAGGCGCACGTCCTGTGCCAGCAGATCGGCATCGACCTGCTGGCCGAGACGGTCGATGGCCTGCCAGTCGGTTTCCGTGTATGGCTTGCTAACGCGCGGGTCTTCATGGATGCGGGTGACCGTCATCTCGTGGATGAAGGTGACCTCGGCCTGGTCGCTGAAGCCCGTCACCGGCGCCGCCGACGAGGGGAGCGCGGTGCAGGCCAGTGGGATATGGCCTTCGCCCGCCAGCATGCCCGAGGTTGGATCGAGTCCGATCCAGCCGGCGCCGGGAATGTAGACCTCGGTCCAGGCATGCAGGTCGGTGAAGTCCTCGAGGGGGCCGCTCGGACCGTCAAGTGCTTCCTGGTCGGCGCGCAGCTGGATCAGGTAGCCCGAGACGAAGCGCGCCGCCAGCCCCATTTCGCGCAGGATCTGTACCAGCAGCCAGCCGGTGTCGCGGCACGAGCCGGAACACTTTTCCAGTGTGTCTTCCGGCGTCTGCACGCCTGGCTCCATCCGCAACAGGTAGGCGATATCGCGCTGCAGGCGCTGGTTGATCGCCACCAGGAAATCGTTGGTATTCATCGGCTGCGCCAGCAGCTCGCGCCGCGCCGCCTCCACCCAGGCCAGCAGGCGGGGACCGGGCGGCTCGGCCTGGGCATACGCGCTCAGCTCCGCCTTCAGTTGCGCCGGATAGGCGAAGGGGAAATTCTCGGCATAACTCTCGATGAAGAAATCGAAGGGATTGATGACGGTCATGTCGGCAACCAGGTCGACCGTGAACTCGAGTGTGTCCGTTTTTTCCGGGAACACGAAACGGCCGATGTAATTGCCGTATGGGTCTTGCTGCCAGTTGATGAAATGCTCTTGCGGCAGCACCGACAGCGAATACGCCAGGATCGGGGTACGCGCATGCGGCGCCGGACGCAGGCGCACTTCATGCGGCGAGAGCGCGACTTGCCGGTCATAGCGGTAGCTGGTCTTGTGGTGCAGCGCGATACGGATAGCCATGCGGGAGTGCCTTTATAGGAGAGGTCACGAACGATACCAGCACCGTCGATGCATGCCTGTTTCAACAGTATTTAAGCATGATTCATACCCGCAATATAATGCGTTCGTGCGGCGTCGCCCCAGCTGGCACGTTTCTTGATTGCACTTATGCCACTGGAGGATCCGATGCCGAAATTTTACGATGAAATGTATTCCGCTGCGGCAACTGCACGGCCTCACTATGACGCGTTCGCGCGCTGGCTTGCCCTGCAATCGCCGCAACTGATCGCGCAAAAGCGGGCCGAGGCCGAGCTGACCTTCCAGCGCGTGGGAATCACCTTCGCCGTCTACGGCGACAACGCCGGCAAGGAGCGGCTGATCCCCTTCGACATCATTCCGCGCGTGATCGACGCCGCCGAATGGGCCAAGCTGCAGGCCGGCCTGGTGCAACGGGTGACCGCGCTGAACCGTTTCCTGCACGACGTCTACCACGACCAGGATATCCTGAAGGCGGGCATCATCCCGCCCGAACAGATCCTGAACAATGCGCAGTACCGGCCCGCCATGCAGGGCGTCAGGGTGCCTTCGAATATCTATGCCCATATCGCCGGGGTCGACATCGTGCGCGCGGGCGAGGGCGAGTTCTATGTTTTGGAGGACAATCTGCGGGTGCCTTCCGGGGTGTCGTACATGCTGGAAAACCGCAAGATGATGATGCGGCTGTTTCCCGCCCTGTTCGCGAGCAACCGCGTGGCGCCGGTCGAGCACTATCCCGACCTGCTGCTCGACAACCTGCGCACCGTGGCGCCGCACGGCCTCGACGATCCGACCGTGGTCGTGCTCACGCCGGGCATGCATAACTCGGCCTATTTCGAACACGCTTTCCTGGCCCAGCAGATGGGGGTGGCGCTGGTGCAGGGGCAAGACCTGTACGTCAGCGACGACACCGTCTATATGCGCACCACGCGCGGGCCGAAGCAGGTCGACGTCATCTATCGCCGCATCGACGACGACTACCTCGATCCACGCGCCTTCCGCACCGAGTCCACCCTGGGCGTGCCGGGCCTGCTCGACGCGGTGCGCGCCGGACGGGTTGGCCTCGCCAACGCCATCGGCACCGGGGTGGCCGACGACAAGTCGATCTATCCCTACGTGCCGGACATGATCGAGTTCTACCTGGGTGAAAAGCCGATCCTGAACAACGTGCCGACTTACCAGTGCAGGAAGAAAGAAGATCTCGCGTACACGCTGTCCCGGCTGCCCGAGCTGGTGGTCAAGGAAGTGCACGGCGCGGGCGGCTACGGCATGCTGGTCGGGCCGGCCTCGACCCACGCCGAGATCGAGGCCTTCCGCGAGCGCCTGCTGGCCAACCCGGACGGCTATATCGCCCAGCCCACGCTGGCCTTGTCGGCTTGCCCGACCTATGTCGAGGCGGGCATCGCGCCGCGCCACATCGACCTGCGGCCCTTCGTCTTGTCGGGCAAGACGGTGTCGATGGTGCCGGGCGGCCTGACCCGGGTGGCGCTGCAGGAAGGTTCGCTGGTGGTCAATTCGTCGCAGGGCGGCGGCACCAAGGACACCTGGATTTTGGAGAACTAGCATGTTGAGCCGCACCGCAGATCATTTGTTCTGGATGGCCCGCTACACCGAGCGGGCCGAAAACACGGCCCGCATGCTCGATGTCCGGGTCCAGTATTCGCTGATGCCGCAGTCGGCGCAGGCCGAGCAGCAGGGCTGGCGCAGCATGCTGGGGGTGTCCGAGCTGGAGGCGCAGTTCGAGGCCAAGTACCCGGCGCTCACGCAAGCGAACGTGATCGACTTCATGGTCCGCGATCCGGACAACCCGTCCTCGATCACCAGCTGCCTGCGCGCATCCCGCGAGAACGCGCGCGCCGTGCGCGGCTCCCTGACCACCGAGGTATGGGAAACCGAGAACACGACCTGGCTGATGCTGCAGCAGCATCTCGGCAAGCGCACCTTCGAGCACGATCCCGGCCAGTTCCTGGAATGGGTCAAGTACCGCTCGCACCTGTCGCGCGGCGTCACGCTGGGCACCATGCTCCAGGACGAGGCGTTCAACTTCATCCGCCTCGGCACCTTCCTGGAACGGGCCGACAACACGGCGCGCATCCTCGACGTCAAGTTCAGGTTCGGGGCGCACGATGCGGTCCAGGCCGGGACGCAGGCGGAGTTCTACCAGCTTGCGGCGCTGCTGCGCTCGGTGTCCGCCTTCGAGACCTACCGCAAGGTCTATCGGGATGCCATCACCTCAAAGCGGGTGGCCGAACTATTGATCCTGCAAGAGAAAATGCCGCGCTCGCTGGTGGCGTGCATCGCCGCGGTGGTGGCCAACCTGAAGGATGTGCGCAATGCGCAGTCGCACGATACCGAGCGCCTGGCCATGGAACTGTACGCCATGCTGCAGTCGGCCCCGATCAGCGACATCCTCGAAGAAGGCCTGCACGCCTTCCTGACCCGCTTCCTGGCGTCGGTCGACGCACTGGGCAACGGCATCAGCCGCGACTTCCTGATCCCGATCGAGCCGGTTCCTTCCGAAGAGGGACAGACCCAATCCCAGACGCAGACCCTGGGCGGGATGACGCAAACCCAGACCCAGACGGCGTGACGAGGTGCACCGGCATGGCGCGCGCCGCACCGTTTTGAGGAAAACGGCGGTGCAGGCTTCATGACGGTGCGTCGTCTCAGGTGCCCGGCGTGGCAGGCGCCGGCGTCGCGGCCGGCTTGACCGGCGCCGTCGCTTGCTTGATCTGGGCGCGCACGACGAGGTGCACGAAGTGCAGCTTTTCCAGTACCGGTGGGCTGAGCGTGAACGGGTAGGAGTCCGGCATCCCGATGCTGCGATTCAGGCTGTTGAGCACGTAAGTCAGCGCGAACCAGTCGCTCAGGGTATCGTCGAACGCGTCCGTCCTGGTCGGCAAGGTGATGCCGTCGAGCGCAGGCTCGTCGGCCTTGCGCGGCTTGAGCTGCAGGCCGCAGGAGTGCGCCGTCTCCAGCGTATCGATCATGTGGAGGTAATGAGCCCAGGTCTCGGCCCAGTCTTCCCAAGGGTGTGAGCTGGCATAGCTGCTCACGAAACGCTCCGCCCAGTCCTCGGCCGGCCCATTCTCATAGTGACGCTTCAGGCTCTCGCCGTAATCCTGGCGCTCGTCGCCGAACAGGGTGCGGTACTCGTCGATCCACGGGCTATTGGCCACCAGGCGGTCGAAATAGTAGTGGCCGCTTTCGTGACGGAAATGGCCCAGCAGCGTGCGATAGCGCTCGTGCATCTGCTCGCGCGTGCGTTCGCGCTCGGCCGGATCGGCTTCGGCGATGTTCAGGGTGATCACACCGTTGGCATGGCCGGTCATCACGCACTGGTCCGTTACGCCGTCTTCCAGGAACTGGAATGCAAGGCCGGTTTCCGGCTCGTCTTCCTTCGACGCCGGGGTGAGGTTCAGCGTCGCCAGCGAAAACAGCAGGCGGCGCTTAGCCGCTTCGAGACGCGCCCACAGGATGCGGTTTTTCTCGGAGGTCAGCGCCGGGATGATCACGGTCAGCTGGCACGAGGCACATAAATCGTGAGGGTCATCCGCAGGCAGCATCCAGTTGCATACATTGTGCTGAACATAGTTGCTGCATTGTTTATAGACCTTGCCGGCGTCGGTGCGGTTCAGGCTGCGCCACAGGCCGTCCTCGGTCTGTTCGAAGCTGTTGACGCTGCGCGTGGCCGGCTGGTAGCCCAGTGTGCTGTCGCAGTTGAAGCAAAGGGTGTTTTCAAAAAAAATCTGTTGTGAGCACTTGTCGCAGTGAAAGGTTTTCATGGCAGAAATAAGAGTGGGCTGACGGGCGTATTCGATGTCAATAATCTAACAGCAAAACCGATCCCGGCAGGCACGTGTAAGACAACGCCGCATTAAGGTGGAAGGGAATGAGGGAAAGAAGCACCTGGCGGTGCTGGGAATGAAGGTGGTCGCACTGGATCGCGACCAAGCGCACACACCATGCTTTGGAAAAGTTCAACCAAGTGCTATCTGGCGGTAGCACCATGAGCCTGCGATTGCGAAGGATGCTCCTGCCCATAAATGCGTTTCGGGTGGATGACCAATCGCTTCGCCAGGTCGTCCAGTGCTTTGCTGTGGTAGAGGTCCATGCACTTCAAGAAATCGAACCGCACGCCCTTGATTTCCGATTCGACCAGAGGATTGGAGTAATCCCTTGCCAGGTAGCTATTCACTAAGGAGTTGACTGCATCTGGACTCTGGTCCATATCGAAGTACGTCCAGTCGCGTAAGGCGCTGATGCTGCTGCCGGCATCCGTAGCCACGCTAGTGTCATTCCGATAGGCTTGGGTCAGACAGGTTGCCAGCACCATGTCCTTGTAATTCTGGGCGTAAGTGCGGGTTACAGCCAGCGGGGAGGTATTGTCGCGAGCACTGATATGGGCTGGCAATGACAATAAAGTGGACACCATCACTGCCAGTCGCAGAGCGGACAACCTCATCGCAAGCTCCAGAAATTTGCGCGATCTGTGCGGTATCGCGCCTCGGGTTTGTTGTTTCCAACGCCGTGCATCATCGCGCGAGAAATTAAGGCCGGCCTTTCGCTAGCACAATAGTCGGGCGGATTTCCTCATGACGTGCGAAGACCTGATCGGCATTTGCTATCGGGCTTGCTGCTGCGATGAGCAACGCGGACAAGGAGGGCGGGGTGCGGCCGCTGAAGCCGCTTCTGCGGCGCCATTGAAGCCGCGGCCGGTCAGCTGGCCGCAGCGGCAGGAGACGCCGGCCGAATATTCTGATTGGTACGGAACAGATTGTCCGGATCGTAGGTCGCCTTGATCTGCGCCAGGCGCGCATAGTTGGCGCCATACGCATCCGACGTACGCTCGCCTTCGTCCTGCGGCATGAAGTTGACGTAGACACCGCCGCTCGCATACGGCGTGGCATCCGCAAAGAAATCGCGGGCCCAGGCAATGCAGCGTTCGTCGTCGGCCGGATCGTCCCAGCGCGTGTGCACGTTCATCACGTACAGCGCGTCACGGTGCGGATAAGCCGTCGCCTGCGGCGGCGGCGCCCCGGCCTGGCCGCCCAGCAGGCCGAGGAAGATCTCGCACTGGGAGGTGGGCAGGTTGCCGGCATAGCGCACGACGACATCAATGGCTCCGTCGCTCAGTTGCGCGAAATTATGCGATTTCCAGTAGTTGCGCGCGCCTGGCGTGAGCATCGGATCGAAGATCTGCTGCCAGGCCGCATACGGCATGGGACCGACGTGCATGCCCAGCGGCTCGCCCAACTTGGCGATGCGTGCGATGGCGGCGTCCACGGCGTCGCTCGGCGATGGCGAAAAGACCGGCAGCACCAGCACGTCCTGGCCATGCACTTGCGGCGCCAGGAACGGCAGCGGCGGCGCCTTGCGCAGGACGGCCCAGACCGTGAGGTCGGGCGTCATGGTAGCGACGGCATCGCGGTATTGCTGCAACACTGACCGGGCCTGGTCGAACGGGTAGACGACCAGCCCGGCCGTGATCTGCGGGCCCACCGGGTGCAAGGCGAACTCGAAACGTGTGACCACGCCGAAATTGCCGCCGCCACCACGGATGGCCCAGAACAGATCGGGATGCTCGGTTGCGCTCACCTGCAGGCGCCCGGCATCGGCGGTGACCATCTCGGCCGACAGCAGATTGTCCGCCGCCAGGCCCAGCGTGCGGCTGAGCCAGCCGAAGCCGCCGCCCAGGGTCAGGCCAGCCACGCCGGTGGTGGAATTGATGCCCAGCGGCGTCGCCAGTCTGTAGGCCTGGGCTTCATGGTCGAAGTCGCGCAGGGTGGCGCCGCCTTCCACCCAGGCGCGGCGGCGCTCCGGATCGACCTGTACCGACTTCATGCGCGACAGGTCGATCACCAGCCCGTCATCGCACAGCGCGCTGCCGGCGATATTGTGGCCGCCGCCACGTACGGCCAGCCGCAACTGGTGGTTGCGCGCATAGGCCAGCGACGCGCGTACGTCGGCGGTGCCGGCGCAGCGCACGATGATGGCCGGATGCCGGTCGATCATCGCATTCCAGACGGCACGGGCATCGTCATAGCCCGCATCGTTGGCCTGGAGGATCTCTCCTCGTGTTACACCCCGTAACTCATTGAACTGCCCATTCGTCAGCGTATTCATGACCCACCTCGCAGATGGTTGGTTCGACGTCTCGCTTCATGATAGGAAGGCGATGTGCGTTGACGCAAGCTCATGAGATGGAAATAGAGCGCAGGAATAGGGACTGGAGAATCGACAACGTCGGGCCATGGTCGAGGCCATTGGTCCAGCACAAACGGCGACGCAAGTGCGAGCTGCGACATACCGTGCGCATCGGCTGCAACGCATGATGAGCCCCTTCCCGGCGCCATTTATGGCGACCGGCCCGACGTTCTACTTTTAATGGAGACATGCATGTGTATCGCTCGAAGAAACGATGTGTCGACCGGCAGCCCGATATCGGGGCTGTCCCGCCTGGTCTTGCTAGTGGTCGCGATGTGGACATCCGCAATGGCGCTTGCGCAGCCGGCGTCAGGCGAGGTGGATGGAAAACATGGCGCGCAGCGCACGAGCTATCGCGTGATCAACCTCGGCCCCGGCACGATCGCGACCTACCCCGACATCAACACCGCCGGCCAGGTGGCGTTCTCGATGGTGAACGGCGGGCGAACGGCGGGTTTTTTCTTTGACGGCGCCGCGATAAAAAACATCGGCTCGCTGGGAGGCGGAATCACGTATGCGAACGACCTGAACGAGGCCGGCCAGATCGCCGGCACGTCGATCAACGAACAGGGCGTCGAGAACGCCTTCGTCTGGAGCGCTGGTGGCGGCATGCTCGACATCCGCGCCGAACCGGGCCGGGGCCGCTCGTATGGCTGGGCCATCAATAACCGCGGCGTCGTCACCGGCTCGTTCGGCGACTCGGCGCGGCCGTTCCGCTGGAGTCATGCCGGCGGCGTGGAAGACCTGGGCGTCACGCCGGCCTTCCAGCAACCTGCCGGCCGCGTACTCAACGACGCCGGCCTGATCGCCGGCGTGACCACGATCGACGATGAATTCACGCGCGTGTTCGCCTGGACGCGCGCGAGCGGCCTGGTCGACATCGATACGTTGGGCAGCGTCGAATCGTCGCCCGTGGCCGTCGGCGCAGGAGGGGAGGTAGCGGGCAATCGCCTGGCTTCCTGGGACGATGGCGGCGATCGCCCCTTCCTGTGGACACGCGCCACAGGCATGGTCGACCTCGGGATCGGCCGCGGCACCACGGCCTGGGTCAATGCGATGACGCCGGGCCTGCACATCGCGGGCGGCATCGGTTTTGCCGACGGACGCCAGCGCGCGATGTCGTGGACGCGGCGCAGCGGCATACGCGAACTCGGCACCCTGGGAGGCAGGACGTCGGTCGCGCGCGGCGTCAATGCGAAGGGACAGATCGTCGGCTTTGCCGAGGACAAGGCCGGCGCCATGCGCGCCTTCGTCTGGAGTGCCGGCGGCGGTATGCTGGACCTGAACCGGCTGCTGCGCCGCGTGCCGCCGACGTTGGTGCTTGAACACGCGATGGCGGTCAACGACCGAGGCGAGATCGTGGCCAGCTCGAATGCCGGACTGGTATTACTCAGGCCGGATCAGGGACGCAAAGCCGGACCCACGGTCGGGCCGATTGTCGCAGAGCGCACGATCGAGGTCGGTGCGCCGCTGCAGGCGTCGGTGTCGTTCGTGGATGGCGACCGGGTCGGCACGCGCGGCGTGGATTGGTCGTGGGGTGATGGCAGTGGTGGGGCGGCGCGTCGGATCGACGAGCGCGCCGGCGTGGCCAGCGCGCGCGCCAGCCACAGTTTCTCCGCGCCGGGCAACTACACGGTGACGGCCACGGTGGTCGGCCGGGATGGCCGTCGCACCGTGGTCAGTCAAGAGGTGGAAGTGAAAGCGCCGTAAGAGGGAATCAACCCTTCTTCTGGGCCGCGATCCAGCGGTCGGTCGCCGCTTCGAGCACGTCGAGCGGCACCGCGCCGTGCGACAGAACCTCGTTATGGAAGGCGCGCAGGTCGAAGTCCTTGCCCAGGGTCTTCTCGGCGCGCGTACGCAGTTCGCGCAGCTTCAGTTCGCCAATCTTGTAGCTCAGGGCCTGGCCTGGAATCGCGATATAGCGCTCGACTTCCTGCACCGCCGTCACCTCGTTCTGCGGCACGTTGTCCATGAAGTAGGCGATCGCCTGTTCACGCGTCCAGCCTTTCGAGTGGATGCCGGTATCGACCACCAGGCGCACGCCGCGCCAGATTTCGGCGGTCAGGCGGCCCACCCACTGCCATGGGTCGTTGTACATGCCGATTTCCTGGCCCAGCATTTCGCTGTACAGGCCCCAGCCTTCCGAGAAGGCGGTGCTGCCGCCGAAGCGGCGGAAGGCCGGCAGGCCGGTCGTTTCCTGCGCCAGGCTGCGCTCGAAGTGGTGACCGGGAATCGCTTCATGCAGGAAGAAGGCGGTGGTCGTGAAGTTGGTGCGGGTCTCCGGCTTGTAGGCGTTGAAATAGAAGACGCCGGGACGCTTGCCGTCGACCGAGCCGCGCTGGTAAGAGGCCGGGGCGGCGCTCACTTCGCGGAAGGCTTCCACCGGACGGATCTCGAACGGCGCCTTGGGCACGCGCGCGAACAGCTGATCGACCTTGGCCTCGACGCGCGGACGCATCGCCTCGTAGGCCGCCTGGATCTCTTCACGCGACTTGAAGCGCAGCTCGGGCGCGGTGTTGAGGTGATTGAAGAATTCCTTCAGCGTGCCCTGGAAGCCGACCTTGACCTTGGCTTCCTCGAACTGGGCGCGGATGCGCGCGACTTCGCGCAGGCCGATCTCGTGGATTTCTTCCGGCGTCTGATCGGTGGTGGTCGAGCGGCGCGCGAGGAAGGCATACCACTCCTTGCCGCCTGGCAGGGAGCCGATGCCGGCCGTGTCGCGGCCCGCCGGCAGGTAGGTGTCCTTCATGAAGGCCAGCAGCTTGCGGTTGGCCGGGGCCAGCTGATCACGCACCATCTTGCCGTAGGCCGCCGTCAGGCGCGCCTTATCGGCGGCGCTGAAGGACTTCGGGAATTTCTTCGTTGGCCCCATATAGGTGCTGGTGTCGAGATTGTCGCTGCCGACGTTCTCGAGCTGCGGCAGCACGCGCTGGATCAGCGCCTTCGGCATCACGATGCCCTGCTTGATGCCGGCGCGCATATTGGCGATGCTGTCGTCGACGGCCGGCGCGTAGCCGGCGGCGCGCTTGAGCCAGTTCTCGTAATCCTGCACGGTCTGGAACGGCTGCGTCGAGGCGCCCGAGCCCAGCTGGGCCATCAGCAGATGCAGGCCCGAGAACTGATCGACCGGCACCAGGTCGGACGGGAAGCGCATGCTGTCGAGGTCTTGCTGCAGGCGGTAGCGCAGCAGGTCATAGCTGATACGGTCTTCCGAGGGCAGCGGCGCCGGATCGAACTTGTCGCTGCTGGCGAGGTATTTTTCGGCCAGCGCGCGGGTCTGCTTGCGGCTCTCGGCCGACGAGGTCGGGCCGAAGCGGTCGTTGTAGCGATGGTCGCCATTGAAGGTGGCGGCGATCGGGTTCTCGCGCAGGTAGTCTTCCCAGTAGTCGCTATACAACTGGTTCATCTTTTCCGGCGTGGCCGGCGTCTTGACTTGGGCGACGGCGGGCAGGGCGGCGAACAGCGCGGTGCACAGCGCAGTGCGAAGGATATTGGGGAGCGAACGGGTCATGTCTTCTCTAGGTGGTCAGGGCAATGTAAGAATAGCATGATGGTCCAGGTGCAATACAAGAGGCAGACTGCTCGCCGCAGAAACCCTTGCAGCCCGATTGTCCAGTGGTAAGCTATTGATGTTGTCATACCAACCCTGAGGGATTCCATGAAACCGCTGTTCTCCTCCGATGACGAAGCGAAGGCCGCGTCGACGACCCCCGTGACGCCTGCCGCCGGTCTGCCGCCTTTGCTGGATCCGTCCATCACGCCGGACGCGCTGCCGGCACTGCGGCCGGAGGCGAGCGCAGCGCCAGTGATTCCTGTCGACCTCACCGGCATCGACGACAAGGCCATCGAGACCCTGGGCAGCGCCGCCGGGCCGGGTGTGGCGAAGGTGTCGGCCAAGCTGCTGGGCACCGTGCGCGCCTCTGACGCGGACGTGTTCGGCACGCAGCTGAACGAACTGATTGCCACCTCGAAGGGGCTGGACCCGGCCAAGCTCAAATCGGGCGGCCTGCTGTCGCGCGTGTCGAACATGTTCGGCTCGGTCAAGGAAAAGATGCTGTCGCAATACCAGGTGGTCGAGTCGCGTATGGACACCCTGGTGTCCGAGATGACGCGCCACGCCAACGTGCACCGGGCGCGCATCCACGATTTCGACGAGATGTACAAGGGCCTTGAGATCTACTATCAGGGCCTGGACGCCGACGTGAAGAAGGGCGAAGCCTGGGCCGACCGGCTGCGCCAGGCGGTCGCGCAGCAAACCGCGGCGGCGAATGCCTTCGAGGCGCAGCAGGCGACGGAACTCAGGCGTCGTCTCGAGCGTCTCGAAAAACGCATCGACGACCTGCGCCGCGCCATGCTGATGGCCACGCAGATGGTGCCGCAGATCCGCCTGTCGCAAGACAATGCGCGCGCGTTGACGGACACCTTTACGGACATCGTCAACGTGTCGATTCCGGCCTGGCGCAATGTGTTCTCGCTCTATCTGCTGCAACTGGAGGCCAAGCAGAGCGCGGCGGTTGCCAACGCGGCGTATGACGCCACCGACGCGGCCTTCCGCGCCCAGGCCGATATGCTGCTGGAAAATACCGAGACGGTCGCGCGCGCCAAGCAGCGCTCCATCGTCAGCCTGGAAACCGCGCAGCACGTCCAGACGCAGCTGGTGACGGCGTTCGACAAGCTCGAACAGATCTCGAACGAAGGCCAGCAGCGCCGCCGCGACGAGCTGCCGAAACTGCAGGCGCTCGAGCAGGAGCTGATCGCCCGGTTCTCGCCAGGCGCGGCGTAATTTCAACTCACTATACAAGGAGAGCTCATGTCGACGACGCTCCAGACTGGCCACCGCATCAACCTCGAAAAATCCGCACCGGGCTTGAAGCGCGTACGGATCGGCCTCGGATGGAAGGTCAATGCGGCCGAGGGCCATGCCTTCGATCTCGATTCGTCGGTGTTCCTGTGCAAGAAAGACGCGGACGACCATCCGGTCATGATCAGCAACGCCCACTTCGTCTATTACAACCACACGACTTCGCCTGATGGCGCCGTGGTGCACTCGGGCGACAACCGCACCGGCGACAAGGATGGCGACGATGAAGTCATCACCGTCGACCTGGACAAGGTCGATGCGGCGGTGATGGAAATGCCGATCGTGGTCACCATCCACGATGCCGAAGTGCGCAAACAGAACTTCGGCAGTGTCTCTGGCGCTTATGTGAAGGTGTACAACGCCGATACCGGCGAGACGATCGCGGAATACAACCTGAACGAAGACTATTCGGACAAGACCGCGCTGCAATTTGGTTCGCTGTACCGCAAAGATGGCGAGTGGCGTTTCCAGGCCGTCGGCGCGGGGTTCAAGCTAAACCTGGCAACCTTCATTCGCAAGCTGGGCGGCACTGTCTGAGCAGCGGTACGCGTTCTCTTTCGAAGCGCTAATGGCTTGCGCCGGCGGGTAGACCGATGACAGACCAGAAGCCCAAGGCATTCGACTTCGGCGATGCGCCGGAGCCGCCCTCCGATCCGGTCGACCGTCCGGCCGGGCCGCGGGCGTTCGATTTCGGCGACGAGCACGATGATCCGGCGGCGCCCGATCGCAATGGCCCGCCCAGGGCGCTGTCCTTCGACGATGTTCCTGCGGTTCCGGCTACGTCTGCCGTGACCAGGAAAACCGTGGCCCGGCCGCTGTTCGACAGCGAAGACCATCCGGCGGTGCGCGATGCGCTTGCCACCGTCCACGCCGAGTATCCGAATGTGTTTGCGCATTCGGAGCAGCGCCTGGCCATCCTGTTTCGCCGCATCCTGCCAGTAAGGCTGGCGCTGGTGACCGAGTGGGCAGAGGCACCGCTAATGGAACAGGCGGCGCTGCTCCAGCCTATTACCGAACTCGTATTGAAATTCACGCAGATGGGCGTGCCGGCACTATTGGAAGTCGCGCTCGAGACCACCAAGGGGGCGCCGAGCATGTTCGGCCGGCTGTTTCGCCGACCGACAACGCCTGCCGAGTATCGGCCGGTGCTGACGTCGTCGCGCACGCAGCTCATGCAGTTGATGGCCGACAGCGAAGTCGCCATGCGTAATCTGGAAGAGTCGGCGAAGGGGCTGGGCTTGCACCTGCTTGTGCTGGCCGTGGTGTCGACACTCGTCGAGGATGCACCGGATGCGGCTTTGCGCGATGCGCTCGTGCAGCGGCGCACGCTGATCCAGCAGGCGGTGCGCCAGGCTGAGTTGTCCGTATTGCAGATGAAGCAGGTGCGGCAACAGGCGGCGGATTTGATCGGGCAGGTGTCGTCATTCTTGGCTGTCACCTTGCCGGCGGTGGAAATGGCGCAGGCGCAGAGCGGGGCGCGATAGGCGCCAGGCGCCCTGAAACAGGTGCGGCTGTTAGAATTTGCCATAGCCTCACTGCCCATTTTCAGGAGTACAGACATCCTACGTTTTCTCATCACTGCGGCAATCGGCAGGCCAAGGTTGACGGCCGCCGTTGCAATATTCATGTTGGCCGCCTTGGCCGGTACGATGACCTATACAGGTTATCTCGTCATCGGGGTGGTGGCCGATTATCTCGGCACGGGCCGGATCGCGGCAGGGCTGCTGCTCGGCATTCTTTTCGCGAGATTTCCGTGGATAAAAGAGGGCAGGCTGCGCATTGTCGGCCTCTTGCCCAAGCCTGTCCGTCGACCGCTCATCGTGAGCCTGCTTGCACTGGGCCTGTTCACCTTCGTGGCGAGAGGCGACTACGTGCCCGCACTGTTTGTAGGTGTCGCGACGGCGTTTGTGCTCGCTTACCCATGGCTGCGGCGAGCGGTTGTCGATCGCATGTCGTCGTCTGTTTTCACATTCGCGGGGCAAAAGCGTCCCGAGCGCACCGACGACACGGTCATTGAAGGTGAATTCAGGGAACGAAAAGAATGAGCTCGATTGCTGCCGGCCAGATGCGAAAAACCGCGTCGTAAGTATCTCCTTGCACCTAACGCGCGGGGCGCAGGGCGCGGGTGCTACACTGCGCGCCTTACACTCCAAAGCCACTGCCATGACCAACAAACAACAGCCTCCAGCCAAACAGCCAGCCGGGGCGTCCACCGGCCGCGTGGCAAATCCCTTCCTCGATGCCGAGTTCTACCACCGGATGCGCGACTACACCGAACGTGATGCCGCTTTCTCGAAAGAGTTGACCGCCATCAATGAAAGCGGCGCGGGCAAGCAGAGCACCGACATGCGCACGGCACCATCGCTGCAATTGCTGCGTGCAGTCGTCAAGAAAGGGGTGTCGCTGGACACCATGTTGGAGCGGATCGTGCAGGGCGTGGAAATGGGCTTGTGGGAGCCATGGCTGAGCAGCTTTGGCATCGAGATCCGCGGCGTCAACTACGCCAAGGGTGAGCAGCGCAACGCCCGCCTGGCGCTCGACATGAGCCTGGCGTGCAAGGTCAATTCCGTGTTCGCCAACGCAGGCATCACCAACTGGCGCAGCCTGGTGGCCGAGGACTGCGCCCAGATCAAGATCGACAAGCCGACCGTCAATTCCGGCGCCAAGCTGTACGCCATCTTCTATCTGGATGCGCCAGGAAAGTGACTAGCTAAATCAGCAGCTGAGCCCGGGCGACATCGATGCACCGGCACACGAATTTGCGATCTTCTGCTTTGGCAAGCGGGCGACCAGGCCGTACCGGGCTTACTCAGATCACTGGCTGACGGGAAGCTTCCAGCCCGGCCTGATGAAATGGCAGGTGTACCCGTTCGGAATGCGTTGCAGATAGTCCTGGTGTTCTGGCTCGGCCTCCCAGAAAGGTCCGGCCGCGGCGATCTCGGTGACGGCCTTGCCGGGCCAAAGGCCGGACGCGTCGACGTCGGCGATGGTCTGCTCGGCCATGCGCTTCTGTGCGTCATTGAGATAGTAGATGCCAGAGCGATAGCTCATCCCACGATCATTGCCCTGACGGTTCTCAGTGGTCGGATCATGGATCTGGAAGAAAAATTCGAGGATCTGGCGATAGCTGATCTGACCCGGATCGAACACCAGTTCGAGCGCTTCTGCGTGCGTGCCATGGTTGCGGTAGGTGGCGTTGGGCACGTCTCCGCCAGTGTAGCCGACGCGCGTTGACAGCACGCCGGGCATACTGCGCAGCAATTCCTCCATGCCCCAGAAGCAGCCGCCGGCCAGGATGGCGGTTTCAGTTTGCGTCGTCATTGATTTCCTTTGCTTGAACGAGTGATGTACCAAAAAGTACATCTTCCCACGTTGGTCTATTCTTCGCTGCCACTGTCACGTGACGGCTGATCGCGGCGTCACACCAGTAGCGTGGATTGCGGCAGTTGCAGGCTTGAGGATAGTTCAGGATGGCCTCCATGTCCCTCGTGCGAAAGTCCGACTGCGGCATTCGCGCGCTCACCGGCAAGTGCGCTCAGAATCAGCTGTGCGGTCTCCGCCGGCGCATCCCAGTGCGGGAAATGGCCGCACCGCTCGAACCAGTGCAGTCGAGCATCCGGGAACAAGGCCAGCGCGCGCTTGGCTTGCCGTGGAAAACAGACCCGGTCACGCCGTCCCCAGCCAATGACGAGCGGATGCGCGATGCTGTTGCGAGGAGCCCCTTGTTGCTCCTCACCATAGGCGAGTTGGGCCAGCAGTTCATCGAACGCCGGCGAGGCCACATAACTGCACAATTCATCGCTCACGATGTCCGGCGCCAGCTTGGTCGGCCGCGCAGAAAATTGTGCCAGCAACAAAGCGCGACCAAGTGGATTGGCGCAGACCGCCGGCAATACAGGACGCAGAAGCCGCAGCAGCCGGATTGACAGGTAGATCGAGCTGAAGAATGCGTGACGCTCCCAGCCCTGCCAGAAACCACCTGGATTGAGCGCCACCACGCCGCCGACGATCCCACCGCGTCGCGCCAGTTCCAGCACCAGCCGCGCCCCCATCGAGCTACCGACCGCATCGATGCCACTCAAGCCATGGGCATGGAGGAAGGCGGCGGTCTCATCGGCCAGGGTGCGGATCGATGTTTCGCCGGCCAGCCGCGGCGTCTGGCCGAAGCCGGGCAGGTCCACCGCGATGACTTCGCGCCGCGTCGCGAGATCGGCCAGAATGGGATTCCAGCTCTGCCAATGACCGCCAAGGCCATGGATCAGTAGCAAAGGCTTGCCGGTGCCGCAACGAATGTGATGCATGATCGATCCTCCCATCGCACGGGCGTGCGGTTGCTCTCAGCGTACCGCAGCGGGTACAACGACTGCGTCCGTTAGGAATGCTTGCCCAGATCAACAACGATCGCGTCTGGCGGCCGTTCCTGCCGCATCGGTAAATACGACTGTCCGTCCTCATGATATTTGCTCATCAAGAAGCTTTTCGACAGCCCGGCTTCTGCGTACCATGTGGCTTGATGTGTCTTGGAGATAACAGCTGGCTGGCAATGCCCAAACATCAGCGGGCTTGCAGCTGCGTGTATCGACGATTTCAAAGTCCCCTTTTAAGAAAAGGCTACGATGACTGCACAAGCAACTGGCACCAAACCGCGTGGATTGAACCGTGTCCTGAACTGGATCGAAGTGGCAGGCAACAAGCTGCCCGATCCAGCTATTCTGTTCGCACTGCTGCTGGCCGTGGTCTGGGCCACGTCCTGGGCCATGTCCGGCCTGGTCTTCAACGACATCGACCCGCGCACAGGTGCGCCGATCGAGATCAGGAATCTGCTGGCTCCGGCCGCCCTGACGGATTTCATGGCGAAGATGGTCAATACCTTCGTCACCTTCCCGCCGCTCGGCGTGGTGCTGGTGGCGATGCTGGGGCTGGGCGTGGCGGAATACACGGGCTTCATCAACGCCGGGCTGCGCAAGATCCTGGCGGTGACACCGAAGTTGCTGCTGACGCCTGTGCTGATCGGTGTCGGCATCCTGAGCCACGTGGCCGTCGATGCCGGCTATGTGCTGGTCATTCCGCTGGGCGCCGTCATCTTTTACGCCGCCGGACGCCATCCGCTGGCCGGTATCGCGGCCGCCTTCGCCGGCGTATCGGGCGGCTTTTCCGCGACCTTCTTCGTGCCCTCCAGCCTCGATCCGCTGCTGGCCGGCCTGACCCAGGTCGCGGCGCGGCTGTCGTCCGACCCGGCCGCCGCATCGATCGTGATCAATCCGCTCAATAATTACTATTTCACGACAGCCTCGACCTTCCTCGTGATCCTGGTCGGCTGGTTCCTGACCGACAAGGTGATCGAGCCGCGGCTGAACAAGAGTTCGCCGGTCGATGGCGATCCTGCCGGCCTGCCCACGATGGATGCGCTGCAGCCGAACGAGATCAAGGGCCTGCGCTGGGCGGGCATCGCGATGGTCGCCAGCCTGGCCCTGCTGCTGCTTTCGCTGATGCCGGAAGGCTCGGCCTGGCGCGCGCCGGACACGCGCGAACTGACGCATTCGTCGGCGCCGCTGATGCAGTCGATCGTCGCGCTGATCTTTATTTTCTTCCTGATTCCCGGCGTGGTCTACGGCTATGTCGCCGGTACCGCGAAGAACCACCGCGACATCGTCAAGGGCATGAGCCATGCGATGAGCGGCATGGGTTACTACGTGGTGATGGCGTTCTTCTGCGCGCAGTTCATCTTCGCCTTCGGGCAGTCCAACCTGGGCGCCGTCATCGCGCTCAAGGGCGCGTTGTGGCTCAGGGAGATGGCGTTCCCGCTGGGCCTCACGCTGGCGGGCATCATGATTCTGTCGGCCACGGTCAATCTGTTCATCGGTTCCGCGTCCGCCAAATGGGCTCTGATCGCGGCGGTGATGGTGCCGATGATGATGGAGCTCGGCGTGTCGCCGGACATGACGCAGGCCGCCTACCGGGTGGGCGATTCGTCGACCAATATCATCACGCCCTTGCTGCCGTATTTCCCGCTGATTATCGTCTTCTGCAAGAAGTATGTGCAGTCGACCGGGATCGGCACGCTGATCGCGTTGATGCTGCCTTATTCGCTCAGCCTGATCGTGACGTGGACCGGATTCCTGCTCGCGTTCTGGGCGCTGGAGCTGCCGTTGGGGATTGGCTCGTCGTATGACTATCCGGCGGAGCGCTGACTAGGAACTGGCTTCAACGGTGCTCTGAACGCAGCCCAGAAACGACAATGCCCACTCGATGAGTGGGCATTGTCCTGAATCTTGCAGGCTCACTTTTTCTCAGGATCGTGGCCCCAGTTCATCAGTGAATAGCGCCAATCGCTCGTTGCCGGATCACTCTTGGTAGGCCCCTGTGCCAAATGTCGGTGGATGTATCCGACCACCTTGCGCATGTGCGCGATGTCTGCCGCATTCAAGTCCTGAGCGTGCCGGTGCAACAGTTCTACGATGCGGCGTCCGGACTGGTGCCCGGTCGATTCGGCATTGCCGTGCTTCTGGCCGATACGCCTGGAGTCGTCAGTGTCGAGCCACTTCTCCAGCTGGGCCGGAGTCATATTCACAGCCTGCTTGAACTCCGCGACCGTCTCGCGCTTGGCTGCGTCGTCATCACCGGCGCCTGCTTGTGCTGGCATGCTTACTCCAATGAACATTAAGATTGGCATCGTCGTACAGCAACCTCAGCCGAACGCACCTGAGCTTAAAATATCATGAACCCTGTTTTTCCTGGCGCACTAGAAATCACTTGATGTAAAAGTAAAACGTCATGCAGAAAACAAAAACGCCGACCTGCGAAGGTCGGCGTTTTTGTTTGTGCTGCTGAATTCTTGGTGGTCCCGGGGGCGAAATCGAACCGCCGACACAATGATTTTCAAGAATAGTGGCGCTGTCCCTCGCAAAGGGCCGGCGTTTGGCGTGCAGACCACCTTGTCAAACATCACGCAGCACGGAAAAGCGCCGGAATAACTCCATGGGCATGGGTGTGGCCAGTTCCCACACGATAGAAATGGGCCGGTCTCCTTCATGGCTCACCATAGTGACAGGCCCGAGCGCGATAAAGGGACTGTCCGTATTTTCCCGCACGAACAACTGGAAGCGCCAGCCATTGGTGCCGCTGTCCAGATAGCGGCGGCCAGTGGCATTGGCCGCACCGGCCTTGTTCTGAGATTGCCAATGGAAGCGTTCGGGAGTCAGCGCGTAGTCGCGGTACTGCACTCGCTCGCCAAATCCTTCGCGCTTGTCGAGCGTGACAAACAGCAGCTCGATGCGCGCTTGCCCGAGGGGCAGGCAGCCCTCACGAAATTGCGGGCGCGCGCTCGCAGTCAGATGGCCGGCTGCCGTCTGGATCTCGCGACGCTCGTAGTGGGCGTGGAGGGTAAGTGGCCAGTTGTCCGGTACACCTGGCAAAGTCCTTGCCTCGACGACGGTTTCTTGCCGCAGCCAGTCTATGATTTCAAGCATTTCCTACCGGAGGGCGGGATGCTGCGTCATCAGGCCAACAAATTCAGCTGCTGTCATGGTCTCGTGGCTTTCGTGCAGTACTTGATACGCCAGCATCTGCACGCGGCAAGGATCGATGTCGCCGCCGGACAGCGCCTCCCGCCAGGCACTGAGTGCTAGCGGGTCATTGGCGTGGAGAATAGAACCCATTCTGCGCATGAGTTCATCTTCACGTGGCCCGCTGGCTGGCAAGGGCAAACGCAGATCGCGCCGGTAGCTGGTCCAACAGCGCCTGTTTGCATAGACATCGCTGATGTCGAACTGGTTGTCACGCAGGAAGCCGGACAGGGTCAGGGCCTGGGCGCCGCGCCGCGCCACCCAGGCTGCCAGTTCCTGCCTGAGCCGTACCACGTTCAGTTGCAGGGTCCTGCGCAGGCTGTCAAGCACGCGCTCTCTCGCGATCCGGTCGAATTGCATATGGCAGCCACTGGGCAGGTAGCCGAAGCCGCCCTCGAGGGAATCCTTCAATTGCGCCCTTGTATGCCCCGTGATGGCGCGTAGCAGGGTATCGAAACGAAATTCCGCACTGTACTGGCCGACGAAGTCCAGGACCAGGCAGCTTTCCTTTCCAGTGGACAAGCGCAGCCCCCGGCCGAGTTGCTGTTGGAACACCACCGGACTTTGCGTCGGACGCAGCAAGAGCAGGGTGTTGATCTCAGGGATGTCCACCCCCTCGTTGAACAAGTCGCATGTGCAGATCAGAGTGAGTTTTCCGGCGCGCAGGTCGCGGACGGCCTGATCCCGCTGTTCCCCGCTGTCGTCGCCAGTCAGGCTGACCGAAGGAAGGCCAGATCGATTGAACCAGTCGGCCATGAAGCGGGCATGCGCTACGCTGACGCAAAATACCACGGCTTTCATCCGGTTGAGATCGGCCACATAGCGCTCCAGGGTCGTGGTCACCAGCCTGCCGCGTGCGTGATTGCTGGAGATGAGGGCGTCGAGTTGCGCAGTTTCCTCAGGCCGATTCCATGTGATATCCCGCAGGTCGGTGTCGTCCGCGGTGGCGAAGTATTCGAACGGCGCCAGCAGCTGCTGATCCAGCGCGTCCCACAGGCGCATCGATACGGCGGGGCTGCCATCGGGGCGGCTGTCGAAGTAAAGATTCAGGTTGTTTCCGTCGGCGCGCTCCGGGGTCGCGGTCAAGCCAAGGAGGATCTCGGGCCGTACCGCATTCAGGAATTGATCAAATGTTCTTGCCGGCAGGTGATGGGCCTCGTCGACCACGACGTATTGCCAGTATGCGGGACCGAGGCGGGCCACCAACGAGCGCCGATGCAGCGTGGTGATCGTGGCAAACAGATGGTCATGCTGCGTGGGCTCGTGCTCGCCATCCATCAGATCACCAAAACTCGGATCACGCAGTACCTGTCGGAAGGTCGACAGTGCCTGCTTCAGGATCTGAGTGCGGTGCGCGACGAACAGCAGCCTAGGCCTACCTCCAGTACCGTTGACCTGGCGCTCGTAGTCGAATGCCGCCACCACGGTTTTTCCGGTTCCGGTCGCGGCCACGACGAGGTTACGCAAGCGGCCATGCTTTCGTTCAGAGGCAAGCCGTTCCAGCATCTCTGCCTGATAGGGTTTCGGTCGCAGATCGAACCAAGTATGCAAAGCAATCGGCTGGGAAGCCGCGCTGCTCTGTCTTGGCCGCTTACGTTGCTCGCCGAGTGCTGCCTCCAGTGCCGCACGCTGGGCGCTGTCGTCAGGATCATAGGCCTGGAACTCACCATCGTTCCACAGGGTTTCAAAATTGGCGCAGGCCGTCGCATAGAGGTCTGGATCACCCGCCTGGGTGAATTTGACGGTCCATTCGATTCCATCCATCATCGCCGATTCGGACAGATTGGCGCTACCGACGAATGCCGTACCGAAGCCGCTCAGGCGGTGGAACATCCATGCCTTGGCGTGCAGGCGGTTGCGCCGTCCGTCGAGGGAGATGCGTACTTGCGCTCCCGGCAGCCGCGCAAGTGCATCGACTGCGCGCACTTCGGTGGCGCCGATATATGTTGTGGTCAGGATGCGTAAGCGGGTCTTGGGAAAGCCCTGAGTATCGGCCCCGGTCGCCGTTTTCAGGATGTCGAGCAGCTTGCGTACACCGCTCCAGGTTATGAAGCTGACCACGATATCCACGTGGTCAGCACATGCAAGTTCTGCCTGAAGTTCGGTCAGCAGGGAGGGAGTATGGCGGGCTGCGGTAAACATGGCGGGCTTGCGCAAGCCGGTCTGCGGGGACGCTGGAGCGAATGCGGGTGGGTGGATGGCCCGCAGGAGTTGCAAGGGCTCGGCTGGCAGGGCGTAGCCGGGCGGCGCTACTTCGTCCAGCCGCACTTGCCGCATGAGTGCTGCGATCAGCTCGATTTCTGCGCGCGCCGCGTCGACGGCACTCTCGGATTGGGCGGAGACGGCATCAAGCAGTTCGGGCAGGCGCGCCGTCAGCATGGTTAGCAAATGTTCGCGTCGCTGCACCTGGGTAGGCTGGGTAACGACGGCACGCTGGTCCTTGACCAGCCCGTCGATGCGCTCGGCTTCATCGCTGGTGACAAGGCGTTCGTACAATCCGTGAGGCAAGGCTGGGACGGTTGGCGGGCGTGGCGGCATCGGACTTGTTTGCTTTTGGAAGATAACAATTGTACCTAAGCACGAATGCCCAATCCGCAAGAAATTGGAGACGCTGAAGGCAAGCAAGCCAAGCTGAATGGCCCTACGTTGCGGCACCGTCCGGGCACCGGAATAGACCGGACACAAGGACTACGGGCCCCAGAAACGACAACGCCCACTTGCATGAGTGGGCGTTGCGTGAACGATGTTCTTGGTGGCCCGGGGCGGAATCGAACCACCGACACAAGGATTTTCAAAACAAGGCTCGACGGCATGCACCAATACGATTCTCGCTGCATCCGCTAAGTACAGGGCCTGACGCGGCTCGCGAAATGCGTCAACGAAATCCTTAGCGTATCGGATTTCCCCGTTTCGTCCGGTAAGTCCGCGACGCAGCGGTTTGGAGCAGCACTTGTATAGGGGGATAGGAGTATTTTTTTCGGACCCAAGAACCGGGCATAGACAGGCGAGGGCGGAGACAGCTAAACAGTCGCGTCGCGGAAGTCGTTCAGGAAACCTGGCAGCGGAGCACTGAGCTTAGTGCCCAGAGTGAACGAAAGACAGGCAAGGGACAGTCGAGCTCGTTTTCCGGCCTACTGGGCTGTTGCTATCGTAAGCGATTCAGCACGGCAGCTCGTACCTGTAACTCGACCACCTGACGGTCGAAGTCACGTGCCATGACGCGTTCACCCAGCAGCTTGAAACAGCGCATTTTGGTTTCAACAAGATTGCGGCGATGGTAACCACTCCATTTCTTCCAGATCGCCCGGCCCAGTCTGCGCGTAGTGTGCAGGATCTCATTACGCGCATCGGCACCGCAGCGGTTGGTTTTCCAGGGTTTGGCATTCTTCCGAGTCGGGATGATGGCATCCGCGGCGCGTAAAGCGATGGCCTCGTGACAGTCTTTCGTGTCGTAGGCACCATCTCCGCTGACGCTGGCAATCTTCTCGTCGGCAGGAATCTGATCAAGCAGCGCTGGCAGGACAGGCGCGACACCACTGCTGTTGTCGGTGACCTCCATGGCCCGGATCTCAAGCGTGGACGCGTCGATACCGAGGTGCACCTTGCGCCATTGACGGCGATACTCCACGCCATGCTTCTTCGTCTTCCATGCGCCTTCGCCCAGCATCTTGATGCCCGTACTGTCCACCAGCAGGTGCAAACCCGTCGTGCTCGGTACGGCACCGATGGCCACCTGCAGCGTCTTTTGCCGTCGGCTGACCATGCTGTAGTCCGGCACCGGCCAGTCGAGCCCAGCCAGGCGCAACAGGCTTGCGTCATCCCCATGGCCTGGCGCAGCGGCAAATTGAAGAGGCATTTCATACTCAGGCAGAGCTGGATCGCCTCGTCGCTGAACGTCTGGCTGTGCCCGCGCTTGCCGTTCGGCTGGCCGTGCCAGCTCATGGTCGGATCAAGCCAGATGAGCAGCGAGCCGCGTGACTTCAGCGCTTCGTTGTATGCCTTCTAGTTGGTCGTACAGTACTTCTGCGGCGCCGGTTTCATGCATTCACGCTACAGACCGGCAGCTTCCACGCTGGCCGGGCAGGATTTACGCAACAAAGCCGCCCTAAGTAATCAAGCTCTTGAGGAAATCGTTGATTTCAGCGTTTTCCAAATTCATTAAGTTCCCATATTGGTGATTTATTTCCTAAATTCATCTCCAATTGATAGGATCCATAGGTCTCCAAGCGTCCGGGACGGCGCCGCGACTGCCTGGACTCCAGCCAGCAGATGAAACTTTAGCACCAGTATTAGTGGTAATGCGTAGCCAAATCGACCTTGATGCGTCGAATAAATAAATGGCCTGATCGTCCCGTGCCCCTTCAGTGAAGGAGGCAATGTGCTTCCCATGCTGGTGCTCCTTCCAATAATCTCCTTTTTTTATAAACTCGGAAATCACGCGCGCATATGTGCCGGTAGCAGTCTGGTTGTGCGATATGAAAACCAAATGGTCTTTGTTGCCCTGTGCTTTTGTTTTCGCCTTTTTCCACCCTGCTGTGAATGAGTCTATGCGCTCGCTTCGTGGAGGGTGAGTTTCTGAACCACTTGATGATAATGAAAGCAAAAATTGACGGCCCTCATCTAAGGATCCACCTAAATTTCCGATGACAAACCCAGAAAAGGCATCTGCTTCGAGTTCACGAGGTGGTCTGGACCCAATATTGTCTAACGTATGTCCACATAAATGATGTCCAATTTCATGCGCGATAATCCCAACATTTGACCAATTCGTATTTCCATATTGAGAGGCTGATTTCATAAACGTCTCATCGTATATTATGTATCGTTTATCCTTTTGCAAGGTTGCGTATGCACTAATTTCTGGTTCATCTGTTGCAATAATTGTAAAATTAGCTGGTAGGGCAACGCAGCCGCATATATCTGCCACCAGTTCACGAGCTTTAAGTGTTGACTTTGAAACCGCTATATTTCCGAGCTTGACGTCTTTGTCAAATGCACATCCTTTTCCGCCTATAAATATATTGTCTTTAGTAAAAATCCCCTGAGACAAGGAATAGCCTCCTATCAATGTTGCAGAAACGCCGAGAAAAATTCTTCGCCGTGTGACACTAAATTCTCTAGGCATGTTCCCCTCCTACACAGAGCTTCGGCACGACCAGCAAGCGCCTACAAGCTTAGCTCTAATCGTTTGACGATGCTCGTAAATCCCGCACGTACGCGATGTGTGTGATTTGTGAGACATTGCTTGCCATATTAAATGCGAAGTATAAGATGATGGGTGTTGTTGACGAACATCAAAATTGGCGAAGATTAAATCTTCATCAAGAGAGTACAAACAAAATACAATGCGCGCGCCAGAGAAGAACGTAATGCGATTGTTTTCTAGGTTGTATGAATTTCATCAGCTCACGGATGTAAAGAAAGTACCTGCGTTTAAATAGACTAGGGGGTAATCATGAGTATGCTGCGACGTGATTTCTTATTAAGCGGGTTTGCCGCTGGGTTCGGCTTTCCCGAGGCGTCAACTGCTCAGGCGCTAGCAGATCAAGCAAATATCGACGATTTATTCCAGGCTGATGCTGAACCTCGTCCACCAAGTTTTAAGGAACCAAAGACCGTAGGCCGTTGGGCCGCACTGGATACACCGCCTAAACCGCAATGGCCTCAGCGCGCTGTTAGTGTTGACTTTCATCATCTAAGTAAAGCAGCACCGAAACTAGAGACGGAGTCTTTTAGTCTTACTGGCGAAGTTTTGCGAAATTTAGCTAAATTGAATTCGTTTGATCTGAGTCGAACGAGAGAACACGTGTTATTCGGTTTACGTGGCTGCTCTCCCACAAAAATAAAGCTTAATTTTTCTTCGTCAGTCGAGGTAGTCGAGAGTCTCCCCGATCATCTGAATTTGCGCTGTCTATTAGGAGTGTGGCGCCCACATCAAAACGATCTTTGGGTGACCTCAGCCTCTACCGTTCCAAATGTTGAATATATGTTTCAAATGATGAATGGTGGGTTAGCTTGCAATATGTTTCCTACTGGACTGCATCGATATGTAGTCGGCACACATCGAGCTGGGTCGAAATACCCCCAACGAGGGGCATTTCGCCAATTGGACCCGGTACCCGTTTTGCGGAATCGAAATAATTTGACATTCGAGTTGCCGCCAACCGATAAATATGATGTGACGATAGATCGGGTTGTGGCAGACAATATTCATGCTGGAGTACTTGAGTCATCACAGCACCCACCATTCTTCTCGTCAGCAGGGTGCCAAGTAATTCCAGGTGGCTACCGAACCAACGGCGAAAACAGGGCCTATGGCCAGTGGGCAGTTTTCCGTGAGCGTGCAGGTCTGAAGCCAGTAGTGTTTGCCCCAGGCAACGTTACCTCCACGATAGATGATGGAAGAAGTTTCTATTACATGCTTCTGACCGGGGCAGAGGCGCGCCTGATAGCGAGAGGGCAGAGTGTCTTGCTTGATTCCAGACTTCGATTCGGGTCATCGGGTCCTCGTGTACGCAGGTTGAGCGAACGCTTAACGGGAAATTCGACAAGTAGTTATTTTGATCAGACATTAATGGCTTCGTTCTTAGCTTGGCAGATGAAGAGGTTGAATTACTCGGACGGAGTGATTGATCAGGTTGCCGAAAATTAAATTCTTCGAGATACATCTGTGAAGACTTAGTCAGCGTAGCCCGTACTAATGAGAAATTAAATGGCCAACTATACTTTATTCCGGGTTATCGCTGCACGCAGATTGCCACGGCAAGAAAAAAAATGGCGCTGCGATCTTTCTGATCGCAGCGTATTGAGATCGCCATGCAGATCAAGATTGATTGACGAGGTTCGATACCAATTGCGAAGTATTGCGCAGCGTGCTGGACGCGAGATGAGCATAGCGCTGCGTCGTCACGCTTGAAGCATGTCCTAAAAGCAACTGTACTTGATACAGCGAAGCGCCTTCGTTAACTAGGGAACGATAGCTGTCGAGTCCCGTTTGATCATAAACGCGTTTAACGAATAACTCAGGTCGCTTCTGTTGCCATTCCTTGAGCGCGAGGACGGGCGTT
>NZ_VPFD01000031.1 GCF_008014745.1 Massilia arenae
GGCACGGACTCGAACGCTTCGGAAGCATAACGCAAGGCTGGAAGCTTGCACAGATGTGGGCTTAGCCTAGCGCGAAGGCGGGAACCCAAGTCACTCAGCCCACCACCAACCCAATTACTGCAGCGGCTGGCTACGGAAGTGGTCGCCTTCGTCGCTGTCGTCCATCTCATGATGATGACCGCCAGCGCCATGCACGTGGCCGTGCTGGATTTCCTCGGCGGTGGCCGCGCGCACGTCGATCACCGACAGATCGAAGCGCAGCGCCATGCCGGCCAGCGGGTGGTTGCCGTCCAGGACCACCTTGTCTTCGGCGATCTCGGTCACGGTGAAGATCACTGGCTCGTCGTCGCCGCCTTCAGCCACGCCTTCGAACTGCATGCCGACTTCGATCGGCTCAGGCAGGCGGGCGCGCTCTTCGACCTTGACCAGCTCTGGCTCGTAGTCGCCAAACGCGTCGTCCGGTTCTACCTGGATCGTTGACGAATAGCCGACTTCCTTGCCGTCGAGCTCTTCTTCGATCTTCGGCAGGGTATTTTCGTAGCCGCCGTGCAGGTAAACCATTGGCTGCACGCCTTCTTCGATGAGGTTGTTCTGGGCATCCGACAGCTTGTAGTTAACCGTCACGACTGTGTCTTTGGCAATCTTCATCGCACATCCTTTCGTAGTAAGGCTCGGATTATACCCCCGATGGGTTCCGTCACTTGTCCGGCTGGTTATAATGACGCATGAAAAAATTACCGCTTCTCGGGAATATCACTCCCGCCGAGTTTCTGCGCGATTATTGGCACAAGAAACCGCTCCTGATCCGTGGCGCGATCCCCGGCTTCAAACCCCTGCTCAAATTCGAGAAACTGGCCGAGATGGCGCGCCAGAATCACGTCGAAGCGCGCCTGGTCACCCAGAAGGACGGCAACTGGGACATGCAGCACGGCCCCCTGGCCGAACTCCCGGCCCGCACCGAACCTAACTGGACGATGCTGGTGCAGGGCGTGAACCTGTACGACGAGCGCGCCGACGAGCTGCTGCGCCAGTTCCGCTTCGTGCCCGATGCCCGCCTGGACGACTTGATGATCAGCTTCGCCACCGATGGCGCCGGCGTCGGTCCCCACTACGATTCCTATGACGTGTTCCTGTTGCAGGCCCACGGCAAGCGCCGCTGGAAGATCGGTTCGCAGCAAGACCTGACCCTGGTCGAAGGCTTGCCGCTCAAAATCCTGGCCAATTTCAAGCCCGAAGAAGAATTCGTGCTCGAACCGGGCGATATGCTGTACCTGCCGCCGCATTATGCCCACGACGGCATTGCCGAAGGCGAATGCATGACCTATTCGATCGGCTTCCGCTCCCCTTCGTTCCAGGAATTAGGAGAAGCCTTCCTGCAATTCATGGCCGACTCCATCGATTTGCCTGGCCGTTATGGCGATCCGGAACTGAAGCCGGCCAAGAACCCGGCCGAGATTCCACGCGATATGCTCGACACCGTCACCGAAGAATTGAACAAGGTGCGTTGGGACGAGGAAGACGTGACCGTGTTTCTGGGCGAGCATATGTCCGAGCCGAAGCACAATGTGTTCTTCACCGGTCCGGCGAAACCATTGACCGTGGGCCGCTTCATGGAGACCGCGGCCAAGCGCGGCATCAAGCTGTCGAGCAAGACCCTGATGCTGTACCGCGGCAAGCACGTCTTCATCAACGGCGAATCGTTCGCCGTCGGCCGCGCCGACAAGGCGGTGCTGGACGTGCTGGCCAACGAGCGCCGCATCGCTGGCGCCGTGCTCGACAAAGCCACCGACGACGTGCTCGAAGCCCTGTACACCTGGTACCAGGACGGCTGGGTCGAGCTGGGCTGAGGGACGGGGTGTCGATGAGCGAACCACGCACGATTGCCTTCGACACCCGCCTCGACTGCGAGGCGCACTTTCACGCGTGCATCGAAGCGGCGCAAAGCACCCTGGCCGTCTTCGATCCGGATGTCGCGGTCTTTCCACTCGGCAGCACCAGCATCGACACCGCGCTGCGGGCATTTCTTGCCCGTGACGGCCGGCTGCGCCTGGCGCTGCACGATCCGTCCCACGTCGAGCGCCACTATCCGCGCTTCCTGCGCCTGCTGCGCGACTACGGCCACCTGTGCGAATGCCGGCAAACCCCACGCAGCCTGCGCCAGCTTACCGATTCCTTCTGTATCGGCGACGACCGGCACATCGTGCGCCGCTTCCACAGCGACCACATGCGCGGTGAGGCGAGCTTCGACAATCCAGCCGCCTGCGAACTGTCGCAGCACCGTTTCGATGCAGTTTGGCAAGAGTCACATCTCGCATTGCAAATGTCCAGGACGGGTTTATGAGCGGGCGCAATAATTGCCTGAAAAACGCCAGATAGTTACATAGCGTGATGTTTCTTAGCCACGTTGCATCTTGTAACAATATGAAGCTTATTCATCCGCAAATTTCTTTCGTTACGGCATGTGTTCGCTATTGCGAAACTGTAAAATTGTCTATAATATCAATCAGGAAGGTTCCGTTGCGTCTATGGCGTTAACGCTATTTGTGAAAGCACGAGAATTCCACAGAGAAATAATTACCGGTAATTATTAATCGCAACAAGTGTTCGACTCTTGTAAATACTAAGGAAAAATCATGAAAAAAACCCTGCTGATCGCCTCCCTGTTCGCTGTTACCCTGGCTGCTTGCGCTAAGAAAGAAGAAGCTCCAGTCGCACCAGCTGCTACCGAAACCCCAGCAGCTGTCGCACCAGCTGACGCAACCGCTACCCCAGCTGCTGACGCAACCGCACCAGCTGCTGCTGACGCTGCTGCCGCTGACGCTGCTGCTGCTGCTACCACCGCAACCGACGCAGCTGCTGCTGCTCAAGGTTCGGCTGAGCAAGCTGCTGACGCTGCTGCTACCACCAAGTAATTCCTTACTTCGGTAAGAAAGACCGGCCTGCGGGCCGGTTTTTTTACGTCTGTACCTTTTATGGCGCGCGCAAACAGCTAGCTAATGCGCTACCGCTAGCCCAAAAAAAGTCGTCCCCGCGCAGGCGGGGACCCAAGTACTACCGGCGCTATCGAAACGCTGGCAAACTTAGGTCCCCGCCTGCGCGGGGACGACGTGTTGAAGCCGGTGGCCGGCTCCAGGATTACTTCAGCTCGGTATGCAGCAGGCTCAGGATCTTGCCCGCGGTCGGCGAGGTGTCCGCCTGGCCTTCGTTGTTCTGCACCGTGACCTTGCTGACGTTGGCTCCCTGCTCGGTCTTGACCAGCACGCGGTAGCGCTGGGCTTCCTTGAGCTCGTCTTCCGACTTGCCGCCCCACGAGAACAGGCGCTTGAAGAAGCCTTCCTTCTGGTCGGCCGCGTCCGGATCGACGTAGCGCACGAAGTAGACGCCCTGCACGCGGTCGCGGTCCTCGACGGTGAAGCCGACGCGGTCCAGCGCCAGGCCGACACGGCGCCAGGCGCGGTCGAAGCCTTCGTCGACCTCGACCGTGTCGCCCACCAGCTTGGCGTGCTGCGGCGCCACCGGTGCATTGGCGACCGTCGCTTCGGCCGTCGCCACTTCCTTGGTGCCGGTCAGCATCGCGACCATGCGGCCCAGGAATTGCGATTCCAGGCCAGGATCGTTGGGACGCGAGGTCCAGGTGGTGGTTTCGCTCTGCGGGCCGGTCAGGACTTCCTCGGCGCCGCGGTGGCTGACCCAGATCTCGGTCGAGCCGTCCGGCAGGCGCTCGAGGCGGGTGCGGAACTTGTCGCGCTCGCCGGTCGAGTAGGCGCGGTCGAACACGCGGCCAATCGCGTTGCGGATGAAGTCTTGCGGGATCTTCGAACGGTTCTCGACCCAGGCGGTTTCCATGGTGCCGGTCGTGGCCGACTCGGTCTCGACGGCGAAGCCCTGCTCTTCCCAGAACTGGCGCAGCTGCGGCCACAGTTGTTCCGGGGTCTGCTTGACCACCAGCCAGCGCTGGTCGCCGTTGCGCTGCACGCTGATCGCGTCGCTCGAGATCGGTCCGATCTGCTGGTTGCTCGCCGCGACGCCCGGGACGAAGCCGCCGCCCGTGCCGGCGGCAGCGGCCGCCGCCTGGCCCGACGCGGTGGCGACGCCACGGCCGTCAGGGATGGCGTAGCGATTGTCGCGCTGCAGCTTGGTCAGATCGGGCGGCACGTCCAGCGGCGCGGCTTTCTTGGCGCCCTTGTAATCGACCTTGTCGCCTTCAAAGATGGTGGTGCAGGCCGCCAGGCTGAAAGCGAGCGCGGTCAGCGTCAGCACGCGTGCGGCAGCAGGAGCAGAAGCCAGTGGCGAGAAATTGGAACGCGCGGAGTTGAATGCCGAGTACTTGCTTTTAGTCATGTCGTTCGATATCAGGTCAGGAACCCGAACCCTTGCGGGTCCGGGATTAGGAATGAACGCCGGCTTCCACCAGGGCGGCGCGCACGGTCTCGTGGTACTGGGCGGACAGCGGCGCGAGCGGAAGGCGCAGGCCGGCGGGCATCTTGCCCATTTCGGCCAGCGCCCACTTCACCGGCACCGGGTTCGGTTCGACGAACAGCTTGCCATGCAGGCCGAGCACGCGGTTGTTGATCTCGACCGCACGGGCGACGTCGCCTGCCATCGCGGCCACGCACAGTTCGTGCATCGCGCGCGGGGCGACGTTGGCCGTCACCGAGATATTGCCGGCGCCGCCGCAGAACATCAGGGTCATCGCGCTCGGATCGTCGCCCGAATAGACGGCGAACGATTTATCGACCATCTTGAGCAGTTCGATGCCGCGGCCGATATTGCCGGTGGCGTCCTTGATGCCCACGATATTCTCGATCGGCGCCAGGCGCGCGACGGTCTCGTTGGCCATGTCGGCCACGGTACGGCCCGGCACGTTATACAGGATGATCGGCAGGTCCACGCTTTCCGCGATGGTGCGGAAATGGCGGTACATGCCCTCTTGCGTCGGACGGTTGTAATAAGGAACAACCTGCAGCGAGGCGTCGGCGCCGCATTCCTTCGCGTGGCGGGTCAGCGCGATCGCTTCCGCGGTCGAGTTGCCGCCGGTGCCGGCGATGACCGGGATGCGGCCGGCGACGTGATCGACGGCCAGCTTGACGAGTTCGCAATGCTCTTCCGGCGACACGGTGGCGGATTCGCCCGTCGTGCCCACGATGACGATCGCGTCGGTGCCTTCCGCGACGTGCCAGTCGATCAGCTTGCGCAAGGAATCGCGGTCAAGGCTGCCGTCTTCGAACATCGGAGTGACGAGTGCTACGATACTGCCCTTAATCATAATCTTGGCCGTGCCATTCATTAAAAAATCTGATTGTAGCGGATAGCCCGCCGCTATGGTTCATTCCTGACCACAATATGGTCGAGCCGGGCCTCGGTTTTGGCAAATGCCGGACCGGCCGCGCACAGGCGCTGCACCTGGGCCGGATGCGGACGTTCCACATGGCCGTCCTCGTAGGCCAGCACCTGCAAGCCACCGTCTTGCGCCAGCCCCAGCAGTTCGCCAGGCGCCAGCAGGAAGGCAGGATTGGATGGTTTGCCGTAGATCTGGTTCCCCTGCGCGAAAGTTTCGTAGATCAGGATGCCGTCCGGCCGCAGGCTGGCCGCAAGAAAGGCGAACAGGGGCCGGTGCAGGTAATTGGTGACCACGATCGCCGAAAAACGCCCCGCCTCGAAGGGCCAGGGCGAACCGTCGGCCTCGAGGTCGTAAGCCATCGTCGTGACGTTCTCGCCCGCGCTGGCGGCCAGCGCCTCGGGTTTAAGGTCCAGCGCCAGCACCTGCAGGCCGCGCGCCGCCAGCAGGCGCGTGTGGCGGCCGTTGCCGCAAGCCAAGTCGAGCGCCTCGCCCGGCGGCGCCAGGGAAACGAAGCGTTCCACCCATGGCGACGGCGGCAGAGTCTGCATATTCACACGCGGCGCGTCTGGCATGGCGTCAGAACAGCACGGAGGTGAACGGCAGGACCATCAGGTCCACGATCCAGCGGCCCAGCTGCATTACCGGCACCACCCAGTAGCCCACCAGTTGCAGGAACACCAGGCCCAGCACGACGAAGAAGCCGTAGGGCTCGATGCGGGCGAATTTCCAGGCCAGGCTGTTGGGCAGCATGCTGGTCAAGACCCGGCCACCGTCCAGCGGCGGGATCGGCAGCAGGTTGAAGGCCATGATCAACAGGTTCGTCAGGATGCCGGCCTCGGCCATGCGGCGTGGGAAGGCCTCGTTGACGCCGAAGAACACCAGCAGCGCCGCGAACAGCAGCCAAAACGCAGCCATGATCAGGTTGGCGATGGGACCGGCCAGCGCGACCCAGGCCATGTCGCGTTTCGGATTGCGCAGGCGGCCGAAGTCGACCGGCACCGGCTTGGCGTAGCCGAACACGAAGGGCGTGAACAGATACATCATGATCGGAATCACGATGGTGCCCCAGATGTCGACGTGCACCAGCGGGTTCAGGCTCATGCGGCCCTGGGAATAAGCGGTGTTGTCACCGAAAAATTTGGCGGCGTGGGCGTGGGCGGCTTCGTGCAGGGTAATCGCAAAAAGGACGGGCAGCGCGTAGACGGCGATGTTGCGTATCGTTTCATCCATAAGAGGGATTCTATCAGAGGCCGGTACGCACTTGTCCTGTGGAATTCTTAAGGCGGCATCAGAGGCCGAAGGCTGCCGGATCGCCCCTGCCCTCGCGCACCAGTTCCGGTTCGGGGCCGGTGAGGTCGATGATGGTGGTCGCCTCCAGCAAGCCGGCGCCGCCGTCGATGATCAGCTCGATCTGTTTTTCCAGGCGCTCGCGCACTTCTTCCGGGTCGGACAGCATGTGGTCATCCCCCGGCAGTTGCAGGGTGGTGCCGATCAGCGGCTCGCCCAGTTCTTCGAGCAGCGCCAGCGTGATGCGGTTCTCGGGCACGCGCAGGCCGATCGTCTTGCGCGACGGGTGCGACAGGCGGCGCGGCAGTTCGCGCGTCGCCTCCAGGATCACCGTGTACGGGCCCGGCATCGTGGCCTTGAGCAGGCGATACTGCGTGTTATCGACGCGCGCGTATTGCGCGACCTCGGACAGGTCGCGCACGAGCAGCGTCAGGTGGTGCTTGTCGTCGATGCCGCGGATCCGGCGCAGCTTGTCGACCGCCGCCTTGTCGTCCAGGCGGCATACCAGCGCATACGCGGAATCGGTCGGCAAGGCGACGATGCCGCCGCTGCTGACGATCTGCGCCGCCTGCTTGATCAGGCGGGCCTGGGGATTCTCGGGGTGGATCTGGAAATATTGGCCCATCTAAACGTCCTTGATTGATTAACGCAGTTGCTGGAGCGCGGCGATGCGCTGTTCCATCGGCGGGTGGGTCGAGAACAGCGCGCCCCAGCCGCCGCCGCTACCGGAAATGCCCGACGCCGACATCGTCTTGGGCAGCGCGCCCGGCGCCAAACCGCCCAGGCGGGCCAGCGCATGCTGCATCGGTACCGGACTGCCCATCAGTTTCGCGGCGCCGGCGTCGGCGCGGAATTCGCGCTGGCGCGAGAACCAGGCAACGATGATCGAGGCCAGCAGGCCGAACAAAATTTCGAGCACAATCACGCTGGCAAAGTAGCCGATGCCGGGGCCCTCGCCCTCCTTACGGAACAATACCTTGTCGACGAAGAAACCGACCACACGCGCCAGGAACACGACGAAGGTATTCACCACGCCCTGGATCAGGGTCAGGGTGACCATGTCGCCATTGGCGATGTGCGCCACCTCATGGCCGAGGACGGCTTCGACCTCGTCCTGGTTCATGCTCTGCAGCAGGCCAGTCGAGACGGCGACCAGCGCCGAGTTCTTGAACGCGCCCGTAGCGAACGCGTTCGGCTCGCCCTCATACACGGCGACTTCGGGCATGCCGATGCCGGCGCGCTCGGACAGGCGGCGCACGGTCTGCACCAGCCATTGCTCGGTAGAGTTGGCCGGCTGCTCGATGACGCGCGCACCGGTCGACCACTTGGCCATCGGTTTACTCATCAGGAGCGAGATGATGGCGCCGGTGAAACCGATCACCACTGACAACACGGCCAGTTCGCCGACATTGATGCCCTGTGCCGAGACACCCCGGCCCAGGCCGAACAGATTCATCACCAGCGTCAGTACCAGCACGACGGCAAGGTTGGTGGCAAGGAACAGAACGACACGCTTCATGGCAGACATCTCCGCTAAGTTGATGGCAAGATGCCAAGATTGGGCTGGACCGCGCGAAATTCAAGGCCCAGCCATTATCGAACCGGGCCTTGACGCCTTACCTCTGCAGGAAAAAGCGCAGCATCTCGCGCGAGGCGTTGGGGCCGAGCGCATCGGTATGCGAACCGGCCGCATCACCGCCCGCCCAGGTGTGGCCCGCGCCGTGCACGATCCAGTGCTCCGCCATCGCCCGCCCTTCTTCGTCGCGCCAGGTGCGGTGAGTAGCGCGGCGCCCGCCCTGGGTGGATTCGGTCTCGCTCGCATGCAGCGGCGTGGCGCGCAAGCCGGCGTGGGCGCCGACAAATTGCTTCAGCACTGCCTCGCCATTGCCCTGATTGACCACGTGGTCGGCATCGCCATGGAAGACGATCACCGGCACCGCCTCGCGCAGGCTGCGCCCGCGGCCGGGCTTTTTCATGGCTTGCAGGCCCGTGATCATGTCGCGCGCGCTGCCCGCCGGCAAGCCGGAATGGACGCCGATCGCGGCGAACAGTTCCGGATACTCGGCGCCGAGCACCGCCGCCATCGCGCCGCCGGCCGACATGCCGGCCACGAACACCTGCGACGGCTCGGCATCGTATTCCCGCATCACCTCGCGTGTCATGCCCGCCAGGATTCCGGGTTCGCCCGCATCGCGCGCCTGGTGGCCCGGCTCGAACCAGTTCCAGCAATGTGAATGGTTGGCGCGGCCGTCCTGCTCGGGGTACAGCACCAGGAAGCCGAATTCTTCGGCCAGCGCGTTCATGCCGGTGCCGACCGCGAAATCGTCCGGGTTCTGGGTGCAGCCGTGCAGCATCACGACCAGCGGACGGCGGCCCTCGGCCGGTTTTGCGGGAATGTACAGCTTGTAGCGGCGGCTGCCCGCTTCGCCCGCGTGGCTACCGGCGATGAAGCGGCCGGGCGCTGCCTTCGCGGACGCCGATGGGCGCGCCGCAGGCCGGGGCGGGACGAAGCGCTTTCCCGCACTCCGGCTCCAGTCGGGCGCCGGGTTCAGGTCGACGAATTCCGGCTGGCGCGCAAACGCGCTGGCTGCGGGATGCGCCTGGGGAGTGGCCAGGCCGGCCTGCGCCAGTGCCTGCTGGATCACGGCGGTCGCGCCAGACATGTCCTTGCCGCGCACCATGCGCGCCGATTCCAGCATCTGGCCGATAAAACGATCGAGGTTTTTCATATCAATTCCCATAACGGGTGTAAATGCGGTCTGCCAGCGCCTGCCGGACCGCCGGGGCGGCAACGAAGGCGCCAAGCACATGGATCGAGGCGATCGCCTGCACGGCAAGCTCTACCGGCACGTCGTCTTCGATCACGGCCAGACCGAGCACATTAATTTCAAGCTGTTCCCCCTGAGCCACTACCTGCTCGAGTTCGCGCAGCGAATAACGGTGCAGGCCCATGACGTAGCGCTTGCGCACGACGGCCTGGCGGATCACGTCGGCATGCTGCTGCAACAGATTGCGAATCGCCGCACGGACGAGGTCGGTGCGATTGGAATAAAAGCCTTCGTCGACCAGAAGATCGACCTGGGCCAGGTCGACCAGGCCGACATTGACGGTGACCTTGTCGCTATCAGGCAGCCTTGCTTGGGACAATGCTCGCTTTACCATCTACTCATACTCCTATAATACTCCAATTGGAGTATATTATGCCGATAAGTGGTAACGCACAAGCTTTTCCAGCGGGATTGGAACCTATGGTCCATTTAGCAAAAGTTCCCGGAGCCGGCTGGCGCAGTGAGAGGTATCAAGCTCGCACCGTCTGCGCGCACGCGTGTATTGAAGTGCCTTGAACGCTCCATTAGGCTCTCCTTACCACGTCATTCCGGGGGCTCATCATGGACTGCAAGTCGACTGATCGCATTGCCTTCAAACAGCAGCTTTTTGCCCGTGAAGAACTCTCCCGGCGCTGGCCGGCACTGAACAAATACATCAGTTCCACGACCACGCTCGAAGCGGCCTATATCAATACGGAACAGCTGATTGGCAACCGCCTCGAGATCTCGCGTGGCACGGCCCAGGAGGCGCTCGACTTCTACAACAAGGTGGTGCAGGACGGCCGCTACATCGATCGCCTGCTGGAAGCGCCACAAGAAGTGGCGGAGAAACTGAAATTGCCGCTTTCCGAGGACGCCATCAAGCGGCTTGTCACGGTCAACGAATTACTTCCCCCTGGAGGCACGGTAATGAATATCGCCGTGGTGGCCATCGCAGTGGCCGTGACCGTCGTGATCGTCAAGGGCATCGATCCGCTGGAAGAACTCGTCATTGACCAGCGCGGCTTCGTGAGACTGTAGCGCATGGAGACATCGGCGCCGAACGTCGTGCTGGCCAGCCTGCCGTGGGCAACCTACGCCGAGCCCTCGCTGGGTCTGGCGACATTGAAGGCGGAACTGGACCGAGCGGGTATCGCTTGCCGGGTGCGCCACTTGAACCTGCGATTGCTGCGCTATGTCAGTGCGCAATCGTGTTCGATGCTGGCCACGTTCTGGGGCATCAATGAATTCCTGTTTACGGGACTACTCGACGGCGAACTGGACGACGAGCAAGCCGCATGTCTTGCCGAGCGCTGCGCCGTGCATGCGGCGACGGTCCAGCAAGACCGCTACCGCTCGACCGAAGCGCTGCTGCATCTTTGCCTCCACCTGCGCGACGACGTCATGCCGCGCTACCTGGCCGAGTGCGCCGACGACATCCTGGCCTTGCACCCCACGCTGGTGGGATTCACTTGCATGTTCGACCAGACCCTCGCGTCCGTTGCCCTGGCACGCCTGCTCAAGACCCGGCGCCCCGGCCTGCCCGTGGTCCTCGGTGGCTATGCGCTCGAAGGAATACCTGGCGATAACGTACTGCGCAGCTTCCCATGGATCGATGCCGTGGCGCGCGGGGACGGCGAACCGCAAATCGCCCGCCTGGCCTGGGCATCGGTGGGAAAGGACGACTTTGCCCGGATTCCCGGCATCCAGCTTCGCCCGGGGCCGGGAGCCATGCAAACGCCTGCCCCCAAGGGGCTGGCGGCTGAGCTTGACCGCAACCCGCCACCCGACTACACCGACTGGTTCGCCGACCTCGACGCCCTTCAGTCCGACGAAAGCATCACCGTCCACAGCAAGGTGCTGCCGGTGGAGGCGTCACGCGGTTGCTGGTGGGGCCAGCACAAGCACTGCGTTTTCTGCGGCATCGACGAAGACACCCTGCGTTATCGCGCCAAATCGCCGGGGCAGGTGCTGGCCATGCTGGACGCCATGCGCCAACGCCATGGCGATCGCATCTATCGCTTCTCGGACTATATCCTTCCGCGCCAGTACTACCACGACATGCTCGACCAGCTGGCGCAGACTTGCCCGCGGCTGCGCCTGATGGGCGAAATCAAGGCCAACCAGAGCGACGAGCGCCTGGGCCGTTTCGCGGCAGCGGGCTTCGTCGAACTCCAGCCTGGCATCGAATCGTTCTCGTCCGACGTGCTCAAGCTGATGGACAAGGGGGTGCGCGGCATTCATAACGTGCTGACCCTCAAATCCGGCTACCGGCACGGCATCCAGATCAATTACAACATCCTGTATGGTCTACCCGGCGAGCAGGCGACCTGGTATCGCGCCATGTTGCGTCAACTGCCCAAGCTATATCACCTGACGCCGCCAGTCAGCCGCACCGAAACCATCGTCACCCGCTTTGCCCCCTTGCAAGCTGACCCGACGCGCTTCGGCCTGTCGAGCAAGCCGCGCCATCATCGCTGCTACGACGTCATGTTTTCCCAAGCCTTCCAGGATGAACACGATTTTCGGCTGGACGACTATGCCTACTATTTCGCGCGCGGCTTCGACTACCCGCAAGACCTCGGGATTCTCTATCGGATGCTGGTGGAGCAGGTCGACCACTGGAAGGAGCAGCATCGGGAACGGGATGTCTATCTCTATTACGTCGATGACGGAGAAGCGCTGACCGTGCACGACAGCCGCTTCGGCGCCGAATGCATCAGGCGCTTCGACGGTCTCGAGCGGCGCCTGCTGCTCGCCTGCGATGACGCGACCCAGACGCTGGAGGCCATCGCGCTGGCATTGCCGGAATTTCACCGGAACGCCATCGCGCCTGCCGCCCAGCTGCTGGCAGACGAGTATCGCCTGCTTTGGCGCGAAGGCGAACACTATCTATCCCTGGCGCTGCCCCAGGAAGTCTGGCAGCGCCATCAGGCGAGCAACTGGCCAAAGAGCTGGACCGCGAACTACTGCTAGCCGTCGCTACCGATGCATGCCCGCGCCCGCGCCGTCGCAGCAGGCGAAGGCGCCCACCTCAGTTCCTGACGATGCGCGAGGATGCCGGGGTGTGGATCTTCTTGAACTGCAGCCCCCGGGCTTCGTCGCCAATGATCTGGAAGCCGGTCACCTCTTGATTACTGCCGCGCTCGAACCTGAGCCCGCCCATGAACGGCTTGTTGCCCGAAAACCTGTTGGCGTCGAGCGGCTTGAAGTCGACCTGGCCGACGCGCAGATTGCGTGCGCTGAGCCCCCCTTTGCTGACCGTGAAAACATAGGAAGCATTGAGCTCTTCGTTATGGAAGGTGCCTGCGAACTGCTCCAGTTCCCGATCGGTGTACGACACGGGCTTGTAGGATTCGAACACCACCGGGTCGCTCGCCCCCATGCTGTAGTGCATTTCCGGTCCCTGCTTGCCATCGACGAACTCGACGAAATAATGGTCGTCGCCCTCGATCTTCAGCTGGAATCTCGCGCCGCCCAGGGGAATCAGTTCACGCCCCGGCGCTCCGCCTGCCCGGCCGTAATACAGGACGTCGTCCTTGACGTAGATAACAGCAGGAACCGCCCGGACTGCGGTCCAGTAATTGCCCGCGTATTGCGCGAGCTGGGCCGGCGCGACCTTCACGCGCCCGATGCGCGAATAGTCGATCGTCAGAGGCTCGAGAAACTGTTTTTCGAGCAGGACGGACGCCAGCCGCATGCCATAACTTCCGCTGTAGTCCAGCCCCGAGCTCAGTACGACGACCGAAACATCGTGATCGGGAAAGCTGAACACCGAACTCGCGTAGCCGCCAACGCCGCCGATCTGGTATTTCTTCGAGATACCTCTCTCCTGGCCCGCATGCTGCTGGCCGTAGGTCGAGACCCTGGCGATATCGCGGATGACCACCCCGCTATCGAGCTTGATCGGCTGGTTCAGCTTGTCGGCCAGGGCCTGATTGCCGGGCGCGGGCGCTGCCAGGCTGGCGCGCCAGAGCGACAGATCGCGTATCGAGGAATACAGATTGACCAGGCCGGGGGTGTTGCGTCCGCCCACATCGTGTTTGTAGACGCCATCTCCCGCACTCCGGTAAGGAACCGCCCTGTTGGCCATGAACTGGGCGTCGTCAACCACGAACCGCGTGTTCGCCATGCCCAAGGGCGTAAAGATATTCTTCTTGCTAAAGACATCGAAGGACTCTCCGGAAACGACTTCGACGATCCTGGCCAACAGGATGAACCTGCTGTCACCGCCTGGCGAGAATTCTTCGCCTGGTTTGAAATTCAATGTCTTCTGGCTCTTGATCAGGTCAAGAACGGCTGCGTTCTGCCCGGGCCCGCTCGCCTCCCACCCTGCCAGGGCTTGCAAGACCTTGTAGCCGGCGACCCCGTCGGTCGAGCTCAGCAGGTGATTGACGGTGATTTTTTCGCCAAGGTCGGGCAGCTCGGGCAGATACTTTCTGATGTCGTCGCTCAGCTTGATCTTGCCCTGGCTTTCCAGCATCAGGGCAGAATAGGCAATGAATTCCCATGCGAGCGTATCGATCTGGAAGCTGGTATCGACAGTTGCCGGAATACCGTGCTCCAGATTGGCATGGCCATAGGCCTTCTGGTACACCAGCTCCCGGTTCTTGAACATGGCCACCGCGAGCGCCGGCCGGGGAACACTGAAGTCGCTGAACACCGCATCGAATTTCTGCATGGTGGCGGCGTCGATGCTGTTGCTGGCATGCGCCGGCAGCGACAGCGGTGCGAGACATGCCAGCACAAAACGCATTGCCATGAGACCGTGATTCTTCATATGGATCGATTCCTGTGTTTATTGTAGTGACCAGCCTGTTTCAGCTGGCTGCAAACGATGTGCGGGGATTCGCCGCTCAGGTTTTCCTCTGGATTGCCTTGATCACTTCCTGGGCGACCGACACGGTCGCCGAAGGGTCCTGTCCGGTAATGATGTTGCCGTCGACAATGTAGAAATTCGCCGCCCATTTTTTTGAATACTCAAAATTCCCGCCCTGCCGGCTGACTTCCTTGTCGATCGAAAATGGGAAGGTCTTGTAGTAATCGGCCTTTGTGTTTTCGAACAAATCGGGAAAGCCGGTGATGTTTCGGCCGGCCAGCAGCGAGCTGCCATCGATGTTTTTCAAGTTGACGATGCCCGCAGTGCCATGACAGATGGCCGACACCACGCCACCACTGCGGTAGATTGCAGTGGCAATTTCTTGAATGTCCTTGTTGTCGGCCACCCCGAACATGGCGGATCCGCCACCGCTGTAATAGACCGCCCTGTAGTCGCCGGCCCTGACTTGCCGTGGATGACGGGTATTCTTGAGAAGACTCATGAATTGCGCGTCATACAAGTGCGCTTTTTGGATTTCATTTGCCGTGTCAATATAATTTAGTGGAATAGCCCCTCCTTCCGGACTCACCACATCCACCACATAGCCGTTCTTCCGAAACACATCATAGGCAATCACAATTTCTTCGAAATGATTGGCGGCGCTGATACTGGTATTTCCATACGTATGCTGGTTTGACGTGACGATCAGGATTTTCTGCCCTTGCCCGGACGCAGCGTTAGTGTCCGGGGATACCGGCGATGCGAATGCGCACTCAGGCTGGAATAGCAGGAGATAAAGCGCCATTAATATCTGAAAGAAGAAAGGTCGACACATACATTCACCTGAAAATGTAGAAATACCTGTTACCGAAGGTAGATACGGTTGCCCGGCCGCGCACCCGCCCGGATCGGTTGTCCGGGAGCGATACGCGGCGTCGGTAGCCAATATAGGATTGCCGCCTGGCGCCGAGTTCATGAACCATGATTTCGGACTCCGGATACATGATTCCGCAGCCGCAGGCACGCGCAGCGCCGCGGCTCACCCGGGGCGGGAGCAAGAAACGATCGGGGGGAGAGGTTGCCGCAGCTTGGGCTGGGTGGCGTATTTCCAGGGCCCGGACAGCGGCCCGGAAAGGCTACGACGCGGCGTACCCACGGTGCGATCCGTACAGGATGGAAGTGAAGCAGATGCACGGGCGGCGCGATAGCTCGCCGGCGTCTGTCCGGTGGTCTTTTTGAATGCAGCGAAGAAGGTGGAGGTCGAATTAAAACCGCTGCACTCGGCAACGAGTCCCATATTCATGCGAGATTCACTGATCAACAAGTCCTGGGCATGCTGGATGCGGAACTCATTGATATACAGATTAAAACTTTTACCCAGATTCTCGTTGATTACCTGGGACACCGTGGTTTGCAGATTCCCGACCTTTTTTGCCAGCAACGCCAGGCTCAGATTGGGATTCAGGTAGAGCTGCTGTTCACGCATCACCCGGTTCAGCGATTCGATCAGCTCGCCAGCATCCTGGCCAGTCAATTTGCGATTCTGGTATTTTTCTTTCTTGGCGACCTCGGCCTTCGCTCCATGGTGCACGATCCAGGACAAGATCGCGACGTGTACCGAGAAGGTGAATGACAAGGCGCCGACAATATACGAGGTCAGTGGCGTAGTCACATACGCGGCCAGCAGCAGGAAACTACCGGAATATACGCTCAACAACAATATATTGCCGCGGATAAGCTTGCCGTCCGCATCGCGCAACACCGCACGCGATTGCCACAGCTTCTTCCCCGCCAATAGCAGATACGCAAACCAATACCCATGGATGCCGCAGACATAGTAAAACCATGCGTTTGGATACTGGGAATACGGGAAATTCACCGCGATCAGGATGATGCAGGATGCCGACAGGAGATGCCAGCGCCAGCGATCGTTTGCGGCGCTGGCCTTCAGATCGGCCAGGTGACTATCTACGTAAAGATAGGTCAAGGGCCCGATCAGCAGGCAGGCCGCCAGTCCGATCTGCAGAAACTCGATGGCGAGATCGGGATTGAAGTAATAGAACGTCGATTTGACTGTGCGAAAACCGACCGAGATCAACAAGGCGCCCAGCATGGCATGCGTGAGGCGGTTGCTGCGGCGAGTAAAAAAATACAGCGCCAGGAATACGCCATTGACCCCACCAAGGACGCTGAACAAAAAGAGTAACTGGCTCGACATCACTCAGGTCGCCCGTGGATTTATCGACGGTGGAGCAGGATCAGAACCAGTCATGCCACACCGGCGTCACGTTCGACGGCAGCGGCGGCAATTCAGCGAACTCGACCCTCGCCTCTCCCGGCGCGTGGAAATCGGTGCCGCGCGAGGCCAAGAAGCCATAACGCCGCGCCAGCTCGGCATAGATCCCGTACTGGTCGGGCGTATGGCTGCCGGTGACGACCTCGATGGTCTTGCCGCCCAGCTGGCGGAACTCATCGAACAGGACGCCTTGCGCCGTGTCGCTGAAACGGTAGCGGCCCGGATGGGCAATGACGGGGATGCCGCCCGCGCCGCGGATCCAGCCCATCGCCTCGGCCAGCGTGGCCCAGCGGTGCGGCACATAGCCGGGCCGGCCTTCGGTGAGGAAACGGCGGAATACTTCGGAGGTGGTGTCGCACACGCCGATCTCGCACAGGAAGCGCGCGAAATGGGTGCGCGACATCAGGTCGGGATTGGCGACGTAGCGCAGTGCGCCCTCATAGGCGCCGGGAATGCCGGCCTGCTCCAGTTGGGCCGCCATTTCGCGCGCGCGCTGCTCGCGGCCGTTGCGGGTCGCGGCCAGGCCGGCGATCAGGGCCGGATTGTCTTCGTCGACCTGCAGGCCGACCACGTGCACGGTCTCGTTGGCCCAGGTGACCGAGATCTCGACCCCGGCCACGAAGCGCATGCCCAGTTCTCCCGCCGCCTTGCGCGCGGCCTTGATGCCGCCGACCTCGTCGTGGTCAGTGAGCGCCCACACGTCGACCCCGCCCTTGCGTGCGTAGGCAGCCACGTCGGAAGGAGCGAGTACGCCGTCGGAGACGGTGGAATGGCAGTGCAGGTCGACTTTCAGCATGGGGCGAATGTGGTATCTGGAACGACACATTGTACGCGCATTTAGCTGCCCGCTATCGCGGTTCGAGCCCCACTCCCAGCCGCTCGGCGAACGCACGGAATGCCGGCGTCGCGAAGCCATCCCGCCACACCAGGCAGGTATCGAGACGGCCCAATGGCAGGGTCTTCAACGAAGCCGGCGCACCGCCCAGCGCCAGCACGCTGGCCGGCAACACCGTCAAGCAGGCGCCGGCGGCCACGCAGGCGATCATCGCGTGATAGGAGTTCATTTCCTGCACCCGCCAGGCCGGGTCGCCGGCGATGCCCAGTCGGTCTTCCGCCAGGCTGCGATAGGTGCAGCCCGGCGGGAATGCGGCCAGCGAGCGCGCCCTCACCTGCCGCGCGTCCTCGACTTCAGATTCGCCGGGCGGCAGCAGCAATAGCAGCTCTTCGACCCAGACCGGCATCGATTGCAGCCCCATCTCGATGAGCTCAGCACCATCGTCCGGCCAGGCGGCAAAGGCGCAGTCGAGCGCACCGGTCCTCACCTGCTCGACGATCTGACGCGACGGGCCGGTGCGCAAGACCAGCCGCGTGGCCGGATGGTCGACGTGGAAAGCCGCCAGCACGCCCGGCAGCCGGCTGGCCGCCGTACTCTCCATGCTGCCGATCCGCAGCACGCCGCCCGAGGCGCCATTCGACACGACTTGCCGCGCCTCGTCTTCCAGCGCCAGCAGCCGTTCAGCGTAGACGAGGAACTGCTCGCCCGTCGGCGACAACGCGATGCGCTTGGCCGTCCGCACGAATAGTCCAGCGCCAAGGTCCGCCTCGAGTTGCTGGATGCGGGTCGTCACATTCGACGGCGCCCGCCCCAGCCGCGCCGCGGCCTGCGTGATGCTCAGCTCCGCCGCCACGGCGCAAAAAATGCGCAAAGATTCAGTTTCCATATATCTTTTGTCAAAACAGAATGATACCATCACTTGATTCTCAAATTGAGAATAAAAGTCAAACGAAAGGAGCCGCCATGCAACCGTCCCATCCATTCTTTTCTCAGCTGTCCGTCGCGCATCCGATCATCCAGGCGCCGATGGCTGGCGTAGGCACGCCGCGCTTGGCGGCGGCGGTATCCAATGCCGGCGCGCTGGGTTCGCTGGGGATCGGTGCGAGCACGGCCGCGCAGGCGCGCGCGACGATCGAGGAAACGCGGGCGCTGACGGGGAAGGCGATCAATGTGAACGTGTTCTGCCACGCGCCGGCCCAGCGCGATGCCGCGCGCGAGTCGGCCTGGCTGGGCCACCTGGCGCCGCTGTTCGCGGACGCCGGCGCGGCGCCGCCCTCCTCGCTCGATGAAATCTACCGCAGCTTCAACGATGACGAAGAGTCGTTCCGGATGCTGCTCGACCTGCGCCCGCAAGTCGTCAGCTTCCACTTCGGCCTGCCCTCGGGCGAACGCCTGGCGGCGCTGCGCGCAGCCGGCATCCGCACCATGGCCACCGCCACCAACCTGGATGAAGCGCTGACCATAGAACGGGCGGGAATCGACGCGATCGTGGCGCAAGGCATCGAAGCCGGAGGCCACCGAGGCATGTTCGACCTCGATGCGACCGACGAACGGCTGAGCATGGCGGTGCTGGTGCGCCTGCTGGTCAAACGGACGGGGCTGCCGGTGATCGCCGCCGGCGGCATCATGGACGGCGCCGGCATCAAGGCGGCGCTGGACCTCGGCGCGGCGGGAGCGCAGCTCGGCACCGCCTTCATCCTGACGCCCGAATCGGCGGCCAACGACGCCTATCGCGCCAACCTCCAAAGCGAACGCGCAGCCACCACCGCCCTGACCGCGGCGATCTCGGGACGGCCGGCGCGCGGCATCGTCAATCGCCTGGTGCGCCATGGCGCGTCCGGCGTCCCGGCCGCCTACCCGGTGGCCTATGACGCGGCCAAGCAGTTGCACGCGGCGGCGGCGAAGGCGGGCAACCATGAATATGCGGCGCACTGGGCCGGGCAAGGGGCGCCGCTCGCGCGGGCCATGCCGGCGGCGGAACTGGTGGAGACGCTGGTGCGTGAACTCAATGCCAGCGGCGACGCCGCCTGATGCCGGCCAGCCTGCCCTCGCCCTTCACCTGATGGGCGAGCTGCAGCGCTACCGCGCGCAAGGCGGGCCGGTCGGCCCGGTGGCGCAGCGCTTCGTGCTGGCGATCGACGCGGCGGACGACGTCGGGATCGCCCCGGACGTCATGGCCCGGCTCGCGATGCTGGCGCAGGCGCCGGAAGCGCTGGACGACGCCGAGCTGCGCTGGGTGCGCAATCAGCTGCCGGAAATCGTGCGCCAGGTTGCCCTGGTCAGTCCGGCACCAGCATGGAACGGATCGTCCCCTGCTTCGCCAGCACGTAGTCATGCCCCGCCAGCACCAGGTTCGTGGTCGGCTGGATCACCTTGACGTTGATGAAGATGGTATCGCGCGTCTCGGCATACGAACCCACGACCACCGCCTGCGCGTTGTGCGTGCCGGCCACTTCGCCCAGCTCGCGGGTGAGCATCAGCTCGCCCTGGTTGCGCTTCAGGTAGACGCTGTTGCGCAGCTTCATTTCCAGCACCGGCAGGCCGCCCTGGGCCAGGCGGGTGGCGATCTGCTCGGACACCACGCGGCCCAGCATCGAGCTATGTTCGAGGGCGTCGATATTGACGAGGGTGGCCATGATCAGTGGCTGGTCGCCGGTCAGCTTGCCAGCCAGCTGGGCCTGCAAGGCGTCGGCCGCACGGTAGTTGGCGGCGACGAAATCGTTCGCGCTCACCGACGTGTAGTTGGGTTGCTCGACCAGCGCGCAGCCGCCCAGCAGCAAGGACAGGCCCAGCGCGGCCGCCGATAGTTTCAATGTGCGCATGTTCAGCTCAATGGTCCTTGACCGCGAAGGTCTTCGATGTCGGCACCGGCGCGGCCAGGGCGGCGTCGTACAGCGCCAGGTCCTCGTCGCTGGTGTAGTAGACCGAGGTGTTGCGCGCGTAATAGCGCTGCTCGTCGGCGACCGAGACGGTCACGATCATTTCGGTCTTCGGCGTATCGCCCGGCGCGAACTGGGCGGTGAACCAGCGATGCGCGTCGAAGCCATAGACGCCGGCCGTGAGCAGCCACTCGGGGCTGTGCTGGATGCTGGTCAGGACCCAGGCGCCGCTGGCCAGCGCCGTCGGCAGCCCGGCATAGCGGTACTGCGGACGGTCGGCCGAGAAGGCGACCACTTGCGTGTCGAGCTCGATCTTGAGCGCTCCCGGCACCGGATTCTTGACGATCACGAAACCATCGTTGACCAGGGCCGTGACCAGGTGCGACTTCACGCCCGTGCTGAAGATCGACGGTTGCAGCGGATCCACGTACAGGGAGCGGCTCGGCGCCGTCTTCAGGGTTGGGCCCAGCTCGGTCGCCATATGGCGCGCGATCACGCCCCAATGGGCCGCGGCCTGGAGCTTGGGCTGCTGCGTGCTGGCGAAATTGGTGGCCACGGGGGCCGGGCTGTAGGGCATGGCGCAGCCTGCGAGCAGCAGGCCGGCGGCGAGCGCGCTGGCGCCTCGATAAGCCATCGTGAATCCTGTCGGTCTGTGGTGCGACCGGACTGGCGCACGCTCGGGGGCGACTGTATCACAGCAGTTTCCCTCAGGCAATTTATCTGTTAAGGATGAGGTGTGGATACAACGACAATGGCGCCCGCGGCGCCATGGATGACACGCCGTCGATGCAATGGCAGTTAGTTGGTGACCACGACGTCGGCCTCGAGCCAGACCGGTGGTTTGGCATTCAGGATGGCCCCCGGGTTCGGCGTCAATCCGAACGCCAATGTTGCGGGTATGCCGCTCACCCTGACCTCTCCGCTGGAATCGGCCAGCGGTTGCGGCCCGCACAGGTCGGGACACAGTGGCGCGGCGCCTGGCGGCACGACACTGACGAATGCGCTGGCAAAGGTCACGGGGCCGCGCGCAACAGCCACCGTTCCCCGCACCTCCACCGGTAAATATCCGCCTTTCCACGGCATCCGGCAACCGGCGATCTCCCGGCCATATGCGCGAGCGGCAGTGCCGTCGTCGGCATAGACAGGGACTTTCCCGCTGACCTCGCAGAGCCTGGTCCGCTTGCTGACACGTCCATTCCTTGTTTCGAGCAGGTGAACGCTCACCTTCATGCTGGCCTCGCGCACCTGCTTTGGTTCCGGTGGCGGAGGCGGCGTGGCGTATGCGGTCGAAGCGCTCAACAAAAGGAGCGCCAGCAGGCGCTGACGGCGCGCCCTGCGCATATGGGCCGATCCGGGCATATTCATGGGCGATCAGTGTGAAGATGGTTTATCGGACGTTCTCAACCTGCAACCAGGAATTCCTCGACCATGGCGGCCAGCAGTTCTGGCTGGTCATGGTGCAGCATATGGCCGGCCTGCGGCACCATGCGCGGCGTGACATTCCGCAAGTAAGCCATCCTGCGGTCGACTTCGGCACGCGCCTGGTCCTTCGCCCCCATCCAGCGCCACATATCGGTGTCCTCGGCCTCGACCCACAGCACCGGCGCCGTGATCGCGCTCCAGCAGGCCATGATTTCGTCGACGTGGTACAGCAGCGGCGAACTCATTTTATGCGCTGGATCGCCCAGGATCTTCCACAGGCCGTCGCGGTCTTGTTCCGCCCAGTGGGCGGCCAGGAAGGCGGCGCGGTCCTGCGCCAGGCGCGGATTGGTCTTGCGCAGGCGTGCCGCCACCTCGTCCAGGCTGGCGTAGCCGCGCATCTCGGGCGGCTCGCGCAACTCGTCGAGCCACTTGGCCACGCGGCCCGGGTACTGTTTCGGGTGCGTGGTCGGCAAGCCGAAGCCTTCCAGGTTGATCAATTTCGCGATGCGCTGCGGCCGCACGCCGGCGTAGATGCCGGCGATATTCCCGCCCATGCTGTGGCCGAGCATATTCACCGCCTCGCCCGGGGCATAATGGTCGAGCAACACGTCGAGGTCAGCTACATAGTCGGGGAACCAGTAGGTGTCTGCACCCGAACGCGCGCTCTGGCCGAAGCCGCGCCAGTCGGGCGCGATCACGTGCCAGTCCCCTTTCAGGCAATCGACCATGAACTGGAACGAGGCCGACACGTCCATCCAACCGTGCAGCATGAACAGCTTGGGCGCGCCGGGCGAGCCCCAGTGGCGCACGTGCATGCGCAGGCCGCGAACGGTAAGGAATTCGGAACGGGAAGGTTTCATGCTATTCCTGAAATTAGTACGGTCGTTCGGATGTGGTTCGGATGATTATACGGGCCGGCGGTTGAATTCGCGCATCGCGGCCCCATCTGCCGGACTTCGGGACAGGTCGGGCGGTAAAATAGCGCCATTTCCACCTACGCGAGCACATCCATGGCTATTTACCAGCTGGGCGAGCATGCGCCCGAGATCGATCCGTCGGCGTTTGTCGCCGACACGGCCACCCTGGTGGGCAGGGTCAGGCTCGCAGCGAATGCATCGGTATGGTTCGGCACCACGCTGCGCGGCGACAACGAGCCCATCACGATCGGCGAGAACAGCAATGTTCAGGAAGGCACCGTGATGCACACCGATCCGGGCTATCCGCTCGACATCGGCAAGAACGTGACGATCGGCCACCAGGCCATGCTGCACGGCTGCACGGTGGGCGACGGCTCGCTGATCGGGATCCAGGCCGTGGTGCTCAACGGCGCGCGGATCGGCAAGGGATGCCTGGTCGGCGCCGGCGCCCTGGTCACGGAAGGCAAGGAATTTCCCGATCACTCGCTGATCCTGGGTTCGCCCGCGAAGGTGGTGCGGACACTGACACAAGAAGACCTGCTGCGCCTGGAAGGCAATGCCGCGAACTATGTTGCGCGCGGCCAGCTGTTCAAGGCGCAGCTCAAGAAAATCGGATAAAGAATGACGACTACGGATACTGGCACCACCAACAGGGACACCCTGCAAAAATTCATCTTCGACAATGCGGCCGTGCGCGGCGAGCTGGTCGAGATTTCGGACACCTGGCGCGAGATCCAGGCCCGTCACGCTTACCCGAAGGCGGTGCGTTCGGTGCTGGGCGAGATGGTGGCGGCCGGCGCCCTGCTGTCGGCCAACCTCAAGTTCAACGGTTCGATCGTGATGCAGATCCACGGCGACGGCCCGGTGCGCCTGCTGGTGGTCGAATGCGACGCCGACCTGCGCATGCGCGCCACGGCGAAACTGGCGCCCGACGTCGAGATCGCGGACGACGTCACCCTGGGCGATATGTTCAATGCCAACGGCAAGGGCCGTTTCGTGATCACGCTCGACCCGGCCGACAAGGTCCCGGGCCAGCAGCCCTACCAGGGCGTGGTGCCGCTCGACGGCGACGACATGGCGACCGTGATCGAGAACTACATGCTGCGCTCGGAGCAGATGGACACGCGCCTGTGGCTGGCGGCCGACGACAAGGTCGCGCGCGGGCTGCTGCTGCAAAAGCTGCCGCGCCACAGCGGCAAGGACGACCAGGTCAAGCAGGCCTCCGAGGCCGAAGACCTGGAAACCTGGAACCGCGCCGCCATGCTGGGCCAGACCGTCAAGCGCGAAGAGCTGCTGTCGACCGATATCTCGACGCTGCTGCATCGCCTGTTCTGGGAAGAGACCATCCGCGTGTTCGACCCGGTGCACCCGCAATTCCATTGCAGCTGCAACCGCGAGAAGGTCGGCAATATGCTCAAGATGCTGGGCCAGGACGAAGTCGAATCGGCGCTGGCCGAGCTGGGCGAACTGGGCATCAACTGCGATTTCTGCGGCAAGCACTACGCCTTCGACAAGGTCGACTGCGCGCAACTGTTCGCCAGCGACAGCCCGGTGCAGACCTTGATTCCGCCGAGCGGTAGTACGCATTAAGCTATCGACGTCGTTCTTCTACTGACGCCAGCACGTCGTTACTGCCACTGGCAGTAACGACTCCCCGCGCAGGCGGGGACCCAAGCTCGCATGCACGCTGCCTGCCTCGAACGCAAGTGGCAACGCAAATGCCTTGGGTCCCCGCCTTCGCGGGGACGACGTTTACAGGCTGACAAAGGAACGCTTCATTCAGCGCATCAACGCACGCTGCGAAAACCCTTGCGCAGCTCGTCGGCGAACATTTCCGGCTGCTCCATTGCGGGATAGTGGCCGCCCTTCTCTACCTCGTTGTAGTACATCAGCGTCGGATAACGCTCTTGCACCCAGCGCCGACTAGCCATGTGCAGGTCGCACGGGAACTGGCTGAAGGCCACCGGCACGGCAAGCTCGCGCTCCTTGAAGGTGCGCATGCTCTCCCAGTAGATGCGGGCCGACGACCCTGCGGTGCCGGTCAGCCAGTACCAGTCGACGGTGTCGAGGATGTCGTCCATGCTCACCGCGTCGGTCGGATCGCCGTCGTGGTCCATCCAGCGCCAGTACAGGTCGAGCAGCCACGCCGCCTGGCCAACCGGCGAGTCGGTCAGCGCATAGGCGATCGTCTGCGGGGTCTGGATCTGCATCAGCTGGTAGCCGGACTGGTTTTCCTTGAAGTCGCGCACGCGCCGTAGCCCTTCTTCTTCCTGCGCGTCGCGCGCTTCCATCCCCTCGACCACCGGCAGCATATTGAAGTGCACGGCCTTGACCGCCGGTAGCCCGATGCCGCCCAGTTCATTCGTGATCGAATATCCCCAGTCGCCGCCCTGGGCCACGAACTGCTCGTAGCCGAGGCGGCGCATCAACTCGACCCAGGCGTGCGCAATGCGTTCCGGCGTCCAGCCGGGTTCGCGCGGCTTGCCCGTCAGGCCGAAGCCCGGCATCGACGGCAGGACGACGTGGAAGGCGTCAGCCGGGTCATGCCCATGCGCCCGCGGATCGGCCAGCATCCTGGCGGCCCTCACGTTCTCCACCACCGATCCCGACCATCCGTGCGTGATCACCAGCGGCAGCGCATCGGGTTCCGGCGAGCGGATGTGGAGGAAGTGGATATCGAGGCCGTCGATAGTCGTCGACGACGGCTCGAGCGCGTTCAGCCGCGTCTCGGTCGCGCGCCAGTCGTGCCGGTCGCGCCAGTAGTCGGCCAGTGCCCGCAGCCTGGCCAGCGGTACGCCCTGGCTCCAGTCGTCGACGGTTTCCTTGTCTGGCCAGCGCGTGCGCGCCAGGCGCTGGCGCAAGTCATCGAGGTCGGCCTCGGGAATGGCGAAGGGATGCGGTCGAATGGCGTTGCTCACGGCTGGTCTCCTCGTTGATCGTCGGTTGGGCTTTGTGCACGCTTGCGCTCTCTCTCGGCCAGCAGGTCGGCGATAGCGTCGTCACCGTAGTGCAGCGCCAGCTCGCGCGGCGTCAGGCCTGTATGCCCCCTCAGATCGTGACGGGAGCCCGCTTCGCACAAGGCCCGTACCGCATCGACCTGCTGTTGCCACACCGCGTCGTGGAGCGCGCACAGGCCGTTGTAGGGCCCCTGCGCATTCAGCTCGGGCAAGGGCCGGGCGCCACGCCGCGGCTCGGCCAGCAGGCGGACGATGTCGGCGTGGCCGAAATAGGTGGCGTCGTGCAGGGCGGTGCCGCCCATCAGGCCGATCATGCGGGTCGGATCGGCGCCGGCCTCCAGCAGCAGGTGCGCGATGTCGAGATGTCCCTCGCGCGCGGCGATGCCCAGCGGCGTGTAGTTGTCATCGAGGCTGCCGACCATCGGCACCTGTTCGTCGAGATTCGCGCCGGCGGCGATCAGCCGCTCGACCTCGGCCCGGTCGCCGGCCTTGACCGCCGCGACGAGGGTCAGCGCGGCGACGCGCCCGGCGTCGGCGTCGATCCTGGCCTCGATCAGGCGCGCGATGGCGTCAAGGCCATCGCCGCGTGCGATGTCGAGCGCCGTCTGCGCCCAGTGGTTGCGGATGTTCGGCCTGGCGCCGCGCTCCAGCAGCCGCGCCACGGCGCCGGGATGCTTGTGGAGCACCGCGTCCATCAACGCCGTATTGCCGAGCACGGGCGACTGCTGGTCGATGAAGGCGCCATGGTCGAGCAGGAAGCCGATGACGTCGGCATTGCCGGACTGCGCCGCCTTGTGGAGCGCACTCGCCCCCATGCGGGGATCGAGCGCCAGCACGTCGGCGCCGGCGGCGAGCAGCATCGACACCATGTACGACTGCCCCAGGCCGGCCGCGATCATCAGGGGCGTGAAGCCCTCGGGGTCACGGCGATCCGGGTCAGCGCCGGTGCGGAGCAGTGCGTTCGCGGTGGGAAGGTCTCCCGCGCGAACGGCAGCATGAAGGGGCATACCATCCTCCCGTATGATTGCTATCGAAAGCCACAGTTGATAAGTTACCGATAGTAGGGAGGAATCGACAGGTCTGCCGTTAGATAGAACACAGATGCGGCCACAGATGGCGTCCATCGCGTTTTTGCCCGAAATGGTAAGCTCATGCTGTTATGACACTGTTGCATTTTCAGACATCAGCACCACGTACCCATTACTGACATACGGAGGAAGCACATGAATATCGATATTGGCATCAGCACCGAAGACCGCGCAAAAATCGTCGACTCGCTGTCGGGCGTCCTGGCTGACAGCTATATGCTGTACCTGAAGACCCACAACTTCCACTGGAACGTGACCGGCCCGATGTTCCAGACCCTGCACGTGATGTTCCAGGAGCAGTACACCGAGCTGTGGAACGCACTGGACGATATCGCCGAGCGCATCCGCGCCCTGGGCCATTTCGCACCGGGCACCTACCAGCGCTACGCCGAGCTGTCGACCATCAAGGAAGAAGCGAACGTGCCGGGCGCGCAAGAGATGATCCGCCAGCTGGTCGCAGGCCAGGAAGCGGTGGCGCGCACCGCCCGTGCGGCCTTCCGCATCGCCGACGCCGCCGACGACCAGCCGACCGCCGGCATGCTGGCGACCCGCATGGAAATCCATGAAAAGAATGCGTGGATGCTGCGCGCCTTCCTGGAGCAAGGCGCGGGCCATACCCAGGGTGAAGCGTCGTCGGATTCGAAGAACTGATGATCTGAACCAGCGTCAGCACGTCGTTCCCGCGGAGGCGGGAACCTAAGCCCTTCGCTTTATTGACAACGTCGAGCGCAGCCTCGGTGCTGGCAAACTTAGGTTCCCGCCTTCGCGGGAAAGACGTTGTTCAAGGGTGGTGGTGACACCACTGCTGCGGCTCAATCGCCGCTGCGCCCACCACTCATATGCAAATCGACCACCTTCATGATCTCGAGCGTGAGATCGAGGTCGAACTCGCCCGACGCCAGGGCGGCGCCCAGCTGCTCGCGCGGTACGCCGACCGCGGCGGCCAATGCGCCCAGCCCCGGCGCCTGCGACACCGCCTTCAAGGCGGCGCCAATGATGGCGCCATCGCCATCTTCGAAAGCATCGGCCAGGCAGTCCGCAATCGCATCGAGCGAATCGAGGCTGGCGGGATCGATCGGGGAATTCTGTTCACTCATAAGGTTTGACTAGTGTGTCGGCGCGGGCTTGGCGCCGTCCTTCGGGGGCGGCGGCGGAGGCGGCACGGTCATCGACTCGACCGGCTGCTCGTTCTTGCGCAGCACCTGCACGAAGATCTCGCCCTGCTTGATCATGCCCAGGTCGTAGCGCGCGCGCTCTTCGACCGCGCCGGTGCCATCCCTCAGGTCAACCACCTCCGAGGCCAGCTTGGCGTTCCTCGCGGTGAGCTGCTCGGTCTTGAGCCGCGTGGCCTCGACCTGGCCCTGCATGTCGGCCACGGACAGCCAGCCTCCCTTGCCGAGCCAGAGTGGGTACTGGATCAGCACGAGCAGGACGGCAAGGGCGATCGTGATCAGGCGCATGGCAAAAAGAGAAACGAAAACGGCCGGTGGACCGACGGTGGGTGGCTATGCCCACCACCGCCGGTCCACCGGCCTGATGGATTACTTCAGGTTGTAGAACGCGTCGCGGCCAGGATAGCTGGCGATGTCGCCCAGGTCTTCCTCGATGCGCAGCAGCTGGTTGTACTTGGCCATGCGGTCCGAACGCGACAGCGAGCCGGTCTTGATCTGCAGGGCGTTGGTGCCAACCGCGATGTCGGCGATGGTCGAGTCTTCGGTTTCGCCCGAGCGGTGCGAGATCACGGCGGTGTAGCCGGCGCGCTTGGCCATCTCGATGGCGGCGAAGGTCTCGGTCAGGGTGCCGATCTGGTTGATCTTGATGAGGATCGAGTTGGCGATGCCCTTCTGGATGCCCTCTTTGAGGATCTTGGTGTTGGTGACGAACAGGTCGTCGCCCACCAGCTGCACCTTCTTGCCCAGCGCGGCGGTCAGGGTAGCCCAGCCTTCCCAGTCGCCTTCGTGCATCGCGTCCTCGATCGAGATGATCGGGTACTTGTCGCACCAGGTGGCCAGCATGTTCGTGAAGTCGGCTGCCGACAGCGACAGGCCGCCTTCGCCCGCCAAGACGTACTTGCCGTCCTTGTAGAATTCGCTGGCCGCGCAGTCCAGGCCCAGGGCGATGTCCTGGCCCGCCACGTAGCCGGCCTGCTCGATCGCCTGCATGATCAGCTTGATGGCTTCTTCATGGTTCGCGACCGATGGGGCGAAGCCGCCTTCGTCGCCGACGGCGGTATTCAGGCCCTTCGAGTGCAGGATCTTCTTTAGGGTGTGGAAGACCTCGGCGCCGTAGCGGATCGCTTCCTTGAACGAAGGCGCGCCGACCGGGATGATCATGAATTCCTGGATGTCCAGATTGTTGTCGGCGTGCGCGCCGCCGTTGATGACGTTCATCATCGGCACCGGCATCTGCATCGCACCCGAACCGCCGAAGTAGCGGTACAGCGGCAGGCCGGCTTCTTCGGCGGCGGCCTTGGCGACAGCCATCGACACTGCCAGCATGGCGTTGGCGCCCAGGCGGCTCTTGTTTTCGGTGCCGTCGAGATCGATCAGGGTGCGGTCCAGGAAGGCTTGCTCATTGGCGTCCAGGCCCATGATCGCTTCGGAGATCTCGGTGTTGATATTCTCGCAGGCCTGCAGCACGCCCTTGCCGAAGTAGCGCTTCGGGTCGCCGTCGCGCAGTTCGATCGCTTCGCGCGAACCGGTCGAGGCGCCCGACGGCACCGCGGCGCGGCCCATCACGCCCGATTCCAGCAGCACGTCGCATTCGACGGTCGGGTTACCGCGCGAGTCGAGGACTTCACGGCCGATAATATCAACGATAGCACTCATGTTTCTCAGTCTCCAGGGGTGGGGAAATCGGGTGGAGACATCCTGCCGCAGGACGCCTCCAGGATGCTTTTTACTTGAACTTGGTTTCCATGAAACCGGTCTTCTTGACGATGCGGTCGATCTCGACGAGCGTGGTCAGAAGTTCCTTCATGTGGGCCAGTGGCACGGCGTTCGGACCGTCCGACATCGCATTGGCCGGATCGGGGTGCGTTTCCATGAACAGGCCGGCGATGCCCGCCGCCACGGCGGCGCGCGACAGGACCGGCACGTGCTCGCGCTGGCCGCCGGACGAGGTGCCCTGGCCGCCCGGCAGCTGCACCGAGTGGGTCGCGTCGAACACCACCGGGCAGTTCGATTCGCGCATGATGGCCAGGCCGCGCATGTCCGACACCAGGTTGTTGTAGCCGAACGAGGCGCCGCGTTCGCAGGCCATGAAGTTATCTTCCGGCAGGCCGGCTTCGCGCGCGGCGGCGCGTGCCTTGTCGATCACGTTCTTCATGTCGCCAGGCGCCAGGAACTGGCCCTTCTTGATGTTGACCGGCTTGCCCGAACGCGCACAGGCGTTGATGAAGTCGGTCTGGCGGCACAGGAAGGCCGGGGTCTGCAGCACGTCGACGATGCTCGCCACTTCGGGGATCATCTCTTCGTCGTGCACGTCGGTCAGGACCGGCACACCGATTTCGCGGCGCACGTCGGCCAGGATCTCCAGGCCCTTCTCGCGGCCAGGGCCGCGGAACGACTTGCCCGACGAGCGGTTAGCCTTGTCGAACGACGATTTATAGATGAACGGGATGCCCAGCGCCGAAGTGATCTCTTTCAGCGTGCCGGCGGTGTCCATCGCCATCTGGCGCGATTCGATCACGCAGGTGCCGGCGATCAGGAAAATCGGGTGCTCGAGGCCGACGTCGAATCCAGCGAGTTTCATGCTGCATCTCCTTGCAAGGCCGGGGCCGCATTTGCTGCGCCGGCCGCGGTATTGGTGTTGGAAGCCTGGTGCGCCAGCGCCGCCTGGATGAACGACGTGAACAGCGGATGGCCATTGCGTGGCGTCGACTTGAACTCGGGGTGGAACTGCACGCCCATATACCAGGGGTGCACGTCACGTGGAAGTTCCATGATCTCGCACAGGTCTTCGTTCGGGGTGCGCGCAGACACGGTCAGGCCAGCAGCTTCGACCTTCGGCAGGTAGTAGTTGTTGCCTTCGTAGCGGTGGCGGTGACGCTCGGTCACGACGTTGCCGTAGATCTCGGCCGCCAGCGTGCCCGGATTGACGGCGCAGGTCTGGGCGCCCAGGCGCATGGTGCCGCCCAGGTTCGAGTTGGTGTCGCGCTTCTCGACCTTGCCATCGTGGTTCTGCCACTCGGTGATCAGGGCGACCACCGGCTGGTCGGTTTCCGGGTCGAACTCGGTCGAGTTCGCGTTCGGCAGGCCTGCCATATTGCGGGCGTACTCGATCAGCGCGACCTGCATGCCCAGGCAGATGCCCAGGTAAGGGATCTTGTTTTCGCGGGCGTAGCGCGCGGCCATGATCTTGCCTTCCACGCCGCGCTTGCCGAAGCCGCCCGGTACCAGGATGGCGTCGTACTTGGCCAGGTGCTCGCAGCCGCGGGTTTCGATTTCCTCGGAGTCGAGGTACTCGATATTGACGCGGCTCTCGGTGTGGATGCCGGCGTGGCGCAGCGCCTCGGTCAGCGATTTATACGATTCGATCAGGTCGACGTATTTGCCGACCATGCCGATGGTGATCTCGTGCTTGGGATTCTCGAGCGTGTGAATCAGCTTGGTCCACATCGACAGGTCGGCCTTCGGCGCTTCCAGGCCCAAGGCTTCGAGGATGATGTCGTCCAGGCCCTGGTCGCACAGCACCTGCGGCACCTTGTAGATGGTGTCCACGTCCCACACCGAGATCACGGCCTGCTCTTCGACGTTGGCGAACAGCGAGATCTTGGCGCGCTCGTCGTCCGGGATGCGGCGGTCGGCGCGGCACAGCAGCGCGTTCGGCGAGATGCCGATCTCGCGCAGCTTCTGCACACTGTGCTGGGTCGGCTTGGTCTTGAGTTCGCCGGCCGAGGCGATGAACGGCACCAGGGTCAGGTGCACGAAAGCGGCGCCCTTGCGGCCCGAGCGCAGCGACAGCTGGCGCGCGGCTTCCAGGAACGGCAGCGATTCGATGTCGCCCACGGTGCCGCCGATCTCGACCAGCGCGACGTCGACGCCTTCGGCGCCGCGACGGATGTAGTCCTGGATCTCGTTGGTGATGTGCGGGATGACCTGCACGGTCTTGCCGAGATACTCGCCACGACGCTCCTTGCGGATCACCGATTCATAGATCTGGCCGGTGGTGAAGTTATTCACCTTCTTCATGCGGGTGCTGATGAAGCGCTCGTAGTGGCCGAGGTCCAGGTCGGTCTCGGCGCCGTCGTCGGTGACGAACACTTCGCCGTGCTGGGTAGGACTCATGGTGCCCGGATCGACGTTGATGTACGGATCGAGCTTGAGCATGGTGACTTTGAGTCCGCGGCTCTCGAGGATCGCGGCGAGGGAAGCGGCCGCGATCCCTTTGCCCAGGGAAGACACGACGCCGCCAGTGACGAATACGAATTTGGTCATTGTGCTGATGGTGCCGAATGGCACGCGCGGGAAATTGAAATTATACCTTAATCCTGCAAATACTTCTTGATATCAAGGCAGCAACACCCTCCGATGGACTGTCGTCGCCCGATCACAAACCGACTATTCTGGGTGCATTTTCGTTTCGGTTGGGCAATAATTGTAACCGGTCGGAAGAGACAATATTTTGCCGATAACAGTCGTAATGACAGTTCTGGTGCCATAAGCACAATAAAGCCGCACGGATGCCACCAATCCGGCGGAAAACCCCTATCTAGATTACATAAAACATGGGCAATTTCATCAAACTCAACATCGGTACGCGCCTGGCCGCCGGCTTCGCGCTGACGCTACTGATGACCGTCATCATCGCCACCGTCGGCGTCTGGCGCCTGAACCAGGTCGCGCACGAGACAGAAGCGATTCTGGCAGAACCGCTGGCGAAGGAGCGCATGATCGCCGAGTGGTACACCCAGATCTTCGCCGCCGTGCGCCGCACCGCCGCCATCGTCAAGAGCAGCGACCCGTCGCTGACCGACTTCTTCAAGGAAGACGCGGCCGCCACCGGCAAGCTGTCGGCCGACCTGGTCAAGCAGATCGAACCCCTGATCAGCGGCGACGACGAGACCGCCCTGTTCAAGTCGGTGATGGAGCACCGCACCGCCTACAGCAAGGCGCGCGACGGCGCGGTCAAGGCCAAGGCCGAAGGCAACGTCGAACTGGCGGAACAGATCCTGACCCAGCAATTCAACCCGGCCGCCAAGGCCTACCAGGAGCGCGTCAAGGAACTTGTCGACCTGCAGCACAAGCGCATCGCCGCCAGCGCCGAGCTGATCGCCAGCACCGCCAGCCGCGGCAACTTCGTGATCGGTTCGCTGGCCGCCGGCGCCCTGCTGCTGGGCGGCGTGTTCGCCTGGCTGCTGACCCGCTCGATCACCCGTCCGCTGCGCCAGGCGGTGCACGCCGCCGAGCAGGTGGCGGCCGGCGACCTGACGGTCGAAATCGACAGCAAAGCGACCGATGAAACCGGCGCCCTGCTGCGCGCGCTGGGCCATATGAATACCTCGCTGTCGAAGATCGTCGACGAAGTACGCAGCGGCACGCAGACCATCAGCGGCGCCTCGAGCGAAATCGCGGCCGGCAGTTTCGACCTGTCCAGCCGCACCGAACAGCAGGCCGCGGCACTGGAAGAAACCGCCGCCTCGATGGAAGAACTGACCGGCACCGTGCGCCAGAACGCGGACAACGCGCGCCAGGCCAACCAGCTGGCGATCGCCGCCTCGAGCGTCGCCACCCAGGCTGGCCAGGCGGTTGACCAGGTGGTCGCCACCATGGGCTCGATCAACGATTCGTCGCGCAAGATCGTCGACATCATTTCGGTCATCGACGGCATCGCCTTCCAGACCAATATCCTGGCGCTGAACGCGGCCGTCGAAGCGGCGCGTGCCGGTGAACAGGGCCGCGGCTTCGCGGTCGTGGCATCGGAAGTGCGCACGCTGGCGCAGCGCTCGGCCGCTGCCGCCAAGGAAATCAAGCAGCTGATCGGCGACTCGGTCGAGAAGGTCGACACCGGCACCAAGCTGGTCGACCACACCGGCGCGACGATGCGCGAAGTGGTCGACTCGATCCAGCGCGTGACCGACATCATGGGAGAGATCTCGTCGGCGAGCCAGGAACAGATCACCGGCATCGACCAGGTCAACCAGGCCATGGGCCAGATGGACAATGCGACCCAGCAGAACGCGGCGCTGGTCGAGGAAGCCACCGCCGCCACCGCGGCGCTGCAGGACCAGGCGCAGCGCCTGGCGCAGGTGGTCGACGTGTTCAAGCTCGATCCGCGCCATGTGACCCCGGCGGCGCCGGTGACGCCGGTGAAGCGTCCGCCGGCACGTCCGGCGCTGGCCAAGCCGGTGGCGAAAGCCGCGGCAAAGCCTGCACCAAAGGCCACGCCTGCTGCTACCAAGGCAGCCGGCAAGCCCGCCGCACCAGCCAAGGTCAATGAAGCGGAATGGGAAGAGTTCTAAGCTTCTGTCGCGCCTGAACAAAAGCCGCCGTCGCCGCCCTGGCCACGGCGGCTTTTTCATTGGTTCACTCGAGTACGAGTTTGCCCCGGGCTAGCCCTCCCTGCCCCTCGCCATCACGCAGCGACCGGAACACCGCACGGTCCCGCGAAAGAGGTTGCCCTGCCGGCACAGGCGTGAAGTCCCCGTTCGCGCGCGAATGCCGGGCGTAATACACCAGGCGTCCCTCCGCCAGGAACGCGATCGACATGTCGCCGTCGTCCTGGGACTCGAAAGGAATCTGGCGTTCACAATGTTCTTCCTGGATGCCCAGCGTCGTGCACACGTGCCGGCGCGCCGTGTAGGGGCCGAACAGATAAACCTGATCCCACGCGAATGACGTGGCCTCGGCAAGGCGGATGGTCTCCGACTCGCGCTCGTCGACGAGCTTGCCGATCGCCTTGCTCACCCTGGCGTCGTCACTGCAGCCGGCGGCCATGATCGACACTGCGCCAAGCGTCAAGGCGGACAGGGTAATAGCGGAAAATCGTTTCATCGTGGCTCGCTGCAGATATCAATTCGGTATTTGACATGTAGTCTACTCGACGGCATACTTACAGCAGATGTTAGCGCTCACATAATTAGACAAGATCTGGAGACAAGCATGTTCAAGCGCGGGCCCGAGACACCTGCAGCAGCGAACGCCCCCCTCGGCTGGCGCGAAAAGCTCAGCTATGGCGTGGCCGATATGGGCTTCAATTTTTACTGGGCCAATATCGCGACCTTCCTGCTGATCTTCTACACCGACACCTTCGGCATCTCGGCGGCGCAGGCCGCCACCCTGCTGGCCTCGATCAAGCTGATCAACGCCTTCACCGACCCGCTGATCGGCGCCGCCGCCGACCGCACCAGCACCCGCTTCGGCAAGTTCCGCCCCTACCTGGTCTGGATGTCGATCCCGCTCGGCGCCGCCGCCGTGCTCACCTACACCACGCCCGATCTCGACGCCGACGGTAAGCTCATCTGGGCCTACGCCAGCTACCTGGCGATGATGGTGTTCTACACCTGCGTCAACATCCCGTATAACGCGCTGTCCGGCGTGATGTCGGCTGACCCGCAGGAGCGCTCGACCATCAACGGCCTGCGCTTCATCTTCGCCTTCGCCGGCTCCACCCTGGTGACGGCCGCCACGCCGGCCATGGTGGGGTGGCTGGGCGCCGGCGACGACGAACGCGGCTGGCAGCTGACCATGGTCGCCTGGAGCATCGCCGCCGCGCTGATGTTCCTGATCACCTTCGCCAACACCCGCGAGCGGATCGCGCCGCCGCCCGGCCAGAAGAGCGACGTGCTGCGCGACATCCGCGACCTGGCCGCCAACCGTCCCTGGGTGGTGCTGTTCGTGCTGGCCCTGGTGATCATGGTGACCATCACCCTGCGCACCACCACCTCGGCCTATTACTTCAAGTACGTGGTCGAACGCCCCGAGCTGATGGCCAGCTTCGTGCCGACCTATATGATCTTCGCCGCCATCGGCGCGGCCTGTACGCCGCTCATGACCCGCTACGTCGACAAGAAGCTGCTCATGATCGTCCTGATGAGCGCGACCGCCGTGTTGTCGGCCTCATTCTTCCTGATCCCCGGCGACCGCATCGACCTGATGTTCGCGCTGCAGGCGGCTACCGGCTTCGTGCTCGGGCCCAAGTCGCCGCTGGCGTTCTCGATGTACGCCGACACCGCCGACTACAACGAATGGACCACTGGCCGCCGCGCCACCGCCATGACCTTCGCCGCCGCCACCTTCTCGCAAAAGCTGGGCACCGCGGTCGCGGTGAGCGTGATCGGCGCCGTCTTCACCGCCCTTGGCTACGTGCCGAATGCGGCGCAGACCACCGGCTCGCAAGCCGGCATCGTGTGGCTGATGTCCTTCGTGCCGGCCTCCTTTGCCCTGCTGGCGGTGCTGGTCATGTGCTTCTATAACCTCGACAGCAAACTACTGGCGCGCATCCAGGCCGACCTGACAGCGCGCAAGGCTGCGCCATGAACACACAGGAGATTCCATCCATGCTGCACCCGCAAGACGACCGCTACGTGCTCACCAGCCCCACCGCGATGCCGCAGGCCGGCGGCTTCCTGTGGAACCGCAGGATGATGATCCAGTCGACCTGCCGCGGTTACGCCACCGCCCAGTTCATGCAGCCGGAACCGAGCAAGTATTCGCACGCGCCGAACATCCAGGCCAAGTCCTTCATGCAGCCGGAGCAGCATTACTACGCCCACCATCCGGGCCGCTTCTTCTACGTGAAGGACGAAGACACGGGCGAGCTGTTCTCGGCGCCCTATGAGCCGGTACGCGGCGGCGTTGACCGCTTCGAATTCTCGGTCGGCCGCCACGACCTGCGCTGGACCGTCGAGAAGTTCGGCATCCGCATCGAACTTGTGCTCGGCCTGCCGGTGGACGACGTCGCCGAGCTGTGGTCGATGGAAGTGACGAACCTGTCGGACCGCCCGCGCCGCATCAGCGTCTATCCCTATTTCACGATCGGCTACATGTCGTGGATGAACCAGTCGGCCGAGTACCGCCACGACCTGGGAGGCATTGTCGCTTCCAGCGTCACGCCCTACCAGAAGCTGGAAGACTACTTTAAAAACCGCCTGTTCAAGGACCGCACGGTGCTGCTATGCGAGCAGGCGCCGGACGCCTGGGAGGTTGGCCAGATCGCCTTCGAAGGCGAAGGCGGCCTGCATGCGCCGTCCGCGATCGCGGGCGAACGCCTGGGCTGCGGCGACGCGCGCTACGAGACGCCGGCCGCCGTGGTCCAGTACCGGCTGGCGCTGGCGCCGCACGAAGCGGCCACACGCCGCTTCCTGTTCGGCCCCGCCTTCGACGATGCCGAGATCGCATCCCTACGCGAAAAATACCTGAGCGAACAAGGCTTCGCCGCCGCGGCGCGTAACTACGCGGCCTATATCGCCGAAGGCGAAGGCGTGCTCCGGATCGCGACCCCGGACCGGGAGCTCGACAACTTCGTCAACACCTGGCTCGCGCGCCAGGTCTACTACCACGGCGACGTCAACCGCCTCTCCACCGACCCGCAGACCCGCAACTACCTGCAGGACAATATGGGCATGGCCTTCGTCAAGCCGGCGGTGGCGCGCACCGCCTTCCTGCAAGCGCTGAGCCAGCAGGAAGCCAATGGCGCGATGCCGGACGGGATCCTGCTGTTCGAAGGTGCTGAGCTGAAATACATCAACCAGATCCCGCACACCGACCACTGCGTGTGGCTGCCGGTATGCCTGCGCGCCTATCTCGACGAGACGGGCGACGACGCCATCCTCGATGTGCCGGTCGCCACCCACGACGGCGCAGTGAAAACCGCGTTCGAACGCATCTCGCTGGCGATGGACTGGCTGCTACAGCGACGCGACGCGCGCGGCCTGTCCTATATCGAGCAGGGTGACTGGTGCGATCCGATGAATATGGTGGGCTACAAGGGCCGCGGCGTCTCGGGCTGGCTGACGGTGGCGGCGGCCTACGCGCTGAACCTGTGGGCCGACGTGTGCGCGGCGCGCGGCGACGCCGCTTCGTTGACGCGCTACCGCGCTGGCGCCGAAGCGATGAACGGCGCCGCCGAAGCCCACCTGTGGGACGGCGCCTGGTTCGCACGCGGCATCACCGACGACAACGTCAAGTTCGGCGTCGCCAGCGATACCGAAGGCCGCATCTACCTCAACCCGCAAAGCTGGGCCTTCCTGTCGGGCGCCGCCAGCGCCGAACAGCGCGCACTGATGCTGGACGCGATCGACGAGCAGCTGCGCACGCCCTATGGCGTGCAGATGTTCGCGCCGCCCTATAGCGGCATGCGCGAGGACGTCGGCCGCGTCACGCAAAAGCATCCCGGCTCGGCCGAGAACGGCGCCGTGTACAACCACGCCTCGGTGTTCTACATCTACAGCCTGTACACGATCGGCGAAGCCGACCGCGCCTTCGACGCGCTGCGCAAGATGATCCCCGGCCCCGGCCTGGACGACTACCTGCAGCGCGGCCAGTTGCCGGTGTTCATCCCCAATTACTACCGCGGCGCCTACAAGGAGTATCCGCGCACCGCCGGGCGCTCGAGCCAGCTGTTCAACACCGGCACCGTGGCCTGGGTCTACCGCTGCCTGATCGAGGGCCTGTGCGGCCTGAAAGGCGACCTGCAAGGGCTGACGGTGGCGCCGCAACTGCCGTCGGGCTGGGACGGCATGACGGTGACGCGGCGCTTCCGCGGCGCGACCTTCGAGGTCGACATCAAGCGTGGTGCGGTCGACCGGGTCGAGGTGATATGCGACGGTGTCGCCCTGCCTGCAGCCCGCATCGACAGGATCGAAGCGGGCCGCACGTATCGGCTTGAGGTAAGCGTGCCGTAGGGTTACTGCATCGTGTGCGCCTGCTGCTGCGTATCCACCGCGAACCCGCGCTGCGCGTCCCAGTAGGTGAACCAGTAGCGCACCACGTCCCCGATCTTCAGCCCGCCCGCCGTGTAGGTGTTGTTGGCGCCGCTGAGCTGCATCCGCACGTTCTGCTGCGGCCCGTTGTTGACGGTGTAGTGCACGTCGGCCCAGCCGCCGGTGGTGGTGCGGAACTGCAGCATCGTCGATGAAGTCTGGCTGACCGAGGTCGGGCCGCTCGGCTCCGGCTGCGGCGGCGGCGTGGTGCCGCCGCCGCCCGACTCCCACACGATGTCGTCGATCGCGAACTGGAAGCTCGATGATGGCAGCGCGCCGTCGATGCTCGAGATCATGAAGATATCGTGGAGCGACTGCGCCGCGACCAGGGGCCCGAGCAGGGTCGAGACGGGAATCGAGGCCTGGCCCCACTGGCCGTTGCGCGTCAATCCAAATGCCGTGGTGTTGGCCGGGAAGTTCACCCAGTTCTGGTTGGTATAGGTGTCGCCGATGCCGATGCGGAAGCCCACGTTGGCCGGGATCCGGATGCGAAACTTCACGGTGCCATTGGCGCGGTAGTTACTCAGGTTGCGCGCCTGGCGCGCCTGGATGCCGCCGCCGAACCACTGGCCCGGCGTCGTGTAGTTCCAGGCGATGACGTTATTGCCCTCGAACGGCGCGGTGTTGCCGGTGCCGGTGGAGGCGGCGTTCCACATGAAGATGTCGGAACTCGTCCCCGCCACCAGCTTGTCGTTGACCGCCGTGGTGTCGGTGAACACGCCGAACTTGCCGGCGACTTCGGGCACGGTCTGGTCGCCCAGCTTCACCTGGCCCTTGCCGTCCATCTGGTAGACGCGCACATAGTCGACGTACATGGTGCCGGGCAGCGGCGCCGTGACCTGGCCCGGATTGGCGGCGTCGGTGAAGTTGCCGCCCACGGCCATGTTCAGCAGCAGGTAGAACGGCGCCTGCAGCGCGCTCGAATTGACCGGCAGCGGCGCGTTGTACATATTGTGCTCGACGCCGTTGTCGACCGTCGTGAAGCGCATCTGGCTCTCGTCCCAGTAGAAGCGGTAGGTGACGAAGCGGTTCGCGAGCGAATTCTGGGGCACGTACCAGTTCTTGGTCTGCCACGCGGTCGAGGCGGCGCAGCTTTCGTTGCCGGGCACGCAGGCGGCCTGCTGCCAGGTGATCACGTTCGAGCCGACGAAGTGGTTCGACGACGGCGCGTTGCCGTGCGCCCGCTCGGACGCCCGGTGGCCAGCCTCCATGATGTCGATCTCGCCGTTGCGCGGCCAGGTCTGCGGGCTCACGCCCAGCATCCAAGCGGCCGGCCACAAGCCGGTGCCGAGATTCGGCGCGGCCATGCGCACCTCGATCATCCCGTACTGCACCTGCACCTTGTTCTTGGTGTCGAGCCGGGCCGAGGTGAAGACATTGCTGCCGATCGTCTGGCTGCGCGCCTGGATCGCCAGCGCGCGCGTGCCCGATTCGAAGGGCACGTTGACGATGCTGGCGTTGTTGGGGCTGTAGTACTGCAGCTCGGCGTTGCCGTAGCCGCACAGGCCGATCTGGCAGCCGTTACCGTCCTGCAGGTTCCACACGCCGGTGTTGACATTGTTGCCGTTGAATTCCTCCGACCACAGCAGCTGGCCGATCACCGGGTTGGTGACGCTGGCCGCGGCGTGTGCCCCACAGGCCAGCAGGATGCCGGCGGCAAGCGCGTGGAAAGGTTTCCATCTCGAGCGATGATTCTGGTTCTGCTTATTCACGTCGACTCCTCCTATTTCACTACAAGAAATGCGGTCGTGCCGTACGGCCGTGCCGCGGCTTGTTAACTTGCTCGTTGGTCTCGAATGCTGTCGTGCGGATTTGTGCGGAATGCGTGATTGGAAACCTTTCCAAACAGGAAAGGAAAATATAGTCTGATTTTCGGGACGTGTCTATCCGATGTGAATGGCGTGCGCGATTACCCCGCCGGCATATGCATGCGGCGGGGAATTGGAGGCGCTGGATTAAACGCTGGCGAGGATCTGCGCGACAAGTTGCTCCTGGCTGTCGCGAATGTCGAGGGTGATGCCGGCTTCGTCCGGCTGCAGCGGTTCGAGCGTGCTCAACTGGCTGTCGAGCAGCGACGGCGGCATGTAGTGGCCGGGACGATTGCTGACGCGCTCGAGTAGTACCTCACGCGGGCCGGCCAGGTGCGCAAAGCGCACGTCGCCGCCCCCGCTACGCAGCAGGTCGCGATAGGCGCGCTTGAGCGAGGAACATGACAGCACCGCCCCTCCCTCGCGTGCGGCGAGCTTGTCGCGCAGGTTCAGGAGCCAGTCGCGACGATCGTCGTCGGTCAGCGGGACACCGGCCGACATCTTGGCGACATTGGCCTCCGAATGGAAGGCATCCCCTTCGATGAACGGAACGCCGAGTTCAAATGCCAGCTTCGCGCCGATGCTGCTCTTGCCGCAGCCGCTCACACCCATGACTATCCAGGCCGTTCCCTTGTTGTCGTCTCGCGCTTGTGTCGTCATTTCTATATGTTAACGCTAACATCGATAAGGGGATTGTAGCGTCTGCGCACGAAGGATGTAAAGCGGTCATGCACCACGGTTGGGCAGATGCGCGGCGCCGGTGCCTGCTGATGCAAATCGCAGGCGCCGGCTGCCAATGAAAAAAACTGGTTTCGGCTTTGAAATGAATGACTTGGCCGCGTGCGATTCCAGATGGCACAGGTCTTGCTGTCGACAATGATCAAGCATCGTCATGCCCGCCTCGCCGTTTCATTTTTTTGCGTCATCACCACTACCAGGGATCTTCGCCAATGAAAGATGAGAATCTGTACCGCCCCTATTCGACCGAGTCTTCACTGAACGGCTGCGCCTGCGGCAAGCACGGCTCCCAGGACGAGCACGACCGCCAGACGCAAGCCGCCCGGTTGCGGCGCGCGGGCGACGCCGAAGCGCTGTCGGGCGACTTCGTCGAGGCGGCCGCGGTACGCGCCCTGTTTCCCCATGAAGCCACGCGCCGCAACCTGATCAAGGCGGTGGGCGGACCGACACTGATGGCGGCGATCGGTTCGCTGCTGCCGCTGGCCAGCCTGCAGGCCAATGCGATGGAAAAATCGGGCGCGCTCGAGAAGAAGGACCTCAAGATCGGCTTCATCCCCATTAACTGCGCCACGCCCTTGATCATGGCCGACCCGATGGGCATGTACAAGGCGCAGGGCCTGAACGTCACCCTGAGCAAGACCGCCGGCTGGGCGCTGGTGCGCGACCAGATGATCAACCGCGAGCTCGATGCCTCGCACTTCCTGGCGCCGATGCCGCTGGCGATGTCGATCGGCCAGGGCGGCACGCCGCAGCCGATGCGCGTCGCCACCATCCAGAACATCAACGGGCAAGCGATCACGCTCGCGCTCAAGCACAAGGACAACCGCGATCCGCGCAACTGGAAGGGCTTCAAGTTCGCGATCCCCTTCGAGTATTCGGTCCACAACTTCCTGCTGCGCTACTACCTGGCCGAGCATGGACTGGACCCGGACCGCGACGTCCAGCTGCGCGTGACGCCGCCGCCCGAGATGGTCGCCAACCTGCGCGCCGGGAATATCGACGGTTTCCTCGGCCCCGATCCGTTCAACCAGCGCGCCGTGTTCGACCAGGTGGGCTTCATCCACATTCTCACCAAGGACATCTGGAACGGCCATCCCTGCTGCGCCTTCGGCGCCTCGCAGGCCTTCATCGACCAGAACCCGAACACTTTCGCCGCGCTGTACCGCGCCATCCTGAACGCCACCGCGATGGCGCACAAGCACGAGAACCGGGCCGAGATCGCCAAGGCCATCTGCAAGCCGGCCTACCTGAACCAGCCCGAGACGGTAGTGCTGCAGGCGCTCTCGGGCCGCTTCGCCGATGGCCTGGGCAAGGTGCGCAATGAGCCGGACCGCGCCGACTTCGACGCCCTGCCCTGGTATTCGATGGCGACCTGGATGCTGACGCAGATGAAGCGCTGGGGCTACCTGAAGGACGACGTCAACTACAAGGCGCTGGCCGAACAGGTGTTCCTGCTGACCGATGCGCGCAAGCAGATGGCGGCCCTCGGCATGCCGGCGCCGGCCGCCGCGGCGAACGGCTACCGCCCGTTCACGATCATGGGCAAGACCTATGACCCGGCCAAGCCGCAGGCCTACCTGGACAGCTTCGCGATCAAGCGCGCCTGACACCGGAGAAGCCCATGCACAAGCAACTGAGGTTCAGGGCCGCGCTGTTGTCGCTGGCGCTGCTGCTGGTCGTGGTCGGCGTGTGGCACATCGCCACCGCGCCGCGCGCCGCGGCGCCAGTGGCGGCGATGAGCGCCGAGGAAGCCGAATACGCGGCCCTGATGGGACAGGCGCCGGCCGCTGCCGATGCTGCCCCGGCGCCCGATGCCGGCAGCGGCTTTCCCACGCCGGCCCAGTTCGCGCGGCTGGCGGCCGGCCACCTGGGCGATCCGTTCTACGACAACGGCCCCAACGACCGCGGCATCGGCATCCAGCTGGGGCATTCGCTGGTGCGCGTCGGCCTGGGCTATCTGCTGGCGATGCTGGTGGCGATCCCGCTGGGCTTCGTGATCGGCATGTCGCCCCTGCTGTACCGCGCGATCGACCCGTTCATCCAGGTGCTCAAGCCGATCTCGCCGCTGGCCTGGATGCCGATCGCCCTCTACACGATCAAGGATTCGTCGATCTCGGGCATCTTCGTGATCTTCATCTGCTCGATCTGGCCCATGCTGATCAACACCGCCTTCGGCGTGGCCGGCGTGCGCAAGGACTGGCTCAACGTCGCGCGCACGCTCGAAGTGTCACCGCTGCGCAAGGCCTTCCTGGTGATCCTGCCGGCAGCGGCGCCGACCATTATCACCGGCATGCGCATCTCGATGGGCATCGCCTGGCTGGTGATCGTCGCGGCCGAAATGCTGATCGGCGGGAACGGCATCGGTTACTTCTTGTGGAACGAGTGGAACAACCTGTCGCTGGCGAACGTGCTCTTCGCCGTGCTCATGATCGGCATCGTGGGCATGGCGCTGGACCTGATGTTCGCCGCGCTGCAAAAGAAGGTGACCTATGCCGAATGACCGCTTCGTCCAGGTCGACGGCCTGGCCAAGACCTACCGCGCCGGCCAGCCGCCGGTATTCGAGGGGGTGAGTTTCGCGATCGAGCGCGGAGAGTTCATCTGCATCATCGGCCATTCGGGCTGCGGCAAGAGCACCATCCTGAACGTGCTGGCGGGGCTCGAAGCGGCCAGCGCCGGCACCGTGATCATGGACGGCCGCGAAGTCACCGGCCCCGGGCTAGACCGCGGCGTGGTGTTCCAGAACCATGCCCTGCTGCCGTGGCTGAGCGTGGAAGACAATATCGGCTTCGCCGTGCGTTCGCGCCACCGCGACTGGCCGCGCGACAAGGTGCGCGAACACGGCGCGCGCTTCATCGAGATGGTGGGCCTCTGCGCCGCGGCGCGCAAGAAGCCGTCCGAACTCTCGGGCGGCATGAAGCAGCGGGTGGGCATCGCGCGCGCCTTCGCGGTCGAACCCAAGATGCTGCTGCTGGACGAACCGTTCGGCGCGCTCGACGCGCTCACCCGCGGCACGATCCAGGACGAGCTGCTGGGCATCTGCGCGGCGACGCGCCAGACCGTCTTCATGATCACCCACGACGTCGACGAAGCGATCCTGTTGGCCGACCGCATTTTCTTGATGAGCAACGGGCCTCAGGCGCGGATCGCCGAGATCGTCGTCAACACGCTGCCGGCCGACCGCAGCCGCGCCACGATCCACCGCGATCCCCAGTTCTACAAGATCCGCAACCACCTGGTCGATTTCCTGGTGCGCCGCTCGAAGATGCTGCAGCAGTCCGGCGCCGACGATGCAGAACTGCTCGAGACCCGCATCGTGCATCCCGGCCTGGAGGACGATGCAGCGCCAGACCACTACCCCGCCCGGGCTTCGGCCTGAGCGTCCGCCCTTACTACCACCACATCGATGGAGCCAAACATGATTTCATGCCGTGAAGACGTCACCAAAATGATCTTGTCCGCCAAGGTCCGCAAGGGCATCAAATGGCGCGACGTGACCGAGGCCACCGGCCTGTCGAAGGAATGGACCACCGCCGCCTGCCTGGGCCAGATGACCTTGACCAAACCGCAGGCCGAGGCGGTCGGCAAGATCTTTGAACTCTCTGACGAAGCCATCGCCTGGCTGCAGATCGTGCCCTACAAGGGATCGCTGCCCACGGCGGTGCCGACCGATCCGCTGATCTACCGCTGGTACGAGCTGGTGAACGTGTACGGCACCACGATCAAGGAACTGATTCATGAGGAATTCGGCGACGGCATCATGAGCGCCATCGATTTTTCGATGGACATCCAGCGCACCGAAGACCCGAAGGGCGACCGCGTCAACGTGGTCTTGTCCGGTAAATTCCTGCCTTATAAGAGCTACTAAGCTTCGTCAGGTCAGGCGCTCTCGCGCTCGCGCAAGGTAAATCCCAGGTCGATGCGCTTGCGTTCGGGCTCCTGGCCCTTGATCACCTGCAGCAGCAGGCTGGCGGCCTCGAAGCCGATCTGGTAACGCGGCGTGTCGATGGTGGTGAGCGATGGCATCATCCACGCCGATGCCGGCAAGTCGTTGAAGCCGCAGACGGCGATGTCCTGCGGGATGCGGATGCCGTGGCGCTGGCAGTGGTAGACGGCGCCGTGGGCCAGGTCGTCGTTGCAGCAGAAGACGGCGTCGCAGTCGGGCATGTTCGCCATCATCTGCCCCATCAACTCGGCGCCGAGCGCGATCGTGGAACGCTCCGGCACCATCAGCTCGAGCCGTGGATCCGCCAGGCCCGCCTCGACCATCGCGGCCCGATAACCGTCGGCGCGGCGCAGGGTGCGCTCATCCAGCTGGGCGCCGATGAAACCGATGCGGCGGTAACCCTTCCTGAGCAGGTGGCGCGCCATCTCCATGCCGGCCTCGAATTGCGAGAAGCCGACCGACAGCGCGCCGGCCTCGTCGGACAGGTCCATCATCGACACCGACGGCACCTGCGACGCCTCCATCATCTTCGCCACGGCCGGGCTGTGGGCCTGGCTCGAGAACAGGATGCCGTCCGGGCTCGATTGCAGGTAGGTGCGCAGCAGCTTTTCTTCCTCGGCCTGCGAATAATAGGTATTGCCGATCAAGAGCTGGTACTGGCCCGGCGCGACGGCGTCGTGGATGCCTTCGAGGACGGCGGTGAACACGGCGTTGGAAAACGACGGCACCAGCACCACGATCACGTGCGATTGCGACGAGGCCAGCGCGCGCGCGGCGCGGTTGGGCACGTAGCCGAGTTCCGCGACCGCACGCTCCACCTTGACCCGGGTGACCTCGGAGACCATCTGCGGCTGGCTGAGCGCGCGCGAGGCGGTCATGATCGACACGCCGGCCATGCCCGCCACCTGCTCGAGCGTGGCCCGTCCCGTTCCCCTGCCCTTGCTGCGGCTCGTTTTATCCATGGTCATCCTGTTGTGGCGTTCTTCATTCCTGGTTCCATTCTATCAACAACGGGCAAGCCTTTTGTGACCACCTTGGCCAGCATGGAAACCGGACCGAAAGTCAGTTAGTGATTTTACTGATTTTATCGTTGTATTTTTGCTGAATTTGGGGTCGAAGCCGCAGACGGCCTCATCAGCTGTCGCTATACTTTTTCATGCCCTGTTGCCTTGTTGAAAGAACCTATATGCGCCTGAACACGCCGATCACCAATAACGAATACCAGCTGGCCGACAGCAAGACCATCGTCTCGACCACCGATTTGCAGGGCAATATCCGCTATGCGAACCCGTATTTCGTGCAGGTGAGCGGCTTCACCGAGGATGAGCTGATCGGCGCGCCGCAGAACATCCTGCGCCATCCGGACATGCCGGTGGAGGCCTTCGCCGACATGTGGCAGGCGATCCGCGCCGGGCGGCCGTGGAGCGGCATGGTCAAGAACCGCTGCAAGAACGGCGACTATTACTGGGTGTATGCGAACGTGACGCCGGTGCTCGAGAACGGCCAGGCGGCCGGCTATATGTCGGTGCGCACCAAGCCGACCCGCGAGCAGGTACGCGAGGCGGCAACGCTGTACGCCGAATTCAAGGCCGGCAACCCGCGCGGCCTGGTATTGCGCAACGGCCGCGTCGAACACGGCGGCCTGCGCGGCCGCGTCGCGACGCTGGGACGGCTGCCGCTGCGCACCCAGGTCAACGGCGGCATGGGTCTGTTGACGCTGCTGCTGGCGGCGATCACGCTCGAATGCTGGCGCGACGGCCTGCCGGCGTGGACCTTGCTGTCGCTGGCCGCCTCGCTGGCCATGGTGCTGGGCCTGTGGGCCAGCCTGCACCGCAACGTGCTGGCGCCGCTGGCCGAGGCCTCCGGCTTCGCGCGCCGCCTTGCCGGCGGCGACCTCACCTGCCGCCTGGCGCCGCGCCGCGACGACGAGATGGGCCAGCTGGTGGCGGCCCTGCGCCAGTCGGCCGTCAACCTGTTCAGCGTGATCGGCGACGTGCGCGCCAACTTCGACGAGATCCGCCACGCCACCGGCGAAATCGCAACCGGCAACCTGGACCTGTCGAGCCGCACCGAGACGCAATCGTCAAGCCTGCAGGAGACGGCGGCCAGCATGGAGCAGCTGACCCACAACGTGGCGCAGAGCGCCGACAGCGTCAACGCGGCCAGCGACCTGGCGCGCCGCGCCGCCGCGACGGCCGGCAATGGCCAGCGCACCGTCGTCGAGGTGGTGAGCACGATGGAGGCGATCAGCGCCTCGTCGCACAAGGTGCTCGACATCGTCGGCATGATCGACGGCATCGCCTTCCAGACCAATATCCTGGCCCTGAACGCCGCCGTGGAAGCGGCGCGCGCGGGCGAACAGGGCCGCGGCTTCGCGGTGGTGGCGGGCGAAGTGCGCACGCTGGCCCAGCGCAGCGCGGTGGCGGCCAAGGAGATCAAGGCGCTGATCGACGCCTCGATCGCCAATGTCGACAACGGCAACCGCCTGAGTGTGGCGGCCGGCGCGGCGATCCAGGAAGTGGTGGGCGCGGTCGACCAGGTGACGCGCGTGATGGACGAGATCGCAGGTGCGACGCGCGAACAGTCGAGCGGCATCGGCCAGGTGAACCAGGCGGTGACGCAGCTCGACGCGATCACGCAGCAGAACGCGGCCCTGGTGGAAGAAGCCGCCGCCGCGACGGCGACCCTGGCGCGGCAGACCGACGAGGTGTCGCAGGCCTTGCAGGTGTTCCAGTTGCAGGCGGGTGCGCCGGGACGCAGCGCCCGCACGGCCGCCGGCAAACACGCCATGAAACTGGCCGCGGCGTAATCAGCAAAAATCCCTGCTGCGCGCATCCAGCCCGCCCAGCAGGTGCGACAAGTCCACCAGCCGCTTGGCCACCAGGTGGCGCACTTCTCCCTGGCGCTGCCAGATGCCGTACACCCCGAGCAGCGGCGCATTGAGCACTTCGCGCCGCTGCTGCTCGACCAGGGTCGGCCACACGATCACATTGATGTTGCCGGTCTCGTCTTCCAGAGTCATGAACAGCACGCCCTTGGCCGTGCCGGGGCGCTGGCGCACCGTGACCAGGCCGCAGGCGCGCGCCAGCTGGCCATCCTGGAAATCCATCAGGCTCGAAGCCGGTATGAAGCGCTGCTTGAGCAGACGCTCGCGCAGCAGCGCCAGCGGATGGCGACCGAGCGTCAATCCCTGCGCGCGGTAGTCGCCGACGATCTCCTCTCCTTCGCTCGGCGCGGCCAGCGTGGGCGTCGCTTCGCGCGGCACGGTCGGGCGCAACAGATCCTTGTCGGGCGCGGCGCCCGAGGCCTGCCATAAGGCTTCGCGCCGGTGCCCGGCCAGCGAGCGCAGGGCGTTGGACGCGGCCAGCACCTGCAGGTCGCCCCGGTCGAGATGCGCGCGCCGCGCCAGGTCGGCCACGCTGTCGAAAGGCCGCAAGGCGCGCGCCTGCTCGATGCGCTCGGCCGACTCCTGGCTCATCCCGCGCTGTAGCGAGAAGCCCAGCCGCACCGCCGGCTGGCGCGCGCGGTCGACGGGATCGTACTCTTCCAGCGCCGAATCCCAGCCGCTGACGGCGACGTCGACCGGCCGCACCTCGATGCCGTGACGGCGCGCATCCTGCACCAGTTGCGAGGGACTATAAAAACCCATCGGCTGGCTGTTGAGCAGGGCGCACAAAAACGCGGCCGGCTCGTGGCATTTGAGCCATGAACTCGCATAAGCCAGCAGCGCGAAGCTGGCCGCGTGCGATTCGGGGAAGCCGTATTCGCCGAAGCCCTGGATCTGGCTGAAGATCGCTTCGGCGAATTCCAGCTTGTAGCCGCGTTCGAGCATGCCGCCCACGATGCGCTCGTAGTATTTTTCGAGGCCGCCCTTGCGCTTCCAGGCCGCCATCGCCCGCCGCAGCTGATCCGCCTCGCCCGGCGTGAAGCCGGCGCCCAGGATCGCCACCTGCATCACCTGCTCCTGGAAGATCGGCACACCCAGGGTGCGGCCGAGCGCGACCTTCATCTCGGGGCTCGGATAGTCGACCGGCTCGAGTCCCTGGCGCCGGCGCAGGTAGGGATGGACCATGCCGCCCTGGATCGGGCCGGGGCGCACCACCGCCACCTCGATCACCAGGTCATAGAAGCGGCGCGGCAGCATGCGCGGCAACATGCTCATCTGCGCGCGCGATTCGATCTGGAACACGCCGATGGTATCGGCCTGGCAGATCATGTCGTAGGTGGCGCTGTCCTCGAGCGGGATGTCCTGCATCTCGAACACGTCGCCATAGCGCTGGCCCACCAGCTCCAGGCCGCGCCGCATCATCGACAGCATGCCCAGCGCCAGCACGTCGACCTTCATCAGGCCCAGCTCTTCGAGGTCGTTCTTGTCCCACTGGATGACGCTGCGGTCGGCCATCGTCGCGTTCTCGATCGGCACCAGGCGCGAGAGTTTCCCTTTCGCGATCACGAAGCCGCCCGGATGCTGGGACAGGTGGCGCGGGAAGTTCAACAGCGACTGCGCCAGCGTGGCCCACTGGCGCGACAGCGGCGCCTCGGGATCGAGGCCGCTTTCGGCCAGGCGGCCCAGCAGATCGGCGCGGCTGTCGAACCAGTGATGGGTCTTGGCCACCTTCTCGACGATGGCAAGGTCGATGCCGAGCGCCCGCCCGCTGTCGCGCAGCGCGCTCTTGGGCCGGTAGCTGATCACCACCGCGGCCAGCGCCGCCCGCTGGCGGCCGTACTTGTTGTAGATGTACTGGATGACTTCTTCGCGCCGCTGGTGTTCGAAGTCGACGTCGATGTCGGGCGGCTCGTTGCGCTCGCGCGAAATGAAACGCTCGAACAGCAGGCTGGCGCGGGCCGGGTCGACCTCGGTGATGCCGAGGCAGTAGCACACCGCCGAGTTGGCGGCCGAGCCGCGGCCCTGGCACAGGATGTGCTGCGAGCGCGCGAAGCGCACGATGTCGTACACCGTCAGGAAGTAGTGTTCGTAACCCATCTCGGCGATCAGTTCGAGCTCGTACTCGATCTGGGCCTGCACCTTGGCCGGCACGCCGTCGCGGAAGCGCCGGTGCGCGCCGATCCAGGTTTCGCTGCGCAGGTAGCTGCTGGCATCGTGGCCGTCAGGGACCACCTCATCGGGGTATTCGTAGCGCAGCTCGTCGAGCGAGAAGGTGCACAGGCGCGCGATGCGCACCGTCTCGGCCAGCGCCTCGCGCGAATAGATATTGGCCAGGCGCAGGCGCGCACGCAAGTGCTGCTCGGCGTTCTGCGCCAGGCCGTAGCCGCAGGCGCCCACCGGTTTGCCCAGGCGCGTTGCGCTCAGGGTGTCCTGCAAGGGTTTGCGCGAACGGACGTGCATGCACACGTGGCCCAGCGCGACGATCGGCAGGCCATGCTGCCAGCCCACCTCTTCCACCGTGGCGCGGTGGGCGTCGTCGAAAGCGCGGTGCAGCTGGGTGAGGCCGAGCCAGGCGCGGCCCGGGAAGGTGGTGGCCATCCATGCGGCCTGGGCGTGCAGGCGGTCGACGTCCTGGGCTTCGTGGCCAGGATATGGCGGCAGCAGGATCGCCAGGCAGTCGGGCATGTGCTGCAGGTGCGCGTATTCGGGGATGGGATTGGCCAGGTCGTCGGGCGTGAGCAGATAGGTGCCCTTCTCGCTGCGGGTGCGGCCGATCGTGATCAGTTCGGACAGGTTGCCGTAGCCGTTGCGGTTTTGGGCCAGCAGGATCAGCGAGGGGGCCGGGGTGCCGTCGGGGTTCTTGAGGTGGAAGTGGGCGCCGATGATCAGGGGAAGTCCGGCGTTCTTCGCTTCGGCGTGGGCGCGCACGACGCCGGCCAGTGAGCATTCATCGGTGAGGGCCAGCGCGAAGTAACCCAGCTGCACCGCGCGCGCGACCAGCTCCTCGGCGTGCGAGGCCCCTTGCAGGAACGAGAAGTTCGAGAGACAGAACAACTCGGCGTAGGGGGGCAGCGCCTGGGCCTGGGATGCCGGGGGCTGCGCGGTGGGGGTGGGCTTGGTCACGCTGGGGGCTGTTAAACAGCTAATACTGTATAAAAACACAGTATAACCGAGCTCACTACGCCAGCGACTCAAATGTGGCGTTGAACGCGTGGGCGGCGAAGCCTCCCACCCTACCAGCATCGACTATTCAGGCATGGGTGGGAAAGGGGCGCGGCATAGGGCCGAGGGACGAGCTGGAAGGATCTTGTGCCGCCATCCGCGCGCGCAGGCTGGACACGCCACCACCGTGTGCACGGCGCATGATCGGCTGATCGACGCCGATCATGCGCTCATACGCCAGCATCAACGCCGTGCCGCCCGTGGAATTGACGTAGTCGAGCATATCCATCGTGGTCTCGTAAGCCCAGTCGGAGAAGCTCTCACCCGCCTCGGCCCCTGCCGTCGCACCGGCACTCGTGACGCCGCCCTGCACTTTCGTCAGGATCGTGACGATGGCCCACGAAATCCCCATCCATCCAGTCGTCGCAAGCGTCATGCGCAGCACCGGCATGAGGATGCCCGCCTCGTGGATCGCCTTGAGCACGCCGAGCAAGGCGCTCGCCGGCATCGCGCGGTTGCAGTCAATGGTCGCGATCAGGATCGCGATCTTGTTCATCACTGCCGGATAACGCCGCAGAAAGCGGTACAAGGCGAGACCGATCTGCTGCTCGTCGCCGAGCAGCCGCCCAAGGCCGGCCGCCAGAAAGCAGCCGCCAGTGAGCTTCCACACCACTTTCACCAGCTTCATATCGACCGGTCCGTCCAGCATCGTCGCGCTGGCGAAGGCTTGCAAATGGCTGGCATTGCCGGCCCGCGTGGGGTTCAGCAGCAAGTTGAAGCAGGTGGAAAAATTGGTGTCGTAGCTGCCGTCCACCGCGATGGCGCCGCTTGCGGTCACCGCAATGAACGGCGCTCCCGCGCCACCGACGACGCCGATATTGATGGCGCCATTGGCCTGGAGCGATGCCATCAACTGGATTGCATCCTGCGCGCTGCCGCCGGCGCGCAAGATGCCGTCGCTATCCGCGCTCAGGTAGCTGCCGTCACGGCATTGCAGGGCGATGGCGGGCGCATCCTGGGCCTCGGGTACGCCGATGGTGAACACCTCGGCCGCGTCGCTCGATGTCCCGAGCGCCGTGATCTGGCCGTCGGCAGCGATCGACCAGTAACCGCCTGCCGCGGTCTGGAGCTTGATCTCGTCGCCGGCGGCGAGCGCTCCGGCCAGCGAGACGAAGTTTCTGTCGGAGGTAAACGTTGGCTCGGGCTGGGTGATCGAGACCGACGTATCTTCAGGCACGTTGACGCTCGATACCCCCGCCACGCCCCAGCTGTAGACCATCGAGAACGACTTGACGGCGGCTGGCCAGGTGTCGCCGAAGGTCAGGCTGTCGGCCGTGAACGACAGGCTTCCATTCTCCACCAGCGCTGCGACCTTTTCCGTGACGTCGACCGGTCCGTAGGCGGCGGCGATGATGTTCAGGGCGCGCGGGTCGAGCGACGCTTGCCCGGTGGGAGCGGCCGGGTCGTAGTCGATGTGCAGGGTCTGGTTCTCGGTCGTCGCGGCCATTTGCGGCTTGCGGTCGGCGTACTGGTAGACCACGTGCAGGGTCTTGCGCATCGCCGGCCAGCCATCGCCGAATACGCTGCTGGATGCGGCGACGGACAGCCTGCGCCGGCTCACGCTGGCGCGGACGATGTCGGTGACGTCCTTCAAACCATAGAAGGCGCTCAGGATGTGCAGCGGCGGACGGTAGCTGAGCGCATAGGGATTGCCTTCGACGACGATGTCGATGAATGGAATCTGGCCGCAATAGCTGGCCACGATGACGAAGGTGTTGCGCTTGCCGTTGCCGTCTTCGCCGAGCGTGGCGCTGTCGGCGACCAGGGACAAGGTTCCAGCCGAGTGGTCGGCCAGGTTGCGTACCGTCGCACTCACGTCGGAGCAGCCGAAGCTGGCGCCCCACACGGTCAGTACCGGCTGGGCGGCGTTGTCTTGCGGCGCTGGAGCAGGAGCCCGGATAGATTGCTCGAACTGCTGGGCGCCGATGTTCAGCGTCTGGCCTTCCGAAGCAGTAGCCACGAACGTCGGGCCGCCGTCATAGCGATAGACGACGGTCAGCGTCTTTTCGTGACCAACCCAGGTGTCGCCGAACGTCTGGTTACTTGCCAAAACAGACAGGGTCTCTGGAAAAGCCTGACGGTTGACTTGCTTGATGACCTGCGCGGTGACCTGCTTGAGTCCATAAGCCGCGCCAACAATCTGCAGAACGCCTGTGCTTTGGGTAGCCATACTTGAATCTTCTTTCCGGAATGAATAACATGCTTTGCGACAATTGCGATGGCAGGCGCGACGATCTTCGTTACGTCTTCCCTCGTGGTACGCAATAGTTTGCAAGCTCCGTGCCACCCTGAAACATGGCGTCAAAGCAACAAAATCAAGGATTTAGTCGACTATTTATGCCTGTTGGGTGTAAAACAACGGGTGTTTTTACATGTCAACGAGTAAGTTGACACGCTGGTTGCCTGAATCGAAGTTAAGAATGTGTATTCGGCAAGTTTCTTTTCCTGTAGTATTTACGGCGCCTGCGCCGACCAAACGAGCCGCAAATGACTTCATCGCCTGACCTGATTGCCACTCCCAGTAACGAGCGATATCGCCTCGGTAAGCTGCTTGGCAATGGCGGTTTCGGCGACGTGCATGAGGCGTGGGATCCGGCGCTGCAGCGCACCGTTGCCATCAAGCGCCTGAAGCCTGACCTGGTGCGCGACCAGCCGGATAATCTGCTGCAAGAGGCGCGCCTGGCGGCATCGCTGCGGCATCCTGCCTTCATCCAGATTTACGCACTCGAAGACGACGGCCATAGCAAGTCGATCGTGATGGAGCTGGTTGGAGGGCAAACCCTGCATCAGCTGCTGTCCACGACCAAGCTGTCGCGGGATCAGATACTCGATATCGTTTGCCAGTTGGCGGATGCGATGGCGCAGGCACATGCTGCGGGCTTGATTCATGGTGACTTGAAGCCGGCTAATCTGATGATCGAGCCGTCGGGACAGTTGCGCATCATGGACTTTGGACTGGCGCGCAAGATTGATCCGCTGGCGACCGAGTCGGGGGATGTGCTGCAGACCCAAGGCACTATCGCTTACCTAGCGCCGGAAATTCTGAATGGTAAGCATCCGAGCACGCTCAGCGATATCTATGCTGTCGGCGTAATGATGTACGAGATGATGCGTGGAGAACGGCCATTCGCACATTTACATGGGTTGGCTTTGGCTGCCGCCCAAGTGCAATCATCCTGTGCTCAGTGGAACTTTTCAGCGGATGACGAACAAGATATGGTAACGCTGGTACGCGCAATGTGCGCGCCAGACCCTACTATGCGCATACCAACAATGCAGTCCCTCAAAGACGCTGCGCAGAAGATGGGTGAGCTTGGATCGACAGCGCCCACCTCACACACGCTGTCCTCATTCCCGTCGATTCCAGTGATGTCTCGCCGTGCTTGGCACAGGTTCTTATCCTACGCCGCGGGAGGATTGTTACTACTATGCGGCACAGTGTATCTGTCTAAATCCGTGGGCTTGCCTCACCAGTGGTCACCTCCAATCTCCGATGCTGCGCGAATGTCAAATGGCATAGCTGCATTACGTCATTTTGATCGGGATGGCAGCCTAGATAGCTCTATCGAAAACTTTGGTGCCATATTAGAAAAAAATCCGAGGCACGCAGCTGCAGCTGCCGGCATGGCGCTGGCTTATACTTTGCGCTATGCAGGTGATCGCAGCGACGCAAGCTGGTTACAACGAGCTGATGCTAGTGCTCAAGCAGCGCTAGAACTGGATGACCAATTATCACTCGGCTATGCCGCAAAATCTTTTGTACGTTATCAGCAGGGAAAGGATGACGAAAGCCTGCGGTTTGCAGAGCGAGCCCTGCAACTAGATCCATCAAACCTATTTGCGCTCAATACAAAAAATGGGGCTCTGATGTACCTGCAACGCTATCAAGAGGCTGAACGCAGCATCGTAGTCGCACGTGAAGCCCACCCGACAGAACGTTTATTCATCGACCAATTGGGCGAACTGCGTTTCCGCCAAGGAGATTACGCCAGTGCTGAAAAGATTTTTAGAAAAAGTATCCAACTTGAGCCAGACGCAGTATATGCCTACGCAAATCTGAGCGCTGTGCTACAGAAGCAAGGAAGAGACGATGAGGCATTAGAGGTACTACAACAAGGACTGCAGGTCCGCCCTAGCGGAGTACTTTACACAAACCTCGGAAATGCCCTGTTTAACCGGGGTGACTATATTGCATCCGCTAGGGCATTCGAGCATGCTGTTTCCGCCACGAAGGGCAACAGCATCGCACATCTCAGATGGGCAAATCTGGCCGACACTCTACGCTGGATCCCAGGTCGCGAACGAGATTCTCAACAAGCCTATCGAAACGCAGCGGCCCTTACAAAATCACTGCTCGAGCGCGCGCCAAACGATACTACATTAATTTCCCGTATGGGTTTGTATAGCGCTAAGCTTGGCGATAAAATGACCGCCGCGCAACTTAGCCAGCGAGCCGTAGCTGCCAGTCCTTCCAATCCGGATATCCGCTTCCGGGCTGCCGTTGCCTATGAAATCACAGGTCAACGCAAGGCTGCGTTAGCCGAACTGACCAAAGCACAGCAGCTTGGTTATCCTACTAAACTAATCGGTACCGAACCCGATTTATTGGCGCTGCGGGGCGATCCGCGGTTTGATTTACTTCGTATGGAAAGGGAATGATGACACAACCTTTAATGACATTGACAGCACGCCTTGACGTTAACCAAGTAGACGACGGCGTTAATTGGGTATTCACCGATCTTGACTTAGCCGGAAATTCCGATCACAACTCGAAAGAAGTTCAATGGAACCGAGATATTGATTTCTCGGCTGGCCAACAGTTTCGGATCGCAATTGTCGCGAGCGATAAAGAAAAAACCGGATTCGAATCGCTCGAAGTAGTCGACTGCTGCATAATTACTCGCCCTCAAATTCTTTGCTGCGGGCAAGATATACGTACGTATTATGCTCCTCCATCTATCTTTATTGGCAAAGACGGCGAGCAACTTGGCGCTCTATACCAGATTGATCCATCAGCATTTTCAGTGCATAGCACAGGTATAGATCCCAAGAAAGGCCGACAAATTACGTTGCTGTGGAACGATCAATTGACCGTTGGCCAATACAATGGCTTTTGGGAACTGTCTTTTTACCTTACGGTTCGCATCAAACGCACTGGTGAAGAAACGCAGCAGCTGAGGGTTTTCTATTTCGATCCAGAAACGGAAGTCGGAAACGGGACAAACCCTCCAAGAGCTCCAATTTAAATTTCATACTCGGAATCCAAATTTAAGAACCCGATATGTCGTCTTAATGCCTCTGCCGGTGTCATCAGGTGCGAGGCACACCGCTGGAGATCGCCCTTACAAGCCGTCCAGGCCGCACGAATTTCGTCCTCCGATATATTCGAAGGAAAACGGATCCGCGGGTGAGCCTCCAGCAATTTATAAACCGTAGGCCGCGAAACCCCCAACGCCTTGGAAGCCGCCAGGATCTGCCACTGACTTTTCTCCATCGCCTCCACGAGATCGTCATCGCTCAACTCCGACACCTTGCGCCGCGCCGGTCGCGAAGCAGAAGCAGAAGCAGAAGCAGAAGCAGACGAAGAAGCCACAGTAGCATTAGGAAGAGCAACTACCTCCGCCACAACAGGCACCACCACCGCCTGCTCCAACACCGGCACATTCCCCGCCTGCAAATCCAGCGCCACCCTCCGCATCGCATGCCCCAACTGCCGCACATTCCCCGGCCAGTCCCCATTAAACACTTGACTCAGCAACTCAAATGGCAGATTCCACCCATCCCCCGGCGCCTCGGCCTCCAGAAAATGCCGCATCAACACGCCCATATCCTCACGCCGCTCACGTAACGCCGGCACCCGAATCACAAACGCCTCAAGACGCCGCCGCAAAGCCTGGTTAAACCCACCCTCCCCCAGATCTTGATCGGTCGCCGCGACGATCCGCGCATTCGACCTCGCATCCGCGCCCGCCCCAAGCGGCCGATATTCGCCACTCTCCAGCACGCGCAACAGCATGGCCTGCACAGACGCCGGCGTATCCCCGACCTCGTCCAGGAACAAGGTCCCATCCTCGGCCTCGGCAAACCACCCGCGCCGACCACTGGTCGCGCCGGTGTACGCCCCCTTGACCGCGCCGAACAGCTCGGCCGCCGCCAGCGACTCACTCAAGGTCGCCATATTGATCGCAACAAACCGCCCGTTCCGACGCCCACTGAGCGCATGAATCGCCTGCGCCGCCACTTCCTTGCCGCTGCCGGTCTCGCCCAGCAACAGCACCGGCATGCTGGTCCCCGCCACCTGCGCTATCGCCTCGCGCATCTTGATCGCGCCATCGCCCACGCCGATCAAGCCAGGCACGTTCACCGCGCGCGGCAGGCTGCGCATCAAATGCAGGCACACGAAGATCTGGCTCCCGAGCCCGATCACGATGCCGCGCTCGAGCTCACTCGCCGTGAAGCGATCGGTCCCGTTCGACGGCCGCCCATTGAGCTCCAGCCCCATCTTGCCGCGCACGTGATCGATCTGGATACCGCCCTCGGCGACGAAGCGGATATGCACCGGCTCGCGCGTGATCGACCGCTCGCCCAACGGCGTGCCTTCATGCCCCGCGCCCGGACGTACGGAAAGCGGCGCAAACAGCGGCGCAAACCGGTTCAGCGCGATCGCACCGCCCGCGGCTGGGCCTAGCATCTGCTCGCCGATGCGTTCGCGCTGCGGGTGCCACAGAACCGTGATGCCGAGCACCGGCGCCGAGGCGAAGTCCTCGGCCATCCCATAGCTGGTCAGTGTCGCGTCGGGATCGCTCACGCTTGTCCGCTCACGAAGTTGGCGCCGAGGGCATCGAGATTTTCCTGAAACATGGGCAAAGTAGGCACAATCCGCTTGATGAAAAATATACACAAATTCTAACCGATTGGAACGGCCTGGCGACCTCTCCCGACCCTGCAAAATTGTCATGATTTGGTCAGCGCGAGCAGCCGATTCAATCTATGATCCATCCGACCCTGCTCACCGCGCCAGACCAGAAGGAAAACCCATGCAAGTCCACACCCTGCGCTGCTTCGGCGCCACCGCAAACGCTGGCAATCCTGCTCTCGTCATCGAAGACGATCCGTCACAGCCAGATGCACGCCAGGCCTTCGCGCGCGAACACAACACCACCTGCGTCTGGATCGATCCGCCACAGGAAGACGGCATGGCGGCCATCGTCGACTTCTACTACCCGCACACGCGCAGCCCCCTGTGCCTGCACGCCACGCTGGCCGCGGCAGCGCGACTGTTCGCACGGCCAGGCGCGAACCCGCCATTGACGGTGAAAACCGCCATGCACGGCCAACCGCTCGCCCTGACCCGCGAGGGAGAACACCTGTTCGTACGCCTGTCGCCGCAGCCCGCCCCGCAACCGGCACTCACGCCCGAGCTGCCGGCACGCCTGCTCGGCATCCCCGCAGCAGCCATCGTCGCCGCGCCGCAAGTGGCCTCGATCGGCAGCCCGAAACTGCTGGTGCAAGTGCGCGACCCGGACACCCTGCACGCGCTGACGCCCGACCTGGACGCGATCACGCAGTGGGGCAAGGAAAACGGCGTCAACGGCCTGTACGCCTTCGCAGGCGATGCGGATGCACAGGTCTTCGAAGGCCGCAACTTCAACCACCTCGACCCACGACTCGAAGACAGCGCCACCGGCGTCGCGTCCGGCGCCCTCACCGTCCTGCTCGGCCGCGGATTGACCGTGCGCCAGGGCCGCGCAACCGGCCACGATTGCCTGATCCGCACCCGGATCGAAGACGGCGCCGTACTGGTCGGCGGCCGTGTCGAGACGATTTGACACGTCAAATTGTCACGATTTGTCGTAACTTGGTCGAATAAGTTCTAGCTATAGCCATACTCCGTTGCGTTATTGATACATTACGATGGTTACCGAAGAAACAATTGAGTAATATCCGAATTTCCTTCGGAGAAAAATGTGATTAAACTCAAAATAATGTCTGGTTCGGTGCTGTTTGCCTTATATGGTAGCGCCGCCGTGCTTTCCCTCGTCCCCGCCATCGCCCACGCGCAAACCGCGCCAAGCGTCGCCAGCGGTGAAATCATGCCAAGCGTCAGCGTGGTCGGTTCACGCCGCGTCGGCGCCGCATCGAGCACCGACACCCCGGTCGCCATCGATTTCATTCCGATGACGAAGGCCGCCGAACAAAGTGGCCAGTTCGACCTGGCCCAGGTGCTCTCCAACCTGTCGCCTTCGTTCAACTCGACCCGCCAGACCGGCGCCGACGGCGCCGACCTGATCGACTCGGCCGCCCTGCGCGGCCTGGGTTCGGACCAGACCCTGGTGCTGGTCAACGGCAAGCGCCGTCACACGGTGGCGCTGGTGAACCTGTTCGGCGCGCGCAACCGCGGCAATACCGGCACCGACATGAACGCGATCCCCGTGATGGCGATCCGCGAAGTGCAGGTGCTGCGCGACGGCGCCGCCGCCCAATACGGCTCCGACGCGATCGCCGGCGTGATCAACATCGACCTCAAACGCAGCCTCGGTTGCGAATCGGTGCTCGGCTACGGCCAGTACACCGCGGGCGACGGCGAGAACTGGCTGGCGTCGGCCTACTGCGGCGTGGCGGTGGCCGGCGGCGTGCTGGGCATCACCGGCGAATACTACGATCGCGGCCGCTCCAACCGCTCCGAAGCGGGCAACCCGCGCATCATCGGCGACACCAAGTCCGAGAACCAGACCGTCTACCTGAACGGCGAATTCCCCACCGGCCCCGGCAAGCTGTATTTCACGGCCGGCGCGCAAAAGCGCGACGCTTCCTCGGCCGCCTGGGCGCGCGAAGGCCTCGGTTCCGAAGACATCCCGTCGCGTAACTCGGCGGCGATGTACCCGGACGGTTTCGTCCCTTTCATCGACGGCGACGTCGACGACCGCTGGGGCACCGTCGGCTACCGCTGGGCGGTGGGCGAATGGAATGCCGACGTCTCGCAGACCTATGGCTACAACCGCCTGAAGTACGACATCAACAACACCCTCAACGCCTCGATCGCCAACCTTGACCTGCTCAATGGCGGCCAGGGCACGAGCGCCAGCCGCTTCTACGCCGGCGGCTTCTCGTTCCAGCAGTCGACCACCAATCTCGACATCAGCCGCTTCTACGGCGACGTATTGAAGGGCATGAACGTCGCCTTCGGCCTCGAGCATCGCCGCGAGAACTACAAGATCTTCGCCGGCGAAACCGGCTCGTGGATCGACGCCGATGGCGTGGGCGAAGGCGGCAATGCCGGCAGCCAGGGCTTCCCGGGCTTCCAGCCGGGCGACGAGACCGACAGCGACCGTCACAGCAACGCGGCCTATGCCGACATCGAGCTTGAGGTGACCGACCGCTTCAAGGTGCAGACCGCCGTGCGCCACGAACGCTATTCGGACTTCGGTTCGACCACCACCGGCAAGCTGGCCGCCGCATACCGCCTGGCGCCGAGCGTGCTGCTGCGCGGCTCGGCCAGCACGGGCTTTCGCGCGCCGTCGCTGCAGCAGATGTACTTCTCGTCGACCTTCACCGACTTCGTCGGCGGCCAGCCGCTGGACGTGGTGCTGGCGCCGAACGGCGGCCCGGTCGCCAATGCCGCCGGCATCCCGCAGCTGAAGGACGAGGAATCGAAGAGCTACACGCTGGGCCTGACCTGGTCGCCGACGCAGTCGACGTCGGTCACGGCCGACCTGTACCGCATCGACATCGACGACCGCATCGTGCTGTCGGGCCGCTTCGACGCCGACAACTACCCGGCGCTGGGCGCCACCCTGCAGCAACTGGGCGTAGGCCAGGCGCAGTTCTTCGTCAACTCGGTCGACACCAAGACGCAAGGCCTGGACCTGACCGTGTCCAACCGCAGCAAGGTGGGCATCGGCAACCTGACCACCTTCCTGGCTGTGAACTTCAGCAAGACCGAGGTGCAGCGCGTGAAGGCGCCGGCGGCACTGGAAGGTTTCGAGGACGTGCTGCTGTCGGAACGCGAGCGCCTGTTCATCGAAGAAGGCGCGCCGCGCCGCAAGGCCACGCTGGGCCTCGACTGGACCCAAGGCCAGCTCGAGACTTCGCTGCGCGTGATCCACTTCGGTCCGCAGACCCTGGGCACCTTCTCGGGCCCGCCGGTGCCGAACCAGCACTATGAGTCGAAGACTTCGGCCGACCTGTCATTCACCTGGGCCTTTACCGAGAAGACCCGGCTGACGGTGGGCGGCACGAACATCTTCGACGTCAAGCCGACCCGCCAGGATCCGAACGAGACCGACAACGGCTTCAAGTACGAGAGCGTGCAGTTCGGCCTGAACGGCGCGGCGATGTTCGCGCGCCTGGCGCACAAGTTCTGATCGCACCCCGATCGGACAGCAAACGGCCCGCGATCATCGCGGGCCGTTTTTATTCAGGGCTTGCCGAAGCGCTCGGCCAGCAGGCGAAGCAGGACCAGGTACACGACGCAGGCCAGCAGGAACAGCGCGCCGTGTGGCATGGCGCGCTTTACGTACTCATACGAAAAGCCGAGCAGTACGATGCCGATAATGTAGATATGGGCCTTCCGCATGGTCATCCTCGCGCGTCGAAAAGACGATACACGGTAGCATGACCGGCGCCGATATATCATGCCTGTCTTTTGATTCAACAAGAATGTCATGCAAAAACTGATCGCCGAACTGATGCGGCTTTATCTTCCCGCCGACGCGCCACCGGCCGACGTCCTGACGCTGCACGTGCTCGGCCAGCGGAACGTGCCGGTCAGCCTGACGGGTGGCGACGGCCAGACGCGCGCCATGATGATCCCCTTCCGCAAGACCAAGGGCGCCGAGAGCGACGCCCACTGGCTGCGGCTGTGCGAAGTCGCCAACACGCTGCAGGAAACGCTCGGCCTGCCCGCGCCTGCGGTGAGCATTTCGGGCGGCGACGCTTATTACCTGTGGCTGTCGCTGGCGGAGCCGGTGCCGGCCGACCAGGCCCAGACCTTCCTCGAACGCCTGCGCGACGCCTGGTTCCCCGAGATCGAGCTGGATACGGACGCCGTGCGCGCACCGATCGCGCTGCCGCCCTGCCTGCATCCGCGCACCGGCAAGTGGGCCGCGTTCATCCATCCGGGCATGGGCGCCTCGTTCGCCGACGAGGCGGGGCTGGACATGCCGCCGCCGCCGCTGGGACAGGCGGCCTTCCTCGAAGGGCTGGAAAGCATCGGCAAGGAACAGTTCGAGCAGGTCTTCCAGGCGCTCGATGGGGCGCACCAGAACAAGCCGATGGCGGTGCCGGCCCCTGCTGCCGCGCCAGCGCCGTCCGCTCTACGGCATGCGCCGGCGCCAGGCTTGCTGCTGAAGGACGCGACGCTGGAAGACATCGTGCGCCACCTGCATGCGATGAATATCGAGCCGACGTTCAGGCACCTGCTTCCGTCGGACCGTTACGACTAAGGGCGCGCTAGGCCCTATTTGGTGACGGCGATCATCGAGCGTTTGCCGCCCTTGAAGGTATACAGCGTGATGGTGCCATCGCGAATATCGCCACGCTGATCGAAAGCGATCGGCCCGGTCACGCCCTTGTACTGGATCTTGGCCAGCACCGGCAAATATTTGGCCGGCGCCGACGATCCGGCCTTCACCATCGCTTCTGCCATGGCCATCGTCGCGTCGTAGGCATACGGCGCATTGATCTGCACGTCGATGCCAAAGCGCTTCTTGTAGTCGGCGCGGAACTTGTCCATGCCGGCCTTGGCGTCGCCCTGCACGCCGCCCGCTTCCGCGCACACCACCTGGCCGTCCGTCATGGTGCCGCCCGACAGCTTGAAGATCTCGTCCGAGCAGATGCCGTCGCCGCCCATCACGCGCACGTTCATGCCCAGCTGCTTCATCTGGCGCAGCATCGGGCCGGCGGTCGCGTTCATGCCGCCGAAGAACACCAGGTCCGGCTTGGTGGCGCGGATGCGGGTGACGATGGCGCTGAAGTCGGTCGCCTTGTCGTTGGTGAACTCGCGCGCGACGACGCTGCCGCCGGCCTTTTGCAGGCTGCGCGAGAACTCGGTCGCCAGGCCCTGGCCGTAGGCGGTGCGGTCGTCCACCACCGCCACCCGCTTGGCCTTCATCGGGCCGGTGGCATAACGGCCCAGGGCCTGGCCCAGTTGCACGTCGTTGGCGATCACGCGGAAGGCCGTGTTGTAGCCCTGCTGGGTGTATTTCGGGCTGGTGCTCGAGTGTGAGATCTGCGGGATGCCCGCGGTGTTGTAGATCTTGGAAGCCGGGATCGTGGTGCCCGAGGTCTGGTGACCGATCACGCCATTCACCTTGGCGTCGACCAGCTTCTGCGCCACGCTCGTGGCCTGCTTCGGATCGGCCGCGTCGTCCTCGGCCACCAACTGGAAGGTAACCTTCTTGCCGCCAATGGTCACGCCTTTGGCGTTGAGCGCCTCGATCGCCATGCGCGCGCCGTTCTCGGTGTCCTTGCCAAAATAGGCCACCGGGCCGGTCAGGCCCGCCACGTGGGCGATCCGCACCACTTCCTGGCTCGAGGCCACGCCGGCCAGGGTCGACAGCACGGCTGCCATGATTATCTTCTTGTTCATCGGTTCCTCGTTCATTGCGATGCGGGCCGCGCGTGTGGCCCGCCGAACCGATCATTCTACCGCGAGCAGGCGCGGCGCGTGAAAGTGGACATTGGTGATGTTTGCCTTGCATCGGCTCGGGTATGCTGTTGCGCCTGCCCTTGCACGGATGCCCAACCGGCGCGAACAAGCGCGGTCAAAATAACCACCTCGAGCGGAGAACATCATCGTCAGTCCAGCCAGAACAAGTGGATCCTGCCTCGTCGTTGCCAGCCTTCTGCTCCTGACGCTTCCGGGCCATGCCCAGTTGCCGGCTCCGAGCCGCACCATCTACAAATGTGAAGTGGACGGCAAGATCGCCTATACCGATAAACCTTGCCTGGGCGCGCAGCGGCTCGATGTGATGCCAACGCGAGGTGTCAACAAACTATCGGGGCAGACGCGCATTGGCGCTGATGTCGCACGCGAACACCACCAGGAAGGCATGGCGCGTGCCTTCAAGCCCCTGACCGGCATGAACGAACAGCAGTTCGCGACAGAGACCAGGCGTTATCGGCTCGACGGGCGCTCAAAACGTGAATGCCGCACGCTGGAAGCCGCCATTCTCGACAACGAACAGCGCGAACGCAGCGGGATGCGCGACACGGTGGACGCGCTGCAGCAGGAAATCCTGGAACTTCGCCAGCGCTATCACAAGCTTGGCTGCTAATTGCCGGAGTCAGGCTTTGGCGGTCATGACAGTCGCGGACGCCGCCTTGAACGTCACGACCGCCTTCAGCCCACCCAGGCGCACCGAACTATCCAGCGTCAAGGTCGCCCCATGGCGCTCGGCGATCGCCTTGATGATGGCCAGACCCAGGCCGCTGCCGGCGGCATCGCTGCCTGCCACGCGGTAGAAGCGGTCGAACACGCGCTCGCGCTCTTCCGGCGGGATGCCCGGTCCGCTGTCCTCGACCTGCACCACGATCTTGCCCCCTTCGTGCTGGACCGCGATATCGACCGTGCCGCCGCCCGGCGTGTACTTGACCGCGTTCTCCACCAGGTTGCGCAGCAGGATTTGCAGCGCGTCGGGCTGGCCAAGGGCGGTGGCCGGGTCGGCCTGCTGCACGCCCAGGTCGACGCCCTTGGCAGCGGCCACGCCGGCCAGGTCGGCCACGGTGCGGCGCGCCAGGTCGGCCAGATCGACCGGGCGGGCGACCGTGCCTTCGGCGGCCGTCGCTTCTTGCCGCGCCAGCACCAGCAGCTGCTCGACCAGGCGCGTGGCGCGGTCGATGCCGGCGGTGAGGCGCGACACCGCGACGCGGCGCGCTTCCGGGGTGTCGGCGCGGTCCAGGCTCTGCGCCTGCAGGCGCAGGGCGGCCAGCGGCGTGCGCAGCTCGTGCGCGGCGTCGGCCACGAAATGCTGCTGGGCCTCGAAGGCAGTCCTGACGCGGCCGAACAGCAGGTTCAGCTCCTGCACCAGCGGCCTCACCTCGTCGGGCAAGCCGGTGTCGGACACCGGCGACAAATCGTCGGCCTGGCGCGCGGCCACCTGCGAGCGCACCCGCGCCACCGGCTGCAGCGAGCCGCTCACGACCCACCACACCACCAGCATCAGGATCGGCATCATGACCGCGATCGGGCCCAGCGTACGCAGTGCCAGGTTGCCGGCCATATTGCGGCGCACGGCCAGGTCTTGCGCGACCTGCACGGTCTGGTTCGAGGTCTGGATCGAGAACACGCGGTAGGTGGTGCCGTTGGCGCGTACATTGGAAAAGCCCAGCACCGCGCGCTGCGGCAGGCGCGCGCGCGAGACGCTGTGGAACATCTGGACGCCGTCGGGGGACCACATCTGCACCACCATGTCGTCGTTGCCGCTGGCGCTGCTCTCGGCTTCCATGCGCGCGCGCGCCTCGTCGTTCGACAGCGGCGTGCCGGAGCGCAGCGACAGCGCCATCTGCTGCATGTGGTAGTCGAAGATCTGGTCGGCGTCGTGCAACGCGGTGCGGTAGGCGATCGTCGCCTGCGCCACCGCCGCCAGGGTGATCGCCGCGAGCAGGAACCAGAGCAGGCGCCCGCGCAGCGAGTGCGTCATTTTCATGCCTTGGGCACCATATAGCCGACGCCGCGCACGTTCTGGATCAGGTCACTGCCCAGTTTCTTACGCAGGCCGTGGATATAGACTTCGACCGCGTTGCTGGAGACTTCGTCGCGCCAGCTGTACAGTTTTTCTTCGAGCTGGGCCCGCGACAGCACCGCGCCGGGACGCGCCACCAGCGCCTCGAGCACCGCCCATTCGCGCGCCGACAGCGACACCTGCGTGCCGTCGACCAGCACTTCGCGGGTGGCGGGATTGATGCTGATGTTGCGGTATTCGAAGATCGGCTCGGCGCGGCCGGCGGCGCGGCGCAGCAGCGCGCGGATGCGCGCCAGCAGTTCGTCGAGGTCGTAGGGCTTGAGGACGTAGTCGTCGGCGCCGGCGTCGAGGCCCGCGATGCGCTGCTGGACCGAGTCGCGCGCGGTGGCAACCAGCACCGGGGTGCGGTCCTTGCGCGTGCGCATCGAGCGCAGCACTTCGAGGCCATCCTTGCGCGGCAGCCCCAGGTCGAGCAGCACCAGGTCATAGTTCTGGTTCTGCAGCAGGGCCGTGTCGGCCATCTCGCCGTCCTTGACCCAGTCGACGGCGTAGTGCTCGGCCCTGAGCAGGTCGAGCACCACTTCGCCGATCATCGTATCGTCTTCCACCAGCAGTAGCCGCATGTGTTTCCCTAAAATGAAGCCCGTGCGGGTCGAGGACGCTGTGCTTCCTTAGCCGATCCGCACCGGAATGAAGATTTTGTCACCACCGCGCTGGATCAGCAAGGCCACCGACTTGCTGGCCTTGGACACCATGTCGCGTACCTGCTCGACCGAGTTCACCGGCCGGCCGTTGACCGAGATGAGCACGTCGCCCGGCTCGATGCCGGCGATCAGCGCGGCGCCCGAGGAATCTTCGATCACCAGGCCGTTGGCGATGCCGCTGCGACGGCGCTCGCTTGATTCCAGCGGACGCAGGGTCAGGCCCAGCTTGGCGCTGTTGTCGGCCACTTCGGCGACTTCTTGCTGCTGGCCGCGGCGCGACCTGGCAGCGGCATCGCCCAGCGTCGTATCGAGACGCACCAGTTTACCGTCACGCCAGACATCGAGCGCCATCTTGTCGCCCGGCTTGGACAGGGTCATCAGGGCCGGCAGGTCGCCCGACGAGACGATGGTCTTGCCGTTGGCGCGGCGGATCACGTCGCCCGGCTTCAGGCCGGCCCGCTCGGCCGGACCGCCGCGTTCGACGCTGAAGACCAGGGCGCCTTCGACCGTCTCGAGCTTGAACGAGTCGGCGAAGCCTTGTTCGACTTCCTGCACCTGCACGCCCAGCATGGCATGCTGCACCTTGCCGGTGGCGACGATCTGGTCCTTGATGCGCACCGCGAGGTCGATCGGGATCGAGAACGACAGGCCCTGGTAGCCACCCGTCATGCTGTAGATCTGCGAGTTGATGCCGACGACCTCGCCGCGGGTATTGAACAGCGGACCACCCGAGTTGCCGGGGTTGACCGCGACGTCGGTCTGGATGAACGGCACGGCGGCGTCCGAGATCGTGCGACCGGTGGCGCTGACCACGCCGGCGGTGACGGTGCTTTCGAGGCCGAACGGCGAACCGATGGCCAGCACCCACTCGCCCACCAGCAGCGACTGCGATTTGCCGAGCGGCGCCACCGGCAAGCCCTTGGCGTCGATCTTGAGCACGGCCACGTCGGTGCGCGGGTCGGCGCCCAGGACCTTGGCGCGGAATTCGCGGCGGTCCTGCAGCTTGACGGTCACTTCGTCGGCGCCTTGCACGACGTGGGCGTTGGTTAGGATGACGCCGTCCGGGCTTACGATGAAGCCCGATCCGGCGCCGAAAACGGGAGTCCCACGATCGCCGCCGCGTTCGCCGCGTGGATCCTGGAACTGTCGGAAGAATTCGTAGAAGGGGTGGCTCGGGTCGAGGTTCGGCAAGCCGCCGCGATTGGCGGTCTTGGTGCCGCCGACGACGCGGATGTTGACCACCGCCTTGCCCTGCTGGGCGGCGATGCGGGTGAAATCGGGGAGCGCAACGGTCGACGCTGGAGCGCCCACGGCGGCGGCCGGCGCGGGCGCTGGGGCTGGCGCAGCTGCAACGGCAGGCGCGGCCTGGGCCGCGGCACTGGCGGCGGCATTATTGTGATTGACAGCGATGGCACCGACCGCGCCTCCGATGACGCCTGCGGCACCCAGGGCCAGCATGAGGCGTTTGGCAGTGATGGCAGTAACGGCACTTGGGTTCGACATGGTGTGTGCTCCTGGTGAAAATGTGTTGAATCGATGTTGAGTATCGATGGACGTATCTTCGCGCAGCCGCCTTAGATCATGCTTAAGTTGACAAGGCTTGGGGCTTAGGCGCGCCTTAATGATCAGCGAAAGTCGTTATTTCGTCAGCCCAAAAAGGTCGTTCCCGCGCAGGCGGGAACCCAAGTCTGCCCGCGTTACCTAAACGCTCGCAAAATTAGGTTCCCGCCTGCGCGCACTGCTGTCCGGAATAATCTTCTTGATTTTTCCATCAGAATAGGCGTCCCTGTTTGAGTGCCAAGTCCTC
>NZ_VPFD01000032.1 GCF_008014745.1 Massilia arenae
GAACGGCCTGAGTCCTGTGCAGTACAGAACCCAGGCCGTCTAAGCGAGCATCCAACCGTCTCAGTTTAAGGGGTCACATCACTGCGCGGGAACGACGGATCATAGGCCAACGAGTGCCGTTGGCCGCAACCTTATTTCAACTTCGGCGTCGCAACCTGCACGTCGCCGCACTGCGCCCGGTTCATCAGCGCGTGATCGATCAGCACCAGCGCCAGCATCGCCTCCGCGATCGGCGTGGCCCGGATGCCGACACAGGGATCGTGGCGGCCGAATGTCTCGACCGTCGCCGGATTGCCGGCCTTGTCGATCGAGCGGCGCGGCACGCGGATCGAGGAGGTCGGCTTGATCGCCAGCGACACCGTGATGTCCTGGCCGGTCGAGATCCCGCCCAGCACTCCACCCGCATGGTTGCCGACGAAGCCCTCGAGGGTCAGTTCGTCGCCATGCTCCGAACCGCGCTGCGCCACCGAGGCGAAGCCGGCGCCGATTTCCACGCCCTTGACCGCGTTAATCCCCATCATCGCATAGGCGATGTCGGCATCGAGCTTGTCGTAGATCGGCTGGCCCAGGCCGACCGGCACGCCGCGCGCCACCACGTCGATGCGCGCGCCGATCGAGTCGCCGTCGCGGCGCAGCTGGTCCATCGCCTCTTCCATGCGCTGCAGCAGGGCCGCGTCGCCGGTGGCGGCGAAGAAGGGATTGGCGTGCACGTGTTCCCAGCCCTCGAACGGCACGGCGATATCGCCCAGCGCGCTCATATAACCCATCAGTTCGGTGCCGTACTTTTCGCGCAACCACTTCCTGGCGACGGCGCCGGCGCCGACCACCGGCGCGGTCAGGCGCGCCGACGAACGGCCACCGCCGCGCGAGTCGCGCACGCCGTATTTATGCCAATACGTATAGTCGGCATGGCCGGGGCGGAAGCTTTCGGCGATATTGCCGTAGTCCTTGCTGCGCTGGTCTTCGTTGCGGATCAGGAGAGCGATCGGGGTGCCGGTGGTGACGCCCTGGTAGACGCCGGACAGGATCTCGACCCGGTCCGCCTCCTGGCGCTGGGTGACGTGGCGCGAGGTGCCGGGCTTGCGGCGGTCCAGCTCGGGCTGGATGTCGGCCTCGGAAAGGGTCATGCCGGGCGGGCAGCCGTCGATGACGCAGCCGATCGCGGGACCATGCGATTCGCCGAAGGTGGTGACGGAAAACAGCTTGCCAAATGTATTGCCGGACATGGGAATGATGAGTTCGGATTGATCGAATTACCATTTTAACAGGCGATCTGGCAAGCAGAAACGACATCGAACGATCGACTGTCGCAAATATGTTTCCATCAAGATATATTTTTCAACGACGGGCCGGATCGTGCCCTTGCCTTTTTACAATTGCATATATACTGAAGTTATCCATGCCGAGCCAACCTGGAGACGTAGCACATGCCAGCATCGATTACGCCCTCGGTACCACTGAAGGATGACAGCGTTATTGACGACCTCGTCTTTGCCGACGAAGCCGCCGCCGCCGCATCCCCGAGTCCAGCATGGCGGATCCTGGTGGTCGATGACGATGCCGACGTGCACTCGACCACTACCTTCGCTCTCGGCAACGTCGAGATGCAGGGCCGCCCGCTGGTCTTCCTGCACGCTTATTCCGCCAGCGAAGCCTTCGCGCTGCTGGCGCGTGAACACGATATCGCCGTCATCCTGCTGGACGTGGTGATGGAACGGGCCGACGCCGGCCTGCTGCTGGTGCGCCGCATCCGCGACGAACTGGGCCTGCACGACGTGCGCATTATCCTGCGCACCGGCCAGCCCGGCTATGCGCCCGAGATGGAAGCCATCCGCGGCTACGACATCAACGATTACCGCACCAAGTCCGAGCTGACCCGCACCAAGCTGTATACGACGGTGGCGGCCGCGATCCGCTCCTACCAGCAGATTCGCGCGCTCGAGGCCAACCGCATCGGCATGGAGCGCATCGTCGCCGCCTGCGCCGAGCTGATGGCCCTGCACGGCGTGCGCGACGTGGCGGCCGGCATCCTGGCCCAGGCCGGGCGCCTGGTCAGCCAGCCGCCCGAGGGTGTGCTGTGCACCCGCGACAGCGGCCATGGCCGCCCCGAGACCCTGCGCGCCGTGGCCGCCGCCGGCGCCTGCCGCAACCTCGACGGCCGTGAACTGAGCGGCCATTTCGCAGTCGCCGCCGAGCGCGCCCTGCTCCAGCGCCAGTGTGGCGCCGAGGACGGCCTGCTGAATATGTACTTTCCGGGCAAGGCGGGACGCGATTTCGTCGCCTGCATCCCGCTCGAGCGTCCGATCGACGAGGTGGAGCGGCGCCTGCTGAAGGTGTTCTGCGGCATGGTCGCGGTATGCCTCGACAACTGCGAGCTGGTCACCAGCCTGAACAAGTCGGCCTTCCACGACCCGCTCACCGGCCTGCCGAACCGCACCCGCGTGGTCGAGCTGCTCGACGCCATCCTGGCCGGACCGCGGCGCACGACCTCGGTGCTGGCCCTGGTCGACCTGGATCACTTTGCCGAAACCAACGACGCCCTCGGCCACCATTTCGGCGACCTGCTGCTGGTGGCGGTCGGCCAGCGCCTGAAGTCGCGCCTGGCGCCTGGCCTGGACATCGGCCGCATCGGCGGCGACATCTTCTGCGTGCTGGGCGACGCCGACGCGGTGCAGCCGGCTCAGGTGCAAGCGCTGTTCCGCGAATCGTTCCGCATCGACGGCCAGGACGTGCAAGTCTCGGCGACGCTCGGCCTGGTGCGCCTGCCGGAGCACGACGGCAGCGGCGCCGACGCCCTCAAGGATGCCGACATCGCGCTCAAGCGCGCCAAGTCGCAGCAGCGCGCCGGCCACTTCTATTTTTCGCGCAGCATGGGCGTCGAGATCCGCGAGCGGGTGCGCATGATGCACGCGCTGCGCAGCGGCTTCCAGCGCGGCCAGCTGTTCCTGCACTATCAACCGCAGGTCGACCTGGCCACCAATCGCCCGTTCGGCGCCGAGGCGCTGCTGCGCTGGCGCCTGGAAGACGGCCGCATGGTGCCGCCCGACCGCTTCATCCCGATCGCCGAATACTCGGGCCTGATCGTCGAGATCGGCGAATGGGTGCTGCGCCAGGCCTGCGCCGAACTGATGCGCCTGCGCGCCGCGGGCCACCGCGACTTCACGATGTCGGTGAACGTCTCGCAGGTGCAGTTCCGCCATCCGCACTTCGTCGACATGCTGCGCCGCGCGCTGCTCGATACGGGCGCACCGCCCGACTACATCGAGCTGGAGATCACCGAATCGATGGCGATGGAAGAACCGGCGCTGCTGGTCGAGAAGCTGGCGCAGGTCAAGCGCACCGGCGTGTCGATCGCGATCGACGATTTCGGCACCGGCTTTTCGTCGCTCTCGCATCTGCAGCGCCTGCAGGTGGACCGGCTCAAGATCGACCGCACTTTCGTCACCGAGATCACGGGATCGGCGCGCGGCAGCAGCATCGCGCAGATGGTGGTGCAACTGGGCCGCAACCTGGGATTGTCGGTGATCGCCGAAGGGGTCGAGGACGAGCGCCAGGCGCAGATCCTGCGCCAGCTCGGCTGTCCGCTGGCACAGGGCTTCCTGTATGCGCGGCCGCTGTCGCCGGAAGCGCTGCTGGAGTGGCTGGCGGGGAATCCGATGACGCGCGCGGCGTGAACGATGTCGTGATCGGCATCGTCCTCTTCATCGGTACATCAACCAACGTCGTTCCCGCGAAGGCGGGAACCTAAGTAATTTCGCGCTGCCGCGACAATAAAAGGCGTCGGCGGCGCGACGACCTTGGGTTCCCGCCTGCGCGGGAACGACGTGCATCTGCCGCTATTGGCAATTAGTCCGGCGCGTTCTGCTCCGCCGGCCAATCGCGGATATACGCCTTGAGCATGCGGTTCTCGAAGCTTTGCGCTTCCAGCACGGCGCGCGCGACGTCGTAGAACGAGATCACGCCCAGCAGGGTGCGGGCGTCCATTACCGGCAGGTAGCGCGCGTGCTTCTCGAGCATGATGCGGCGCACCTCGTTGACCTCGGTGTCCGGGGTCACGGTGATCGGGCTGTCGTTCATGTGGCGGCGCACGGTGCCGGCACCAACCGCGCCGCCGTTCGCGTGCAGCGCATTGAGCACTTCGCGGAAGGTCAGCATGCCGACCAGGTCGCCGTACTCCATCACCACCAGCGAACCGATATCGTTCTCGGACATCGTGGTCACCGCGTCGACCAACGGCTGGTCAGGCGTTACGGTGTACAGGATATTGCCCTTCACTTGCAGGATTTCCGAAACTTTCATGTTCGCCACCCCCGCTTCGTCAATATTGCTGATACTGGATAAATTTGTATAAGGCATAACACCGACTGTAGCCTATGCTCGCCAAAAAATCCAGCGTTGCGCTGTATCATGGTGCAAGCTCGGTTTCAACATGGTGCAGCGCAGATTGCGCAACAAGCCATAACTGCTAGGATGCGCCATTCCCACTCACCACGAGTCCAGCATGAGCGCTCCCCGACCACCCGGTTTCGACACCCTGTCCCTGCACGCGGGCAGCGCCCCCGATCCCAGCACCGGCGCGCGCGCCACGCCCATCCATTTCACGTCCTCGTTCGCTTTCCGCGATTCCGACCACGGCGCCGCCCTCTTCAATATGGAACAGGCCGGCCATGTGTATTCGCGCATCTCGAACCCGACCAATGCGGTGCTGGAAGAACGCATCGCCGCGCTCGAAGGCGGTGTGGCCGGCATCGCCACCGCCAGCGGCCAGGCGGCCATGCACCTCGGCTTGAGCACGCTGGTGGGCGCCGGCGACCATATCGTGGCCTCGCGCGCCCTGTACGGCGGCTCGCACAACCTGCTGGCCCATACCCTGCGCAGGTTCGGCGTCGAGACCACCTTCGTCGATCCGCGCCACCTCGATGCCTGGCGCGCCGCGATCCGGCCATCGACCAAGCTGCTGTTCGGCGAAACGCTGGGCAATCCGGGACTCGACGTGCTCGACATCCCGGCGCTCTCGGAACTCGCGCACGCGCACGACCTGCCGCTGATGGTCGACGCGACCTTCACCACACCCTGGCTGCAGCGCCCCTTCGACCTGGGCGCCGACCTGCTGTTCCACTCGGCCACCAAATTCCTGTGCGGCCACGGCACCGCGATCGGCGGCCTGCTGGTCGATGGCGGCACCTTCGACTGGCAGGCGGCGCATGAACGAAGCGGGCGCTTCGCCACCCTGTGCGAGCCGTATGACGGCTTTCATGGCATGGTGTTCAGCGAAGAGTCGACCGTCGGCGCCTTCGCCCTGCGCGCGCGGCGCGAAGGCTTGCGCGACTTTGGCGCGGCAATGAGTCCGCACAATGCCTTCGCCATCCTGCAGGGCATCGAGACGCTCGGCCTGCGCATGGAGCGCCACGTCGCCAATACCCGGCGCGTGGTCGAGTTCCTCGCCGCGCAGCCGATGGTGGCGTCGGTGTCCTACCCGGAACTCGACAGTCACCCGGACCGTGCACTGGCGCAGCGTATCCTGCCGAAAGGCTGCGGCGCCGTCTTCACCTTCGAGCTGAAAGGCGACCGTGCGGCCGGCCGCCGTTTCGCCGACGGTTTACAGGTGTTCTCGCACCTGGCGAACGTGGGCGACGCCAAGTCGCTCGTGATACATCCGGCGTCGACCACCCATTTCCGGGTGCCTGCCGAACACCTGGCGGCCAGCGGGGTCACCGAAGGCACGTTGCGCCTGTCGGTCGGATTGGAAGACCCGGACGACCTGATCGACGACCTCAAGCGTGGCCTGAAGCTGGCCGCGAAGGGGATTTGAGATGCTGCTCGATGTCAATGGCAATCAAGCCTATTGCTACACCGGCGGCAAGGCCTTCGACCCAGGCCTGCCGGCCATCGTGCTGATCCACGGCGCACAGAACGACCATTCGGTGTGGGCCTTGCAGAGCCGCGCCCTCGCCCACCGCGGCTACGCAGTGCTGGCGCCCGATCTTCCGGGACACGGTCGCAGCGGCGGCACGCCCTTGTCCACGGTCGAGGCCATGGCCGCCTGGGTGCTCGCCGTGCTCGATGCGGCCGGCGTCAGTCGTGCGCTACTGATCGGGCACAGCATGGGTTCGCTGATCACGCTGGAGGCGGCCCACATCGCGCCGCAGCGCGTGAGCGGACTGGCCCTGCTGGGCGCCACCTACCCGATGCGGGTGTCGGACGCCTTGCTGGAGGCAGCGCGCACCGAGCAGGACGCGGCCATCGACATGGTCGCCGCCTGGTCGCATGCCGCCTGGCTGCCCGGCCCCTCGACCGCGGGCCCGGGCACCTCCGTGATCAACACGGCGCGGCGCCTGATGCAGCGCATGGCGGCGCGCGGCGCGGATGGCCTGTTCCACACCGATTTCGCCGCCTGCAACGCCTATGCCAACGGCGAAGCCGCGGCGGCCTCGATCGCCTGCCCGACACTGTTCGTGCAGGGCAAGAAGGACATGATGACGCCGCCACGCTTGGCGCAGTTGCTGACCGGCGGGATCAAGCACGCCAAGATCGTCGGCGTGGACGCCGGCCACGCGATGATGAGCGAAGCGCCGGACGCGGTGCTCTTCGCCCTACTCCGCTTCGCCCAGGACGCCCACGAAGTTCAGTCGAACGGCTGAGGCCTCTTGGTCTTGTCGCTCGATGGCGGCAGGATCGGCAGCACGACCCGGGGCTGGTCGCCGGTCAGCGTCTGCAGGAAGGCGACCACGTCGGCGATCTCGGCCTCGCTGAACTTCCGGCCCAGCTGCAGGCGGCCCATCGTGTCCACGGCCTGGGCCAGGGTGTCGGCCGCGCCGTCGTGGAAGTAGGGATAGGTCAGCTCGACGTTGCGCAAGGTCGGCACCTTGAAGTAGAAACGGTCGATGTCCTGCTTGGTGACGGCGAAGCGGCCTTCAGCCGTGTTGGTCGTCTTGTAGGGCTCGATCAGTCCCATCTTCTGGAACGAGGCGCCGCCGACGTTGGGGCCATTATGGCAGGCAATGCAGCCGCTGCTCTTGAACAGCTCATAGCCGCGCAGTTCCTGCGCATTGATGGCCGTCTTGTCGCCCTGCAGCCACTTGTCGAAGCGCGCATTGGGCGTGACTAGCGTCTCCTCGAAGGCGGCGATGGCGGCGGTGACTTCGTCGATGCTGAGCTTGTCGTGGCCGAACACAGCCTTGAACTCGGTCACGTATTGCGGGATCGAGCGCAGCAGGTCGACCGCCAGGTCGTGCGTGAACGCCATTTCGCCTGGGTTGGCGATCGGGCCGCCGGCTTGCTCCTTCAGGTCTTTCGCGCGGCCATCCCAGAACTGCGCCAGGTTCAGGCTCGAATTGAGCACCGTCGGCGAATTGATCGGACCTTTCTGCCACCGATCGCCGATCGACGAAGTGATGTTGTCCGAGCCGCCCATGCTCAGGTTGTGGCACGAGTTGCAGGAAATGAAGCCGGAGCGTGACAGGCGCGGATCGAAGAACAGCTTCTTGCCCAGGTCGACCTTGGCGGCGTTGGTCACTTTCACCGCCACGATCGGCGAGATCGGCTCGGCGGCGTGGGCGGCGCCGGCAGCGAGCAGCAGCGCGGCCGTCATTGCACCGAGCGGCCTGGCGAGGGAAGGGATTCGCATGTTTTTCATCATCACTCCTGGCTGGAAAACGCGACCGGATTTAATTTCCGGGCAGTGCTTTCAGCCTAAGCGTGAGTCTTGCCGGAGGCAATATTGCTGGCCCTAACAGCGCGCCGAAACATAGCCTGAGTCAAGAAATCGCCAGCCGGGCCGACCTGCTCAGTTGGCAGCACGCGCCTCGATGTCCGCCATTACGGCTTCTTCGGGATCGCCGAAGTGCGCCGCCAGCGTCTGTTCGAGGCCGGCCTCGACCGCCTCCTCGACCTGGCGCGCCAGGTCGCCGACGTCGAGCGCCAGCGGCGTGTCCGCAACACCATCTTCGCGCTGCATCGCCTCGGCCGCCGCGCAATCGAACACAAACAGCTTGTAGACGTCGGCCAGGCGCAAGGTCCCCGGATCGGCCAGCAAGACCCAGTTCTCCTGGTTGCCGCCGCGATTGAAGCGCCAGCGGGCCCGCGCCGGAGCGTCGTCCTGCACCCGGCCGACCCAGCCTTCGGCCACCATGCGGTCCAGCAGGCGCCCGAGCTCGTCATACCCGATACGGGTATGGTCGCGGATCGTGCTGCCGGCCACCAGCGCATTGCCGCTCAGCTTCGCGCTGCCGTGCAACACCTTGAGCACCGACATCGCATCGACGAAAGCGCCGCCAGGCGCCGGCTGGTACCACCAGCGCTCATGCTTGACCACCGGCAGCGCCGCGCTCAGGATCGCGCCGACCAGCGTGATCATCCAGGTCACATAGATCCAGACCAGGAACAGTGGCAGCGCGGCCAGCGCGCCATAGATGATGGCGTAGGTCGGGAACTGGCGGATGAACAGGCCGAAGCCGCGCTTGGCGATCTCGAAGGCGATCGCGGCCGCCAGCGCGCCCCAGAAGGCGTCGCGCCAGGCCACCTTGCGATTCGGCACCACGACATACAGCAAGGTATAGCCGGCGGTGGTGACCGCCACCGAGGCCAGGGTGAAGAACAGCGTGCCGAGCAGGGACGCATCGCGCTCCAGGCCACCCGTCACATCCACCAGTTGCGACGTGAAGCTGATCGACAGGCCGAACAGTAGCGGCCCCAGGGTCAGCAAGGCCCAATAGACCAGCAGGCGCTGGGGCAGCGGGCGCGGCTGGCGCACGCTCCAGATCTGGTTGAACACGCGCTCGATCAGGCTCATCGTGGCGGCCGTGGTGAACAACAGCACCACCGCACCCAGGGCCGACAGGCCCTTGGCCTTGTCGGCGAACTGGGTCAGGTTGCCGCTGATGGTGCTGGCGATCGCCTTGGGCATCAGGTTCTGCACGAACCATGCGTCGATCATCTCGCGCACCTGGCCGAAGGCCGGGAACATCGTGAAGATGGCCAGCACGATGGTCAGCAGCGGCACCAGGGCCAGCGTCGTGGTGAAGGTCAGGCTGCCCGCCACCTGCGGCAGGCGCTCTTCGCGCAGGCGGCGCACGGCGAAGCGCACCAGGTCGCGCGCCTCGGGCCAGGTCAGGCCGCGCTCGTCGCTGCCATTGACGAACTCACCGCCGGCACGCGACAAGCCTTCTACCGTCTTGTTCAGCATGGTGTTGGATTCACCGTCATCGTCGTCTTCGCAAGCATGTCATTTGAACAAACCGCACTATAATACCAAGGATGAACACGACCCCTCTGAGCATCCTCGTCCTCTACTATTCGCGCCATGGCGCCACCCGCAAGCTGGCCGAGCTGATTGCCCAGGGCGTCGACAGCGTGCCGGGGGCCGAAGCGCGGCTGCGCACCGTGCCGCCGGTCTCGTCGGTGGCCGAAGCGACGGCGCCCGGGATTCCCGACCAGGGCTCGCCCTACGTCGACCATGATGACCTGCGCGAATGCGCAGGCCTGGCGCTGGGCTCGCCCACGCGCTTTGGCAATATGGCCGCGAGCATGAAATACTTCCTCGACGGCACCGCCACCGAATGGGTCAATGGTACGCTGTCCGGCAAGCCGGCGGTCGTGTTCGCCTCCACCGGCAGCCTGCACGGCGGCCAGGAGGCGACCCTGCTGTCGATGATGATCCCCTTGCTGCACCACGGGATGATGGTGATGGGCCTGCCCTATACGCATCCCGAATTGATGAACACCGCCAGCGGCGGCAGCCCCTACGGCGCGACCCACTGGGCCGGCGTCGATGGCAAGCGCCCCGTCACCGAAGAAGAGCGTACGCTGACGATTGCGCTCGGACGCCGCCTGGCAGAGGCGGCCCTGAAACTGCAGGGAAGCCGCTGATGGGAACAGGGAAAAAAGTCTTTCACATGGGGGCGATCGCCAGCCTGATCTGGCTGATCGGCTGGCTGGTCGCCTGGGAAGCCTTCGTGGCGCCCCTGCAGCCCGGTAGCTGGCTGCTGGCCCTGAAGGCCTTGCCCCTGTTGCTGCCGCTCCGCGGCGTCATCAAGCGCGACCTGTACACCCTGCAATGGTCGTCGATGCTGATCCTGATCTATTTTGCCGAAGGCGTGGTGCGCGCCTGGGCCGACCAGAGCGCGGCCTCGCGCCATATGGCCATCGGCGAGATCGCCCTGGTCGTGGTGTATTACTTCTGCGCCCTGCTCTATCTGCGCCCGTACAAGAAAGAGGCGCAGCGCCTGGCCAAGGAATTGCTCGACAAGGTCAAAGTGCCGCATGGCTGAAGACATATTGGGTCGCTGCCGCGCCATCGTCGGCGACGCCCACGTCATTACCGATGAAGCGACGATGGCGCCGTTCATGGCGGATTGGCGCGGCCGCTACAGCGGGCGTGGCCTGGCGGTGGTGCTCCCCTCCGACACCGCGCAAGTGGCCGCCATCGTCGCCGCCTGCGCAGCGGCGCGCGTGCCCATCGTCCCGCAAGGCGGGCGCACCGGGCTCGTCATGGGCAGCGTGCCCGACACCTCGGGCGCGGCCATCGTGCTGTCGCTGCGGCGACTGAACCGCATCCGCGCCATCGATCCCCTGAACCGCACCATGACGGTGGAGGCCGGCTGCATCCTGGCCGACGTGCAGGCCGCGGCGGGCGAGGCCGGGATGCTGTATCCGCTGTCGCTGGCGGCCGAGGGCAGTTGCACGATCGGCGGCAACCTGTCGACCAATGCCGGCGGCACCGCCGTCCTACGCTATGGCAATACCCGTGAGCTGTGCCTGGGCCTGGAAGTCGTCAACGCCCAGGGCGAGGTCTGGGATGGCTTGCGCGGGCTGCGCAAGGACAATACCGGCTATGCGCTGCGCGAACTCTTCATCGGCGCCGAGGGCACGCTGGGCGTGATCACGGCGGCGGTACTGAAACTGTATCCGGCGCCGCGCGCCGCGCTCACCGCCCTGGTTGCCCTCGATTCTCCGCGCCAGGCCGTCGAATTGCTCGGCCTGCTGCAGGCGCGCTGCGGGGCGGCGCTCACCGGCTTCGAGCTGATGTCCGCATTTTGCCTGGACCTGGTCGCGGCGCAATTTCCCGACCTGCCGCGGCCGTTCGCGGATCGCCATCCGCAGTACGCGTTGGTCGAGCTCTCGAGCAATGAATCCGATGCACATGCCCATGGCCTGCTGGAATCGAGCATCGGAGAAGCGCTGGAGGCCGGCGTCGCACGCGACGCCGTGGTGGCGACTTCGAACAAGCAGGCGTTGGACCTGTGGCGGCTGCGTGAACACATCCCGCTGGCGCAGGCGGCGGCCGGCAAGAACATCAAGCACGATATCTCGCTGGCGGTGTCGCGCATCCCCGGCTTCATCGCGCGCGCCGACGCCGCGCTGCAGCAGGCGTTTCCCGGTTGCCAGCCAGTCACCTTCGGCCACCTGGGCGACGGCAACCTGCACTACAACGTGGCACCACCTGCCGGAGAATCGCACGAAGCCTTCCTGGGACACCAGGCGGCCGTGAATCGCATCGTGCACGACCTGGTGGCCGATTGCGGTGGCTCGATCTCGGCCGAACACGGCATCGGCATGCTCAAGCGCGAAGAACTGGCGCGCTACAAGTCGCCGGTCGAACTTGGCATGATGCGTGCCATCAAAGCCGCGCTCGACCCGCTCGGCATCATGAATCCTGGGAAAATACTATGACCAGGAGTCGCGCATGCACCGCTTGCTCTCGATCGCCACGGCCTGCATCCTGTGCCAGGGCCAGGCCCAGGCCGACCTCGCCATCTACAAATGCCATGAAGGCGGCAGCGTGACCTACGCCGACCGTCCATGCCCCGGCGCCGGCGCCGAACTGGCGCTGCGCGCCGCGCCTCCACCCGATCCCGAGACGCAGGCGCGCATGGCCCGCGCGCGCGACATGGTCCTCGAGATCGATAAAGAACGCGCCGGGCAGGCACTGCGCGAGGAACGCGACGGCGAGCGCGCCCGGCGCGCGGCGCTGGCCCTGCGCAAGCGCTGCGACAAGCTGCGCCTGCAGCGCCAGTGGCTCGAAGAAGACTTGGCCAGAACACGGGGCGACGCAAAAGAGGCGGCCCGCATCAAGGTGCGGCGCCAGGCCGAGACATTGGCGGTGGAATGCCCGGCCTGAGCCAGCTGTCGCGTTGGCAGCTAGCAGGCGAGTGGCGCGCGCATCCGGTGCGGGCACTGGTCGCCATCGCGGCGATCGCCGTCGGCGTGGCGATGGGTTTCGCCATCCACCTGATCAACGCCGCCGCCTTCAACGAATTCTCGGCCGCCGTCAAGAGCCTGTCGGGCCAGGCCGACATCCAGGTGCAGGGCCGCGAGCCGCTGTTCGACGAATCCGTCTACCCCTTGCTGGCCGAACATCCCGAAGTGGCGCTGGCCTCGCCCATCCTCGACGTCCAGGCCGGCGTGCCGGGCGCCGACGGTCCGCTGCGCATCGTCGGCATCGACCCGTTTCGCGCCGGCGCCATCTCGCCCGACCTGCTCGGGGTGACGGACGAGGGCCGCCGGCTCGACATCCTGGCCGACGACGCATTGTTCCTGTCGCCGGCGGCCGAGGCATGGCTGAATAAAAGGCGCGGCGACACCCTGGTGCTACGCGCCGGCACTGGAGAAATCGCCCTGCGCGTGGCTGGACCGGTGCAGCGCGCCCGCGCCGGCCAGCGCCTGGCGGTGATGGACATCGGCGCCGCCCAGTGGCGCCTCAACCGCCTGGGCCAACTGTCGCGGGTCGACCTCAAGTTGCGCGACGGCGTCGACCGCGCGGCCTTCCAGCGCGATCTCGCCGCCCAACTCGATCGCACCTGGCCGGGCCGCTTCACGGTCGGCCAGCCGAAAGACGCCGACCAGGAAAGCCGCACCGCGAACATGAGCCGCGCCTACCGCGTCAACCTGACCGTGCTGGCGCTGGTGGCGCTGTTCACCGGCGCCTTCCTCGTGTTTTCGACACAGGCGCTGTCGGTGATGCGTCGGCGCAGCCAGTTCGCGCTGCTGCGGGTGCTGGGCCTGGAACGCGGCCAGTTGCTGCGCCAGGTGCTGCTCGAAGGGGGCAGCCTAGGCGTGCTCGGCGCGCTGCTCGGCATCGGCGCCGGCTATGCGCTGGCGGCGGCCGCCCTGCATTTCTTTGGCGGCGACCTCGGCGCCGGCTACTTCCCCGGCATCCGCCCGCAGGTCGCGTTTACCCCCGGCGCCGCCGTCGTGTTCTTCGCTTTGGGCCTGGGCGTGGCCCTGTTGGGCTGCCTGGCGCCGGCCTGGGAGGCGGCGCGCGCACGGCCGGCGGTGGCCATCAAGTCCGGGGCCGACGAAGCGCCGCTCACGCGCCTGGCGCGGGTCTGGCCCTCCTTCGTGTGCCTGGCGCTGGCCGCCGCGTTTTCCTTCGCGCCGCCGGTGTTCGAGCTGCCGCTGTTCGGCTACCTGGCGATCGCCCTGCTGCTGGTCGGCGGCATCGGCCTCATGCCGCGCTTCGCGGCGCTGACCTTCCGCGCGCTTGAATCTCTGCTGGCGCGGCGTAGCAGCGAAACACCGGTGCTGGCGCTGTCGCTGGCGCGCCTGGCCAATGCGCCGGGCCAGGCCTCGATTGCACTGGGCGGCATCCTGGCCAGCTTCAGCCTGATGGTGGCAATGGGGATCATGGTGTCGAGCTTCCGGGTCTCGGTCGACGACTGGATGGGCCACATCCTGCCGGCCGACCTGTACGTACGCACGGTCGATGCTGGCGGCACCGGCTTCCTGAGCGGCGCGCAGCAGTCTGCCTTGGCGAGCCTGCCCGGGGTCGAGAAAGTGCAGTTCCTGCGCACCCGGCGCGTGTCATTGGCGCCCGAACGGCCGCCGATCGTCGTCATCGCCCGCGACATCGACGCGAGCGACCCGGCGCGCGTGCTGTACCTGGTCGGAGAGTCCGCAGCGATCCCGGCAGGCAGCAGGCCGGCCTGGGTGTCGGAAGCGATGCTCGACCTGTACGGCGCCCGCGTCGGCCAGCACCTGGCCCTGCCGCTGGGCGGCGCGCAAGTGGAGTTCTTCGTCGCCGGCGCCTGGCGTGACTATGCCAATCAGGGCGGCTCGGTCGTGATCCAGCTGCAGGACTACCAGCGGCTGACGGGCGAGCTCGAGGTCACCGACGCTGCCTTGTGGAGCGCGCGCGGCGTGGACGCCGCGACACTCGAAGGCAGCCTGCGTGCGCTGCCATTCGGCGCGTCGCTGAACATGATGCGGCCCGGCGACATCCGAGCCATGAGCATCAAGATCTTCGACCGCAGTTTCGCCGTCACTTACCTGCTCGAGGCGATCGCGATCGCCATCGGCCTGTCGGGCATCGCGGCAAGTTTTTCGGCCCAGACTTTGGCAAGGGCGCGAGAATTCGGTATGCTGCGCCACGTCGGCGTTACCCGGCGCCAGGTCTTGCAGCTGCTCGCCTTCGAGGGTGGGCTGCTGACAGGCCTCGGCGTCGTCGCCGGCTTCGCGCTCGGGCTGGTGATCAGCCTGATCCTGGTGTACGTGATCAACCCGCAGTCCTTCCACTGGACCATGGGTTTGCACCTGCCCTGGCCCCTGCTTGGCAGCGTGGCCGCGGTATTGGTCGCGGCATCGGTTGCTACCGCGCTCGTTTCGGGACGCCAGGCTTTGTCCGGCGGTCCGGTGCGCGCGGTCAGAGAGGATTGGTAATGCGTTTTATTTTGTGCCTGCTGGTGTTGCTGTCGTTGTCTGCCCATGCCGCGCCGCCCGTGTATGCGCCGGTCACCCCTGGCGCCGGCCTGTCGTTCCCGCGCGACTACGGCGCCCATCCGGAATTTCGCACCGAGTGGTGGTACGTCACCGGCTGGGTCGAGACGCCGGACAAGCGCCCGCTCGGCTTCCAGGTCACCTTCTTTCGCAGCCGCACCGGCACCGACAATGCCAATCCGAGCCACTTCGCGCCGCGCCAGCTGGTGATCGGCCACGCGGCCCTGTCCGATCCCCAGGTCGGCCGCCTGGTGCATGACGAGCGCAGCGCGCGCGAAGGCTTCAGCATGGCCTGGGCCCGGCCCGGCAATACCGACCTGAAACTGGACGACTGGCGCATGGTCCGCGACGCGAACGGCATCTACCGCGTCACCATCCGCTCCAACCAGCTGACGCTCGAACTGCGCCTGAAGCCGACGCAGCCAGTGCTGGTGCAGGGCCAGGGCGGCTATTCGCGCAAGGGCCCCAGCGCCCAGCATGCGAGCTACTACTACAGCGAACCGCACCTTGAGGTATCCGGCACGGTCGGCCGCGCCGGCATGGCGGCCACCCAGGTCACCGGCAGCGCATGGCTCGACCACGAATGGTCGAGCGAGGCGCTGCAGCCGGACGCCGTGGGCTGGGATTGGGTCGGCGCCAACCTCGACGACGGCGGCGCCCTGATGGCTTTCCAGATCCGCGACCGCCAAGGTGGTAAACTATGGGCGCACGCCACCCGGCGCGACAAGGCCGGCAAGGTGGTGCACTACGCGCCCGAGCAAATCGCGTTCGCGCCGCAGACGCACTGGAAGTCGCCGCGCACCGGCGCCACGTATCCGATCGCGACCACGATCACCACGGGGACCGAGCGCTGGCAGGTGGTGCCGCTGCAGCAAGACCAGGAACTCGATTCGCGCCGCTCGACCGGCGCCGTGTACTGGGAAGGCGCGGTCACGATCGAGCAGGACGGCCGCCGGATGGGCCGCGGCTACCTCGAGATGACCGGCTACGTGCAGCCCATGAAGCTTTAACCAGACAACGATAATAAGAACGACCGAAACACCAAAACACGATGACCACCCGTAATACCGGCAAGACCGACCCAGAGACATCCCGCAAGAGCAGCCTGGCCACCCTCAGGGGCTTGAGTCCTTTCCTGCGTCCCTACCGCCGCCAGTTCCTGCTGGCCGGCATCGCCCTGCTGTTCGCGGCCGGCGCCACCCTGGCGATCCCCGCCGCCTTCAAGCAAATGATCGACCTGGGCTTCGGCGCGGCCGGCGCGGCTTCTGCAACCGCGGCCGCCGGCGCCGCCATCGAAGGCGGCAGCCTGGAACACATCAACGCCACCTTCCTGGCCCTGTTCGGCGTGGCCGCCGTGCTCGCGGTGGCCACCGCCGCCCGCTTCTACATGGTGTCCTGGCTGGGCGAGCGCGTCACCGCCGATATCAGGAGCGCAGTCTACGGCCACGTGGTGCGCCAGAGTCCCGAGTTCTTCGAGACCACCCGCACCGGCGAAGTGCTGTCGCGCCTGACCACCGACACCACCCTGATCCAGACCGTGGTCGGCACCAGCATCTCGCTGGCGCTGCGCAATACGCTGCTGTTCTTCGGCGGCCTGGTGATGCTGTTCGTGACCAGCCCGCGCCTGACCTCCATCATCCTGGGCCTCTTGGTGCTGGTGGTGCTGCCGATCGTGCTGTTCGGCCGCCGCGTGCGCAAGCTGTCGCGCGATTCGCAGGACCGCATTGCCGACGCCTCGGCGGTGGCCGGCGAGATCCTGAACGCGATGCCGACCGTGCAGGCGTTTACCCGCGAAGGCCATGAATCCGGCCGCTTCGGCAAGGAAGTCGAAGGCGCCTTCACCACCGCCATGCGCCGCATCCGCGCCCGCTCCACGCTCACCATGCTGGCCATCGTGCTCATATTTGGCGCCATCGTGTTCGTGCTGTGGCTCGGCGCCCACGCCGTGCTCGAAGGCACCATGACCGGCGGCGACCTGGGCCAGTTCATCCTGTACGCCGGCATCGTGGCCGGGTCGGTCGGCGCGCTGTCGGAAGTGATGGGCGACGCCCAGCGCGCCGCCGGCGCCACCGAACGCCTGCTCGAGCTGCTCGGCGCGCAATCGGAGATACAGGATCCGCTGCAGCCCAAGGCCCTGTCTGCACGCACCGAGAACGGCGCCCGCGTCACGCTCGACGACGTGACCTTCGCCTATCCATCGCGCCTGGACGAAGCCGCCCTGTCGCACCTGGCGCTCGACATCCGCCCCGGCGAAACGGTGGCCGTGGTCGGCCCTTCCGGCGCCGGCAAGACCACCCTGTTCCAGCTGCTGCTGCGCTTCTACGATCCGCAGGCCGGCGCCATCCGCCTCGACGGCGTCGACGTGCGCGACCTGGCGCTGCATACGCTGCGCGGCGCGGTCGGCATCGTGCCGCAAGATACCGTGATCTTCTCGCTCGACGCCATGGAAAACATCCGCTACGGCCGCCCGGACGCCAGCGACGACGAGGTGATCGCCGCGGCGAAGATGGCCGCCGCCCACGATTTCATCGAGCGCCTGCCGCAGGGTTATACCTCGTTCCTGGGCGAGCGCGGGGTGCGCCTGTCGGGCGGCCAGCGCCAGCGCATCGCGATCGCGCGCGCCCTGCTCAAGAACCCGCCGTTGCTGCTGCTGGACGAAGCGACCAGCGCCCTCGACGCCGAATCCGAACGCCTGGTGCAGCGCGCGCTCGAAGCGGCGATGGTCGGCCGCACCACCATCATCATCGCCCACCGCCTGGCGACGGTGCAGCGGGCCGACCGCATCATCGTGCTGGACGAAGGCAGGATCGTCGAATCCGGCACCCACGCCGAGCTGATCGCGCTGCGTGGCGTGTATGCCAACCTGGCGGCGCTGCAGTTCCAGACGCATGCGCCGGTGGCTGCGTAAAGACACGGCTTGAAACTACAATCCGTAGTATTACGTAACAACCCACCAAGCTGTTGTACCGGGGATACCAGGTAGCATTCCAAAACTCACTAATTGTTGCGGCAAGAAAAGTTTGCGAGGTATGATCGCGGGTTATATCCCTCTATTTTTCCTCACAATACATGAGCAACCGTAAATTTAGCCCAGCGAGCTGGAATGTCGGCACGCGCATCAGCGCAGTCACCTTCCTGCTGGCCGGCGCCATCATTGCCGCCCTGATCGCGACCATCACTGTCCTGACCTCCGGCATGCTGGAACGGCGCGCCATCGACGGCGTGAGGAACGAGCTGCATGGCGTCACCAGCACCGTCGAGCTGTTCAACAAGACCGTCAGCAGCCAGGCGGTCAGCTTCGGCCGCATCTTCCGCGCCGGCCTGCCTGGCGACTTCGCGCTGGACGAGGCGACCACCATCGATATCGGCGGGCGCCAGGTGCCGACCCTGAGCGTGGCCGGCCATCCGCTCAACCTCGATTTCAGCGCCCCTGACGCATTCACCGAACGCACCGGCGGCAACGCCACCATCTTCGCCGCCGCCGGCGAGGACTTCGTGCGCGTGACGACCTCGGTCAAGAAGGAAAACGGCGAGCGCGCGGTGGGCACCGCCCTCGACAAGGCCTCGCCGGCCTACCCGGCGCTGCGCGCCGGCCGCACCTATGTCGGCCTGACCACGCTGTTCGGCAAACAGTTCATCACCCAGTACGAGCCGGTGCGCGACGCGGCCGGCAAGGTCGTCGGCGCGCTCTACGTCGGGGTCGACATCACGGCCGACGTTGCCGCGCTCAAGGAGCGCATCCGCGCCGTCAAGGTCGGCGATACCGGCTACTTCTTCGTGCTGTCGGCCGCGCCGAAGACCTATGGCGACCTGATCGTCCACCCGAACAAGGAAGGCGAGAATATCCTCGACAGCCAGTCGGCCGACGGCCACGCCTTCATCAAGGAGATGCTGGAGAAGAAGGAAGGCACGATCAGCTACGACTGGCAGAACCCGGGTGAGCTCCGTGCCCGCGAGAAGTTCGCAGCCTATGCCGAGATGAAGGACTGGAACTGGGTCATCGCCGGCGGCACCTACCGCGACGAGATCACCGCCGCCGCGACCGAGCTGCGCAACCGCTTCATCGTGTTCGGCCTGGCGGCGCTCGCCGTGCTGGCCACCGTGCTGTACTTCCTGGTGCGCGCCACCGTCACCCGTCCGCTGGCCGAGGTACAGGCCGTCGCCACCCGCATCGCCGACGGCGACCTGACCGCGTCGGCCACCGCACGCCGTGACGACGAAATCGGCCGCCTCGTGGGCGCCATCAACGAGATCGGCGCACGTTTGTCGGGCGTGGTCGGCCAGGTGCGCGACGGCGCCGAGCACATCGCCACCGCCTCGCAGGAAATCTCGACCGGCAACCTGGACCTGTGCAGCCGCACCGAAGAGCAAGCAGCCAGCCTGGCCACCACCGCCTCGTCGATGGACCAGCTGACCACGACCGTGCGCCAGAACGCCGACAACGCGCGCCAGGCCGACCAGCTGGCCCGCAGCGCCTCCGAAGTTGCCCAGAAAGGTGGCAGCACGGTGTCGCAGGTGGTGGCGCGCATGGACTCGATTTCCCAGGCCTCGCGCAAGATCTCGGACATCACCAGCGTCATCGACGGCATCGCGTTCCAGACCAATATCCTGGCGCTGAACGCGGCCGTGGAAGCGGCGCGCGCCGGCGAACAGGGCCGCGGCTTCGCGGTCGTCGCGAGCGAAGTGCGCAACCTGGCCCAGCGCTCGGCGGCAGCGGCCAAAGAGATCAAGGTCCTGATCGACGCCTCCAACAGCGAAGTCAACGCCGGCAGCCAGCTGGTCGCCGAAGCCGGCGTGACGATGCAGGAAGTGCTGGACAGCGTGCAGCGCGTGACCGACGTCATTTCCGAGATCAGCAGCGCCAGCCAGGAACAGACGCAAGGCATCGAAGAGATCAACCGCTCGGTGGTCGAGATGGACACCGTGACCCAGCAGAACGCAGCACTGGTCGAAGAAGCCAGCGCCGCCGCCCAGGCCATGCACGAACAAGCCGACGCGCTGGCGCGTTCGGTGCGCCGCTTCCGCCTGGCCGACGAGCGCGATGGCGCCGCGCTGGCCACGCCGAAGCGCCGCGCGCTGATCGGGAACTGATAGAGTAGCGGGCTCGCCTTCCAGGAGCCCGCTTTGCCTGACACCGACCTGCAGCGCCGCTGCCAAACGATCTTCCCCGGCCATCGCCAGCCGCGCCCGGCCGAACTGTTCGCCGCCATGGCCGCCTGGTGCGAGGAGCACGACGTCGACCACGACGTCTACGGCAACGGCGCCCTGATCCAGGACTTCGAACGCAAGGTCGCCGTCCTGCTGGGCTTCGAGGCGGCCGTGTTCTGCATCAGCGGCACCATGGCCCAGGTCACGGCGCTGCGCCTCGGTGCAGACGACCGGGGCAGCCGCCTGGTGGCCCTGCATCCGACCTCGCACATCCTCAACCACGAACGTTCCAACTACCAGTTGCTGGACCATTTCCAGGCGCTGTCCGTGGGCGACCGTCACCGTCCCTGGGTCGAGGCCGACCTGGCGGCGGTGCCGGACCGCCTCGGCGCCGTCGGCCTCGAGATCCCGATGCGCGAGATCGGCGGCCAACTCACGGACTGGGACGAGCTGGAAGCGATCAAGCGCCATTGCCGCACCCGCGGCATCCACCTGCACATGGACGGCGCGCGCCTGTGGGAAGCGGCGGCCGGTTATGGCCGCAATGCCGCCCAGATCGCGGCCGGCTTCGATTCCGTTTACGTCTCGCTGTACAAGGGCATCGGCGGGCTGGGTGGCGCCATGCTGCTCGGCAGCCGCCCCTTCGTGGACCGCTGCGCCGAGTGGTTCCGGCGCCAGGGCGGCAACGTCATCCATCGCTCGCCCTATATCGTGGCGGCGGCCATGGGGTTCGACGCGCGGCTGGCGGCGATGCCCGCGTATTTCGAGCGCACCCGCTTCTTGTACCAGGCCCTGGGCGCCTATCCCGAGCTGCGCGCCAACCCGTTCGCGCCGCAGGCGAACATGCTACATATTCATCTGCCGGTCGACCGCGAACGCGCGCTGGCGGTACGCGATGCGCTGGCGCGCGAGCACGGAATCTGGATGTTCAACCGCGCCGTCCATGGCGCGCTGCCGGCGTCGAGCGTCATCGAGATCTACGTCGGCGACAACCTGCTGTCGATGTCCGATGACTCAGTGCGAGAAGCACTGCGGCTATTCGCCGCGGCGCTGGCGGCGAATGCTAAAATGACCGATTCTTCAACCACGTAACGCAATGCGCCAATATCTCGAATTCATGCGCCATGTGAAAGAGCATGGCGCCATCAAGACCGACCGCACCGGCACCGGCACCCGCTCCGTGTTCGGCCACCAGATGCGCTTCAACCTGCAGGAAGGCTTCCCGCTGCTGACCACCAAGAAGGTGCACCTCAAGTCGATCATCCATGAACTGATCTGGTTCCTGCAGGGCTCGACCAATATCGCCTACCTGAAGGACAATGGCGTGTCCATCTGGGACGAATGGGCCGACGCCGAAGGCAACCTGGGGCCGATCTACGGCTATCAGTGGCGCAACTGGCCGACCCCGTCCGGCGAGCACATCGACCAGATATCGCAGGTACTCGAACAGATCCGCGCCACGCCCGACTCGCGCCGCATGATCGTCTCGGCCTGGAACGTGGCCGACGTGCCGCAGATGAAGCTGCCGCCCTGCCACGCGCTGTTCCAGTTCTACGTGGCCGACGGCAAGCTGTCCTGCCAGCTGTACCAGCGCAGCGCCGACATCTTCCTGGGCGTGCCCTTCAATATCGCCTCGTACGCGATCCTGACCCATATGATGGCCCAGCAGGCCGGACTCGAAGTGGGCGACTTCGTCTGGACCGGCGGCGACTGCCACCTGTATTCGAACCACATGGAACAGGTCGAACTGCAGTTGTCGCGCGAGACCCGCGCAATGCCGCGCCTCGAGATCAAGCGCAAGCCCGATTCGCTGTTCGACTATCGCTTCGAGGACTTCGAGATCACGGGCTACGATCCACATCCCGCGATCAAGGCGCCGGTGGCCGTATGAACAGCGCTCCCCGCCTGACCCTCGTGGTTGCGGTCGACGCCAACAACGGCATCGGCCTGGACAACCAGCTACCCTGGCACCTGCCCGAGGACCTGGCGCACTTCAAGCGCGTCACCCTGGGTAAACCAATCATCATGGGCCGCAAGACGTTCGACTCGATCGGGCGCCCGCTGCCCAAGCGCCGCAACATCGTGGTCACCCGCAATGCCGGCTGGTCGCACGAAGGCGTCGACAGCGCGGCCTCGCTGGGCGCCGCCATCACGCTGCTCGATGGCGAGCCTGCCAGCATCATCGGCGGAGCCCAGGTCTTCCACGAGGCGATGAACGTGGCCGATGCCATGATCGTCACCCACATCGACCACGCCTTCCGCTGCGATACCTTCTTCCCGCCGATCGACCCGGGCTTATGGGTCGAGACCGCGCGCGAAACCCACCGCGCCGACGAACAGGGATTCAACTATGCCTTCGTGACCTACGAACGCAAGGCTGCCTGATGAGCGAAGCTTCACGCCCACCGGGTTCGCGCGGCGGCGACGGCTTCGCCGGCCGCGTCGCGGTATTGATCGCGGTGCTGGCCACGCTCGGCACCCTGTTCGCCTTCCTGGGCACGTCGTCGCACAACGACGCCAGCCTGTACAAGACCCAGGCGGCGATGGAAAAGACCAGCGCCGCCAATGCCTGGAGCCACTACCAGGCCAAGTCGAGCCGCCAGAACCTGGCCGAACTGGCCGCAACGCTGCCCGGCGTCGACGGCGTGCGCTACCGCGACGAAGCGGAGCGCTACCGGGAAGAAAAAGACGTCATCCGCAAGGAAGCCGAGCGCTGGGAAGCGGCGTCGGGCGAATCGAACCGCCGCTCGGACGAAGCCCTGCACCGCCAGCGCCAGTGGGCCGCCGCCTCGGTGGCCCAGCAGATCGCGATCTCGCTGGCCGCCGTCACGCTGCTGGCGCGCCGCACCTGGCTGCTCACGCTCACCGGGGCCGTGGCGGCCTTCGGCATCACGCTGGGCCTGTTCGCCTTCATGCACGGCAATGTCACGGCGCTGTCACCGATCCCGCTCCTTGGCGCCCTCGTCGCTGCGCTATTGACTGAGGGCATCCGGCGCGCCGGACGCCGAATGGATGGCTGAATGCGACTAGAGTGCGCCACCCTTCCGGAACAGTGGCTAACCTAGCAAAAAAACTTGCACCGGGACCCGTGTTTTCTGCGAAAATCCGCTTCTCATTTTTCTACGGTGCCGTGCGCGGCGGCCAGACCTTCCGGAACGTTCCGGCGAGGACCTGCCGCCTCCACGGCGCTTCGTTTTGGAGCTGTCCATGAAATTTCGTTTCCCTATCGTCATCATCGATGAGGACTTCCGCTCGGAGAATACCTCCGGTCTCGGCATTCGCGCCCTCGCGGCCGCGATGGAACAGGAAGGCATGGAGGTCGTCGGTGTGACCAGCTATGGCGACCTGTCCCAGTTCGCCCAGCAGCAATCGCGCGCATCGGCCTTCGTCCTGTCGATCGACGACGAGGAATTCGGCGGCGGCTCGCTCGAAGAGACCGACTTCGCCCTGACCGGCCTGCGCGCCTTCGTGAAGGAAATCCGTCACAAGAACGCGAATATCCCGATCTATATCTATGGCGAGACGCGCACCAGCCGCCACATCCCGAACGACATCCTGAAGGAGCTGCACGGCTTCATCCACATGTTCGAGGACACCCCGGAATTCGTGGCGCGCCACATCATCCGCGAGGCCAAGGCCTACCTCGACAGCCTGGCGCCGCCGTTCTTCCGCGCACTGGTCAACTACGCCTACGACGGCTCGTACTCGTGGCACTGCCCGGGGCACTCGGGCGGCGTGGCTTTCCTGAAGTCGCCGATCGGCCAGATGTTCCACCAGTTCTTTGGCGAGAACATGCTGCGCGCCGACGTCTGCAACGCGGTCGAGGAACTCGGTCAGCTGCTCGACCATACCGGCCCGGTGGCCAAGTCCGAGCGCAACGCCGCGCGCATCTACAGCGCCGACCACTGCTACTTCGTGACCAACGGCACCTCGACCTCGAACAAGATGGTGTGGCACTCGACCGTGGCGCCGGGCGACATCGTCGTCGTGGACCGCAACTGCCACAAGTCGATCCTGCACTCGATCATCATGTGCGGCGCGATCCCCGTGTTCCTGATGCCGACCCGGAATCACCTGGGCATCATCGGACCGATCCCGCTCGAAGAATTCACGCCCGAATCGATCGCCCGCAAGATCGAGGCGAATCCGTTCGCGCGCGACGCCGTCAACAAGAAGCCGCGCATCCTCACCATCACCCAGTCGACCTACGACGGCGTGGTGTACAACGTCGAAACCCTGCGCGAAATGCTGGACGGGAAGATCGACACCCTGCACTTCGACGAAGCCTGGCTGCCGCACGCCACCTTCCACGATTTTTACAAGAATATGCACGCGATCGGCCAGAACCGCCCACGCGCGAAAGAGTCGATGATCTTCTCGACCCAGTCGACGCACAAGCTGCTGGCCGGCCTGTCGCAGGCTTCGCAGGTGCTGGTGCGCGAATCCGAATCGGTCAAGCTCGACCAGGACGCCTTCAACGAGGCCTACCTGATGCACACCTCGACCTCGCCGCAGTATTCGATCATCGCCTCGTGCGACGTCGCCGCGGCCATGATGGAAGCGCCGGGCGGCACCGCCCTGGTCGAGGAATCGATCCTGGAAGCGCTGGACTTCCGCCGCGCGATGAAGAAGGTCGACGAGGACTTCGGCGACGACTGGTGGTTCCAGGTCTGGGGTCCGGATAAATTCTCGGAAGAAGGCATCGGCACCCAGGACGACTGGATGATCCGCGCCGAAGAGAACTGGCACGGCTTCGGCAAGCTGGCGCCGGGCTTCAATATGCTCGACCCGATCAAGGCCACCATCGTGACCCCGGGCCTGGACCTGTCGGGCCAGTTCGGCGAGACCGGCATCCCGGCCTCGATCGTCACCAAGTACCTGGCCGAGCACGGCGTCATCATCGAGAAGTGCGGCCTGTACTCGTTCTTCATCATGTTCACCATCGGCATCACCAAGGGCCGCTGGAACACGCTGGTGACGGCGCTGCAGCAGTTCAAGGACGACTACGACCGCAACGCCCCGATGTGGCGCGCGATGCCGCAGTTCGCCTCGGCCAATCCGCGCTACGAGACGCACGGCCTGCGCGACCTGTGCACCGAGATCCACACCTTCTACAAATCGCGCGACGTGGCCCGCCTGACCACCGAGATGTATTTGTCGGACATGATCCCGGCCATGAAGCCGTCGGACGCCTTCGCCCATATGGCGCACCGCAAGATCGAGCGCGTGGCGATCGACGAACTCGAAGGCCGCATCACCGCGATCCTGCTCACGCCATACCCGCCGGGCATTCCGCTCTTGATCCCGGGCGAGCGTTTCAATCGCGTGATCGTCGACTACCTGCGCTTCGCGCGCGACTTCAACGAACGCTTCCCGGGCTTCGAGACCGACGTCCACGGCCTGGTCAAGCGTGAAGTCGACGGCAAGCGCGGCTACTTCGTCGATTGCGTGATGCAGGACGCGTAAACCGAACCGGGGGCTGGGGCTGGAGCCTCTGCCCGCCGAGAGAGGCCCGGATCGAATCCGGGCCTTTTTTTTCGCGTATCATTTTCGCCCATGGATACCTTCGACATCGACTCCGCCGCCTTCTTCACCGCCCGCCGCCCGCGCCTGCAGCGCATCGCCTACCGCATGCTCGGTTCGGTGGCCGAGGCCGAGGACGTGGTGCAGGACGCCTGGCTGCGCTGGCACGGCGCCGACCAGGAAGCGGTACGCGAACCGGAAGCGTTCCTGGTGCGCACCGTGACGCGCCTGTGCCTGGACGTGCTCAAGTCGGCGCGCATCAAGCGCGAGGAATACATCGGCCCCTGGCTGCCGGAACCCTTCATCGATCCCGCCGATGAGGACGACGACGACATCACCCTGCCCCTGATGCTGGCGATGGAGCGCCTGTCGCCGCTGGAGCGCGCCGCCTTTTTGCTGCACGACGTGTTCGATATGGACTTCGACGAGGTGGCCGAGGCGATCGGCCGCGAACCTGCGGCCTGCCGCCAGCTGGCCAGCCGTGCGCGCGCCCACCTGGCCGGCGCGCGACCGCGCTTCCCGGTACCGCAGGCGCGCCAGGAAGAGATCGCCGCCGCCTTCTTCGCCGCCTCGCGTAGCGGCGACGTGGCCCAGCTCACCCGCTTGCTGTCGAGCGACGTGGTGTTCTATGGGGACGGCGGCGGCAAGCGCCAGGCCACCATGAACCCGATCTTCGGGCAGGAGAAGGTGCTGCGCTTCCTGCTGGCGCAGAAGGTGAAGGCGGCGTGGGACGCGGCCGAGCTGCTGCAGTCGGCCAGCATCGACGGCCTGCCGGGGCGGATCACGCTCGAACCGGATGCCATGCTGCAGACGATGGCGCTCGAGATCGACGACGGGCGCATCAAGGCCATCTATGTGATGCGCAATCCCGACAAGCTGGGGCACCTGGCGCCCTCGGGACACCGGGCGCGCCAGGACGACTGAAAACCGCTCAGGTCTTCGGCAGGGTCACGCCGTGCTGGCCCTGGTACTTGCCGCCACGGTCCTTGTACGAGGTTTCGCAGACTTCGTCGCTTTCGAAGAACAGCACCTGGGCGCAGCCTTCGCCCGCATAGATCTTGGCCGGCAGCGGGGTCGTGTTCGAGAACTCCAGGGTCACATAGCCTTCCCACTCCGGCTCGAACGGCGTCACGTTGACGATGATGCCGCAGCGCGCATAGGTCGACTTGCCCAGGCAGACCGTCAGCACATTGCGCGGGATGCGGAAGTACTCGATGGTGCGCGCCAGCGCGAACGAGTTCGGCGGGATGATGCAGACGTCGCTCTTGACGTCGACAAAGGAGTTCGAATCGAAGTTCTTCGGGTCGACGATGGTGCTGTTGATGTTGGTGAACACCTTGAATTCGTCGGCGCAGCGGATGTCGTAGCCGTACGAGGAGGTGCCGAAGGAGATGATGCGGCGGCCGTCCTGCTCCCGTACCTGCTGCGGCTCGAACGGCTCGATCATGCCGGTGCTTTCCGCCATGCGGCGGATCCATTTGTCGCTCTTGATAGTCATTGTCGGTTTCCAGCAGGGAGAAAATCCCGCGATTTTACGCGAAATGACGGCGCCGGTGATGGTCGTCGATAGCTGGCCTGTCAATATACATTGCGAACAAGTGCAATTGTGAATACCATAAGTCACCCTATTCGATGGAGATCCACATGCAGCATCTGCCCAAGGCCCTGATCGGCGTGTTCGTCCTGACCCTCGCCGCCTGCACGGCCGCGCCCACTACCGACCAGCCGACGCCCGCGGCCGCGGCGGCGCCGACCGTCGCGGCCAAGGTCGACGATGAAACCATGACCGGCTCGCGGATTCCGAAAAAAGGCGGCGGCGACCGCACCGTCAAGACCATCGGTTCGCGCGACGCGCGCGACTCTTTCGACAACCAGACCAAGCCGATGGACCGCCAGTGAGCTAGGGCCGCATCGGTGCGGCCAGCAGCCGCTCGATCATCGCCTGCGTGAGGCGCGCCGTCTCCTGCGGCTTTTCGAGCGGGTACAGGTGGCCGCCCTCGATCATCACCAGGTTCTCGCCCACCAGCTTGCGGGTGCCGTCCATGCCGGCCTGGCGCATCTCTTCCGAGCGGGTGCCGGCAACGAAGCCGACCGGCACCGGAAACGGTTCGCGGATCACGGCGTCCATGTGGTGCGGGAGCGTCTGGTAGATGGCCGATTCCACGTCGCGCCGGAAACGCAGGGTCACGCCGTCCGGATGCGGCGCCAGGCCGTGTTCCAGGTAGTCGTCCAATGCGCCCGGGGCCCAGGCCTGGAAGATCGGCTTGGCGTTGAAGTGCTGGAAAGCGGCTTCGCGGCTCGGCCACAGCTCGCGGCGCTTGCGGGCGAAGCGCGCGGGCGACAGGCGTTCTCCCCAGCCGGCCAGCTTGGCCAGGCGCCAGCCCAGCGCGCGCCAGCCCGCCACCACCGGAGAATCGAGCATCACCACGCAGCGCGCCAGGTCGGGGCGGCGCTTGGCGGCCAGCATGCACAGCATCCCGCCCAGCGAATGGCCGACCAGGATCGCCGGCCGGCCATAGCCCTCGAGGTGCTCGACCAGTTCGTCGACCAGCGCGCCCCAGCCGTCGGCGACCGGGTGGCGCGGATCGTGGCCGTGCATGTCCAGGGTGCGCACGTCGTAGTGCTCGCGCAGCTGCGCCAGCAGACGGTTGTAGGTGCCGGCCGGGTAGCTGTTGCCATGGGCGAAATGAAGCAGGGGTCTGGACATGGGGCGGGCGCGATCGGGTGCAGGAGCGGCCCATTGTAATGTCCAGCGCCGCCCGGCGGTCCGCCTTTAGAAGGAAACGCCTACAAGCAGCTCGGCGGTATAGCCCTGCACCGCATTGCCTGTTACGTTCGCCATCTGCAGCGCCGTGCCGTCGGCAAAGACGTTGTCCGTGGCGTAGCTGATGCGTCCCAGGTTGCGCACGCTGCTGGCGTAGCCGCTGCTGGCATAGGCATCAATGAGCGTCGCCAGCGGGAAGGCGAACTGCGAGGTCTTGATCCGGTTCGCCGCGCTGTTCGCCTTGGCCAGGCTCGGATAGACCTCGAAGTGCACGTGCGGCATACGGCCGTCGTAGCAGCCGGGGAAGATGGTCGTGAACGTGACCCAGCCTTCGCTGTCGGCTTCCTGCACGCCGCGCAGGTAGTTCTCGTCCACGATGCCGCTCGAGTACATCGAGTAGCCCCCTTCGCGCGTGCAATGCCACAGATAGACGGCCGCCCCGCCCGCCGCCGCGCACCCCTGAAGCACATTCTCGATCTTCAAGCGGATGACCAGCGGCACGCCCTGGGCCACGCCGCTGGCGCCGCCCACGCTGGCGCGGATGTCGCCGCGCACGATGCCGGACAGGGTCAGGGCATTGGCCACGCCGTTGGCATTGCGGTTGGTGCCGTCGCCCGGATAGGGGCCGCCGGTCTCCTCGGGGATGACGGAACAGGCCACGTTGCCCCCGGCCGTGCTGCCGCTCGTGCCGCTGCCGGTCGTGGTGGTCGAGGTCGAGATGCCGTAGCCATCGTCCACGCTGCCGCCGCAACCGGCCAGCGGCATGACCGCCGTGCCGACGCCTGCGCCCAGCCAGCGCAGCGACTGGCGGCGCGTGACCGGACGCGCCAGCATGCGCGCGAGGTCGGCGGCCAGTCCAGGGTGGTGGTCGTCGCTGTCCTCGTGTAGGGCCCGCGGGGCCGCCAGTGCGCTCATTGGCCGGCCTCGCGCTGCTTCGCACGCGCGCTTGCCTTGGCGCCGCGGCCCTTGCGGCCCTCGCCGCGCGGCGCGTCGAGCTGCGCGCGCTGCGCGGGGGTGAGCACCGCCTTGATCTGGGCGCCGGTCTGCAGCCGCAGCAACTCCTGGTCGGCGATTGCCTGGCCCAGGGCCTGGGCGCTGGTGGAAGCACGCGCTTCGTCCAGTTGCGTCGCGCGCGCCAGGTCGCGCAGCGCCTGGAAGGCCTTGCGCTCGGCCTTGTCGAGTGCGCGCCGCTTCGGCGCCTGGGCGTGCAGGATGGCGGACACACGGTCCTGCTGTTCCTCGCTCAGGTCGAGGTCGCGCAGGAACGGTGGGCCGGCGTGCATGCCTTCTCCAAAGGCCCAGAACGGCGCCCCGGCGCGGGCGTCAGGCTGCTCGAAGCCCGGCCCGGCATCCGGACCGTCGGCAGGTGGCATCGCTTGCGCCAGGACGGCGGGCGCGGCCAGCAGGCAGGCGCACAATGCGGCGGCGGCGCGCAAGGCAGTGAATGTGGTTGGCAGTGTCATCGAGGGTCCTCCTGTGGTGTTGAACGCGGCCATTGTGTGGCGCCCGGGTGTAAAGCGCGCCTAAGCGAGGTAAATCCGGGTAAAGCCCCGCCATGCGGAAAAGACCGCGGCGCGCGACTGCGCTATCCTGTCGCCATGAACCATGTATTGCTTATCGACGACGACGTCGAACTGGTCGGCATGTTCGCCGAATACCTCGAACAGGAAGGCTTCAGGGTCACCTGCGTCCACAACGGCGACGATGGCGCGCGCGAAGCGCTCAGCGGCCGCCACGCCATTGCCATCCTCGACGTCATGATGCCCGGCACCAGCGGTATCGACGCCCTGCGCCAGATCCGCGCCGCCAGCCGCATCCCGGTCCTGATGCTGACCGCGCGCGGCGACGACGCAGACCGCATCCTCGGCCTCGAACTGGGCGCCGACGACTACGTGGCCAAGCCCTGCACGCCGCGCGAACTGACGGCGCGGGTGCGCGCCATCCTGCGCCGCACCCAGGCGCAGCCGGAAAGCATTCCTGGCGCGGCCCTCACGGTCGGCAAGCTGACCATGCATCCTGAGGGGCGGCGCGCGACCTGGGACGGCGCGCCGCTGGACCTGACCAGCACCGAGTTCAACCTGCTGGAGGTACTGGCGCGCAATGCCGGCAAGCCCGTCAGCAAGAACGAGCTGTCCGAACAGGGGCTGGGGCGACCGCTGGCCCGCTTCGACCGCAATATCGACGTCCACCTGAGCAGCCTGCGCCACAAGCTGGGACCGCTGGCGGACGGCCGTTCCTGCTTACAGACCATCTACCGCCAGGGCTACCAATTGATCAAGGAGTAGCATGGGGCGGCTGTTCTGGAAGTTCTTCCTTTGCATTCTGCTGGCGCAGCTGACGGCCACCATCGCCATCGGCGGCGCCTTCTGGCTACGCGACCAGGCGCGCCAGAAGGCCAGCTCGAGCCTCGATTCCGGCCCGCCGGCCGCGGTCGCCCTCGACGCGGCGGCCGCCACCCTGCGCCACGGCGGAGAAGCGGCGCTGCGCGGCCTGCTGGCCGACCTGCGGCGCCCGCAGCTGTACGTGCTCGACGCGGCGCGCCGCGACCTGCTCGGGCGCCCGGTGCCGGCCGAGCTGCCGAAGGAAGCCGAGCGCCAGCTCGGCAACGGTGAACAGCGCGGCGCCTGGCGCGGCGCACGCTATCTGGTCGGGCCCGGCGGCGAGCGCTATCTGGCCTTCGTCCCGCGCCAGTCGGGCCGACCGGAGGGGATGCGCGGCGGCCCGTCGGACCCGCTGACGCCGGCGCTCGACCCCGGCGCGCGCCGCCGCATCGGCCAGACCGTCGTGATCGGCGCCGCTGTCGTGGCCAGCCTGCTGTTCGCGGCCCTGCTGGCCTGGTATTTCTCGCGTCCGATCCGCGCCCTGCGCAGCGCCTTCGAGGCCGCCGCCGCCGGCGACCTGGCGCCGCGCTTCGGCCGCGCCACCAAGGGCGGCGACGAACTCTCCGACCTGGGACGCGACTTCGACCGCATGAGCGGCCGCCTGCGCACCCTGATGGATGGCCAGCGCCGCCTGCTGCACGACGTCTCGCACGAGCTGCGCTCGCCGCTGGCGCGCATGCAGGCGGCGGTCGGGCTGGCGCACCAGCAGCCGGACAAGTTCGCGAGCACGCTCGAACGCATCGAGCGCGAAAGCAACCGCATGGACAAGCTGGTCGGCGAGCTGTTGACCCTGTCCCGCCTGGAGGCCATGCCCGACGCGCTGCGGCGCGAGCCGGTCGACCTGACCGAGCTGGCCGACGGCATCGTGGCCGACGCGCGCTTCGAGGCGGCCGAGTCGACCCGGATCCTGATCGAGGCCGAAGGCGTGGTCAGCGTGACCGGCGACCCCGACCTGCTGTGGAGCGCCCTGGAAAACGTGGTGCGCAACGCCGCCAAGCACGGCGCCCAGGGCGGCATCGTGACCGTCGCGCTGTGCGCCGACCAGGGGCTGGCGCGCATCGACGTGCTCGATCGCGGGCCGGGTATCCCGCCAGCAGACCTGGCGGCGGTGTTCCAGCCGTTCTTTCGCGCCGGCGCCTCGCGCACGGGCGTCGACGGCCACGGCCTCGGCCTGGCGATCGCCCAGCGCGTGGTGCAGGCCCATGGCGGAGAGATCGTGGCGCACAACCGCGAGGATGGCGGGCTGCGGGTAACGATCACCTTGCCGCAGGCGTGAGCCGGCACAACATCAGCGGCCGTGCCAGTAGCGGGCGTGCGTTTCGCGATGGGTCTCGACCTGCAAGCCGGGACCGAAGCGCAAGGTGACGGCGCCCCGCTCGTCAGTCCGCAGGCGCCGTATCCCCTGCTCGGCATAACGCTCGTAGACCTCTTTTTTGGGATGTCTGTAACGATTACGATGGCCGACCTGGAAGATGCCCAGCGACGGCCCCACCGCCTGCAGGAAGGACGCGGTCGACGAGGTGCCGCTGCCGTGGTGGGGCGCAAGCAGTACGTCGGCCCGCAATCGTGCGGCGTCCGTGACCAGCAGCGCGGCCTCCTGCGCGGCCTCGATGTCGCCGGCCAGCAGGATCGCCTTGCCATCGGCGCTCACTCGCAGCACACAGCTGCGCGCATTGGCTTTCAGGCGCGGATTGGCGTAGCTGGCGGCGTCCGGCGCCAGCATCTCGAAGCGCACGCCGTCCCACTCCCAGCCCTGGCCGGCCAGGCAGCGCTGCCGGCGCGCAGCCGTCCGCAGCAAGGGGTGCGCGGGCGATAGCGACGACCTCACCTCTCCCACCTCCAGCGTCTCCAGCACGGCGTCGGCGCCGCCGACGTGATCCAGGTCGCTGTGCGAAACCACCAGGGTGTCCAGGCGCCCGATGCCGCGCCCGCGCAGGTAAGGCAGGATGACGCGGGTAGCGCCGCTGGCGCCCGGCGCGTACTGCGGGCCGGTATCGTACAGCAGGCGGTGGCGCCGGGTTTCGACCAGCAGCGCCATGCCCTGGCCGACGTCGAAGGCGGTGACGGTGAACGCGCCGGGTGGCGGCGCCGACGGCAGCTGCGTCAGCAGCGGGGTCCAGGCCGCAAGGCCAACCCAGCGCCGGGGCCAGCCGCGCGGCGCCAGCATCCATGCGGTGCCGAGTAGCGCCAGCGCGAGGATCCAGGGCGACGGCGCCGGCGCGGTCCATACCGCCAGCGCCGGCGCCGCCAGCCGCTGCAGCGGCCAGGCCAGCCATTCGATCGCCAGATGGGCCATGCCCAGGACCAGGCCGGCCAGCGGCGACGGCAGGATGCTGCCGACCAGCGCCAGCGGCGTCACGAACAGGCTGATGACGGGGATCGCGACCGCGTTCGCCATTGGACTGACCAGCGAAATCTGGCCGAACAACAGCAGCGTGAGCGGCGCCAGGCCGATGGTGACGGCCCATTGGGTGCGCGCGGCCACCAGCAGCCCCGCGCGCCAGCCGCGCGTCCGTTCGCCAAGCCGTCCGCTGCAGGCGTACAGGATCGCAGCGACCGCGCCGAAGGACAGCCAGAAGCCGGGCCACAGCATGGCCCAGGGATCGAGCAGCACGACGATGCCCAGCGCCAGGCACAGAACGTGCGAACTGGATGCGATGCGGCCGCACCACACTGCCGCCGCCACCACCGCCAGCATGTAGAAGGTGCGCTGGGCCGGCACGCCGAAGCCGGCCAGCAGCACGTACATCAGCGCCACGGTCGCTCCCGCCAGCGCGGCGGCCTTCTGGGCTGGGAGGCGCAGCGGCAGCTGGGCGTCGGTCCAGAACGAGCGGCGCCACAGGCTCGCGGCGATCCAGGCCGCGAGGCCCGCCACCATCGTGATGTGCAGGCCGGAGATCGACACCAGGTGACTGATGCCGGTGCGGTTGAAGACGTCCCAGTCGTCCTGGTCGATGCCGCGCTGGTCGCCGATGACCAGGGCCACGATCACGCCCGCGTAAGGCTCGCCTTCCAAGATGGCCAGGATGCGCGTGCGCAGGTAGCCGCGTGCGCGTTCGATCGCGTAGCCGGCGCCGGGAGTCCAGTCGTCGAGGCGTTCGTTGCGGCTGCCGGCGGGACGCACGTAACCGGTGGCGCGTACGCCCTGCTCCAGCAGCCAGGCTTCGTAGTCGAAGCCGTGGGGGTTGGCGTTGCCATGGGGGCGCTGCAGGCGCACGACCAGGCGCCAGCGTTCGCCGGGGTGGATGAAGGCAGGGTCGGCGGCGGTGGCGCCGTACCAGGACAGGACGATCTTTGGCGGGACGGTGGCGTTACGGGTTTCCGTATGCGCGACGTCGAACTGGAAGCGCACGCCGCCGTCGAAGCGATGCGGAAGGCTGGCGATGGCGCCGGTGACGGTAATGTCGCGGCCTTCGTCGTCGTGGGGCAAGGCCTGGCTCAGTGCCAGGTGGGCGATGAAGGCGGCCCAGCAGAAGCCGAGCAGGAGGCCGGTCGTGATCGTTCGGGGCAGGCCGCGCAGCCGGAGGCAGGCCACGATCGTCGTGGCTGCGCAGGCAAGCATCACGCTGGCGGGCGGCAGCGTCGATTGAAGCTGGAGACCGGCGGCGCCGGTGGCGAACGCGAGGATCGCGCTGCGCATGGAATGGGAACGTTACGTTTCCAGCCGATCGGTGTCAGCATGGCTCGGGTTATCCGCATAGCGTATGAGCTGCCAGGCACTGCGCCGATGAATCAGTTCAGGATGTGTATTGACTCGCCCGTGCAACTGCGCACGGAATGTTGCCGCAGGCAACAAACTCCCGGCGGCGAACCAACGGGTCCCGTCGAGGGCATGGCTGTCCTCGCATCGCCACCATCCACTTGCCGGGCATGCCGTCCCCGTTTTTGCAACGCTGCCGATCGGTGCTTCGATATGCGCCGTCGGCGTATCACTGGCAGGGATCGTGAGCAGTTCGAAACCCGATATGGCTTGCTCGAGAACAGCCGGCGTCGAGACGCGCACACTATTCCTCTTGTCTACCAGAGTCCATAATGTCGGATGACGGTTCTCATAGCTTGGCTGCACACCGCGCAATCGTTGCCACATGGTGGGCTGGGGCAGCAGCAAGGCTTGGGGCATTCGCTGGCCTTGCTTCAGGAACTGGCGTTCGCCGCCCAGGATCCCGGTCGCAGGACTACTGTCGCCGCACTGCCACCAGCCTGTCTGTGGGCAGATGTCCCAGGCGTAGGCGCCAGTTCCGAGCGCCATGGTGACAGGCTCAGGCAGCGTTGCCTTGTCCGGCTCGGTCGGCCGCAAACGAATGCTGCTCGCAATCTGTTCCCAAAGATCGAACATTGCCTCTTCTGACAATGTGGACTGTACCGGCTTGCCGCCAGTAACAGGATTTGTGCCAGACTCGAGTTCGAGGGTCAATAAAGGCGCGAGAACGTCTTCCCTCTCGACCTGCGCCTCCCATTGAAACGAATAGCCGGTGGTAAAGTTAGACTCGCGTATGCGCGTTACCAGTTCCTCGCCCTGGAGTCCATTGACGGCGCGTGCCTGCTCACGCAGATTGGTGAATGCCATTTGCACGAACACAGGCTCACGCGCTGCCGCAGCAGCATTGCGTTGCAACAGTCCGGGCGCAGGACTGCTGCCCGACATCGACGATAGAACGATGTTGACGTCAGGATGCCCCGGGAGACCGGCGAACATGACAACGCTTTCGGAATTTCGGTGCTCGTATGGATCACGCACCAGGGCATCGGCGAGACAGAAGCCGCGTTCTTTGGGAATCTCATGCGGATGCAACGGTCGAATTCGTCCCAAAAGACGCACCACATCATCGACATAATCCGGGTCCAGCCAATCCGCATTACCGGTAACGCTCAGACCAGGAAAGCGTAGCACGCTATGGACGGCAACATTCTCCACGGAGACGATGTGGTCTCCCCTATGCAGTTTCGACCGCCTCCGATTGTGGACAAACAGCGTGCCTTTGGCCGCCTCGCCTGAAAGCTGCCGGACAGATTCAAGGCTTTCCCGGGAGTCTTCGTTCAGCGTTCCCGCGATGTCGGTCTCCGTCTTCTGGACCCGGCTTGCAAACTCTTCCTCCGATTCGTGCATGGTACTCGACAAGTCGATTCCACCGATGGCTCCTCGACCGATCGTCACCTCGGCTGCCGCAGGAAGGTCGATCAGAAAGCGACCAACGCAAACGGTCTTCATCTTGTCCGTCATCTTTGCCACCTTTTGCTTGTCATGGACGGTCTGGACCGAGTTGGCGAAGAACGACGCGAGCGCCAGTGCCAACGCTGTGACCCCGCACACCCACCGCACTCTCCGGCTGCCAAGCCGCTTCATTGGACTTCCTGGACAATCTTGACAATGAGATGCCTCGTCAGAAGAAGCATCGACTCATGCTGAAAACTCTCTTGATGACGAAATCCTTCCGGTGCGAATATCTGGCGTATGTACTGAGCCGGGGCAGAAGCGGATTGGACCGGGACAGTCTCATCGCCATGGGAGTCCTGCGGCCACAACGCGAACCGCAGCCGCAGGTTAGTTTCGATTTCCACCTCACGCGCGCCATTCTCGGCAGACAGGACCAGTCTCCCCGAGCGAATATTCCCCGCCGTTAGTGCGGTCGAACCGGTACGCTCTTCACGAGCCACCCACCGAATCTGCCCGTACGCTTTGAATGTCCGATCTGCGCCGTAGAACGCATACGAGTTCGGGTGATAGTAGGGCCGCAGTGGTCCACCTTTGCCGTCACTCGTCGTGAGCACCTCGGTATGAAAGCGCTCAGCCTCGTCGATCGACTTGACGATCAGGGCTTCGGCGCCTCCTCGGGATGCAGTATATCTGCCGGCCGGATCTGCCAGCATCGGGTCGATCATGCGGTACCACGACTTCATATCACGATAGAAATCGTATGGATTTCCGTCTGGTAGCGAAAGGTGATCCCGCACCTGTTCCCGCCGATTGACCACACTGACCGTCTTAATCGATAGCCAGGGCTTAGGGTAAAGATGATTCGGCAGCAACTGAAGTATTCCGGCCGATACGGCCATCACCGGTGTGGTCTCGGCGCTTGTGTCACCCGCTACCTCGGCGAACTTCCCTGCCCTTAGATTGTCGGAAAGCCCATTCGTGAAATTACCTCCCTCAGTACCGCTGGCAATCCGACGGTATGCGACCGGCGCGCCCAAGGCCGGCATCACGGCATGAACAATGCCTGCGATATCCGGCGCACTGCCATCACCAGGTTGACTCGCCCGAGCACATGCCCGCGCAACCAGTCCGCCCATCGAATGGGTCACGAGGATCACCGTCCGACATTCATGCTTCCGATCAATCCAGAACTTCTTGATCTCGTCGATCCGCTGACGCAGCCGTCGCGCCGAGACGGAACAGGACTCCAACCAGTTGTAACCGAACGCATAGACGGGATACTGAAATGCCGCGTACTTTTCCAACTCGCTTTCGGTAACTCTGTCGACACTGCGTACGCCCCACTGTGCCGGCTGACACTGCATCACCCGGCGCCAGAAGTGACGGATCTCGCGGTTGCCGTGCGGCGTTACCTGGAACGTCTTGTCCAGATGCCTCTGCAGATCCACGAGCAAGGCACCGTAGGAATCCGCAAAGACCTCACCCCAGCCGCGCTCTCGCAACTCTCGACGATCGAGCGCATAAGGTGCGAACTCCAGCTCACCTCCGGGATCGACTTCCAGAAGACTTCCATCCAGAATGCGCTGGCGATGCGACGGGCCTCGGCGCGACCATTTTCGTGCCTCTTTGTATCCATCAACAGCGCCATTTGGCGGACGCCACGCCGCCTCCCCCGGCTTGAGGATATCGTCTTTGCGGGCCACCATGTCGCGCCTGGCCCGCAGATTCGAGCCCATGATGCCCGGCACGAATATCACCGGAATCACCTTGCGCGACCCAATAGTGACCCTGGCCCTCACCTTGAAGGCCGTCGGTGTCGCGACCGTATGCGCCACCAGGCTTCCATCGGTGTCGACAGTTGGCTGGGGAATTGGACGGGTCGGCTCCTTCATGCCCGGCCCGCACCGGGATCGTCTGCTTCGTCGTCGGGCAACAGGCGGATTTCAATGTCGCCCATGGCGTAGCTGCTCAGGATGCTGGTACGCCCCTCATCGTCGGTGACGCCCTGGATGCGGGTGCCGTCTTCGTGGCGGGCGACGTAGCGCTTGCCACGTGCAGGCAGGTTCGTCTGGCGATCGAGCACCACCACCCGCTCGTCGGTTTCCAGTTCGGTCGCCGGCAGGTGCAGGCCGGCCGGCGTGCCGCCGCCGGGAGACAGGTGCTCCACCGAGGCCGCCCTGACCACGTGCTTGCCGCTGCTCTGGTGCGTGATGGTGCCGCCGTCCCAATCGGTCTGGGTGCCCTGCGACACCACTTTCACCGACGGCGCTTCGAGCTCGATACCGGTGGCGGCGATCAGGCGGATGCGGCTGGACGACTTGATCTCGATATCGCCGCGGTGAGTCTCCACCACGATGTCGCCGCGGGCGGCGATCAGCTTCATGCCCAGCTCATAGGCGAACATGCTGAGCGCGCGCGAGGCGCGCAGGAAAAGGCTGCGGCCGGTCGCCAGTTCGGCGTCGCCGGTCGAGACGATGTCGATCTTGGTCTGGGCGCCGAGGGCGATACTGTCGTCGCTCGCGACCACCACGCCGGCCGCGGCGTTCACGGCCACCAGCGGCTCGCCCCCCGTCCCTGAACCAGGCGCGACGTTCGAGCCGTCGTGCCAATGGCGCAGGCGTTCGGCGAGCGCGTCCAGGCGGGGCTTGGCTTCTTCGCTCTCGCCATGGTCGCCCGCCAGCCGCCCGAGCGTATCCAGCACGCCGTGCATCGTTTCCACGATGCCGACCAGGCTGGCGCGCTCGAGCTGGGCGCCGGCGTCAATCTGCTTGCCGCCGGCGCTGAGCAGGATGCCTTCGCCGCCACGCAGCGCGACCGCCTTGTCGCTGCGCAGTTCAGCGCCTTCGCCGCGCGGGCCGGCCTGTCCGTTCGCGCGCGGCTCGGACAGCCAGCCGAGGTTCAGCTCCGACGCCGCATGCTCGCTGGCCAGCTGCACCGCGATCTGGCCTGGCGTGTCGTCGAACAGCAGTTGGCCGCCGCGCGCGCCCCCGATCTCGCGGCTGCGCATCCCCGACAGATACCGATTCCCCGGCAACTCCCCCGCCCGGCTCAGCGCCGGCGGCTGCGCGCGCTGGTTATACAGCTGCGACAGGATCACCGGCCGGTCCGGATCGCCACCCATGAAGGCCACCAGTACCTCGGTGCCGACGCGCGGCAGGCCAAGCGAGCCCGCCTGCTGCTGGCTGCCTGGCCCGGCCCCGGCCCAGTTGGAGGCCACCCGCACCCAGGCCGAATCGGCCGGCGTGTCGGAGGCGCCTGCGCCGTGCGCATGGCGGTGGTCGCCCGTGCGCATGCCGGGAAAGCGGATCTTGACCCGGCCCAGCGCGTCGCAATGCACCTCTTCGCCGGGCGGGCCGGTGACGATCGCGCTTTGCAGCTGCGGATGCGGCAGGTCGACACGCGGATCGAAGCTCGGCACCAGCGGAATGCCGCGCCGCACCGCGTCGAAGCTCACCCGTACCCGAACCGCGCCGAGCGATGGCGGGGTGTCGGGAAAGGCGGCGCTTTCCAGCCAGGCACCCATCAGGCGCCGCACGCGCGCCGAGACGTCGGCCGGGAGGTTGTTCTCGGCCTCGACGTGCAGCGCGGTGATGGTGAAGTCACGTTCGGGCGCCGGGTGGGTATCGATCTCGGGGTGGCCGCAGAGGGTGAACCATTCGCCGGCGCGCAGGTCGCGTACCCCGCCTTCGCCATGGAAGCACTTGGTCTCGAATTCGTGCCGGTTCATGCGCACCTGCCCGAGGCGCCAGTGGTCCTCGACGTCGTTGCCGGCATGCGGCATCTCGACCTGGTAGTCGTCGAGGCTGGCGGCGAGCTGGTTGCCACTGCGGCCCTGGTCGGCCATGCTGCGAGCGGTGGCGGTCATGAACTGGGTGCCGAGCGGGTTGCGGTAGTCCCAGCTGTGGCGCGTGGTGCTGCCCGCTTGCAGGCGGCGCGCGGCGCTCCAGGACACGATGGTGTCGCGCTCTTCGCTGGCGCCGCCGCGGTGGTAGCGCACGGTGCCGGCGCCGTTGCGCGGCAGCGAGTTGGAATCGGCGAACAGCACCAGCGTGTGCACCGGCGAGGTGTCGCGCTCGACCTCGAGCGTGCGAGTGCGCGCATGGCCGGGGCGGAAGGTCCAGGCCACCCCACGCCGGCGCAGCAGGCGGCGCACGAAGGCGGCGTCGGACTCGTTGTATTGCATCGTCTGTTCGCGCGGCGGGAACTGGCGCATGTCGAACAGTGGATCGAGTTCGTACTCGAAGGCGCTGGCCAGCACGCCATTCGATTGACGCCATTCGTCGAACAGCACCTGCACGATCTCGAGTTCGTTCTGGTAGCGGAACACGCGGCTGTTGACGCGCTTTTCCATGATCGCCAGCGCGTCGCGGATCACCAGCTGGTAAACACCCAGGCCGCCGTCATAGTCGCCGGCCCTGGCCTCGGCCACGATGCCGCAGGCGCTGCGCAACTGGCCGCGGTCGGTGACGAACTGGATTTCGGCCGGCAGCGCGATCAACTCCTTGAGCGGCAGGCGCGGGGTCGAGGCGACGCAGGTGACGATGTATTCGAGGCTGCCGCAAACGGACTCGCTGCCGCTGACCCGCTGCGGCAGCAGGACTTCATCGGCGAGGTGGTCGGCGTGACCGAGGCGTAGCCGGATGGCCCGATGGGCCGTCGTCAGCGATTTCTCGTGCTGCAGCATGCGCAGGAATTCGCTCGCGCTGTCCAAGTGTGTCTCCTGTCCGGTGATCGCTGAAGTCAGCGCAACTCGTCGAAACAGAATCTTGGCACGGCGGTATCAATTACGGTTTGCTCGCGCTCACAATTGACGAGTGAACTACGGCGAAAAACGATACTCGTGGCTTTCGTGTCAAGGACACAGCGCCGCCAGGCGGGGAATCGCTGCCAGCGAGGCGCGGTAAGCGGCTTCGCGCACCTCGTCCACCCCGATCCCGCGCAACTCGGCCAGGGTGGCGCCGATGCCGGGGAGTTGATCGGGACTATTGCGTCCCGGATGAATCCAGCTCGGCGCGATGTCGGGCGAGTCGGTTTCGAGAACGATGGACTCCAGGGGCAGCTCGGCCGCCAGGCGCCGGATCTGCAGCGCACGCGTGAAGGTCATATTGCCGCCGAATCCCAGATGGAATCCGAGCTCAATGAAATTCTGCGCCTGCTGGAAACTGCCGTTGAATGCATGGGCAATCCCCCCTGGCGGGCGAATCTGGCGCAGGTGCTTGAGCACCTGGTCTTGCGAGCGCCGCACATGCGTCAATACCGGCAGGCCGAAGTCGCGCGCGATGCGCAGCTGTTCGCGGAAGAACCGTTCCTGCTTGTCGCGCATGGCGGGGTCAAGCAGCTCCGGGATGAAGAAATCCAGGCCGATTTCTCCAATGCCCACGAAGCGCGGGTCGCTCATCGCCTGCTCCACGCGGGTGCGCATATAGACCAGGTCTTCGTCCTGCGCCTGCGGCACGCAAATCGGGTGTATGCCGAGCGCATAGCAGGCATTCGGGCTGCCGTGCGCCAGGCCGGCGACGGCATCGAAATTGCCCCGTTCGACCGCCACGATCACGATCATCGACACCCCCGCCTCGCGCGCCTTCAGCGCCACGCCGGCACCGTCGCCGCCGTACTCGCGCGCATCGAGGTGGACGTGGGTATCGATCCACATCGCTCAGCCTTCCGCCGGCTGCAGGCCGTGCTCGGTCATGCGCAGCACGCGGTCGCAGCGGCGCGCCAGTTCCATGTCGTGGGTGACGATGACGAAGGCGGTGCCGAGGGTGCGCGACAGTTCCAGCATCAGGTCGAAGATGATTTGCGCCGTGGTGTGATCGAGGTTGCCGGTTGGTTCGTCGGCCAGCACGCATGCCGGCTGGGTGACCAGCGCGCGCGCCAGCGCCACCCGCTGGCGCTCGCCGCCCGACAGTTCGCCGGGGCGGTGCACCACGCGCTTGCCCAGGCCCACCCGTTCCAGGATCGCCTGCGCACGCTCCATCGCGACCGCGCGCGGTTCGCGCCGGATCAAGAGCGGCATCATGACGTTGTCGAGCGCCGTGAATTCGGGCAGCAGGTGGTGGAACTGGTAGACGAAGCCCAGCGCCGTGTTGCGTAACTCGCCGCGGCGCGCCTCGGACAGGTTGGCAAAATCCTCGCCGTGCAGGGTCACCGAGCCGCTGCTCGGCGTATCCAGGCCGCCCAGCAGGTGCAGCAGGGTCGATTTGCCGGAGCCCGAGGCGCCGACGATGGCGACCCGCTCGCCGCGGTGGACGGCGAAATCGATGCCGTCGATCACGCGCACATTGGCGTCGCCCTGCTTGAAGGTTTTGCCAAGGCCGCGGCAGGCGAGCACCGGCGCGCCGTTGAATGCATCACTCATAACGCAGCGCCTCCGCCGGTTTCACGCGCGAAGCGGCCCAGCTTGGATAAACGGTGGCGGCAAACGCCAGCAGCACCGAGATGACGCCGATGATGGCGACGTCCGGCCCGTGCAGGTCGGACGGCACGGTACTGATCAAATATATATCTTTGGACAAGAACTCCACTCCCAGCAAACGTTCGATGAACGGAACGATGACATCGATGTTCATGCTCACCATCACCCCCATGCCGACGCCGGCCAGCGTCCCGAGCACGCCGATCACCCCGCCCTGCACCATGAAAATCTTCATGATCGATTGCGGCGAGGATCCCAGCGTGCGCAGGATCGCGATATCGGCCTGCTTCTCGGTCACCGTCATCACCAGGCTCGAGACCAGGTTGAAGGCGGCCACCGCGATGATCAGGGTGAGGATAATGAACATCATCTTTTTTTCGGTCTGTACGGCAGCGTACCAGTTGGCGTTGAGCTTGGGCCAGTCGCGCACCGTCAAGTCTCCCGTCATCTGGCCCTTCAATTGCTCGGCCACTTCAGGCGCCTCGCGCATATTGGCGATGCGCAGGCGCAGGCCCGACGGTGCCGGCAAGCGCTCAAGGCGCTGGGCGTCTTCCACGTGGATGAAGGACAGCGCCGCATCGAAATCGAAGTGGCCGGCCTCGAAGATGCCGGCGACGGTGAAGCTGCGCGTGCGCGGCACCATGCCGGCCGGCGTGACCTGGCCCTGGGCCAGCACCATCGTGACCTTGTCGCCCAGGCCGACGCCGAGCGCACGCGCCAGCGCATAGCCCAGCACGATATTGAACTGGCCCGGCTTGAGGGCATCAAAACTGCCGGCCCGCACCTGGCGCGCCACGGTCGATACATTGTCTTCCTCGCCCGGCAGCACGCCGCGCACGATCGACGGGCGCATCACGCCGTCGCGCACCAGCAGGCCCTGGGTCTCGACGAAAGGCGCGGCGCCCAGCACGTTCGGATTGCGCAGCGCTTCTTTTGCGGACGCGCGCCAGTCCGGCATGCTGCCCGAATCGTCGAATACCTCAATATGCGCCAGCACCGACAGCATGCGGTCGGTGACCTGCTTTTGGAAGCCGTTCATCACCGACAGCACGATGATCAGGGCCGCGACGCCGAGGGCGATGCCGGCCACCGAGATCAGCGAAATGAAGGAGATGAAGCTGCTGCGCCCGCTGCGCTTGCCGGCGCGCGTATAGCGCAGGCCGACCTGCCACTCATATGGCAGTTTGTGGATGATGCTCATGCGTTCCTGAATCGAAAATGTGAACCGGAGTGTGCCATCGCGCCGCGCTCATTCATACCGCAGCGCCTCGGCCGGCTTGACGCGCGACGCCGCCCAGCTTGGGTAGATCGTGGCCAGGAAGGACAGCACCACGGCCATGCCGCCGATCCAGCCGACGTCGTTCCAACGCAGCTCGGACGGCATCTCGCTGATCAGGTAGACCTCTTGAGACAGGAAGTGCACGCCGAGCAGGCGCTCGATGCCAGGGACGATCACGTCGACGTTCAGCGCGACCAGCACGCCAAAGGCCACGCCGAGCAGGCCGCCCAGCATGCCCACCAGCGTGCCCTGCACGATGAAGATCTTCATGATGCCGCGCGGAGATGCGCCGAGGGTGCGCAGGATGGCGATGTCGGCCTGCTTGTCCTTGACCGTCATGACCAGGGTCGAGACCAGGTTGAAGGCGGCCACCGCCACGATCATGGTCAGGATAATGAACATCATGTTCTTTTGCGACTGCACGGCGGCGAACCACACGGTGTTCACGCGGGTCCAGTCGCGCATGATCAGGTCGCCCGCCATCGACTGCTGCAGCTCATAGGCCACGCGCGGTGCCTGCTGCAAGTCGGCCAGGCGCAGGCGCAGGCCGAGCGGCGCCGAGGCCCCGGTCGCGGTTTCGGCGTCAAGGATATTCACCAGCGCCAGCGTGGAATCGAATTCGAAGTGGCCGGCCTCGAAGATGCCCGAGACGGTCAGCGCGCGCGAGCGCGGCAAAGGATTCTCGCCGGGCGAAGCGGCGCCGCCCAGGATGCCGCTGCTGGCCACCAACAGCGACACGCGATCGCCCACTCCGACCCCGAGCGACTTGGCGAGCGCGCGGCCCAGCACGACGTTATAGGAACCTGGACGCAGCGAATCGAAGCTGCCCTCCTTCATCTGCTGGACGATGTCGGACACCTTGGCTTCTTCGGTCGGCTCGACCCCGCGCAGCAGGGCCGGCTTCATGACGCCATCGACCAGCAGCATCGACTGCGCATCGAGGAAAGGCGCGGCGGCGCGCACCTCGGGATGGCGCAGCGCATCGGCGCTGGTGGCGCGCCAGTCCGGCAGCGCGCCGCGCGCATCGAAGATCTCGACGTGGGCCAGCATCGACAGCATGCGGTTGGTGACTTCCTTCTGGAAGCCGTTCATCACGGACAGCACCACGATCAGGGCGGCGACGCCGAGTGCGATGCCGGCCACCGAGGCCATCGAGATGAAGGAAATAAAACTGTTGCGGCCGCTGCGCTTGCCGGCGCGGGTATAGCGCAGGCCGATCTGCCATTCATACGGAAGTTTATGGGTGATGCTCATACAATCCTGTCGGTTCTTGTTCTTTTGGCTGCGCCAACCCGGCAGTTTGCCAGACAAACCACTTTTGTGGCGCGGATTAGCAAAAAACCATGTGCAAACGCCGTCCGGCAAGCCAAGATCAAACCCGCCAGCCGGCCGATTTTGGCCTAAAATAGCGGGATGGCTCATATTACGCTTGTCCTGCCGTTCGCCCTCCCGCTCCCCGAATTCGCCCCCGACCTGATCCGCGCCCTGCAGGCGCCGGCCTTGGCCGCGCTGCTGTCGCGCACGTCGAGCGCGCGGCGCGCCCCCAAGGCCGACTCCGCCCACGCGCTGCCGCATGAAACCTGGCTGGCGCGCGCGCTCGGCCTGGCCGACGATGGCCGCACCCCGTTCGCCGTCGCCGCAATGCACGGTCTCAATCTCGATCCCGGCGCCGGCCGCTGGCATCTCGTCACGCCGGCCCATATCCAGATCGCGCGCAGCCACCTGATGATGGCCGATACGCGCCAGGTGAGCCTGGACGACGCCGATGGCCGCGCGCTGTTCGACGCCGCGAGACAGCTGTGCGAAGAAATCGGCCACGAACTGCGCTATGGCGACGCCCACACCTGGTTCCTGCGCGCCGACGACTGGACCGGTTTCGACACGGCCAGCCCGGACACGGTCGCCAATATGGACCTGACCGACTTCATGCCCAAGGGCGTCGGGGCGCAAGCCTACCGGCGCCTGCAGAACGAGGTACAGATGGCCTGGCACGCGCACCCCGTGAACGCCGCGCGCGAGGCGCGCCGGCTGCCTGTGGTAAACGCTTTTTGGCTGTGGGGCGCCAGCGTGCAGGCGCAGCAGCCTGTGACCAAAATAGCGAGCTACGCCGTCCCCGGCTGGCTGGCCGCCCTCGGCCAGCAGCGCCTGCCTTCGCTCGAGCGCCTGGACGACGTCCTGGCGCAGGGTGGCCTGCTAGTCGCCGGCAACCTGGGCGAGGCCGCGCTGGCCGCCGACTGGCACGGCTGGCTGCAGGGCATGCAGCACCTCGAAGAAAAACTGTTCGTGCCGCTGCTGGCTGCCCTCAAGAAGGGCCGCGTGCGCGAGCTGCGCCTTGTCCTGAGCAGCCGCGAAGGCCTGGCCGACTACACGACGACCGCGATGGCGCAACGCAAATTCTGGCGCCGCCCGACACTGGATTCACTGACTTGACCCAACAGACCCGCATCTCCACCCGCCCCTGCCCGTTCCGCATCTCTGAACTGCTGCGCCAGGATGGCGTCCACCCGGTGCTGGCGCGCATCTATGCCGCGCGCGGCCTGGAGCACGTGCGCGAGCTCTCGAGCGAGCTGACGGCGCTGTCGCCGCCCTCGGGCCTGAAGCACATCGACACCGCCGCCGTGTTCCTGGCCGACGCCATCGGGGCTGGCAAGCGCATGACAATCGTCGCCGACTACGACTGCGACGGCGCCACCGCCTGCGCGGTCGCCCTGCGCGGCCTGCGCGCGATGGGCGCCGAGGTCGACTACTTCGTACCCAACCGGGTCGTGCACGGCTACGGCCTCACGCCCGGCATCGTCGAGATTACGGCGCGCGAAAAGAACCCCGACATCATCGTCACGGTCGACAACGGCATCGCCAGCATGGAGGGCGTGCTCGAGGCCAACCGGCTCGGCATCGAAGTCGTCGTCACCGACCACCACCTGCCGGGCGACACCCTGCCGCCGGCGCGCGTGATCGTCAACCCGAACCAGCCCGAATGCGGCTTCCCGAGCAAGAACCTGGCCGGCGTTGGCGTCGTGTTCTATGTGCTGCTGGCGCTGCGCGCCGAGATGCGCCGGCGCGGCGTGTTCGACGCCCAGACCCAGCCCAAGCTGGACAGCCTGCTCGACCTGGTAGCGCTGGGCACCGTGGCCGACGTGGTCAAGCTCGACGCCAACAACCGCATCCTGGTTGCGCAAGGCCTCAAGCGCATGCGCGCGGGCCGCATGCATGCGGGCGTGGCCGCCCTGTTCCGCGTGGCCGGCCGCGAAGCGCGCTGCGCCTCGCCGTTCGACCTGGGCTTTGCCGTCGGCCCGCGCCTGAACGCCGCCGGCCGGCTGGAAGACATGGCGCTCGGCATCGAGTGCCTGACCACCGACGACGAAGGCCGCGCCTGGGCCATCGCCCAGCAGCTCAACGAGATCAACCTCAAGCGGCGCGAGATCGAGGCCGAGATGCAGGACACCGCCCTGCTGCACCTCGACAGCTTCGAGCCGACCAGCGCCAGCACCATCGCCGTGTTCGACGAAGGCTGGCACCAGGGCGTGATCGGCATCGTCGCCTCGCGCCTGAAAGAAAAATTCTACCGGCCGACGATCACCTTCGCCCCTGCCGGCGACGGCTGGATCAAGGGCTCGGGCCGCTCGATCCCGGGCTTTCACTTGCGCGACGCGCTCGACCTGGTGTCCAAGCGCGTGCCTGGTTTGATCGACAAGTTCGGCGGCCACGCGATGGCGGCCGGCCTGTCGATCCGCCACGACGCCTTCGAGCATTTTTGCCAGGCCTTCGAGGCGGTCGGCCAGGCCTGGCTGACCGAGGCCCAGCTCGAGCGCATCGTCGAGACCGACGGGCCGCTGGAGGATGAGTTTTATTCGACCCAGTTCATCGAACTGATGGATGGCCAGGTATGGGGCCAGGGCTTTGCGCCGCCGGTGTTCTGCGACGAGTTCCGTGTGGTCAGCCAGCGCGTCCTGAAGGAACGCCATCTCAAGCTGCTGCTGGAGAAGAACGGCCGCCGCTACGATGCGATCTGGTTCGGGCACCCCGACAGCCTGCCCGAGCGCGCGCGGGTGGCGTTCAGGCTCGATGCGAATGAATACAATGGCGTGACCAAGGTGCAGCTGCTGGTGGAGCATGCGGAAGCCGCCTAGGACGTAGCTCCTGATTTCAGGCGATACCAGGCAAGCCCGATCAGCTCGTACGAGGCATACCACGAACGGCGCATCCCCTCGGCACTCGGCACCCAGGCAGCCAGGCCGCGCGCCTGCTCGCCGAAGAACATGGTCGGCGCGTCCGTCACCTGCAGGCCGGTGCGCTGGAACACGGTACGCGCACGTTCCATGTGCATCGCATCGGTCACCAGCAGCACCCGCTCGACCTTCTCCGAGCCAAGCAGCGCGGCGCTGAAGGCGGCATTCTCGGCCGTATTGCGCGAACGTCTCTCGACCCAGCGCACCGGCACCCCGAAATCCTCGCGCAGCGCGCTGGCCATTGCATCGGCAAGGATCGTGGCGCCTGGACGTGGCGCGCCGCCGCTGACCAGAATGGGCAGTCCGGTGCGCCGATGCAGGTGGGCCGCGTAGCGCAGGCGCGCCAGCGCGAGATGGTCGGGGATGTCGAGGTCGCCATATTCCGGCGCCGCTCGCACGCGACCAGCCGCCAGCACCACGATCGCCTGCGCGCCGGCGCTTCCGGTATCGCGCAGTGGCGTGGCCATCGCTTCCAGCGGCGCGACCAGGAAGCGCGCGCCGGCATTGCTCGACAAGAAGACCAGCAGCACCAGAGAGAAGCCAGCAACGATGCTGCCGGCACGCCGCCAGCGGCGGCGCAGCAACAGGCCAATTGCGATCAACAAGAGCGGGCTGGCGGGAGGAAGGATCAGGTTGCGCGCGATTGCATTGAACAGTTCTGTCACTGAAGGATGTTGGATGACTGGGATGACGCAGTATAACCCCGCATGAATTTCAGGATAATTCCCGGCGACATGTAGAGTGCATACCCGCTATGATTGGCCGGTTCTGGACTACCCTCGCCGGCCTCGATCGGTATAAGTACGCATGTTTTCACTCATCCTCAATGGCATCGGCACGCTGATGCATTTCTACGTGGCGCACCGCCTGTATGCGCTGGCACCGATTCGCACGCGAGTCAAAGCACGCTGGTGGTGGCTGGGCGCGGTCGTGGTCTGGGCCGTCTACCTGCTCGGCGTGCGCCTGGGCGACGCCGCCCTCGACTGGCGCTGGTGGCCGGGCCAGTTCGCCATGACCTGGCTCGGCATCCTGTTCGTGATGACGCAATACCTGCTGCTGGCCGACCTGGTGACCGCCTTCGGACTATGGCTGCGCAAGTGGGCGCGCAAGATCCTGGCAGCCGGCGCCATCGCCGGCATGTCGGTGAGTGCCTTCGCCATCTTCCAGGCGGTGCGGGCGCCGGCGATCGTGGAATATGAACTGCCGCTGGCCGGCCTGCCCCAGGCGCTGGACGGCATGACCCTGGTCGCGATCAGCGACACCCACCTGGGCGCCCAGCGCCGCGCCGCCTGGCTCGGCAAGCGGGTCGACCAGATCAATGCACTGGAACCGGCCGCGGTGGTGATGCTGGGCGACCAGGTCGAGGATGAGCCGATCAACGACGACCAGCTGGCGCCGGTGTTGCGCCGCCTGCGCGCGCCGCTGGGCGTGTGGGCGGTAACGGGCAACCACGAATACTACGGCGACGCCGGCGGCACGATCGCGGAATTTTCCGCCGGCGGCGTGAAATGGCTGCGCGACGAGCGGGTCGAGATCGCGCCTGGCCTGCACCTGGCGGGCCTGGACGACATCGGCCGCGCCATGCACGGCGGCGATATCTACGCCGGGCTGGAACGGACGATCCCCAACCGCGCGCAGGGCGCCACGATCCTGCTCGCGCACATCCCGGCGCCCGGCCTCGTCGAGCGCGCGGCGCGGGAAGGCGTGAGCCTGATGCTGTCCGGACATACCCACGGCGGCCAGATCTGGCCGTTCAACTACCTGGTCAAGCGCGAATTCCCGCACCTGGTCGGGGCGCACCGTGATGGCGAGATGCAGCTGGTGATCAGCCGCGGCGCCGGCGGCTGGGGGCCGCGCATGCGGCTGTGGCAGCCGGGCGAGATCCTCAAGCTGACCCTGCGCGCGCCACAAACGTGATCGCTATCGGGGAGCCGGCGCGCGATACGTCTCCCCGATCTTCATCACGAAGAATTCATCATCGGCCACGCCCTGCACCTTGCGCGCGGTGGCCAGGTCGATCGCGGCCTGGTCCAGCCGCTCCTGCCCCATCGGATACGTCCCCCAGTGCATGCCGACGCTGCGCTTGACCCGCAGTTCGCGGTGGATACGCAGCGCTTCATCGGGACTCACGTGCGAATTGCGGTACCAGACCGGCTGGTAGGCGCCGATGCCGATCGCGGCCAGGTCAAAGCCGTCGAAGCGCGCCGCGATGTCCTGGATGTCTTCCGAGTATCCCAGGTCGCCCGAGAAGAAGAAGGAATGCCCCGGCCGCGTCACCGCGAAGCCGCCCCACAGGGTCTCGTTGCGGTCCCACAGCGAGCGCGCCGACCAGTGGTGCACCGGCAGCAGGTGCAGTTCGAGGCCCTGGTAGACGGTCTTGTCCCACCAGTCCAGCTTGACGATGCGCGAGCGGTCGCCGCCAGTCACGTTCTTTTCGAGCCAGAGGTCCACGCCGAGCGGCGCCACCAGCAGCGGCGGGCCGCCGGCCTGGCGGTACAACTGGCGCAGCGAGTCGCGCGACAGGTGGTCGTAATGCGAGTGGCTGATCAGGACGACGTCGATGCGCGGCAGGTCGGCGATCGCCACGCCCGGCGGCTGGTGCCGCTTCGGGCCAGCGAAGGACAGCGGCGAGGCGCGTTCGTCGAATACCGGATCGAACAGCAGGTTGACGCCGGTCCCGGTCTGGAACAGAAAGGTCGCATGGCCGATCCAGGTCAGCGCCGGAATATCGCGGTTGGCGTGGATGAAGGTCAGATCGGGCGCCACGGTCGGAATCGGCGCGCTCGGGGCGCGCGCGGATTCGTCCTCGGTCCAGTTCCTGATGCGCGCCGCCCAACCCTCGAAGAAACCGAGTTTCGGCCGCTGGTAGGCGGGATTGTTCGGATAGTTGTTGGCAAAGCCTTCGGGCCGGTGGTGCGGCTTGCTAGAGTCGAAATAAGGATTTTGGTTCGCACATCCAGACCCAAGCAAGACAAGGATCATGATGAGTAGTACGGGTAAAGTACGCATGCAGCAAAGCCCTGGCTGTCGAAAACGCAAGTGTACGCGGAGTTGCGGACCGAGTTGCGGGCTTGTTATCGGGAAATTGCCGATAACTTGGCAAGCTTGCCATGATCTGCCCCCTGATGGCGGCCTCGGGGGCGTAATGACGCCCCATTCGGCATCAATTTCGGCCCGATATCGCCTCTGCCTGATGTGTTTTGCGTGGCTTTCCGGTACGATAGCGCCTTTGCTGGCAGGCCATTTGGCGCCAGCAATCCCGCAGCGACATCATCGCTTCCGGGACGTTCACTGTCAGAGCCCGCCGGTGCAGGTCGCAACTGCTGGGTTCCCTCTACTGGAAGCGAATGGAGAATCCCCAGATCCCTCAGCCGCGCCCCCGCAATCTCGTCTTGCTCGGCTGTGTGCTCCTCCTGCTGCTCATGCTCGGCGCCGAGGGCCTGCGCTGGAGCCGCAGCGCCCACGCTGCCGCCCAGCCGAGTCTGGCCGGCGCCATGCGCGGCGGCCCGGTCACGCTCACCGAACTGTCGAGCACCCACATTCCGGCGCCGCACGGCATGCCGTCGGCCCACGCCAGCTCGATGACGCCGCTGCCGGGCAACCGCATGCTCGCCTTCTGGTGGGCCGGCAGCCGCGAGAGCGGCCCCGACGTCAAGGTGTACGCCTCGACCTGGGCCAATGGCGCCTGGAGCGCGCCGTGGATGGTCGCCAGCCGTGAGTCGCTCGGCGCCGCGCTCGGATTCGGCGTGCGCCGCATCGGCAATCCCGTCGCCTGGACCGACCGCGACGGCAAGATCCACCTGTACGTCGTGGCAACCGGCCTGGGCGGCTGGGCGGCGTCGCGCATCGCCCACATCGTCTCGACCGACCAGGGCGCCAGCTTCCGGGTCCGCCGTGTGCTGCCGACCTCGCCGCTATTCAATACCAGTGCGCTGGTGCGCACCTCTCCGCTGGCGCTCAGCGACGGCGGCTGGTGGCTGCCCGTCTATTTTGAGATCGGCAATAAATACCCGATGCTGATGGCGTTCGACGCCCAGGGCAACCCGACCTCGCTGGCGCGCATCGGCCAGAGCACCTCGACCCTGCAACCGGCCATCGTGGCGGTGTCGAAGACCGAGGTGCGCGCGCTGCTGCGCGACGACAGCGAGGCGCGCCGCATGCAGCACGCGGCCAGCACGGACGGTGGCGCCAGCTGGCACGATCTGCCGGCGCTCGACCTGCCCAACCACAATACCTCGATGGCAGCCATCCGCCTGTCCAGCGGCCAGTTCCTGATGCTGCACAACCACGCCGCCGACGATGCATCGGCGAGGAGCGTGCTGCGCCTGTCGATTTCCGACGATATGCGCACCTGGCGCACGGTGGCCGACATCGCCAAGGGCAAGGCCGGCGACGAATTCTCGTATCCGACGCTACAGCAGGTCGGCGACGAACTGCACGTGACCTATACCTGGCAGCGCCAGGCGATCGCCCACCACCGCTATCGCATCGACGCCGGAGGAACGATTTGATGAACCTGCCGGATCTCTCGCTACAAATCCTTTACGGCCGCCTGGGCTGGGCGATCGTCCTGGCCACCCTGCTGTGCGCGCTGTGGCGCCGGTCGGCGCCGATGTCGCGCGTGGCGCTGGCCGCCGTGCTGGCGCTCACGCTGGCGGCGATGGCCCTGCCGGGCGAACTGTCCCCGGCCTGGTGGCTGGGCCTGGCTTTCCAGTACCCGAGCGCTCTGCTGGTCGGCTGCTGCCTGCTGCGCCTGGCCGAGCGCTGGAACGGCATCCGCCGCAGCCAGGTCATGCCGCAGGCGCTGGCCGGCGTACTGGTCGTCAGCGGCGCCCTGCTGTATCTGGATGCCGTCGGTTTCCTGGCGCGCGGCTTTTATTTTGCCGGCTTCGGCCAGGCCGCCGCGCCGCTGGTCGGCATCGCCGCCGCCATCGTCTGCGTGTTCGCCATCGTGCGCGGCCATGCGCGCTGGCCGGCGGCGAGCCTGCTGGGCGCGCTCGCCCTCTTTGCGCTGTTGCGCCTGCCCACCGGCAACCTGTGGGATGCCCTGATCGACCCGCTGCTGTGGGCCTGGGCCGTCGCCGCCCTGCTCGCCGCCGCCCTGCGCCGCACCGGACGCCGCGTTTCCGATCGTCTGGCGGAACCCGAATCCGATCCGGTCCCGGCACCTGCCCTGCAGCCGCTGGCGACCGAACATTTTTCGTCTTTGAAGGAGTAATTTAGTGGTAGATAACAAATGGTATAAGCATCCGGTGATCGTCTCGGCCACCATCATCAACACGTTCTGCCTGCTGCTGGCCCTGATCTGGGCAAACAATCCCCATGAACTGGCGCGCCTGCTGGTGGAGGACGGCATCGTCGAATGGATGCAGTTCCTGGCATTCTCGCTCACGTCCGGCCTGCTCGGCTACGTCGCGATCGACCGTTACAAGACCGAGGGCTTCAATCTCGGCGTGCTGGTGCTGGCGGGCCTGACCGGCCTGGTGGCCCTGGCCGCGCTGGAAGAGATCAGCTGGTTCCAGCGTATCCTGCAGATCCAGTCGCCAGAATGGTTCCTGCAAAATAACCGCCAGGCCGAGACCAATCTGCACAACCTGGGCTTTGGCGAAGAGAGCCTGCACAAGGCGGTGCTGCTGAAGATCATCGTCATCACCGGTCTGATCCACAACCTGTTCCTGCCGCTGCTGGCGCGCAAGCGTCCGGCGATCCGCGACTTCGTCGAGCGCTTCGGCCTGTACCTGCCGCCGCTGGCCGCCTCGGTGCCTTACCTGATCCTGGTGATCCTGTCGCACCTGCTGGTCGACCATCCACGCAAAGGCGAACTGGGCGAGACTTTCGGCGCGGTGCACTATATGGCCACCGTGTTCGGCGCCTATTTCGTCGGCGTTGCCTACAACAAGAAGCCGCTGTTCGAAGGCATCAACGCGCGCCGCGTGTCGGTGCTGTTCACGCTGCTGATGTTCTACCTCCTGATGACCGGCTGGATGCTCAGCGCCGGCGCCGGCGCCGATGCAGCGCTGCTCAGCGGTATCGGCAAGGACTAAGCCACTCCCGGCACGCGCCCGCGTGCCGATGCAGTTCCCCGGGTCGGCGCTTCATCGCGCTGACCCGCGCAGCCTCAGTAGTCGATCAGCCGCCGCCCTGGCGGTATTCGCTGAACACCTCTCCCATGAAATCCACCACCGCCCGGATGCGCGCGCTCGTGCGCAGGCCGCTGTGCATTGACAGCCAGATATCCTGGTCTAGTTCAGGGATATGGGGGATTGCTGCGACCAGGTTTTGCTGGTCGGTGGCCAGGAAAGTCGCGAGCACGCCGAGGCCGGCGCCATGCGCGACGCCATCCAGGATCCCGAGCCCATAACTGCAGCGCATCCACGGTGCCGGCTCGCCAGGCAGAGCGCGCAGCCAGCGGTCCGACTGGAACTCGGCGCGCGGCTCGTCGAAACCGACGAATGGCAGGCTGGCCCAGTCGCGCCGCGCCAGCGCGTCCGCATGGCGCGCCGCCACCTCGCGGCTGCAATACAGGCCGAAAGACAAAGTACCGAGGCGGCGTGTGACCAGGTCGAGCTGTTCGGGCCGAAACGGCCGGATCGCGATGTCCGCTTCGCGCTGCGCCAGGCTGTAAGGCCGGTGCGAGGTCACGATTTCGACCTCGACGTTGGGGTAGTGGTCGTGGAAACGCGCGAAGCGGGTCGTCAGGAAGTACGACAGCCACTCATCGGTATTGATGCGCACGATGCCCGAGGCCGCATGCGCATCCTGCCGATCGCGGGTGCGCTCGATTTCCAGCGCAATCTCGCCCATCTGACCGGCCCAGGCGATGATGTCGGCCCCAAAGGCGGTCGGCACGCAGCCCCCCTGGAACCGCTCGACCACCTTTTGCCCAAGCGCTCCTTCGAGGTCGTCGAGGCGGCGCGACAGCGTCGCCGGGCTCAGTCCCGCCTTGCGCGCCGCACTGCGCAAGGCGCCTTCCTGCACGATCAGCAGAAGCAGGCGCAAGTCATCCCAGTTGGTGTGTTTCATATTTGAAGCATGATGCCTCGATTTTACCGCTGTGCATATATTTATCGTGTGTGCCATGATGCGGCCCCACGTCAGCTCAGAGGATGTTTTATATGCGCACTTTCCGCGACCGCGTTCGACACGCGCTCCTGTTCGAGGCCGTCGCCCTTGCCATTTTCATTCCGGGATCGGCCGCCGTGTTCGACCAGCCGGTCGACCACATGGGCGTGATCGGCATCGCCTCCGCCACCATCGCCACCGTCTGGAACTTCGTGTTCAATATGGGATTCGATAGGGCCATGCTGCGCCTGCGCGGCAGCGTCGACAAGACGATGGCGATCCGGGTCGCGCATACTTTCCTGTTCGAGGCGGGCCTGGTCGCGATGCTGATCCCGCTGATCGCCTGGTACCTGGGGATCGGGCTGTGGGCGGCCTTGCTGATGGACCTGGCCATCGTGACGTTCTACCTGGTGTATGGATTCCTGTTCAACCTGGCTTACGACCGGGTGTTTCCCGTCACGGCCGCGACGCCGCATGGCGCATGATGTCGGGTCACTGCGGCTGGCTCCTGCAGTCGCACCCGCGATCGAACACGACCGCCCAGCGCCCCGGCGCTTCGAGCCGCCAGACTGAATTGAAGGTGCCGACTCGGCGCCCGGACGCATCGCGGATCGGACCGGTACTGTAGGCCAGCGTACCCGATTCGACCACCTCCACCTGTTCCGGCTCCCAGGAAAACGGCGCCTGCTGGCCGTCATAGTAACGGCGCCAGGCTTTCATCACTGCGTCCTTGCCGCGCTGGGCATCCGCGCCCGTCATGAATACGGCTTCGCTCGACAGGTAGCGCCCGAAGCCCTCGAAGTCGCGCGCTGCCATGGTGGCGGCGAAGGCGCGCTCGTGCGCCAGTACCTGGCTGCGCAAGTCGTCGTGCGACACCCGCGCGCGGCCGGCGGCTATGGCGGCCACGAGACACACGACGATCAATGATAGCGAGCTGAGGCGCATTCGGTGAGTGCAAAAAACTTTGCTGTTTGGCAATCGCGCGATTCTGTCACGCAGCGGCCGGCTTGACAACCGCTCCTTGCATGCCATACTCAATCGGAGTATAAATACTCCTGAATCGGAGGAATCATGAATCTGGCCTACGCCTATCCCAAGAGCCGCTTCGAGCCGGCGACCCTGGTTGACCTCAATTCGCGCGCCGAGCGCGAGCGCTTGTCGCAATCGGCGCTGAAGGGCTTCTTCCGGCTGGCCGGCGCCTGGAACCTGCGCGACGAAGATGCGCGCGAACTGCTCGGCGGCCTGTCGTCCTCGGCCTTCTACGACTGGAAGAAGAACCCTGACCGGCTCCTCGAGGTCGACCGCATCACCCGCGTCTCCTACCTGCTCGGCATCTATAAAAGCCTGCACATCCTGTATGGCGACAAGCTGGCCGACGAATGGGTGCAGCTGCCCAATTCCAACCCTATTTTCGCCGGCCGCACGCCGCTCGCCTTCATGCTCGGCGGCGGCCTGCTCGCGATGCAGAGCGTGCGCCGCCTGCTCGACGCCCGCCGCGGCGGCCTGTGATCGATGGGTAATCTGCGGCCACGGCTGACGCCCCTGCGCCAAAACGACACCTGTCGCCTGATCCCCTCACGCTTCGCCGACATGGAAGACTCGGTGCTGGCGCCGCTGGCCGAGGGCGACGACGTGCTGCGCGACCTGTTCGACCTCGATAACGCCACCAACGACCGCCTGCGCGGCGAGTCCGGGCTGTTGCCGGGCATCGGCGTGGACGAGCTGGTGTTCGGCGTGCCGAACTTCCGCATCATCAATGCCGCCTTTACCTATGCACGGCCCGAGGGCAGCCGCTTCAACGACGGCGACCGTGGCGCCTGGTATTGCGGCTTCGACGCCGCGACCTCGCTGGCCGAGGTCATCTTCCACAAGACGGTGGAATACGCCGAGATCGACCGCTTCGACGACAGCGTCACCTACCAGTGCCTGCTGGCCGATTTCAGCGCCAGCTTCCATGACGTGCGCGGCGTCGCCGCCTACGAAGACTGTCTCGACCCGGCCAGCTACGTCGCCTCGCAGGCACTGGCGAGCGAGCTGCTCGACGGCGGATCGATGGGCGTCATCTATCCCAGCGTGCGGCATCCGGGCGGCACCTGCCTGGCCTGCTTTCGGCCCGCGCTGGTCGGCAATGTACGCAAGGCGCAGACCTATCGGTTAACATGGGCGGGTTCGCCGCATCCTGCGGTCGAGATTCTTTGAACAGATTCACGATGAAAACCAAACCCGAGAACGACACCGAGCTGCACGACAAGATCAACCGCGAAACCGGCCGCGTCAAATGGAGCGAGCTGGAACGCCACTTCGCCAGCGGCTCGGTGATCTGGGTCAGCGAAGCGCTGGACCTGATCGACGTCGCCCTGCGCGTGGCCCACGACGACCGCGAGAGCGTCGCGCGCTGGATGAACGAGGGCAGCGTGGCCAAGGTCAGCGATGCGCAGGCGCAGGGCTGGCTGGAAGCGGACGAGGTCTTGTGGGCGTCGGTGGTGAGCCCGTTCGTGCTGGTGCAGGCGGAGAAAAAGCAGCTGCATTGAACGAAGCAGCTGCATCAAATACGTCGTCCCCGCGAAGGCGGGGACCCAAGTCATCGGCGTAGTGGCTGCGTTTGAAGCAGTCGGTAAGCTGGAAAACTTGGGTCCCCGCCTCCGCGGGGACGACGGATCATAGGGTAACGATTTACTTCGACAGGTCCACCGCATACAGCGCGGTGCCCTTGCCGCTACCATCGTCGGCCTTCAGCTGGCTGACATTATCGATCCCCGCCTCTTGCGCCAGCCCGACCAGGTCCGGCGCCGAGTGGAATACCACCGGTCCGGCGGTCTTGACTTGCGCGAAGCGCCAGCTGCGCGCCGCGCCCTGGGCCTTGCGGCTCAGCTCTTTCGCGCTGCGGATGTAGTCGATCAGGATGTCGCGGTTATTGTCGGGCGACGCCAGCACCACGTTGCTGCCGTCCAGGCCCGGGAAGTCGCCGCCGCCGCTGGCGCGATAGTTATTGGTCGCCACCAGGAATTCCTGCTTGCCCTCGACCGGCTTGCCCTGGTAGGACAGCTTGCGGATGCGGTCACCCGGTGCGCGCGTCACGTCGATCTCGTAGCTCACGTCGGGCGAGGTGATGGTGTCGAAGTTGAAGCTCGGGAAACGGGCATTGACCAGCTCCTGCGCTTCGGTCTTCGCAGGATCGATCGTGTTGAAGAGCCCCGCCGCTGTTTCCAGCCATGCCTTCAGGCCCGCGCCGTCGACCTTCACCGCATACAGCGAATTCGGGAACAGGTACAGGTCGGCCGCGTTGTTCAAGGCCAGGTCGCCGGCCGGCACGTCGGTGTAATCGGCCACGGTCGGGAAGCCGGCCTTGAATGGCGCCGTCACCGACAGCACCGGCAGCTTCGCGTACTGCGGCAGATTGGCCTGGACGTACTTGCTGACGTACTCGGCCTGCGCGCGGTTGACCACTTCCAGCGCCGATGGATCGCCGACGTCGGCGAAATACGTCGTCATACGGAAAGCCGAACGGCCGACCGGCGTCTTGACGTAGGCGATGGTCGCCTCGTGCTCGGCGCGCACCAGCGCCGTCACTTCGGCATCCGGCTCGACGAAGGTCTTCGGCGCGGTCTGGGTCGAACGCGCTTCGACCACGGTCTTGTCCTTCTCGACCGTCCAGCGCTTGCCGTCCGACTTCAGGTGCAGCTGGACCACGCCCAGGTGCTTGCCCCACTGGCTCGGCATCACGGCCGGCACGCCATGCACCAGGCCGCGCACCTTGTCCACGCCCGGTAGGTTGAACTGCGGCACGCTGCTGTCCTTGTTCGGGAACAGCTGGTGCGAATGACCCATCAGCACCACGTCGACGCCCGGCACCTTGGCCAGGTGCCAGTTGGTGTGTTCCATCTTCGGCGAATAGGCAGCGTCGTCGAGGCCCGAATGGCCCAGCACCACCACCAGCTCGGCGCCCATCTTGCGCATCTCGGGGATGTAGCGCACGGCGCTGGCCTTGACGTCGACCGGCTTGACGCGACCCTCGAGCCAGCGCTTGTCCCAAGCCATGATCTCGGGTGGCGTGAAGCCGATGATGCCCACCTTGACAGTGCTCTCGACCCGTTTGCCGTCCTTGCCGGTGGCGACGATCTTCTTGTCGATGATCTTGTAGGGCGCGAACAGCGGCTGGTTGGTCTGCAGGCTGTGGATATTGGCCAGCACGATCGGGAAGTCCGGTCCGGCGCACGGCTTGGCCTGCGGCGCGACGTCCTTGACTTTCAAGCTGCTGCCGGTGATCTGGTTCAGGAAAGGCAGGCCGTAGTTGAACTCGTGGTTGCCCAAGGTCGCGCCCTCATAGCCGAGCGCATTCATGATTTTATAAATGCCCAGCACCTGCTCGCAGCTCGGCGGTTTCACCAGCGCCTGGTAGTCGGCGAAGGCCGTGCCCTGGATCGTGTCGCCATTGTCGAGCAGCAGCGTGTTGGCGAATTCCTTGCGCGCCTGGCGGATGAGCGTGGCAGTGCGGTCGAAGCCGATCGACGCGTCCGGCGCCAGCTTGTAGTAGTCGTAGCCGACCACGTTCGAATGCAGGTCGGACGTCTCGAGCACGGCCAGCACGGCGGTCGAACCGCTCGGGGCCTGGGCGGCGTGGACGGGAAGGATGAGCAGCAGCGGCGCGAAGGCGATGCTGATTTGATAACGCAAAAGGCGGTTCATGGGGAATCCGGGAAACGAGACGGGGCCGATGATACGGCAGCGGCTACCGGCGTGGCAATCCATACGGCGTCGTCAGCGCAGTGGTCGGGTATAATCCCCGGTTCGATTCAACCAACTAATGAGACTGCCGAGACCATGGAAGCCGAACGCATCAACGCCATTTCCGCCCTGCTGAACGACCTGACCGGTCGTGAGGCCGAACTTCGGAGGTATCTTTGACTTCGATAAGAAGTCGGAGAAACTAGAACAGGTCAATCAGGAGATGGAAGACCCTTCCATCTGGAACGACCAGAAGAAAGCCCAGGAAATGGGCAAAGAGAAGAAGGCGCTGGAAGGCGTCGTGCACGTGCTCGAGAAGGCCAAGGCCGACCTGGCCGACGCGCGCGACCTGTTCGACATGGCGCGCGAGGAAGGCGACGACGACACCATCGAAGCGGTGTCCGCCGACCTCGACGCCGTCCAGAAGATCATCGAGGCGATGGAATTCCGCCGCATGTTCAGCAATCCGATGGACCATGCCAGCTGCTTCATCGACATCCAGGCCGGCGCCGGCGGCACCGAAGCCCAGGACTGGGCCTCGATGCTGTTGCGTCAATACCTGCGCTACTGCGAACGCAAGGGCTTCAAGGCCGAGATCCTCGAACAGTCCGAGGGCGAGGTCGCGGGCATCAAGACCGCCACCATCAAGGTCGACGGCGAGTATGCCTATGGCCACCTGCGCACCGAGACCGGCGTACACCGCCTGGTGCGCAAGTCGCCGTTCGACTCGGCCAACGGCCGCCATACCTCGTTCACCTCGCTGTTCGTGTATCCGGAAGTGGATGACTCGATCGAGATCGAGATCAACCCGGCCGACGTGCGCATCGACACCTACCGCGCCTCGGGCGCCGGCGGTCAGCACATCAACAAGACCGATTCTGCGGTGCGCCTGACACACGGCCCATCGGGTATCGTCGTCCAGTGCCAGAACGACCGCTCGCAGCACCGCAACAAGGCCGAGGCCTGGGACATGCTACGTGCGAAGCTGTACGAGCTCGAACTGCGTAACCGCATGAGCGAGCAGCAGAAACTGGAAGACTCCAAGACCGACGTCGGCTGGGGCCACCAGATCCGCTCCTACGTGCTCGACCAGTCGCGCATCAAGGACTTGCGCACCGGCTTCGAAACGGGCAATACCAAGAACGTGCTCGACGGCGATCTGGACGATTTCATCTCCGCATCCCTCAAACAGAACGTTTAACAAGGTAGAACCCGATGACGACACCCGCCCGCGCGCTGATTTTCGACATGGATGGCACCATCGTCGACAATATGGACTTCCACACCCAGGCGTGGATCACCTTCTTCGCGCGGCGCGGGAAAGTCATCGAGCCCGATGCCTTCTTCCGCGACACGGCCGGCCGCCAGGGCAAGGAAATCCTGCGTCACTACATGGGTGAGGAACTCACCGATGACGAACTGGCGACCTTGAACCACGAGAAGGAAGTGCTGTACCGCGAGCTGTATGCCCCGCACCGCAGCACCCTGCCCGGCTTCGACGCCTTTATCGAGGCGGGCGCCGCCCGTGGCTGGAAACTGGCGGTGGCCACTTCGGCCTCGCCAGGCAGCGCCAGCTTCATCCTCGACGAAATGGACCTGCACCGGCGCTTCGACGCGGTGGTGGTCGGCACGGTCGACGTCCCGCGCGGCAAGCCGCATCCGGACGTCTTCCTGAAGGCGGCCGACCGTTGCGAGACGATGCCGGCCCAGTGCATCGTGTTCGAGGACGCGCCGCTGGGCGTGGAAGCGGCGCGCCGCGCCGGCATGCGTGCGGTGGTGCTCACCACCACCCTGCCGGCCGAGGCCTTCGCCGATTTCGACAACGTCATCGCCATCGTCAACGATTTCACGCAGCTGGACGTTGAGACCCTGCTGGCCTGAATCCACCAAGACTAGAATCACACAATATGACCACCGAAAACCAAGAACAGGCCCCGCTGCAGGCCGCTGACGAAAACAAGATCATGGCCGAGCGCCGCGCCAAGCTGGGTGCGATCCGCGAGAAAGGCGTCGCCTTCCCGAACGACTTCGTCCCGCAGCACAAGGCCGCGGACCTGGTCGAAACCTATAGCGGCAAGACCCGCGAAGAGCTGGAAGCCGAACCGGTCGCCGTGGTGCTGGCCGGCCGCATGATGCTGCGCCGCGAAGCGGGCAAGAAAGCCGCCTTCGCCACCCTGCAGGACAGTTCCGGCCCAGCGGCATCGGGCCGCATCCAGGTCTACATCGCCCTCGACAACGCTGGCATCGATGCCATGGACGCGCTGCGCAGCTACGACCTGGGCGACATCCTGGGCGTCGAAGGCACGCTGTTCAAGACCAAGACCGACGAACTGACCGTCAAGGTCACCGCGCTGCGCCTGATCACCAAGGCGATCCGTCCGCTGCCGGACAAATTCCACGGCCTGGCCGACCAGGAGACCAAGTACCGCCAGCGCTACGTCGACCTGATCATGAACGAAGAGACGCGCCGCACCTTCAAGGCGCGTACCGCCGCGATGTCGTCGATGCGCCGCTTCATGGAAAAGCACGGCTTCATGGAAGTCGAGACCCCGATGCTGCACCCGATCCCGGGCGGCGCCGCGGCCAAGCCGTTCGTCACCCACCACAATGCGCTGGACATGGAAATGTTCCTGCGCATCGCGCCCGAGCTGTACCTGAAGCGCCTGGTGGTGGGCGGCTTCGACCGCGTGTTCGAAGTCAACCGCAACTTCCGCAACGAAGGCGTGTCGGTCCGTCATAACCCGGAATTCACGATGATGGAATTCTATGCGGCCTACACCGACTACAAATGGATCATGAACTTCACCGAAGAGGTGATCCGCCAGGCCGCGATCGACGCCCAGGGCAGCGCCGTGCTGACCTACGGCGGCCGCGAGCTGGACCTGTCGAAGCCGTTCCAGCGCCTGACCATCGTCGAAGCAATCGACAAGTACGCGCCGGGCTATACGCCGGAGCAGCTGAACGACGCCGAGTTCATCAAGACTGAACTCAAGACCAAGTTCGGCGTCAAGCCATTCGCCACCGCCGGCCTGGGCGCGCTGCAACTGGCGCTGTTCGAAGAGACCGCCGAAGCGCTGCTGTGGGAGCCGACCTTCATCGTCGACTACCCGGCCGAAGTCTCGCCACTGGCGCGTGCCTCGGACACCCGTGAAGGCGTGACCGAGCGTTTCGAGCTGTTCATGGTGGGCCGCGAGATCGCCAACGGCTTCTCGGAGCTGAACGATCCCGAAGACCAGGCCGCACGCTTCCTGGCCCAAGTGGCCGCCAAGGATGCGGGCGACGACGAGGCGATGTTCTACGACGCCGACTACATCCGCGCGCTGGAATACGGCATGCCGCCGGCCGGCGGCTGCGGCATCGGCATCGACCGCCTGATGATGCTGATCACCGACTCGCCGAATATCCGCGACGTGCTGCTGTTCCCGCACTTGCGCAAGGAAGACTGAGTCTTGAAGTGAGAAGGCCGCCGGAAGGCGGTAATGCCGTTCAGTTAAGACTGAGCGGCATTTTTCTTTTCAGGTGTTGTAAACGCTAGCTGAGGCTGTTAACCTGCGTCACCATGTTTGATGACGCGCTCCATTTTCTTGTACAAGCCCAGGAAGCCCCGGACTGGGCGCGTCTGGGGCAGCACTTGCCCTATGAGTGGATTGAGCAGGCGGTTGC
>NZ_VPFD01000033.1 GCF_008014745.1 Massilia arenae
ACATGGTGACGCAGGTTAACAGCCTCAGCTAGCGTTTACAACACCTGAAAAGAAAAATGCCGCTCAGTCTTAACTGAACGGCATTACCGCTTCGGCGGGCTTTTTTTTCGTATGTACGGGTATCCCGAATCGCCTGCAAAAAGATGTATGAAATATTTTGTGTATTTATGTCAACGGAATGACATGACAGAGCGTTAAGCCCGGTATCAGAGGGCGCGACCCGGTAAGTCCGGAGCACGTGCACGCAAGCCCGAATCACAGAATTGGAGAGTGAATGACCCGACTGAAAGTCAAGCCGATCTGCGCCGCCATCATGCTGATGTCAGCCTACGGCGCGCCAGCGCTGGCGCAAACCGCCGCCGAGACCCAGGCGGCGCCCGTCGCCACCGAACAGGCCGCACCGGCCACCGAATCCTCTCCCGCCGCACCTGCTACCCCTGCCGCTCCAGCCGCGCCACCAGCGCCGCCGCCCCAGACCGTGCCGGCCGCCGCCGTGATCCAGGTCACCGGCCTGCGCCAGAGCCTGCGCTCGGCCGAAGACATCAAGCGCGACGCCCCGCAAGTGGTGGACGCCATCAATGCCGACGACATCGGCAAATTCCCCGATCGCCAGGCGGGCGACGCGCTGCAGCGCGTGGCCGGCGTGCAGGTGGGCCGCGACCGCGGCGAGACCAGCACCGTGATCATCCGCGGCCTGCCAGACGTCGCCACCACGCTCGACGGCAACGAGATCTTCACCGCCGCCGGCCGCCGCCTGTCCTACCAGGACCTGCCGGTCCAGTCGATCGCCGGCATGGAAGTGTATAAATCGGCCACTGCCAACCAGTTCGAAGGCGGCATCGCTGGCGCCGTCAATATCCGCCTGCGCGCGCCGTTCGACAACAAGGGCTTCACCGCGACCGGCTACGTCGAGGACCGCGTGAACCAGACCAATGGCAGCGGCAATACCTCGGACAAGCACAGCCCGGGCGGCGGCTTCCTGGTCAGCAACCGCTGGAACACCGACTTCGGCGAAATGGGCGCGCTGTTCGACGTCGCTGTCAACCGCGACAACTGGGCCTTCCCGGTGCAATACGTCGACCGTCCCGACAATGTGTTCTCGGTGAGTCCGGACGGCAGCGCGACCCGCCTCGGCAACGTCGGTCCGTATGCGCCGGCCGCGCCGGGCGACGTGCTGGGCCAGTTGCCGAACATCGGCGGCATCTACAACGCCGGGCAGCGCGAGCGCCAGAGCGTGCACGGGGCCTTCCAGTGGAAGGTCAATCCGCGCCTGACGGCCAGCGCCCAGTACCTGGGCATGGGCTACCAGGGCCGCACCGGCGTCAACTACGTGATGAGCAACACCACCTGGGCGCCGCGCCTGACCGACGTTGTGCTGGCGCCGCAAGGCGGCGCCTGCGCGACGCCGCAGGGCGCGATCTGCCCGATCCTGGCCGCTAGCGCGCCGGCCGCGCAGTTCGGCAACGCCTATGACTGGGATCCGTACACGGCATCGAGCACCTGGGGCCAGAACGAGCGCACCACCACCCACTACCTGAACCTCGGCCTGAAGTACAACGACGGCCCGCTGAGCGTCGATTCGCAGTTCGGCTACACCCGCTCCAAATTCGTCAACGACACCGTGATCGTCGACCAGCAGGTGCCGGGCGCCAGCGCCAGCGTGTATTCGTACGGCGCCGACGGCCACGGCGGCTTCAACGCGATCACGCTGCCGGGCAATAGCGGCAATGCGCTGCAGGATTCGCGCAACTACGTGCTGCGCGGGATGGTGCAGAACTGGAACGAGCAGACCGGCAGCCAGCTGCAATGGCGCACCGACGCCACCTATCGCCTGGGCGGCGACGGCTTCTTCACCGCCGTGCTGGCCGGCCTGCGCCTGTCCTCGCGCAAGGCTGGCTACCACGGCGCCGAAGGCCACGCCGACTTCACGGGCGAGCGCCCGAGCGCCGCCAGCGCGCTCGGCCCGTCGTTCCAGGCGCAGGTAGCTGGCCTCGACCGCCTGGGCGGCGCCTGGTACGGCCCGTCGTCCGACTACCTGATCGACAATGCCGACGCGGTGCGCAATCTGTACGGCGCGGCCAGCGGCCGCGTGCCGGACGACCCGGGCCGCCTGTTCGACCAGCGCGAGCGCAACGCGACGCTGTACCTGGCCACGCGCTGGGCCGCCAACCCGGCTGGCATCGACGTCAAGGGTGAAATCGGCGCGCGCGTGGTGCGCCTGAATCGTGAGCTGAGCGGCATGACCCGGATCGGCGACCAGGTGTCGAACGTCGACCTGTCGACCTACGAAACCAATTACCTGCCGAGCGCCTCGGCGGTGGTCGGCTGGACCGAAGACCTGCAGTCGCACTTCTCGGTCGGCAAGACCATCACCCGGCCGAACTTCGGCACGCTCAATCCGGCCCTGACCCTGGTGCCGTCGACCGTCAACGTGCCGGGCAGCGGCGGCGCCGGCAACCCCTACCTGGAGCCGACCCGCTCGACCAATATCGACGCCACGCTCGAATACTACTTCCAGAAGAACGGCTTCGCCCAGGTTGCGCTGTTCCACCGCGACATCGACGGCTACGAGCAGAGTTTTACGCGCGACGAGGTCATCGACGGGCAGGTCTATCGCGTGACGCGTCCGCAGAACTCGGGCAAGGGCCGCCTGCGTGGGGCGGAATTCGGGGTCCAGAAGTTCTTCGACTTTTTGCCTGGCCCATGGGCCAACTTCGGCGCCCAGGCCAACTACACCTGGATCGACGGCGAGAACCAAAGCCGCACCGCGTTCGACAGCGATACCTACACCACCACGCCGCTCACCGGCGTGGCCAAGAAGAGCTACAACTTCGCGCTGCTGTACGAGGGCAATGGCATCACCGGCCGCCTGGCTGCCACCCGCCGCGGCGACTACGTCGAGCAGATCGCGGAACTGCCGTTCAACCAGGACCGCGTGGTCAAGGCCGCGACCTTCGTCGACCTGAGCATCGGCTACGAGATCAACGACAACGTCTCGCTGCAGTTCGATGCGATCAACCTGACCAAGGCGAAGTTCGAGAGCTCGCTCGGCGAATTCATGCCGCGCGACGTGCGCTACAACCCGACGACTTACGGCCTGAGCCTGCGGTTCCGGATGTAAGCGCGTTGTAAAAGCCTATCCCAAAGGCCTATTCCGGCAGGGACAGGCCCAGTTCTCCGGCGTCGTCGCGTTCCAGCAGCGCCTCGATCACTTCGCGGCGGCGCTCGTCGCCGCGAAGCGCTGCGGCCAGTTCGCCAGCGTCTGGCCGCAGGCCATGGCGCAGCAGCAGCGCGAGGACGTCCACCCTCCAGTCGAAGAATTCCGTCTCCACCGAATACAGCTCCCAGGGCGTGCTGTCGAGCGCCGCGAGGAAGGCGGGCAGCGCGCTGCCGTCCACGTCGGCGCCCGCGGCCAGCGCCAGCTCGACCATCGTCTCGTCGAGGGTCGATGCGGCGGCCGCCAGCAGATCCTTGTCGCGGGCGTCGGCGCCGTGTTCCAGCAGCCATTCGAAGGCCTCGATGGCGAGTTGGCGCGCCGCCACTGCCAGCGCAGCGCTGCCACCGCTGGTGATGTCTACCCCTTGCGTGAGCAGGAAGGCCAGGGTGTCCGTGGCGTTCGCCGCGGCAGCCGCCGCGAAGGCAACCTCCAGCATCGGCCGCCGCGCATCGCCGGCATGGTCGAGCAGGCAGGCCAGCACCGTGTCGGCGCCTGCGGCCGCGGCGGCGGCGCTCGCTGCGCCGCTATCGGCCAGCGGATCGGCGCCCTGCTCAAGGGCGCGCCGCACCGCCTCGAGGTCGCCGTGGCGGCAGGCCATCTCGAGAAAGCGCTTCCAGAATGCGGCCTGCCAGGCGTCGGGACGCACGCCATCGTGGACGAAGGTTTCGCGCAGGCCGGCCATGCGCCCGGCAATGAAGGCGCCGAGCCAGGGATCGGCTGTTTCCAGCATCAGCGCGGCGCCGTTGTCGGACACCGAGGCGGCGACCGCGTCGGGCCAGGGCTGGTCTGCCTCGAGGACCGCCTCGAGCAGTGCGCCTAGCGCCAGCCGCAGGTCGACGTCGAAGGCCGAACCCCAGGCCAGCAGGGCGCCCAGCTTGAGTTGCGGCGGGAGGCTGCTCATGCCGGCGAATTGCAGCATGGCGTCGGCGTAGCGTGGTTCGGGCCAGGTGGGGCCGGACTGGTGCTCGTCGAGCAGGCCGTGCCAGAGCGGGCCGATCTCGTCCAGAGTGCGGCAGTTTTCGAGGGGGAGGTACCAGGGTGTGTGCGACATATCTCTTTCTTGATGGTTCAGCCGCGGCCGATGAAGGAGGCGATCAGGTTGCCGTAGCCGACGTTCCGCAGCCGCTCGTCGCGGGTGATGTTCGAGCGCGGGTCGTAATGAGCGACGATGCGCAGGCGCTCATCACGGCCGGTCTGGCGGCCGTCGGGGGCTGTGTCGATATAGCCGATGATGCGATGACGCGCATCCTTGAGGATCTGGCGGGACATGGGCGGGATTCCTGCGATGGAAAACCTGCAGTGTCCATGTGGATACGACAGCTGGCGTCGCGCGGGCAGGTAGCCTAGACGCCGGTCAGGACACCTTGCGCGTCGGCGCGGCGTCGGTCACCATCTCCATCACCGAATTACGCTTGTCCAGCAGGTGCAGCGACAGGATCGCCGCCAGGCGCTTGCCGTCGCGCGCCTCGAGCGCTTCCATCATCTGGCGGTGCTCTTCGATCGCCTGGTCCCATTTTTCGGGGACGATATTGGACTTGAGCCGCAAGGACTGCAGCCGCCGGTTCATGTTCAGGTAAGTATGGTGGAGGACGGAGTTGCGCGCGGCCTCGGAGATCTTGTTGTGGATCGCCTGGTTGCGGCTGTAGTAGCCGGGCAGGTCGCCCTGTTCGCGGCAGGTCAGCATCGCATCGTGCAGGGCCCGGATCTCGGCGACTTCCTCGGGCGTGATCCGCGCGCACGCGTGTTCGCCCGCGAGGGCTTCGAGGCCGCTGACGAATTCGAAGGTTTCCCATACTTCTTGCTGCGACATCTTGTAGACCGAGGCGCCGCGATTCGGCGAGATCTCGATCAGGCCCTCGGCCGCGAGCGCCTTCAAGGCTTCGCGCAGGGGCGTGCGCGAAATGCCCATGGTTTCGCACAGTTCGCGCTCGTTGAGTTTCATTCCGGGAGGGAAAACGGACTCGACAATCGACCGCCGCAGGTGGGAAACCACCGTGTCGTGCAGGTGCTGCCGGGCCAGCTTTGGAAGGGCGGGCGCTACGACGCCGCGTTCCGAAGCCGGATCAACTTTCGAGTCTTGCATTCAATGTCTCCACTTCCATAGTTTTGGAGGAATTCTATCATTCGGCCGTATTTGCATTGCTGAAAGCAGACTTAACTTCTCGAAAATAATGATCTGCCATGCATAGGTGGGCGCTGCAGTATGTTCCATTTCTGCAACATATCGCGACACGCAAGCACCCCTGGCGTCTGCTGCCGTTCAGTTTGACCAAGTGTCAAATGCGACGCCCATGACGCGCGCGCGCCGCGTCGCGACTTTCGGACGCTATCCCGTCTTTTTTTCAACTCTCGCCGATGTGGGAGATGCGTATTCTCGCCACGGCACACGAACGGCGGAGGCGGTAGGCCCAGCCAAATCAAGGTGTCGCACCGCGCCGGCCAGATGAATCAAAAGATTCAAAAGATTCTGAAATTTCGAAACTGCAATTCTAGCAGCTGAGATTGCTTTCGCGCTTGTAACGATTGGTATTGCTCAAATAGTTGCCGTGGGTGGCTAGGTGAGTCGGTGGTGCCGTCAAAACGCTGGATGGCTAAAAATTTCCCTGCAGAAATTAGCTTTAGCGGGTGCCCGGGACTGGCATACCACTCCGGTTGTTGGTACTATGTATCTTGCATTTTGCATACAAAATACATTCTTTAATTGAGAGAGAGACTTCATGTCCGACGATCAGCAATCCCCATCGCGGCGGCGCCTCATCAAGAGCCTGGTGTTCGTGCCCATGGGTGCGGGCGCGGCGGCAGCGATCCATCAGGGCCTGCCCAACGCCAACGCCACCGCCACCGCACCAGCGGAAGGCAAGCCGAATCCCTACACGCCCAAGTTCTTCAACGCGAAGGAATGGAAATTCGTGATCGCCGCGGTCGATCGCCTGATCCCGCATGACGAGCACGGCCCCGGCGCCGTCGAGTCGGGCGTGCCGGAGTTCCTCGATCGCCACATGCAGTCGCCGTACGCGTCCGGCAGCATCTGGTACATGCAGGGCCCGTTCCTGGAAGCGACTTCCGATTTCGGCTACCAGGGCAAGCTGGCGTTGAAAGACATCATCCGCGTCGGCATCGCCAATGTCGACGCCCACTGCGTCAAGACCTATTCAGGCAAGGCCTTCGCCGACCTCGACGTGCGCATGCAGGAAGCGGTCCTCAAGGACCTCGAAGGCGGCAAGATCAAGCTCGCCGACATTTCGTCGAAGACCTTCTTCGCCGACTTCCTGGCCGAGACCCGCGCCGGCTACTTCTCCGATCCTAGCCATGGCGGCAACAAGGACATGGGCGCCTGGAAGATGATCGGTTACCCCGGCATGCGGGGCGACTACCTGGAGTGGGTGAAGATTCGCGACAAACCGTATCCGCTGGGACCGGTGGACCTGGCTGGACGTAGGGGATAAGAGAATATGGCAATCGTAAAAGAGAAAAAAGACGTCGTTATCGTCGGCGCCGGCTGGGTCGGCGCCATCATGGCCAAGGAATTGACCGACGCGGGCATGAATGTGCTCATCCTGGAACGCGGCCCTGACCGCGACACCCAGACCGACTTCGCGTATCCGCGCGTGATCGACGAGCTCGAAGGTTCGGTGCACCGCAAATACCTGCAGTCGCTGGCGCAAGAAACCGTGACCATCCGCCACAACCTGTCCACCGTGGCGGTGCCGAAGCGCCGCATGGGTTCGTTCAAGCCGGGTACCGGCGTGGGTGGTGCGGGTTCGCACTGGTCGGGCGTGCACTTCCGCGCGCTGCCGGAAGACTTCAACCTGCGCAGCACGATGGAGCAGCGCTACGGCAAGAAGATCATGCCTGCCGGCATGTCGATCCAGGACTTCCCGGTCACCTTCGAAGAGCTGGAGCCCCACTTCGACCACTTCGAATACGTGTGCGGCACCTCGGGCAAGGCCGGCGTCATCAACGGCAAGGTCGTCGAAGGCGGCAACCCGTTCGAAGGCTCGCGTTCGCGCGAATACCCGCTGGGACCGAATCCGGACTACCTGGGCGGCGAAATGTTCTACAAGGCGGCGCGTGAAATGGGTTACCACCCGTTCCCGATCCCGGCCTCGAATACCTCGGCCAGCTATGTCAACCCGTATGGTTGCCAGATGGGCCCTTGTAACTTCTGCGGCTTCTGCTCGGACTACGGTTGCCTGAACTACTCGAAGGCCAGCCCGAACATCAACATCTTCCCTGTGCTGCGCGGCCGCAAGAACTTCGAAATGCGCACGCTGGCCCAGGTACTGAAGGTCAACCTGACGGCGGACGGCAAGATGGCCACCGGCGTGAACTACCTGGATGCAGGCGGCCAGGAATGCGAGCAGCCGGCGGACATCGTCATCCTGGGCGCGTTCTCGCTGTACAACGTGCACCTGATGCTGGTGTCGAAGATCGGCCCGGCCTACGATCCGGTGACCAAGACCGGCACGGTCGGCAGGAACTACTCGTACCAGAACCTGAATCGCGTCTCGCTGTTCTTCGACAAGAACGTGCACGCCAACCAGTTCATGGGCGTTGGCGGCGGCGGCACCACCTTCGATGACCTGAACGGCAACCGCAACGATCCGACCAAGTCGGGCTTCGTCGGCGGCGGCGTGATCTGGGCGCGCCAGCCGGGCGGCGGTCCGGTGCGCGGCATCGCGACCGCGCCGGGCGTGCCGAACTGGGGCAGCGACTGGAAGAAGGGCGCCAAGGATGCGATGCGTCACTCGTTCTACTACGAAGTGCAGGGTTCCTGCATGTCGTACGACGACGCCTACCTGGACCTGGATCCAAACTACAAGGATGCCTTCGGCCGTCCGCTGCTGCGCATGACCTTCGACTGGCATGACAACGAGATCGCGGCGTCGGCCTACCTGGTCGACAAGGCGCAGGAGATGTGCAAGGTGCTGAACCCGCTGGCGACCAAGGGCGACGCCAAGAAGCCGGGCACGCACTACAACATCAACCAGTACCAGAGCACGCACACGGTCGGCGGCGCCATCATGGGCGCGAATCCGAAGACCTCGGCCCTGAACAAGTACCTGCAGTCGTGGGACGTGCCGAACGTGTTCGCGCCGGGCGCCAACGCCTTCCCGCAGAACAACGGCTATAACCCGACCGGCATGGTCGGCGCGCTGGCCTACTGGTGCGCGAAAGCGATCCGGGAACAGTACATCAAGAACCCGGGCCCGCTGGTGCAGGCGTAAGAGGACGAACACATGACCAAACAAAAACCTGTCAAGAAGATCGTCCTCGGTCTCGCCATCGCCGGCGCGGTGGTCTTTGCCGGCGCCTACGGCTATGCCGTGGCGCCGACCGAGACCCGCAAGATCGAACCTGGTCCGCAACTGGCCAACCTGGCCCCCGGCGTCAAGCCTGATGCCGGCCTGATCGAGAAGGGGCGCTACGTCGCCACCGCGTCCGACTGTATCGCCTGCCACACGGCGCCGGGCGGCAAGGAGTTCGCCGGCGGCCGCGTGATCCAGTCGCCGATCGGTAATATGTACGCGACCAACGTCACGCCGGACAAGGAAACCGGCATCGGCAACTACTCGCTGGACGATTTCGATCGTGCGGTCCGCCACGGCATCGTGCCGAGCGGCGGGACGCTGTATCCGGCGATGCCGTTCCCGTCGTATGCCCGCATGAGCGATGACGACATGCGCGCGCTGTACGCCTACTTCATGCACGGCGTCGAGCCGGTCAAGCAGGCCAACCGCGACAACGAGATCAGCTGGCCGCTGTCGACCCGCTGGCCGCTGGGCATCTGGCGCAAGACCTTCGTGCCGGTGCAGGGCCCGATGGACCTGTCGAAGTATTCCGACCAGACCATCGCCCGCGGCGCCTACCTGGTGCAGAGCCTGGGCCACTGCGGCAGCTGCCACACCCCGCGTGCGGCGACGCTCAACGAGCTGGCGCTGGACGAATCGGGTCCGGAATACCTGGCCGGCGGTCCGCTGATCGATGGCTGGCTGGCGGTGAACCTGCGCGGCGACAAGGTCGACGGCATGGGCAACTGGACTGCGCAAGACATCGTCGACACGCTCAAGACCGCCCGTAACAAGCACTCGGGCGTGCTGGGCGAGCCGATGCAGGACGTCGTCAAGCACAGCACCCAGAACATGCTTGATGCCGACCTGATGGCGATGGCGCTTTATATCAAGAGCCTGCCGGAGACCGGCAACAAGAAGGCCACCTTCGCCGCCAGCGACGCCACCGTGCAGAAGATCATGCAGGGTAACGACAGCGAACGCGGCGTCCAGCTCTACCTGGACAACTGCGCGGCCTGCCACCGCGTGGACGGCAAGGCGGCCGGCGACGTGTTCCCTGCGCTGCCGGGCAATCCGACCGTGCTGCAGGAAGACGCAACGTCCCTGATCCGTGTGATCCTGGCCGGCGCCCGCCTGCCGTCGACCCACACGGCGCCGTCGGACCTGGGCATGCCGGGCTTCGCTTGGCGTCTGTCGGACGAAGAGACCGCACAGCTGGTGACTTTTGTCCGCAACAGCTGGGGCAACCAGGCTTCGCCAGTCGGCGCGGCGGAAGTCGCCAAGGTGCGCAAGCTGGTCAAGGAGCATGAGCTGCATACGGCGGACAAGGGCGATACCAAGCACTGATCCGGTAGCGTACCTCTAGTTCGTATCAACGTCGTCCCCGCGCAGGCGGGGACCCAAGTATTCAGCGTTTCGACAGCGCTGGCAGTACTTGGGTCCCCGCCTGCGCGGGGACGACGTTTTGGGGCTAACCGTTTCAATGTACGTAGATGGCCCCTTGGACAGGTGGATAGATTGCATTGGCCGGCGTGACTTGGCCCGCGAATCGTTTCGCCTCCGCCAGCGGCGCCGGATCGATCCATTCATCGATATCGAAATCGCGCCGGATAAACCCCCACTCGAGCAGGAATTCCTTCTGCGACGCCAGCCCCGCCAGCCGCACCGGATCGAGTCCCGGCGTCAGGCTGCGGTGCAGTGCGGGCCCCAGCGCCCCGGTGACATCGAGGGCGGTATAACCGGGATTCTCGAGCGCCGCCAGTTGCCCCACCTCGTCCGGATGCTCGCGCGCCCAGGCCCCCGCGCGCAGCAGCACGCCCAGGTAGCGGCGCACGATGCCGGGATGGCGCGCCAGAAAATCGCGGTCGACCGTGATCGGCCGTGGCGTGCCGTTGTTCACCCGCTGCAGCGGATCTTCCAGCCGGTTCAGGTCGGCGATCACGCGCAAGGACGGATCGCGCGCCGCGGCGTGGCCCTGGGCGCCGCGCAGGAAAACCGCATCCACATAGCCCGACTTCAGCGCATCGAGTTCGATATCGCGACCCGGATCGCGTTGCGGGAACTCGAAATCGGGTGACTCGATATGGGTCCAGCGCGCGCGGCGCGGATCGAGCCCGGCAATGTTCAACGCCGTGACGAAGCCGCGCTGGGCGCTGGCGCGGTGGATGTCGATCAGGGCGCGCCGGCGCAGCGGCAGTCCAAGGCGCTTCGTTTTCAGGTCGGCCAGGGTCTGGATGCCGCTGCCCTCCCGCACCAGGATGCCCTGGTATTCGTCGACCCAGGTGATGCCCACCACCACCGCGCCCTGGCCCTCGGAGCGGGCCCATAGCGCCGGCACATTGCCGCCTTCGCGGAACAGGCCCGTCTGGCCGTGGTGGTAGTAGGACAGGCGGATGTCGCGGCTGGCCGCGTCTTCCAGCGAACGCAGCGAAGTGGCGCCGCCGTCGAACTCGGCGTGCAGCCAGCCCTTGGCGACGGCCAGGCCGGTGGCGGTGGCGCCGCCGCGGTGGCTGTACCAGAGCTGGATCGGGGAATGCAGTGGTGATGTCATGTGTTGTTTCCAGGTTGTCGTATCCACAGTCAGAGCAAGCGCCGGGCCAGCGCAAATTGCCTGTCGATTGCTGATTTCTGCGCAGCTTTTGCTGGCTGGCGCGCAGTTCTGGCGCTGTTTCGGATACGCGGGCGTGGATATGCGTAATCCGGATAAGCTTGCGTCGGACAATTCGTTCGCAGCGCGGCGGTGCGCGACTATAGTCAGGACATGAACCTGACCGCCCCCTACCTACCACCCGAATTCGCGCGCAACGCCCAGCTCGCGCGCGGCGGCCCGGACGCCGAACCGCTGGTGGCGTTTACCGACGCTCCCAAGACCAGCCTCCTAGTGAGGGCCACCGCCTTCGTGTTCGCCGACCCGCGCTCGCGCGCGTTGCAAGAGATGATCGAGCGCGTCGCGCCCAGCGAGGCGACCATCCTCGTCACCGGCGAGACCGGCACCGGCAAGGAGCTGATCGCGCGCCACGTGCACGCGCTGAGCCGCCGCAGCGGCGGAAAATTCGTGGCGATCAACTGCGGCGCATTCTCCGAAACCCTGATCGAGAGCGAGTTGTTCGGCTATGAGAAGGGAGCGTACACCGGCGCCATGCAGGGCAAGGCGGGCTGGTTCGAGACCGCCAACGGCGGCACGCTGTTCCTCGACGAGATCGGGGACTTGCCGATGCCGATGCAGGTCAAGCTGCTGCGCGTTCTGCAGGAGCGCGAAGTGGTGCGCCTGGGCTCGCGCCAGACGGTGCCGATCGACGTGCGCCTGATCGCCGCCACCAATGTCGACCTGGCCGAGGCGGTGCGCGCCGGGCGCTTCCGCGAAGACCTGTATTACCGTTTGCAGGTGATCGCGCTGCCGCTGCTGCCGCTGCGCGAGCGGCCGGGCGACGTGATGCCGCTCACGCGCCACTTCGTCCAGGTCTATGCCGAGCGCCTGCACCTGGGCGAGGTGAGCCTGTCGCCAGAAGCCGAGTTGGCCCTGCGCCAGTATCCGTGGCCCGGCAATATCCGCGAACTGGAAAACGTGGTCCATCGCGCCCTGCTGGTGTGCCGCAATGGCCGGGTCACTCCAGCAGACTTGAGCTTGTCGCCGTTGATGCAGGCGCCTGTGATTGCGCCGGCTCCACCGGTGTACTTTGCGCCCGCCGCGCCTGTATCAGCTCCACCGCCCGAACCCGAGCCGCCTGCCGCCGTCGCCTGCGAATCCGAGCGCTTCCAGGCCGCCTGGCAGGCGCTGCTCGACTCGGGCGAGCAGATCACTTTCGAGGCCCTGCAGCTGCAGCTGGTGGTCGCCGCCTGGGAGAGCAGCGACCGCAACCAGCTGCGCACGGCGCGCTACCTGAACATCAGCCGCAACGTGCTGCGCACCTATCTGAAGAAGGCCGGCGTCCTGGCCTGACGCCGGCCGCATTTTTCTAAGCCGCCAACTGCTCCCGGCTGTCCAGCAGCGCGCGCGCCGCCGCCAGCGGCCGCGCGTCGGCCCAGGCGCGCACGTCGACGTCGCGGTCGAGGAAACCGTGGACCAGCTGGAAGTTCTTCTGCTGTTCGAACAGGGCCAGGCGCTCTTCGGACAGGTCGGGCGCCAGCGCCGTATGGAAGCCGTCGCGGTAGGCGGCGGCCACGGCGTCGCCGCCGGCCTGGGTCTCCTGCTGCAGGATCGCACGCACCTCGTCGCGGTGCCGGGCCGCCCAGTCGGCGGCGCGCAGCGTCTGCGCCAGGAAGCGGGTGAGCAGGTCAAATTGGCGCTCCAGGAAGTCGCGGTGCACGGTGATCGGCCGCGGCGTGCCGTTGTTGACGCGGTGACGGCGCTGGGGCAGGGCGTCGAGGTCGATGCCGACTTCCACACCGGCCGCGCGCGCCGCCTCCACCGCCGCCGCGCCTTTGACGTAGACCGCATCGACGTCGCCGCGCACCAGGGCGGCGATGCCCTGCCACAGGCTGGCGCCGGGGGCGGCGTCCGGCGGCGTCGCTTCGGGGCTGCCTACTTCTTCCAGGATCACGTCGCCCAGGCCCAGGCCGACGCTGGCCAGTGCCCCGTGGTAGCCGGCCAGGCTCATGCCGCGTGCGATGCTTCGTCCGCGCCGGTTCCATTCGAGGTCGTCGCGGCGAAACACGGGCAGCGCCAGGCGCTTGCCCTGCAGGTCGCGCGGGCTGCGGATGCCGGAACCGGGCCGCACCAGGATCGTTTGCCACTCGTCGATCCAGGTCAGGCCGACCAGGCGGGTGTCGGCGCCTTGCGCGCGCGCCGGCAGGGCCAGGAGGTTGCCGCCTTCGCGGACCAGCGTCGTCAGGCCATGGTCGTAATGGTGGCGCGCCAGCTCGCCGCCGGTTTCCTGCAAGGTCTTGATGGCGATGCCGTCGGCGGCGAATTCCTCGTCCAGCCATCCCAGCTTGTAGGCCAGGCCGGTGGCGGTGGGGACGGGACATCGGGTAAACCAGATCGTGTCAATGCTCATGCGCTCAGCTCCTTCGGTGGGCAGGCCGAACGGCCCGGTGCCTGTCAGGGATGCAGGAAGCGTGCCGGTGCTGGCCACTTGGGATGTGCTGGATTTGCGGCAGCGTGTGCTGGGCGCTGCTGCGGCGTCAGCAGTCGCTGCTCCGAAGCCAGTAGCTGCCTGCGGCGCAAGGATGGCACGTGTCTTGCGGTTCGGATACCGACGTCGTCCAAGTCCATCACCGAGGAGAATCCATGAGTACCGAACCATCACGACCGCTAGACACCCTGTGGTACACCCGCTGCCCGGTGCCGACCGCGCTCGGCATCGCCGTGCAGCAGGGCTGGCTCGAAGAGACGCTGGCCGCGCGCGGCACCGCCGTCAAATCGCTGCGCGAGTCGGACCAGCGCGCCGTGCGCGAATCGCATTTCGACCATACCCTGCAGAACTCCGTGCGCCACGGCGGCAACATCCCGGCGCTGTGGGCGCGCGCGGCGGGCAGCGACACGCGGCTGATCGGCCTGTCGTGGGCCGACGAGACCCAGCGCATCCTGACCCTGCCGACCAGCGGCATCCGCACCCCGCGCGACCTCAAGGGCCGCCGCTTCGGCCTGCCCAAGTGGACCAACGCCCAGATCGACTTCGCCCGCGCGCAAGCGATTCGCGGCCTGGAGAATGCGCTGCGCCTGGATGGGCTCGAGGTCAGCGACGTGGAGCTGGTCGATTTCGTGATCGAACAGGGCCAGAGCGACGCGCCGGCCGAACGGGTGGCCGGCACCAATGTCTTCGGTGGCCAGCGCCGCAGCGGCGGCCAGGCGGCCGAACTGGTGGGCCTGCTGCGTGGCGAGGTCGATGCGATCTTCCTGAAAGGCGCCATTGCGGCCCAGTTGGCGCAGCTGTTTGGCCTGCACACGGTGATCGATACCGGCGTGCATCCGGAGCCGCTGGTGCGCTCGAACAACGGCACGCCGCGCGCGCTGACGGTCGACAGCCACCTGGTCGAGCAGCACTTCGACGTGGCGGTGGACATCGTCGACCAGGTGCTGCGCGCCCAGGAGTGGGCACGCGCCCATCCGGACGACACGCGCCGCTTCCTCGCGCGCGAATCGAATACCAGCGAGTACTGGGTGACCGCGGCCTACGGGCAGGATGCGCATCAGCGGCTGGACACCTCACTGTCGGAAGCGAACATCGCCGGCCTGCAGGATTTCGCGGACTTTTTGCTGCGCTGGGAATTCCTGCCGGCCGCGGTCGACGTGCGCGGCTGGATCGATGCGCGGCCGTTCGACGCGGCGCTGGCGCGCCGCCTGCGCGCGGCCTAGAGCACGGTGACGGCCTGCGCGAAATCGAGGCGCGGGCCGCGTGGGCGCAGCGATTCCGGGTCGCCGTAGCCGAGGTTGACGAGAAAGTTGGCGCGGTATCGTCCGTCCGCAAAGAACTCGCGATTGACGGCATCGGCGTCGAAGCCCGACATCGGGCCGGTGTCCAGGCCCAGGGCCCGCGCGGCCAGGATCAGGTAGGCGCCCTGAAGCGCGGTGTTGCGCTGCGCGGTCGACTCGAGCAGGGCCGGGTTGGCGTCGAACAGCGCCTTGGCATCGTAGACGGGGAATTGTTCGGGCAAGTGCTCGTGAAAGCGCAGGTCCTGGGCCACGATCACGACCGCCGGCGCCGCCAGGGTCTTCTCGCGGTTGCCGGACGAGAGGGCTGGGGCCAGACGCTCCTTCGCCTCCGGCGACTGCACGATGACGTAGCGCGCCGGCTGGGCGTTGAAGGCGGTCGGACCCCATTTCAGCAAGTCGTACAGGGCCGCGATGGTCTCGCGCTCGACCGCGCGCGGCAGGAAGCGGCTGTAGGTGCGGGCGCTGCGAAACAGCTGCTCGAGGGCGGCGTCGTTCAGTGGTGAGGACAAGGTCGGTACTCCCGAGGTTGGATGAAGGGAATGTCACCCGCACGCAAGAAGCGCTCCAGCCGCGGCCCGCGCTTGCCGCTGCGCGGGATGCAGCAGGCTGTCGCTTTGTGGCCAGTGCGCGCGCGCCAGGTGCTGCTTGCGCAGCAGCCTGGCCATCGGCTGCATGGCACGCATTCTGCTCGTCTGGAGCTTACCACTTCACGAGGATCCCGTATGACCACCGAATTCATCTGGCAACTGCCCACCAGCGGCGACGGCCGCTACTCGCAAGCGCAGCGCAGCCGCCGCGGAGAGCGCGCCGCGCCGGGCCACATTCCGTTCACGGAAGGCGTGAGCGATCCGCGCGGCGACCGCTTCAATTACTTCGACTACCTGCACCAGGTCGCGCGCGCCGCCGACATCACAGGCTTCGATGGCGTGCTGGTCCCGCATGACCTGGAAGGCGACGAATCCTGGATCGTGGCCGGCTACCTGGCGCGCGGCACGCGGCATGTGCGGCTGATCGCCGGCTTCGATGCGGCCTGGGGCTCGGCGGTGTATGCCGCCAAGAACGCGGTCAGCCTCCAGCGCGCGACCAATGGCCGCTTCGGCTGGCAGATCGTCGCGGGTGCGGACGAGGCGACGCGCCGGCGCCATGCCGACAATGTGCCGCAACACGATGTGCTGGCGCGGATCGATGAATTCGTGACCGTCGCACGCGGCGTGCAGACCAGTGCCCCCTACGACTTCAACGGCCGCTTCTTCGAAGTGCAGGGCGGTGGCTTCCGTGGGCCGCTGGGCGGCAACCCCTTGCCGCCGGTGTACCTGGGAGGCACGTCGGAAGAGGCGCTTGCGCTGTCGGCGCGGCAGGCCGACGTCCACGTGTTCGATGCCGCCTCGGTTGGGGAACTGCATGCGCCCATCGCGCGCCTGCGTGAGCTGGCCCAGGGTCGGTCGCTCGCGATCGGACTGCGCATCGACGTGCTGGCGCGCGAAGACGCGGCGGAAGCGGAGCGCGAGGCCGCGCTCTACCTGGCGCAGAGCGGGCAAGAGCGTGCCGGCTTCGAGCGCCGCACCCTGGTTGGCAGCTATGACGAGGTCGAACAGCGCCTGGCCGAGTATGCGGAGGCGGGCGTCACCAGCTTCGTGCTGGGCGCCACGCCGCATCTCGAAGAAGCATGGCGCTTCGGCGAGTACGTGCTGCCGCGCCTGCGCGCCCGCTTGAACCAGAACCGCCAGGCCGCCTGACCCTCTCCGTATTCAAGGACATCCATCATGACCATCGATATCTTCTGGCGTATTCCAACCCACGGCGAACCGAGCTCGCACCGCAGCCGCGCGCCGCACCGCGGCGACTGGTTCCCCGGTAACGACAACCTGCGCAACCCCAGCGTCGGCGGCGGCAGCGGCGGTTTCAGCTACATCGACTACATCGCCGAGATCGCCCATGCGGCCGAGATCTCCGGCTTCCAGGGCGGCCTGATACCGTCGTTCCCGATGACCGACGAGCCGTGGGTGATCTCGAGCCTTCTGGCGCGCGAGACCTCGACCTTCCGCTTCATGATCCCGTTCCAGCCGGGGTTCCTGAACCCGGTGGTGGCGGCGCGCATGACCGCCAGCCTGCAGCGCGCCACCGGCGGGCGGGCGCTCTACAACGTGATCACCGGTGGTGGCGGGCCGGCGCAGCTGTGGTGGGGCGATTCGGCCGGCCACGACGACCGCTATACCCGCACCACCGAATTCCTCGACATCGTGCGCGGCGTCTGGCGCGGCGGGTCCTTCTCTTACCAGGGCAAGTTCTACCAGGTCGAGGACGCAGGCCTGGCGCATCCGCTGTCCAGCCAGGACTTCCCCGAGATTTACTTCTCCGGCTCGTCCGATGCGGCGCTGGCCTCGGCCTCGAAGCATGCCGACTACTACCTGACCTGGCTCGAGCCCTTCGAGCAGCTGCGCGAGAAGTTCGCCAAGGTCAAGGAGAAGACCGACAAGCTGGGACGCAAGATCAAGTGCGCGGTGCGGGTCGACATCGTGGCGCGCGCCACCGAAGAAGAAGCCTGGGCCGAGGTGGCGAAGGGCTTTGCCAATACCGACAAGGCCACGCTGGACGCCTTCCTCGGCGTTGACGGCAGCGATTCGGTCGGCGCGGCGCGCCAGCGCGGCAACCGTCCGACCACGGTCAACAGCTACAAGGACCTGATCGTCGAGCCGAATATCTGGTCGGGCTTCAATCTGCTGCGCGGTGGCCAGACCCAGGGCATCGTCGGCAGTTACGAGCAGGTGGCGCAGCGGCTGGACGATCTGGTCCAGCTGGGCGCCGACGCCTTCATCCTGGCCAGCACGCCGCACCTGGAAGAAGCCTATCGGGTGGGCGAGGAAGTGTTGCCGCTGGTGCGTGGGCGCGCCGGCCAGCAACTGCTGCGCGCGGTTGGATAGAGCGCGTTCTTTTGACGGACAAGAAGGCCGGGGCGACCCGGCCTTTTCTTTTGCTCCTTGCGCGGCACCGTTTCGCGCTGCACTGCACCAATCCCAACACTCGCGCGCGAACTGCTAGCTAATCAACATAAAACTGCCGCAAACCGGCGATTTTCAGCGGGCACGGTGCTTGCGAATAGATCAGCGTCCAACGACTTTTTCTAATAAAGGATGCATATGCGCAGTTCGACTTTTCCTGCCACCCCGGGGCACACCACCAACCTCAATCCAACCCTGCTGGTGCGCGCCATGCGCGCCGCCTTCGCCGTGACGCTCGGCGGCTGCGCGTTCGCCGGCATGGCGCACGCCGCGCCCGAAGACATCGACGCTGCCGAAGCGCCGGTGGATGCCGCCCCTGAACCTGCGCTGGCGCCGGTGACCTTGCAGACCGTGACCGTGACGGCGCAAAAACGCGAGGGCCGCGCCCAGGATGTGCCGAGCGCGATCACGGTATTGGGCGGGAACGAGCTGCTATCCGAAGGCGTGGGCCGTTCGGCCAACGAGATCCTGAACTACGTGCCCAATGCCTCGGCCGGAACCCAGCAGCACAGCCGTCCGCGCTGGTGGATCCGCGGCGTCGGCGCCGGCCAGCAGCAGCTCGACTTCCCGAACCCGGTCGGCTTCTACCGCGACGACGTCTATATCAGCAACTCGAGCGCGACCGGCTTCCCGCTGTTCGACCTCGAGCGCGTGGAAGTGCTGCGCGGCCCGCAGGGCACCTTGTGGGGCAAGAACACCACGGGCGGCGCCATCAACGTGGTGTCGCGCAAGCCGAGCGCCCAGACCGACGGCTACTTCAAGGCCGATTACAGCAGCCATGACACGGTGCTGCTGCAGGGAGCGATCGGCGGCAGCATCAAGGACGACGTGCTCACCGGCCGCATTTCCTTCCATTCGGAGGAGCAGCACGAGGGCAACTTCAACAACGTCTTCAAGGGCACGAAGGATGGAGAGCTGAAGGACAACGCCCTGCGCGCCCAGCTGCGCGCCAAGATCAACCGCGACTTCACCGCCAATCTGTCGCTGCACTACCGCGACTACCGGGTCGACGGCGCCACCACCACGGTGGCCAGCTACGCGCCCAATGGCGTGTACCGCAACGGCTACGTCCCGTCGCGCGACCCCGAGGACGTCAGCAGCAATGCGCCATCGATCCAGAATATCGAGCAGAAGGGCGCCAACCTGACGCTCGAGCACGCGTTCGGCGACTATGCGCTGACGTCGATCACGGGGTATGAGGACTTCGAATCGGACAGCCTGACCGATTCTGACAACTCGCCGCTCGAGATCAGCCGGGGCCGCACGGAGGCGCGCAGCCGCCAGTTCTCGCAGGAGCTGCGCCTGGCCTCGCCCAAGGGCGACCGCATCAACTGGGTCGGCGGCCTGCATTATTTCAGGGAGACGATCGATTCGGATTCTTCGGTGGCGCGCCTGCCGGAGCCGATCGCGGCAGCCTTCCTGCCCAGCACCCAGCCGGTGGGCTTCAACAACACACTTTACAAGCACAAGACGCGCAGCTTCGCCGCGTTCGGCAGCGCCACCGTCGACTTCACCGAGCGCCTGCTGGCCACCATCGGCCTGCGCTGGACCACCGAAACCAAGGATCTCGACCTGCGCCGCATCCAGGCGGCCTCGAACACGATCAACTTCGGCAATGCCGACAACTGGTGGAACACCCTTGTCGGCGGCAATTTCGGCGCGCCGGCGGTGGCCCGCAACAACTTCACGTCCAACCCCTCCACCACCTGGCGCGCCTGGACGTACGACTTCACCCCGCAGTACAAGATCGACGAGAACAAGCGCGTCTATTTCAAGTACGCGCACGGCATCAAGTCGGGCGGCTACAACACCAGCGCCGCCGACGTGCGCGCGCTGAACACGGTGGAGCCGGAAGAACTCGACTCGTACGAGGTCGGCCTGAAATCCGAATGGCTGGGCCGGCGCCTGAACCTGAACGCCAACCTGTTCTACTACGATTACCAGAAGGTGCAGGTCAACATCACCGGCATCTACAACGGCGACCCGACCCAGACCGTCAACTACCTGCAGAACGTCGATCGCGCTCACGTGTATGGCGCGGAATTCGAGCTCGAGGCCCGTCCGACGGAAGCGCTGCACCTGCAGGCCAGTGTCGGCCTGCTGCGCACCCAGTTCGACAGCTTCGAGATCCAGAACGGCGGCGGCAGCCGCAATGGCAACGAGTTTGTGCGCTCACCGCATGTGACGGCGCTGCTGGCTGCCGACTACAAGGTCCCGCTGGCCAATGGCGGGCGGGTCGTGTTCGGCGTCGATAGCCATTACACCGGCAAGCAGTTCTACTTCGTCGATCCGCAGCTCGACTCGCGCTACCTGCTGAACCAGAGCGGCTACACGCTCACGAATGCACGCGCCATCTATACCGCGCCCGGCGGCCAGCACGAGTTCCGCGTCTACGCCGACAACATCACCGACAAGGTCTATAAAAACCACTCGCTGACGGCCTTCGTGCCGGGCACCACCAACGGCGACGTCGTGTACTGGGCGCCGGGCCGGCGCGTTGGCGGATCGTACACCTATCACTTCTGATCGAGACACCGTTGCTGGCGCAGCAGCAGTGCCGAAGGCCGCTGCTGCTGCGCAGCCAACAGTTGCCACTCCCAAAAGCTGGCATACGTCTTGCAACTCTTTGAATATCGAACCACAGACACCGGAGAACGACCATGAGCGACATCCTCGACGCAGTGAAACCCGACACCACCACCACCCGCCTGAGCGACAAGGTCCTGGCCTTCGTCGAACAAACCCGCAAGGACGCCCAGCTGGCGTTTTCCGCCTTGCGTGAGACCGGCAGCCTGACGGCCTTCGGCACCGTCGGCTTCGTCGAGCGGGTGCCGGGCGAAGACCTGGTGGTCATCGTCAACGACCCGGGCCCGTTCCGCAAGGGCGAGCCGCTGGTGGCCACCGTCGCGGGACTGGACGGCACCATCTACGCCGGCGACAACAAGAGCGGCGGCGGGGCGGGGCGCTACCTGAAGCTGTTCAATACCCACCCGGACGTGACCACCATCTCGCACGTGCATTCGCCGGCGCTCGGCGCCTGGGCCCAGACCCACCGCACCCTACCGATCCGTTACGTGCCGGTGCAGCGCTTCCAGCTGATCCGCGAGATCCCGATCTATATCGACCGTCGCCAGCCGGAGGTCGACTTCATCCTCGACGAGATCGCGAAGAACCCGTATGCGACGGCGATCCTGGAAGCCAATGGCGGCTCCACCGTATGGGGCAAGGGAGGGCTGCTCAAGACGGCCGAGTTCATCCTGCTGCTGGAAGAAGGCGCCAAGATCCAGATCGCGGCCGAGGCGGTGGGCGGCTCGCGCGACTTCGGTCCCGGCGTCCTGCTGCAGCAATGGAAGATGAGCAAGCTGATCGACCAGGCGCGTTCGCTGTCGCTGCTGCCCGCGACCGACCTGTAAGGAGCCGACCATGCCTGTTCCACCATTCTCGCAGCGGCGCCGCCTGGTCGGACTGTCGGCCGCGCTGATGCCGGTGCTGTTGTCCGCCACCCAGGCCCGCGCCGCCGAACCTTTGCCTCCGGCCTTGCGGATCGCCGCCGTATCGCGCACCGGGACATCGGGCAAGACCCTGTTCGCCGGCTCCTCGGCGCTGGTGCAGGAGCAGGGTTGGCTGGCGGCCGAACTGGGCAAGCTTGGGGTCAAGCTGCAGTGGGTGCCGGTTACCACCAACTCGGTGGCGGTCCAGGTCAATGAGGCCTTCGCCAACAAGTCGATCGACTTCGCCCAGTACGGCGACCTGCCGTCGATCATCGCCAACGCTTCGGGACTGCGCACCCAGCTGGTGGTCCCGGGCGGCAGCATGAACAACACCTACCTGGTGGTGCCGGCCGACTCCAACGCGCGCTCGATCAAGGATTTGAAGGGCAAGAAGATCGCGCTGCATCGCGGCCGGCCATGGGAATTCCCGTTCTCGCGGCTGCTGGCCGCCAACGGCATGACGCAGAAGGACGTGCGCATCCTGAACCTGAATCCGCAGGCCGGCGCCTCGGCGGTGGCGAGCGGCAGCGCCGACGCCTTCTTTACCTTGAGCGACGCTTTTCTGTTGGAGGATAAGAAGGTCGGCAAGATCATCTGGTCGAGCAAGCAGGCGCCCCAGGACTGGAAGATGCGCGCCGAGCTGTGGGGCGACAGTGCCTTCCTGCAGAAGCATCCGCGGCTGGCGCAACTGGTGGCAACCGCCTACGTCAAGGCGCATCAGAGCGTGATCGGAGAAAACGGTCGCGAGAACTACATCCGCCACGAGGTCGCAGCCGGTCATGCGCGCAGCCTGATCGAGCGCGAGTGGGGAGGCGACAATACCGACTGGAACACGCGCTGGGCGCCGCTGTTCACGCCCGAGCTGCGAGCGCACTACGCCGCCGGCGCCGCCTATGCCCAGCAGGCGCGCCTGATCGGACGGCCGCTGGACACTACCAATCTGTATGCGCCGCAGTTCGTCGAGCAGGCGCTGGCCCAGCTCAAGCTGCAGAACCTGTGGGCGAGCCGATGAATCCAGGTGTGCTGTCGGCCGCTGCGCGCGGCCTGGGCCCGGCCGAACATGCGCGCAAGGTGGCGCAACCCGGGCGGCCGGAGTCCCCGACTCCGGCGAGGGCCGTGCGGCCACGTACCACGCGCTCCCTGGTCAACCGCTGGCTCGACTGGCGCTGGTCGGCCTGGACCTCGCCGCTGCTGGTGCTGGCGCTGTGGGTGGCGGCCACCGAGCTGGCGCTGGCGCCCGAGCAGATCCTGGTCCCGCCGTGGCAGGTACTGGTGAGCGGCTGGGAGCTGGCCGAGAGTGGAGAACTGGGAGAGCACGTGGGGATCAGCCTCTCCCGGCTGCTGTCGGGCTTCGGCTTCGGCAGCGTGCTGGGCGTCGCCTTCGGCCTGGCCGTCGGCTTGTCGTCGCGCCTGGATGCGTACACGGCGCCGACCTTCCAGGTGCTGCGCCAGATTCCGTCGGTGGCCCTGATCCCGCTGTTCATCCTGGTGTTCGGCATCGGCGAGACCTTCAAGGTCGTCATCGTGGCCAAGGCCAGCTTCTTCATCGTGGCGCTAGCGGTGCACGACGCCGTCAAGAGCCTGCCGGTGCGCTACCTCGAGGTGGCGGCGATGCTGCGTTTTTCGCGGCTGCAGGTGATCCGCCGGGTGGTGCTGCCGGCGATCGTGCCGGCCACCCTGACCGGGGTGCGCATTGCGCTCGGCCGCTCGTGGATGGTGCTGGTCGGCGCCGAGCTGCTGGCGGCCGAGAATGGCCTGGGGCAGATGATGGAGATGGCGCGCCAGATGTTCCGGCTCGATGTGGTGATGGTCGGCGTCGTGCTGACCGGCCTGGTCGGGCTGGTGCTGGACCGGGGCTTCCGCCTGCTCGAGGCCTGGCTGATGCGCTGGCAGCGCCGTTGAAGGGAAAGTGACGATGAAACCGATATGGCAAGCCGCCGGCGCCGCGCTGCGGCCCCTGGTGCTGCCGGCCATCCTGCTGCTGGCCTGGCAGTGGGCGTCCGGCCGCGGCGCCAGCGCCGCCTATGTGTTCGTGCCGCTCGAACAGCTGTGGACGGGCTTACAGGAGCTGCTGGCCGACGGCACGCTGGCGCTGCACGTGGCGGCCAGCCTGGAGCGCGCCCTGACGGGGCTGGTGTGCGGCGCGCTGCTCGGCATCGCGACCGGCGCCCTGATGGCGCAGTCGCGCGTCGCCGAGCGCCTGGTCGGGCCGCTGTACCACACCATCCGCCAGGTGCCGCTGCTGGGCCTTGTGCCGCTGATCGCCCTGTGGGCCGGCAGCGGCGAATTCGCCAAGCTGCTGATCATCGGGATCGCGGCCTTCTATCCGACAGTGCTCAATACCTTCGAGGGCATGCGCCAGGTGGACGTGCGCTACCGCGAGGTCGGCGCCATGCTGACGCTCACGCGCGCCCAGACCTTCCGGCGCGTGCTGCTGCCGGCCGCGCTGCCGGCCATCATCACCGGCGTGACCCACGCCCAGGTGTTCGCCTGGCTGGCCTGCCTGGGCGGCGAGCTGCTGTTCGCCGCGGCGCCGGGCATCGGCTCGCTGCTGCTCGCCAGCGAGCAGACCGGCCGCATGGACGTGGTGGTGCTGTCGGTGCTGGTGATCTCGCTGCTGGCGCTGGTGCTGAACCTGCTGTTCACGCGGGCAGCGCGCCTGCTGGTTCGCGGAAGGTCAGCCTGATGAGCGGAGCCAATCCCGCCAGCGCGCCGCTGTTCGCGCCGCAGGAGCTGCGGCGTTTCCTGGTCGGCTTCATCGGCCTGACGATGCTGTCGGGGATGACGATCGGGATGAACAAGGTGCTGGCCACAATGTTCGGCCTGCACCTGGGCGTCACCAACTTCCAGCTGGCCCTGATCAGCAGCGCCGAGACGGCGGCCATGGCGATCGGCACCTTGCCGGCCGGGCGCATCCTCGCGCGCGGCAATCCAAAATTCCTGTACGCCGCCATCAGCCTGACCTTGTCCGGCCTGTTCTGCATCCTGCCCTGGCTGCCCGGCTGGCAGTGGGTGGCCGTGCTGATGTTCCTGGTCGGCCTGTGCATCGCGCTGCGCATCGTGGCGATGAGCACCGTGTTCCTGGTGCGCCTGCCCGAGCTGGGGCAGGGCAAGGCCGGCTGGTACAAGGGGACCCTCATGCTCGGCATCCAGTTCGCCGGGCCGCTGACGGGCAATTACGTCATCGCCCACCTGGGGCTGACGGGCGGCTTCTATGTGTCGGCGGCGATGTTCGCCATCCTGGCGCTGCTCGGCTGGCAGGTGCTGCCGGACCATACCGGTCATCGCGCCCAGGGCAAGGGAGCCGAGGCGTCGCACTGGCGCGAGCTCCTGCGCCTGCCCGTCGTGCGCACCACCTATCTGTTCGAGGTGCTGGCCAGCTTTACCGCTTCCAGCGTGGGCGTGTTCTCGATCCTGCTCGCGATCCAGGTGCTGCACTGGCCGCAGGACCACGCGGTGTGGCTGATGGCGGTGCAGGGCGTCAGCTTCGTCGCGGTGCTGCTTGGCATGGGCAATGCGGTGCTGGGCAGCCGCCACCGCGACCGCATCTATGGCGCTGCGCACCTGGCCATCATGGCGGCCTTGCTGCTGCTTGGGCTGTATCCGACGACGCCGAGCTACCTGATCGCATCGATCCTGCTCGGACTCGGCCTGGGCGTGAATGCCCTTGTGAACACCAGCCGCATCGCACATGCGCCGGTAGACAAGGCGCGGGTATCGGCCCACCTGACCCTGTTCGGCATGGCCGCCGGCACGCTCGGCGCGCTGGCCGCCGGCCGGCTGGGCGACCTGGTCGGCCTGCGCAATGTATTCCTGCTGTGGACCCTGCCGTGGCTTGCGGCCTGGCTGTTCTATCAATTGAAACAAGGAGAAAGACCATGACGCTTGCGACTCCACTTGCAACCCACAGTCCGCTGGCGCAAGCGCCGCGGCGCGGCGCCGGCCTGCGCATCGAACATGTCAGCAAATCGTTCCCGCTGAAAGGCGAATCGCTGCTGGTGCTGGACGATATCTCGCTGACGGTCGAACCGGGCGAATTCGTCGCCATCGTCGGCGGTTCCGGCTGCGGCAAGTCGACCCTGCTGCGGCTGCTGGCCGGGCTCGATCCCGACTACCAAGGCGCGCTGCTGCACGACGACGTCCCGATCGAGGAGCCGACGCTGGAACGGGGGCTGATCTTCCAGGATCACCGCCTGTTCCCGTGGCTGACGGTGGAGCAGAACGTGGCGATGGCATTCACCAATACCGACGTTCCCGCAGCCGAACGTCGCAGCCGGGTGGCGGCCGAGATCGTGCGCGTGGGCCTGGACGGCTTTTCCGGGGCCTATCCGCACCAGCTCTCGGGCGGCATGTCGCAGCGCGCCGCGATTGCCCGCGCCCTGGTCGGACGGCCCGACGTGCTGCTGCTCGACGAACCCCTCGGCGCGCTCGACGCCCTTACGCGCCTGCACATGCAGAAGGAGCTGCGGCGCCTGTGGCAGGAGGAGGGCATCACGATGCTGATGGTGACCCACGATATCGAGGAGGCGGTATATCTCGCCGACCGCGTCGTGGTGCTCGAGGCGCGCCCGGGCCGGGTGCGCCGCATCCAGGACGTGCCGCTGGCGCATCCGCGCCAGCGCCGTGACGCCGAATTCGTGGCGCTGCGAGATGGCTTGCTGGCCGACTTTGGCGAGCGCGAAGAAGAGGGGAGCGAGCGCAGCCCTGTGTAAAGAAGTGTAAGCCCCGCAGCCTCGTCCTTGTTCACGATTCCTTTTAAATCAACGGCTTGCGAAATCCAGGGCCGCTCGGCGCAAGCCATTGCCGCTCGCTGTTTCCGCGTGTTACGGTCGAATCCGTCACGTCACACGGAAACCCCGAGATGCCACCTTCTAACCCTTCCCGCAATCTACCGATCGACGTCCTGCGCGGCCTGACCCTGGCCCTGATGATCGTCGTGAACACGCCAGGCAGCTGGGGCGCGCAGTACGCGCCGCTGATGCACGCGCCTTGGCACGGCTACACGCTGACCGACCTCGTGTTCCCATCCTTCCTGTTCGTGGTGGGCTGTGCGCTCTCCCTGAGCATGAAGAAGCTGGCGGCCATGGACGATGCGCCCTTCCTGCGCACGGTGTTCCGGCGCGGGGCCCTGATCTTCCTGTGCGGCTTCCTGCTGTACTGGTTCCCGTTCTTCACGCCCGACGGCGCCTTCATCCCCTTCGATGACGTGCGCGTCATGGGCGTCCTGCAGCGCATCGGCCTGTGCTACCTGATCGCGGCCCTGGTCGTGCGCTACGGCGGCGTGCGCGGCGCCCTGGCCGCCGGCGCGGTCCTGCTGCTCGGCTACTGGTGGGTGCTGCGGCAGTTCGGCGACTACTCCCTGGCCGGCAACGCCGTGCGCACGCTCGACCTGGCCGTGCTGGGCGCCTCGCACATGTACACGGGCGACGGCATGCCCTTCGACCCGGAAGGCATCCTGAGCACCTTGCCGGCCGTCGTCAATGTCCTTGGCGGCTACCTCGCCGTCGCCTGGATCGGGCGCAATGGCCGCAGCCTGCGCACGGTGGCGACCCTGCTCGCGGCCGGCGCCGCCTGCGTCCTGGTCGCCCACGGCTGGGACGCCGTCCTCCCGATCAACAAGAAGCTGTGGACCAGCTCCTACGTCGTGGTCAGCGTTGGCTGGAGCCTGTCGCTGCTGGCCGTGCTGGTGTGGGCGATCGATATGCGAGGGCTGCGCGCCGGGACGTACTTCTTCGACGTCTTTGGCAAGAACACGCTGTTCATCTACATGCTGTCGACGCTGGGCGTGGTGGCGCTGGTCCGCCTGCGGGTGGGCGGCATGTCGCTATATCAGTGGCTGTACCAGGAGGCGATCCTGCCCTGGACCGAGCCGGTCCTGGCGTCCTTCCTGTTCGCACTGGGGTACATGCTGGCCTGCTGGATCGTGGCGTATGCGATGGACCGGCGCGGCATCTACGTCAAGCTCTGAGCACCTTGTTGCAATTTCGGCACAGCGCTCTGTAATGAATTGTAAGGTTTTGAATACTTGTCTCGCGTGAAATCCCATGCATCAGGGATTTCGCGGCGAAAAATCCCGCGCAACGTAAAGAAGTGTAAGCGCCGGATGATCGCCTAAGGGGAAAACGTATAGAAATCAGATGCTTATGATTATTCCGGCCCGTTCGGCGGCCTCGTTTGGCCTGTCCTGTCAACGGTGCTACTGTCAAAACATGCAACGAAGAAAGTGGAAACGACAGCAGCACACAGGCAGGTGGGATCACTCGAGATGACGGCATCACCGTCGCGCTACCATAAGGAAAAGAGCATGCTTGAATCGAACCGCAGGAAGACCTTGATCAGTTCGGCCGTCGCAGGCGCCATGGCGCTGCTGGCGGGTTCCGCTTCCACCTCCGCTTCGGCCCAGGAGGCGGCGGCGCAAGTCCCGCCGCCGGCCCCCGACGCCATCCAGGAAGTGATGGTCACCGCCACCCGCTATAGCACCTCGCTCCTGAAGACCCCGGTCGCCGTCTCCGCCGTGACCCAGGAAGAGCTGACCCGCAAGGGCGTGGTCAACATCAAGGCGCTGACCGGGGACATCCCGAACCTGCAGCTGGGCGGCGCGGTCGACGGCAGCTCGGGCGTACAGATCGCGATTCGCGGCGTGTCGAATTCGGACTTCACCGAGATCGGCAATCCGGCCGTCGGCCTGCACGTGGCAGGCATCTATTCGCCGCGTCCGCAAGGCGCACTGGCGCTGCTGTTCGACCTCGATCGCCTGGAAGTGCTGCGCGGCCCGCAAGGCACGCTATTCGGCCGCAACTCGACGGGCGGCAGCATCAACATCATCCCGAACAAGCCGGTCATCGGCAGCAGCGAAGGCAATGTGATGCTGGACGTCGGCAACTACAACCAGCGCCAGCTTTCGGTCGTGCAGAACCTGCCGGTCAACGACCGCTTCGCGCTGCGCCTCACCGCCAGCGGCGTCAAGCGCGACGGGTGGATCGACCAGCGGCGCGACGACTACGACGTCAACATGCCCTCGAAAGGCTTCTACGCCGACGGCATCCCCGATACCGACCAGCGCCTGAACCGCGACGTGGGCAAAGGCGACTACTACACCAATCGCGACCAGTGGGCGGCCCGTATCTCGGGCCTGTGGAAGGTGACGGGCAACCTGCAATGGCTGGTGGCGTTCGAGAACTACCAGAACAACGACGCCGGCGACATCGCCATGAAGGATTGCGACCAGGCAGCCGGCACGCCATATGCCTGTACCGGTGGAAAATACAGCGTGGCGATCAACATCCCGGGCATCACCGATATGTCGATCCGCACCGCGCGCTCGAACCTGGTGTGGAACGTCAATGCACAAACGGACGTCGAGTACAGCTATGCGCATGCGATCCAGCGCCGCTTCCAGCAGCAGGACAGCGATGGCGGCTACCATCCGATCGAAGCCGACGTGGACGCCACCGCCTCCAGCATCGGCGACCGCTGGCCAGTGTATGACAACGGAACGTACACGCTGAACTCGAAATTCGCGTCCGACGTGCACGAGCTGCAGCTGCGCCAGAACTTCGGCAAGCTGCGCTACGTGGCCGGCCTGTTCTACATGAAGGAGAAGAACACCCTCGACTACGGCCAGGACTTCCGTGGCGGTGGCCCCAATGGCTACCCGACCGCGAACTTCTACCATCAGCCGCACCGCATCTCGGAATCGAAGGCCGTCTTCGCCCAGGCCGACTGGGAATTCATCCCAACATGGACCTTCACCGCCGGCGTGCGCACCAGCCGCGACGAACGCGAGGACGCCAACGGCCAGTTCTGGGAAGCCTATGGCACCGACTATTTCAATGGCCTGTACACGCCCGGAGCGCCGGGAACCCCGGGCTGGCAGGGCATCGATTCAAGCATGCTGTTGCCGGGCATGGGCGCCTATTACGGCAGCGGCGCCTTCCCGGCCGCGGCCTCGATCAGCAACCACAAGGACGCCTGGCGCAAGACCACCGGCCGCCTGGGCCTGACCTGGCAGGTCGATGCGCGCAATATGTTCTACACCTCGCTGTCGACCGGCTACAAGGCCGGCGGCTTCAACGACCGCTTCAACTTGTGCGGGAGTATGCTGGACCCGAACGGCGTGCCGTATGACTGCGCCACCGGCCCGAGCGGCCCGCAGTATTCCTTCCTGCCGTACAGCCCCGAGACCGTCACCAACCTGGAATTCGGCTACAAGGGCAAGATGCTGGACGACCGCCTGACCCTGTCGGCCACCCTGTTCTACAGCCGCTACAAGGACATGCAGATGACGGGCCAGCACACGGTGGGCCAGAACAAGCGTCCTTGCGCCGCCGACGATCCGGGCTGCAATGCGGTGATCAGCTGGTGGTCGACCCGCAATATCGGCCGCGCCAACATCAAGGGGCTCGAACTCGAAGGCCAGTACCGCCCATGGCGTGACGCGCGGCTCACCTATTCGGCCTCGCTCCTTTCGGCCAAGGTGGCCGACTACCACACCTTCAGCGATGACCTGGGTTGCGGCTCGCGCCTGGCCCAGGGCATCGCGCCGTGCCCGGATTATTACTCGGGTCCGGACACCTCCCTGTCCCAGCTGCGTCCATACAATGTGGTCGGTAACCGCCTGCCGTATTCGCCGCCGCGCACGATGAACCTCTCCTTCTCGCAGGACTTCCACTTCAGTAATGGCTGGATGCTGACGCCGTGGGTCCAGGCGCGCTGGCAGGACAAGATGTTCTTCAACCTGCGTAACCTGGACGAAGCCCACCTCTCGAGCGTGCAGGGCGCCTATGCCCAGGTGGATGGCTCGCTGCGCCTGAACGGACCGGACGGCGACCGCTACCCCTGGTATGCGGAGCTGTACGTGCGCAACGCCTTCGACAAGCGGGCCAAGACCTGGGCCGGCATCGGCGGCCCGGACGAGCGCTTCACGCTGGCGTCCTACAACGATCCACGCATGTTTGGACTGCGGGTCGGTACGAGCTGGTAATCTCCAGTAGTAGACGGCAGGACGCAGCCGCGCGCCGGAGACCGCGCGGCTGCGGTCCTGGAACACGAAGCATAGATCAAGGCGAAGGCAAGGAATGGCCAACGAAAACAAGCAACGCATGCACCTGTTCTTCCTGACGGCGATCTGCGGCCTTGGCGGGCTGCTGTACGGGATCGATATCGGGATCATCGATCCCGCCTTGCCCTACCTGCACCGGGCGACAAGCCTGACCGAGGGCCAGCTGTCGCTGGTGGTGGCGGCCGTGATGGCCGGCTCGATCTTCGGCTCGGTGGTGGCCGGCATGCTGGCCGACTGGCTGGGCCGCAAGCCGATGCTGGTGGTGAGCGCATTGCTGTTCGTCGGCAGCGTCACGGTGATCTACCTGTCGCAATCCTTCGTGCCGCTGCTGCTGGGACGCCTGCTGCAAGGTTTATCCGGCGGCGTGATTGCGGTCGTGGTGCCGCTGTACCTGGCCGAATGCCTGCCTGCCGACCGGCGCGGCCGCGGACTTGCCTTGTTCCAGTTTGCCCTCACGGCCGGCATCGTGCTGGCCGCCTTCATCGGCAACCACTACCTGGGCAATGCCGAACTGGCAATCCAGGCCGCCGGCAGCGACGCCGTCGCCGCGACCGCGGCCGCCGACCACGCCTGGCGGAGCATGTTCATGGCGGTCGTGTATCCAGGCGCGCTGTTCCTGCTTGGCTGCCTGTTCGTGTCCGAGTCGCCGCGCTGGCTGATGCGCAAGGGCCGCACCGAACAGGCGCGCGCCGTGCTGGGGCGCCTGCGCCCGGCCAGCGCCTGTGCTGTCGAAGTCGACGAGATCCAGGCCTCGCTGGCCGAAGAGCGCGCGCGCCCCAGGCTGTCGCGCGGCGCCGCCCTGACCGAAATGCTGACCGAGCGGCGCTATGTGCTGCCGTTCGTGCTGGCCTGCGTGATCCTGGGCTGCAACCAGGCGACCGGCATCAACTCGCTGCTGCAGTTCATGTCGACCATCCTGCAGCACGCCGGCCTCGATCCGGTGAGCGCCGCCAGCCACGGCACGGCGATCAAGATCCTGAACATGGTGATGACGGTCGGCGCCATCGTGCTGGTCGAGCGCAAGGGGCGCGTATTCCTCCTCAAGATCGGCACCGCCGGCATCATGGTCTCGCTATGCCTGCTGGCGCTGCTGTTCCACCGCTTCGAGTCGGAGCGGGTCGACCTGCACGCCGAGGTGGCGGCGCTGGTACGTAATAATGCGCTCGACCTCAACCTGGTCGACGCGAAGCTGGGCAATGCCGCCGGCCCGGTGCAGCTGACGATCCTGTACCAGTACGGCGATGCGCAGCAGGTGGCCGAAGCCTATACGCCGACCGCCGAAGCCCAGGCCGTGCTGGCGCGCGAGGCAGCGCTGGCGGCGACCTTGCCCCCCGCCCAGCGCACCTTGCTCGACGGCGCTCGCGCCGCCTGGAGCGGCCGCGGCGACCCGGCTGCGCTGGACGCTGCCCAGCAGATGATCGCGGGCCTGCCGGCCGAGGCGCGAACCACGCTCGACGCCGCCCGCCGCGTGTACATGGCCCAGCGGGTGTCGGTGCAGCCGCCGAAGGGCGTGCCGGACGGCGTGCCCCTGGAGATCGTGCGCGCCACCGTCGGTCCCACGCCCGATGAGCGCAGCGGCCAGTTGGCGGCCCTGTTCATCGCCTTCTTCATCGCCTCGTTCTCGATCGGGCCCGGCGTGTGCGTGTGGCTGGCCCTGTCCGAATTGATGCCGACCCGGATCCGATCGGTGGGCATGGGCGTGGCGCTGCTGATCAACCAGGGGACGGGCACGCTGATCGCCGGCGCTTTCCTGCCGATCGTCGGCCACTTCGGTTACCACATGATGTTCCTGTTCTGGGGCGCCTGCACCGCCATCTACTTCATCACCGCCACCTTCTTCCTGCCCGAAACCCGCGGCAAGTCGCTGGAAGAGATCGAGCGGCTGTTCGCGGAGCCCAAGGCCAAGCGCGGCGCGGCGGGGCAGCACGGGTGAGAGGGATACTGAAGGGCCTGCCCGGCGTGCTGCTGGCGGCGCTGCTGCTGCCGGCCAGCGCCGGCACGCTCGTGATCGAAAGCTGGCGCGTGGACGACAAGGCCTTGTGGGAAAACGTCCTGCTACCGGCCTTCGCGCGCCACCATCCCGACGTCACGGTGAAATTTGCGCCGACTGCGCCGACCGGCTACGACGCCGCGCTGGGCGCGCGCCTGGCCAGGGGCACGGCGGGCGACCTGATCGCATGCCGGCCGTTCGACGTGTCGCTGGCACTGTACCAGGGCGGCCACCTCGAGCGCCTGGACGGCAAGCCGGGCCTGCAGAATTTCGACCAATCGAGCCTGGTGGCCTGGCAGACCGACGACGGCAAGGACACCTTCTGCATGCCGGTGGCCTCCGTCATCCATGGCTTTTTCTATAACAAGGATATCTTCCGGCGCCACGACCTGCAGCCGCCGCGCACGGTGGACGACTTCTTCCGCGTGCTCGACGTCCTGAAAAAGGCGGGGGTGATGCCGCTGGCGCTGGGCACGGCCGAGCAGTGGGAGTCGAGCCAGATCGTCTACACGAATATCGGCCCGAATTTCTGGCGCGGCGAGGAGGGGCGCAAGGCCCTGATCGCCGGGCGCGCGAAGCTCACCGACCAGCCCTTCGTCGACGCGCTCGATTTCACCGCGCGCCTGGGCCGCTACCTGCCGGCGGGAGCGGCAAAACAGACCTATGCGGCGAGCCAGGCCAGGTTCGCATCGGGTGGGGCGGCCATCTACCCGGCCGGCTCGTGGGACATCGCACACTTCAGCCGCACGCCCGGCCTGGCACTGGGCGTGTTCCCGCCACCGTTGCCCAGCGAGCGCGCCGCCTGCCACATCTCGGACCATATGGACCTGGGGCTGGGCGTGAACCGAAATTCGAAGAACAAGGAAGACGCCTACAAATTCATGGCCTGGGTGGGGTCGCAGGAATTCGCCGACCTGTACACCAACCGGCTGACCGGCTTCTTCACCCTGTCGCACCATCTGATCGCGGTGCGCGACCCGGTGGCCAAGCAGATGGCCGAATGGCGCAAGCGCTGCGCATCGACGATCCGCGTCAATGCGCAGGTGCTCAATCGCGGTCAGCCGAGCATGGAGGCCGAACTGTGGGCCGTGACTTCGCAGGTGTTGAACGGCAGTCTGGCGCCGGGCGATGGCGCTGTGAGGCTGCAGAACAGGGTCGTGCAAGGCCGACCAGTGCAAAAATGATATGGACGAGCGCGCATCTGCGCAATAAGGAGACACTCTTGGGCAAGACAAAGATGGTTGGCGGCGCCGTGGCGTCGACCCTGATGGTGGCCATGATGGCCTTCGCGCTGCCGGCAACGGCGCAGGAAGCACCGGCCGCGGCGACCTCCGCCGGCGCCGTGGCGAACGGTGCGAAGCTGCACCTGCAGTGGGAGTTGCAGCGTCCCGTGGCGAGTGCACAGCTGCCGAAAGGGACATCGCCGGCGCGCTTCACGCTGACCAACCGCGACACCCAGGCCTTGCCGGCCCAGGGATGGTCGCTGTACTTCAATGCGATCGATCGCATGCCCAAGGGCGTGCAGTCGAACGGCCTTTTGCTCGAGCAGATCGCCGGCGGCCTGTTCCGCCTGTATCCCGGCCCCGGCTTCAAGGGCCTGGCGGCGGGACAGACGATCGCCTTCGACTACCAGCACTCGGATTCGGTCTACACCTCGTCGAAGGCGCCGTCCGGCCCCTACCTGGTGTACGACGCCGCGCCGGATACCGGTGTCGCGCTTGCCTACAGCGTGGTGCCGCTGGCGCAGCCGCCGCAAGCCGGCGTCAAGGACAGCCCGCATTCGCTGGTCACCCCGCAGGATACGTATCAACGTAATGCGCGCGCAGCGCTGCTGCCCGCGTCCGCCGTGCCTAAAGTCTTGCCGACGCCATTGCAGCTCGATGCCGGGAAGGGCGCGCTGGCGCTCAAGGGCAAGCCGAAGGTGGAAGCACCATCGAACCTGGCCAACGAGGCTGCGCTGGCGCGCTCCTTGTTCGCGGCTGACCTGCCTGCCAGCGGCGGTCCCGCGCTGCGCCTCTCCGTGGGCAGCGTGCCCGGCCAGACCTCGCCCGAAGCCTACCGCCTGACGATTGCGGTCAATGGCGGCATCGCCATTGTCGGCAACAGCGCGGCCGGCGTGGCCCACGGCCTGCAGTCGCTGCGCGACCTGATGCCGCTGCCGGGGACGAAGTCGCCGGCGCTGCCCGAACTGACCATCGTCGACGCCCCGCGCTTCGGCTACCGTGGCTTCATGCTGGACGTGTCGCGCAACTTCCATGGCAAGGACACCGTGTTCAAGTGGCTCGACCTGATGGCGCGCTTCAAGCTGAACAAATTCCACTTTCACCTGACCGACGACGAAGGCTGGCGCATCGAGATCGCCGGCCTGCCCGAGCTGACCGACATCGGCGCCGTGCGCGGCCATGTCGCCAAGCCCGGCGTGCGCCTGCAACCGGCCTATGGCTCAGGACCCGACCCGAAGAACCCGAGCGGCAGCGGTTACTTCACCCGCGACGAGTACAAGGACATCCTGCGCTATGCACAGGCGCGCCACATCGAGGTGATCCCCGAGATCGAGATGCCGGGCCATGCCCGCGCCGCCGTGCAGGCGATGGAATCGCGCTACCACCGCCTGAAGGCGGCCGGCGATCCGGACTACGCGAAGTACCTGCTGGGCGACCTCGAAGACCGCTCGGTGTACAACTCGCCGCAGCTGTTCGGCGACAACGTGATCAACCCGGGCCATGAGTCGAGCTATACCTTCATCGAGCACGTGGTGGACGAGGTGGTCAAGCTGCACCGCGAGGCCGGTGTGCCGCTGTCGACCATCCACATGGGCGGCGACGAGCTGGCCCACGGCGCCTGGGAAAAATCGCCCGTCAGCGCCGCCATGATGAAGAAGCACAATCTGGAAACCGTGGTCGACCTGTGGGATTATTTCTATGACCGTGTCGATGGCATCCTGCGCAAGCATGGCGTGTTCATGTCGGGCTGGGAGGAGCTGGCCGCGCGCCAGACGATGCTCGACGGCCGGCCCAAGCTGATCCCGAATCCGCGTTTCCCGGAACGCGGTTTCTCGGCCTATGTGTGGAATAACACCACAGGCAACGAAGACCTGGCCTACCGCCTGGCCAATGCCGGCTACGACATCGTGCTGACGCCGGTGACGCGCATGTATATGGACATGGCCCATAACGCCAATCCGGACGAACATGGCGTGAACTGGGGCGCCTACGTGGAACTGGACACCGTCCACGACTTCATCCCGCTCGACATCAACAAGAATGCGCCGGAGGCGGCGCGCATCGGCAAGGACCGCCTGACCGACTACGGCAAGCGCCGCGTGCGCGGCCTGCAGGCCAATCTGTTCGTCGAGACCGTGCTCGATCCAGGCCGCATCGACTACCTGGTGATGCCGCGCCTGGTGGCGGTGGCCGAGCGCGGATGGGCGGCGGATCCGGCCTGGGCCCGCGAGAACGATGCGGCGAAAGCGGACCTGCTGCACCGTGCCGCCTGGACCGGCTTCGTCAACGCCCTCGGCCAGCGCGTGCTGCCGCGCCTCGACCTGGATGGCTCGAAGGTCGCCTACCGCATCGCGCCGCCGGGGATGATCGAGGAGGGCGGGCAGGTGAGGGTGAACCATGTCTTGCCCGGGATGGTGCTGCGCTACACGGCCGATGGCAGCATGCCCAATGCGAGCAGCCCGGTCGTGAACGGCCCTATCGCGGCGCATGGCACGATCCGCGCCGCCGCCTTCGACCGCAACGGCAGGATGGGCCACGTCGCCAGTATCGAACGGCGCTAAGGGCCTTGTTATAATCGGTGCTTTCAGCGGGATCGTGGGTGATGGCGTCGATGAAGAAAGTGGCCTGGCCTGGTGTCATGAGATGGGCGTTGGCCCTGGCCTGCACCTGCGCCGCCGCACCATCTGTCGCCACGCCGGGCCCTGGCCTGCAAGTGCTGCACTGGTGGACCTCGACCAGCGAACGCAAGGCCGCCGACATGCTGGCGACCCGGCTCGCCGACGAGGGCATCGCCTGGCAGGACGCCGCCATTCCCGGCGGCGCCGGCCTTGGCGCCGGCAAGGTCCTCAAGGGCAGGGTGCTGGCCGGCGATGCGCCTGAAGTGACCCAGTTGATCGGCCCGTCGATCGCCGAATGGGCCGACCTGGGCCTGTTGCTCGAACTCGACAAGGTCGCCGATTCTGGCGATTGGGCCGGCTTCCTGTTCCCGACCATCCAGCAGCTCGTCGTCCACCGCCGCCACGTGGTGGCCGCGCCCCTCGGCATTCATCGCGTCAATACGTTGTACTACAACCGCCCGCTGTTCGCCCGTCTCGGCTTGACGCCGCCCGTCACCTGGCGCCAGTTCGAGGAGGTGGCGCGTCGCCTGCGCGCGGCTGGCGTGGCGCCGCTGGCCCAGAGCAGCGAGGCCTGGCAGGTGGCGGCCCTGTTCGAGAACCTGGTGCTGGCCGAAAGCGGGCCTGCCTTCTACCGCGAATTGTTCGTACAGCGCAGCCCGGCCGCGGCGGCGGACCGCCGCACCCACGAGGCCTTGCTGCGCCTGCGCACCATCAAGGGCTGGCTGCAGGACGAGATCGACGAGCGTCCCTGGCCCGAGGTGGTGCGCCGCTTCGCGCGCGGCCAGGCCGGCATGATGATCATGGGCGACTGGGCCAAGGCCGAGCTCAGCGAGTTCAAGGCGCTGCCGGACCGCGACTTCGGCTGCGCCGCCGCGCCCGACACCGCCGGCTACCACCTGTACAGCGTCGACACGCTGGCCATGTTCGCGGGCGACTATCGCCAGATGGCGGCCCAGGAAAAGATGGCGCGGCTGATGGTGGCCCCAAGCGTGCAGGCCAGCTTCAATGCGCTCAAGGGCGGGGTGCCGGTGCGGCGCGACGCCGACCCGAACACGATGGACAGCTGCGCGCGCCAGTCGTGGACCGTGTTCGCGCGTGGCGCCGCGGTGCAGGCCCCCAGCCTGGTGCACCGCATGGCGCTCGACGAAGCGAGCCGCGACGCCATCATCGCCGAGGTGCACCGCTTCTTCCTGGACGACCGCGTGCCGCCGTCCCAGGCCCAGCGCCGCCTCGGCGCGCTGTTCCGGCTATTCAATCTCAAACCTCTTGGAGTGGCAGGTGCGCAAGATACTGATCGTGGACGATGACCAGAAGACCCGGGAACTGCTCAAGACCTACCTGGAAAAGAACCAGTACGAGGTGATCCTGTCGCATGATGGCGAGAGCTTCCTGGCCGCACTGCACGCCCAGGCCGACGGCCTGTGCCTGGTGATCCTGGACGTGATGCTGCCCGATACCGACGGCTTCATGCTGTGCCGCCAGGTGCGCCAGCGCTCCAATGTGCCGATCATCATGCTCACCGCCAGCTCGGACGAGACCGACCGCATCGTAGGCCTGGAGCTGGGCGCCGACGACTATATCGCCAAGCCCTACAGCCCGCGCGAGCTGCTGGCCCGCATCAAGGCGATCCTGCGCCGTTCGGCGGTAGAGGCGCCTGCTGCGCGCTACTACCGCTTCGTCGGTTTCACGCTCGACCTCACCGAGCGCAAGGTGCTCGATTCCGACGGCGCCCAGGTGGCGCTGACCGGGCTCGATTTCCAGCTGCTGAAGTATTTCGTCGAGCATCCCGGCATCGTCCTGGATCGCGGCCTGCTGTGTGAGGAGACGCGTGGGCGCGACGTCGGCCCGACCGACCGCTCGCTCGACGTCCAGGTCAGCCGCCTGCGGCTGCGCCTGAACGACGACGGCAAGCAGCCGGCGCTGATCAAGACCGTGCGCGGCGCCGGCTATGTGTTCTCGGCCGACGTCAGCGTGTCCAGTGTCTGACGGGCTTCTGCGGCGCCTGGTGCCGGCCTCGCTGCTGGGCCGCCTGATGCTGGTGATGGCGGCGGGCCTGCTCGTCACGCAGATCGCGGCCAGCGCGATCTGGGCCAGCCAGCTGCGCTACAAGTCGCAGGTCGAGACGCAGTCGGCTGCCAAATATGTGGCGCACAGCGCGGCCGGCGCGATCCGCTTCTTTCGCAGCCTGCCGCCGGCCTACCGCGCGCTGATCATCCAGCAGTTGCGCGAGATGGGCGGCACGCGCTTCTTCGTCAACCTGAACCATGCCTATGTGCCGGTCGAGCAGATCGCGCCGCATCCGCTGGCCGACAAGGCGATCGCCACGGTGGCTGCGACCCTCAAGAGCGACCTGCCGAATTCGCCGGGCTTCCGGCTGGCCTTCGCCTGGCCCGACCGGCTGGTGGTGGCCGAGCACGACGTGCGCCTGGAAGACCTGCCGAATGCCTGGGTCCAGCACGTGCTGCTGCTGCAGCCCGATCCGGCGCCGATCCTGGTGATCCAGACCGAGATCGAACCGGGAAACTGGCTGTACATGGCGGCGCTGATGCCCAACCCTTACTTCCTGAGCGGCAGCGACCCGTTCAGCTGGGACCGGTTGATGCCGCAGGCGCTGTCGCTGGCCGTGGTGCTGCTGCTTTGCTTGCTGGTGGTGCGCTCGATCACGCGGCCGCTGGCGGCGCTGTCCGATGCCGCCGCCGCCGTCGGCCAGGGCCACGACGACGCCACACCGCCTTTGCCCGAAACCGGCAGCCGAGAATTCGTCAACACGGCGCGCGCATTCGGGGCCATGCGCGAGCGCATCGCCCGTTACATCGAGGACCGCGAACGCCTGTTTATCTCGATCTCGCACGACTTGCGCACGCCGATCACGCGCCTGAAGCTGCGCGCCGAACTGCTCGACGACGATGCCTTGCGCAATGATTTCGAGGAAGACCTGGATGAACTGGACATGATGGTCAAGGGCGCGCTGCAGTGCGTGAAGGACAGCGACATCCACGAGAATCCGGCCGATATTCGCCTCGACGCGCTGCTGGGGCGGATGGTCAAGAGCGCCCAGCTGGCCGGCCACGAGGTGGGTTACCAGGCGTCCGGCATCACGGTGCGCGGCAAGCCGCTGGCGCTCAAGCGCGCGTTGGGCAACCTGCTCGACAATGCGCTGTTCTATGGCGCCCGGGCCGTCATCGCGGTGCGTGAGGAGCCGGGCAGCGTGGTGGTCGAGGTGCGTGACCACGGGCCGGGCGTGCCGGAGGACGCGCTGGCCAGCCTGTTCGATCCCTATGTGCGGCTGGCCCATGGGCGCGACAGCAACGATGGCGGCATGGGGCTGGGACTGGGCATCGCGCGCGGCATCGTCGAGGCGCACGGCGGCCGACTGGACTTGCGCAACCATCCCGAAGGCGGCCTGGTGGCGCAGGTAAGGCTGCCGGCGCGCAGGCCGGTCGGCATTTGCGCCGAATGACAAGGCCGGCTTCGGCGCATGGGCGCCGTCAGCCCGGCAGCACGGCGTAGTCGAGGCCCGGGTCGGCGCCCAGGCGGTAGTAAAAGCGCACCTTCTGGCCGGCGGCGAACAGCGGCTTGCCCGGCAGGTAGCGCGGTGTGTTCAGGCTGCAGTCGCCCCCGGTCAGGCCGATGCCGTCGAAGACCGTGATGTCCGTGAACAGGCGCAGCGTGGTGAGCGGCGCGACGTCGGCCGGAATGGTGAACGTGGCCGCCGGCAGCGCGTCGTCCGCTTCGGCGTCCCAGGCCGTCGCGGTGGCCGCGTCCAGAGCGAACACCTGACCCAGGCGGACGCTGTCGCGCCAGACGGTGCTCGCGTCCGGGCGTTCGCTCAGCGCGCAGTCGACCCGCACCGAGGCCGGCACCATCAATGCGCCCGGGGCCTGGGCGAGCAGGTTGCGGGCGATCGACACCTGTGGTTCGCGCTTCAGAGCCGCGCTCATGGTTTCGCTGACGATCACGTCCGGCAGGGCGGCCGGGTCGAGCCGGATCGTGGCGGCGTCGGCCTGGATCCAGGACGTCACGCCCGCATCCAGGCCGAGGTCCGCCACCAGCCTGCGCGCCGGCGCCAGCGCGTCGGCATGGATGTCGAGCATGGTGAAGGTCGCCCGCTCCGTCGACCACAGCGCCAGCAGCGGCAGCAGCAGGAAGGCGAACGGTCCGCAGCCGGCGTACAGCACCCGCACCGGACGTCCCTCGCAGCGCCTTGCCGCCTGTTCCATGGCCCGCGACGCGCCCTGGATGAAGGCGGCGCTGCGCAATACTTCGTGCGCACACAGGGCGGCCGTGAGCGGCGACACCGCCAGCCCGGACGGCAGCCAGCTCTCGCCGTCGCAGATATTGCGTTGCACCGATCTCTGCATGGTGGACAGGCGTTCGGCGAGCTGGCGCAGGTCCTGGACCGGCCCGATGGCCGCGTGCAGGTCGGAACCGGTGGCCAGGATGGCGCGGGCAATCGCGCGCAGGCGCGCGAGTTCACTCGTGCCGGCCTCGGCTCGCTCGGTCTTCGTCGTGTCGTTCATGGTCAGATCCACTGTGCTTGATGGTCGATGGTGTCGGGCAGGTAGGTCAGGTATTGCACCATGCGCGGCAGCTTGCCGCGATTGGGTGTGGCGCAATGGGGCAGGGCCTGGTGCCACAGGGTGAAGTCGCCAGCCTGGCCCGGTACCGGGATCGGCTCCAGGTCGCGCAGCGCCCAGTCGCGCGGATGGACGCCTGCCGGCACCCGCGCCAGCCATTCCGGCAGACGCCGGTGAAAGCCGGGAACGCAGTGGAAGGCGCCATCGAGCGGCCCGCAATCGCCGAGGTAGAGCAATCCCTGCAGCCGGAACGGCATCGGCAGGGACAGGCTCGCATCCCAGTGCAGGGGGCTGCCCTGGAAGCGCGAGCCGCCGTCCTCGGGTGGATTGAAGCTGACCTTGTCGATGGACGGGTAGATCGCCGTGCTGCCGTACAGGTGTTCGCAGACGCGGCGCACCAGCGGCGCGGCGCGGTTGGCCGCCAGCGCCGGGTGGTCATAGAAGTCGAGCATCATGCCGCGCTTGCCGGGATGCTCGCGATACCAGGAGCCGGGATCGTCGGCGCTGGCGCCGAGGAAGTCCCAGATCGCCTGGCACGCCGCCTCGCACTGCTTGCGCGGGACGACGCCCGGCAGCACGAGATAGCCATGGCGGTCCCAGAATGCGCGCTGGGCCTCCGACAGCGCGCCATCCTCGATGCAAGCCGCCGCATCCGGGACGGCCGGCTGCGGCCGGCCGGTTGCCAGCAGCCAGGTCTCGAACACCTGCCGGTTCGGGCGTTCGCCATACAGGAATTGTAGCGCTGTCTCGATCGAGATGCCGCGCCGGTACAGGGCCCGCACCTGGCGTTGCCAGTCCGGTCCGCTGGCGGGGCCGCCCATGCCGACGCTGTGCTGCCGCAAGGCTTCGAGCGCTGCATCGTCGTCGTCCAGCCGCGTAGGGAGATCTGTCTCAGGATGTTCTTGCAAGGTCATCGGTCAAGTCCAGGAGGCCGGCGTGATGGGATCGCCACGCGGCAAACCGATCTGAAGCTTAGCAAAAAGAACAGTTCCTGGACAGAAATTCGTCGCTCCGCTTCTCTGACCGACCACAGGCCGGCTGCGCGCCGGCCGTGGACTAGAACACTTCCGGCACGATAATCTCGGGCGGCACCGGCCGCCGCACATAATCGTCGTGATATTCACGTTCCGGCAGCGCGATCACCGGGCGCTCGACCTCGACGTAGGGCATCTGCTGCAGCAGGTGATGGATGCAATTCAGGCGCGCACGCTTCTTGTCCACCCCTTGGACCACCCACCAGCGCGCTTCGGGAATATGGGTCCGCTCGAGCATGATTTCCTTGGCCCGCGTGTATTCTTCCCAGCGCCGGCGCGATTCCAGGTCCATCGGGCTCAGTTTCCACTGCTTGAGCGGATCGTGGATGCGGCTCAGGAAGCGCGCGTTCTGTTCCTCGTCCGAAATCGAGAACCAGTATTTGATCAGCTGGATGCCCGAGCGCACCAGCATGCGTTCGAATTCCGGCACCGTCTGGAAGAATTCCTCGTACTGGGCGTCGGTGCAGAAGCCCATCACGCGCTCGACGCCGGCGCGGTTGTACCAGCTGCGGTCGAACAGCACGATCTCGCCCGCCGCCGGCAGGTGCGAGACGTAGCGCTGGAAGTACCACTGGGTGCGCTCGCGGTCGTTCGGCGCCGGCAGCGCGGCCACCCGGCACACGCGTGGATTGAGGCGCTGGGCGATGCGCTTGATGACGCCGCCCTTGCCGGCGGCGTCGCGGCCTTCGAACAGGATCACGACCTTGTGGCCGGTGTGCACGACCCAGTCCTGCAGCTTGACCAGCTCGGCCTGCAGACGGAACAGCTCATGGAAATACTGGCGACGGGCTTCCTTCTCCTGCTCGCTGCGGGTAGGCGAGGGCAGCAGCGTTTCGGGATCGAGGTCGCGGTCGTCGAGTTCCATTTCGAGCTCTTCGTCGTAGCTGTCGGTAAGGTCGCGCTGCACGCGCTGGGAAAGGTCGGTAGCCTGGACGGTGGACATGGTGTCATCCTTTGAAAAAAGAAATCCGCCGAGTGCAGCGTCGACGGATGAATGACCGTTTCGTGTACAACCGCACCGGGAAACCGTCCCAGTCTAGCGCCGGGACATGTCACCTGTATGACAAGGCGCATCGTTCAAGGTGCCATGGGTGCCGTTGCCAGCCGCACTGCCACGTGACCGTCGTGGCTGCGCTGGTGGGCTACGCCGACCAGGGCTATTTCACGCGGCGTTTCCGGCTGGCGGTGGGGGTGACGCCGGCGCGCTATGCGCGGCAGGGCGGAGCTGGGCGAACGCATGCTATACTGACGCCGTTCCGACTCTCGCTGCGTATATGAGACGATTTTTCGTCATCTGCCTGACCCTGCTGCTCCCCCTGAATATGTTTGCCCTGGCCATGGCCGCATCCGCGATGCAGCCGGCCGGCGCGACGGAACACGTCACACCCTCCGAAGTCCTCATCCATACTGCTGCGCTCGAAACCGATGCGGCGGTGCCCCTGTTCGCCGATGCCTACCTGTCGGGCGGTTACGATTGCCAGGCCGGCTGCGAGATCGATCCCGACGAACCGCCAGCCGGCGCCGACGTCCACGACTCCGTCTACGAAGACCTCGGCCTGCAAGTGGACGGCGCCCCGGGAGGCGCGATCGCGCCCCCGGCGCCGCCACGCGCCAATCACTCCTCGTTTCCACCGCTAAAACCCCCGCGCATGGCCTGAGGGCCTGTTTCGCCGCCTGCGCGGCGCCCCCTGGCCGATCACGATCCCCGCATCGCGGCGCACGTCACCCGACTGCGCCGCCGTGCCCGCGATCGCGGCCGCGACACACATTTAGCAAAATAACGAGGTAATACCATGGAATGGCTATTCGACCCGGCAATCTGGGCGGGTCTGCTCACACTCGTTGTCCTGGAAATCGTCCTGGGCATCGACAACCTGATCTTCATCGCGATCCTGGCCGACAAGCTGCCCCCGCACCAGCGCGACAAGGCGCGCCTGATCGGCCTGACCCTGGCCATGCTGATGCGCCTGGGCCTGCTGACCATCGTGTCCTGGCTGGTGACACTCACCACGCCGCTGTTCGCGCTGGGACCATGGTCGCCCTCCGGGCGCGACCTGATCCTGCTGCTGGGCGGCGTGTTCCTGCTGTTCAAGGCCACCGTCGAGCTGCACGAACGCCTGGAAGGCGTGACCCACGTCCACACCCAGTCGAAGGTGTATGCCAGCTTCGGCGCCGTAATCGTGCAGATCGTGGTGCTGGACGCCGTATTCTCGCTCGACGCCGTGATCACCGCGGTCGGCATGGTCGATGAGCTGGGCGTCATGATGGCGGCCGTGATCATCTCGATCGGTGTCATGATCCTGGCGTCCAAGCCGCTGACCCGCTTCGTTAACGCACATCCGACCGTGGTCGTGCTGTGCCTGAGTTTCCTCTTGATGATCGGCCTGTCGCTGGTGGCCGAGGGCCTGGGCTTCCACATCCCGAAAGGTTATCTGTACGCGGCGATCGGCTTCTCGATCCTGATCGAAGCCCTGAACCAGTTCGCGCGCCGTAACTTCCTCAAGAACGAGGCGCGCATGCCGCTGCGCGACCGCACCGCAGACACCGTGCTGCGCCTGATGGGCGGCAAGCGGCGCCAGGATGCCGAGCCGGATGCCCACGACGAGGAGCAGGAAGAAGCACAGGCCTTCGGCGTCGAGGAGCGCAATATGGTCAGCGGCGTGCTGACCCTGGCCGACCGCTCGATCCGTTCGATCATGACGCCGCGTTCCGAGATGTCCTGGGTCAACCTCGACGACGAGGCCGACGACATCCTGCGCCAGCTGCAGGAGTCGCCGCACAGCCGGATGCCGGTCGGCCGTGGCCAGCTCGACAACCTGGTCGGCATCGCCCGCACCAAGGACCTGATCAGCCAGCTGGTGCTGCAGGCGCGCATCGACGACGGCGTCGTCGACGGCGATGGCCCTAATGGTCCCAATGGTCCCAATGGTCCAATACGGAAGCCGATCCTGCTGCCCGATACCGCCGGCGTCCTCAAGGCCATGGACACGCTCAAGCGCGCCCACGGCCAGCTGGTGCTGGTGACCGACGAATTCGGCATCGTCCAGGGCCTCTTGACCCCGGTCGACATCCTGGAGGCGATCGCCGGTGAATTCCCCGACGAGGATGAGCAGCTGGCGATCCAGCCGAAGGGACCCGGCGAGTGGGAAGTCATCGGCACGGCCGACCTGCACCAGCTGGAGCAGGTGCTGGAGACCGAGGGCCTGGTGAGCGTCGACGACGACTACACCTCGCTGGCCGGCTTCCTGCTGGCGCGCTTCGAGAGCATGCCGGAGCCGGGCCAGGAGATCGAGATCGACGGCCTGCGCTACCGCATCCTGAGCGTGGAAGAGCGCCGCATCGCCAAGGTGCTGGTCCAGCGCATCGTGGCCGACGACGCCGAACAGGCCGCCTGAACCCATTTTTTACCGCAACCGTACCAAGAAGGACATCATGAAACGTACTCTTTTGTTTATCGCGACTAACCTGGGCATCATGCTGGTGCTGGGCATCACCGCCAGCCTGCTGGGCGTGAACCGCTTCCTCACCTCGAACGGCCTTGATCTGACCAAGCTGCTGATGTTCGCCGGCCTGATGGGCTTTGGCGGCGCCTTCATCTCGCTGCTGCTGTCGAAACCGATCGCCAAGTGGTCGACCAAGGCGCGTGTGATCACCCAGCCGTCCAATTCGACCGAACAGTGGTTGCTCAACACGGTGGCGGCCCAGGCCCAGCGCGCCGGCATCGGCATGCCCGAGGTGGCGATCTATGAGGGCGAGCCGAACGCCTTCGCTACCGGCGCCACCAAGAACTCGTCGCTGGTCGCGGTGTCGACCGGCTTGCTGCAGTCGATGACCGAGCAGGAAGTCGAGGCCGTCCTGGCCCACGAGGTAGCCCACATCGCCAACGGCGACATGGTCACGCTGACCCTGATCCAGGGCGTGGTCAACACCTTCGTGATCTTCATCGCGCGCATCGTCGGCTACTTCGTGGACGGCATGCTGCGCAAGAATGACGAAGAGAACACCGCTCCCGGTATCGGCTACATGGTCACCGTGATCGTGTGCGAGATCGTGTTCGGCATCCTGGCCAGCATCATCGTGGCCTGGTTCTCACGCCAGCGCGAGTTCCGCGCCGACTGCGGCGCCGCCAACATCATGGGCCAGTCGCAGCCGATGGTCGCGGCCCTGCGCCGCCTGGGCGGCATGGCCGAAGGCGAGCTGCCGAAGAATATGAGCGCATTCGGAATTTCGGGCAAGGGCGGCGCGATGGCGCTGTTCTCGAGCCATCCGCCGATCGAAGAGCGGATCGCCGCCCTGCAGGCGCGCTGAGCCTTTCAGGGGCAGGGGCAGGGGGATTCGCCGGGCTGGTAGCCGAACGATTCCACCGGCACGATCGTGGTCGCCCGGTGCAGTGGCACGCGCAGGTCGACGAACGGCAGCATCATGCGCGAGCGCACCAGCGGGCACTCGCCGGCGCCGTCGTCTGCGGTGCCGCAGACGCGGACCTGGACGAAGCGGATGCAGTTCGCGGCATTCGGATTGGTCATGCAGACCTGCCGGTTGCGGGCGGCGGAGTTGGGGATCGAACCCGGGGCGACCGGCGCCAGGCTCAGTTTATCGTCGTCCGGGTCGCGGGTCAGGGCCAGGTAGTCGATGCGCAGGCGGGTGTCGGACACCGGCGGCGCCAGCGGCAGTTCGCCGGGACCGGTGCGAAACAGCGCCGCGTACTTGAGCCGGGCGATGCCGGCGCTGTCGGTCGGGTACACGTGCGCCGCGCTCGAGGCGGCGCGGCGCGTCACTTCCTGCAGCGTGCCGTAGACGTACAGCATGCGCGCGACCTCGATGAGGCCGAACAGGATCGTGAAGAAGATCCACGCCAGCAGCGCGAACTCGACCGCGGCGGTACCGCGCTGGGCGCGATGGGGATGCCGCCTGGATGGATCACTTGCCGACATAAGGCGTCACCGCGTTGACCTCGATCGGCAAGCCCCACGGGCCGAGGTAGGTATGGAAGATGGGGTCGTGCATATAGAACATGATCGAAACCTTGACCGTGCGCGGCACCGTGCCCGCCCGGAAACCGCAGCTGTTGCTATCGCACAGCACGTCAGCGTCGCGCAGTTCTTCGCCCGGCGCCAGCTCACCCAGCTCTCTTCGTGCGATCTCGAGCGCGACCTCCTTGGCCTGGACGGCGAGGGCGGGCGCGCGCATCTCGACGACCGGTACCATGGACATATAGCGCGACGCGTCTTGCGCCGCCTTCTGCGCAACCGTGTAATGCCACATATAGCGCGCGCAAAAGATCATGGGCGCCAGCGCGAGGGCCAGGCAGGGCAGCAGCACGGCGAATTCCACGGCGGCGGAGCCGCGCTGGCGGCGTCCTGGGGCGCATCCGCGCCAGGCAAGTCTGAGGTTCATGGATAGAGCTCCACTGCGCTGGGGATCGATTGCTCGGACGCTACTCCGGCGAATTCGGCAATGAGGGTATTGCTGGTGGCCGGCACGGTCATGAAGAATTTTCCGACACCGAGCACGGTGGCCGCGACGTTGGCGCCGGTCGGCGCTGCGCTCGCGCATGACAGCAGCGGTACGTACAGCACCCGCCGCAGCGGGCTCGCGTATTTCAGGCGCGTGCCCGCAGGTGACGTCACGGTGGGCGGATTCATGGTGTTGAACGGATTGTAGGGGGTGTACTGGCCCGTGCCGGGATAGTTGCTGGAGGAGATGCCGGTCCGGTACAGATTGGGCCAATCGGCGGTGGAGAACGGCGTGTAGCCGCCGGACGGCTCGGGAACCCCGGCAGTGTAGGAAGAGAACTTGACCGCCTTGGCGTACGACCACAGCGGCCCGAAAGCGCCGGCGTCGGCGGGGGGCGGGCCGCTGGCGGGAGGAGGCAGGTCGGCCACGGTCTCGAGCCGGCCGCGTTCGTCGGTGGTCAGGGCGGCGGCAAGGCCGGTGGCCGGAGACATCCACGGCGCGCCGCCCACGGTGTCGTAGGTGTAGGCCCGGATATTGGTATCGGGCGGTGCGCCGATGGGGAAGCACAGGTCCTGGCCGAAGTCGTCGAAGCGCGAGTTGAGCTGGGTGGCGAGGTTGGCAAGCGGGGCCGTCTGCGCCAGCGCCGAGACCCGGATCGGGCCGCCCGTCAGGCGCGGCATCCAGAGGGAGGAGGTGCACACGAAAGGCCCCAGGATTGTCGGATTGAGCGAGGTGCTCGACATGCCAGGCGGAACGACCGGATTGATCATGTAGCGCGCCGCCGTGGTGCCGCGCGGGTTGAGCTGCATCAGGTCGTAGCTGACGCCGCGCCGGAAACCGTGCTCGACCAGTTCATCGGCGCTGACCCCGGTATTGACACGCGCGCTGGCGCGGGTTTCCGACATCGCGCAGATGGCGAGCGGCAGCGCGCTGATGCCGCTGCGTCCGGCGATCGCCGTGTCGGCCACTTCCACGGTGGCCAGGCTGTCCGAGAGGACGCGCATGAAGATGGTGCTGATGCCGGCCGACACCGCGCCGAGCTGGGCGGTATCCACCTTCGCGTAGAAGTGGGCAGCGCCGTCGCCGGCGCCTTCGGCGCCCACCCAGCTGCCGCCGTGCGCCGGCGTGGTGCCGAAGCTGAGCGCGGCATCGTTCCATACGATCGCGGTGCTGTAGCGGTAGATGAAGCGCTCGGCGGCTTCGCGCGCACGGGTTCTGGCGGCCGTGATGCCGCTGCTCTTGCCGTTGAGTTCCTTGGCGGCGGCCAGCGCCGCGGCCTTGGCCATGCCGCTCAGCTCGACCTTGCGGTTGTAGACCATGCCCATGTCCAGCGCCAGGCCGGCGAATGCCACCACCAGCACCAGCAACGGCACGAACATGATGGCGAAGGCGCCGCCCTGGGGTGCCGGTCCAGGCTGGCGCTGCCGTGGCGGATGTCGACCCGATACCATTGCGTTTCCTTATCGATTCCTGGCAGCGTTGCAGGAGCAAATCGAACCTGAGTCGATTCTATCGATGAGGGGTTAGCGCCTATTGATCTTCAACAGTTGATCGGGAACAGTTGGTGCGGCGATGCCCGGCACGCCGGCCCGGATCGCCTGCGAAAAGTCGTGCGCATTGGTATCGGAAGCTTGCGCGCGTGCATTGATGTGACCACGAGCGCGCAAGACCGCGTAGGGCAGGCCCGGGGTGAGCGCGCCCTGGTCGTAGGCGTATTCGGCGAAGTGCCCCGACGCCAGCAGGCGGTAGTCGAGCGGCAGGGCGGGATCGATCTGGCGCGCCAGTTCGAACAGGATCGTGGTGCAGTTGCTGGTCAGGGTATTGTAGAACTCCGGCTGGCGCCGCAGCCGCTCGGCGCGCGCCAGGTAGTCCAGCAACACCGAACGCAGCTGCGCGGGTGTCGCCCGCAGCCGGTACAGATAGACTTGTTCGCCGCGCGCATTGCTGCGCGTGCGGATCAGGTCGCGCTCGTCGGACGCGACGATCACCTGCTCGAACTTGCGGAAGAACCCGCCGATGGCGGAAAATTCCTCGTTTCGCTCCTTGCGGATCTCGAGCGAGAACACCAGTCGTTGGCCGTCGCTGAAGCCGAACGACACCAGGGTGTGGGCGATGTGCGGCCCCATCCAGTAGGACAAGACCAGGTCGGCCGACTCGAGCCGGGACAGGTCGTAGCGCCGGGTTTCCCAACGCGGCGTGTAGTCGGTCTCGGTGCGCCACTCGAAGGCGCGTACATTGCGCAGCTCCAGGCGGTCACCGTCGACCGACGACTCGAGCAGGCGCGCGACGTCGTCAGCCCACGGCCGATCGTGGGACGGCGCGAGCGACTGCCACCATCCCAGCATTGCAAGCGCTGCCAGCGCGCCCGCCAGCAGCAGCCGGCGCTCGTGGCGCCAGCCGGGCGCGCGCGCCAATACCTGCGCCATGGCCAGGCCGAGCAGGGTCCAGGCGCCGCCGATGGCCAGCGCAAGCGCCGGCGCCAGCTGGAACCACAGCGCAAGTGCGCCCCACGCCGTCACCGCCACGACCGGCAGCACCAGCAAGCCCCTGACCAGCCGCTTCCAGTTCATTGCGCTTCTTTCGGGCCCGCCGGCTGCTCGGGCAGGAACCAGTTCAGCAGCAGCGCGCACAGGCCGCCGGTGGCCACGCCCGATTCGAGCACGTTGCGCACCGCGGCGGGCATATGGGCCAGGAATTCGGGCACCTGGGACACGCCCAGCCCCAGCGCCAGCGATACCGCGATCACCAGCAGCGCGCGGCGGTCGAGCGTGACGCTGGCCAGGATGTTGATGCCGGCCGCGGCAACGGCGCCGAACATCACCATGGCGGCGCCGCCCAGCACCGGCTCCGGCACCGCCTGGATCACGCCCGCGACGGCGGGAAACAGGCCCAGGATCACCAGGAACAGGGCGATCCACATGCCGACGTGACGGCTGGCGATGCCGGTCAACTGGATCACGCCGTTGTTCTGGGCGAAGATCGAGCTGGGGAAGGTGTTGAAGATGCCGGCCAGCAGGGAGTTGGCGCCGTTGACCAACACGCCGCCCTTGATGCGCTGCATCCACAGCGGCCCCTCGACCGGCTGGCGCGATACTTTGCTGGTGGCCGTCACGTCGCCGATCGCCTCCAGCGAGGTGACCAGGTAGATCACGATCATCGGGATGAACAGCGACCACGAGAAGCCCAGGCCGAAATGGAGGGGCGTGGGCACCTGGAACAGCGGCGCCTCGTGCATGCCGCTGAAGTCGAGGCGCCCCATCCAGCCGGCCAGCGCGTAGCCGACGGCGAGGGCGATGATGATGGCGGCGCTGCGCATCCAGACCACCGGCACCCGGTTCAGGATCACGATGATGGCCAGCACCACGCCGGAAAGCAGCAGGTTCTCGCCGTTGGCGAAGCTGCCATTGGCCATGGCCGCATAGCCGCCGCCCATGCTGATCAGGCCGACCTTGATCAGGGTAAGGCCGATCATCAGCACCACGATGCCGGTGACCAGCGGCGTGATCAGGCGTTTGACGAAGGGCAGCACGCGCGAGACGCCCATTTCGATGAAGGAGCCAGCCACCACGACGCCGAAGATCGCCGCCATCACCGCCTCGACCGGCGTGCCCTGCTTGACCATCAGGGCGCCGCCGGCGATCAGCGGGCCGACGAAGTTGAAGCTGGTGCCCTGCACGATCAGGAGGCCCGCACCGAACGGGCCGAAGCGGCGGCATTGCACGAAGGTGGCGATGCCGGAGATCACCAGCGACATCGAGACGATCAGGTTGGTGTCGCGGCTCGATACCCCCAGCGCCTGGCAGATCAGGAGGCCCGGCGTGACGATGGGGACGATGATGGCCAGCAGGTGCTGCAGGGCGGCCAGCATGCCGAGCAGGGGCGGTGGACGGTCGTCGAGTCCGAGGATCAGTTCCGTGTGAGTCTGCTGGGAGTGCGATGTCGACATGGGATGCGGCCGGGCAAAGACGCGATTCTACAGCCAGACGGGCCGCGGCAGGCGGCCGGCGTGTAGAATCCGGCCTTTCACGGGGAGGGCACAGGACATGACGGAGTTGACGATATCGAGGATCCTGCATGCGGGGTATGTCTTCGAATGCGGGGGCAACCGTATCGCCTTCGATACCATCTTCGAGAATCCCTTCAGCCGCAACTGCCACGCCTTCCCCGACGTGCGCTTCGACCTGGATGCCATCCGGCGCCAGCGTTTTGACGCTGTCTTCATCTCGCACTTCCACGACGACCACTGCTCGCTCGACAGCCTCGACCTGCTGGAGCGCGCCACGCCGATCTACCTGTATTGCCAGTTCGAGGCGCTGTTCGACATGCTGCGCCAGCTGGGATTCACGAACGTCCATGCGCTGGCGCTGGACCGCGCGGTCGAGGTGGGCCCGTTCACCGTCATCCCGCGCGAGGCGATGGATATCGACGTCGATTCGATGTTCCAGGTGCGCGCGGCCGGCATGAACGTGCTGAACGTGGTCGACTCCTGGATCGACGACGACACGCTGGCCAAGCTGGTCGCGCAGGGACCGTGGGACATGGTGCTGTGGCCGTTCCAGACGATGCGCGAGCTCGAGGTGCTGGCGCCGTCGCGCCACGCCGCCGCGCCGCCCGGCCTGCCTGAAGAATGGATAGACCAGCTGCGGGCATTGGCGCCGCGCTATATCGTGCCAAGCTCCTGCCAGTTCCAGCAGGAGCCGTGGTCCTGGTATAACCGCGCCTTCTTCCCGATCTCCTACGACCGCTTCGGGCAGGAGGTGGGCGCGGCCTTGCCGGAGGCGCAGGTGGTGCGCCTGAATCCCTCGGTGTCGATGCGGCTCGATGCCGCCGGCCTGCACCCGGCGGCGCCGCTGGACTGGGTCATTCCGGTGGGCGAGCAGGACGTCGACTACGTCTACGAAGGCAATGCGGCGCCGCCGTCGACTGGCGAGATCGCCCGCCATTTCGCACCCCTGACGCCGGAGGAACAGGCAATCGTGACGGATTACTGCCTGCACGGGCTGGCCGAACGCTACGGCGCGACCGAGGCAGGCTCGGACTACTTCGAGCGGCCGCGCATCTGGCGCCTGTCGGTGTTCGACCACGCGGGCGAGGCGCGCGACTATCGCTACCGCCTCGACGGTGAGCGCGCGGCCCTGCTTGACCCTGATGCTGATGCTGATGCTGATGCCGATGCCGGCCCGCTCGGCTGGACTACGGAGGTGCCGGCCGCCAAGCTGCATGCGGCGCTGACGCTCGGAGAATCGCTGACCTCGATGTATGTGCGCATCAACGGCGCCGTATTCGATCCCGGGACCGAGCAAGCGCTGCAAGACGCCGAGTTGGTCGACGACCCCTTGATCCGCTGCCTGTTCGGCGACACCTTCGGCGCCTATCAGGCGGCCCAGCTGCGCCGCCTGCTGGCGCGCCCCTACTGATCGCCAGCGTCGCCGTTGACCGCGCCGGACGCGACTCGGGCCAGCGTCTGGCCTTGGGGATTGCTGACGCTGCGTGTGACCAGGATCTCGACCGGCGTCGCCCCCGCGCCGTAATAGGCATGGTTGCGGCCGTCGTCGACCGAGATCACGGTGCCATCCAGGTTCAGGCCGCCGTACAGGCCTTTCGAGCGCGTGTACACCACCATGTCGGCATTGAGCGGCGCGCCGGTGCCGGCGCCGACCGGGCCGGCGGCGACGCTCACGTCGGCGCCCAGCTTGAACGTGGTCGACAGCAGTGAATTGAGGCCTTTCTCGGTCATCACCAGGGCCACCATCTCGGACGCCTGGGCGCCGGCCTGCAGCCCGATGGAGCCGGCCGCGATGCGGTAGAAGGCCGGGCCGGCCCAGGCATCGCCCTTGCGCGCGATGAGGACCGCCGAGCCGCCCGAGCCGCCCACGATGAAGCCGGCCTGCACGATGTCGGGACTGATCAGGACCGCCTTGGCGTGGCCGACGTGTTCGCGGAACCAGCCCATGTCGGGATCGCGCACGAAGTTGTTCAGGGTGGCCTGGGCGGCGTCGACCCGGGCCTGGGTCTCGTCGCGGGTGGGCTGGCCGGCGCAGGCGGCCAGCGCCAGCGTGGCGCCCAGGATGGTCGGCATCAGCAAGCGTCTCGTGTTGCCTGGTTGTGCCTTCATGGTGACCTCATAGGGAAGTGGATGGGGGCAATTCGATGCAGGCGCCCGCTGCGGGCTGTCACAGCCTAACGCCGCCCTCGACACCGGCGCTATTGGACTTTCGTCCAACACGTTTATTCCTTGGGACCATGGTCCAATGCCGCCGCGCGCTCGCCGCGGCTAACATCGGTGGACGGTCGGCGCGCTGGTGGACGGGTGGCGGCTGGGGAGACCATACATGGACATGTTGCACGAACTGGTGGCGCTGGCACTGCACGGGAGCCTGCTGCTGCTGGCGCTGAGCATCGGCCTGGACATCGCCAGGGGTGACGGCCTGTACGTGCTGCGCCGTCCGCGCTTGCTGCTGCGCGCGCTGCTGGCGGTGGTGGTCGTGGTGCCGCTGGTGGCGGCGCTGCTGGTAGCGCTGCTGCCGCTGAAGGAATCGGTCGAGATCGCGATCGTGCTGATGGCGGTGTCGCCCCTGCCGCCGGTCGCACTGCCCAGGGAAATCCGGTCTGGCGGGCGCAAGCCCTACGCCTATGGCCTGCTGGTGGCGGTCGGCGTGCTGTCGATCGTGACGGTGCCGGCGGCAGTGGCGATCCTGGCCTGGCTGTTCGACGCCCGTGCCTCGGTGTCGCCGCTGGCAGTGGCGCAACTGGTGTTCGTCTCGCTGTTCGTGCCGCTGGGGTTGGGCCTGGGCCTGCGCGCGCTGGCGCCCGGCCCGGCGGCGCACGCCGCGCCGGTGGTCGGCAATGTCGCCGTCGGCTTGCTGGCGCTGGCCTGCCTGCCGGTGCTGGTGACATCGGCGCCCGAACTGGCGCGCCTGGTTGGCGACGGTACGGTGCTGGTGATCCTGGCCGTGGTGCTGGCGGGCCTGGTGGCCGGTCACCTGCTGGGAGGGCCGGAGCCGCACGACCGGGTCGCGCTGGCGCTGTCGAGCGCGACGCGCCATCCCGGCATTGCGATGCTGGTCGCCAGCGCCAACTCGCTGGGCGACGAGGTGCGGGCGACGGTCCTGCTGTTCGTTATCGTCGGCCTGATGGCGGCCGTCCCCTATCAACTATGGCTGCGGCGGCACATGCTGGTGCCGCGCTGAGGAGACGACGATGATACCGGTGCTGCCATCCTGGACCGACGGCCCCGCGCGCGGCGAGATCGTCGACTTCGTGCGGCGCGTGACCGACGAAGACTCCAGCGCCCACGTGCCGCCGGCGGGCCGGATCGCCGTGTTCGACAACGACGGCACGCTGTGGTGCGAAAAGCCCGGCCCGATCCAGTCCGAATTCCTGTTCCGCCAGCTGGCGCGCATGGCCGGGCGCGAGCCAAAGCTGGCCGAGCGCCAGCCGTGGAAGGCGGTGGTGGAACGCGACTACGCCTGGCTGGGCGCCGCGATCGAGAAGCACTACCGGGGCGACGACGCCGACCTGCATTCGATGGTGGATGGCCTGCTGCAGTGCTATGTGGGCCTCACGACAGACGCGTTCGCGCGCGCGGCGGGCGACTTCCTGCGCAGCGGCCGCCATCCGCAACTCGGCCGTCCCTATCTTGCCTGCACCTATGCGCCGATGACCGAGCTGCTGCGCTACCTGGCCGGCCACGGCTTCACCAACTGCATCGCCAGCGGCGGCACGCGCGACTTCATGCGCACCGTGACCGAGGAGGTGTACGGGATCCCGCCCGAGAACGTGGTCGGCAGCTCGGTCGCGCTCGAGTACCGCGAGGACGTGGGCGATATCGTCCATACCGCCGCGGTCGAGGTGTTCGACGACGGGCCGATGAAGCCGGTGCGCATCTGGAGCCGGCTCGGACGGCGACCCATCTTCGCCGCCGGGAACGCCAACGGCGATATCCAGATGCTCGATTATTGCGCGCGCGGACCGGGCGCGTCGATGTGCCTGCTGATCCATCACGACGATGCCGAGCGCGAATACGCCTACACCGGAGGCGCCGAGGAAGCCTTGATGCGCGCGGCGCGCGATGGCTGGACCGTGGCCGGCATGGCAGGCGCCTGGCGCACCGTGTTTGCGCCGGCCGCGGGAGCGCTGCAATGAGGCCCGGCGCGCTTCTGTTGCTGGCGGTGGTGCTGGCAGCCGGCGTGTCGTGCGCTGCGCAAGGCCCGCAGGAAAATCTACAGGAAAACCCGCAGGCGCTCCAGGGCGATGCCACGCCGGAAGCCGCGCCCTGGCCGCGCCAGGTGCGCGCTGGCGCCACCACCCTGACCATGTACCAGCCCCAGCTCGACGCCTGGGATGGCGCGCGGCTGCAGGCGCGCGCCGCCGTCGGCGCCAGCGCCGGCAAGCCGCCGCGCACCCGCTATGGCGTTGTCACGCTGGAGGCCGATACCCAGGTCGACAAGGTTACCCGCAGCGTGACCCTGGTCAGGGCCCGTATCGTGCAGTCAGAGTTTCCCTCCGCCTCCGCCGCCGACAAGAGCGCATGGGAGGCGGCAATCCGCGCCGAACTCGAAGGCCGTTCACGCACGATTGAACTCGATCGCCTGGAGGCAGACCTGGAGGTGCTCGGTGCTGGCCGCGCGGGCGCCCGGCAGGCGCTGCGCAACACGCCCCCGCGCTTCGTATTTTCCACCGTGCCGGCGCTCCTGGTGAGCATCGACGGCGCGCCGGTCTACCGCCGCCTGGCCGAGTCGCCGCTCGAGCGCGTGATCAACACCCGTCCGCTGCTGCTGCGCGACGCGCGCGGCGTGCACTACCTCAAGATCTTCGACGGCTGGATGAGCGCGCCGGCCCTGGACGGCCGTTGGAGCGTGCTGGCCGCGCCCGGCGCCGACCTCGAACGGGCCTGGCGCCAGGTGTCGGACGCGCACCTGGCCGATCCGCTCACCGGCCAGGCGGGGCCGGACGATCCGGCGCCGCGCCTGGCCGCCGGGGCGCCGGCGATTTACGTCGCCACCGCGCCGACCGAGCTGGTGGTGACCGACGGCGCCCCGAGCTACGTCCCGATCGCCGGCACCCGCCTGCTGTATGTCGACAACACCACCGGCAATATGTTCAAGTCGACAAGCGACAACCGCAGCTATGTGCTGGCCTCGGGCCGCTGGTTCCGCGCCGCCGACGAGGGCGGTCCCTGGGAGTACGTGGCGCCATCCGCGCTGCCGCCCGATTTCGCGGCGATTCCGGACGACAGCCCCAAGGAAAACGTGAAGGCCTCGGTGGCCGGCACCGCCCAGGCGCGCGAGGCGGCGATCGCGGCGGCCATTCCGCAGACGGCGACGGTGCAGGTCGCGCAGACCACCTTGCCGGCGCCGGTGTTCGACGGCGCGCCCCAGTTCAGGCCGATCGCCGGGACCTCGCTGCGCTACATCGTCAATACCGCCACCACCATCATCGAGGCCGGGCCGGCCAGCTACTACGCGGTGCAGGACGGCGTCTGGTTCAGCGCCAGCGCGCCCGCCGGTCCCTACCGGGTGGCCACCAGCGTGCCGGCGGAGATCTATGCGATTCCGCCCGAGTCGCCGCTGTACTTCGTGACCGCGGTGCGCATCTATGGCGTCGAGGACGGCAGCGTGACGGTCGGCTATACCCCGGCCTACCAGGGCACGCTGGTCGATCCCGGCAGCGGGGTCGTGGTCTATGGCACCGGCTATGCCTACCAGCCCTGGATGGGCAGCTACTGGTATGGCACGCCCGTCACCTATGGCTATGGCACGTCGGTGGCCTACACGCCCTGGACCGGCTGGGCGGTGGCCTTCGGCCTGGGCTGGGCCTGGGGCGCGGCCACCTCGTCCTGCGGCTGGGGCTGGGGCGCCTATCCCTACTGGGGCGCCTGGGCCGCGCCGGCATGGGGAGGCGCGGCCTATGGCGCCCGCGGCGGCGCCGTCGCCTGGGGGGCGCGTGGCTGGGCCGGCTACACGGGCAATATCTATTCGCAGTGGGGCAATCGCGCCAGCGTGGGCCGCGCCGCGGGCGGCTTCGATGCCTGGAGCGGCAACGCCTGGGCCAGCCGGGTCGGTTCTTCGTATAACTCGCGCACCGGCGTGGCGTCCGCCGGCCAGCGCAGCGCGGTGCGCAATGTCTACACCGGTGAGTTCGCGGCCGGCGCGCGCGGCGCGGCCCCGGGGCCGCGCGGCGCGGTGGCCGCTGGCC
>NZ_VPFD01000034.1 GCF_008014745.1 Massilia arenae
CTGAGTCCTGTGCAGTACAGAACCCAGGCCGTCTAAGCGAGCATCCAACCGTCTCAGTTTAAGGGGTCACATCACTGCGCGGGGACGACGGTGGCTGGTAAAGCCCGGCCGGATCAGAACTTGTAGCGCAGGTTCAGGTAGTACTGGCGGCCGCTGACGTCCAGCTTCTGCTGCTCTTCTTCGCTGTAGCGATACTGGGCGCGCTTGGCATTGGTCAGGTTGGTCGCGCTGAACGCGAGTTCCAGGTTCTTGGTGAAGTAGTAGTTGGCGGAGAACGCCAGCGTGGTCACCGCGTCGGCATAGGTCGGCGCGGTCGGCATCGCGATGCCGTTGATGACCGAGAGACCCTGGCTGTTGGCGGTCGGCGACGGCGCCGTGGTGCTGTTCACGTATTCGCCGCGGTAGTTGGCCACCAGGCGCGTCGACAGCTTGGCATCCTCGTAGTACAGGCCGACGTTGCCGGTCCATTCGGACGCGCCCACCATCGGACGGCCGTCGTCGACCTTGGTCTTGGCGCGGCTGACGTTGGAGGTGAAGCCGAAGTTGGTCTTGCCGAACGGTTGCTCGTACTGCAGCTCGATGCCGTTGATCTTCGCGCCCTGCTGCGAGGCCGTGTTGATGAAGAAGGTCTTCACGGTCTGGTCGCGCGGGTCGAGCAGGTCGACGGTGGAGCTGCCAACCGCGCCGGTCTTCGGATAGCCGTCGATCGACGAGTGGAACACGCTCACCGCCACGATCGAACGCGGCGCGAAGTACCACGACCACGAAAGGTCGAGGTTATCCGCGGTTTGCGGTTCCATGTCCGGATTCGGACCGGTCACGCGGCAGCCGTTGGCGTCGCAGCCCGGGGTGCCGAAACCGCTGCCCAGCAGGTTGTAGTTCTGGCGGCCGATGGTGCGGCTGACGCCGAAGCGCGCCAGCATGTCGTTGCCCATGTCATAGCGCAGGTTCAGGCTCGGCAACCAGTTGTCGAAGGTGCGCTTGGTCGGCGTCTTGTAGTACAGGATGCCGGCGTTCGGATTGAACGGCATGCCGTCGAAATAGGCGGTGGCATCGCCGGCATCCGTGATCGCGCCCGGATAGGCGGCGCAGGTGATCGGCGCCTGGCCCGGCTCCACGCGCTGGCAGGCGCCGGCCGGGATCGGAGTCGCGATGTTCGCCTTGACCTCGGTGCGGGTGAAGCGCACGCCGACGTTGCCCGACCAGCGCTCGCCTTCCAGGTTGGCCATCACGTAGGCGGCGCTCTGGCGCTCCTGCATGTCGATCTCGGAGTTGACGCGGCGCTCCCAGGCATCGCTGGTGACCTTGGTATTGCTGGCGATGTAGTCCTTGATGCCTTCCGGGGTATAGGTGAAGCCGGTGTTGTCCCAGCCGGCCGGACCGTCGAGATCCTTGCCGAAGTCGCCCGGGAAGGCCTGCCAGCCGGTGAGCGGCGTCGGCGTGTTGGAGATCACGCGGCCGGTGACCGGGTCGAGCGTGATCCCGTTGCGGAAGGCCGGGCCGCGGCGGCCGCTGGTGCGCTTGTGGTCGGCGAAGCGCACGCCGCTTTCCAGCGACTGGAAGATGCCGCGATCGAGGCGGTATTCGGCATCGAACTGCGCGCTCCATTCCTTGTCGACGGTCTTCACACCGGATGCCGCGCGGTCGACGATGGTGTAGCCGCTGCCGTCCGGGTTCAGGCCCGGCTGGTTGGCGCCGGCATTGTGGTACTGGACGAAGGGTGCGTCGTGCAGGTCGCCCAGCGCGTACGAGATGCCGGTGCCGTAGCGCGCCAGGGTCAGGCCCTGGTCGAGCTTGGTCTGGCCGACGCCGCGGGTGGTCGACAGCAGGGTCTTGACGGTCAGGTCGTCGTTGACGCGGTACTTGGCGTCGAGGTCGAGGAAGGAACTCTCGGCCTTGGCGCCGTCGCGGTAGAAGCCTTCCGAGTTGCCCACGTACTGGGGGCTGGTGCCGTCGGCGAAGACGATGTCGGCGGCCTTCAGCACCTTCAACGGGTGGCCGTAGACGGTGGTCTCGTCGACGATCACGGGGTTGCGGATCTGGGCGAACACCTGCTGCCCATTGTGACTGGTGTTGACGGCGGCGGCGGTGGTGCCGCCCAGCGGCGCGTTCTTACCGAGCAGCATGGAGTAGATCGCGCTCGAGCTCAGGCGGCCATGGTTGTTGGCGTCCATCGAGGAGTGGAAGCCGGTCATGGTGACGTCGAGGTCGCGGTTCGGCTTGAACTGCAGCGACAGCATGCCGCCCTTGCGGTCGCGCACGGACTCGACGAACTCCGAGCTCATCGAACCGGGCAGGCGCACGCCGTTCAGGTCGGCCGCGGTATAGCCGGTGCCGGCCAGCGATTCGTCGGTGATGCCCTTCATGGTGCTGGTGTTGATCACGTCCCAGCCGCTGTTGGTGCCGTAGGCGAAGCGCGACACCGAATCGCGCCGCACGTGGCGTTTTTCGGCGAACAGCGCGGCCAGCACGCCGAAGGTGCCGGCCTCGTTCTTCCAGGTGACCGAACCGTTCATGTCCGGCGCATAGCGGCCAGGCAGGTCGGCATAGCTGGCGCCCACGCTGACCACGCCCGAGAAGCGTTCTTTCTGCGACAGCGGCTTGCGGGTCGTCACATTGATGGTGCCGGCCAGGCCGCCGTCGACGATGTTCGCCTGCGAGCTTTTATAGACGACCGCCTGCTGCAATACGTGCGACGGCATCAGCGACAGGCTGGTCGAGCGCGAGCTCGAGCCCTGGTCGGCGACATACCAGTCGGCGCTGCTGACCGCGTGGCCGTTGAAGATGATCAGCGACATGTCCGGGTTGGTGCCGCGCATCGACACCTTCTCCGCTTCATCGTAGTCGGTGCGCACGGCCACGCCGGCCAGGCGCTGCAGGGAGTCGGCCAGGTTCTTGTCCGGCATCTTGCCGACGTCTTCGGCCGTGATCACCTCGACGTTGGCCGAGGCATCGCGCTTGACCGACAGGGATTTGGCCAGCGAGGCACGGATGCCCGTCACTTCCACGGTCTGCATCGGCACTTCGGGGGTGGCTTCCTGCGCCATGGCCGGCAGGGCTGCAAGGCTCCAGACTGCCATCGATACGGCCGCTGCGAGCGGCTTCTGCTTGAACATCTTCTCTCTCCTGGGAATAGTGCTATCGTTCTTGCTTAAGGCAGGCTGAAGACTGCCATGCTCGGAGTATTGATGATGTATTCCGTCCGTGAATAATCACTTGTGTTCGCTTCTATATAACTTGAAGGAATGTACATAAAGTCGCTCTGCGTGCGGTTATGGCTGGACGAAGAAATTTCATTACCCAAGCCGGGCGCACCAGATTAGCTTGACGTTTTTTCCCCACATTGATGAACGCCATGCGCCTTGCCTGCCTGCTGCTTGCCAGCGCCGTCCTGACCGGGTGCGCGACCGCGCCCGCCACCAAGCCCATTCCGGGGGCGCCGCCGCCACCGACGCCGCTGTACACCCTGCTGCAAAAGCAGGTCTACCAGATGACGCCATTCGAGGCGGGCCAGTACATCGCCCACATGCAGGGCGCCGAGCCGGACCTGAGGAAGCGCATCGCCGCGATCGGCCGCCAGAACATCGGCCAGCCCTACTCGCTGCACCTGCTGGGCGAATTCCCCTACGAGATCCACGACAGCCTGCCTCTATATAGCCTGGCGCAGAGCGATTGCGTGGTGTTCGCCGAACACACTTATGCGATGGCCATGTCCGGCTCGTGGGAAGAGTTCTTCTGGATGCTGCAGCGGATCCGCTACCGCGACGGCGTGATCGGCGTGGCCACGCGCAACCACTACACCGAGATGGACTGGAACGTGGCCAACCGCTGGCTGGTGACCGATGTCAGTGCCGAACTGGCCGGCGCCGGCGGCCCTGGGTACGATATGAAGGTCGACCGCGCGCGCTTCCTGGCCGCCCGCCACAACACCGTGCGCGACATCCCGGTCGAGACCAGCCGCCAAGCCTATGTGCCGAAGGAACAGGTGGCGGCCATCGCCCGCCAGCTGCAGGAAGGGGATTTCGTCAACGTGATCTCGACCCGCGACGGCGAGTACTGGGCCTCGCACGTGGGCCTGGTGGTGCTGGGACCGAACGGCGAGCGCCACTTCCTGCATTCGGCCGAACCGCAAGTGCGCGAGGAGACCTTCGAATCGTATATATCGCGCACGCTCGAGCGCCAGGAGCGCAATGCGCGCGCGGGCAAGCGCGGCCAGGCGCTGGCCGGCTTCAAGTTCCTGCGCCTGAACGAAGCGATCACGGTACCGCCGATGGCGCCGCAGCCGCGCCCGGGGCGTCCTGCCGCCTGACGTCCGACATCGTCGACCGCGTTCCGGCCTGCCGGGTCGGGACGCTTTTTTATTTCAGCCATTCCCATCGGCATCCGCCGACCCGCCCTTCCCCAATATCCCGAATTAAATAAATAGTCGCTGGAAATGATTATCCAGCACCATTTCTTTTATTCACTTCTTCATTTCAATCTTTGTGCTCATGCATTATATCCCCTATCGCTGTTGAGTGACCTCAAACCCGCCATTCAATCTCGGACAGATAATAAGCTTATACACACAAAAGCAATCGGCAAAACCACCCCATCCAGCGCAGAGTTTTATTCTAACGCCTGATCGTGCAGTAAACCATTATTTTGATTGCAGCTGCACGTCGTTCTCTTTCAGCGAGAAGCCGATTGCCATGTCAATTCAACGCTACAGCCTGTCTCACCAGCTCTGCGCAAGAATCGTATCCATGCACCGCACTGCGAAGGCCGCCCTGGCCATCGGGGTCGACCTGGTAGCGCTTCCCGTCTGTTTTTTAATAGCAATGATATTGCGCGGGGGCGATTTACAGCTTGCAAAACAATTCGGGCCCGGCTCTTATTTACTGGTGGCGGTGCTGACGATAGCGGCTTTCTGGCTATCCGATTTATACCGCGCCGTCATTCGCTTCATCGACCACCGCCTGCTCACCCTGACCGGTCTTGCATTGGGCATTGCCATATTATGCGCCTATCTTACTTTAGTATTCCTCAATGAGGCGCGATTTCCGCGCAGCGCGCTGGCGATATATTGGTTCATCGCTTTTTCTTATGTCGTCATATCGCGTATCGGCGTGCGCAAGCTGCTGCGCAGCAAACGCGGCCCCTGCGCCGGCAAGGCGCTGGCGGTCGCCATCTACGGCGCCGGCGAGGCCGGCGCCCGGCTGGCCCAAACCATGCGCGACGGCGACGAATACCGCCCGCTGTGCTTCTTCGACGACAAGCACGCGCTCAACGAGCGCACCGTGGCCGGCCTGCGCGTGTTCCACACCTCGCGCCTGGTCGAGCTCAGCGCCGCGCTCGGCATCCGCACCATCGTCATCGCCCTGCCCGCCGCCGCCCCCGAACGCCTGCGCGAGCTGATGCAGCGCTTGGGCCAGGCCGGCGTGCCTACCAAAATCCTCACCCGGCTGGTCGACCTGGGCGACGACAAGGCCTGCGACAAGTCGGTGCTGCGCGACGCCATCCGCGAAATCAAGTTCGAAGACCTGCTCGGCCGGCCGCCGGTGCCGCCGCGACTCGACCTGTTCGCGCGCTGCGTGCGCGGCAAGGGGGTGCTGGTGACGGGCGCCGGCGGTTCCATCGGCAGCGAGCTGTGCCGCCAGATCGTCACCCTGAGCCCGGCGCGCCTGCACCTGATCGACCATTCCGAATACGCGCTGTACACCATCCGGCAAGAGCTGGCGGCGCGCTTTCCCGCCTTGCCCATCCACGCCCACCTGGGCTCGGTCTGCAATGCCGACCTGGTCGAGCGCGTGCTGGCCGCCGGCGGCATCGACACCATCTACCATGCCGCCGCCTACAAGCACGTGCCGCTGGTCGAGACCAATATCGTCGAAGGCCTGCGCAACAATGTGCTGGGGGCCCAGATCATCGCCGCCGGCGCGGCGCAGCACGGCGTCCAGACCTGCGTCCTGATTTCCAGCGACAAGGCGGTGCGGCCGACCAATATCATGGGCGCCAGCAAGCGCATCGCCGAACTGATCTTCCAGGCCGCTGCCGCCCGCGCCGCCGGTGGCTGCGCTCCGGGCGACGGCGCGGGCGGCAGCGCCGGCCATGGCCCGGCCCATGGCGCAGGCAACAGGACCGGCACGACGTTCTGCATGGTCCGCTTCGGCAATGTGCTGGGCTCCTCGGGCTCCGTGATTCCCCTGTTCCAGCGCCAGATCACGCGCGGCGGGCCGGTGACGATCACCCATCCCGAAGTGTCGCGCTACTTCATGCTCATCCCCGAGGCGGCCCAGCTGGTGATCCAGGCCGGCGCCATGGCCAAGGGCGGCGACGTGTTCGTGCTCGACATGGGCGAGCCGGTGCGCATCCTCGAGCTGGCGCGCACCATGATCGCCATGCACGGCCTCACCGAGCGCACGCCCCAGCAGCCGCGCGGCGACATCGAGATCCAGTTCATCGGCCTGTTCCCGGGCGAAAAACTGCACGAGGAACTGCTGACCGACGGCACCGTCTTCCCGAGCGAGCACCCGCGCATCATGCGCATGAAGGAAAGCGCGCTGCGGCCCAGTGTGCTCGAAACCTGCATCACCTGTCTCATGATGGCCTGCGAGACCCACGAGCGCGGCCCCATCGAGTCGATGGTCAAGGCCATCGTGTCCGAATACCTGCCATCGACGCCGGCGCCCCTGCCGCAGGCGCCGGTCGAGGAGCCCGTGCCTGCCGGCCTGATTCGCAAGTTCGTGCCGTTCCGGATCTAGGGCCGGCCAGCGCCACCGCTTCACACCATCACATCGTTGCCGTCATACCTGCCCGTCATACCCGCCGTCATACAGATACTGTCGAGGAAACCCATGCGAGACGAGAACCAATCAGTTCACCTGGAGCAGCTGCTGGACCGGCTGCGCGACCGCCATGCCGTGATCGGCATCATCGGCCTCGGCTACGTCGGCCTGCCGCTGGCGCTGCGCTACGCCGCCGAAGGCTTTCGCGTCCTCGGAATCGACGTCGACGCCGACAAGGTCGCGCGGCTCAACCGCGGCGGCAGCTATATCGCGCACATCGGCGCCGCCGCGATCGAAGAGGCGCGCGCCGCCGGCTTCATGGCCAGCACCGACTTCGCCCGCACGAGCGAGGCCGACGCCCTGATCATCTGCGTTCCCACCCCGCTCACCGCCTACCGCGAACCCGACCTGTCGTTCGTGATCGGCACCGTCGAATCCCTGCTGCCGCACATGCGCCCCGGCCAGTTGCTATCGCTCGAGAGCACCACCTATCCCGGCACCACCGAGGAAGAGCTGCGCCCGCGCCTCGAGTCGCGCGGCCTGCGCGTCGGCCAGGACGTGTTCCTCGTGTTCTCGCCCGAGCGCGAAGACCCGGGCAATCCCGATTTCCATACCCGCACCATCCCCAAGGTGTGCGGCGGCTCCACCAATGCCTGCCTGGAGGCCGGCCTGGCCCTGTACCGCGCCGCCATCGACACGGTGGTGCCGGTCAGCTCCACGCGCGCGGCCGAACTGACCAAGCTGCTCGAGAACATCCACCGCGCCGTCAACATCGGCCTGGTCAACGAGATGAAGATCATCGCCGACCGCATGGGCATCGACATCCACGAGGTGATCCGCGCCGCCGCCACCAAGCCGTTCGGCTTCACCCCGTATTACCCCGGCCCCGGCCTGGGCGGACATTGCATCCCCATCGATCCCTTCTATCTCACCTGGAAGGCGCGCCAGTATGGCCTGCACACCCGCTTCATCGAACTGGCCGGCGAGATCAACAGCGACATGCCGGGCTGGGTGGTCGGCAAGGTGGCCGACGCCCTCAACGAGCGTGGCCGCGCGGTGATGGGCAGCCGCATCCTGGTGCTGGGCATCTCCTACAAGAAGGACGTCGAAGACATGCGCGAGTCGCCCTCGGTGGCGCTGATGGAGCTGCTGCGCGCGCGCGGCGCCGCGGTCGACTATTCCGACCCCCACGTCCCGGTCTTCCCGCGCATGCGCGAGCACCGCTTCGAGCTGTCGAGCGTGCCCCTCACTCCCTCCTCGCTGGCGTCCTACGACGTGGTACTGCTGGCCACCAGCCACAGCGCCTTCGACTACGACCTGGTGCGCCAGTACGCCAACCTGATCGTGGACACCCGCGGCGTGTACCCGAACCGCTTGCCGAACGTGGTGCAGGCCTGAGCGGCAGTTCCTCCGATCCGACCCGTCCACATCCGACCCCGCCCACCGTCACGCCCGGAGCCCGCATGCGCCACTACCCTGCCCCCATCCTCGACCGCAAGATCCGCTTCGCCCTGGTCGGCTGCGGCCGCATCGCCCGCAACCACATGAACGCCATGCGCGAGCACGCCGACCGCTGCGAACTGGCCGGCGTCTGCGACATCGATCCGCGCGCCCGCGAAGAAGCCGCCGGCGTCACCGGCGCCCGCCCGTATGCCAGCCTCGAGCGCATGCTGGCCGAATGCGACGCCGACGCCTTCGTGCTCGCCACCCCGTCCGGCCTGCACCCCGGCCAGGCGATCCGCATCGCCGCGGCCGGCCGCCACGTGATCACCGAGAAGCCGATGGCCACGCGCTGGGAAGACGGCAAGCGCATGGTCGCCGCCGCCGACGAGGCCGGGGTGCGGCTGTTCGTGGTCAAGCAGAACCGCCGCAACGCCACCCTGCAGCTTCTCAAGCGCGCGGTCGAGAAAAAGCGTTTCGGCCGCATCTATATGGTCAACCTCAATGTATTCTGGACCCGCCCCGAGGAGTACTACCGCAGCGCCGGCTGGCGCGGCACCTGGGAATTCGACGGCGGCGCCTTCATGAACCAGGCCAGCCACTACGTCGACCTGCTCGAATGGATCGTCGGCCCGATCGAAAGCCTGCAAGCCTATACCGCCACCCTGGCGCGCGACATCGAGGTCGAGGACACCGGCGTGATGAGCCTGCGCTGGCGCAATGGCGCACTGGGCTCGATGAACGTCACCATGCTGGCCTGGCCGCGCAACCTCGAAGGCTCGATCACCATCCTGGGCGAACATGGCAGCGCGCGCATCGGCGGCGTCGCCGTCAACGAAGTCCAGCAATGGGAGTTCGCGCAGCCCGATCCCGACGACGCGCTGGTGCCTGATGCCAGCTACCAGACCACCTCGGTCTATGGCTTCGGCCATCCGCTCTATTACGACAACGTGATCCGCGTGCTGCGCGGCGAGGCCGAGCCCGAGACCGACGGCCGCGAAGGCCTCAAATCGCTCGAAGTGCTGGTCGCCGCCTACCGCTCGGCGCGCGACGGCCGCCGCGTCGCCCTGCCGCTGGAGTACTGATCATGGCCATCATCATCCATTCCAGCGCCATCGTCGACCGCGGCGCCCAGCTCGGCGACGACACCCACGTCTGGCACTTCGCCCACGTCTGCGCCGGCGCGCGCATCGGCGCCGCCTGCTCGCTGGGCCAGAACGTCTTCGTCGGCAACGACGTGTGCATCGGCAACGGGGTCAAGATCCAGAACAACGTCTCGATCTACGACGCCGTGACCCTCGAAGACGATGTCTTCTGCGGCCCCAGCATGGTGTTCACCAACGTCTACAACCCGCGCGCCGCGGTGCCGCGCAAGCACGAGTACCGGCGCACCCTGGTGCGGCGCGGGGCCACCATCGGCGCCAATGCCACCGTCGTGTGCGGCGTGACGATCGGCCAGTACGCCTTCGTCGCCGCCGGCGCCGTGGTCAACCGCGACGTCGCGCCGCATGCGCTGGTGGCGGGCGTGCCGGCGCGCCAGATCGGCTGGATCAGCCGCACCGGCGACCGCCTGGCCCTGCCCCTCACCGGCAATGGCGAAGCCCGCTGCCCGCATACCGGCGAGCCCTACATCCTGCAAGACAGCGTCTGCCGTGCTGCCGACAGCGCAAGCGACCTGACCGGCAGCGATCCGAACCAAAGCCCGAGCCAGAGCCAGAGTGCACGAGGATAATCCATGGACTTCATCGACCTTAAATCGCAATATCTCGCCTCGCGCGAGCTGATCGACGGCCGCATCCAGGCCGTCCTCGACCACGGGCAGTACATCCTCGGCCCCGAGGTTGCCGAGCTCGAGGCGCGCCTGGCGGAGCGCACCGGCGCGCGCCACTGCATCACCGTGTCGTCCGGCACCGAGGCGCTCATCATCGCCATGATGGCGCTCGGCATCAAGGCCGGCGACGAGGTGATCACCACCCCGTTCTCCTTCATCGCCGCGGCCGAAGCCGTGATGCTGGTGGGCGCCACCCCGGTGTTCGCCGACGTCGAAGCCGCCACCGGCAATATCGACGCGCGCCTGGTCGCCGAGCGCATCACGCCGCGCACGCGCGCCATCCTTCCGGTCTCGCTGTACGGCCAGCCGGCCGACATGGACGCCATCAACGCCATCGCCGAACCCTATGGCATCGCCGTCATCGAGGATGCCGCCCAGAGCTTCGGCGCCACCTATCGCGGCCGCCAGAGCTGCCACCTGTCCACGATCGGCTGCACCAGCTTCTTCCCCAGCAAGCCGCTGGGCTGCTACGGCGACGGCGGCGCCCTGTTCACCGACGACGATGCCCTGGCCCAGGCCATGCGCGAGATCCGCGTCCACGGCCAGTCGCACCGCTACGTGCATACCCGGCTGGGCGTCGGCGGACGCATGGACACCCTGCAGTGCGCCGTGGTGCTGGCCAAGCTCGAACGCTTCGACTGGGAAGTCGGGCAGCGCCAGCGTGCCGCGGCCGGCTACGACGCGCTGCTGCGCCACCAGATTCCCGTCCTCGCCGTGCGCAACGACCGCAGCAGCGTCCATGCCCAGTACACGGTGCTGGTCGACGAGCGCGAACGGGTGCGCGCCCAGCTTGCCGCCGCCGGGATTCCGACCGCCGTCCACTATCCGGTGCCGATTCACCGCCAGGCCGCCTATGCCCACCTGGCGCCGGACGCCTATCCGGTGGCCGAAGGACTGGCCCGGCGCGTCCTGAGCCTGCCGATGGGGCCGTTCCTCGACGACGCCAGCGCGCAACGGGTGGCCGGCGCCCTGCTCGACGCCTGTCGCCAGACGCGCGCCGCGATGCCCGCCGTGACGCCAGACGAGTTGGCGCCCGCTTCGGTCACCAGCATCGCCTCCGTCGCCGCCACCGCCACCACTCCCGCCACGACTTCATGAGGCATTTGCCGCCATTCTGGCGCCACGTCGCCACCGTCCTCGGTGGCGCCCTCGGCGCGCAGGCCCTGCCGCTGCTGGCGGCTCCGCTGCTGACACGCATGTGCACGCCGCAAGAGTTGGGCGCCTACAGCGTCTGGCTCGGCGTGATCGCGCTGTCGGCGATCGGCGCCACCCTGCGCATGGAGGCGGCGATGATCCTCGACCAAGAACAACAGCACCAGCGCACCTGCTTCCGGGTCGTGTTCTACAGCGCCACCATCGCCGCCTTGCTACTCACGCTGATTGCCACAGCGGCGCGGCTGGCCGGCTTCGAACCGGCCCTGCACCTGCCCTGGGCGGCCCTGCTCACGATCGGCGCCGGCGCCTGGCTGATCGCCTGCATGCAGACCACGCTTGCCTACGCCACCTCGCACAATGCCTTCGGCAAGGCGGCGCGCGCCAAGGTGGTGGCGGCCGCCGTCATCGTCTTCACCCAGCTCACGCTACTGTACGCAGGCCTTGGCGGGTCCGGCCTGATCGCCGGCCACCTGTGCGGCCTGCTGGCCGGCTACCTGTATGCGCGGCGCCTGCTGCGTCCACCGCGCGCGCCCATCGCCTGGCTGCTTGATCCCGACCAGCGCGCCTACCTGCGGCGCCACCAGGCCTTCTGGCGCTTTTCGCTGCCGTCGAACCTGCTCAACGGCGCCGTCAGCCAGTTGCCGCTATTCCTGATCGGGATGCGCCACGGCGTGCTGGCCGCCGGTCTGTATGCGCTGACCCAGCGCGTGCTGTCGGCGCCGGTGTCGCTGCTGGCGGCCTCGGTGCTCGAGGTCTTCAAGCGCGAATCGGTGCTCGAATTCCGCGAGCACGGCAATTGCAGCCGCACCTACCGCCATACTTTCAAGGCGCTGCTGGTGATGGGCATCGGCCCGGCCCTGCTGCTGATGGCCTTCGCCCCGACCCTGTTCGCCACCGTGTTCGGCGCCTCCTGGCGCGAGGCGGGAGAGTTGGCCCAGCTGATGGCGCCGCTGTTCCTGCTGAACTTCGTCGCCAGTCCGCTGAGCTATGTGTTCTTCGTGGCCGGCCGCCAGAAGGCCGACCTGCTGTGGCAGGTAACGCTGTTCGCCACCACCCTCGGCGCCTTCCTGCTGCCGGGCAGCGTGCACGACAACGTGCTGTGGTACGTGATCGGCTATTCCTGCCTCTACCTGGTCTACCTGCACATGTCCTGGAACTGCTCGCGCAACGGGCTGGCCACCGCATGAATCCCCCGGCCACGCCCCCTTCCGCCCCGCCGCCGGCCGTGCATGCCGGCGGCGCACCCGATGCCTGGGCGCTGGCGCTGCAGAGCGGCCCCTCCCAGCCCCGCGGCGCGGCGCGTGCCCGGCGCGAGCAATGGCTGATGATCGCCTGCTTCTTCATGCTGTTCCCGGGCTTCTTCTTCTACCATACCCTGCTCGGCACCGGCACCACCGGCGCCTTCCTGGGCGGTTACTTCGGCCCGGTGGCGCTGGCCTTTGCCGGCCCGATGTGCCTGGTCTATCTTGCCCGCATGCGGCGCGAGGCCCGGCGCCTGACCCTGGTCGACGTCCATTACGGCGTCTTCTTCGCGTATTTCGTGGCCGTGGTGGTGGTCAATGCGGCGGCCGGCGCCAACCGCGCCATCGTGGTCTACCACATGCTCGCCATCCTCTTCATGGTGCTGGTCTACATCCAGTTCTGCTTCATCGACTTCGCCAGCCGGCGCTTCCGCGCCGTCGGCCTGCTCAGCCTGGCCGGGATGTCGACCATCGTGTTCTCGTATTCGGTCGACGGCGTGTTCTACCTCGGCGCGCTCGGCATCGCCAAGGACACCAATGCACTCGCCACCTACCAGGGTTTCTCGCGTTCCTACCTGTTTACTTACCTCGCGGTGGCCACCTTCACGCGCAGGCTGCCGCTGCGCCTGGCCTTGCATGCGCTGGGTGCAGCCACCCTGTTCGTCAACACCGCGCGCAGCGAGTTCGTGGCCCTGCTGTTCGCGATTCCCTTGATTGAATTCTATTATTCGCGCCATAAACTGTACTTCGTGCTGGCTGGCGTGTGCATCGCCGCCACCGTCGGCCTCTACCTCGACCAGATCCTGGCGTCCCTGCCCTCGAACCGCATCCTCGAACTGTTCGACCTGTCGCACTCGACCTCGGCCAACAAGCGCCAGCAGCTGACCGTGCATGCGGTGCAATCGATCGCCTCCCATACCATCCTGGGCGACTATGGCAGCTACAAGCCTGGTCACTACTCGCACAACGTGCTGTCGGCCTGGGTCGACCTCGGCCTGTTCGGTATGCTCTACGTGGCGGCGCTCGCCATCGTCCCGATCACGCCGATGTTCTTCCACGAGTACTTCGCCGCGCGCCGGCGCCCGCTGTTCCTGCTGGCCTTCGCCTTCGCCTGCGTCACCGTCCTGTTGCTGCTGACGTCCCATTACTTCACCGACATGCTGCTCAGCGCCACCCTCGGCGCCTGCAGCCGCTATGCCTACGAGAGGAAACATGCCGCGCATCGTCCACCTGACCTCGGCGCACCCGCGCTACGACACGAGGATCTTCGTCAAGCAATGCCGCACGCTGGCCAGCCACGGTCATGAGGTGATCCTGGTGGTGGCCGACGGCCTCGGCGACGAGCTGCGCGACGGGGTCCGGATCGTCGACGCCGGGAAGCGCGCGGACGGGCCGCCGGAGCGCCGCCCGAACGCCCTCGTGGGGCGTTTGGACCGCATGCTGTGGACGACGCGCCGGGTGGCCGCGCGCGCGCTGGCCTTCGATGCCGACGCCTACCAGTTGCACGACCCGGAGCTATTGCCGGTTGGCCTGCGCCTGCGGCGCGCGGGCATGCGCGTCGTGTTCGATGCCCATGAAGACGTACCGACCCAGCTGCTCGACAAACCCTATCTGGCGCCTGGCGTGGCGGGCCTGGCGGCGGGCATGTATGCGCGCTATGAACGCTACGCTTGCGCCCGCCTCGATGGCCTGCTGGCCGCCACGTCCCATATCCGCGAGCGGCTGGCGCACTGCAATGCGCAGACGATCGACGTCGCCAACTATCCGCTGCCCGAGGAATTCTCTCCCGAGCGCAGCTGGGATGCGCGCACCGGGATCTGCTACGTCGGCAGCATCTCGGCGATCCGCGGCATCCGCGAAATGGTGCAGGCCTGCGCCCTGCTGCGCACCCCGGCACGGCTGGCCCTGGCCGGCAGCTTCGCCGACCCGGCGCTCGCGCGCGAGGTGGCGCTGCTGCCGGGCTGGACCCGCATCCGCGCGCTCGGCCACCTCGATCGCGCCGGCGTGGGCCGGGTCATGGAAAACGCGTTCGCCGGCCTGGTCACCCTGCTGCCGACCGCGAGCTACCGCGATGCGTTGCCGGTCAAGATGTTCGAGTACATGGCGGCCGGGATTCCCGTGATCGCGTCGGATTTCCCGCGCTGGCGCGCCATCGTCGAGGCCAATGATTGCGGCGTGTGCGTCGACCCGCGCGATCCGGCCGCCATCGCCGCCGCCATCGACCGCCTGGCGCAAGATCCGGCGCTGGCCCGGCGCATGGGCGCCAATGGCCGGCGTGCTGTCGAGCAAACCTATAACTGGAAAAACGAGGCGCAGAAGCTGGTGCGATTCTATGCCGACCTGACCCGGCATCCATTGGCGCATCGCCTGGCGCTGACCTAGCAAACAGAAAAAATCAGGTCGCGCCAGCGCCCATCGTTTAAGCGGTTTCAAGGAATCGCACGGCGATCCACCTTATCGTGTAAAGCAGACTCAGAGGTGAGAATATGTTCTTGCAACACTACAATACATTTATTCAAGCCATTAATTTGCCGGTAGCGAAACTCTGCTTTCACGAGCATATCGATCCGGAAGATATCCGCACCACCTACCGCGCCTTCACCCGGCCGCATCCGCGCTTTCGTCTCATCCGCGCCAAGACCGTCGGCGCGGCGCTGATCGACCTGTCGCGCTTCGCCGACCGCCATGCCTACGAGGAGCAGATCAAGGCGAAGAACCACGGCGGCTATCACGCCAAGCGCGCGCGCAAGCGCGGCTACCATTTCGTCGACATCGACCGCAACGATTATATCGACGACATCCACGCCATCAATACCTCGCTCGATACGCGGCAAGGCCGCCCCATGGACGGAAAATATACCGAGAAACGCGAGGCATTCGACACGCTGCCGCATTTCCGCCATCACGGCATTCTCGACCCGCAAGGAAAACTGGTCGCGTATGCGAGCCTGGCCATCTATGGCAATTTCGCCGCCTTTTCGCAGATGCTGGGCTATCGCAATAACGACGGCATCATGCACCTGCTGCTGGTCGACACCATCAGCCGCCTGATCGACGAACGGCAAGTGCGCTACGTCATGTACGACACCTTCTTCGGCGCCCAGCCCGGCCTCAAGACCTTCAAGACCATCCTGGGCTTCCAGCCCTACCGTGCGCGGTATTTCCTTCAATGAAACACTGCAATGAAGACTTTCTTGAACCGGGTGTACGCCGACTACCTGATGCCCAGCCGCCTCGGCGAGTACGCGTCCCTGCTGCAGGCGGCGAATGAGGCCGGCTACGCCCAGGTATCGGTGCGCAGCTTCTTCCGCAACCTCAACCGCGAGCAGGCGCCGCGCAAGACGCTGGTGCACCGCCACGATATCGACAGCGACCTGCGCACAGCAAAGAAGATGTTCGCGCTCGAGGCGCGGCACGGGGTGCGGGCCAGCTATTACTTCCGCCTGTGCACCCTCGACTATGGCTTCATGCGCGAGATCGAAGCGGCCGGCAGCGAAGCCAGCTACCACTATGAGGAAGTCGCCGATTTCGCCAAGCGCCACCGCATCCGCAAGGGCGACGAACTGCGCCTGCGCTTTCCCGAGATCCGCGAGCTGTTCGCACGCAATATCGGCCAGATCGCGTCGCGCCTTGGCGCGCCGCTGGCCACCGTGGCCAGCCATGGCGACTTCGCCAACCGCCGCCTGAACGTGATCAACCACGAGCTGCTGCGCGACCGCGCGCTGCGCACCCGCTGCGGCATCGAATGCGAATCCTACGACGCCGAATTGCTGCGCGGCTTCGACCTGTACATCAGCGACCGCAAGCATCCCGTCTACTACACGCCGATGTCGCCGTTCGCCGCCCTCGGCCACTACGAGCGCATCTGCATGCTCACCCACCCGGTGCAATGGGAAACCAACTGGATCGAGAACACCCGCTGCAACTGGCGGCGGCTGGTCGAGGAAATGGTGTGGCGTATATGACGCAACAGATATGACGCATCTGATATGAACATCCTTCTCATCAACCACTACGCCGGCTCGGTCCATCACGGCATGGAGTACCGCCCCTATTACCTGGCGCGCGAATGGGTACGGGCCGGGCACCGGGTACACATCGTGGCCGCCTCGCATTCGCACCTGCGGCGCCAGGGCCCCACCATGGCCGGCCGCGACCGCCTTGCCGAGGACATCGACGGCATCCACTACACCTGGCTGCGCACCCCCACCTATGCCGGCAATGGCGCCGGCCGCGTGCGCAATATGCTGGCCTTCGTGGCGCGCTTGTGGCGCGAGGCCCCGCGCCTGGCGCAGACCTTCGCGCCGCAAGCCGTGATCGCCTCCAGCACCTATCCGCTCGATATCTGGCCGGCGCACCGGATCGCCCGCCTGGCGGGCGCGCGCCTGCTGCACGAGGTGCACGACCTGTGGCCGCTGTCGCCGATGGAACTGGGCGGCCATTCGCGCCACCACCCCTTCATCATGCTGCTGCAGGCGGCCGAGAACCACGCCTGCCGCCACGCCGACGCCATCGTCTCGATCCTGCCCCGGGTCCGCGGACACCTGGAGGCGCGCGGCATGGCGCCGCACAAGCTGCACCTGATCCCGAACGGCGTCGACCCGGACGAATGGCCGGCCGCGGGCACGCCGCCGCCTGCGGATGCGCCATGCCGCGGGCCGGACGTATTGCCGCCTGCCGTCGCCGCGCTCCTCGGCCGGCTGCGTGCCGAGGGACGGGCGATCGTCGGCTATGCCGGCAGCCACGGCCTGGCCAATGCGCTCGATACCCTGCTCGACGCCGCCCACCTGCTGCGCCAGCGGCCGCTCGCCTTCGTGCTGGTCGGCGCCGGGCCCGAAAAGGACCGGCTGCGGCGCCAGGCGCGCTCGCTCGGGCTGGACCACGTCCACTTCGTCGACCCGGTCGCGAAGCGCGCCATCCCGGCCCTGCTGGCGCGCTTCGACATCGCCTTCCTCGGCTGGCGGCGCCAGCCGCTGTACCGCTTCGGCATCGCGCCCAACAAGCTGCTCGACTACATGATGGCGGGCTGCCCGGTCCTGCATGCGGTCGAGGCCGGCAACGATCCGGTGGCGGAAACCGGCTGCGGCGTCAGCGTGGCGCCCGACGATCCGTCCGCCCTGGCCGAGGGACTGGCGCGCCTGATGGCGCTCGATCCACGCACGCGCCGGGCGCTGGGCGAGCGCGGCCGCCGCCACGTGCTGGACCACCTGAGCTATCCGGTCCTGGCCCGCCGCTTCCTTGCCGTACTCGCACAGGAGACCCACCATGCCTGACCAGATGCCGTCCGCGGACAGCTTTTTACCGTTCGCCCTGCCCGACATCGGCGAAGAAGAAATCCGCGCGGTCGAAGCCTGCCTGCGCTCCGGGTGGGTCACCACCGGCCCCGTCACACGCCGCTTCGAAACCGCCTTTCGCGACTACCTCGGCGCCGAGGTCGAGGCGATCGCCGTCAATTCCGCCACCGCCGGCCTGCACCTGGCGCTGGAGGCGGCCGGCGTCGGGCCGGACGACGAAGTCATCGTGCCGACCCTGACCTTCACCGCCAGCGCCGAAGTCGTGCGTTACCTCGGCGCCCGGCCGGTGTTCGTCGATGCCGACCCGCACACCCTCAACCTCGACCCGGCCGCGGTGGCCGCTGCGATCACGCCGCGCACGCGCGCCATCGTCCCCGTGCACTTCGCCGGGATGGCCGCCGACATGGACGCCATCGGCCAACTCGCGCGCCGCCACGGCCTGCGCGTGATCGAGGACGCTGCCCATGCCTTCCCCACGCGCCACCGCGGCCGGCTGGTGGGCACGCTCGACAGCGACGTGACGGTGTTCAGCTTCTATGCCAACAAGACCATGACCACCGGCGAGGGCGGCATGGTCGTCACGCGCGACCCGCGGCTGGCCGAACGGATCCGCTGCATGCGCCTGCATGGCATCAGCCGCGACGCCTTCGACCGCTACACCGCGCGCACGCCGTCCTGGTATTACGAGGTGATCGCCGCCGGCTTCAAGTACAACCTGACCGATATCGCGTCCGCGATCGGCATCGAGCAGCTGCGCAAGATCGACCGCTTCCAGGGGCGCCGCACCGAGCTGGCCGCGCGCTACGACGCGGCGCTGGCCGGCCTGCCCCTGGTCCTGCCGGCCCGCCCGGCGCCGGATTCCGGCTCGACCCACGCCTGGCACCTGTACGTGGTACGCCTGGAGCGCGCGGCGCCCAGCGTGGACGGCGCGGACGGCGCCGGCATGGCGCACGGTGGCCGCGACGCGCTGATCGCCAGGCTGGCCGAACGCGGCATCGGCACCAGCGTGCACTTCATCCCGCTGCACCGCCAGCCCTACTGGCGCGACAGCTATGGCCTGCGCGCCGCCGACTTCCCGATCGCCGAGGCCGCCTTCGGGGCGATGCTGACCCTGCCGCTATACACCCGCATGGGCGACGCCGACCAGGAGCGGGTAATCGCGGCGCTGCACGACCTGCTGTCATGAAGAAGCGCCTGTTCGACCTGGCGGCGTCGCTGGCGGGATTGCTGCTGCTGTCGCCCTTGCTGCTGGCGATCGCCCTGTGGATCAAATGGGATTCACCGGGCCCGGTGCTGTACCGCCAGCAGCGCGTCGGGCGCGGCGCGATCCTTTTTACGATCTATAAATTCCGCACCATGCACCAGAGACGCGACGGCGGTCCGGAACTCACGGTCGGCGCCGACCCGCGCATCACCCACGCCGGCGCCGTGCTGCGGCGCTACAAGCTGGACGAGCTGCCGCAGCTGTTCAACGTCGTCAACGGAAGCATGAGCCTGGTGGGACCGCGGCCCGAAGTGCCGCGCTACGTGGCCCACTACCCCGAACCGCTGCGCCGCATCGTGCTGTCGGTCGCGCCCGGCATTACCGACTGGGCCTCGATCCTCTACAAGGACGAGAACGCGGTGCTGGCGCGCGCGGGCGACCCGGAACGCGCCTATATCGACACCGTGCTGCCGGCCAAGCTGCATTACTGCGTGCGCTACGTGCGCGAACGGACCTTCTGGATCGACGTGAAGATCATCCTGCGCACTCTGGCCGCGATCGTTCGCTAATTACTCACGTGGAAGAGCGGGCGATGCTGCGCGTGCTGCACCTGGGCGACCTCGATGTCGCGCTGCCGCTGGGAGCGGCGCTAGCGGCCTGGCTGCTGGCCGCCGGGGCATGGCGCACGGCGCTGCGCTGGGGTGCGTGTTTCGGCGCGGCCGTGGTACTGGTCGGCGGCAGCAAGATTGCGCACCTTGGCTGGGGCACCGATTTCTCCCTGCTCGAGTTCAAGGCGATCAGCGGCCACGCGACGCTGGTCAGCGCGCTCTATCCGTTCGCGGCCTGGGTGCTGCTGTTGCGCCGGGGCCAGGCCACGGCGCGGGTGGGCCTGGCGCTTGGCCTGCTGCTGGGCCTGGCCGTCGCGGCGCTGCTGGTCGCGACGGGCGAGCATACGACCGCCGAGGCGTCCACCGGCTGGCTGCTGGGCGCCGCCGCCAGCCTGCTCGGCGCCGCCAGGTCGGGCGACCTGGAGCGGACTCGGCTGCTGCCGGCGATCTGGTGGTCGCTGCCGGTACTCGCCGTCGGCGCCTGGCTGATGGAATTCGCGCACGTCGGCTACTGGATGATCCTGGTGGCGCTGGCGCTGTCGGGCAACAGCCATCCCTATCCCTGGGATGCCTGCTAACACTGCAGAAAGGAGCTTCACCATGCCGTCCCTCTCGCTTCCCACGATCCGCTGTCGAACCCAATCCAATCTGCACGACCATCCGCTGCAATCGCTGGCGCTCTCGCTGCTGCGCGGCGTTGCCGCGCTCGAGGTCGCGGCCGGCCACCTGCGCTCCGAGATCTATCCCGGCCTGCGCTCGCTGCAAGACCCGACGCTGGCCTACCAGGTGTTCGCCTTCGTGACCGGTTTCGCCCACCAGGCGGTGGTGGTGTTCTTCCTGATCAGCGGCTGGCTGGTCGGCGGCAGCCTGTTGAACCGCCTGCACCAGCCGCGCGCCCTCGCCAATTACGCAATCGACCGCGTCACCCGGCTGTGGACCGTCCTGCTGCCGACCCTGGTGCTGATCCTGCTGGTCGGTCTTGTCATCGGCGTGGCCCAGCCCGGGGCGGTCGACCTGTCGCCGTCCAATCACTACTCGGCCGCGAGCTTCGTCGGCAACCTGCTCGGCCTGCAGACCTTCCTCGTCCCGAATTTTGGCGGCAACTACGCCTTGTGGAGCCTGACCTACGAGACCTGGTACTACGTGCAGTTCCCGCTGCTGGCCCTGGTATTGTTCGGCCATGGCCGCTTCAAGCGCCTCGCCTGCGCGGCCGCCTTCGTGCTGCTGGTGATCGTGCTGCCCAAGATGATCTCGATGTACTTCATGCTGTGGCTGCTCGGGGCGGCATTCTCGCGCATCGAGCTGCATTGCGGAAACGGCTTGCGCCTGGTCCTAGGCCTGTTGACGATGGGCTTGTTCAGCTATTACCGGCTGACCGGCAGCAATAACGAACTGGTGCCGGAATCCTTCGTGCAAGACATGGTCTGCAGCGTCCCCCTGTTGCTGTTACTGTCCTCGCTGCATCAGCCGGTCGATCCCTTCGCCCCACGCTTCCTGCGCATCAACCGTATCGCCACCTTCTTCTCGGAGTTCTCGTTCACCTTGTACGTCACTCACCTGCCACTGATCTTCCTGGCGATCCACATCGGCGGCAAGACCTTCGGACGCGAACAGCTCGATCCCTTCGTGACGCCGGACTACCTTTGGTACGGCGCGCTACTGCTTTGCCTGGTCGGCTTCGCCTATGTGTTCTACCTGGCGTTCGAGCGCAATACCTTCCGCATCCGCCGGGCGATGAAGGACTGGCTGCTCGCGCCACGCAGCAACCGTCCCACCGTGTCGGTCCTGTCGCCTGATTGAGTCGGAGGATGCCGGTCGGCGGGTGCGCAGGCCGGTGCACTCGCTGGCCGGGGTATTCACCGCCGGCGTCATCGCTGCCCGGCATGCCGTGTGATGGAATGAACGCTTCGCCTTTGCTGCAGTTGGTCAGGTGCTGTGGCAGGCCCTGCGGCGGGGCCTGAACGCAGACACAGACACAGACACCGACACATACGCAAGCACAAGCACAAGCACAAGCACCGGCGCAGGCAAATCATGGCGGCCGGGACGCCGGCCACCGGTCCCTCAGGCCGCGTACCCCAGCTGCGCCGTCCCGTACTGCGAGCGGTGTTCGCCCAGACGCAGCGCCATGTCGTTGAACAGCACCCCGCGCGGCGAGATGCCGGCGTGATTGAGGCGCTTGATCGACTCGTTGATGTGGTTCTCGGTCGTCACGCCCGATCGGGCCACGATGAACACGGCGCCGGCATGGGCGCCGATGATGAGCGCATCGGCCACCGCCAGCAATGGTGGCGGGTCGAGCAGTACCAGGTCGTAGCGTCCACTGACCAGCTCGAGCAGATTACCGAGGTTCAGCTGCAGCAGGAATTCTGAGCGGTTGTTCGGCAACTCTCCGGTCGGAATAAAATCCAGGTTATCCAACACGCTCCGGTGGATGACCTCGTCGACCGGCATGGCGCCCGCCATGGCCCGCGACAGGCCGCGCGAGCGATCGACGCCGAAGTAACGGTGCAGGTGCCCGTTGCGCAGGTCGGCGTCGATCAGCAGTACGCGCATGCCGCTGGCCGCCATCACCGCCGCGAAATTGGCGGTCACGAAGGATTTTCCCAGCCCGCGCGTGGGTCCGGCGATCATGACCACATTGTTCTTGAAGTGCGGCATGGAAAAGCGCAGCGCGGCGCGGAAGCTGCGCAGGCTTTCGACGGCGGGGTCCTCTGGCAGGATCTGGGCCAGCAGCGGCAATCCGCCGTCCGGCTTGACCTTGCGCATGAGCTTGTCCTCGTTGCCGCTATGCGGAATGGAGGCATACACCACCCGCGCCCGCAATAGCCGCTCGATCTTGGCCGGATCGTCGATCCCACCGCGCATGGTCTTGCGGGTAAAGGCGAGCAAGGTGCCGAGGAATAGCCCGGTGACGACCGCCAGCGCCACGATCAGCGGCCGGTTCGGCTTGATCGGCCGCTCGGGCTCGATCGGCGCATCGACCAGGCGCACATTGCTGACCCGGCCAACCGAGATCAGGCGCAGCTGCTGGGCCGTGTTCGACAAGGCCGTATAGAGGTCGGTATTGACCTTGATGTCGCGGGTCAGGCGCGCCTCGTCCTGTTCCATCACCGGCAAGGTGCGGATGCGGGCCGCGATCGCCTCGATCTCGGCGTCGACCTCGCGCCGCTGGCGATTGACGGCGGCGACCACTGGATGGTCTTCGGTGAAGCGGGCCAGCAATTCGGTCTTTTTCTGCATCAATTCCATGCGGCGCGCGCGCGCGGACGCCGCCTGCGCCAGGCTCATGCGCGCCTCCTCGCGCAGATCGACCGTGCCATGGGCATTGCGGAACTGGTTATAGCGGTCTTCGGACTGCTCCAGCTGGCGCTTCAGGATCGGCAATTGCTGGTTCAGGAAAGCCAGCGACTTCTCGGCTTCCTCGGTCTTGCGCGCCAGGTTCTGGCGCATGTATTCACGGCCGATCTCGCTCAGCAGGCTGTTGATGCGGTCGGCGTCCTGGCCCTGCATCTTGACCTCGATCACACCCGACTGCTTGCCCTGCTCCGTGATGACCATGGAGCGCTGGATGCCCTGGATCGTGCCCAGACGCGACTTGCGCTTGATCTTGAAGCGGGCGCCAGGATTGGCGACTAGGCGGTCGACCTTGATCTCGACCAGTCCGTCCGGTGTCTGCACCCGGTAACGCTGGCCGACGCTGGCATCGAAGGCGATGCGCTGGCCACCGCCGGAAAAGCGATAGCGGTTATTGGCGCGCGTGGTTATCACGAATTCGCGGTTGAGCCAGTTGTCGGGGACTTCGAACACCGATACCGCCGCGCGCTCGCCGCCCCATACGAAGCCGCCATAGCCGAACAGCCCGGGCTTGGACAGCGCGCCGCCGTTCTGGTTGGCGAACCACGAGCCCAGCACCGGGAAGTATTTCGGCTGCACCTCGACGTACAGCTGGAGGTTGTCGACCGCGCGCGAGACCACCATGCGCGAGCGCAGCAACTCCATCTCGGCGATCGCCGCCTTCTTGGTCTCGAACAGCGACGAGGCCTCGCTCAGGATGTTCTTCGAGGCGTTCGGACTTTCTTCCTCGACGTGGATCATGAGGTTCGCTTCGTAGACCGGGTTGGCCACCAGCGCATACAGGACGGCGACGATCGTGATGATCGCCGTGATGCTGCCGATCAGCCAGCGGCTGTCGTACAGGGTGTTGAGATAGCCCTTCAGGTCGACCGTGGATTCTTCGGGCAAGGGTTCGGGCGGGCGTGGGTCGAACGGCACCGACAGCACCGGCGGGCTGTGCGAGACTTGTTTGAGCGAATGCGCCTCGTGCGGGCTGGTCATGGCGGTACTCCTCGGGACAGCATCGGCAGTTGCTCAGGGACGATTCGTGACGCCAACGGCATTCGTCAGCGCGCCCGGGAACAGCAGGCTCAGGTGGCGGTTCCAGTTCGCCAGCGGCGAGGCCGCGACGTACACGACGTCCTTGGGCCGCAGCTCGAAGGTCTCTGCCATCGCCAGCGCGCCGGAGTCGCGCGCGTCGAGCCGGAACACGCGGGTGCGGTCCGGCGCCTTGCGCACCACGTACACCTGGCGCGCGTCGCCGCTCAGGGGACTGATGCCGCCCGTCTCGCCCAAGGCTTCGTTGAGCGTGAGCCGGCCGTTGTGCATGGTGAGTGCCTTCGGCGAGATCACCTCGCCCGAGACGAACACCTTGCTCTCGTCGCGCGAATGCACGCGCACGACGTCGCCATGCGCCAGCAGGATGGTGCCCGGATTGACGCCCTTCTGCACCAGCTCGCGCAGATTGACGTGGTAGCGCTCGTCACCGCGTTCGATCACGATGCGGCTCTGGTCGGCGCCCGGCTGCATGCCGCCGGCGCGGTTCAGCGCCTCGACCAGCGTCATCGGGATGTCGTCGATCGCCTGCAGGCCGGGCGTGCGCACCTCGCCATCGACGTAGACGCGGCGGCTGCGGTAGGCCTGCACGCGCAAGGTAACGTTCGGGTTGGCGATGTAGCGGGCGAGCTTGCCGGTGAGCAGGGCGCGCGCTTCTTCCTCGGTCTTGCCGTCGAGGCTGAGCAGGCCGATCAGGGGGAACTGGATACGGCCCTGGTGGTCGACCGCGAAACCCGGCGGCGTGGCGTTCGGCTGGACGACGCCGCTGTCGGCGGCCGATGTCGCCATGGTCATGCCGCCGGCGGCCAGCTCCGGATGGTCCCAGACCACGATCGACAGGATGTCGCCGCGCCCGATCGTGTACGGCGGCGGCGGGGACACGAACAGGGGCGACAGGTCTTGCCGGGCGACGCTGGCCTGCGCCGCGCGCTCTGTCTCGATCAGGGTTTCGGTAATCAGCTCGGTGGTGGGCGCCGAGGCAGCGCCGGGACCGTCCGAACGCGCCGCTTCGCGAAAGCCGATGCCGGTCGCGCAGGCCGACAGGGCGAGGCACAGCGCGAGCGTCAGGGCGATGGTGAACGACGACACCGGCGCGCGAAGCGACAGCGACCGACACGGCGAAGCCCACGGCAAATCCCTTATTGCAACTGAACGAAACCAAGCCATGATTGTTGCCTATCAAAAATAGTCGCAGTAGATGAACGATTCAGTTCAGGGTACGGCGTCCATCGGGCTTGGCTTTGCAGCGCATCAAATGGCGAACGGCGGCGTCAGGTCCTCAGCGCATCTCTTCGATCAGCTTGAGTCCATCGGCGAAGCGCCAGATGCGGCGGATCTCGATGATGTCGAATTGTGCGGCGACATTCGGCGGAAACGCGGAATAGCGGGCGTTCAGGCGCACGAAGCGGCGCACCGCGTCGTCCATGTCGGCCCGCCCGCTCGAGCGGATGATGGTGACGTCCTCGATGCTGCCGTCGCTGCGCAGCGACACGCTGACCAGGGGATCGATGCGCACGTCCTGCAGCGACAGGCGCGCGCCGCCCAGCACCGCGTTGCGCTCCAGCTTCTGGCGCACGCTGTCGACATACAGGCGCAGCGGCGCGTCGCGCTCGCCGCCGTCGGCCAGCACCCGGCGCCCGCCCATGGCCCGCTCGGCCGGCGTGGCGGGTGCATTCATATTGGGGATGGTCACGCCGCGCAGCATCTCGCGCGCGCGGTTGCCGGGCAAGCCGGCCAGCGACCCGGCGCCGGGCTGGCTACCGCCGCCGCTGCCGGCGCCCCGCCCCGCACCCTGGCCCGGACCGACGGGCATGGAATCCATCGCCGCCGCGCCGGGGCCGGGCGCCTGTGCCTGCATCCGCTGCGCCGCGGCCTGGCGCGCGGCTTCTTCCGCCTGCTGGCGCGCCAGGCGTTCGGCCTCGGCGCGGGCCTGCTGTTCCGCCTGCTGTTGCGCCTGTCGTCTCGCCTGCTCGTCCGCCTGCTGCTGCGCCAGTTGTTGTCGCGCGAGTTCCTCAATGCGCTGGCGCTCGGCCGCCTCCTGCGCGAGGCGCTGCGCTTCGAGGCGTTGCCGTTCGGCGCGCTCTTGCTCCCGCATTTGCTCCTGGATCTGCGCCTGGCGCAGTGCTTGCTCGGCCTGCTCGCGCGCGGCCTGTTCCTGGACCTGCAGCCGCTCGGCTTCGCGCAGCTGCGCGATCCGGGCCTCGTCTTCGGCTACGAGGCGTTCCTGCTCACGCCTTTCCCGTTCCAGCCGCTCCTGTTCGACGCGCTCCTGCGCCATGCGCTCGGCGGCCTCACGCTCCGCCTGGGCCAGCCGTTCCAGCTCCTGTTCCGCCGCCAATACGCGCTGGCGCTCTTCCTCGGCCTTCTGGGCGACAAGGTCTGGACCGGTGTCCGCAATCTCGGCCGGTTCCGCCGGCGCTTCGTCCACGACCACGTCGGCCAGCGCCGGTGCCTCCTGCACCGCTTCAGGGACAACGTCCGGCAAGGGCACGGGGACGGTGAATTCCGATTCGGGATCTGGCGCGGCGACGATGACGGGAGGCGGCACCTCGCGCAGCCTGCGCTTCGGCGCGGGTGGCTTGGGCCGCTTCGGCCGCTTGGCCTGGGCCGGTGGACGCGCCTCGGCCTGGACGATTGGCGGCGGCGGGTCGACGAGGCGCAGGCCACGCGCCGGCGCAGGTGCCGGCGGCGGCGCAGGCGTCGTGGGCGGCGCCGGCGTGTCCGGCAATAGAGGAATCGGAGCGGTCGCCGGCGGCGCTTCCGGAGGAGGCGCCAGGGTGACGTTGATCGGCCCCCCGCCACCGAGATCGAGGCCGGGCACACCGAACTGCAACGACAGCAACAAGCCGTGCAACAAGACCGAAATGGCAATGCCCACGCTCAGGCGGCGATCGCTGCGTGCCTGGTCGTATCCGCGCCTGCCAGCAGTCGCTTTGCTCATGTCATCGCTTGCGCAGTATTGTCAAGCTGGCATCTTAGCGTTTACTCAGCAGTAAGGCGAGGCGCGCACGATTCAAATCCGTCCGAGGGCGCAAAAGTTGGTGCCCGACGCATCGCCCTGGCGGCGGTTTTCACTTGCTCGAGGTGCCCGGCATGGCGTCGACCACAGCCATCAACCTGGTTTGGGCGTCGGCCCAGGCCGTGCCGGCAAGTTGCCCGGTGCAGGTCGGGCAGGCCTGCATCGGGTTGCAGTTGTGTGCCAGTTCGATATAGTGCAGGCCGACCACGGTCTTGCCCTGGTAGCTGTCGACCCGGCCCGGCTTCGCGGACGGCGCCTCGGCACCGGGCGCACCGTCGATCCACTTGGCGAACGGTTCAGTGGCGACGCCGTCCGGCACGTACCAGCGTTTGCGGGTCGGGTTCCAGCGGGCGCCGAGCGCCTTGGCGGCGTCCTTCTCGGCGTAAGGGACGGTGAGGAAAACCATGGACGTAGATGCTCCGGTATCGATATCAATGCAGAGCGCTATTCTACAGGGGCCGGCCCCGGTTCATTCCCCGTTCTTGCGCCTGGCCCACGCCGCGTCGCTCTCGCGCTGCTCGCGGCGGTCCTTGCGCCAGGTGTATACCAGGTTGACGAGCGCTCCCAGCAGGCCGGTGAGGATGCCGACCAGGATGCCGAGGTCGGACAGCGTCAGCGAGGTCGCCAGGTCGGCGCCGGCAAGGCGCAGGTATGTGTCAATGATCATTGTGTCTCCCCTGCTTCGCCCTGAGTCGGCGCAAGGACAGCCGTACCGTCCCCCTGACCCAGCTCAATGCGGTTGATGAAAGTATAGGAAAACTATACCACATCAGTAAATAAAAACTATACTCTTATGTATAGTTTTCCTATACCATGCCCACATGGATCTTCAAACGACGATTGCAGGCTGGGTCAGGGAAGCGCGCACCGCCGCCGGGCTGTCCGGCACGGCGCTGGGTGCCCGGCTGGCGCTCGAGCTCGGCACCGAGCGCGGCAACACCAAGGCCAATATCTCGCACTGGGAAAACGAAAAGCACAGCCCGAACCTGAAGCAGCTGCTCGCCATTTCGCGCGTCACCGGCCGCAGCCTGCCGCCCGACATCCTGGCGTCGATGTCGGGCGCGCCGGCAAACGACGCGCCCCCTGGCGGCGTGACGAACGCCCTGCGGGTGGTGGCGGCCGAAGGCGACGACGATGGTTTCGTGCAGATCCCGATGGTCAAGCTGCGGCTGTCGGCCGGCATCACCGGCTACCAGACCGAGCCGGAAAAGCGCGACGGCGGCACGCTCGGCATGCGCCGCACCTGGCTCGAGCGCAACCAATACAGTCCGTCGCACCTGATCGCCATCTACGTCAAGGGAGAGAGCATGGAGCCCTCGCTGTACGCGGGCGACATCGTGGTCATCAACACGCTCGACACCAAGCCCGTCGACGGCGCCGTGTACGCCTTCAACTACGAGGGCGAGGCCGTGGTCAAGCGCCTGGCGCGCGACGCCGGCCAGTGGTGGCTGACCTCGGACAACGTCGACGGGCGCAAATACCACCGCAAGCTGTGCCAGGGCGGCGAGTGCATCGTCATCGGGCGCGTGGTGCGCAAGGAAAGCGACCGCATTTGACACTGACCGGCGGCATCGTCACCGTGCGCGGCATCCGGATGGCGCTCGTCTTCGCCGATCCCGACTACCTGCGGGCCGGCGTCGGCGACGCCCTGCTGGCGCGGCTCGGTCCCTGGTTCCCGCGCCTGCCGGTCATGCTGGCGGCGCCGCGCGCGCATCCGACGCTGGCCTACGCGCAGTTCGATACGCGCGCGCTGCTGCCGGAACTCGACCTTGCCGGCATGGTCGAACGAGAGATCGATCTCGACGGCCCGCCACCCGACGACACCGCGCCGCCGTTCTAGGGCGGCGCCTGCCCGAAGGCCTTGTGGGCGCGCTCCAGGATGCGCTGCAATGCCGGGTGGTGCACGCGCCGCTCGACCGTCACGGCATAGATCTGCTCGACGATCGAATCGATCACGCCCACCTGCTCCAGTCCATACTGCACGCACAGCGACTCCGCCAGCACGGTCGGCGCCACCATGAAACCGGCGCCTGCGCCGGCGAAGGAACCGAGCAAGGCGCCGTCGTCGAATTCGCCCACTACGATCGGACGCAGTCCATGCGCTTCGAGCCAGGCCTTGAGCTGGCTGTGCAGGGCCGCGTCCTCGCCCGGCATCAGGAAGGGCGCGCCCTTCAGGCGTTGCGGGAATGGCCCGTCCCACCGCCGGCAGACATCGCGATGGGCGACCACGGTCACCGTGCTCGATCCCAACAGGTGACTGTGGCCGCGCACCGCGCCGCCGGGCGGCAGGCCCTGGTCCGAGATCAGCAGGTCGAGCCGGTGCGCGCTCAGGTCGTCCATCAGGTCGGCGAAGCGCCCTTCCCTGCACACCAGGTGCATGGCCAGGCCGGCGTCGCGCGCCGGCTGCAGCAGGCGGAAGGCCATCGTCTTGGCGATCACGTCGCACAGGCCGACCCGCAGGGTTTCGGTCTCCGTGAACACGCCGCGCCGCACTGCCTGCTCCAGCTCGTTACCCAGGCTGAAGATCTGGTCGGCATAGCGCAGCACCGTCTTGCCGGCTTCGGTCAAGGCCAGCCCGCGTCCCTTCTTGCGCAGCAATTCCTCGCCAAGCTGGTCTTCCAGCACCTGCAACTGCGTGCTGATCGCCTGCGGCGACACATGCAGCTGTTCCGCGGCGCGCGCCACGCTGCCCACCGTCGCGACCGCATGAAAGTATTGGAGGTGCTTGTAATTGATCATGCAATACCACCAAAATATGGGATGATTTCGAAAGATTATTCGATTTTACTTTCGAATAGGCGCGCCGTATATTGATGACTCCCAGTTCTTGAAGAAGCGAGGAATGCAATGAGAAGTTATCCCACCAACAGCCCGAAAGCCATGTGCCGCCTGCTGGCGCTGGCCATGATCGTCGACGGCCGCATCGCGCCGCAGGAGCTCAAGAGCCTGCACCGCAGCGGCGTGCTCGAGGCGCTGCGGGTGAGCGAAGACACCTTCGACGACACCGCGGGCGAACTGACCCAGGACTTGCTGGCGACCAGCGCCGACCGCGCGGCCGGCATGGTCGAGATCGCGCCCGAGACGATCGACCGCCTGCTGGGCGAGGTGCAGGACGAGCTGCTGCGCGCCACTGTCCTCAAGGGGATGCTCGAGATCGTACGCGCCGACAGCGTGATCGACCACCGCGAGCGCAGGCTGCTGCGCCGCGCGATGCATGCATGGGCCGGCTCGGGCGTCGAGGCCGGCAGCATGCATTGATGAGACGGGGCGGCGTCCTCGCATGCATACTTTGAAAGACATGCTTGCAATTCGGGCGCCACCGTTACAAAGCGACACCAATTCAACATATTGCTGGAATAACCCAGCCATACAATGAAGACCTCACATTGCGCGAGGTCCATCATGTCGAACTACTCCCCACAGGATTCCCGGTACAAGCTGACGCCGTCCGAGATGGACTGGGCCTGGCGGCTCGACCTGCGGCCGGTACACGATCCGGAACTCGGCCAGTACTACGGCCGCACCGCCCAGTTCGGCACCCACGACCCGTACGCCAGCCAGGACGACATCTTCGTCTTCCACGCCACCAGGGGCATGGCCTACACGGTCCAGAGCGGCAGTTACTTCGATCCCGTCGACCTGCGCATCTACGACGACGATGGCCGGGAAATCGCCAGCGACGATGGCAGCGGCGCCTATGGCTACGATTACGCCGCCTTCGTCGCTCCCTATACGGGCTGGTACTACATCGACGCATCGTGGAGCCAGGGCTACTACGATACCTATGCCAGCGTGAACGTCTACGAAGACCGGGTGCCGGTCTACCTGCCGACCAACACCATCGTCGGCACCGGCGGCCACGACATGCTGTATGGCACGCGCTCGGACGACTTCGTGGACGGCGGCGCCGGCATCGACACCTTCTGGCTGGAAGGCGATCGTGACGAATATGCGGTCAGCGTGAAAAATGGGACGATCACGCTCACCGACCTGCTGGGCCTGGACGGCATCGACACCCTGCGCAACGTCGAGCGGCTGTCCTTCGAGGGCGGCGATGTCATCTCCTACGAGACCACGGGCTTTCCGGCCGAGGCCTATCGCCTGTACCAGGCGGCCTTCGACCGCACGCCGGACAAGGTTGGCCTGGGATACTGGATGGGCAAGATGGGTGACGGGGCAAGCCTGCACGCGGTGGCGGACGCTTTCGTCCACTCGGCCGAGTTCGGCGAACTGGTCGGTCCTAAAGCCAGCAATGCCGACATCGTCACCCTCCTCTATGCGAACGTGCTCGACCGTGCACCGGACGCGACAGGGTTTGCCTACTGGATGGATGCGTTGGACAGCAAGGAGATGACGGTGGCCGACGTGCTCGTCGGCTTCAGTGAAAGCCAGGAGAACCAGGCCAAGGTGATCGGGTCGCTGCAGGCGGGGTACGAGTTCATCGTGACCTGATCAGCAAGCAGGTCGAACAGCCGATCGAATGGCACAGTGTGGCCCGCCCTGAGGGAATCGAACCCCCGACCCACGGCTTAGAAGGCCGTTGCTCTATCCGACTGAGCTAAGGGCGGTCCTGGAAGAGGCGCTACTATAAACCGCCAGCATTAATACTTGCAATATGGCAGTGCAAGCCTGGCTGGCGTAGCGATGCTGAAAACAAAACAGGCCGATCAAAACAAAACAGGCCGTCCTGGGACGGCCTGTCTCGATGAATCTTTTGGTCGGAGTACAAGGATTCGAACCTTGGACCCCCTGGTCCCAAACCAGGTGCGCTACCGGGCTGCGCTACACTCCGCCGTGAGAAACATTATAAGCGATGGCGACGCGAAATGCCAGCCCCTACCTGCATCCGACCAGGCTGGCCTTTCAATCACGCCGCCAGCTTGTCCGCGATGCGGCGCGCCATGCTCTCGGCAAGCTGCGCCTCTTTCGCTTCTACCATCACGCGAATCAGCGGTTCGGTGCCGGATGCACGGATCAGCACGCGGCCGTTGTCGCCCAGCTCGCGCTCGACCGCTTCCTTCTCGGCCACCAGCGCCTGGTCGCTGGTCCAGTCGAAGCCTGGCGTGACTTTCTTGTTGATCAGGGTCTGCGGGAACAGTTGCAGCTCGCTGCAGCATTCCGCCAGCGACTTATTGCCGCGCACCAGGGCCGACAGCACTTGCAGCGCCGACACGATGCCGTCGCCGGTGCTGTGCTTGTCCAGCGCCAGCAGGTGGCCCGAGCCTTCGCCGCCGAACAGCCAGCCGCGCTCTTTCATGACTTCGAGCACGTAGCGGTCGCCGACCTTGGCGCGCGCGAAGCCGATGCCCATCTGCTTGAAGGCGACTTCGAGCGCCATATTCGTCATCAGGGTGCCGACGGCGCCCGCCACCGGGCCGGTGCTCATGCGGTCGCGCACCATCACGTACAGCAGCTCGTCGCCGTTGTAGACGCGGCCGTTGGCGTCGACCATGATCAGGCGGTCGGCGTCGCCGTCCAGCGCGATGCCGAGGTCGGCCTTGTTGGCCACCACGGCTTCGGACAGCGCCTTCGGCGCGGTGGCGCCGAAACCGGCGTTGATATTGAAGCCGTCCGGCTGGGCGCCGATCGAAATCACTTCGGCGCCGAGCTCATGGAACACGTGCGGCGCGATGTTGTACGCCGCGCCATGGGCGCTGTCGACGACGATCTTCAGGCCGCGCAGGTCGAGTTCGTTCGGGAAGGTGCTCTTGCAGAATTCGATGTAGCGGCCCTGGGCGTCGCGCAGGCGGGTCGCGCGGCCGAGCTTATCGGAGGCGACACAGCCCATCGGCTGGTCGATCGCTTCCTCGATCTCGAGCTCGACGGCGTCCGGCAGCTTGGTGCCGTGTTCCGAGAAGAACTTGATACCGTTGTCCTGGAAGGGATTGTGCGAGGCCGAGATCACGACGCCGGCCTGCAGGCGCAGCGCGCGGGTCAGGTAGGCGATGGCCGGGGTCGGCATCGGGCCGGCCAGCATCGAATCGACGCCGGCGGCGGACAGGCCGGCTTCCAGCGCCGCCTCGAGCATATAGCCCGAAATGCGGGTGTCCTTGCCGATCAGGACGACCGGACGGCCGCTGCTCGACTTGCGGCCCTTGGCCAGGACGGTGCCGGCGGCGTAGCCGAGACGCATCACGAATTCAGGAGTAATTGGCGCAACGCCCACCGTGCCACGAATGCCATCGGTGCCGAAATATTTCCGTGCCATCTAGTTCTCTTTTCTCTTATTGAAACGATTTTTACAGGACCGAGGGGGAATGCATCGCCGCATGCCACACCTTCAGGGCATCGACAGTCTCCGCCACATCATGCACACGCACGATTCTAGCGCCATGCGCTACCGCAGCCAATGCCGCGCCGATGCTGCCGGCCACCCGCTGTTCGACCGGACGCCCGGTGACGGCGCCGATCATGGATTTGCGCGACATACCGGCCAGCACCGGCAGGCCGAGTTCCTCGCGCATGCGCGGCAAGCCGCGCAGCAAGGCATAGTTGTGCTCGACCGTCTTGCCGAAGCCGAAGCCGGGATCGACGCAGATACGCTCGCGCTCGATGCCGGCCGCTGTCATCGCATCCACCCGTTCGCGCAGGAAGGCGATCACCTCCCCCACCACATCGTCGTAACGCGGCGCCTGCTGCATGGTGTCGGGCGTGGCCTGCATGTGCATCACGCACAGGCCGCAATCGCTGTCCAGTACCGCGTCGATCGCGCCTGGCGCACGGAAACCGTTGATGTCGTTGATCATGTCGGCGCCGGCGATCAGCGCTTCACGCATGAGCTCGGGCTTGCAGGTGTCGACCGACAGCGCGACGTCGAGCGTGCGCAGCGCATACAGGGTCGGCATCACGCGCCGCAGTTCTTCGTCGAGCGGCACGCTGGGTGAGCCGGGGCGGGTCGATTCACCGCCGATGTCGATCATCGTGGCGCCATCCATGATCATGGTCTCGGCATGGGTCAGCGCGAATTCCAGTCCCTGGTAGCGGCCGCCGTCGGAGAACGAGTCGGGGGTAATGTTGAGGATGCCCATCACCACTGGATAGGCAGATTCGGCCCCCTCCAGCGCGAAGCTGAAGTGGCCGCATTGCAGTTTTTTGGTCATGGCGGAAAAAACAAAAAAGGCACCCTGACGGGTGCCTTTGAGGGGAGAGACAGCGTCAGGCCGGTGCGGTGGCATTCGGCGCCACACCGCCCGAGCCACTGTCGCCTGGCGGCGTGCGCTTGGTCAGCACGGTCTTCGGCTGGCGCGGCTCGCGGCCGGCCATGATGTCGTTGATCTGCTCGGAATCGATGGTTTCCCAGTCGAGCAGCGCCTTGGTCATCATCTCGACCTTGTCGCGGTTCTCTTCCAGCAGACGCCGTGCCAGCGCGTACTGCGTGTCGAGGATGGCGCGGATCTCGGCGTCGACCTTTTGCTGCGTCGCTTCCGAAATGGTCTTGGTGGCGCCGCCGAAGAAGCCTTCGTTCTCGCTGTCTTCGTAGACCATCACGCCCATGCTGTCGGACATGCCGAAGCGGGTCACCATCGAGCGCGCCAGCTTGGTGGCACGCGAGAAGTCGTTCGAGGCGCCGGTCGACATTTGGCCGACAAAGATCTCTTCAGCAATACGGCCGCCGAACAGGATCGAGATTTCCTCGAGCATCTTGTCTTTGTAGCCGGACAGCGCGTCATGCTCCGGCAGCTGCCAGGTCAGGCCCAGCGCATAACCGCGCGGCATGATCGTGACCTTGTGCACCGGATCGGCCTTCGGCAGCAGCTTGGCGACCACCGCGTGGCCCGACTCGTGGTAAGCCGTGTTGCGGCGTTCCTCTTCGCGCATGACCATCGACTTGCGCTCTGGACCCATAAAGATCTTGTCCTTGGCGTCTTCGAAGTCGATCATCTCGACCAGGCGCTTGCTGCGGCGTGCGGCGAACAGCGCGGCTTCGTTGACCAGGTTGGCCAGGTCGGCGCCCGAGAAGCCCGGGGTGCCGCGCGCCAGGATGTCGGCCTTGACGTCGGTGCCGATCGGCACTTTACGCATGTGCACGTTGAGGATCTGTTCGCGGCCGCGGATGTCCGGCAGGCCCACCATTACCTGGCGGTCGAAACGACCCGGACGCAGCAGCGCTTTATCCAGCACGTCGGCGCGGTTGGTGGCGGCGATCACGATCACGCCCGATTGCGCCTCAAAGCCGTCCATCTCCACCAGCAACTGGTTGAGGGTCTGTTCGCGTTCGTCATTGCCGCCGCCCATGCCGGCGCCGCGGTGACGGCCGACCGCGTCGATCTCGTCGATGAAGATGATGCAAGGCGAATGCTTCTTGGCGTTCTCGAACATGTCGCGAACACGCGACGCACCGACGCCGACGAACATCTCGACGAAGTCGGAACCCGAGATGGAGAAGAACGGCACCTTGGCTTCGCCGGCGATGGCGCGCGCCAGCAGGGTTTTACCGGTACCTGGAGGACCGACCATCAGCACGCCGCGTGGAATGCGGCCGCCCAGTTTCTGGAACTTGGTCGGATCCTTGAGGAAGTCGACGATTTCCGAGACTTCTTCTTTCGCTTCGTCGCAACCGGCGACGTCGGCGAAGGTGACGGTGTTATTGGTTTCGTCGAGCATGCGCGCCTTCGACTTGCCGAAGGAGAAAGCGCCGCCCTTGCCGCCACCCTGCATCTGGCGCATGAAGAACACCCAGACGCCGATCAGGAGCAGCATCGGGAACCACGAAATGAAGACCTGCTGCAGGAACGATGGCTCCTCCGGCGGCTTCACGTCGAAGCGCACGCCGTTTTCGCGCAGGTCGCCGATCAGGCCGCGGTCCAGGATGGTCGCGGTCGCGCGCACCTTGGAATCGTCGCTGCGGGTGGCGGTGATATTCGAGCCTTCGATCGTCACATCCTTGATGCGACGTTGTTTGATCTCATCGAGCAGCTCGGAATAAGCAATGGTCTTGCTGCCGCCGGCGACGCTATGGGTGTCGAACTGCTTGAACAGCATGAACAACAGCAGCGCGACGACCACCCAGATGGCGGATTTGGAAAACATATTATTCACGAGCACTCCTCCGATGCAATTGCATCTCTACCGATTTCAGTATTCTGATTTTACCCGCAATAAGCCGACACCGCCACGCGGTGCAGGCAATAGTGCCAAAATACTATGTTTTTACGTCCCAATGGCCGCTGGCCGCCCGATAAGGAGGCGCAAGCAGCGGGATCACGCGGCAGATGTATGGCCGCGCGCCGGGATTTCAAGGGGCAATTCTATGCCCGGATGCAGGTTTACGCCGATGGGTGCTTCAGGCCGCGCCCCAGCAGGAAAATCTCGGATGATTTGTCGCGACTCGCTTTGGGCTTGACCTGTTTCACCACCTTGAATTCGGTCCGGAATTTCTCCAAGATTTGCGTAAAACCCATGTCTTTAAAGCACTTTACTAGCAATGCCCCTTCGGGTTTCAGGTGGGCCTGCGAAAATTCGATCGCCAGATCGATTAAATGTTCCATGCGCGCCGCATCGGCATGACTGATGCCGGACAAATTGGGGGCCATATCCGACAGGACCACATCGACCCGGCGGCCGGACAGGACAGTATCCAGCTGGGACAGCACTTCTTCTTCGCGGAAGTCGCCCTGGATATATTGAACGTCCGCGATAGGCTCCATCGGCAGGATGTCCAGGCCGATGATCGAGCCATTGATCCCGCCGCCGTCCTTGCCCGCCAGCTTGCGCCGGGTGTACTGGGCCCAGCTGCCGGGGGTGCAACCGAGGTCGACCACGGTGTGACCGGACTTGATGAGCTTTTCAGCCTCGTCGATCTCCTTGAGTTTGTAGGCCGCACGTGCCCGATAACCCTCTTTCTGTGCAAGTTTGACGTAGGGATCGTTAATATGGTCGTGTAACCAGTTTTTGTTTAATTTGTTCTTGGCCATTCGCGTAGAATACTGCTTTTATAGGTACATCAAAAAATATTGTTATGATCAAACTCACACCGGCCGAGCGCAGCGCCCTGCGCGCAGAAGCACACGGGCTCAATCCAGTCGTCATGATCGGCGAAGCCGGCCTTACCGAATCCGTCGTCAAGGAAATCTCGGCCAGCCTCGATGCGCACGGCCTGATCAAGGTGCGCGTGTTCGGCGACGACCGCGAAGCGCGCGTCGCCATGTACGACCAGATCGCCACCGATCTCGACACCGCCCAGGTCCAGCACATCGGCAAGCTGCTGGTCCTCTACCGTCCAAAGAAAGAGGCGGTCAAGGAGCGCAGCGGCAAATCGGGCCCGGGCATGCGCGAAGTCACCATCGTCAAGGCCAGCGCCAGCGGCACCAAGAAGCCAAGCGTCACCAAGGTCATGCTGAAGGGGAACGAACGCGTCACCGCCGGCGGCAACATCAAGCGCGCCAAGCCGCGTCAGACCAGCTCGAAAAAGAATTCGCTGAACAAGTAAGACTCGCTCACCAGCTCAGCCAGCACGTCATCCCCGCGCAGGCGGGGATCCAAGTACGCAAGCAAGCCGCTTAAGAAACATTCGGTGGCTGCTTAAAAGACTTGGATCCCCGCCTCCGCGGGGATGACGTTTTTGGGCTATCGAAAAATGCTCAGCGCAGCCGAACAATCAGCCACGCGCCAAGCAAGCTCTGCACGAGATAGAACAGCTGCGACACCCCATGCATCACGGCGAACTGCGTCCAGTACGGCGACGCCCTCACCCCGCCCGGCCCGGCCAGCTCACGCAATTGCGCCATGGCCGGCTGCAGCCCGACGAAAATCACCAGCGTACACGCCAGCATCGCCAGCACCAGCAGGTTCAGGAATTTGCGGCGCGGCGGCGCCAGGTCGGTCGACACTCGCAGCAAGACCAGCAGCACGACGGCGCAGGCGATCGACAACCATGCCTGGCGCGTGAGCAGCACCGCGACCAGGTCGCCCGCCTGCACGCTGTCCAGGACGGCGAACGCCGCCGGCGCCGCGATATAGCCGAGCGCCCACAGGACGCCCGCCCACAGCGCGGCCACCAGCAGCCGCGCCGCCGGCAAGCGCCCTGCCTTCACACCGCTGGCCGCCGCCGCGCCCATCAGACGTAGCGGACTTCGAGGATTTCGTATTCGCGCGGACCCGACGGGGCCTGCACTTCAACCACGTCTTCGGCAAACTTGCCGATCAGCGCGCGCGCGATCGGCGAGGTCACCGAGACCTTGTTCAGCTTCAGGTCGGCTTCATCCATGCCGACGATCTGGTAGGTGACTTTCTGGCCCGATTCCAGGTCCTCGAGGTCGACGGTGGCGCCGAACACGACGCGGCCTTCGGCGTCGAGCGTCGATGGATCGATGACCTGGGCGGTGGAGAGCTTGCCCTCCAGCTCGGCGATGCGGCCTTCGACGAAGGCCTGGCGCTCCTTGGCGGCGTCGTACTCGGCGTTTTCGGACAGGTCGCCATGCGAACGCGCCTCGGCGATCGCGTCGATCACGATGCGGCGCTCCTTGGTCTTGAGCTGGTGCAGCTCTTCTTTCAGGAGTTCTGCGCCGAATTTGGTCAGTGGTGTGTTCATGGTTCTCTGCTGTTTGTGTTGTACGGGACACCCGTAGCGTCTCAAAGCGAAAACCACAGAGGCGCGCGGCGCCAAGGCCGCGCGAGCTCTGTGGTTCACTTGTGTACTAAGCTGTCCTACGGGTACTGCGTGTGCTTAGTGTAAGGTTTTATGCAGGCCTTGTAAATCGTACACGCGCAGTTCGTCGATGTGACGCATGCCCTCGATCGCCGCTTCGGCGCCGAAGATCGTGGTATAGGTCACCACGTGCGCCGCCAGCGCCGAGGTACGGATCGCGCGCGAATCGTTGATCGCGCTGCGCTTTTCCTCGACCGTGTTCACGACCATCACGATCTCGCGGTTCTTGATCATGTCGACCACATGCGGACGGCCTTCCAGCACCTTGTTCACCGAACGCACCGGAATGCCGGCGGCAGCGATCACGGCCGCGGTACCCTTGGTCGCCACCAGGTCGAAGCCCAGCGCCACCAGGTCGCGCGCCACGGCCACGGTGCGCGGCTTGTCGGACGACTTCACCGACAGGAACACCGTGCCCGACTTCGGCAGCTTGATGCCGGCCGCCAGCTGCGACTTGACGAAGGCTTCACCGAAGGTGGTGCCCACGCCCATGACTTCGCCGGTCGATTTCATCTCTGGTCCCAGGATGGTATCGACGCCAGGGAATTTCACGAACGGGAACACGACTTCCTTGACGCTGTAGAACGGCGGGATCACCTCTTTGGTGATGCCCTGCTGCGCCAGGGTCTGGCCGACCATGCAGCGCGCGGCGATCTTGGCCAGCTGCAGGCCGGTCGCCTTCGAAACGAACGGCACGGTACGCGAGGCGCGTGGGTTCACTTCCAGCACATAGACGGTATCGACGGTCTGGCCGTTCTCTTCCGACTGCTTGATCGCGAACTGGACGTTCATCAGGCCGACCACGTTCAGGGCCTTGGCCATCAGCGAGGTCTGGCGCTTCAGTTCATCGATGGTGCTTTGGGACAGCGAGTACGGCGGCAGCGAGCAGGCCGAGTCACCCGAGTGCACGCCGGCCTGTTCGATGTGTTCCATCACGCCGCCGATGAAAGTGGCTTCGCCGTCCGAGATGCAGTCGACGTCGACTTCGATCGCGTCGTTCAGGAAGCGATCCAGCAGCACTGGCGAATCGTGAGAGACCTTGACCGCTTCGCGCATATAGCGCTCCAGGTCGCGCTGCTCGTGGACGATTTCCATCGCGCGGCCGCCCAGCACGTAGGAAGGACGCACCACCAGCGGGTAGCCGATCTCTTCGGCCAGCGCCAGGGCGTCGGCTTCGGTGCGCGCGGTGCGGTTCGGCGGCTGGCGCAGATCCAGCTTCTGCAGCAGCTGCTGGAAACGCTCGCGGTCTTCGGCGGCGTCGATCATGTCCGGAGAGGTGCCGATGATCGGCACGCCGTTCGCTTCCAGGTCCAGCGCCAGCTTCAATGGAGTCTGGCCGCCGTACTGCACGATCACGCCGACCGGTTTTTCCAGCTCCACGATCTCGAGCACGTCTTCCAGGGTCAGCGATTCGAAGTACAGGCGGTCCGAGGTATCGTAGTCGGTCGACACGGTCTCTGGATTGCAGTTGACCATGATGGTCTCGTAGCCGTCTTCGCGCATGGCGAGGGCCGCGTGCACGCAGCAGTAGTCGAACTCGATGCCCTGGCCGATACGGTTCGGGCCACCGCCCAGCACCATGATCTTCTTCTTGTCGGTCGGGTTCGATTCGCACTCTTCGTCATAGGTCGAGTACATGTACGCGGTGTCGGTCGCGAACTCGGCGGCGCAGGTGTCGACGCGCTTGTACACGGGACGGATGTTCAGCTCGTGGCGGCGGGCGCGCACGGCCATCGGCTCGACCTTCAGCAGGAAGGCCAGGCGGCGGTCGGCGAAACCTTTTTGCTTGAGCTTGTACAGCAGCGGCTTGTCCAGCGACTCCAGGGTCTGGGTCTCGAGCCACAGCTCGATGTCCACGATCTCCTTGATCTGCACCAGGAACCACGGATCGATCTTGGTCAGGTTGTGCACTTCTTCCAGGGTGAAGCCCTGGGCGAAAGCGTCGCCCACATACCAGATGCGGTCCGGGCCAGGTTCGCCCAGCTCTTCTTCGATCTTTTCGCGGTCGCGGGTCTTTTCGTTCAGGCCGTCGACGCCGACTTCCAGGCCGCGCAGGGCTTTCTGGAACGATTCCTGGAAGGTGCGGCCCATCGCCATGACTTCACCGACCGATTTCATCTGCGTGGTCAGGTGCTTGTCGGCGGTCGGGAATTTCTCGAACGTGAAGCGCGGGATCTTGGTGACGACGTAGTCGATCGACGGCTCGAACGAAGCCGGGGTCGCGCCGCCGGTGATCTCGTTGCGCAGCTCATCCAGCGTGAAACCGACGGCCAGCTTCGCTGCGACCTTGGCGATCGGGAAGCCGGTGGCCTTCGAGGCCAGCGCCGACGAACGCGACACGCGCGGGTTCATCTCGATGACGATCATGCGGCCGTCTTTCGGGTTGATCGAGAACTGCACGTTCGAACCGCCGGTGTCGACGCCGATCTCGCGCAGCACGTCGATCGACGCGTTACGCATGATCTGGTATTCCTTGTCGGTCAGGGTCTGCGCCGGCGCCACGGTGATCGAGTCGCCGGTGTGCACGCCCATCGGATCCAGGTTCTCGATCGAGCAGATGATGATGCAGTTGTCGTTCTTGTCGCGAACGACTTCCATCTCATACTCTTTCCAGCCGAGCAGCGACTCTTCGATCAGCAGCTCATTGGTCGGCGATGCTTCCAGGCCGCGCTTGCAGATCGCTTCGAATTCTTCTTCGTTGTAGGCGATGCCGCCGCCGCTGCCGCCCATCGTGAACGAAGGACGGATGATGGTCGGGAAGCCCAGCTCGCGCTGCACGGTCCAGGCTTCGTCCATCGAGTGGGCCACGCCCGAACGCGCCGAACCCAGGCCGATCTTGGTCATCGCGTCCTTGAACTTCGAACGGTCTTCGGCTTTGTCGATGGCTTCCGGGGTCGCGCCGATCAGCTCGACCTTGTATTTATCGAGCACGCCGTGGCGGTGCAGGTCGAGCGCGCAGTTCAGCGCGGTCTGGCCGCCCATGGTCGGCAGGATCGCGTCAGGACGCTCTTTCTCGATGATGCGCTCGACGACCTTCCAGGTGATCGGCTCGATATAGGTCACGTCCGCCGTTTCCGGGTCGGTCATGATGGTCGCCGGGTTCGAATTGACCAGGATGACCTTGTAGCCTTCTTCGCGCAAGGCCTTGCAGGCCTGGGCGCCGGAGTAGTCGAATTCGACTGCCTGGCCGATCACGATCGGACCGGCGCCGATGATCAGGATGCTTTTGATATCACTACGTTTTGGCATATTATTTTTTCTCCGCTGCTTGCATCAGGCCGATGAAGCGGTCAAACAGGTAGGCGACGTCGGTCGGACCGGGCGAGGCTTCCGGGTGACCCTGGAAGCAGAACGCCGGCTTGTCCGTGCGGGCGAAGCCCTGCAGCGAGCCGTCGAACAGCGAGACGTGGGTCACGCGGCAGTTGGCCGGCAGCGTTTCCGGGTCGACCGCGAAGCCGTGGTTCTGCGAGGTGATCAAGACCTTCTTGCTGTCCAGGTCCTGCACCGGGTGGTTGGCGCCATGGTGGCCGAACTTCATCTTCATGGTCTTGGCGCCGGATGCCAGCGCCATGATCTGGTGACCGAGGCAGATGCCGAAGGTCGGGATGCCTTTTTCGATCAGCTCGCGCGAGGCCGCAATGGCGTAGTCGCATGGCTCCGGATCGCCCGGGCCGTTGGCCAGGAAGATACCGTCCGGATTGAGCGCCAGCGCGTCGGCGGCGGTCGATTGCGCCGGCAGCACGGTCACCTTGCAGCCGCGTTCGGCCAGCATGCGCAGGATGTTGCGCTTGACGCCGTAGTCGAAGGCGACCACGTGGTATTTGGGGTTGGTCTGCTTGCCGAAGCCTTGACCCAGTTTCCACTCGGTTTCGGTGAACTCGTACGGCTCAGTGACGGACACGACCTTGGCCAGGTCCATGCCGGCCAGGCCTGGGAACGAGCGCGCCAGTTCCAGCGCCTGGGCTGGCGACGGCTCGGCGCCTTGGGCGGCGGTCAGGATCGCGCCGGCCTGGGCGCCTTTTTCGCGCAGGATGCGGGTCAGCTTGCGGGTATCGATGCCGGCGATGGCAACCACGTTCTCTTGCTTGAGATAGTCGCCCAGCGATTGGGTCGAACGGAAGTTCGAGGCCAGCAGCGGCAGGTCACGGATGATCAGGCCGGCGGCGTGCACCTTGCTCGCTTCGACGTCGGCGCTGTTCACGCCGTAGTTGCCGATGTGCGGATAGGTCAGGGTAACGATCTGGCGCGAATAGCTCGGATCGGTCAGGATTTCCTGGTAGCCGGTGATCGCGGTGTTGAACACCACTTCGCCGGTCGTATGACCGACGGCACCAATGGAATATCCTTTGAAGATGGTCCCGTCAGCAAGTGCCAGGATGGCTGGAACGGAGGGGCCAGAAAAAAATGGCGGCAAGGGCAACTCCCGAAAAAGTTGCCGTAGCTTCGCCACGTCAGACCGACATCCAACTGTCCTGGACGCAGTGAAGCCGCCCGGTGTTGGAGGTCATGTTGAATGAGGGATGGTGGGTATGCGCTACGGCTAAGTTTGAATTAGATAAACTTCCGAATTATAGCGCGAACTCTGATGTTCGGCAATGCGGCGCTGCCACATACCCGATACCAAATTTACGGAAGATGACACGCCCTGCCATCTTCCCTGCCCTGCTGAAACTTATGTTGCGGGTGCAATATGGCGCCCGCAACTCGTCCTTAGATGGCGCTCAGGCAGCGCTCAGTGCAGCAATACCTGCCCGCGCGATCTGCACATCCTGTTCCGACTTGACGCCCGAAACGCCGACGGCGCCGATCACATGGCCGTCGACGATCACCGGCACGCCGCCTTCAAGCATGCCTTCCAGCTTCGGCGCACTCAGGAAGGACATGCGGCCGCCATTGATCACGTCTTCGTAGAGCTTCGATTCGCGGCGGCCGAGGGCGGCGGTATTGGCCTTGGCGGGCGCGATATACGACGAGACCGGCGGCGCGCCGTCCAGGCGCTGCTGCCACAGCAGGTGGCCGCCGTCGTCGACGATGGCGATCGAGACGTTCCAGCCGTTTTGTACGGCCTCGGCTTCGGCGGCGGCGCCGATCTTCTTCACGTCCGCCAGGGTCAGGTAGGGTTTGGTGTTCACGGTATGGCCTTTCTTATGGAATTTGCTGTCGGAGCTTGAGCTTGGCTTTGATTTGCGGCATGACGGCGGCAGCGGCCTGCTCGCCAGCCAGGATGGCGAGATTGCGTCCGCCGAAATCGCTCGACCCCATATTGCCGAGCGCCGGCGTGATCACGATGTCGGCGTCCTTCAGTTCGAAATGATTCAGGCGCTGGCCCATGATGCTGAAGGTCTGCATCAGCACGTCGAGCGAGCTGGCCGTGGCCGCGCCTTCGGTCGCGCTCGAGATATTGACGGCGATAATGAAATCGGCGCCCATCTCGCGCACGAAGCGCACCGGCACCGGCGCCACCAGGCCGCCATCGACGTATTCCTTGTTGCCGATTTTTACGGGCTGGAACACGCTCGGCACGGCCGACGACGCGCGCACCGCCATCCCGGTATTGCCGCGGTTGAACAGGATCGGCTGGCCGCTCTTGAGGTCGGTGGCCACGGCGCCGAAGCGCAACTTCAGCTTTTCCATCGGCACATTGCCGATCGCCTTGTTCACATAGTTCTGCAGCGCCTCGCCCTTGAGCAGGCCACTGGATTTGCTGAGCCACGGCATGGCCCAGTCCGAGATCGTCGCCTCGTCCATGGCGAGGGCCGTCTTTTGCAGGGCGAAGCCGTTCAGGCCCGATGCATACAGCGAGCCGACCACCGAGCCGGCGCTGGTGCCGACCACGATCTCCGGATAGATGCCCTGGGCCTCGAGGGCCTTGATCACGCCGATATGGGCGAAGCCGCGCGCGGCGCCGCCGCCGAGGGCCAGGCCGATGCGGATCTTCTTGGGCGGCAGGGGCGCGGCCGCCGGAGGGACGACGACCGGAGCGACCGGGACCGGCGTCTGGACCGGCGTGCTGCCGCAGGCGCTCAAGAGCAGTGCGGCGCAGGCCGCGAGGGAGGTACGACGAGAGAGCATGGATTGTGCCGAAAGGAACGAGGCTGGGATTGTACCCCGGCTCGTTCCCCTCGACGCAAGGTCCGCCGCGGCGGCGGACCGGCAACAGCGATTACAGGCTGCCGCGCAGGCTCAGCGACACACTGCGTGGATCGCCGTAGTACCAGGCCAGACCGGTCGGACCGAATTTCTTGTAGTAGACCTTGTCGAACAGATTGTTCACATTGGCCTGCACCAACAGCTTGTCGCTGAAGCGCCAGGCGAGCATGGCGTTGGCGACGCCGTAGCCACCCTGGGTCGCGGTCAGGCCGGCGCCGCGCACATAGGAATCGCTCTGCATGTTCACCCCGCCGCCGACGGTCCAGCCCGGGCCCGAGCGGTTCGGGCTATAGCTGGTGAACAGGCGCAGCTGGTGTTTTGGATCGATGGTGCGCAGCGGCTGGCCGGTGTTGGCGGCGGTACCGCTCACGTATTTGGTACGGGTGTTGGTATAGCCAGCCATCAGCTGCCAGCCAGGCAATACTTCGCCCGACACTTCCGCTTCCAGGCCTTCGCTGCGCTCCTTGCCGCCGGCGATGCGGCAGAAGCCGGTCAGGTTGGTCGGCGGACAGGGATTGACCGACGACGTGTCCTCGATCGCGCGGCCGACGTTTTCGACCTGGAACAAGCCCATCGAGGCGTTCAGGCGGCCGCCGAAGAACTCCCCTTTCAGGCCGAGCTCGATGTCCTCGCCGATGACCGGTTCGAGCAGGTTGCCGTCGGCGCCGCGCGCCTCCTGCGGCTCGAAGATCTCGGTATAGCTGGCGTAGGCGCTGATCTCGTTCGACAAGTCGTACACGATGCCGACATAGGGCGTGGCTTCGCGCGTGACCTTGAAACCGCTGCCATTGGTGCGCCGCTCGGTTTCGTACCAGCTCAGGCGGGCGCCGAGCAGGACGGCCAGCGGGTCTGCCAGCGAAAAGCGCGCCGTGGCGTAGGCGCCGTTATTGGTGGTCACGGTCGGTGCGGCGCCGCCGGCCGGCATCGTCGTCACCTCGCGCTCCGGATAGGTCGAATACGGATCGAAGGTGCGGATGTCGATGGTCTGCTTGAACAGGGTGCCCGCGCCGTAGGTGGCGATCGTCCGGTCATACACGCGCTCGGCGCCCACCACCAGCGTGTGCTTGCGTCCGAACAGCGTGAACGGGCCATTGGCGACGAGGCTCAGCGCCTGCTGGCGGCTGTCGTCGCCGGTGTACTGAGACGTCGTCATGTCCATCAGGTAGGGATTGGTGGTGCTGGTGCGCGCGATATACGTCTGCTTGAAGCCATTGGTCTTGAGGCGCATCCCGAGATAACCGGCGTTCGCGCGCACGCTCCAGCCATTATCGAAGCGGTGTTCGATGCCGATCTGGGCCTGGTCGTTGTAGCGGTTCCAGCGGTTCCAGCTGGCGCCCAGGAAGGTGTCGATCGGCAGGTTCAGCGAGGAACCGTCGAAGTTGCCCGGCAAACCGCCCCAGGCGCCGGTGGCATCGAGGTCGGTGTGCTGCAGCCAGGCGGTGACCGTGGTGCGTGGCGTCAGGTCGGCCTGGACCACGCCGTACAGCGCTTCACGGTCTTCTTCGCGCCCATCCTGGAACAAGTCCTTCTTGTCCTTCACCGCCACCACCCGGCCCCGTACCGAACCGCTCTCATTGAGCGGGGTCGACACGTCCATCTCGACCCGGCGGCGGTCCCACGAGCCGACCGTCAGGCCGCTTGATGCCTGGAAGGCGGCCGTCGGCAGCTTGCGCACCATATTCACGGTGGCGGAAGGGCTGCCGGAACCGCGCAGCATGCCCGAGGCGCCGCGCAGCAGTTCGACCCGGTCCAGGACGGCCGTGTCTGGCTGGATGAAGTAGGCGCCGGACTGCTTGTAGCTGAGCCCATCGATCTGCATGGCATCGACGCGGAAGCCGCGCGAGTTGTAGGCGATGCGCTCGCTGTCGGTGTAGTCGACCGTGATGCCGGCGGTATTGGTCAGCACGTCGGTCAGGTCGAGCATATTGCGCTCTTCCATCAGCTGGCGGGTGATGACGGTGACCGGCTGCGGCGTGTCGCGGATATCTTGCTCGCCCTTGAACAGGGTCGAGGAGCGGGTGGTGAACGACTTGCTCTTTTCGGTGGTGGCGTCGTGCCTGCCGGTGATGTTGACGGTGGGGATCGCGTCAGTGGCGATCTCTTCCGGCGCATCGGGAGCGGCAGGGGCAGCGGCCATGGTGGCCAGCGGGGACAGCAAGGCGGCGCTTGCGCACAGTGCGGTGGCCTGGCGCACGAGACGGGCGACGGGCGTTGGATCGGATACAACGGATGGCACTGGGCGCAACATGATCACTCCTTGAAAGTGTTTTGATAATGAGAATGATTCGCATTATAATTCGTGTTGAATAGTTGACGCAACGCACATATTTTCCGCTTCTGCCAAAAGAGACATGCTTTATTTGGCAAAAACGACTGGCATCATCCGACGCGACCACACCTCATAAAGAGAATAAAGACCATGAAGAAACTGCTGCTCTCCTCGCTCCTCGCCCTTGCTGCAATCGCACCTGCCGCCCAGGCGCACCACGTCTGGCTGGAGCAGGATGGCAAGACCGTGAAGCTGCAGTTCGGCGAGTTCGGCCTGAACCAGCGCGAGACCACGCCCGGCCTGCTGGACAAGTTCGTCGCGCCGCGCGCGACCCTGCTCAAGGCTTCCGGAGAGACCGCGCTCACGCTGGAAAAGACCGCCAAAGGCTATGTGGTGGGCGGCGCCAGCCTGGCGGCGGGCGACGCGATCGTGGCCGAAGACAATGCCTATCCGGGCTGGGAAACCACCAAGGACGGCACAACCAGCCAACACATCTGGATCCCGGCCGCGCGCCTGGCGACCAGCTTCGCCGCCCAGCAGCCGAAGCTGGCGCTAGACATCGTCCCGACCGGCACGGCCGGCGAATTCAAGGTGTTTTATAAAGGCCAGCCGCTGCCGAAGGCCAAGGTGGCGATCACCGTGCCGAGCGGCTGGTCGAAGGAAGCGCTGGCCGACGCGAACGGCGCGGTGAAGTTCGACCTGCCGTGGAAAGGCACTTATGTGCTCGAAACCGCCCATACCGACAAGACCGACGGCGAGCGCGCCGGCGTGCAGTACGCCAGCGCCAGCCATACGTCGTCGCTGACCGTGGTGCAGCCGAAAGGCATCGCGGCCCTGGCCGCGGGTCCTGCACTGGCGCCGGGCGCCGAGCACTGATCGCCGTTCGTTTTAGATAGAAAGGCCCCAGCCTCATGACTACCCTCACCTGGCGCTACCGCGGCGGCGTGGCCGCGCGCGCGGTCGCGGCCATCGCCGGCGGCTATGTGCTGACGTCGATCGCCAGCGCCCTGATCGCCATCGCGCTGCCGCTGCCGCGCGCCGACGCCGTCACCATCGCGACCCTGCTCTCCTTCGTGGTCTATACCTGCGTGATCCTGTGGGTGTTCGCCACCGACAGCGCGCTGCGCGCCTGGGTCGGCGTGGTCGCAAGCAGCAGCGTATTGGGCGCTGTGCTGTGGATCGCCGGGAGGGCGTCATGAAAGAAGGCTTGCGCCAATCGATGGCCTGGGTGCACACCTGGTCGGGCCTGCTGGTGTGCTGGTTGCTGCTGCTGGTGTTCATGGGCGGCACCGCCGCCTACTACAAGCACGAGATCACGTTCTGGATGAAGCCCGAGCTGCACAAGGCGGCCGATGCGCCGTCGCGGGTGACGCCGGCCGAATCGGCTGCGCTCGCGGTGCGCGAGCTGCAGCAACGCGCGCCGAAGGCCAATGCCTGGTTCCTCGACCTGCCGCACGAGCGCAATCCGCTGATCTACGCCAGCTGGACCAATCCGCCGAAGAAGGGCATGACCCGCGAAGAGCGGCGCGCGGCCTTCCGCACCCAGAACTTCACGCTCGATCCGATGACCGGCGAGCATACCGCCGCGCCGCGCGACACCCGCGGCGGCGAGTTCCTGTACCGCCTGCACTTCGACCTGTACTACATGTCGGCGATCTGGGGCCGCTGGATCGTCGGCATCGCCGCCATGTTCATGCTGGTGGCGATCGTGAGCGGCGTGATCACGCACAAGCGCATCTTCAAGGATTTCTTCACCTTCCGTCCGAAGAAGGGCCAGCGCTCGTGGCTGGACGCGCACAACGCCACAGCGGTGCTGGCGCTGCCGTTCCACCTGATGATCACCTATACCGGCCTGGTCACACTGATGTTCATGTACATGCCCTCGCCCACCAAGGCGCTGTACGGCACTGAGCAGAACGCGATGTTCGCGGACGTGTTCCCGAATGCCGAGCGGGTGAAGCCGGCCAGGGAATTCGCGCCGCTGGCCGACATCGCCCCGATGCTGCTGCAGGCCGAACGCGCCTGGGGCCAGGCGCCGACGCGCGTGGTGGTGACCAACCCGAACGACGCCAATGCCCGGATCGAGCTGCATCGCCCGTCGGGCCAGCAGTTATCGAACATCGAGCCGACCATGACCTTCGACGGCGCCAGCGGTGCGCTGCTGTCCGGCGCCAAGCCGATGAGCACGACGCTGGACGCGCGCGCCGCGATCTACGGCCTGCACGTGGCCCACTTCGCCGACCCGCTGCTGCGCGCGCTGTTCTTCGTATGCGGTCTGGCCGGCACCGCGATGGTCGCCACCGGCGCCCTGCTGTGGGGCGTGAAGGAGCGCCAGAAATACGCCAAGGCGATCGCGCAAGGCGGCAAGGTCGGCTTCGGGGTGCGCCTGGTGGATGCCCTGAACATCGGCGCCATCGCCGGCCTGCCGATCGCCTTCGCCGTCTACTTCTGGGCCAACCGCCTGCTGCCGGTCGAGATCGCGCAGCGCACGAACCTCGAGGCCAACTGCTTCTTCATCGCCTGGGGCCTGGCCGCGCTGCTGGCCCAGATCCGCCCGACGCGCGCGATGTGGCGCTTCCAGCTGACGCTGGGAGCGGTCCTGCTGGCCGGAATCCCGGTGCTGAACGCGCTCACGACCGACACCCACCTGGGCGTGAGCCTGTTTGGCGGTCCGGCCCTGCGCGCGGTGGCCGGCTTCGACATCGTGGTCCTGCTGCTTGGCCTGCTGCTCGGCTGGGCCGCCTGGTGGCTGGGCCGCAAGGCAAAAAAACAGGCTGCCGCCCGGCAGCCGGCGAATCCGGCGCAAACCACGCCACTGGAGGCCGCATGAGTGCATTGATCCTGAGCGGCGCCGCCCTCGCCTTCAGCGGCTTCGCCGCGACCAGCATCACGATGGACCGCCACTACGCCGACATCCACGGCCGCGGCAAGGAAGCCCCCGCCGCCACCCGCCTGCGGCTGCGCGCCCTGGGCTGGATCGGCCTGCTGCTTTCGTTCATGGCCTGCATCGGCGCCAGCGGCTGGCACCTCGGCCCGGTGCTCTGGTGCGGCATCCTCTCGCTCGCCGCCTGGACCGTCACCCTGCTCCTGCAATACCACCCGCGCCGGGTGATGCAAAGCGCCTGGATCGGCATCCCCGCCGCCCTGCTGACCACCACCCTCCTCCTGCGCACCTAAAGCCCACCCAATTAGGGTCAGAGTAGAATTATCGAGCAATTTCCCATTCCCGCTCGCCGATCTTCTCTGACCACAATTTCTCTGTTACAGCTTTCAGAAAAGACAATTAGGGTCAGAGTCGAATTGTTTGACAACTTTTAAAGTTGCTCGATAATTCGACTCTGACCCTAAAGCGTTTTGCAACAAAAACAGGAGTCTCAACTGCTCTCAGGCACGTTTTTCGGTCAGTTTTTTCGAGAGCATATTGTTCATCGCTGAATCATTTCTCGACAGCGAAAAAACACTCAAAAATTAATTAGGGTCAGAGTCGATTTATTGAGCAATTTCTCGAAATTGCCACTAATTCGACTCTGACCCTAATTATCTTGAAAGCAAAATGCAGCGAGGCTCGTGGAACAAAAACAAAGCCCCTTTGCATTTCGCAAAGTTGTCAAACAATTCGACTCTCGTATATTGAAGGTACCGCAGCGGAGCTGGTCTATGATGGCGACGAAGCGGTCGGGCGGAGTGATG
>NZ_VPFD01000035.1 GCF_008014745.1 Massilia arenae
TTCATGCCGAGCATGGTCGCACGCCGCCACAACCCTATCCTTCGTCAATTTGCCGAACGCCTTCTAGCGAACGGCATGGCCAAGCGAGCGGTGATCAGCGCCGTTACACACAAGCTGGCGCACCTGATCTATGGCGTCATTCGAACCGGCAAGCCATTTGACGCCAATTATCTTCACAAAAATCTTGCAATCCAAGACGGTATCTGACCCTAATGGGATTGGGCGCGAAAGGGGCGCGTCTGCGTGCGCGGCTGTAGAGTCAGGTCGGCTACACTGGGGGCCAACCACCAGGAGCGACTATGAGCATGATTCGAACCGCACGCATCGCAGTTAGTATCGCCACCTTGTGCGCAACGAATGCGTTTGCGCAGCAAGTCAATATCAAGCCTGGGCTGTGGCAGATCGACATGACCCTGCCTGGCCAGGGAGGGGGCAATCAGATGGCGGGCATCGCCGCGCTGATGAAGAATCAGATGGCCTCGATGTCGCCGGCTCAGCGCGCGGAGATACAGAAAAGGCTGGGCGCTAGTGGCACGGAATTCACGGACGATGGACTGCGCACCAAGCAGTGCATCACGAAAGAGGACATCGCGAAGTTCGACGTATTTGGTAAAAAAGGTCCTGATGGCTGCACCAGGAATGCGACCCCCGCCGCGGGCGGCATGAATGTCAGCATGCAGTGCACCCAGCCGCAAATGAAAATCGATGCCATCGTGAAGACCCCGAGCGAGACGGCCTATACCTTCGACTCGACTGCCACCGTGGCCGGTCCGAACGGTATGATGGTGACCCAGAAAACCAGCGGCACGGGTAAATGGCTGGGTAGCGACTGCGGCAGTGTGGCGCGGGTGTCTGGCGAGGGCTAAGTGTCTATCGCGGGCAAGGCCGTCGGCGGCACCTCGTCGGGCGAGAAGAACAGCCAGTCGTGGTTGCCCAGGCTGATGCCGATCCCGGCCACCTGGAAATGGCTGGCCAGGTCGGGCGTGAAGAAAATCTGCGGCGCGTCGTCGTAGGCGGCGCCGGCCAGCATCACCAGCAGGGTCGAGCCGCCCGCGTCGATCGTCAGCGCCATCTCGTTGAGCATGGCGATGCGTCCGCGGCCCGACTGCACCAGGCCGCCGAGCGACCTGGCATAGACGAAGCACAGCGACGTGGCCTCGTCATGCCAGGCGCGCAGGCGCGCCGCGATGTCGCCGCCGCCATGCGTGGAAGATTGTCGGACCAGTTGCTGCGGTGCGGCCAGGATGCCCATCGGTCTTCTCCACGAAAGTGTGGCGGCGTGACGATCAGCGGATCACGTCCATCCGCGTGCGCTTGCCGCCCTTGTAGGTGTACAGCGTCAGCGCCCCATCGAGGATGTCGCCCGACGGATCGAACTGGATGGTGCCGGTCACGCCCTCGTACTTGATCTTCTTGAGCTCGGGCAGGTACTTCGCCGGCTCGGCCGATTTCGCCTTCTGCATTGCCGCCGCCATCACCATCACCGAGTCATACACATACGGCGCATACAGCTGCACCTCGAGCCCTGTCTTTTGCTTGAAGCGATTGCGGAAGTCGGTCATCACCTGCTCTTGCGCGCCTTTCACGCCGCCCGCTTCGGCGCACACGACCTTGTCTTCGCCGACCGCGTCGCCGGCCAGGCGGCCCAGCGCCGTGGTGCACATGCCGTCGCCGCCCATGAAGCGGGCATTGATGCCGAGCGCCTTCATCTGCTTGAGCATCGGGCCGGCTACCGCGTCCATGCCGCCGAAGAAGACCAGGTCGGGCTTCTTGGCGCGGATGGCGGTGAGGATGGCGGTGAAGTCGGTGGCAGTGGCGCTGGTGAACTGCTTGTCGACGATGCGCACGCCCGGCCCCTTGGCGGCCTTCGCGAATTCGGCGGCCACGCCCTGGCCGTAGGTGGTGCGGTCGTCGATGACGGCGATGTTCTTGACCTTGAGCGTCTCGACCGCATACTTGCCGAGGGTGCCGCCCAGCTTGGCGTCGTTGGCGACCACGCGGAACACGCCCGGGAATTTCTGTTTGGTGAACTGGGTCGCGGTGGTGGCCGGCGACACCTGCACCAGGCCGGCGTTGTGATAGATGCGCGAGGCCGGCACGCTGGTGCCGGAGTTCAGGTGGCCGACCACGCCGTTGACCTTGGCGTCGACCAGTTTCTGCGCCACCGCCGTGCCTTGCTTCGGATCGCTGGCGTCGTCCTCGGCCAGCAGCTGCAGGGTGACCTTCTGGCCGTTGATCGTGAAGCCCTTGGCGTTGAGTTCATCGATCGCCATGCGCGCCGCATTTTCGTTGTCCTTGCCGAGGTGGGAATTGGGGCCGGAGACCGGTCCCACATGGCCGATCTTGACGATCTGCTGGGCGCCGGCGCCGGAGGCGGCGGTCAGGGCAATGGCGAACGCGATGGGCTTGCTGATGAACCGCATGGACGGGCTCCGAAGTAGGGTGGTGGACGTGGCAGATCTGAAATTGCAGAGCAACGTTACCGCAAATACCAGGCTTCGGAAAGCGATAAATACAGGGCCGCCGCGGGCCGCACCCGGGCGGTGCGGCGGCGCCGGAAGGTGGTGCGGCGGCGGCCGCCTGGCGCGCCGCCGCGGGGCAGGATCAGCGCGTGATGCGGCGCTTGGCGACGTCCGCCAGCGTCTTCGCCAGGCCCTGGGCGTCGGCCTCGCTGCTGGCGGCCATGTAGCCGCGCACGTAGGCGGCCTGCTTGGCGACCTGGCTGCTGCCGCCCTTGAGTTCCTCGAGCAGGTGGTCGGCCACCGCCATGTCGTTCAGGAGGCCAAGGCGGTCCTGCAGCTTTTCCAGGTGGCCGACATAGCGCTTGACGCGGCGCGCCGGCAGCAGGTCGCGGAAGAATTCGGCCGCGTAGCGCGCCTTCTTGGCGGCGATGCGCACCCGGTGGCGGCCCGGCGCGTCGCCGTCGTCCAGGCCATCGATGCGTTTGGCCAGGCGCTTCTCGGCCTTGCGCAGCAAGGGCAGGGCGGCCCTTGCGGCGCGCTCGGCCAGGGGCGAATCCTTGTCCAGCGTGGCCTCGGGACGCCAGCGGCGTTCGCCGAGCCATTCGTTCAGCTGCGTCATCAGCTCGACGTAGCGCGGCTCGCGCAGCACATTCAGGATGTGCGCGTGGTGCGCGTTCGCCCGTTCGTGCGCGGCCTGGCGCAGCGCCGTCGAGTCGAAGCCCTGGACCCGGTCGAGGGTGGAGTCGGCCAGCACGTCCCAGTCGCGCGCCGGTCCCAGTTCGCCGGATAGCCATTCGATGTCGGCGTGCAGGGCGACCGGCGGCGCGGCCAGGTCCTCGAACATGGCAAGCAGCGCGCGCAGGCGGCGCAGGCCGACCCGCATCTGGTGCAGGCTTTCGACGTTTTGCTTGCCCACGCCCGGCAGGTTCGCTTCGATCTGCTGGACGCAATTGAGGCCGATGGACTGGAAGGCGTCTTCCAGCGTCATGCGCCCGCGCAGGCGCACCGGTTCGGCCTTGACCGGGCGGATCGGTTCTTCCTTCGGCAAAGGTTGATCCTGCTGGGGTTCGGGTGGCGCCACCGCTGCGGCCTGCTGCGGGACTTGCTGTTCGGTCGGCGCGATGGCCACGTCTTTGCCTTGCGGCGCCAGTTTTTCTTTCTGTTGCTTACTCATGCTGGTTCCTTTCACGGTAGACAAGCGCAGCGGCAAGGTGGATCGCAAAGAGGCCTGTGTCGATTTTCACTGCAGGCGTGAAAGTGCTACCCACTCCGCTGGCTGTTTCGCTGCCACGAGAAATCCTATGCTTCTCCCGACAACGAGCTGGACAAATCGATCATACGCCGATGAACCGTCCAGCCCACCCATACATGACAGGATAATGACATGATGCATCCAAAGACCCTCGCGCGCTTGTACGCCGTTGTTGCTACCGCTACCGCGATCGCCATCGCCGTCCCGGGCGCGGCCCACGCGGCGACGGCCGCCGCACCCATCCCGACTGTCGGCCAGCTCGAACACGTGGCCGCCTTCGACGGCCCGATGCCCACCGGCGTCACGGTGGCTGAAGGCAACCGTATCTTCGTGAACTTCCCGCGCTGGGGCGATGACGTGCCCTATACGGTGGCGGAAATCCGCGACGGCAGGCCGGTTCCGTATCCCGACGCCGCCATCAACCGCGCCGACCCGGACGATCCGGCCCGCAGCCTAATCAGCGTGCAAAGCGTGGTCGCCGATGGCCAGGGACGCCTGTGGATCCTGGACACCGCCGCACCGGGCTTCGCCGCGCCGAGGCCGGGCGGCGCCAAGCTGGTGGCGGTCGACCTCAAGACCGACAAGGTGGTCAGGACGGTGGTGTTTCCGCCCGAGGTGATCCTGCCTAGCACCTACGTCAACGACGTGCGTTTCGATTTTCGCGTAGGCGCCGAGGGCGTGGCCTATGTGACCGATTCGTCGCTGAGCGGGCCGGGCGCCATCATCGTGCTCGACCTGGCCACCGACAAGGCGCAGCGCCGCCTGCAAGGGGATCGCTCCACCTCGGCCGATCCGCGCTTCGTGCCGCGCGTGGAAGGCCGTGTCTTGCAGAGCCGTGCGGCCGATGGCAAGACGGCGCCGTTCCGGGTGGCGTCGGATGGCATCGCGCTCTCGCCCGACGGTGAAACCCTGTATTTCAGCCCGCTCTCTAGCCGTCATGGCTATGCGGTGGCCACGCGCCTGTTGCGCGATCCGGCAGTCAGCGAGGAGAAGCTGGCGCGGGCCGTGCGCGACCTGGGCGAGAAGGGTGCGTCCGACGGGCTGGAGACCGATGCCGCCGGCAACCTGTACGCGACCGACTACGAGAACAATGCGATCCGCCGCCTGGAAGCCGATGGCAGCTGGCGCACCATTGCGCAAAGCCCCGAGCTGCTGTGGCCCGATACGCTGTCCGCCGGTCCGGATGGCTACCTGTACGTCACCGCCAACCAGCTGCACCGCCAGGCCGGCTTCAACGGCGGCAAGGACTTGCGCGCCAAGCCATACCGGCTGCTGCGCATGAAGATCGGGCATGGGCCGGCGCCGACGCGTTGAGGTTACTTACCTATGCGATAGATCACGTCCACGACCTGCACCAGCTTCTGCACCGTCACCAGCAGCGGATCCCCCGGCGTGGACACCGGGCTGTAACGTGGCCCGTCAGTGGCCAGTCCCATCGCGTTCGACAGGTTCTTGAGCGGCGCCAGCGCCACGCCGTTCGCCGCTCCCAGCCTGGCGCCGATGCCGCGCGCGATGTTCTGCGCCTTCAGGCGCGCCGCGCCCAGGGCCTGGCTCACCAGTTCGGCCTCGATCTTGTCGGCGTCGCTGCGGCTGAAGGCGACCGCCAGCGACTCGACGTTCGGCGTCGTCATCAGGGCCTGGATCAGCGCCGTCCACCCTTCCAGATTGCGCACCGTGGCGTGGACCGCGGCGCGGGTCTCGATCGCCTGTACCGTATCGCCTTGCTTGAGCGGACGGCGCAGCAGATCCTGCACCGAGATGTCCTCGACCGCGACGCCATGCTGCGCGAGCAGCGCGCGGCTGGCCTCGAGCCGTTCGCTGACCAGCTTCCAGGCCGCTTCCAGGTCGGGGTCCAGGCTGACGATCTCGAAATCGATCTCGCCCACGTCCGGCATCACGTGCAGGTTGGCGGCGGCGTTCACGTGGATGAAGGGATAGTTCGGCAGGTCGGCCGCTTGGGCGGGGGCGAATGCAGTGCAGGAAGCGATGGCGAATGTGGCGGCGAGTTTCTTCAGCATGACGGTCCTTGTGATGGCGGGACGGCTCCCGGTGACGGTCAGCTTAGGTTATCTAGACATTGATGTCTAGAAGTGATGATATTTCATGCCGGACGGGTAGATCGACCGTCAGTCGCAGAAGCGCCGGTAGGCGCGGTCGCGGAAGTAGTGTGCGAGGGCGTCCGGCCCGCGGCCCGGATCGCACAGCGCGATGTGGCCGTCCGGCCGCACGAGATACTGGGCGTTGCGTGCGAAGCCGGCTGCTTCATGGCGCAGGGTCCAGGCGAATTCGCGCATGGGCATGCCGTGCAGCAGGCACCAGGCGCGCAGGCCGTCGCCGGCCTCGCCATAAACCTGCACCTGCCAGTCGATCTTCTCCAGCGGCGCGTGGTTGTCCACGCCATCTGCCTCGACCCAGGGCAACCGGTCGCCGGCCTTGATGCTCCCAGCGCTGCCGGTGCTGAGCGGGCTGTCGTGGTAGCTGATCGTGATCTGCGAGACGATCTTGAAGATCAGTTCGCGCACCGCGTCGACGCCATAGGCGACCGTGGCGAACAGGGGAGCGATGCGGGTGCGCACGAAGTCGGCGGCGCCACCACATAGTCTTTACGGTCCTCGAAGGCGACCAGCTCGACCGGCCGCTGGACCTGGACCCCGGCCTGCCCGAGATGGCGCAGCAGCAGCCGCTCGTGCAGGTCTTGCGGATACACCAGCACGAAGGGGTAGGGCGTGAGCTTTTCGCCGGCGTCCTGGAGCGACAGGCGCGCGCGGCGCTTGCCGCGCACCCACATATTGAGGGCGATATTGCGCTTGCCGGCGGCGACCGTTTCGTCGGCCAGGCCGAGCTGGCGGTACAGCTCAAGGGTGCGCGCCTGGATCGCCATCGCGCGCGAGGTCGTGCCCGGCTGCGCCGCCTTATCGACGACCGCGACCTTGACGCCCTGGCGCGCCAGTCACAGGGCCAGCACCAGGCCGGTCGGCCCCGCGCCGGCGATGAGCACGTCGTACCTGTCCACGGCCCCCTCCTTCATCCGTCCTACTCAGATGCCGGCGTGGCGCAATGGTTCCATGGGCGCTCTACTCCACTTCGAAGGCCAGGTCGCGCCCCTCCTGCGCCAGATTGCCGGCGAAGTCGGCGGCGTGGATGCGCAGGGTGTAGCGGCCGGGGGCGAGCTCGCCGATGCGCCAGCTGCCGGTCTCGATCTCGCCGTCCTGCAGGCGGTTGTTGAGCGCGTAGTCGAACTGGGTCGACTTGCTGCCGTAGACCGTGATGCCGCTGGTCGGCGCATAGACGGCCTTGACGGCGTCCTGGTTGCGCGGCAGGCGGTCGAAGACCTGGGTGATGAGCGGCTGCTCGAAGCCGGCGAGCGGCGTGCCGTCGGCGCCCAGCAGCTGGTAGCCCAGCTTGTACAGGCCGAGCTTGCGGCGCGCCAGGTTGCCGTTCACCTGGTCGTAGGCGTTGACCACCACCTGGATGTCGCCCAGGCTGCGGGTCAACAGGATCGGCTGGCCCTTCTTCGCCGTGATGCGCTTGCCGGCGCCGTCGTACAGCGCGATGCGCTGGATGTAGGGCGGGACGGTGTCGGTAAAGCCCGTGAAGGGAAGTGTGAGCGGATTGACCACCGTGCCGCCCTGGTAGTAATCCAGGTGGACGTGGGCCATGGCATTGATGGTGCCGAGCGCATCGCCCACCGCGAAACGGGTACCGCGCGGCACGCGCACGCGTTCAGCTTTACCTTTGGCGTCGCGCAGGATCTGGAAGCGCGGATCGAGCGGCCGGCCCTGCGGGTCGCGGCCGACGCGCATGTGGATGTACGAGAGCGGGCCCAGGCTCAGGCCTTCGCTGAGCGTGTTGAAACCCCAGTTGGCATGCGGGTCGGTCACTTTCGACGGGAATACCGCCAGCACCTTCGCGCCGACGTCGGCGCGCACGTCCAGGCCGGCGTGGAAATGGTGGCGGCTGTCGCCGTTGTAGGCGCCGCGCACCTCGCCCATCACGCCGACGACTTCATGCACCATGTCTTGTGGGCCGACCGGCCAGGGCATCGGTTCGGTGCGCGTGACGAGCGCCGGCCGCGCCAGTACCGGCGCCGCTTCGCCCTCGCGCGGCGCCGCTTCGCCCTCGCGCGGCGGCGCCAGCCGGTGCACGCGGTGGGCACTGGCGTCGGCCACCACCAGGGTGCCGTCGCGGCCGACCGCGATGCCGCGCGGGCCGTACAGTTGCACCGTGCCGTCGCTGCCGAAGCCGTTCGGATCGAGTGGGCGGTCGACGTCCTGCAGCGGGCGCATTTCGCCTTGCGGCGTCAGTTGCAGGATGCGGCCGCCAGAACTGGCGGCGATGTACAGGTAGCCGTCGCGCGTGAGCGCCAGGCCCGCCGGGCGCCGCAGCGGTGGGCGGATCTCGCCCTCGAGCGGAATCGCCAGCGTGTCGACCGTGCCGTCGGGCTTGATGCGGCGCACCGCGTGGTTGCCGGTGTCGGCCACGTACAGCGTGCCGTCGCGGCCCGCCGCCAGCGCGCTCGGGGTGTCGAAGCCGGCGTCGAGCAGCGCGCCGTCCAGCAGGCCGGGTTTCCCATTCCCGGCCAGCGTGGTCACCGTGCCATCGGGCGCGATGCGGCGGATGCGGTCGTTGTAGGTGTCGGCCACGTAGACGATGCCGGCGTCGTCCACCGCGACGCCGACCGGGCCGTTGAACTGGGCCGCACGGCCCACGCCATCCAGGTAGCCGGGGCTGCCGCTGCCGGCCACCGTGGTCACCGTGCCGTCGGGCGCCACCTTGCGGATCGCATGATTGCCGGTGTCGGCCACGTACAGATTGCCTTCATGGTCGAGCGCCAGGGCGGACGGGGTGTGGAAGGCAGCCGCCGCGCCGATGCCGTCGGCAAAACCTTCCTTGCCGCCGGCCAGGGTCGAGACCGCGCCGTCGGGCTGGACCAGGCGGATGCGGTTGGCTTCGCCCCCGTCGGCGACGTAGACCGCGCCGCGCGGGCCGATGGCCACGCCGTACGGGTCGCTGAAGCGGCTGGCGCTGGCCGGCCCGTCGATCACGCCGTCGCGGCCGTCGCCCGCCAGCAGGCTCACGCGCGCCGGCCAGAATGGCGTGGTCTTCGCGATGGGCGGCGTCAGGATGGCCAGGGCGCCGGGGCGTTGTTCGATGGTATCGGTAAAGTAGACGGCCGTGCCGATGGCCAGGATGGCGGCGCCCACGAGCGCGGCAATGAGGGGAGTTCGTTTCACGAGACGCAGGAGAGGATGCTTAAATGCATGTGGGGTGGACGGCAGCGCCGACTACGCGCCCCGGTCCACCCCACGCGGAATGATCTGAAAAGGCTCAGATACGCAGATCGTCGAGCGACTTGCCCTTGCCCAGCGCTTCGACTACCCATTTCGGCTGGCGGCCGCGGCCGGTCCAGGTCTGGGAGTTGTCAGCCGGGTTGTGGTATTGGGGATTCACCTTGGCGCCGCTGCCCGCTTTCTTGCTTTTGCCAGTGCCCTTGGCCAGCAATTCTTCCACCGAGATTCCCATATTCTGGGCGATCTCGAGAATCTGCTCACGCGCTTTCTTGACGTCTTGCTGCTGGCGGTTTTTGATCTCCTTTTCGATATCGAATTGAAGTCCCTTCAGCTCGGCGAGGTTATAACCCGACAGATCGATGTTTGCCATTTTGTTTCATCCTTGATTAGGTGATTCGATTCGTTTCGAAGTGCCGCGCAGGGATTTTACTATTTAATCGTCAAATATGAATGACAATCGTGCGCGGGGTGATGTCGAATCAAATCCCATGGCAAATTATTAATGCATATGGGGTTATTTTCCCAGGGTCTGGAGATGGGCAATTTCTTGTGAAACGGCGCGGGTCACGACCTGGTCCAGCGATTGATGCAGGCTTGTACGAATTTCGGCCGAAAACCCCGCCATCGCTTTATCCACCGCTTCGGCGATGCCATCGCGCAGCCGCTGTTCGAGCACGAAATCAATCCGGCCCTGCAATTGCTGCAGCACGCGTTCGGTGAGTCGGCGTTCCATGACGCTCCACTGCTCGCCGCTCCAGCGGTCGGCGGCCCGCCGTTCCAGGGCTTCCGGGGTATCCGCGTCGTCGTCGCTGGCGCTCGTTTCCGTCGTGATGGCGACTGCCGCAACAGCAGCGGGAGCAGCCGACGCCACTGGCGCGGCCGGCGCCGGCGAGTCGGCGACGACCTCGGTCAATACGGGAATGCTGGTATCGAAAGCGGGATCCTGGTTCATGTCTGTCCTGCGACGAAGTGGGTCAATGGATAGGATTGCTTTTTATAAGCGACATAGCGTTTGCGTCCTTCGGCGGCATCGTCTTCATCGGTCGAAATGATTTCGAACACGCGCGCGAATTGCGCGAAATTGTTCGGCGTGCGGCGCGTGAGGTTTACCAGCATATCGTGGTGCGGCAGCGTCGCGTCTTCATTATCGGTAATCACGATCGGCGTTTGCGGCGCCAGCGGATCGTCGGCCAGCACGTGCGGAATGAAATCGGTATCCCCCACATTCCACAGCGCCGCATTCAATGCCTCGGCTTGCTCAGTGCTTTCTGCCAGCACCACGACTTTGGCGCGTGAGCCATATGCCTTGCGCGCCAGCCGGCAGGCATAGGACAGCTTATCTGGGATATTCGTGTGGAAGTCGATCCGGGTCATGGCATCACTAAAAAGAGGAGGGCTTTCGCCCTCCGGTGCAGTTTCCTGCTCAGTTTTCCAAATGATCAGGCATTCATGCCGCTATGGCGCAAGAGAGCGTCGATCGAAGGTTCGCGGCCGCGGAAGGCCTTGAACGATTCAAGCGCGGGACGCGAGCCGCCCACGGCGAGGATCTCGCGATGGAAGCGGCGGCCGGTCTCGAACAGGTCGGCCCCGCCTTCGACGGCTTCTTCGAATGCGGCATAAGCGTCGGCGGACAGCACCTCGGCCCACTTATAGCTGTAATAGCCGGCCGCATAGCCGCCCGCGAAGATATGGCTGAACGAATGCTGGAAGCGGTTGAACGACGGCGGCGTGATGACGGCGTAGTTGCGGCGGATATCGTCGACCAGGCTTTGCACTTCCTGGTTGTGCGGATCGAAATCGTAATGCAGGTGCATGTCGATCAGCGAGAACTCGACCTGGCGCAGGGTCTGCATCCCGGACTGGAAGTTCTTCGCCGCCAGCATCTTGTCGTACAGCGCGCGCGGCAGCGGCTCGCCGGTCTTGTAGTGCGCCGTCATCTGCTGCAGCTTGTCCCACTCCCAGCAGAAGTTCTCCATGAACTGCGACGGCAGCTCCACCGCATCCCATTCGACGCCCGAGATGCCGGCCACCGAAAGCTCTTCGACTTCGGTCAGCATATGGTGCAGGCCGTGGCCGAATTCGTGGAACAGCGTGGTCACTTCGTCGTGCGTGAACAGCGACGGCTGCAGCACGCCGTCCACCATCGCCGGCGGCGTGAAATTGCAGACCAGGTAGGCGACCGGCGTCTGCACCGTGCCGCCAGAGAGCAGGCGGCGGCCGCGCGCATCGTTCATCCAGGCGCCCTGCGCCTTGCCGGCGCGCGCATACGGATCGAGGTAGAACTGGCCGACCAGCCGGCCATTGCGCTCGATGCGGTAGAAGCGCACGTCCGGGTGCCACACGGGCGCGTCCTCGGGGATGACGTCGGCCTCGAACAGCTGGCGGATCACGCCGAACAGGCCTTGCACCACCTTATGTTCAGGGAAGTATTCCTTTACTTCCTGGGCCGAGAAGGCATAGCGCTTCTCGCGCAGCTTTTCGGAAGCGTAGGTGACGTCCCAGGATTGCAGTTCATCGATGCCAAGCTCGGTGCGCGCGAATTCGCGCAGCTCGGCCAGGTCTTTCTCGGCATACGGACGCGCGCGGCGCGCCAGGTCTTCGAGGAATTCGATCACGTGCTGCGGGCTCTGCGCCATCTTGGCCACCAGCGAGACGTCGGCGAAGCTGCCGTAGTCGAGCAGGCGCGCCTCTTCGTTGCGCAGCTTGAGCAGGTTGACGATGTTGGACGAGTTGTCCCACTTCTCGACTTCGGTGAACATGATGCCGGCATCCGACGCCTTGGTGGCGCTGGCGCGGTAGATCTTTTCGCGCAGCGCGCGGTTATCGGCGAATTGCAGCACCGGGAAGTAGGACGGGAAGTGCAGGGTGAACTGCCAGCCGCCCTTGCCATCGCGCTCGGCGGCGGCCTTCGCCGCTGCTTTTACATCGTCGGGCAGTCCGGCCAGTTCTTCTTCGTTCTCGACCACCAGCTTGTAGTCGTTGGTCGCGTCCAGCACGTTTTCCGAATAGCGCGTCGACAGCTGCGACTGCTGTTCCTGGATCTCGGCGAAGCGCGGCTTTTTATCTTCCGGCAGTTCGGCGCCGCCCAGGCGGAAGTCGCGCAGGGCGTTTTCGACGATGCGCTGGCGCACAGGATTGAGATTGCCCCAGTGCGGGCCGTTGCGCAGCTGCTTGTATTTGGTGAACAGCGCCTCGTTCTGGCCGATGGCGGTGGAGAACTCCACGACTTTCGGCTGGTTCTCGTTATAGGTGGCGCGCAGTTCGGGCGTGTCCACCACGTGGTTCAGGTGGCCGACCACGCCCCAGGCGCGGCCCAGGCGTTCGCTGGCGTCGTCGAGCGGGGCCAGGGTGTCCCAGGTGACGTCGTCGACCGGGGCTTCGAGTTGCGCCACCACGGCATTCGCATCCGCGATCAGCTGTTCGATGGCGGGCGTGACGTGTTCGGGCTTGATCGCGTCGAAACGCGGCAGGCCGGAAAAGTCGAGGAGGGGATTGCTGGCATCTAGCGTCATCGTATTCCTTCCAGAGATTCGTAAGTCGGTGGTGCCGCCGATCGCCCGCCTCGACGGGCCTGGGTTCAAGCCTGTTTGGCCAGTTCGCGTTCGGCCGACTCCACCGTGTTCTGCAACAGCATGGTAATCGTCATCGGGCCCACGCCACCCGGCACCGGGGTGATGTGAGCGGCTACTTCCTTCACGCCGTCGAAGTCGACGTCGCCGCACAGCTTGCCGGCGTCGTCGCGGTTCATGCCGACGTCGATCACGATCGCGCCCGGCTTGACCATGTCGGCGGTCAGGGTATTGCGGCGGCCCACGGCGGCCACGATCACGTCGGCCTGGCGGGTGTGGTAGCCCAGGTCCGCGGTCGCGCTATGGCATATGGTCACGGTGGCGTTGGCTTGCAAGAGCAACATGCCCATTGGTTTGCCAACGGTGTTGCTGCGGCCGATCACGACGGCATGTTTGCCGCGCAGGTCGATGCCGGTGGTTTCGATCAGCTTCATGCAGCCGTACGGGGTGCAGGGGCGGAAACCTTCCAGGCCGGTCATCAGCTCGCCGGCCGACAGCACCGAATAGCCGTCGACGTCCTTGGCGGTCGAGATGGCCTCGATGACTTTCGATGGGTCGATATGCTTCGGCAGCGGCATCTGCACCAGGATGCCGTGGATCGCAGGGTCCACGTTCAATGCTGCAATGCGGTCGAGCAGGGCCGCTTCGGACAAGTCGGCCTCGTATTTCTCGAGCACCGAATGGAAGCCGACGTCGCCGCAGGCCTTCACCTTGTTGCGCACATAGACCTGGCTGGCCGGGTCTTCGCCGACCAGGATCACGGCCAAGCCGGGCTGTTTGCCGGCGGCGGTGAGTTTGGCGGCGCGCGCGGCGATATCTTCGCGCAGTTGTTTGGAAAGGAGAACTCCGTCGATCAGTTGTGCAGGCATGGTGAAGGCTCGTCGCTGGGCAAAAACAGAATTATACGACTCGGGCATGCAATCTCCTCCGTTCAGCCTATAAATGGCCCGTTTTTCGCCGGACCAAAGGCGCTTCGGTATACGATGTCCGTTGATAGAAAGTTCAATGTTTCCCTATGAAAAATGTGCACTTGCAGCATACGATTTCATATAGTGAAATCGCATACCGTAATTTGAAAATGCCAAAATCCACTGGTAGAATCCATTGGTTTATCAAAAAGTTAGTTTGAAAATTCACTACTCGCCGCCAGCCTGCGCAGGGATCGGGTCGGGGCGCACCACTCTAGGAGACGCATGACATGTCAGCTCAACTCGACCAGTTGACCGCGCAAGCCGCCAATGATCCGGACGCGATCGAGACCAAGGAATGGCTCGATGCGCTGGAAGCGGTGATCGAACATGAAGGGACCGAACGCGCCCATTACCTGATGGAGCGCCTGGTGGACCTGGCGCGCCGTCGCGGCGCCCATGTTCCGTTCTCGGCCAATACCGCCTACGTGAACACCATCCCGGCCCACCTGAACCAGAATTCGCCGGGCAATCTCGAATACGAAGAGCGCCTGCGCTCGTGGATGCGCTGGAACGCGATGGCGATGGTCGTCAAGGCCAACCGCGCCGACGGCGACCTGGGCGGCCACATCTCGTCCTTCGCCTCGCTGGCGAACATGCTGGGCACCGGCTTCAACCACTTCTGGCACGCCCCGACCGAAGACCACGGCGGCGACCTGCTGTACATCCAGGGCCACTCCTCGCCCGGCATCTACGCGCGCGCCTTCCTCGAAGGCCGCCTGACCGAAGAACAGCTGCTCAACTTCCGCCGCGAAGTCGACGGCAAGGGCCTGTCCTCGTACCCGCACCCGAAACTGATGCCGGACTTCTGGCAGTTCCCGACCGTGTCGATGGGCCTGGGCCCGCTGATGGCGATCTACCAGGCGCGCTTCCTGAAGTACCTGCACGCACGCGGCATCGCCAAGACCGACAACCGCAAGGTCTGGGTCTTCTGCGGCGACGGCGAGATGGACGAGCCGGAATCGATGGGCGCGATCGGCATGGCCGCGCGCGAGCAGCTGGACAACCTGGTCATGGTCGTCAACTGCAACCTGCAGCGCCTGGACGGTCCGGTGCGCGGCAACGGCAAGATCATCCAGGAACTCGAAGCCGACTTCCGCGGCGCCGGCTGGAACGTCGTCAAGGTCATCTGGGGCTCGCAGTGGGATCCGCTGCTGGCCCAGGACAAGGACGGCATCCTGCAGCGCGTGATGATGGAATCGGTCGACGGCGAATACCAGAACTACAAGGCCAAGGACGGCGCCTACGTGCGCAAGCACTTCTTCGGCAAGCATCCAAAGCTGCTCGAGATGGTGTCGAAGATGAGCGACGACGACATCTGGCGCCTGACCCGCGGCGGCCACGACCCGCACAAGATCTACGCCGCGTTCAAGAACGCGCAAGAGAACAAGGGCACCCCGACCGTCCTGCTGGTGAAGACCGTCAAGGGCTTCGGCATGGGCAAGTCGGGCGAGGCGCGCAACACCGCCCACCAGACCAAGAAGCTCGACGACCAGGCGATCCGCGACATGCGCGACCGCTTCAATATCGCCATCCCGGACGACCAGCTGGCCGACATCCCGTTCTTCAAGCCGGCCGACGACGCGCCCGAGATGGTGTACCTGCACGAGCGCCGCAAGGCCCTGGGCGGCTACCTGCCGCAGCGCCGCGAGAAATCGGACGAAAACCTGGTGGTGCCGAAGCTCGAGAGCTTCAAGGGCGTGCTCGAGCCAACCCCGGAAGGCCGCGAGATCTCGTCGACCCAGGCCTATGTGCGCGTGATCACCAGCCTCTTGAAGGACGAAAGCATCGGCCAGCGCATCGTGCCGATCCTGGTCGACGAATCGCGTACCTTCGGCATGGAAGGCCTGTTCCGCCAGATCGGCATCTTCAACCAGCAGGGCCAGTTGTACGAGCCGGTCGACCGCGACCAGGTGATGTACTACCGTGAAGACAAGGCAGGCCAGATCCTGCAAGAGGGCATCAACGAAGCGGGCGGCATGAGCTCGTGGATCGCGGCGGCGACTTCGTACTCGTCGAACAATCGCACGATGATCCCGTTCTACACCTTCTACTCGATGTTCGGCATGCAGCGCGTGGGCGACCTGGTCTGGCTGGCCGGCGATATCCGTGCGCGCGGCTTCCTGATGGGCGGCACCGCCGGTCGCACGACGCTGAACGGTGAAGGCCTGCAGCACGAAGATGGCCACAGCCACGTGATCGCCGCGACCGTGCCGAACTGCCTGCCATATGACCCGACCTTCGGCCACGAAGTCGCCGTCATCATCCAGGACGGCCTGCGCCGCATGGTGGAAGAACAGGAAGACGTGTTCTACTACATCACCATCATGAACGAGAACTACCCGCATCCAGGCCTGAAGCCGGGCCAGGAAGAGGGCATCCTGAAGGGCATGTACCTGCTCCAGGAAGGCGCTGCGATCGCCGGCGACAAGCCAGCGCCGCGCGTGCAGCTGATCGGCTGCGGCACCATCCTGCGCGAGTCGATCGCAGCAAGCCAGCTGCTCAAGAACGACTGGGGTGTCGATGCCGACGTCTGGTCGGCGCCTTCGCTGACCCTGCTGGCCCGCGATGGCCAGGACGCCGAGCGCTGGAACATGGTCAACCCGGAACAGCCGCAGCGCGTGCCGTACGTGACCTCGCTGCTGCAGAACACCAGCGGCCCGATCGTCGCGACTACCGACTACATGCGCATGTTCGCCGAGCAGATCCGCGCCTTCATGCCGAAGGACCGCACCTATAAAGTGCTGGGCACCGACGGCTTCGGCCGCTCGGATTCGCGCGTCAAGCTGCGCGAGTTCTTCGAGGTGAATCGCTACTACGTCACGGTTGCTGCCCTGCGCTCGCTGGCCGACGAAGGCAAGATCGACCGCGCCATCGTGTCGCAGGCGATCGCCAAGTACGGCATCGACCAGAACAAGCCGAATCCGGTGACCCAGTAAATGCTCCGTCGTCCCCGCGAAGGCGGGGACCCAAGTTTGTGTGCACTGCGATGGAAATGACAGTATCAGCTGCGCTTGGTAACTTGGGTCCCCGCCTGCGCGGGGACGACGTGTAGCCACTCAAATAAAAATTGGAGCTAACACTATGAGCATTGTGGAAGTCAAAGTCCCCGATATCGGCGACTTCAAGGAAGTCGAAGTCATCGAACTGATGGTCAAGCCGGGCGACACGATCAAGGTCGACCAGTCGCTGCTGACCGTCGAATCGGACAAGGCGAGCATGGAGATTCCATCGAGCCATGCCGGCGTCGTCAAAGAGATCAAGGTAAATGTCGGCGACAAGGTCGCCATGGGTTCGCTGGTGCTGCTGCTCGAGGAAGCCGGCGGCGCCGCCGAAGCGCCTGCTGCTGCTCCCGCAGCCGCGCCTGCAGCCGCTGAACAACCGGCTGAAAAGCCTGCCGAAGCGCCAGCCGCTGCCGCTCCTGCCGCATCCGGCGGCCTGGTCGACGTCAATGTGCCGGACATCGGCGACTTCAAGGAAGTCGAAGTCATCGAGCTGATGGTCAAGGTCGGCGACACGATCAAGGTCGACCAGTCCCTGATCACGGTCGAATCGGACAAGGCCAGCATGGAAATCCCGTCGAGCCATGCCGGTGTCGTGAAAGAACTGAAAGTGAAGGTCGGCGACAAGGTTGCCAAGGGTTCGCTGGTGCTGGTCGTGGAAGCGACTGGCGGCGCGCCTGCCGCTGCGGCTCCTGCCGCAGCGCCTGCACCTGCCGCAGCGCCCGCAGCCGCGCCAGCGCAAGCAGCGGCGCCAGCACCTGCCGCCGCTGCTGCTCCAGCTGCAGCGCCAGGCGTGACCGGCTCGAAAGCCCACGCCTCGCCATCGATCCGCAAGTTCGCGCGCGAACTGGGCGTCGACCTGGGCCGCGTGCCTGGTTCGGGTCCGAAAGGCCGCATCACCCAGCAAGACGTGCAGAACTTCGTCAAGGGTGTGATGGCCGCGCCAGCAGCCGCACCGGCAAAATCGGGTGGCAGTGGCGTTGGACTGGACCTGCTGGCCTGGCCGTCGCTCGACTTCTCGAAATTCGGCCCGACCGAAACCGTGCCGCTGTCGCGCATCAAGAAGATCTCGGGCCCGAACCTGCATCGCAACTGGGTCATGATCCCGCACGTGACGCACTTCGACGAAGCCGACGTGACCGACCTGGAACAGTTCCGCGTCGATTCGAACGCCGCGCTGGCCAAGCAAAAGTCGGCCGTCAAGCTGACCATGCTGGCCTTCGTCATCAAGGCAAGCGTCGCCGCGCTCAAGAAATTCCCGCAATTTAACGCGTCGCTGTCGGAAGACGGCGCGGCCCTGATCACCAAGCAGTACTACAACATCGGCTTCGCGGCCGACACCCCGAACGGCCTGGTGGTCCCGGTCGTCAAGGATGCGGACAAGAAGACCATCTCGCAGATCGCCACCGAAATGGGTGAACTCTCTGGCCTGGCGCGCGACGGCAAGCTGCCGCCGACCGCGATGCAGGGCGCGACCTTCACCATCTCGTCGCTGGGTGGTATCGGTGGCACTAACTTCACGCCGATCATCAACGCGCCTGAGCTGGCGATCCTGGGCCTGTCCAAGTCGGCGATGAAGCCGGTGTGGGACGGTTCGGCCTTCCAGCCGCGCCTGATGCTGCCGATGTCGCTGTCGTACGATCACCGCGTGATCGACGGCGCCGGCGCCGCGCGCTTTGCCGCCTACCTGGGCGAAGTGCTGGCCGACCTGCGCAAGACCCTTCTGTGATTGGAGCGCCTAGATGAGCACTGTTGAAGTGAAAGTCCCCAACATCGGCGACTTCAAGGACGTCGAAGTGATCGAGCTGATGGTCAAGGCCGGCGACACGATCAAGGTCGACCAGTCCCTGATCACCGTCGAATCGGACAAGGCCAGCATGGAGATCCCATCGACCCACGCGGGCGTGGTGAAGGACATCTCGGTCAAGGTCGGCGACAAGATCAACGAAGGCACGCTGTTGCTGACGGTGGAAGAGTCGGGCGCCGGCGCTGCAGCTCCGGCTCCGGCAGCTGAAAAGCCTGCCGACAAGCCAGCCGCGGCGCCAGCCGCACCGACCGAATCGCAGGCGCCAGCCAAGCCGGCGCCTGCGCCGGCCGCGCCGGCTGCCGCCGCGCCGAACGCTTCGAGCTACTCGGGCCAGGTCGACATCGAATGCGAGATGATGGTGCTGGGCGCCGGTCCTGGCGGCTACTCGGCCGCCTTCCGCGCCGCCGACCTCGGAATGAACACCGTGCTGGTCGAGAAGTACGCGACCCTGGGCGGCGTGTGCCTGAACGTCGGTTGCATTCCATCGAAGGCGCTGCTGCACGTGGCGCACATCATGGATGAAACCGCGCACATGGCCGACCTGGGCGTGGCCTTCGACAAGCCGCAAGTCGACATCGACAAGCTGCGCGCGCACAAGGACGGCGTGATCAAGAAGATGACTGGCGGCCTGGCCTTCATGGCCAAGGCGCGCAAGGTCAATGTGGTGCAGGGCGTGGGCCAGTTCCTCTCCCCGAACCACATCGAAGTCACCGGTCCTGACGGCGCCAAGAAGGTCGTGGCCTTCAAGAAGGCGATCATCGCCGCCGGTTCGTCGGTCGTCAAATTGCCGTTCGTGCCGGAAGATCCGCGCATCGTCGATTCGACCGGCGCACTGGAGCTGCGCCAGGTGCCGAAGAAGATGCTGGTCATCGGCGGCGGCATCATCGGCCTGGAAATGGCGACCGTCTATTCGTCGCTCGGTTCGCGCATCGACGTGGTCGAGATGATGGACGGCCTGATGCAGGGCGCCGACCGCGAGGCCGTCAAGGTCTGGCAGAAGTTCAACGCCCACCGCTTCGACAACATCATGACCAAGACCAAGACCGTCGGCGTGGAAGCGCTGCCGGAAGGGATCAAGGTTACCTTCGAAGCGGCCGAAGCCGGCGCGACGTCGCCAGAACCGCAGCTGTACGACCTGGTGCTGGTGGCCGTGGGCCGCAGCCCGAACGGCAAGAAGATCTCGGCCGACAAGGCCGGCGTGACGGTGAGCGATCGCGGCTTCATTTCGGTCGATAGCCAGATGCGCACCAATGTGCCGCACATTTTCGCCATCGGCGACCTGGTGGGCCAGCCGATGCTGGCGCACAAGGCGGTGCACGAGGCGCACGTGGCGGCCGAAGCGGCCCTGGACAAGAAGACCCACTTCGACGCCAAGGTCATTCCGTCGGTCGCGTACACCGATCCCGAAGTGGCATGGGTCGGTCTTACCGAGGATGAAGCCAAGCAGAAGGGCATCAAGGTCGAGAAGGGCCACTTCCCATGGAACGCCAGCGGCCGCGCTGTGGCCAACGGCCGCGACGAAGGCTTCACCAAGCTGCTGTTCGACGCCGAGACCCACCGCATCGTCGGCGGCACCATCGTCGGCACCAATGCCGGCGACATGATCGGCGAGATCGCGCTGGCGATCGAGATGGGCGCGGACGGCGTGGACATCGGCAAGACCATCCACCCGCACCCGACCCTGGGCGAGTCGATCGGCATGGCGGCGGAAGCCTACGAAGGCGTCTGCACCGATTTGCCGCCGCCGAAGAAGCGTTGATCGCGGCAAGCGCATGACAGGAACGGGACCAGCGATGGTCCCGTTTTTTTACATCTGCCGGAACACGTCCATGTAGTTGCGGCTCACCACCAGCTGCTCATCGCGTCCCTTGAGCTTCACATGCAGCCGCCCGCGAAAATCGGTGCGCGTGCCCGCCACGTGGCGCGCCGCCACGATCACGCCACGGTGGATCTGCCAGAACTGTTGCGGATCGAGCTGTTCCTTCAACTGCCGCAGCGGCGTGCGGATCAGGCTTTCGCCGTCCGGCAGGAACACGCTGGTGTACTTGTCATTGCTCTGGAAGTAGATCACTTCTTCTACCGCGATCAGGCGCGTTTCCTGGCCCGAGGCGGCGCGGATCCATTGCAGCGGCGCCGGCGTGGCGGCGGCCGCGGGAACACCGGCCCCGAGCTGGCGCAGCAGCGCTTGCAGCGCATCCGCCGGCAGCGCGGGCATCGGTGCCGAAAGGGTAGCGCGCAGCCGCTCCACGGTACGCGCCAGCCGCTCCTGGCGTATCGGTTTCAGCAAATAATCGAAGGCCTCGTGCTCGAAGGCCTGGGCCGCGTAATGTTCGTGCGCGGTGGTGAACACCACGCGCGGAGGATTGCCGCCGGCGCACAGGCGCGCGGCCAGGTCGATCCCGGTCAGGCCCGGCATCTGGATGTCGAGGAAGACCACCTGCGGCGCCAGCTCGTCGATCAGGCGCAGCGCTTCGATGCCGTTCGGCGCGCGTACGATGTCGAGCCCGGGCCAGGCCTCGAGCAGCTGGGTGGCGAGATAGTCGAGCAGATGCGGCTCGTCGTCGGCGATCAGGGCAAGGCAGCGGTCGATGATGTCACCTCGGTCTGTGAAAGGGGAAGCAGCAGGCGCGCGACCACGCCGCCGCCGGGATTGTCGAGCAGTTCCAGGCGGGCGCCAGGCCCGTGCAGCTGACGCACACGCTCGCGCAGGTTCGAGAGGCCGACGCCGCCGCCGGGCCGTGGCGGCGCGGCCACCAGCCCGCGGCCGCTGTCACGCACCTCGACCCTCAGCACGCCTTCATCGACGGCGGCGCGCAGCACGATCTCGCCGCCGTCCACCTTCGGCTCCAGCCCGTGCATGACGGCGTTCTCCACCAGCGGCTGGACCAGCATCGGTGCGATCGGCAGGGCGCGGCAGGCATCGTCGGCCTCGATGCGCCAGCGCAGGCGCGCGCCCATGCGCACGCCCAGCACGTCGAGGTAGCTTGCCGCGAGATCCAGCTCCGCGCCGAGCGTGGCGCTGCCGGCGCGGCTGGCGGCCAGGCTGGCGCGCAGGTAGTCGATGAAGCGTTCCAGCATGCGTTTCGCATCGACCGGCTGGCTGTCGATCAGGCTGACCACGTTGGCCAGCGTGTTGTACAGGAAGTGCGGCTCGATCTGGGCCTGCAGCGCGCGCAGCTGGGCCTCGGCCAGCAGGCGCGCCGTGGTCGCCATCTGTTCTTGCCGGCGCGCTTCCAGGGTCTGGCGTTCGATGCGGCGCTCGCCGGCTACCAGCACCGCCAGCATGGCCGCGCCGATGACCAGGCCGAGCGCCAGCAAGCCCGTAAACGCATCGGAATGCATGGCCGGCAGCGCGCCCCGAAGGATGGCGCCCGACAGGACGAGGCCGAAGGCGGCGCACAGGGCGATGGCGGCCAGTTCGAGCAGGCGCGCGACGAGCCGGCTGGCGGTCGGCGGCACGACTATTTCCAGCAGCCGCAGTGCGCCGTGGATGGGGAAGCCGATACTCTGCGAAGCCAGCAGGCTGTAGCCGAACATGGTGTGAAACGACGAGGGCCAGTTGCCGAAGGTCTGCAATACCACCGTGATCGCGAATGCGATCAGGGTATTCCACAGCGCGGTGTAGAGCAGGTCGCGCATGGCCGAGCGCGGCCAGCGCCGGAATACCGGGAACAGTTCAAGCGGATGGCCGCGCCTGCGCGCCAGGGTCGGGGTGGCTGTATTCATGCTGCTAGGAAATTACCATGAAAGCAGTGCGGCGCGCGATAGGGGAGTCGCGCCATTGCCACGGGACCATCCTTGACGCCGGCGGCATCGAACACCGTCATCACGGTCTGCCTGGTGCGCAAGTCCTGGGCCACGCCGACCAGGTAGCCGTCGGTTTCCGAGCGCGCGTTGCGGCGCGGGACCAGCACGTGCTCTTCTACCTGCCAGCCGGCGCCGAAGGCGTAGCCATCGACCTTGCCGCTATCCGTATCGACCAGATTGACGCTGTCGAGCCTGAGGTCGGGCGAGGCGCCGCTGGCGCCCAGCAGGGCCAGGCGGCGGTGGCGCGCCATCGCCACCTGCGGCATCACGCGCGGGAATTCGCTGGTGCCGAACAGGCGATCGGTGCGCGCCTGGCCGCTAGCATAGTCCAGCGTGATCTGCACCGCGCGGCTGCGCGGCGGCGTGTGCTCCCCGCGCATCACGCTGCCCACTTCGGCCAGCGCATCGCCCTCGTGCAGCACCACGTCGAAGCGGGTGCAGTCGCCGTCTTCCCACGCATTCCCGAAGTGGAACACCATCTGCGGCGGCAGCTCGAATACCTGGCGCAGCGCCAGCGTGTCCTTGGCCACCACGATCACCCGCGCCGGACGTGCGGCGTTCCCGCTTCCGGCCCATCTATGGCGGTCGGCGAAACTCCGGCCGGCATCGTTCTGCAGATCGTAGGGCGGCACAACGAAGATCAGGTGCTTTGCGCTGACGACGAAATCATGCACCAGCGCCAGTTGCGGTACCGGGAGCACGGCGGTGCGCAGCACCTCGCCCTTGGCGCTGATCTGGTAAAGCGCCAGGCGGTTGGCGCCGGGCAGGGTGCCAAAATTCCACATGCCGCCCTGCGGATCGAGCTTGGGGTGGGCCGAGAACGGCATCGCACGCAACTCATCGCTCCAGGTTTTTATCCCGCGTGTAGCCAGCGTGTCCGGATCGAGCTCGGTCGCCGAGCCGCCTTCCCACAGCGCATACAGGCGGCCGTCATAGGGCAGCAGGCTGGTGTTGGCGGCGTTCATGGTGTCGTTGTCGCGCACGCCCCGGCGCGTCACGAGCGTGCCGAAGGCCGGATACAGGAACTGGCCGGCCGCGCTTTCGTCGATGTAGCGCTGGGTCTCGACGAAGCGGCCGCGGTGGTGCACCTTGCCGTCGCCCACAATCCAGGCCTGGACGAAGCCGTCGCCGTCGAACCAGTGGTGATAGCGTTCGCCACCCAGCTCGAAGCGGCCCGGCCCGTTGCGATAGAAGGTGCCGCGAAGGTCGCGCGGCAGGCGGCCCTTGACGACGGCGTCGCCTCCCTGGCTGCCGGCCTGGTTGGCGTAGACCGCCAGCGACGGGTCGCGTGCCAGGGCGGCGTGGAAGCGTTGGTAGGTGGCCTCGTCGGCGCGAACCGCCGGTGCGAGGGCGAGGGCGCCGAGGGCGGCGCCGGCATGCAAAAAGGAGCGGCGGTCCATGGCCGGCCTCAGCGCAGGGTGACGCGGATGGCGCTGCCTTCGGCCGGCAGGTCGATGCGGGCGGCCTCGAAGGTCGGTGGGCCCATATTGCCCAGCGCATCGTTACTGAAGCCGGTTGCCTCGACCGGGATCCCCATCATGTTTTGATCCAGCTTGCCGTTGTCGTTGGCGTCGTGGTACACGGAGACGGCGTACTGGCCGGCTGCCAGGCCCTTGAACTCGAGGGTGGCGCCGACCGCGGCGCTGGCGACCTGCAAGGGGCGCTTGAGGAAGCGGTCGGCGCTGTCGAACAGCGCCACGCGGACGGCGCCGCCGTCGCCGCGCGCGCCGTCGACCTGGATCGACAGGTCGGCGGCGTGGCTGGCGGTAGCGCTGGACAGCAGGGCAAGCAGGAGGGCAAGGCGGTTCATGGAAGGCTCCGTTGAGTGGTCGGTAGGGCCATTCTGGAAGAGCGAACCGGGCCCCGCCGCGGTTTGCGACGAAGCGGCGCCTGTCGGCGCGAGTTGCAGGCATGCGGCGCCAGTTGCCTTGCCCGCGTGCGCCGCTTGCCAGCGCCTGCCAAAAGCCTATGATGAGAAGATGCGGCGGCAAGCCGACTTGCCGCGTCCGTGTTCAGCTCAGGAGGGCAAGATGGACGAGCACTGCAACGAGTACGTCGGGACCGTCTACGTGTTACCGGAAACCCGCTGTTTCGAACTCCATACCACGGTCCATGGCGCGCCGGCGACCATCACCGGCACGGTATCCCAGCTGCTGGCCTCGCAATTCAGCCAGTACGTGCCGGGCGCCATCGGCACCGTCGATCCGCAGCAGGTGGCGGTGCGGCCGCGGCGGGTCGAGGTACTCACGCGCGAACTGCACGAGCGCCACCGCGCGCCGCGCAAGGTGCATCTGCTCACGCGCGTGCATGACGTGGAAGAGCAGGCCAGACCAGTACCCGTGTCGGCCATTTGAAGGCGCTACAAATGAAAAATGCCGCCCGGCTTGCACCGGACGGCATTGTCATGAAGGCGACTTTGCTTCAGCCGAAGCTGACGAAGCGCTCCGGGATATCGATCGTGCCGGCCTTGGCCGCGGCGGCATAGGTGCGCATTTCAGCGATGACCGCTTCCATCTGGTCAGCGCCAGGATTTTCGATGAAGTTCTTCATGCGTTCTTGCAGCGATGCTTGTTGATCACGCCATTCGTATCTGGACGACTTGCTCATGCTTTCTCCTCGCGGTCTCACCGCTGTTATTGATATTCACGACATCCTCTGTGAAGGCTTACAGATTGCCACAAAATCATCCCTTGTGTCCGTGCGATGCCGCACTTAGTTTCGTGACTTAACATTTATTTAACAATTCTTTAGCACGCTGATATAGAACAGATCGAGCCGTGCCGTCAGCTGGCGCCGCGCTTCTTCACGGCTCGGTTCAGCGTCCGGGAACAAAAAGCGCCCGATCGGATCGCCGCAGATACAGCCGATCAGGTGGATCGGCAGCAAATCCAGCGGCACGTCGTCGCGCAGCTGGCAGCGGATATCCGGGCGTGCAAAGAAGCGGTGCAGCGTCTCGCGCGTCAGGCGCGGCCCGCCTTCGTAAAACGCTTCCGCCAGTTCCGGATTGCTGCCGGCCTCGGCGATCACCACGCGCTGCATGGCCATCGTATCGGGGTCGACCAGCAAATCGTAAAAGCTGCGCGCGAAGTCGTCGACGATCTCGCGCAGCGGCCGGGTGTCGATGTCCATATTGTGCCCGGCAAACAGGCGTTCTCGCCGTGAGGCGAGCACGGCCTTGAGCAGGCCGGCCTTGCCGCCGAACTTCACATAGATCGTGCGCACCGCCACCCGCGCCTCGCGGGCGATGGCTTCCAGGCTGACCTTGGTATAGCCATGGCGCAGGATGAGGCAGCCCGCGGCGTGGATCAATTCCTGGGTGCGGGCCTCGACTTCCGACGCCTTCGGACGTCCGGCGGATTTGACGGTGGCGGGTATTTCACTCTGTGCTTTGCTCATGGCAAAGACTCTAGTGCAAACTAAAATGAAACGCAACCGTTTCATTTCTTGACTTCCGTGTATTGCTGGCAAATAATGCGATGAATCCATTTCATTTCATTTTCCGGAGCTTTTCCATGGCAGAGATGCACAGCACGGCAGGGCAGGCGCCCGCGGCACAAACCCCAGCGGGCGGGGCGCCCGGCAAGAGCGGGCCCAACAAGCGCGTGCTGGCCGTGGTCGGCCTGATCGCGCTGGTGGCGATCGGCGCAGGCGGACGCATGTGGTACCGCAGCCATCACTTTGTCGAGACCGAAAATGCCTACGTCACCGGGCGCGTGCACCAGGTGTCGTCGCGCGTGGCCGGTGTGGTCACCAAGGTGCTGGTGGACGACAACCAGCTGGTGAAGGCGGGCGACACGATCGCCGAGCTCGATCCGGTCGACCATGCCGTGCGCGTCGAGCAGATCGAAGCGCAGATCGCCAGCGTGCAGCAGCAGGTCGGCCAGGCCGAGGCCCAGATCCAGCAGGTACGCGCGCAGGCCGCGGCTGCCGGCGCCCAGGTCAAGCAGTCCCAGGCCCAACTGCTTCGGGCGCGCCAGGATGCCGAGCGCTTCGGCCAGCTGTACAACGAGACCATGAAGGCGGTCTCGAAGGCCGAGGTGGATGCGTCGAGCGCCGCGCGCGACGCCGCCGTGGCCGACCTGGCCGCGCGCCGCGACAATGCGTCCGCCGCGCAAGCCCAGATCGGCGCCGCCGAGGCGGGGCGCGACGTGCTCAAGGCGCAGGTGAAGGTCTTGCAGGCGCAGTGGAAGGAAGCGCGGCAGCAGCTGGCCTACAACCGCATCGTGGCGCCGGTGGACGGCCGCGTCGGCCGCCGCAGCATCGAAGTCGGCGCCCGCGTGCAGCCGGGCCAGGCGATGCTGGCGGTGGTCGAGGATAATGTGTGGGTGGTCGCCAACTTCAAGGAAACCCAGCTCGCCGGCCTGGCGCCGGGACAGAAGGTCAGCCTCGACGTCGATGCGCTGCCGGAACACCACCTGGTGGGCCGCGTGGACAGCTTCGCCCCGGCCTCGGGCAACCAGTTCGCGCTGCTGCCGGCCGATAACGCGACCGGCAACTTCACCAAGATCGTGCAGCGCGTGCCGGTCAAGATCACGCTCGACCCGCAGGACGTGAAAAAATACGCCGGCCGCCTGGTGCCCGGCATGTCGGTGGTGGCCGAGGTCGAACTGGGCCAGGACGTCAAACCGACCCAGACCGCCGCCGTCCACTAAGCGCTGGCCATGACTACCCTGAGCAAACCCGCCGCAGTCGGCCCGACCCTGGGTGCTGTGCCGGGCGCACCTGTGAATGGTGCGGCCGTGGACATGCGCACCTGGATCGCGATCGCCGCCGGCATGCTGGGCGCCTTCATGGCGGTGCTCGACATCCAGATCACCAACTCTTCGCTGCGCGACATCCTCGGCACCTTGTCGGCCACGCAGGAAGAAGGCTCGTGGATCTCGACCGCCTACCTGTGCGCCGAAATCGTCGTGATCCCGCTGACGGCGCTGTTTACGCGCGCTTTCGGCGTGCGCAACTACATGATCGGTACCACCGCGCTGTTCCTGGTGTTCTCGACCCTGTGCGGCGCGGCCTGGAGCCTGGAGAGCATGATCGTGTTCCGCATGCTGCAGGGCTTCACCGGCGGCGCGCTGATCCCGATGGCGATGACACTGGTGATGACGCTGCTGCCGCCATCCAAGCGCGCCACCGGCATGGCCATCTTCGGCCTGACCGCGACGCTGGCGCCGGCCATGGGCCCCACCCTGGGCGGCTATCTGTCGGAGCTGTATGGCTGGCCCTCGATCTTCTACATCAACTGGGTGCCGGGCGTGCTGCTGATCGCCGGCATGGCCTGGGGCCTGAATCCCGAGAAGGCCAATATCAGGACGCTGGTGAAGGCCGACTGGCTGGGCATCGCGCTGATGGCGATGGGCCTGGCCTGCCTGACGATCTTCCTGGAAGAAGGCAATTCGAAGGACTGGTTCGATTCGAGCTTCATCGTGGCCTTCGCCGCGCTGTCGCTCACGGGCCTCCTGGGTTGGGTGGCGCTGAGCTTCTCGAAGCCGGAACCGTTCGTCAACCTGCGCCTCTACGGCCAGCGTAATTTTTTGGTGGCGACCACGCTGTCGGCCGTGATCGGCATGGGCCTGTATGGTTCGTCTTACCTGTTGCCGCTGTACCTGGGCCAGATCGCCGGCTATACGCCGATGCAGATCGGCGAAGTGATCGCCTGGGTCGGCCTGCCGCAATTGCTGGTGATGCCGTTCGCGGCCAAGCTGTCCTCGAAAGTCGACAACCGCATCCTGTGCAGCTTCGGCCTGTTCATGTTCGGCATCTCGTGCATCATGAATTCCTTCATGGACGCCACCACCGGCTACGACCAGCTGATGTGGGCGCAGGTCGTGCGCGCCATCGGCCAGCCCTTCGTGATGCTGACCCTGTCGAACTTCGCGATGTCGGGCCTGCAGCCGCGCGACATGGGCTCGGCCTCGAGCCTGTTCAATATGACCCGCAACCTGGGCGGCTCGATCGGCATCGCGCTGCTGGCGACTTCGCTCACCAACCGCGAACACTTCCACTCGGCGCGCCTGGGCGAAGCGGTGTCGGTCTATGCACCCGCGACCCAGGAACGCCTGGACGTGCTGACTCAGGGCTTCATCGCCAAGGGCATCGATCCCGCCAGCGCCTCAACCCAAGCGCTGGCCGTGGTCGACCGCCTGGTGCGGCGCGAGGCCTACGTGATGGCCTATAACGACGGCTTCTGGATCATCGGCATGATCCTGCTCGGCTGCATCGCGGCGATCTGGATGGCCGACAAGGTCAAGTCGCCAGGTGGCGGCTCAGGCGCCCATTGATACTGAATCGAATGAAGAGATCAACCATGTTCAAACCTCTTGCCTGTGTCCTCGCGATTGCCACCCTGGTCTCCGGCTGCACCACGCTCGGACCGGATTTCAAGGCGCCGGACGCGCCGGCGCAAACGGCATTCCTTCATGCCGACGGCGGCAGCGACAGCGCGCGCCTGCCGGCCGCCTGGTGGACCGTGTTCCATGACGCCACCCTCGACAGCCTCGAGACGCGCGCACTGCGCGACAATCCGGGCGTGCAAGCCGCCGCCCAGCGCCTGCTGCAGGCGCAGGCGCAACTCGGCGTCGTGCGCGCCGGCCAGCTGCCGAGCGTCTCGGTCGGCGCCGGTGTGTCGAATGCCCGTACCTCGGCCGAAACCTCGCAGGGCCTGGCCCTGGGCGGCCGCTCGATCGAGGGCAATAACTACAGCGTCGGCGCCTCGCTGTCGTATGAGCTCGACCTGTGGGGCCGCGTGCGCCGCGTGGTCGAGGCCAGCGATGCGCAGGCGCTGGCGGCGCAGGACGACCGCGACGGCGTGATCCTGCTGCTGTCGAGCCAGGTCGCATCGTCGTACTGGCAGCTGCGCGGCCTGGACGCCGAGCGGGCGATCCTGGAGGGCGCCCTGGCCACGCGGCGTGAGTCGGAGCAGCTGGTCGAGGCCCGCTTCAATGCCGGCCTGTCGAACGAGCTGGACGTGTCGCGCGCACGCATCGAGCGCGCCAACGCCGAAGCCGACCTGCACGAGGTGCAGCGCCAGCGCAATCTGGTGGAACACGCGCTGGCCACGCTGGTGGGCAGCACGCCCAGCGCGCCGCTGATAACCGCGGCGCCGACGGTGCAACTGCCGCAGCCGCCCGCGATTCCGGTCGGCCTGCCGGCCAGCCTGATGGGCCAGCGGCCCGACCTGGCGGCCAGCGTGGCGCAGCTGAAGGCGGCCAATGCGCAGATCGGCGTGGCCGAAGGCGCTTTCTATCCGGCGCTGTCGCTGACCGGGAATTTCGGCTATGCCTCGCAAAGCCTGAACGACCTGACGAATGGCGGCGCACGCCAGTTCTCGGCCGGCCCGCTGGCGCTGTCGCTGCCGATCTTCGATGGCGGACGCAATCGCGCCAACCTGGCGCTGGCCAGGGCGCGCTATGACGAGGCGCTGGCCAATCACCAGACGAAGCTGCTGACGGCACTGCGCGAGGTGGAAGACGCGCTGTCCGACCTGCAGCAGCGCCAGCAGCAGGGTGACGTACAGGCGCAGTCGCAACAGGCGGCGGCGCGCGCGCTGCTGGTGGCGCAGGCGCGCTACGAGCGCGGCGTATCGACCTATCTCGACGTGACCGATGCCCAGCGCAGCACGCTGGCGGCTGACCGCGCCGCGGCCCAGATCCGCACCCAGCGTCTGCTGGCGACGGTGGCGGTGGCGCGTGCGCTCGGCGGTGGTTGGGAGCAGGGAGAGGCGCTGGCGACGGTGCGATAATGGTCCGATTGCCATCCAGGATACGGGAGAGACCATGAAAAAAATCTTCGCACCGCTCGCTTTGTGCTTTGCCATCAGCGCCGCATTCGCTCCAGCCGTGTACGCGCAGACCGCGCCGACGGTCGCCAGCGCCGACCAGCTGCAAGCCATGTCGAAACGCTTCGCGCCGGTCGAGCTGCGCGCCGACGTGTCGCACCTGTCGAAGGGCGACCGCGCCGCCATCGTCAAGCTGATCGAGGCGGCCAAGATCATCGACACGCTGCAGCTGCGCCAGCGCTGGGCCCACAACGAGGCGCTGTGGAGCGCGCTCAGGAAAGACACCACGCCGCTCGGCCGCGCGCGCCTGAATGCCTTCTGGCTCAACAAGGGCCCGTGGTCGAACCTCGACAACAATGCCTCGTTCATGCCGGCCGAGTATGCGGGCATCAAGATTCCGGCGAAGAAGCCCGAGGGCGCCAACTTCTATCCGGAAGGCGCCACCAAGGCGTCGCTGGAAGGGTGGATGGACGGCCTGGCGCCGGAGCAGAAGAAAGAGGCGCAGTGGTTCTTCACCGTGATCCGCACGGGCCCGGACGGCAAGCTGCGCACCGTGAAATACGCAAGCGAGTACCGCCCCGAACTGGACAAGCTGGCGAAGCTGCTGCGCGAGGCGGCGGCAGCCACCGATAACGCCTCGCTCAAGAAATTCCTGAGCCTGCGCGCGGACGCCTTTCTTTCCAATGACTACCTGGCCTCGGACTTCGCCTGGATGGACCTCGACTCGCCGGTCGACGTGACCATCGGGCCATATGAAACCTATAACGACGAGCTGTTCGGCTACAAGGCCGCCTTCGAGGCCTATGTGAGCATTCGCGATCCGAAGGAAACGGCCAAGCTGGACTTCTTCGGCAAGCACCTGCAGGAACTCGAAGACAACCTGCCGCTCGACAAGCAGTACCGCAACCCGAAGGTCGGCGCCATCGCGCCGATGGTCGTGGTCAACGAGGTGTACGGCGCCGGCGACGGCAATATGGGCGTGCAGACCGCGGCCTACAACCTGCCGAACGACGAGCGCGTGATCCGCGAGCGCGGCTCCAAGCGCGTGATGCTCAAGAACGTGCAGCAGGCCAAGTTCGCCTCGACGCTCACCCCGATCAGCAAGCAGGTGCTCAAGCCCGCTGACCAGAAGGACCTGGACTTCGATTCCTTCTTCACTCACATCCTGGCGCACGAGATCATGCATGGCCTGGGACCGCATCACACCAAGAAGGACGGCAAGGACTCGACCCCGCGCCAGGATCTGAAGGAAACCTATTCGACCATCGAGGAAGCGAAGGCCGACATCACCGGCCTGTGGGCGCTGCAGTACATGATGGACAAGGGCCTGCTGAAGGACACGCTGGGGCAGGGCGCGGCGGCTGAGCGCAAGCTGTACAACACCTTCCTGGCCTCGAGCTTCCGCACCTTGCACTTCGGCCTGAGTTCGTCGCACGCGCGCGGCATGGCGATCCAGGTTAACTACCTGCTCGACAAGGGCGGCTTTGTCGCCCACGACGACGGCACCTTCTCGGTCGACTTCAAGAAAATCAAACAAGCCGTGATCGACCTGGACCGCGAATTCCTGACCATCGAAGCCACCGGCGACTATGCGCGCGCCAAGGCGATGATGGACAAGTACGTGGTCATCCGTCCCGAGGTGCGCAAGGCGCTCGACAAGCTGAAGGCGGTGCCGAACGACATCCGTCCGGCCTTCGTCACGGCGGACAACTTGCTCAAATAAGCTTGCCGTAAGCAAACCTCGCAGCACCGTGCTATAGTCAAATCGTTTCCAATAGGAAATACCTATGGTATTTACTTCAACTAAAACGATATGCACGGTGCTACCATGAAAACCAAGAACCTGACCATCGGCGCCCGACTGGCATTCGGCTACGGCGCCGTTTTCTTATTGATGATCGCCCTGGTCGCGCTGGCGGTGAACCGCGTGGGCCGGATCGAGAGCGTCCTCAACCACATCAACGAAGTCAACAGCGTCAAGCAGCGCCACGCCATCAATTTCCGCGGCAGTGTGCACGACCGCGCGATCGCCCTGCGTGATGTGGTGCTGGCGTCCGACGCGGCCGGCGCCAGCGCGCCGATCGCCTTGATCCGTACGCTGGACGACAACTATGCGCGCTCGGCCGGCCCGCTCGATGCGCTGTTCAATGAACGTAAGGACATCCTGCCGGAAGAGAAGGAAGCGCTGGCCGCGATCAAGGCCCAGGAAAGCCTGACCAAGCCGCTGATCGCGCGCGTGATCGCGCTGCACGCGGCCGGCCAGGCCCTCGAAGCGAACACGCTGCTGTCGCAAGAGGCGGCGCCGGCCTTTACCACCTGGCTGGCGAGCATCAACCGCCTGATCGACCTTGAGGAAAAGCTGAGCAACGAGGCGGCCGCCGAGGCGCGCCGCATGGCCAACGGTTTCTTTGCCTGGATGGCGCTGCTGTGCGCGGGCGCGATTGCGGCCGGATCGGCGGCCGCCTGGTACATCAGCCGCGGCCTGCTGCGCCAACTGGGCGGCCAGCCGGACTATGCGGCCTCGATCGCCAGCGCCATCGCCAGCGGCGACCTGGGCGTGGAGATCGTCACCCGTCCCGGCGACCGCGGCAGCCTGTTGTTTGCGATGCAGGGCATGCGCGACAGCCTGGTGCGCATCGTGGCCCAGGTGCGCACCGGCACCCGGGCGATCGGCACCGTGTCGACCGAGATCGCGGACGGCAACCGCGACCTGGCCAGCCGCACCGAACGCCAGAACGGCACCCTGCAGGCGACCGCCGCCTCGGTCGAGCAACTGACCGGCACCGTGCGTCAGAATGCCGACAATGCACGGCAGGCGAATATGCTGGCCGAATCGGCCTCTGAGGTGGCGCAGCGCGGCGGCAAGGTCGTGGCCGAGGTGGTAGGCACGATGGCGGCGATCAATGAATCGTCGAAGAAGATCGTGGACATCATCGGTGTGATCGATGGCATCGCGTTCCAGACCAATATCCTGGCGTTGAATGCGGCCGTGGAGGCGGCGCGCGCCGGCGAGCAGGGTCGCGGCTTCGCCGTGGTGGCGACCGAGGTGCGCAACCTGGCGCAACGTTCGGCGGCGGCGGCCAAGGAGATCAAGGTCCTGATCGGCAGCTCGGTCGAGCGGGTCGACGCCGGCGCCCGTCTGGTGGACCAGGCCGGCGCGACGATGGACGAGATCGTCACCGGGGTCAAGCGCGTGACCGACATCATGGCCGAGATCAGCCATGCGTCCGCGGAACAGAATGCCGGCATCGAGCAGGTCAATGGTGCGATCGGCCAGATCGACGACGCCACGCGCCAGAACGCGGAACTGGTGCAGCAGGCCAGCCAGGCCGCGGCCTCGCTGGAAGAGGAGGCGGAACGCTTGGCCCAGCTAGTCAGCATCTTCCGTCTCGACCAGACGGCGCACATCGGTGGCAAGACACGGCTGGCACTGCCAACCTGACATCTTTGCTCTTTTAAACAGACAGGAATATTTTCCTGAAAGCTGTGCTGTATTCGGGGATAGAATTTCCGATAGGAATTTCGTTTATCCCCGGAGTAGCACATGTCCAGGTATCTCCTGACCGCGGCAGTCTTGATCGCCGCATCCGCTTCACTTCCTTCTTATGCGTCCCCCCTGACATCCCAGGAGACGCGCTGGCTGCGCGCCGCCGCACCCGTACTGGAATATTCGAAATCGATCGACCTGCCTGTCGACATTATCGTCCAGCCGCGGGCGCCGGCCGGCGCGGTACCGCTGGCGATGGGCTTCGACAAGGGGCGCTGCAAGCTGGTGCTGTCGATGCGCGGCAATCCCGAGGCCGAGCAGGTGCTGGCGAACGTCCCCGCCGACAAGCAGGCGTTGCTGATCGAAGCCATGGCCGCGCACGAGCTGGCCCATTGCTGGCGCTATGCCCAGGGCGAGTGGCATCTGCTGCCGGCGGGTTTCGTCGAAAACGGCGATCAGACCTCGCACGATCCCGAACTGCTGGCGGCGGCGAAGGCGATGCGCGATACCCGGCGCGAGGAAGGCTTCGCCGACCTGGTGGCGCTGGCCTGGATCCAGCGCACCCAGCCGGGAGAGTACGCGCGGGTGCACGACTGGCTGCGCGGCGTGCGCGCCACTGTTGCCGTGCCGGGCAGCGGCCACGACACGCGCGCCTGGGTCAAGCTGGCCGGCAAGGGCAGCCAGTTCGAAAGTCGCCTGTCGCCATTCGAGGCCGCCGATGCGCTGTGGCGTGAAGGCCTGTTGCACTGACGATTAAGATAGATCGACGTTCTTCGCTATCGTCCTTATAAGCTTAATTGGTTTTTTAATAAGCGTTCGGTGCCGCACAGAGTGCTCTGCGGCGTCGGCGTTTAATGGACTCACCAATAACCAATAGAGGGACTCAACATGAAATCGTTCATCGCTACCTTGATCGCAACCGCCGCCGTCGCCGCTATCGGCATCGCTCCTGCCGCCGCCCAGACCAATAAGGACGCCCATAAAACGGCGATGGACAAGGTCAAGGCCGACTACCGTGTCGCCAAGGACAAATGCGACGCCATGAGCGGCCACGCAGAAGACATCTGCGAAGACGAAGCCAAGCTGATGCGCGCTAAAGCCGAACTGGATGCCACCACCAAGTTCGACAACACCGGCAACAATGTGCGCAAGGCACGCGACAACGTGATCGACGCCGAGTACGAACTGGCCGACGAAAAATGCGACTCGCTGAAGGGCGATGCCGAGGACAAGTGCGAAGCGCAGGCCAAGTCGACCCGCGATGCCGCACGTGATGCCAACAAGGCCAAGTAATCGTTGATCAGTTTGCCGCCGCACCTCACTGCGGTGGCATCTGAACGTCGTTCCCGCGCAGGCGGGAACCTAAGTTTTTAGCGTTGTCGTAACGCTCGCAGACTTAGGTTCCCGCCTGCGCGGGAAGTCGTTTCTGCCAGTGGCAGAAACGACGTTTTGGGGCTAACGAGAGAAGTGGATTTGCTGCTATATCCCGAGGTCCAGTTTGTCTAATCAAGGTACGTTGTCGCACAGATGTTGACGGGCGTAGGGCGTTTAATGGATGCCATCCTAACAACGCATGCAAGGGAATCCAACCATGAAAACCCTCATCGCTACCCTGATCGCAACCGCCGTATCCGCCGTCGCCATTGCTCCCGCCAGCGCCGCCCCCGTCGACAAGGACGCCCACCGCGCCGCGATGGACAAGGCCGCCGCCGACTACCGCACTGCCAAGACCAAATGCGACGCCATGAAGGGCAATGCCGAAGAAGTGTGCGAAGACGAGGCCAAGCTGGCCCAGGCGCGCGCCGAGCTCGATGCCTATACCAGATACGACACCACCGGCGGCAACCTGCGCGATGCGCGCGCCAAGGTGGTCCGCGCCGAGCACGAGCTGGCCGATACCCAGTGCGACGCCACCGCAGCCGGCGACAAGGACCGCTGCAAGGCCACGGCCGGCTCGATCCGCGATGCCGCGCTGGCCCGCCTGGACGACCGCAATATCGACCGCGCCGTCGGCCACAGCAGCAGTGGCGAGCTGGTGAGCAGCATCGACTCGAAAGATCCGGCGACGGCCGCCGCCGTCCAGAAGTGCGAACAGATGACCGGCGATGCGCGCACCGCCTGCGTGGTCGATAAGCGCGGCAACGTCACCACCGCCACTAACGTGGCGGCCACCACCGGCGCGGCCGTGGCCGCCAACACCCGTGAAGCGGTCGCCACCGTGAAGGAAAAGACCGCGGCCGCCATCGACCGCACCAAGGAAATGGCGTCGAACGCCGCCCACAAGGCGGAAAACGCCACCGAGCGCGCTGGCGAGAAGACTGCCCGCGTGGCCTCGGACGGCAACATCACCGCCAAGGTCAAGGCCGGCCTCGTGTCCGATCCTGTCCTGAAGGGCATGGAAATCAACGTCGACACCGAAGGCGGCGTGGTGATGCTGAGCGGCTTTGTCGAATCGAAGGCCGAGGCGGATAAAGCCATGCAAGTGGCCAAGGGCGTCGATGGCGTGACCAACGTCAAGAGCGCAATCAAGGTCAAGTAATCCTGCCTGATCGCGTTGAAACAGCCCGCGTGCCGCCCGGCGCGCGGGCTGTTTTGCATCCGGCGCATGCTTATGCGGTGTGGATGATGCGCCACATTTTTGGCAGCCGGTGAAGATGGGGGCGGCCATGGCGTCCGGTCCGGCATCCGGCGGGGGCTATAATTACCGACGTGAATAAACTTGAAGCATTCGGATACATCGCGGCGCAGGCCGTTCGCGGTGAGATCACTTTCCCCACCAGCGTCAATGCCGTGCTGCGCCTGCAGCTCGCCCTGGACGACCCGGATTGTCATATCGACGAGGCAATCCGCCTGGTGCTGGCTGAACCGCAATTGGCTGCGCGCACGGTCGCCATCGCCAATACGCCCGCTTTCGGCGGCAGCAGCGCGATGCCGGTGACCAATGTCCGCGCTGCCGTGGCGCGCATCGGGTACCGGCGCCTGCAGGCCCTGGTGGCCAGTCTGGTGGTACGGCAATTTGGCAACCGCATCAACGACCCGGGCCTGCGCGCCAAGGCCGAGCAATTGTGGGCGCACACGACCCACGTCGCATCGATCGCCCATTCGCTGGCGCGCCGCGTCACCGGCGTTAATCCCGATACCGCCCTGTTCGCGGGCATCGTGCACGAGGTCGGCGCCTTTTACCTGCTGGCGCGGGCCGACGAGTTTCCCGGCCTGCTGGACGACGATCCGGAGAACTGGGGCGCCTTGTGCGAAGACGTGGTCAGCGCCGAGGTGATGAAGAAGCTGTCGATTCCGCCGGCGGTATCGGAAGCGATCGCCGACATGCGCGGCGGCTGGCTGAATATGCCGCCGGGCACCTTGCTCGACACTTTGTTACTCGCGAACCAGTATGCGCCGGTGGCGTCGCCCCTCGACAGCCGCCGCGCCAACCTGCCGGAGCACGGCGAGAGCGCACTTGATTTCGTCTTCGACGAATTCACGCTGCAAGACATCCTGGATGAAGCGGCCGAGACCGCGAAGGCAATGGGCGACGTCGCCCTGGTGTGATCACTTGGCAAAAGACGTATCTATTTTGCAACCAAACAGTGGTTTCGAAGTGATACTATTGATCATTATTAATTTCTCCTCGGAATTTTTATGATCAAGCTTGGCGTATTTCTAGGTGTTGCACTGGCCAGCATGGGTGCCCAGGCAGGAGTTATCGATCTGGGAGCCATCATGGGCGGCGCGAACGTTTATACCGCGCGCGATTTCAACGCTTATTCCAGCGATGTGGAGGGGGCAATCGTTTCTGGAGGTAACGTCACGATCCAGAGCTACGAGGTCAACAAGAAGGCACAGGCGGCCTATGCCGGTTATTCCATCGTGTCCGGCGGCGATATCTCGCTGACCAGCGGCACCATCCATGGCCAAGTCTATGCTGGTGGCAAGATCACTCTGGAAAGCGCCGGCGCGCCGCCACGCTCGACAGTCAAGCCGGTCGATTTCGCCGCGGCGACGGAGCAATTTATCGATATTGCCAATGGCTTAAGCTTGATCGGTGCGACAGGGCGTGTGGAGCGCCAGGATAGCGCCAACAAGATTATCGGAAGCGGCAAGGGAGGCGTGGACGTATTCAATGTGTCGGCCGGCTTTTTGAGCGGGGGAAACAACTGGGTGCTCAGTGGCCTGACCAAGGGACAGACGCTGATCTTCAATATCAGCGGCGAGCATGGCGTGTTCAACGGCGGCATGGAGACGCTGTGGGGCTATAACGTCCTGTTTAATTTCTTCGAGGCAGAAACGGTCGACGTAAAAGGTGTCCTTGGCACTGTGCTTGCACCACACGCCACCGTTGTCCATAACTGGGGCGTGATCAAGGGCCAGGTGATCGCCGATACCTGGAATTCGAGCGTGCAGGTGGATGCCGAGAATTATTTCAAGCCGATCGACGTCCCTGGTTTCGAACTGCTCGACAATGAGCCGCCGGTCGGGCCGCCGGCAGAGGTGCCCGAGCCGGGCACCCTGATGCTGATGATTGCGGGGCTGCTTGGCGGAATCGCACTGCGCCGCCGTCGCGCCTGAAGACGTTTTAGTGAAGGACGAGCCGGCGGCCAGTGGCCGCCGTTTTAGTTTCCCGGTCAGGTGCAGCCGGCCGCCAGCATGCGCGTCTGCATGCGGTGACGCGCCAGCATGAGCGCCGTCAATCCCACGCCGCACAGCGCCAGGGCTGCCGCCACCCACTGCGGCGCCGTATAGGCATAGCCCAGCGTCAGCGGCACGCCGCCCAGGAAGGCGCCCAGCGCATTGCCGATATTGAAACCGGACTGGCCCAGCGATGAGCCGAGCATTTCAGCCTCACGCGAGTGGTCCATCAGCAACAGCTGGATCGGCGGCCCGATCGCCAGCGCGTTGGCGCCGGTCAGGAAGGCCAGCACGACCATCGCCGGCTTCGATTCCGCGAGGAAGCCATTGCACAGGAGCAGGACGGTCATCGACATCATGAGGATCAGCAGGGCGGGCAGCGGGTGCACGCGGTCCGCCAGGCGGCCGCCGAACTGCACGCCGACCGTCATGCCGACGCCGACCGCGGTCATGATCAGGGGAATGGTGGTCGAATCGAAGCGCGTGACGTCGGTGAGCAGCGGCGCGATATAGCTGAACCAGGCAAAGAAGCCGCCGGTGCCGATCGAGACGATGCCCAGCGCCAGCCACAGGTCGAGGTGGCGGAAGATGCGCAGGTCTTGCATGATGCCGGTGCGCTTGCCCGGTTCGATATGCGGCACCCACTGGCGCAAGCTCCACATGGTGAGCAGGCCGATCACGGCCACGATCAGGAACACCAGGCGCCAGTCGATGACGTGGCCGATCCAGGTGCCGAGCGGCACGCCCAGCACATTGGCCAGGGTCAGGCCGGTAAACATCGTGGCGACGGCGGCGGCAGTACGGCCCTCGTCGGCCAGGCGGCTGGCGACGACCGCGCCAACGCCGAAGAAGGCGCCATGCGGCAGGCCTGCCAGGAAGCGCGACACCATCATGATCTCGAAGTTCGGCGCGAAGGCCGACATCGCATTGAAAATGGCGAACATCAGCATGAACCAGACCAGCACGCTGCGCGGCGGGCGGCCGGCCACCAGGCTGACCAGGGTTGGCGCGCCGACCACGACGCCCAATGCATAGGCGGTGATCAGGTAGCCGGCTTGCGGGATGGTGATGTGCAGGCCGCTGGCGATGTCGGGCAGGATGCCCATCATGACGAATTCGGTCATGCCGATGCCGAAGCCGCCAAGGGCGAGTGGAAGTAGGCTTTTCTTGATCACGGGGATTGTTGTTCGGGTGGAAAGAGGAAAGCCGGCCGAAGCGTATGCGCGGCCGGGTCTGGCACTATACCGGGAGCAGGCGGACGCGTCCGCTTTCGTGTCGTGATGACGGGTATAGGGCGCCGGAATGGCTTCAGGCCTGGTCGCCGTCTTCGTCGTCGACGTCGGACGGCCAGCCGATGCGGCCGTGGCCGGCTTCGTCGAGGCGGGCGCGCAGCGCGTTGGCGGCGCTGGCCGGCAGGCTGAAGGTAAAGCGCACGTCGTCGCCGTGCTCGACCGCATCGAGGCTGGCGCCGGCGGCATCGAGTTCGCGCCGCAGCATGCCTTCCATGGCATAGGGGGCGGTGCAGCGCAGCTGGCGCAGCTTGATGATCGGGATCTTGGTCGCCGTCAGCAGGGCCTGGGCCACGCTGTCGGTATAGGCGCGCACCAGTCCGCCTGCGCCGAGCTTGACGCCGCCGAAGTAGCGCACCACGGTGGCCAGCACGCCTTCCAGGTCCTGGTGGCGCAAGACGTCGAGCATGGGGCGGCCCGCGGTGCCGCTGGGTTCGCCGTCATCGACCGCCGCCGACTGGCCGCCGGCCAGCAGGGCCCAGCACACATGGGCCGCGCCCGGATGCTGGGCACGCAGTTCGGCCACGATCTTGACGGCCCCGGCGCGGTCCGGCATCGGCTGCACGCAGGCGATGAAGCGGCTTTTCTTGATGACCAGTTCGTGCTGAACGGCGCTGGCGATCGTCTGGGGCATGGCGTTCGGAAAGTGAAAACAACAACGCCAACCCGAAGGCTGGCGTTGTTGTCTGAATCTTTGGTAGGCCGTGCGTGGCTCGAACACGCGACCAACGGATTAAAAGTCCGCTGCTCTACCAACTGAGCTAACGACCCGAAGAAGACGAGATTATAGCGGCACTTGACCGATTTACCAAGTGCTTCGAATCACTTTTTATGCGCGTCGCTTGTGTTGGTCTCGTCATCCTGCGCTTTTTCCCGCGTTTCGTCGTGCGTTTCGCCCTGCGAATCCGGTGCATGATCGTGTCCCGGCGGCAACTCGCTCTTCGCGACGGGCGCGTATTTGGTCTTGGGGTCGCCTTCCATATCGCGTTCGATTTCGTCGTCCTCGGCTTTCACTTCGCGCATGGCTTCCGGCTCGAGTTTCTCGGCCTCCGTGTTCATGCGGATAAACAGGCCCCAGGTGGCAAGAATGGCCGCCGCGGCCAAGCCGACCGATGCGGCGTGTGGCAGGAATTGCGGTTGGCCGTTCACGAACTTGAAGACGCCGATCAAGGCCTCGACCGACAGGGCGACCACCACGACGATCAGGAAACGCGACAGGAAGCGGCGAACGCGGGTCGGGGCGCTGATATTGGCAGAGCGCTGGATTTCTTCTTCCAGCACGGTCTGTCCAAGTTCCAGCGATGCCACCGCAATGGTCAGCAAGCCAACGCATTCGAGCAACACGTCGAACCGGTCGTCCGTGGGCATCGTGTTCATGGGATTGAGGGCGTGCCAGGTTTCTATCCCGGCCAGGACGATCAACCCCATTCCACAAGTAAAGAAGAGGGCCACGATCATCAGGTAGCCAAACAGGAAAATTTTTTCGATCAGGTACATATCGAGACACTCCGGAAGTTGTAATTACTTTAACACCGAACGTCGACGGGCTGTGTCCGGATGAAAGCGTGCCTCAAGGATGATCGCGCGCAAGAGCTGCATTCCAGACACCTTATATCGTGTGCCTGATCAGTTGATGAGGAGCACGTATTGCCATGGCGAATGCGTTGATCGAGGAAGTCACCGCCGCGCTGGCGGAATTTTCCGGCACTACCAGGCTGATCGACCTCAGCATCGGCGAGCGCGGTGAGTACGGCCTGCTGGTCGAGGCGTTCGCGGCCGAAGAGGCGGTGCAGGAGGTCGGTCTGCGGGATGTGATCGCCTTGTCGACCAGCGCCTATATTCCCGTGACGGCATTGCTGGGACAGCCGGCCGCGCTCGAGCTCAGTCTGGCCAATGGCACTCGGGCGCGGTTCTCGGGGGAGGTTTGCGAAGCCGCCATGCTGGGCAGCGATGGCGGGCTGGCCCGTTACCGGATTCGCATCGCTCCCTGGATCTGGCGCCTGGCCCATGTTCGCAATTGCCGGGTGTGGCAAGACAAGCGCGTGATCGACATCATCGACGCGGTCTTTGCGGATTACCGGCCGGCGGCGCGCTGGCGCTGGAGCGACGAAATCAATTCCTTCATGGCTGATGCGCTGCCCCGCAGCTATTGCTGCCAGTACCGCGAGTCCGATCTCGATTTCGTGCTGCGGCTGCTGGCGGAGGAAGGCTTGTCCTTTCGCGTGGAGGAGACCGATGACGGACACGGTCTGGTGTTGTTCGCCGACAGTAGCCAGCCGAGCGGCGTGCCGGAGGATGCGAGCAGCGCGTCGGACGGCGGCATTCGCTACCACGGTGTCAGCTCGGTCGAGCAACGCGATTCCGTGCAATCCCTGCACGCCCAGCAGCGGCTGCACGCCTCGCTCATGACGGTGCTCAGCAGCGATTACAAGGGCAGGCGCAGCGTGAGCGCGAACTCCCCGTCACATGTGCGCTTTAACAAGCTGCCGGAACTCGAGTCGTATGACGTGCCTGGGCAGTACGCCTACGCCAATAGCGCGCAGGCGCGGCGTTATGTGGATCTGCAGATGCAGGGAAAGGAAGCGCGCGGACAGATCTGGTCGGGACGTTCGACGGTGCGCACCTTGCGTGCCGGCACGCGAATGGACGTGACCGGTGCGCCGCTGCAACGACTGGGCGCGGCCGGCGCCTTCACCGTCCTGCGGGTGAGCAGTGTCGGCATCAACAATCTGCCGCCGCCAGCCCGGGATGCGCTGGCGGAGTTGTTTGGCCCTCTTCCCGAACTGCTGGAGCAGGCGCTGCGCGTGGTGCCGGCGGATTTTGGGCTGGCGATCGCGCAGGCGCGTCGCACTGGCTATGCCAATTGCTTCGAGGCGATCCCTTCCGCGGTGCCATGGCGTCCGGAACTGGCGGGCAGCGACGGGCGCACGCATGCCAAACCGACCGCGCGTGGCGCGCAGAGCGCGATCGTGGTCGGGATGAGCGGCAATGACGGCGCGCAGGGCGCCGACGAACTGTGCTGCGATCGGCTGGGGCGGGTGCGGATCCGGTTTCACTGGCAGGACAGCGGCAGTGCCACTTGCTGGGTGCGCGTGGCGCAGCGGTCGGTCGGGTTCCAGTTCTTGCCGCGCATTGGGCAAGAGGTATTGGTCCAGTTCCTGGAGAACGATATCGATCGGCCGGTGATCGTTGGCGCTTTGTATAACGGGCAGGGTGAGGGTGGTGTTGTGCCGACCCCGGGCGGAGAGCGGGTTGCGCAAAGCAAGGTGTCGCCCTTCGAGAAGGCGAACGATCATGCGCGGTCGGCGCAGGGCAATCTGGCGGGCGGCAATAGTCCGGTATGGCATGGGGCGTCGCCCGAGGGCGAAGGACATCGGAATGGTGCGGCGCAGTGGGGGATTCGCAGCAAAGAGTTTGGTGGTTCGGGGTATAGCCAATTGCTGTTCGACGATACCGATGGGCAGGGGAGGGTGCAGCTACGGTGCAGCCATGCGGCGACTGAATTGAATCTGGGGCATTTGGTTCATTCGGCGGAAAACTATCGGGGGAGTTTTCGCGGGCTGGGGGTGGAGTTGCGTACTGATGCGTATGGGGCTGTGCGAGCGGTTGGAGCGCTGTTGGTTTCCAGTTACAAGATCAATCATGGGGCGTTGGTGCGCGATCCAGCTGGGGAAAATGCAAGCGGGATCAGCCTAGTGCAGCACGCGGTGAAGATGGCTGAGACGTTCCATAAGGCTGCGACAACTCATGAGACCGTTGGGTTGGCGGTGCATGCGGGCGCGGGAAAGGCTGGCTCCAGCATGTTGGATGAGAAAGCTCCCCCTCTCGAAGCGATGTTCGCAGCGGTGTCTGGAAGTGTTGACGACAAGCACTTTAACGATACCCCACGAAGGGCTAGTGCGAGTGAACACAGCTTGCCATATACCACTGGGCCACTGATCGAAGTGACAGCGAAGGACGGCTTTGGCATCAGTGCTAGTCAGGATCTTCAATTATCAAATGGCGAGACTATCACATTGATGAGCCGACAGAATATCCAGAATGTCGTTGGCGGACTTCTACGTCTTCACGCTATCCAAGCGGTAGGTGTAGTCAGCGGTACTGTGAACGACAGCGAAAATGGCACTGGACTTGAACTCATTGCAGCTGAAGACTTAATTGATATTCAAGCTCAGCGAGACCAGCTAAAGCTCCAAGCTCATGACGAAGTTAATTTCTCAAGTAATAAATCATTTATTGATTTCGCAGCAACGAAAAATATTGTTTTATCTACATCGGGTGGTGCAAGCATTGAAATTTCTGAGGGTAATATTGAAGTAAAGTGTCCGGGGGTAATAAAAATACGGGCAGGTAAAAAAAGCTATTCTGGTCCGTCAAGAACTGATCCAAATTTCCCTACTTTGCCTCAAGGGGCTATGAAGTTTGATGAGAAATTCCAAATTCTAGATGCAGCTGGCGATCCACTGCGGAATGTTCGATATGCAATCATTAAGCAAAATGGTGGAGAAATTAGTGGAGTAACCGACGGCGCAGGCTTTATCTCGTTCCAGCAAAGTTTCTCTGCAGAGAAAATAGTAATAAAAATAATGAGCAAGGTAGAGGGAAAATGACACACGACGCCGTCAAATATACTCAAAGCTTAAGGCCGAGGTTTGCAGAACTCACGCCTGATAAGAGTGGACGATGGGAGGCCGCGTGGCAACTAACTGATACCACACTGACCGACGTCGTATCTTTAACCCTGCCTCCTAGTAACGTCATACCGATAATATTTGTTCCAGGAATAATGGGGACAAACCTTTCTGACCTCTATAACCAGCCAGTTTGGCTACTGAATGTTTTTTCCGGGGTTCCAGTCGGATTAGCAGCTGGTTGGGCTAAAAAGCCTGCGGGCGAGCGTCAAGCAATCCTACATCCAGAGCGGACTAGGGTTTTTAATGGAGGAGCTCTTCCTCCAAACAATAGATCATTAGGTATAGATCAAATCCAGTATCGCCAGCGCGGCTGGGGAGAGGTGTCGGAAGCCAGTTACCATAAATTCTTGCTATGGCTTGAAAACAAGATGAATGGCCAACGAAATCCTGCTGCTTGGGAGGATTTCTCTCATGCGTCATTGAAGGAAGTACGAACGATGGGGGAAAAGATTGGCAGCAGGTTGCCGAGCGGCCTGATGATGAAGACAAATGGCCTGCCAGAGTCCTCTGATAACGGTGGTGCGGTCGACCAAATAAGTTCTGATGAGCTGCTAAAAAGGTCAAAGTCAACCTTTCCAGTATATGCGTTCGGATATAATTGGCTCGCTTCAAATATGGACGCCGCAAAGTCGTTGGCAAGCAGGGTCCAAAAAGTTATAGCTGAAAATAATGTAGGTAGTCGAAGATGTCGCCAGGTAATTATTGTAACCCACTCAATGGGCGGACTTGTCGCACGTGCGTGTGCGCAGATGTCGGGCATGTCTCAGAAAATTATAGGTATCGTGCACGGTGTTATGCCTGCAACTGGCGCTGCGGTCGCATATAGAAGATGCAAGGTAGGTATGAGAGATGAAGATTATGCGGCTGGACTGGTAATCGGCTCTGATGGAAGGGAAGTAACGGCAGTATTTGCGCAGGCCCCGGGTGCGCTTCAACTTCTTCCTTCGGAAAGTTATGGAACGAATTGGCTTCAAGTGCATGATCCTAAGGGAAAGGCACTACTGTCGTTGCCAGATGTAGATCCTTATGAAGAGATATATCTTAAGAAGGATCAATGGTGGGGATTGGTTGATGAAGATTGGTTAAAGCCTATCGAAGGGAAGCCGATAAGTTGGGATTATTACGTTAGAAACATAAAAATTGCTCGGGATTTTCATCGAAAGATCGATGGTAAATATCATCACAATACGTATGTCTTTTTCGGCGGCGGTGAAGAAAAGCAGAGCTTTTCAAAAATCGTATGGAATCTGAAAAAAGGAAGTATGTCAGAGCGTGAAAGTGACTTTTCGGTGAATAAGATCAAAATGTTAAACCGGAATGAAGGCGTGAGAACTGATGGGTCCAATAATGTCTATTTCGGAGGTCGTACCGTCGTCAGGACGACAACTCGAGGGGATGCATTAACAATGTTAAAAACAGAAGAGAGTCAATGGGAAGCTAGATGTTCACTTCAGGATGGTAGTGGCGATGGAACCGTCCCTGTTCGTTCAGGACGGGCACCTAGGGAAACCGCCCCAACAGCGATTCTAGAGCAGTTTGAACTACCTGGAATTCAGCATGAGCCAGCTTATAGGGATTATCCAATTGCACAAATGGTAACTTATTACGCGATCACCAAGCTTGCGGCAAAAGCGGACTTATCATGAGAATTGCTTTTCTTTTAATTTCGTTAATGATTTCTGGTTGCGTCAAGGAAAAATCCGAGAAGATCGATATGAATGGATTTGAAAAAGACCCGATTCCCTACTGTGCTGGGAGGCTGTTTCTGGCCGTTCCAAGCATACTCGTGCCTGAATCCTTGACTATTGGTAGCTTTAAATTTTCGGGGCTCCGTGCTGAAGACCCATCAATAGATGTGTTTGTCGAGGAAATTGGGATGAATGAGTGCCAGTTTAATAAAAAAATTCAACAACGAAGTGTTGAATTGAAAAGTGCTGGTGATGAAACAACTAATATTCTCAAGCATGAGAAACGCCTGGCTGATGATCTCTATCTTTTTCGCGTTCAGGAAATAGATGATGCGTATATTAGTGAGGTGCTTGCTGTAAAAGGTTCTAATTTGGTGACGGTGAAAATGCACTCGTTTCGGAATCAATTTGACGCTGCAGAAAATCAACTCATAAGGCTGGTTAAAGGTGTCATCGTTGGAGGTGCCGCTGTGAAGGAAGGGGGGCAAGGTTTTTGTCTTGGTTCTGTAGTAGTTACTGGCGATTTTCAAGAGGAGTCAGGTCGTTTTTTATACCGTTCGCCCAACGGAATAAATGTTAATCTTATTGTAGATACGTATAGCCCAGATGAGCGAATTTCCTTGCATGGCAGGGTTTCTGGATCGGAGTCGCTGCTTGCCAGATTCAGCGTAAAGCATAAGGTATTAAGGGAGAGGGAGCGCATTGTTGCAGGAATGAAAGCTCAGGAATGGCTGAGTTGGGCCGAAATCGGGCCAAGTGAAGGGCAGGGAGCTTATGGATTCGCAGTCGAAACGATGCGCATGAAACCGCAGAAATTATCGCCAAGCTTGTACCTTTCAATGGACACCTCTCAGCCTTTGGCAGATGGAACACCCACGACGACGTCGATGTCAGATGGCGAAGTGATCGGCCTGTGGGATTCTATCGTGAACTCCATTCGTGTCGCTGCTCATTCTACTTCTGAAAAATAGCTTGCCCAGTTCTGGACCGGCGGAAATCACTTTTGCAATCGAATCCGGATGTTCAACGCTGCTCTCGTCAAATATGAGTTGAAAAAACTGAGAAGACGGATTGCCGCAGACATCATGGATGAATCAATTCCATCAGCAGTAGCATGAGAACAATTGACTTGTGTCTCACGTTAAATCTTGTCATTATGGCAGAATGTTTCTTCATGGAGAAATTTGCCGCTGAAATTGGCTATGCAGGGGTCTACAAAGCCGAAGATCAATATCGAATTAAATTCAATTCGAATATTGATTTGGATCTATTGTATAGTGAGCAAAATGGCGGGAAGGTGGTTTCACGTCGCCTGGTTTGTTCGCTAGTGGATGATGTTAACTTCGCCGTGGATCATGAATTGGAGAAGTTTTTCCGCGGGAATTTCAATGTCGTCTTAATGAGATCAAATGTGGAAGAAAGTCCATTCGAGTATGAGGCTATTGGGAATTTTTATTTGAGTCAAGATCGCGGTGCGAGTAAGCGAGTTATTTGTTCAGTATCGTGCGATCATGTTCCTCGCCGTAGCTGGCCTTTGTTCCGTGCAAAAGCTATGCTGGGCGAATTGATTGTTGGGTTCAGCAGTCCCAGTATTTAA
>NZ_VPFD01000036.1 GCF_008014745.1 Massilia arenae
AAAACGCCCGTCCTCGCGCTCAAGGAATGGCAACAGAAGCGACCTGAGTTATTCGTTAAACGCGTTTATGATCAAACGGGACTCGACAGCCGTTGGAGACGTCGAGCTCGTAGGCCCTCACCTTGATCCCGTCCGTCTCCTGGCCGGCCAGCCAGGCGTCGCGGCGCCCATTCTGCGGCGAGTGTGTCGCCGCCACCAGGAACCCTTCCGCATGCAGGCGCCGGCACAGCGCCGTGCCCAGCCCACCCATCCCCCCCGTCACCAGCGCTACCCGCTTCTCGGATACCCGCCTCTCTTGCCTTGCTACCGTGTCTCCTGCCATGTCTCACTCCTATTCTCGTTGGCGCCGATGGCGCGACTGCGAGCATCCGAGTGTAGGGAAACGACAACAGTAGGTTGTTGATTAGGATCAAGTGTGAACGGGGCAAAGCCCATGTGCAAAGAGCAGCGCAGCAAACACGGTGCGCCGCATCTCGATGGTTCAGGCGATCACGTCGGGCCTGCTGCTGGGATCGAAATCGGCCCAGTCGCCGCCGACGATATTGCCCTGGGCCCGCTCGATGTGGTGGGCGCCCAGCTGGCGCAGCAGATCGACGGCGCGCGCCTGCAGGTCGGGGTCGTCGAAGGCGACCGCCACCAGCATGCCGGCCGTGCGCGGCGGCACGGCGTTCTCGCCGCCCTCTTCGGGCTCGCCCCGGTCTTTCATCTTGCTGAAGCTGAACAGCGAGCCGACATGGCCGCCCACCAGCCCGCCGACGATCGGACCCAGCGGTCCGGTAACGGGCGAGGTGGCGGCGCCCACGGCCACACCGACGGCGCCGCCGGTGGCCACGCCTTTCACCACGCCTTCTGGCGCTTCCTTGGCGCCCGGCGACTGGAGATGGTCGCCGCCGATGGGCGTCATATCGTGCTGGCCGGGCTGGCTCAGGTAAAACCCGCTGATGCGGTCGGCATCGAATCCGGCGTCGACCAGCGCGTCACGCGCACGGTCGACGTCGTCCTGAAGCTGGAAACGTCCTGCGATGATGGTGGACATCGGCGATTCCTCCCGTTATATGGCTAATAAGTGGCAAATCCGGTAGCTCAAGCGTACGCGGGCCGCGTCCGCCGCTCTGTACGCGATCGCACGCTGCTCATTGCCACCGATATAGCCACGCCGGAGCCGCTGCTACCGCCACTGTCCATAGACCACCCCATAACTCGGCGGTTCCGCCACCGGCGGCGGTGGAGCGCTCTGCCATTGACGTGGATCGATCCGGTAATACTTGAGGAATTCCTCATACAGGGCCGGATGCTGCGCCGCCAGCTGGTGCGGCTGCTCGAAGAAGCTTTCGGTGGCCACCGCGAAGAACTCGGCCGGATTGGTCGCGCCATAGTGGTCGAGCACACCCTGCATGCCCCACATCGCCTCGTGGCGCAGGTTGGCATAGTCGCGCGACAGGACTTCGGACCAACTGCGGTAGCGCTCGCTGCTACCCAGGTAGGGGGCGCCATTCGTATTGCCCGACTCGCTGTCGAGCTGGTGGGCGAATTCGTGCAGCACCACGTTATGGCCGGCCGTCTCGGCATGGCCGGCGCGCCGCACATGGTCCCACGACAAGATCACGCGCCCATCGCCCCACGATTCACCCAGCAAGTCCTGGCGTTCCTCGGTCACCACTCCCGACACGTCGACCTGCTTGCGCGGCGCCAGGAAGGCGCCGGGATAGACCAGGATCAGGTCGAGCGTGGGATAGATGGCGGGCTTGCCGGTGTCTGCGACCCGCCCCAGCAGCAGCAGGCAGGCCTGGCCCGCGATCGTCACCCGCATCTCGTCGGTGACGTCCAGGCCGGCGCAGCCGACGAATTTCTTTTCGTGCAGGAATTGCTGGACCATGCGTTGCAGGCGCCGGCGCTGCCCCTCGTCCATCGCGCGATACTGGGCGAGGTTACGCGCCAGGATGGCGGCATGAGAGGCCGGCAAGGGCCGCGCCAGCGCCTGCCGCAGGCGCCACTTCGGCCACAGCCAGGCCGCCAGCACGGCCAGCCCCACTGCGCCGACTGCGATGGCTTCCATGGTCAAGCCTTGCCGGCCAGCCAGGCTTGCACCTCGTCGGCGCCGCCGATCAGCTCGCCGCCGACGAAGACTTGCGGCCAGGTCATGCGTCCGGTGACGCCGCGCAGGACGATGGTATTGATCTTCTGGTCTTCAGAGATCTCTGTGTAGTGGATATCGTTGTCGCGCAGCGCCTGCTTGGCACGGGCGCAATGGGGGCACCCGGGACGCGAGAACATGACGACCGGTTCCGGCACTTCGGCATCCGGCGCCAGGTAGGCCAGCATGGTATCGGCATCCGATACCTCGAATGGGTCGCCTTCGCGCTCCGGTTCGATGAATATCTTGTCGATCACGCCGTCGCGCACCAGCATCGAATAGCGCCATGAGCGGCGGCCGAAGCCCAGCTCGCGCTTGTCGACCAACATGCCCATGCCCTCGGTGAAATCGCCATTACCATCCGGAATGACCGTGATATTGGCGGCGTCCTGGCCGGCCTTCCACTGGTTCATCACGAAGGCGTCGTTGACCGAGACGCACAGGATGTCGTCCACGCCATGCGAACGCAGCACTGGCGCCAGTTCGTTATAGCGCGGCAAATGGGTCGAGGAACAGGTTGGGGTGAAGGCGCCCGGCAGGGAAAATACGACGACCGTGCGCCCCTTGAACAGCTCGTCGGAACTGAGATCACGCCATTGGTCGTCGGGCCTGGCCTTGAAGACCACGTTCGGGATTGCTTTGCCTTCCAGCGATTCGGCACTCGGTAACATCGTCACTCCTATCTGGTTGAACCTGCCGGCTGAGCGGCTGCATTGCAGACAAGTGAGGATTATTGACCGGTTTTCAACACGAGAGTTGCAATAAGTTGCTCACCCGGATGGCCCAGCGGGGCGTGCCCATAAAAACAAAGCCGCGCATAAAGCGCGGCAAAAATGACGACAGCGATCGTCGAACCGGAGTCGCTGCGGGTCTCTACCGCAGCGGCCCCGGGCGCGCACTCAGGCGCGTTCCTTGGCGGTGACGGCGTTCTGGCCTGGCGCCGGGCCGAACAGTGCTGCCACCAGCGGGTCGCGGGCAACCGGGCTACGGTTCACGCGGATCGCGTAATGGGTGTCATCGGCCAGGATGTGGAAATGGCGGCCGCTGCCGGCCATATTCTGTTCGCGCAGGCCTGGTCGCTCCTTGCGTGGGGCGGCGCCTTCGCGCTTCGGCTGGCAGATCGCGGCCAGGAAGGCCTTGACGCGTTCTGGATCTGGCGAGATCTGGTACACGGCCTTGCCCAGATAGGTGGCGGTGCCTTCGATATAGCGCGCCAGTTCGATCACGCCGGCTTCGCGCAGGTCGCGGATGTACTTGCGGGCGCCCGACGGCGAGAATTTGAGGAACCAGGCGATCTCGTCGGCCAGCATTTCGTGGCTCGACAGTTCATTGATCAGCTTTTGCATGTTTTCGATGCGACGCTGGGTGGCCGAGGTCGAACGCACACGCTCGATCGGGGCCAGCGAAATCGGGGCGCGCTCGGTCGGTTGTGGTGGGACGCGCTCGATCAGCGCCGAATTGCTGGAAGTGTGCACTGCGCCGGTTTCGCCTGGTACCGCGTTGTGCTGAGTCGTTGCATGCATATCGATGAGCTCCAATATAGAGAGTGAGACTGTGTGGTCCGGGTCGCTGTGTGTCGTATGACACCCTGACAACATCTCGGTTCCGCTTAACTGGACTCAAGATTGCCTGCATCAGACATCATGGTCTGTGCGCCATCCAACATTCGACAACATTCCCAAAAGCATTCTTTACCCGCCCCCCCTCCCGGCGCCCGCCGCTGCAAAAAACTTCCTCTCCCTTTTGGCGAACATGCGCGCATGACATGGCGATGTCAGAATGTCATGTAACATACCTAATATGAATATGTCGACATGACAGCCGGGTGACGGCCCGCGCGCGTCGCATGCCCGCTCTATACATGACAACGTCGTTACAGTTCGTTTCATCTTGGAAATGTGGAGTTTTTACCACTGTTGTAAAATCGCACTGCCATTCCACGTTGGGTGCGCTACCGCACCGAGCATACGGAACTTGCACTGTTATTCTTTATCCAACATCGCTGCTGACGTATGCGTTGTCATCAACTTTTAACCTACGGGAGTTACCTGTGAACAATACCAAGAAGATCGCCCTGGCTGCTGCGCTGCTGTGCGCATCCAGCGCCACCCTCGCCCAAGAGCTCAACCCGTCGTGGTACATCCAGCCAAGCGTCAACCACGTGAAGCCGGATGCCGACTTCGGCGTGGATGATCGCGACACCGGTGGTGGCCTGAAGTTCGGTAAGGCGGTCCACCAGAACTGGGATATCCAGATCGGCGCCAGCCAGACCCGCTTCGAGCAAGGCCAAAGCGAGTATCGTCAGACCCTGCTGGGCGTCGATGCCCTGCTGATGCTGAGCCGCGATCGCTTCCGTCCGTTCGTCCTGTTCGGCCTGGGCGCCGAGCGTGACAAGGTCAACAACCCACTGCGCAACGTCGAGAAAAACTCGCCGTACGCCACCGTCGGTATCGGTTTCCAGGCCAGCCTGACCCCGCAATGGTCGCTGCAAGCCGACCTGCGCACCGTGCGCGGCTTCCTGCGTGATGACGAAGAATTCGGCTTCAAGCGCAGCAACAACAAGATGCTGACCGTCGGCCTGAACTATGCGTTCAACCCGCCACCAGCGCCACCGGCACCGGCTCCAGCTCCAGTGGTCGAGGCTCCGCCTCCAGCACCGGCGCCAGTCGAACCGCCACCACCACCAGCACCGCGTTTCCAGAAAGTGACCCTGGAAGCCACCAAGCTGTTCGCCTTCGACAAGGCTGAAGTGATCACCCCGGCGCCGAAGCTGGACGAGATCGCCGCTGCCCTGCAAGCCGACACCTCGGTCACCAACGTCGAAATCACCGGCTACACCGACCGCCTGGGCAAAGAGTCCTACAACCAGAAGCTGTCGGAGCGTCGCGCCAACGCCGTGCGTGAATACCTGGTCGGCAAAGGCATCGACGGCAACCGCCTGCGCGCCATCGGCAAGGGTGAAGCCAACCCACTGGTCGAGTGCCAGCAGAAGAACCGCGCCCAGCTGATCGCTTGCCTGGAACCGAACCGTCGCGTCGAAGTCGACCAGATCACGGTCGAAGTGCCAGTGCAGCAGTAATTCCTTAGGCGGCAACGCTTATTCGAGGGGGCTTCGGCCCCCTTTTCATTTGGAGGATGGGATATGGCAGTTAAGAAATGGTTCCCTTACACGCACCAGATTCTGAAAGTCCTGCGCTGCGCGGTAACGGAATGGCTGGACCACCGTGCCTCCAGCAAGGGCGCAGCACTGGCCTTCTACACCCTGTTTTCGCTGGCGCCGATCCTGGTGCTGGTGATCGCCGTCGCCGGTTTCTTCTACGGCGAGGAAGCCGCGCAAGGCCAGTTGCTGGCCGAGCTGCGCGGGCTGCTGGGTGCGCAGGGGGCGGACACGATCCAGGCCATCCTGGCCGGCGCCCAGAACAAGGAATCGGGCCGCTTCGCCACGATCGTCGCCACCTTGCTGCTGATCGTCGGCGCGACCACCGTGTTTTCCGAGCTGAAGGACAGCCTGGACGAGATCTGGGGCCTGCCGGCGCCGGCCGACGCCGGCATCTGGAACACGATCCGCACCCGCCTGCTGTCGTTCGGCATGGTCCTGGTGCTGGGTTTCCTGCTGATGGTGTCCCTGGTCGTCAGCGCCGCCACCACGGTGGCCGAGAAGTTCATCACCGGTGTGTGGCAGGAAGCCGCCATCGTCATGGGCTGGGTTGCCTCCGGCATCGGCTTCCTGGTCATCGCCACCCTGTTCGGCGTGATCTACAAGCTGCTGCCGCGCGTGCGGCTGTCGTGGAAAGACGTCACCATCGGCGCGCTCGGCACCGCCGCAATGTTCACGCTGGGTAAGTTCGGAATCGGGCTATACATCGGCAACAGCGGCACCACCGACAGCTTCGGCGCCGCCGGTTCGCTGATCGCCCTGCTGCTGTGGGTGTATTACTCGGCGCAGATTTTCTTCCTGGGCGCCGAATTCGCGCGCCAGTACGCCTTGCAAATGGGTAGCTTGCACAACAAGCCGAAGGAAATCACGGGCGTCGAACCGAAGGCCAGCACCGCGTAAGGCATTGTGGGGTGGGAGGCCGCGCCTTCCACCCTGCCCGGTTTATTCTCCCAGTAGCTCCGACACCACTTCCATTCCCTCGACCCGCTCGGCCACCACCTTCAGCACCATCACTACCGGTACGCCGAGCAGCAAGCCCCAGACGCCCCATAACCAGCCCCAGAACAGCAGGCTGACGAAGACCGCGGCCGGATTCATGCGCGCGATCTTGCCGGTCATCCAGGTGGCCACGACCATGCCGACCAGGGTCGCGATCGCCATCGAGGCGCCGGCCACCAGCATCACCATACTCAGGGTCTCGTACTGGAGGAAAGCCGCCATCCCGGTCGCGACCGTGATCACGAGGGGGCCGAAGTACGGCATCAGGTGGGCCACGCCGGCGAAGGCGGCCCAGGCGCCGGCGTTCTCGAGACCAATCAGGCGCAGCGCGCCCCACATCAGGAGGGCCAGCAAGATATTGGTCACCAGAAGCATGAACATATAGCTCTGGATCGAGGTATTGATGTCGTCCAGGATATGGACTGTGACTTTCTTGCGCGTGAGCGAGGGGCCGGTGAGCTTGACCAGCTTGCGCTTGAAGGTGTCGCCCGCCAGCAGCAGGAAGAACACCAGGAACACGACCATTGTCGCCTGCGACATGAAGGCGGCCAGACTCATCGAGCCGGCCAGCACCCAGTCCATCACGCGGATCGGCGAACTGGCTGCGGCGGCCGGCGGCGGATACTGGCGCCGCTGCTGCGCCAGGCGCTTGGCATCGGCGCCGACATTGCTCGCGGCGCGTTCGATCTCGGCCGCCGCCGCCTGCATCTGCTGCAGGGTCGAGCGCTGGCCGCTGGTATTGGTGAGGATGCGCGTGACCTTATGGGTCAGCGTCGGCAACTCGTCGAGGATATTGAAGAATTCGCCCTGCAACCGATACAGGGTGCCCGCCATCGCGCCCACGATCACGGCCGTGACCAGGGTGGCGCCGATGATGCGCTTGATGTGCCAGCGTTCGAGCCAGCGCACGACGGGATTGAGGGTGTAGGCGATCAGGATGCCGAGCAAGAGCGGCACGAAGAATTTTTGCGCCCACTGGAGCGCGAACACGAAGGCGATGGTGGCGAGGATGCCGAGCGACAGTCCGCGCGCATTGACGTGCAGCGGCACGCGCATGCCGCCGATGTGCAAGGCGATGTCGTCGCCGCCCCCGCGCGCGTCGGCGCGGGCGGCGTCGCCAGGAGGGGCGGCTGGTTCAGGCGAAGGGTTGGATGCTGCCGGCGTGGCCGGATCGGTTGGTGCTAGCTGCATGGTATGCCTGAACGAGATGCCGGGCCGCCCCGGCTAAGCGCATATTATTTCACACGGATGTCGTTCTTGACCGAAGTCACGCCCTTGACGCCACGGGCGATTTCGACGGCGCGCTGGGCATCGCGTGGATCGGCCACGAAGCCCGACAGCTGGACGTCGCCCTTGAAGGTTTCGACGTTGACTTCGCGTGCCTTCACGTTCGGGTCGTTGACCAGGGCGGCCTTGACCTTGGTGGTGATCACGGCGTCGTCGACGTATTCACCGGTGCTCGACTGGTTAGGGGTCGACGAGCAACCGACGGCGGTGATGGCGACGGTGGCGACGAAAGCGGCGGAAATGAGGTTCTTGGCGATTTTCATGATGGCTCCTTATTGATTAATCATGGTGGTGCAATACCCTTGCGGGCGGGTTGGGCGGCGCCGGCAATCCGGCCCGCGGGTTCTTTATTTGCCGTATGCCGTCCGGGTGGTGCTGACGCACCCTTCCTTGACGTCACCGGCGAAGGCATCGCACTTCTGCAGTGCGACGCGGTATTCGGCGTCGATCCTGGCGTCCTGCGCTTCCAGACGTGCCTCGATCGCCTTGCGGTCGGCCCGGGCATCGGCCTGGCTGGCCACCAGGGTGGCCTTGGCCTGGCGTTGGCAGACGTCGCGGTCGTTGCCGAGCGCGGCGCTGCAGCGCGTCTTGTCGCGCTCGTAATAGGCCGAGGCGATGCGCATGCGTGCCTGGGTATAGGCTGCCAGCGTGTTCTTGTGGGCGGCGCCCGCTTCTTCTTCGACGCGCACGCGGGCGGCGCGGGCGTCGGCGACGCAGATCTCGTGCGGGACACCAGCCAGCGCATCGCAGCGCGCCTTGGCGGCGTCGTAGGCGGCTTCGGCGGCGTCCATCGCCTGTTGATAGACGGTCTTCGCCTCCGGCGCCGGCAGCTGGGCGACAGCCTGGCCGGCCCAGCCGAGCGCTGCACCGATCAGGAGGAGTACGTGTGACGTCTTCATTATTTTTGTTCTCCATTTGTCAACATTGGAGACATCTTTACATGCCGCGCACCCGGTTTCTGTTCGGTGCCGAACACAACTAGCAGACTCTTAGCGTACACATATAGATGAGCAGATATAGAACAAGCCGATCGACTGAAAGCGGACTGCGTCGGTCAACTTTTTGCCAACCGGAATAGTGATAGCAGCAGGCTCTACCCTCGAAGCAAGGTGGGTGCGGCAACGCACAGACCCTCGCCGGCCACCTGACTATTCTGGACTCATACTTTTGTCAGGAGAACAACATGAATGCTAACCGTAAATTTATCGTCGCCTTACTGGCGACCGGCGCGCTTCTCACTGGCTGCGCCAGCAACAGCTCCCAGCCCTACGGCAACAACGCTGGATACGGCTCGGGCGGCAGCACCGCCTCGGCCGGCTATGGTGTGATCGAATCGATCCAGGTGGTCCAGGGCGAGAACCGCACCAGCGGCGCCGGCGGCGTACTGGGCGGCGTGGTCGGCGCACTGGCCGGCAGCCAGATCGGTAGCGGCGGCGGTCGTACCGCGGCCACGGTGGCCGGCGGCCTGGCTGGCGCCGTCGTTGGCAACAACGTCGAGAAGAACCGCAATGCCCCGGGTCCGGAGATGTACCAGATCAATATGCGCATGGATAACGGCGAATACCGCGCCGTGAACCAGGACAGCGCCTACGATCTGCGCGTGGGCAACCGCGTGCGCATCGTCGACGGCCGCGTCTACCGCTACTGATCCACCGGCATGAGACAGCTGGAGACAACCATGGCTACTCTCACCCGCATCGTGCGCGGCGCCTGCGCCTGCGCCCTGGCCGGCGCCGCCTACGCGGTTTCGGCCCAGGACCTGGCACAAACCGGCACCGACGCGACCGTCAACCCGACCGTCGCCCGGCAGCAGGCCCAGGAAATCGCCAAGGGCGACCCGCCGCGCTGGTACCGCGACGATCCGGCGCAGCAGACGCTGCGCAAGGAACTCGGCGCAGCGCTGCAGGAAGCGCAGAACACCTGCCGCAAGGCGCCAACGGCCGAGCGCAAGTCGTGCATGCAGGACGCACGCGCGACCTGGCAGCGCGAGACGGCGCAGCTCGGCAAGCCGATGCCACGGCAATAGGCAGGACAAGCATCGACGAAAGCGGCCATTCCGATGGCCGCTTTTTTTCGTCTATTTCTTTTTACGCCGCGGCGGCAGCGGATACACGTCGGCCACCAGCGTACTGTCGCCGATCTGGCGGCTGGGCGAGGCCGCGTCGTGCACCACCAGCAGCCCTTCTTCGCGCCCGTCCTGGCTCGAGAACAGCGACATGCCTTCCGGATGGTCGACGCCCTGCCCGAACGGCAGCGCCAGCACGTGTTCCAGCATGTCCCGGCTCACCGCCGAGGCTTTGTCCGGCCGCGCCCCGCCGGGCCAGCGCAGCACCGTCACCGGACCATCGAGGTCCATCGTCGGCCCAGCCAGGATCAGGAGATCCTTGCCATCCACGCACAGATCGCGGATGCCCAGGCCATCCAGGTCAAGAAAGTGCTTTCGGTACAGGGCGCCCTCCTCGTCGAGCGCCGCCAGCCGTAGCCACCCATCTTCGTCATCGTCGACCGGCGCCACCTCGACGATCGCGGCCCAGCCGCGCAGCACCGGGCCGCGCAGGCCCAGCAGCACATGCTTGCCGGCCAGGGCGATGCCCTCGATATCGAAGCCGTTGTCCTTGCCCGGGATGGCCAGGAAGGGACCGAAGTGCTCGTCCTGGCGCAGCAGCGCCGTCAATTGATTTCCGTGTTCGTCGCCGCGCAGCAGCGCCGCGCTGCGCCGCTTGCCCTTGTGCTCCGCCTCCTTCTGCAGCGTGAAGCCGCCATCCTGCTTCACCAGCGGGATACGCGCCAGCAGGTAGCGGTTGCCGTCGGCGCTGACGGCCGCCAGGCGCTTGTGCGAGCGTCGCACGCCGTCGCCCTGGTCCGGCCGTTTGCGGCGCAGGCTGTGCGAGCCGGTCACCCACAGGTAGTCGCCGTCGCTGGCCAGTCCCTCGATATCGGCTTCGTTGATGCGCTTGCTCCCCTCGTCATGCGGCGGCAAAGGCAGTTGCAGGAAGTCGTGCAGCGCGAACTGATGGTGTGCGCGCGCAAAACTGGTCTTGCCGCGGCTATCCTCGGCCGCCAGCGTCAGGCGCTCGATGCTGAGCGACTCGTCATTGGCCAGCCACAAGGTATCGCCCATGCGCAGGGCCACCGACAGGCCGTTGCGCAACTCCTTGTCGGGGCTGAGGTCATCGCGTTCGGGATGGAATTCGAGCAGGACGATATTGGACGGATGCATATTGCGCCTCGCGATCGGTTTTGACGCCGGCATGACCCCAAGCCTGCGCGCGGCGCGTCAACCGCCAGCCGCGGCGTGCGTTATAGGGTGCAGCCGACAAAAAAAAGACGGCGTCCAATCCCCGATTGCGACGCCGCTCAAGCCCCACCATATTCTGTACAACACAATCCGCCCTGCCGTTCTTGATGGCGGCGCGATCGCTCATAGCCATGTTGCAACTGCATGGTCCAGCCCGTGCGCCAGCCAGCGGTTGCCGCAAGACCCCTTGCGGCAACGTCTGGAATACAGCTTACCCTTATTCTGGTATTTGCTGCGCTCGTTTGCGATTGACGTACCAGCCCAGTGCGCCCAGCACCAGGGCGGCGCCCGCCGCCTGCTTGCCCAGCCGACGCTGGCGCACGAAATTGATCACGCCCAGCGCATATGGCAACAACACCGACACATTGGTTCCGGTTGGCTTGAGCATGGCATCGGCCCGGGCACGCAAGGCCCAGGTGGCGTGATCCATCGCCGAGTGCAGCATGACTTCGGGCTTGATGCCGTACTGGATGCTGGCCTTGGCGTGCGCCACGCCTGCTCGGAAGAACTCGCCTTCACGCAATAGCTCAGCCTTGCGCACCGCCGGATCCAGGCTATGCTGGTGACCGGCCAATCCTGTCGTTCCATTCTGATTCTGCATACCTTCTCCCTTGGTGAACGCTTACAGCAACATCTCGCGGTCGTTCTTGAGTTCTTTCATCGTCGCCGGGAAGGCCAGCTTGTTCTGCTTGAGCAGCGCAAGGCCTTTCGTCACCAGCACCGCCGTGATCAGGGCGAACACCGCGAACATGATCAGCAGGATGGTCCAGCCCATCGACTCCCAGGCCAGCGCGACCACCGTCATCGCGCCGAAGGCGACGGCGAACCAGACCGCCAGCACCGCCGCAGCGAAGATGGCCAGCAGCTCGATCACGTGATTGCGGATCTCGGACAGCTCGAGCGCCGCCAGTTCGACGCGCGAGACTGCCAGCCCGAACAGGCTCTTGAACAGGCTCGATATGCCGCTGATGACACCAGGGTTATGTACGATCGCTTCTTGTTTATCCACGTCTATTCCCCCGGCGTTAATGTTTGCGGCTCAGCAGGATGCCAAGCAGCACACCGACGCCGGCCGCGATCGCCATCGTGCGCCACGGATTGTCCTTAACGTAGACATCGGCCGTGTGGGCCAGTTCCTTGCCCTTCTCCACGGCCTGGGTCGGCAGCAGGCTGGCGCCACCCAGGGCGCGGTCGAGCAGCTCCATGCCACGTGCGCGCAGTTCCTCGGCCTTCTCGCCGGTCAGCGAAGCGGCCGCGGTCAGCATCGACTGGGCATCGCGCACCAGCGCCTTCATGTCGGACTGGGTCGCATAGGTGCTGCCGCTGATCGGGTGCATGCTGCCGTTGGTGTTGCGGGAAGTTTCAAGCATGTTCTACTCCTGTCACTGAAAAATCATTGGAAAACCGGCCGCGGACAAGCCGGGGCCGTGACCCTGGCCCGGCTTGTCCGCGGCTGACGACTCACGCCATCAGGTCGCGCAGGTCGTCGGCATGCTCTTCTTCCATCGCCATGATGTCGATGAGCATATTGCGCGTGGTCGGATCCTTGTCGCCGATCGCCGCGATCATCTGGCGGTAGGACTCGATCGCCACCCGTTCGGCGATCAGGTCGGCCCGCACCATCGCCTGCACGTCGTCGGACTCGTCGTACTCGGCATGGCTGCGCGCGGTGAACGTGGACGGGTTGAAGTTGGGCGAGCCGTTGAGCTGCACGATGCGTTCGGCGATGCGGTCGGCGTGATCCTGCTCTTGCTGGGCGTGCTCGAGGAACTCGGCCTTGATGTGGCCCGTGTTGGGGCCGGCCACCGTGTAGTAATGGCGCTTGTAGCGCATCACGCACAGCAGTTCGGTGGCCAGGGCGTCGTTGAGCATCGCGATGACCGCTTCGCGGTCGGCCTGGTAACCCTCGGTGACGGCGCCGTCGTCGAGGTTGGCTGCCGCGCGGCGGATCGCCTCGATGTCGAAGCCGTGTGCCAGGTTGTTCGTCTGTTCCATGGTGTTTCCTTAATCAGTGTTCAGTGTGGTTCAACGCATTGCTGCGCGTGGGGGAATCTGCGCGCCATCGTTGGACAGCACGATCTCGACGCGGCGGTTCTGCTGGCGGCCGGATGCGTTGTCGTTCGACGCCACCGGGAATGCCTGGCCATAGGCCTTCATCGAGATGCGGTCGCGCGGCACGCCCATTTCGCCCAGGGCGCTGGCGACCGCGTTGGCGCGGCGCTGCGACAGGTCCTGGTTGTAGCTCGCGCTGCCGGTACTGTCCGTAAACCCTTCGACCAGCACCGTACGGTCCGGGTTCTCGCGCATCACGTCGGCCAGCTTGCGCAGGGTCGACATTCCGTTCGGATTCAGGTTCGCCTGATTGGTGGCGAAAAGCACGTCGCCGATCGTCACCACATAGCCGCGCTCGGTCTTGACGGCCTGGATGTCGTTCAGCAAGGCTTCCAGGTGGGCGGCGCGCTCGCTCAGGGCGGCGTTCTGCTGCTGGGCGGCCTGGGCCTGCGCCTGGGCCTGCTGGGCGGCGGCGGTGGCGGCTTCGGCCTCGCGCTTGGCGCGTTCGGCTTCGGCGGTGCGCGCCTCGAGGCGGACCTGGTCGCGCTGGCGCCCGGCATCGGCGATATTGGCTTCGGCGGCCTTGGCCTTGGCGACTTCCTGCGCGGTGGCGATGCGCTGCTTGGCGACATAGGCCAGGCGGTCGACGTCTTCCAGGCTTTCGCGGCGATGCGCGGCCTGGTTGGCCTGGTCGAGCGCTTCGCTGGCCTGCTTGAATTCCATCGGCGCGTAGGTCGACACTTGCGGATTGTTGTTGGCGCTGACGAAGTCGGCGCGCGCCTGGTCCAGGGTCGCGGTGGTCACCGGGGCGCTGGCGCAGGCGGCGGCCAGCACGGCGGCGGCCAGGATCGAGACGGCGGATTTACGGTTTTTCATGTTCTTGTTCCTCTTCTTGTTGGAGCGCCGTTCGACGGCGCGGACTCATGCGTTAAATGCGAACCTCGAAGGTTTTGTATTACTGGCTGTTGGCGCGGTCGACTTCCTCGCGCAGCACGCGCAGGTCTTCGTTCAGCTGGGTCGAGGCGGCGGTCGCCTTGGCCGATACGGCCTTGCTCTGGGCCAGCTTGGCATCGGCCTGGGCCTGGACCGCCAGTTCGCGCGCCAGCTTGTAGTCGCGTGCGGCCAGGGCCTGGTTGGCGCGGCCCATCTTGTCGCGGGCGGCGCTGATCTCGGCCGGCGCGAGTTCGGCGGCGCCTGCCGACACGGCGTTCTCGACCGCGTGGCGCGATACCGCCACGTCGGCCGTCGCAGGGGCCTGGTCGGGGCTCGCGCATGCCGTCAGTGCCAGCACGGCTGCGGCGCAGCTGAGGCGAAGCCCGGTCATCGTTTGATGTTTATTCATCGCATATTCTCCTGGGGAAGTGTTGTAGAGAACGTTATAAACCTGTTATGTCCGGCACTCAGTTCGTTGACGCACATTGATTTCGGCGCTGTCACCGTTTCGTGTGGAATTGCGTGAACTGCTGAGGCCGTCGGCGTGCACCGCAATACGAGCGTCAGATGGCGCCACCGCTTTCTTCACCTCAGCAAGCATGACCGGCCCAGCAGTCTGAGCGGCATTGCCGAAGCGGACGAACTGTTCCTGCTCGAATCGCAGAAAGGATCGCGCCGACTGACCCGACCGGCGCGCAAGCGCGGTGGTGTCGCGACGAAGCGCGGCATCTCGAAGGAGCACGACTGCGTCCTGGTGGCGCGTGACCGCGACGGTCGCACCTTCGACTTCGTGCCAGGCCGGGGCGCGGTCACCAAGGCGCAGCTGCATGCGCATTTATTGCCGGTGCTCGAAGCGGACATCCTGCTGGTCACCGATGCGCACACGGCGTATCGGGCTTTCGCCCGCGAGGCCGGCATCAACCACGAAGCCGTCAGTCTGCGTCACGGCGAGCGGGTGCGCGGCGCGGTGCATGTCCAGAACGTCAATGGCTACCATCGGCGCTTTCGCCAGTAGCTGGCGCGCTTCAACGGCGTGGCATCGCATTACCTGCCCAACTATCTGGGCTGGCGCTGGGCCGTGGATGGGGAACGCATCGATTCGCCGGAGACATTGCTGCGAGCGGCATTGGGCAGTTTCAACACTAAACGATGACAGCGCCTTGATTTCCACAGGAGCCGAACAGCGCACGCGACAGGTGTCGGGTGAAACAACCTGTAACAACACGGCGCGCCGATTGTGTGTTGCCGAACAGATCAAATTAGCAACGGACTCTAGTCTTGAGCCAAGTCACCGAGAAAACGACATACCCGAATGAACGGATCAAGCATCAAGCGTTATGCAAGCATTCCAGTCCTGCTGGCCTTCCTGGCCTGCGGACCGCTGGCAGGTTGTGCCTCAGGCATTCCCGGTTTCGGCAGCATCGAAACCGTCAATGACGAAGCCATCAGTGCCGGCGTGCGCAGCGCCATCAGGCTCGATCCGGAACTGACGGTTTCCGATCTCGATGTCGACACGTACCAAGGTATTGTCCGGCTTAGCGGCTTCGTCAGCTCGGCCGACAGCGTAGCCGCGGCGGCCTCGGTCGCGCGAACCGTCAAGGGCGTCAAATCGGTCAGGAATGACCTGCGCCTGAAGTAACCCCACCAAAGGAGATCATCATGAAAACCATTAAATCGCTGGTAGTGACCGCAACCCTGGCAACCGCCGCCTTCGGCATGGTCGGCTGCTCGAACATGTCGAAGCAGGACCGTAACACCGCCATCGGCGCCGGCGCCGGCGCCGTGCTGGGTGGCGCTGTGAGCGGCGGCAGCGCGCTCGGCACCGTGGGCGGCGCGGCCGTCGGCGGCGTGATCGGCAATCAGGTCAAGACCACCAACTGATCGACGCCCGCGTCCGACAGCAAAACGCCCGGCTTGCCGGGCGTTTCTACTTGGCGACCGGCATGGCGCCGGCTTCCCTGACGATCGCGTAGCAGCTGCAGGCCGCCGCGGCCAAGCCGGCGGGATCGAGGATCTCGATATTACCGCGGCTGTAGTCGATCAGGCCCTGCTGCTGCAGCGCGCTGGCGGCCTTGGTGACGCCGACGCGGCGCACGCCGAGCGAGTGCGCAAGAAATTCATGGGTCAGGTGGAATTTGTCGGATTGCAGGCGGTCGCGCGTGACCAGCAGCGAACGCGCCAGCCGCGCCTCGTGCACGTGGAAGCGGCTGCAGACGGCGATCTGGATCGCCTGCGCCAGCAGCGCATCGGTATACCGGTACAGCACCTTCTGCAGCGCCGGATTGCGTTCGACCTCGCTGCGAAAGCGTGCCCCATCCATGCGGCTGGCGTTGCCGGCGCGCTGGACCACGGCGCGCACCTGGGTCGTGTCGTGGCCCAGTGCGGTGGTCACGCCCAGCATGCCTTCGCGTCCCACCTGGCCGACCTCGAGCGTCATCCGTCCTTCGGCCACACCCAGCAGGGACACCAGGCAATCGTGGGGAAAATAAATGTGCTCGATCGGATCACCGGCTTCGCACAGCACCTGCCCCGCCTCTACCCTGACCTGGTCCAGCATCGGCACCATGCGCGCCATCTCTTGCGACGGCAATGCAGCCAGCAGCAGGTTGCTGCTGCAATCGGTAACGGGCGGATGGACGGCAGAATTCATTCTTTCCTCAGAGAAAATTGTAAGGATCAGTACGCAGCGCAAGCCGGATACGCCCCGTTCCAGATACATTTGCAAACAATTTCAGCCAGCGTAACCGTCGCCCCATGAGCGAGTATGTACGGTGACGCACGGAAGCTCGGGTTGTTCCTGACGACAATCATCGTACCGAGGCGTCAACGCCATACGAAAGGAATAAAGATGAATACGCCCCCACACAATCCTGTCAAGAACCGCACCCATCCACTACTGCTGCTGGCCGCGGCCGCTGTTGTACTGTTCAGCCTGGTCGGCACCGCCGCCATCATGGGCTGGCTGCCCTCGTCCACCGGCGGCACCGCCAACCGCCAGCTGACCGAAGCCGACCGCCAGGCCCTGGCGTCCACCCTGCCGCAGGACGTTCCGCAGCAGGCGCCGGGCTACGCCGCCTATCCAGGCGCACCGCTCGCACCGGCTCAGCAGGCACAGCAGCAGGCCTATGCGCCGGCGCCGGTGCAAGCACCCGCACCGGTCGCCGCGCCAGTCGTGGCGACGCCCGTCAAGGAAAGCAAGCCGACCCAGGTCGCCGCCAATGAGCGCAACTGGTGCGAGAGCTGCGGCAATGTGGAATCGGTCCGCACCATTACCCAGCGCGCCGAAGGCAGCGGCCTGGGCGCCGCCGGCGGCGCCGTCATCGGTGGCCTGCTGGGCAACCAGGTCGGCGGCGGCAATGGCCGCACCCTGGCCACCGCGGCCGGTGCGATCGGCGGCGCCGTGGTCGGCAACCAGGTCGAGGGCAATATGAAGGCCACCACCAGCTACGAGATCCGCGTGCGCCTGGACGACGGCACCCTGCGCACCTTCCGCCAGAACAGCCAGCCGCAATGGCGCAGCGGCGACCGCGTGCGCATCGTCAAGGGACGGCTGCGCTCGGTGGCCTGAATCCAATGGCCTGATCCACTCAGGCTGCATGGCTAGCACATGGCCGGGATTGCGCAAGCGTCCCGGCCAAACTTTTTCCTGAGTGCAATGTGCGCCAACGCACGGAATTATGGATGAGCTGCCCCGACAATCGAATCACGCTGAAACGAAAAGCGGGACACCATCAACCGTGGGAGAAGCGCATGAACAGCATGGCGTGGATCGGCATTATCGTCTGGGGAATCTTACTGACTCTGTTCGGCCTGCTGTCGGCCGGGCCGGCGCCCGATGGGAACGGACACCTGCAGCCGCAGGACATCGTGTTCCTGATCGCAGGTGGCTTGCTCACCTGCCTGATCGGCTGCACCGGCCTGGTGGGCATGATGGGCTGGATCCCCGGCTTGCGAAAACAAAAAAGTTGCGTTTAATGTACGTTATCGAACGGTACGCGACTGTTGGCAACTACATACTGGAATCACAGCGCAACCGGCGCAAACAGTAGAGGAGAAACCACCATGTTATATACCATCGCTGTCGTTCTCGTTATCCTGTGGCTGCTCGGCCTGGTGACTTCGTACACCATCGGCGGCTTCATCCACATCCTGCTCGTCGTCGCCGTCATCATGATCCTGGTGCGCCTGATCAGCGGACGCGGCATATAGCAGTAGAATGACAAGTTCCACTTGTCGCAGTACCCCAATCCGTTTCGCGGTCGCGCCTGTAACGGCGTGACGACGAAACGGATTTTTTACTTAAGGAGTTCCACAATGCAGAAAAACTTCATCAAAACCACCGCCGCCATCGCCATCGTCGCCCTGACCGCCACCGGTTGCGCCGACATGTCCACCACCCAGCGCGGCACCGCGACCGGCGCTGGCATCGGCGCCGGCCTGGGCGGCCTGATCGGCGGTACCACCAGCGGCGGCGGCGGCGGCCGCGTTGCCGGCGGCGCAGCCATCGGTGCTGCCGCAGGCGCCGTGATCGGCAACATCTGGTCCAAGCGAATGGAAGCGCAGAAGCAGCAGATGGAACAAGCCACCCAGGGCACCGGCGTGCAAGTCACCCAGACCCAGGATAACCGCCTGAAGCTGGAAATCCCGAGCGACATCTCGTTCGACACCGGCCGCTCCGACATCAAGGGCAACTTCCAGCCTATCCTGCAGCGTTTCGCCCAGACCCTGCAAGAGAACCCGAACACCAACGTCGTCATCATCGGCCACACCGACAGCACCGGCAGCGATTCGATCAACCAGCCGTTGTCGGTCGACCGCGCCTCGCGTACCCGCGACTACCTCGCCGGCCGCGGCGTGAACCCGAACCGCATCACCATCGAAGGCCGCGGCTCGCGCGAACCGATCGCCTCGAACAACGACAACGCGGGCAAGGCACGTAACCGCCGCGTCGAGATCTACGTCGCCGAACCTGCGCGCGGCTGATCGCTCTCCCCCACTAACGACAAAGGCCGGCAATGCCGGCCTTTGTCATTTCCGGTGCAACTTGCTTATGCCGCTTCGGTGAATGCCAGGTACAGCTCGCGCGCCTGGCGTGCGACCGGGCCCGCTTCGAGCGTGCGGTCTTCGTAACGGGTACACGGCGTGACCTTGCCATAGTTACCGGTGCTGAAGATCTCGCGCGCGGTATTGAGCTCGGTGGCCTTGACGCTGCGCTCTTCGACCTGCACGCCGGCCTCGGCCAGCAGCGCCATCACGCGCGCACGGGTGATCCCCGCCAGGAAGGTGCCGTTCAGCGCCGGCGTCACCACCTTGCTGTCCTCCGTCACCAGGAACAGGTTCGAGGCCGCGAATTCGGCCACGTGGCCTTCGGCGTCGAGCATGATGGCCTGGTCGAAGCCGCGCTCTTTCGCTTCGCGCATCGCGCGGGTCGAGTTGGCGTACAGGGCCGAGGCCTTGGCGTCGGTCGGCGCCATATTCGGCTGCGGACGGCGCATGGTCGACAGGCAGGCCGAGAAACCGGTGAACGGCGGCAGCGGTGCATCGAACAGGGTCAGCGCGAACTGGCTTTTTTCGGCGACCGGAATCAGGAAGCCTTCGGAACCAAACACCAGTGGACGGATATACAGTTCGGCATCAGGCGGGAACCTGGCCACGCCTTCGCGCACCAGCGCTTCCATCTCTTCGACCGTCAGCGGGCAACGCAGACCCAGTTTCTCGGCGGACGTGATGACACGCTCCAGGTGCGGACGCAGGTCGGGCAGCTTGCCGCGGATCGCGCGCGCGCCGTCGAACACGGACGAACCGAGCCACAGGCTGTGGTCCATCGCGCCATACAGGGGGGTATTGCCTTCGGCCCACTGGCCGTTGTAATAAGTGAGGTACATGGTTGCCTTCTACATTGCTGAACCATGGCAGTGTATAGGGTCTGGCGCGGGCGCGTCCAGACCCGCGGCCGCGCCGCCTCGCCTACTTCGCCTCATCCAGGAAGTAAGGCTTGCGCTCGAAGCCGATGTGATACACGAGCGATTGCATGATGACCTCGTGGCCGCCGATATCGCGGACGCTGACATTCTTCTCGAGGCCGAGGATGCGTCCGCGCGGCGTCGAGGCCAGGCAGAGGTTCACCAGGTCCATCTGCGACTGGATTTCGGCTTCGCTACGCATCTGGTCCGGATTGTCGTTGCCGACCACGATGCGCTTGATGAAGCGGAAGTTCGCGAGTTCCAGGGGGTTGTTCAGCATGATGTTCCTCTTTCATCGACATGGTGGAGTTCGGTCACTTGCGGCCCAGGCGCTCGATCATGGCCATCACGGCCTGCATCTGCGGGGCCTGTCTGGTAGCGAAAGCCCAGTCTGGCTGGTGACCGTTCGAATAGCCCCAGAAGTCCCAGCATCCCCTGGGATTGAACGGTATACCTCTGGAGTTGTGTACCTGCGGATACAGCACGATCAGGCGGTTGGCGTCGGCGAAGCCGTTATAGCCTGCGCCCCGATAGAAGCGGCTGCCGACCTCGTGCGCACCCTGGCGGCAACCGTGGAAGGCGACGTGCACGGCGCAACCGCCATCGCGGCAGGCGTCCGGCACGTAGACGTATGCCTCGTCATCCATGCTGCTGCGCGGGTTGTTCAGGAATTCGCTCTGGTCGAAGCGGATCAGCATGCCACGGGCGCTGCCGTCGACCGCGCCCGTTCGTTCCGGATACAGGTGCCGCAGCACGTCGTGCGCCTGCACGAAACCGCAGTTGTTCATGTAGGGCATCCCGGTCGTCCCGCACGGCGGATCGTCCGGGTTGTCGGTGCTGATCCCATGGCCGGCCTCCCGACTGAAGACATACCGGATGTTGGCTGCGGGCGCACCCGCCAGCCGATAGAACTCCGCCACCTCCTCGACCACCATGGACTTGACCGTATCGTCAAGGCCGCCGGTGGCCGCGTAGATGCGCTGTCGCTGCAGGTTCCCCGTGGAATCGATACGACCATCCACGGCGAACCGCATTGCATTCTGGTAAGAGACGCCGCCATTGGCGCCGACCGCCCTGGAGAACGGCATCATGCAGGTAGTCTGCGCAACCTCGATCAAACTGCCGCTCTGATAGGTGCCGGCGCAGTAGAACGGGCCACCGCCGATGACGCCGACACCCACGATCCGGCTCGAATACGCGACCGCGAGCTGGGCCGCCATGAATCCGCCGGCGCCCAGGCCGGACACCGAGGTCTGGGCCAGATCGGCGCCCAGGGACGGCAGGGGCCTGTTCTCGGCCATGGCGGCACCCGCAAGCGCGGTCCAGGTCAACAGCGTCGACAAGATCATCCGTTTCACGTGTTCTCCTTGCGTTGATGGCGGCGCGCCATGGAATGAATACATGCTCCAAGGAAATACATTCGGGTGCAAGCACTATTTTTTCGGCACTGGCAAATATGCAACTGACGGCGGCGTCATCCACCGACTTACTGTTCGTTGCCACACCATATTTACCGGCCTCGTCGCGTACACTACGGCTTTCCAGTAGAAATTGTTTTCATGCTTGCTACTCTCGAACGGATCGATCCCTACAGCGACGACATCGACCTGCTGGTCGAGTTGGTCTGCCACCTGCGCCCGCGCCAGCGCTGGGTGTGGCAGGACGGGGACGATCCAGCCCAGGCGGTGCGCACGCTGACCCAGCTCCTGAAGGGAAATCCAGCCCAGGCCTGGGCGCTGCACCGCTACATCACGACCCTGCTCGAGAAGCGGCGGCACACCAGTCTTTACAGCGATATCGGGATTTTGTCGAACGACGGCTTCGTCACCGAGCTCAAGAGCCGCATCACCTACCGCTTCCTGCCGCCCGCGCTCGACAACCTGTATTTATCGGACGCGCTCGACCAGGTGCTGTATCGCGAGGACGACTACGAATGGATCCGCGCGGTCCCCGACGGCGACTGGATGCAGCTGTTCGACGTGATCGCCAATGCCCCGCCGATGGACGACAGCGCGCCCGGCCGCGCGCGCGTGGTCACGCTCAAGGGCCTGCTGGACGCGATCCGCACCCTGTCCTGCCGCATCTGCGCGCTCGGCCTCGAGCCGCGCCTGGTGCACAGCTACAGCCAGATCGAAAATTTCGATTCGCCCTTCCTGATGCAGAACATCGAGGCCAACCGCTACCTCGACGAATACGCGCGCTATCTCGCCGGCGAGCGCGAGCGTCCCGACGACGCGCGCCACCTGCTGGTGATGCTCGACCAATGCGAGGACGTGGTGCTCAAGATCCGGCGCCTGGCGCTGTCGAACGGCACCAGCATCGCCCTGACTTACCTGCTGGTGGCGGTGCAGCAAAGCATCGACCGCCTGCAAAAGCTGCTGTTCCTGGTCGATGTGACAGACGAAAAGGGTTCGACTCCCTCGCCCGCCCCCGCCTCGGCCCATGAAGTCATGGACGAGCTGGTCATCGACGGCGAGGTGCTGCCGCCAGTGGCGCCGCAAGCCGACAAGCCGGGCCAGCTGGCACTGCCCGATTCCCCGCTGCTCACCCCGCGCCAGCACGCCGCGATCTCGCTGGCCGAAGAATTGATCGAGGCCCATAACACCAAGTACCAGGTCAGCGGCCTGGTGCGCGACAATGTGCACCTGCTGGCGCGCAACGTCACCGAGAACGCCAGCCGCACCGGCGAGCACTACATCGCCGAAGACCGCAAGGACTTGCGCAAGATGCTGTGGTCCTCGTCCGGCGCCGGCTTCATCGTCGGCTTCATGGCGCTGTTCAAGATTCTGCTGGGTTACCTGAGGACGCCGCCGCTGGTCGAGGCCTTCCTGTTCAGCATGAACTACTCGCTCGGCTTCGTGCTGATCCACATGCTGCACTTCACGGTCGCCACCAAGCAGCCGGCCATGACGGCCCAGCGCATCGCGGCCTCGCTGCACCGCTCGGCCACCGGACGCGGCATCGACGTCGACAAGCTGGCCGAACTGGTCAATAAAGTGTTCCGCACCCAGATGGTGGCAGTGCTCGGCAACGTGCTGGTGGCCTTCCCCGTGGCCTGGGCGATCGCCGAGGGCGTGCGCTGGTACACCGGCCACCACCTGGTCGACCCGATCAAGGCGCTGCACCTGCTCAACGACATCGACCCGCTGCACAGCCCGGCCCTGTTCTACGCCGCCGTGGCCGGCGTCTGGCTGTTCGTGGCCGGCCTGATCTCGGGCTACTACGACAACAAGGCGCTGTACACGCGCATGGGCCAGCGGGTGCAGCAGATCCGCGGCCTGCGCCGCCTGCTGGGCGCCGAGCGCACGGCGCGCCTGGGCCGCTATGTCGAGGACAATCTCGGCGGCCTGATGGGTAACTTCTTCTTCGGCATCCTGCTCGGCACCACCGGCACCATCGGCTTCCTGCTCGGCCTGCCGATCGACATCCGTCACATCACCTTCTCGGCCGCCAACTTCGCCACCGCGCTGGTGGCGCTGGACTACGGCATGAGCTGGGCCCAGATCGCCAATGCCACCGCCGGCGTGCTGATGATCGGCACCGTCAACCTGCTGGTGAGCTTCGGCCTGGCGCTGTGGGTGGCGCTGCGCGCCCGCAAGATCGTCTTCAAGCGCTGGATCCTGCTGGTGCAGGCACTGGGCCGGCGCTTCGCCTATTCGCCGGTCGAATTCTTCCTGGGCCCGCGGCATCGCCAGTTGCCGCCGCCCGATACCGTCTCCTCGAGGGGAACAAAATGAACAAGAAGCGCTTCGCCGCCTGGTTCGGCTTCATCGGTTTCGTCTGCGTGGTCGCCTCATGCAAGGCCCTGCCCGACCGCAGCACCATCGCCGGAGCGCCCGACAAGGCCGTGCCCACCGTCGCCACCCAACGCGGCGAGATGAAGGACGGACAGGCGGCGGCGCTGCTCAAGCGGCGCTGGGCGCGCGCCTCGCCCGACCTCAAGCAACTGGCGGTGCTCGAAGAGCAGGCGACCGGCGTGCCGCTGATCGCCGGCAACCAGGTCTCGCTGCTGTTCGACGGTCCGGCCACGATGCGCGCCATGATGGAGGCGGCGAAGAATGCCAAAACCTCGATCAACCTCGAGACCTATATCTTCGACCACGACGAGATCGGCACCCAGTTCGCCGAGATCCTGATACAGAAGCGCGCCGAGGGCGTGACCGTCAACATCATCGTCGACGGCGTCGGCACCCTGTCCACACCGAAGGAGTTCTTCGAGCGCCTGCAGCAGGCCGGCATTAACGTGCTGGTGTTCAATCCGGTGAACCCGACCAAGCGGCCGGGCAAGTGGGCGCTGAACAACCGCGACCACCGCAAGATCATGATCGTCGACGGCAAGGTCGCCTTCACCGGCGGCATCAACATCAGCAGCACCTATGCCAACAGCTCGCTGTTCCGCTCGAACAAGCGCGCCGGCAAGGTCAACGAAGAAGACGTGGGCTGGCGCGACACCCACATCAAGATCGAGGGACCGGCCGTCGGCGCCCTGCAATGGGCCTTCATCGACAACTGGGTGCACCAGGACGCGGGCGAGCTGCCCGCGATCGAGTACTTCCCCAAGCTCGCCCCGGTGGGCGAGAAAGTGGTGCGGGTGCTGGCGACCTCGCCCGACCGCGATTCGGAAATCTATAAATCGCTGGTGCTGGCGATCAGCGAGGCGAAGAAATCGATCCACCTGACGGCCGCCTACTTCGTGCCGGACCAGCAGATCGTCGACGGCCTGGTCGCGGCGTCGAAGCGCGGGGTCGACGTGCAGCTGGTGCTGCCGGGCGTGTCGGACCACGACTTCATCAAGTATGCGGGCGAGTCGTTCTACCACGAGCTGCTGGAAGGCGGCGTGCGCATCTTCCAGCTGCAGGTGGCGGTGCTGCACGCCAAGACCACGGTGATCGACGGCATGTGGTCGTCGATCGGCTCGGCGAATATCGACCGCCGCAGCTTCATCCACAACTACGAGGTCAATGTGGTGGTACTCGATCCGCACTTCGGGCGCGATATGGAAGCGGCGTTCAGGGAAGACTTGCGCCACTCGAAAGAGATCAAGCTGGCCGACTGGAAACGTCGCCCGTGGGGCGATCGGTTGCGCGAGATGATGTCGAGGTTGACGGAGTACTGGATCTGATGCGGGACCCCGCATCGATCACCACCGCATGCACGTCGTTTCCGCCCTCGCCGGGCGCCTTGGCGGGAACCCAAGCCCTTTAAGCCGCCACGCTATTAAACAGTAGTGGCAACGCATGCAACCTTAGGTTCCCGCCTTCGCGGGAACGACGTGCGCGCGCTGCTGGCCGTCTCAAAGGCCGGCCGCCAGCATCCCGTCGCTGTGCGGCGACCAGATACTCCCGGCGCGCACGAACTTCTCGGTCGTGACCAGCGCAAACCTGCCGCCCACCACGTCCCAGCCATAGCGGTCGATCTCGACCCGCTGCGGCTCGACCCGCACCACATTGAAGGAATTGACCTCGCCGCGCCCGCGGGTGGAGGTGGCGGTGCCGGCCTGGACCACGAGCGCCGCGTATTCGTCGATCTGGTAGCGCGCCGCCGTGCTGCCGGCGTGGCTGGCATGCATGTGGCCGGCCATCAGGATGTCGACATTGGTCTCGGCGAACACCTCCATCGCCAACGGCGCGCGCACCACGAGGTCGCGCTTTTCGAAGTGTTCCGGCAAATCGAAGGGGTGATGGGTGACGACGATGCGCGTCACCTCCGGTCCCAGGCCGGCCAGGCGCTGGCGCAGCCCCGCCACCTGCTCGTGGCTGATGCGGCCGTCCTTGATGGTCAGCGAACGCGCGGTGTTGACGCCCACCACGGCGATCTCGTCGTCGATGAACACGGGCTCGAGATCGTCGGTGATAAAGCGCTTGTAGCGCGCCAGCGGCCGCATGAAACGGCGTAACACGTTATAGAGCGAGATGTCGTGGTTGCCGGGCACGATGATCTGCGGGCCGGGCAGCGAATCGAGGAAGGCGCGCGCCTCTTCGAATTCCTCGACCTTCGCGCGCTGGGTCAGGTCGCCCGAGATCACGACCACATCGGCCGCGATGCGCTCGACCAGTTCGCGCAAGGGGCCGAGCAGCGCCTGGTCGACGCGGCCGAAATGCAGGTCGGACAGGTGAACGAGGGTGCGCATGCGGGAATCTCCTTTTATATTTCTTGCTGCGGCGCCCGGCCAGAGGCGCGCCGCGCGCGCGCGGCCTGGCGCCGGTTGAGGGTGGCGGCGCCGCCGATGCAGATCGCCAGCCAGCCGCAGCCCTCGGCCAGCGCGGCCAGGATGTCGGTCAGGTAGTGTGCGCCGAGGTACATGCGCGAGAACGCGATCAGCCCGATCATCAGCGCCGCCAGCACGAAGGGCAGCAGGCGCCCGATCCAGGACCTGGCGTGACGCGCGAAGTAGCAGGCCAGCAGGCCGTACAGCACGGTGGCGGCCATCGTGTGCCCGCTCGGGAAACTATACGTGGTGAGGGTGAGGATGGGTTCCTCGAAATGGGGACGCGCGCGCTCGAAGGTATGCTTGAGCGCCACATTGAGCAGCATCCCGCCCGGCACGCTCGAGACCAGCGCCACGACCCAGTAGCGCTGCCCACGCCGGACCATCCAGATGCCGACGCCGAAGGCGATCGCCAGCACGCCGGGCGTGCTGTGGATATGGGTCAGCACCAGCAGCGCATCGCGCAGCAGGCCGCCCTGGCTCGCGTGCGCGTGCAGCCAGTTGGCCACCACCATGTCGAGCTGGGTGATCGGGGCGCCGGCGACGACGGCGCCGGCCAGCCGGGCAAAGCCCGCCATCGCCAGCAGCAGGAAGGCGATCCCGACGGTGAGATGGAGGCCATACTCGCCTTCCGGCGAGAAGCGGGCGGCGGCAAAACGCTGAAGACGGGGCAGGACATTGCTCATGATATTGATTATGACTGACTTGGCGAAAAAACCACACACGCAAAAATTTACTGTATATCCGAACAGTAGCTGTGTATTTGTACAGTAGTTGTGCTATTCTTTCCTCACTGCACAACCACTACGATTCAAGGAAACGAACATGACGACTCTGAACAGCTCCTTCGGCCTGGAACACGCACCTGTCCCCTTCCTGGCGCGCATTGGCCGCCGCGAAATCCTCATCACCCGTGATTTCCGCAAGCGCTTCTATGCGGTCAACCCGGTCATCGAATGCGATACCGGCGTCGAGGCCGGCCACGTCGAGATCCTGCTGTTTCGCCGCTGGCTGCTCATTCTGTCCAAGGCACACTGATCGGAGGCGATGCGCAAGCTGATCTACGTTGGAAAAATTCATATGGATGCTTGAATTTATTCCTTTTCTTTCTATGGGCCGAGACCGTACGCTACGGTTTCCCACCCTCCAGAAAGATAATAAATGCTTCGCAAAACCTTCATCCGTTCGCTGGCAGCACTGACCCTGCTGGTGCAGACCTCGGCGTTTGCCGCCGACGTCAACCTGCTCAACGTGTCGTACGACCCGACCCGCGAGCTGTACCACGAGTTTGACGCGGCCTTCGCCAAGCACTGGAAAGCAAAAACCGGCGACAACGTCACCGTGAAGCAATCGCACGGCGGTTCGGGCAAGCAGGCGCGGTCGGTGATCGACGGCCTGCAGGCCGACGTCGTCACCCTGGCGCTGGCCTACGACATCGACGCCATCCGCGACAAGGGCCTGATCAATCCGGGCTGGGAAAAAAAGCTGCAATACCATAGCGCGCCATACACCTCGACCATCGTGTTCCTGGTGCGCAAGGGCAATCCGAAGAAGATCAAGGACTGGAACGACCTGGTCAAGCCGGGCGTCTCGGTGATCACGCCGAATCCGAAGACCTCGGGCGGCGCGCGCTGGAACCACCTCGCGGCCTATGGCTACGCGCTGCGCCAGCCGGGCGGCAATCCGCAGAAGGCGGCCGAATTCCTGGGCGCCCTGTACAAGAACGTGCCGGTGCTCGATTCGGGCGCGCGCGGTTCTACCACCACCTTCGTCGAGCGCGGCATCGGCGACGTGCTGCTGGCCTGGGAAAACGAGGCGCTGCTGGCGCTGCGCGAACTCGGCCCGGATAAATTCGAGATCGTCGCGCCGTCGCTAAGCATCCTGGCCGAGCCGCCTGTCGCCGTGGTCGACAAGAACGTCGACAAGAAAGGCACCCGCAAGGTGGCCCAGGCCTACCTCGAATACCTGTACAGTGACGAAGGCCAGGACATCATCGCCAAGAACTACTATCGCCCGGCGGTCGACAAGTTCGCCAAGAAGTATGCGTCGCAGTTCCCGCAGATCAAGCTGTTCCAGATCAATGAGCTGGGTGGCTGGACCGCGGCCCAGAAGAACCACTTCGCCGACGGCGGCATCTTCGACCAGATCTACACCAAGAAGTAAGCCCTACACCGCATCATCCCTGTCTCCTGGACGCCGTTCACGCCGCTGGTGGGGCGGCGTTTTTTTTCGGCGGATGGCGCATCGCTTCACCCGCGCGCCAAGAAATCCCTTGAAATAGCAAACTCGGTCACGAAGTGAACAATTCACTAACCCGTGGCCTGCCGCGCATCGCTGTCGCGAACGCGGCGGTCCTTCCCCGCATGACCCGAACACGGAAAGGATCACCAATGTCAGTCAAACTCCGCAAGATCAACGAGCAAGTCATGGTCATCACCGGCGCCACCAGCGGCATCGGCCTGTCGACCGCGCGCATGGCCGCCGAGCGCGGCGCCAGCCTGGTGCTGGCGGCGCGCGCCGACGCTGCGCTGGAGGAGCTGGTTACCGAGCTGCGCGCGCGCGGCACCGACGTCATCGCCGTCACCGCCGATGTCGGCAAGATCGAGGACGTCGAGCGCATCGGCGACGCCGCCATCCGCGAATTCGGCCGCATCGACACCTGGGTCAACAACGCCGGCATCTCGATCTTCGGCCGCATCGAGGACATCTCGCCCGAAGACCATCACCGCCTGTTCCAGACCAATTTCTGGGGCGTCGTGAACGGCTCGCTGGAAGCGGTCAAGCGCATGAAGCTGCGCGGCGGCGGCGCCCTGATCAACCTGGGCAGCGAACTGTCCGACCACGGCATCCCGCTGCAGGGCATGTACGCGGCGTCCAAGCACGCGGTGAAAGGCTTCACCGATTCGCTGCGCATGGAGCTGGAAAAGGAAGGCGCGCCGATGTCGGTCACCCTGGTCAAGCCGTCGGGAATCGACACCATGTTCGCGGTGCACGCCAAGAATTACATGGACAAGGAACCGAAGCTGCCGTCGCCGGTGTACGCGCCGGAACTGGTGGCCGACGCCATCCTGTATGCGGCCCAGCATCCGAAGCGCGACGTGTTCGTCGGCGGCGCGGCCAAGATGAATTCGTCGGGCGCCCGCTTCCTGCCGCGCGCCTTCGACAAATACGTGACGGCGACCATGTTCAAGGGCCAGAAGTCGGACGCGCCGGCCGATCCGGGCCGGCGCGACGCGCTGCACAAGCCCGACCACACGCGCGAGCTGCGCGAGCGCCAGGGCATCTACCAGACCCATGAGCGCAGCCCGTACACCACGGCCCAGCTGCGCTCGAAGCAGATCACCACCGCCCTGCTGGGCGGCGGCGCCCTGCTAGCGGCCTTCGCCCTCAGTCGGCGGACGGCTCGTTAAGAACTCGGTGTCCTCCTCGGTCAGCGGCAGATCGGGGATGGACTCGATGCGGTCGGTGTCGATGTCGGCGCCGTCCCTGGACACGGCGTCGCGGCCGGCCGCAGCGCGTTCGCCGGTGCCGCCCACGTCGCTGTCGCCCGAGAAATCGGCGTCGCCGACGTCCGGCCCGGCGGTGTCGCCGGCGTGGCTCGCTTCGAGGTCGGACGTCGTGCCTTCATCGAAGTCGAGCATCTGTTCGGGATCGAGATTGGCCGCAAAACCGGGGCCGCCGACGACGTCGCTGCCGGTGTCCGAGATATCGCTCGGGCCGAGCGCGTCGATGCCGTGGCCCTTGCCGAGGTTGCGGTCTGGGCGTTCCGGGAAGTTGTCCGGATCAAGTGTGCTGGTGCCAGTCATATTGCCTCCATAAGTGTTGATGAACCATGGAGACAGAGTACTGAATTTCGCCGCCCGGTGTCGCAGCGCAGGGCGGCACGCCGAAACTCAGAACGCGCGCCGCATGCCCACGTTGAGCGAGGAACCATTGCCCGGCTTGACGCCCAGGTGGGCGCCGGCCAAGTGCTGGACGCGCGAGTAGGCGGCATAGAAATCCATCCGGCGCGACATCGCATAGGTGGCGCCGACAGCGAGCTGGCGCGCATCGTCGTTGGCCGGATCGCGGTCGTTGCGGCGCACGTAGGACGCCAGCAGCGTGGTCTGGCGCGATACCGGCACCGCCACCCCCATCAGCACGTCGCGGCTGTCGGTCGAGCGCGTGGCGGCGACGCTGGCGCCATAGGGATTATCGGGATTGAACAGCGGCGAATTGCCCCAGCCGCGGTTGGCGCTGTAGGCGGTATAGGCCGTGCCCCAGTCGAAGCGCATATTGGCGGCGACGATGGAATTGCGGGCCGCCATCGTGATGTCGACCTCGTTGTAGCGGGTGACCTTGGCCACGTTGCGGTTCTGGTGGGCGGCGCGGATATTGAGCGGCCCCAGGTTGACGCCGACCGTCATGCCCCAGGCGCGTCCCGACGGCGAGCCGTCGACGTCGCCCTTGCGCCACTTGGCGCCGGCGCTGACGCCGGCGAAGCGGCCCTCGAAGCCCTCGCTGTCGTCGGCACGCATCCCGCGCGGAGCCGACTGCGCCGCCAGACCGCCCTGGAAGGGATCGCCGACGTCGTTCAAGGCCGTGTAGTCGACGTTGTACTGGCGTCCGGCGGTGACGGTGCTGCGCCACTCGCGCTCGGACGAAAGCGGAATCTCCGCTTCGGCCTCGCGCGTGAAGATGGACGACTCGGCCGGCACCGTCTCGGCGCGCGCGGCCAGCTGCAGCTCGGCCAGGCAGTCGGCCCCGCAAACGGCTTCCTGGATCGCCCCGGCGCCGGCAACCTCCGCATGCGGACGGGCCGGTTCGTTCTGCGCCGAAGCGCACGCCGCGCTCCCTCCGAGCACGGCCAATACGACGATGGACATTCTCATGGCGTCATTCTCTCCCTGACACCTACTATCCGCCTGTTATGGCAACCTGATCTGTCTAATACCTCACATAACCGAGAGTTTCGGCTCGCCCTTGATCCGACGCACGATTAGGGCATTGATGTCCACCGTACACCGAATGGTGAACCGGTGCAATCTTTACGAGATTTCCAGAAATGTCGCCTTCAACGCCGCAACGCGGCGAAGGCGGCCGGCTCCCATTCGCGCAGCGCCAGCAGCAGGCCGCTGCCGCGCCGCTGCGCCAGCGGCGCCGCCAGGCTTTCCTCGTGCAACTGGGCGAAGCGAGCGCGCATCAGGCGCAATTCGTGCTGCAGCTTGGCGCGCGCGCTGTCGGTGAGCATCCCGTGCGCGAAGTCGAGCGTCTCGCCGCTGCCGTCGAAGTCGCCGGCGACGAACTCGGGCATGCCCTGGCCATTGAAGTGGCGCCGGATCGGGCCGTCGGCCAGCCAGTCGAAGTCGCGCGCCACATTGACCCGGATGCGGTTGCCGGGCAAGAGCGTGATCAGTTGCAGGCGGTCCAGGCGCAACAGGTATTGCAGGCACTCGGCCTCGCTCAGCCGGTAGACATTGAGCATATCGAGCATGCGCCAATGGTTCAGCGCGCACACCGCCACCAGCAGCAGCTTGTCGTCCTGCACCAGTTCACTCTCCTGCTCAGCGCTCAGGGTACGCAGGCGGCGCTGGCCGTTCTGGGTTTCCTGCGCGATCTCGGCCAGGGTAAAGCCGAGCAGGCTGCAGATTTCCACGATGCGCTCGAGCGTGAATTGCTCGCTGGCAAACAGGCGCTTGATGCTGGGCTCGGACAGGTCGAGCGCGATGGCGACGTCGCGGTAGGTCAAGCCTTGCAGCTTCAGCTGGCGCTTGAGGGTGGCGATGATCTGGCTGATTTGGGTCATGATGGGAACTCGAGGAACGATCAGGAAACGGTACCGGTCACCGCCGCATGCCAGACCGGCACCGCGGCCAGCCTGACGGCGTTCTTGCCGCCGCGCTTGGCGGCGTACATCGCATGGTCGGCGCGTGCCAGCCAGGCATCCAGGTCGGGCTTGTCGGCGGGCGCGAACAGCGCCACGCCGATGCTGGCGCCCACCGTGACGTCGGTGGTGCGCAAGGTGTAGGGTTCGCGGATGCAGGCGAGCAGCTTGCGCGCGGTATCTTCGGCGTCGCCCGGGCTGGCCAGCATCTCGAGCACCACCACGAATTCGTCGCCGGCCAGCCGCGCCACCAGGTCGGTCTTGCGCACAGCCGCGGCCAGGCGCGCGCCGAACTGGCGCAGCAGCTCGTCGCCCTCCTCGTGGCCGTGGGTGTCGTTGACCGCCTTGAAGCCGTCCATGTCGATGAACAGCAGCGCCGCCGGCATCGTGCTGCGCGAGGCGCGGGCCATTGTCTCGGGCAAGGCCTCCATCAGCGCACGGCGATTCGGCAAGCCGGTCAGCACATCGTGCAGCAGCAACGCATTGAGCTCGGCGGTGCGTTCGGCCACCGCCGTTTCGAGATGCTCGTTCATCTCCTGCAGCGCGCGCCGGTACTGCGCTTCGCTGCTGACCAGGTCGCGCATCGTGCCCGACAGCATGTTCGCTTCATGAAAACCGCTGATCTGCGGGATCGGCGGCAAGTCTTTCCCGCTCGCCGTGGCCTCGGTCACCCTTTCGATCGCCTGGCCCAGCTGGGCCATCGGCTGCGCCAGGCGGCGCGCCAGCAGCGCCGCGGCCAGCACCAGCAGCAGGCCCAGTAAAGTGCTCCAGGCCAGCATGCGGCGCTTCAGCTCGCTGGCGCCCTGCAGGGCTTTTTCTTCATCCTGCCGCACCAGCACCGACCACCGCAGCGTCGCGGGATTGCCGGCGTGGCCGGTCTGGCTGAATCCGGTGAGATAGGTGCGCCCGCCCGGCCACGCTTCGCGCAGCGCGCCGGTGTCGCCCGTATTGGCGCGGCGCAGGCTGGCGGTATCGATCTTCTGCTCGACCAGCTCCTGCGGCCCGAGCAGGACGGTGCCATCGGCGCGCACGACCAGGATCTCGGCGCCATACTCGCGCAGCGCCGGCGTGAGCATCATCTGCGCCTGGCGGCGAGCCCATTCCCAGCTCAGATGCACGCCCAGCACGGCGAACAGCTCGCCCTCCTGGCTGAACACGGGCGTCGAGACGTCGACGAAGCGCCAGGGGTCAGGCCTTTGCGGCATCAGCTTTTCCAGCAGCAGCGCCGGATGGTAGTCGGTGGCGCGCACGCCATCGCGGCCGACCTGGAACCAGGGACGCATGCTGACGTCGTTCCCCTCCAATAGCCCCATGGTCGAGGCGACCACCTTGCCCGAGTTGTCGGCCATGCCGATCCAGGCGTAGTCAGGGAAGGTCTGCTGCAGGCTCTCGAGCGTGACGCGCGCCACTTCTGGATTGCGTGCCTGGCGCACCGACGGCAAGGCGGCCAGCAGGCGGGCATCGCCGACGGCCTGCTCCACGACCCGATTGAGCGCGTCGCGCATCTGCCACGACAATTGCTGCAGGCGCAACTGGGCTTCCGCATTCGCCTGGCGGACGGCGAAATGGTTCACCACCGCCAATTGCAAGGCCACGGTCAGTGCCACGGTGATGCACACTGCCAAGGTCATTAGGGTGGACAGGCGGAATTTGCAGAGCAGACCTTGCATAGGAGATTCGCGTAAACTTAATAACCCGTCATCATAGCGCTGAAACCAGGGGTGAGTTCATCCTGAAAACAATGCACTAGGGAAATTTATTAAACGCTGAGGATTTTGGATAGAACGCAACACTTTAACGCAAGCTGAAGTCGCTGTAGCATTTCTTTTAGCAAAAAATTGTATTCATTTCTCTCCATTCTAGAACAGGCATTTTCGGAAAAATCGGATATGGGGAATAAGACACTCGACCATGTCACTATTCGTTTTTGCCGACTGCCACAAGGACGGTATCGATGACCACCCATATGGACCGCTTCCAGGAGATGCAGATCTTTACGCGCATCGTGGAGCGGCGCAGTTTCACGCTCGCGGCCGACGAGCTGTCGCTGCCACGCGCGACCGTGACGAACGCGATCAAGCGCCTGGAAGCGCGGCTCGCAACGCGCCTGCTGGACCGCACCACGCGGGTGGTCGCGCCGACGCTCGATGGCGAAGCGTATTACGAGCGCTGCGTGCGCCTGCTGGCCGACCTCGGTGAAATGGAAAGCGTATTCACCCGCGCAGCGCCGACCGGCTTGCTGCGTGTGAACCTGCAAGCCACGCTGGCGCGCCGGGTCGTGGCGCCGCGCCTGCCGGCCTTCCTGGCGCGCTATCCGGGCATCGAACTGCAGATCGGCGAAGGGGACCGGCTGGTCGACCTGGTGCGCGAAGGCATCGACTGCGTGCTGCGCGTCGGTAATCTGCAGGACTCGTCGATGGTGGCCCAGCAAATCGCGCAGATCGCGCAAGTAACGTGCGCCAGCCCCGCCTACCTGGAGCGCCATGGCCGGCCCGCCACGATCGACGGCTTGCGGCAGCACCAGGCCGTGAATTTCATCTCCTCGGCGACCGGCAAGCCGTATCCGCTCGGATTCCTGGTCGACGGTGCGCTGCGCCAGCTGACCCTGCCAGGCCCGGTCTCGGTGACCGGCGCCGATATGTATACGGCCGGCGCGCTTGCCGGCCTGGGGCTGGTGCAGGTGCCGCGCTACCGCGTCGAACGCGAGCTGGCCGGGGGCGAACTCGAGGTCTTGCTGCCTGAGCTCGCGCCGCCGGCCCTGCCCGTGTATGTGCTGTATCCGCAGAGCCGCCAGTTGTCGCCGCGGGTGCGGGTATTCGTCGACTTCCTCAAGGATGCGTTCGCCGGCTTCGGCTGAGCGATTCGGTTACCATGAAGGCACGCTTACATATTCAATCAGGAGACCCCGATGCCGCGTTCCCCCTTCCGCCCCCTGCTCGCCGCCGCCCTGGCCATCGCCGCCCCCATATCGCTCGCGGGCCCGGTGGTGACGATCGACAGCGGCAAGGTGGAGGGAAAGGTCGACGCCGGCATCGCCAGCTGGAAGGGCATCCCCTTTGCCGCCCCGCCGGTGGGCGCGCTGCGCTGGCGCGCGCCGCACTCCGTCCAGTCCTGGGACGAAGTGCGCCAGGCCACCAGCTACGCCGCGGACTGCATGCAACTGCCCTTCCCCAGCGACGCCGCGCCGCTCGGTACCAAGCCCGATGAAGACTGCCTGTACCTGAACGTCTGGAAGCCGGCCAACGCCAAAGGCAAGCTCCCGGTGCTGGTCTGGATCTATGGCGGCGGCTTCGTCAACGGCGGCTCGTCGCCGCCGACCTATTCCGGCGCCGAGCTGGCGAAACAGGGCGTGGTGGTGGTCAGCTTCAATTACCGCATTGGCCGCTTCGGCTTCTTCGCCCATCCGCAACTGACGCAGGAAGCCGGCCAGAAGGTCGGCCAGAAGGTCGGCCAGGAAGCCGCGCTCGGCAACTACGGTTTCATGGACCAGGTCGCGGCGCTGGAATGGGTCAAGCGCAATGTGGCGAACTTCGGCGGCGATCCGGCCAACGTCACCATCAGCGGCGAATCGGCTGGCGGCATGTCGGTCAATTTCCTGCTCACGTCGCCAGCCAGCCGCGGGCTGTTCGCCAAGGCCGTCGTGATGTCGGGCGGCGATGGCGGCACGGCGCCGACGCCGCTGGCCGGCGCCGAAAAAATCGGCGTGAACTTCGCGGTCGCCAAGGGCATCGCCGCCGACGATCCGAAGGCGCTCGACAAACTGCGCGCGCTGCCGGCCGACAGCGTCGTCGACGGGATGAACCTGGCCAACTTCAGGATGCAGGGCATGCCGACCTATCACGGGCCGTTCGCCGATGGCAGGCTGGCGATCGACTCGGGCGCCGCCTTCGGCGCCGGCCGCATGCACAAGGTGCCGGTGATGATCGGCGCCACCAGCGCCGACATCGGCGGCAAGACCGGCTATATGGTCGCGGGCGCGCGCAGCCTGGCGGCGACGCTGGCCGACCACGGCGTGCCGGTGTACGCCTACCGCTTCTCGTACGTGGCCGATTCCGTCGCCAAGCCAGGCGCCGGCGCCGGCCATGCGACCGACATCCCCTTCTTCTTCGATACGGTGGCGGTCAAGTACGGCGAGCAGGCGACGGCCAAGGACATCGCCGTGGGCAAGGCGATGAGCACGTATATGGTGAGCTTCGCCAAGCGCGGCGATCCGAATGGGGCGGGCTTGCCGGCTTGGCCGCGCTATGCGCGCTCCGGCGACCATCTGATGGATTTCGCGGCGGAGGGCAAGCCGGTGGCGCAGAAGGATCCGTGGGGCGCCGAGATCGACTCCGCTGCAGCATCCCGCCGTTGACCCGACCTGCGGCGCACCACTGGGGCGCCGCGGGCATCGCGCATCGTCTATAATATTGCTTGGGTGATCATACCGCTCAGGTATGACAGGATTTGCGCTGGTCGGGCCGCCACGCGGTTCGGCTACGCACGTCTACCATGACACTCACCCAGTATCGTTGCATCATTCCGGCCACCTCTTGGCCGCCCCGCTTCCCGCTTTCATCCGCCCCCCGCTGGCCCATTCCCGGCCATGCCGGACCGTCGGCTGCCAATTCATGAGACATACCGGACGGCGCATGCGCCGTCGCGGCTGGAAAACATTTATGCGCATAGAACGACGACTCTCCCATACATTCCAAGAATTCATTGCATCGGGCAAGGCCGGTGGCGCCATCCTGATCCTGTGCACCCTGGTTTCCCTGTCCATCGCCAATTCGGCGTGGGGCCCTTCCTACCTGGGCTTCTGGCACATCCCGCTCGGCGGCCTCACCGTCGAACTGTGGATCAACGACTTGCTGATGGCGGTGTTCTTCCTGCTCGTCGGCCTCGAACTCAAGCGCGAGATGTACAACGGCGAATTGTCCGACCTGCGCAACGCCATGCTGCCGATCCTGGCGGCGGCCGGCGGCATCGTGGTGCCGGCCGGGATCCACTTCGCCCTCAACGGCGGCACGCCGACCCAGCCCGGCGTCGGCATCCCGATGGCCACCGACATCGCCTTCGCCCTGGGCGTGCTGGCGCTGCTGGGCAACCGAGTGCCGGCCTCGCTCAAGGTGTTCCTGACCGCACTGGCCGTGATGGACGACCTGGGCGCCATCATCGTCATCGCCGTGTTCTATACAGCCCAGCTGTCGGTGGCTTACCTGGCGGGCGCCCTCGCGGTCTTCGTGGCGCTGCGCGTGATGAACAAGTACCTGCGCGTGCTGGCCCTGTGGCCCTATCTGCTGGGCGGGGCGCTGATGTGGTTCCTGATGCTCAAGTCGGGCGTGCACGCCACCATCGCCGGCGTGCTGCTGGCCTTCACCATTCCCTATTCGGCGCTGGAAGACGATGCCAATTCTCCATCGCACCGCCTGGAACACGCGCTGCACAAGCCGGTGGCCTTCCTGATCCTGCCGATCTTCGCGCTGGCCAATACCGGCATCGTGATCGGCGCCGACTGGGCCGGCGAGCTGGCCTCGCTCAACAGCCTCGGCATCCTGGTCGGCCTGGTGCTCGGCAAGCCGGTCGGCATCCTGCTGTTCAGCTTTGCGGCGGTCGCGATCGGCGTATGCCGCCTGCCGCTCGACCTGGCCTGGCGCCACGTGCTGGGCGCCGGAATGCTGGGCGGCATCGGCTTCACGATGTCGATCTTCATCACGAACCTTGCGTTCGTGGGGCATGCGGATATCATCAACGCCTCGAAGATGTCGATCCTGGCCGCTTCGGTGATTGCAGGCACGATCGGCTTCGTCTGGCTCAAGCTCATGGGCGCGCCGCTCGCATCCGACCGCGATCTCGATACCATGGATTTCGACGAAGATCCATCCACCCCTGCGAGATAAGCCGAGCAGTCGATGAACAAGGTCATCCACCCCGCGCGCGCGGTCGCCCTGGGCTTCCTGCTGGCGATCCTCGCGGGGACCGCCATGCTGATGCTGCCGCTGGCGCGCGCCGACGGCGCCGGGGCGCCGCTGATGGTCGCCTTCTTCACGTCGGTGTCGGCGGTGTGCGTGACCGGGCTGGTCCTGGTCGATACCGGCACCTACTGGTCCGGTTTCGGCCAGTCGACGATCATGGTGCTGTTCCAGCTGGGCGGCCTGGGCATGATGACCGCCGCCACCCTCCTCGGCCTGATGGTGAACCGCTCGCCCAAGCTGCGCACGCGCCTGATGACCCAGACCGAAACGCGCTCGATCGGCATGGGCGACATCTCGAGCGTGGCGCGGGTGGTGCTGGTGGTGTCGGTGCTGTTCCAGCTGGCGATCGCGGCGATCCTGACGCTCAGGCTGCAATCGGACTATGGCCTCGCCTGGCGCGAGGCCGGCTGGGTCGGGCTGTTCCATGCGGTATCGGCCTTCAACAACGCCGGCTTCTCGATCCACCCCGACAGCATGATCCGCTACGCGGGCGACGCCGGCATCCTGGTGCCGGTGATGCTGGCCGCCATCATCGGCGGCGTGGGCTTTCCGGTGCTGCACGACCTGCGCCACCGGTTTCGGGATCCGCGCCACTGGTCGCTGCACACCAAGCTGACCCTGTCCGGCACCCTGATCCTGCTGCTCCTTGGCTACGTCGCCATCCTCTTGTTCGAATGGAAGAATCCGCAGACCCTCGGCGCCTTCGGCCTGTTCGACAAGCTCATGAACGGGATGTTCATGTCGGCGGCCGCCCGCACCTCGGGCTTCAACACGGTGGACGTGGCGGGGCTGACCCGCGAGACCTGGGCCCTGCATTATTTTTTGATGTTCATCGGCGGCGGCAGCGCGGGCACCGCGGGCGGGGTCAAGGTAGGCACCGTGGCGGTGCTGGTGCTGCTGGTGATTGCCGAGGCGAAGGGCCACACCGATACCGAGGCCTTCGGACGCCGGGTCGGCTCGTCCGCCCAGCGCCAGGCAATCACGGTGCTGGTGCTGGGCAGCGTCGTCGTCGCCTTCGGCACCGTAGCCCTGCTGCGGATCTCGCATTTCCCGACCGACCAGGTCATCTTCGAGGTGATCGCCGCCTTCGGCAGCGCCGGCCTGTCGACCGGCATCACCGCCGACCTGCCGCCTTCGGGCCAGCTGGTGCTGGCCCTGCTCATGTTCGTGGGCCGGGTCGGCACGATCACCTTCGCGACCTCGCTGGTGCTGGGCGAGCGGCGCATGCCTTACCGTTATCCTGAGGAGCATCCAATTGTTGGGTAGAATTTTCACAGAGCAGTTCGCGTTTTCCGCCGGCGACAGCGTGGTCGTCATCGGCCTCGGACGTTTTGGTGGCGCGGTGGCGCAGTCGCTGATGCGCCTGGGCCACGACGTGATGGGCATCGACACGCGCGAGGACCTGGTGCAGGTCTGGGGCGATCGCCTGACCCACGCCGTGCAGGCCGACTCGACCAACGAGAACGTGATGCTGCAGCTGGGCGTGGCCGACTTCTCGCACGCGATCGTCGGCATCGGCTCGGACCTCGCGGCCAGCCTGATGACCCTGATGGTCTTGACCGAACTGGGCATCAAGGACATCTGGGTCAAGGCGATGACGCCGGAGCACGGCCAGATCGCGCAGCGCATCGGCGCCCACCACGTGATCTATCCCGAGGCCGACATGGGCGCGCGCGTGGCGCACCTGATCACCGGGCGCATGATGGACTTCATCGAGTTCGAGGACGGGTTTGCGATTGCCAAGATCAATGCGCCAGCCGAGACCCACAACCGGACGCTGGCCGAAGCCCACGTGCGCACCCGCTTCGGCGTGACGGTGGTGGGCGTCAAGCGCGCCAACGAGGATTTCCAGCATGCGCTGCCGGAAACGACGATCCGCTCGGCCGACCTGTTGATCGTGTCGGGGCCGACCAAGAAGATCGAGATGTTCGCGGCCGGGGGCAAGAAGCGCAAGGCGACGTAGACAAGCTGGCGCAGAGCCCGGGGGGCGTCGTGCACCGATGATCGGATGGCTCAACTGTGCACCTGTGGTGGACGCTCGCATGGGATGATGATAAAAATACACATCCCCAAGAAAACCACCGGGACGGTCCCGTGCACGCGTGAGGAAACCAACCATGTCGAAACCATCGAGTATTGCCGTCGCACTCGCAACCGTCCTGTGCGCCGCCTGCAGCACCGGCACGGCGCCATCGACCAACCCCGCCGCACGGGACACCCAGGCCATCGCCTTGACCGGCACGACCTGGCGCCTGCACGAAATCCAGTCGATGGACGACGCCACGGGCACCACGCGGCCGGCGCCGGACCGGGTCTATACCATGCAGCTGGCCCCGGACGGCCGCGCCGCGTTCCAGCTCGACTGCAATCGGGGCTCGACGTCATACACCATGGGGACCAGCGAGCCGGGCCGGGGCACACTTACGTTCAGCAACCTGGCGATGACGCGGGCGATGTGCCCGCCAGGGTCGCTCGACAGCCGCATCGCCAGGGATATGGCGTATGTTCGCTCATACATGATGCAGGGCGGGATGCTGTCCTTGAGCCTGATGGCCGATGGGGGCATCTATGTCTGGAAACCGGAGACGACCACACCGGCCACCCGGTGAACGTGCCAGCTTCCTTCCATCAGCGGACGGCGCCGATCTAGCGGGTCGTCACCTTGCTGGACAGAACGGCGCCAACGAGCGCGGTAAACTCTGCGCAAGCGGTATCTGCCGCTTCCCTCGTGGCGCCTTGCAGGATCGTATTCTGATCGTGCAGCAGTCCGATCTGCATCGCCATCAGGCGCTCGGCATTACCTGGCGCATGGATACCCGCCGCCTTGCAGATGGCGTCGATGCGCCGGCCGAGTAGTTCCGACACATCCGGCGGCGAGGCTTCGCCGGTCGATGTGTAGCTCGTCGGGGCAGCATCGTCAGGCATAGCTTGCTCGTGCAGGATCTTGCCCACGACCGCGCCGAGTTGCGCCTGCGCCGCATCACGAGGGACGGCGCCGGCGTCGCCAGTGGCCCCAAGTTGCAGCAATACACGCTCGACCGCGCGCAGTGTATCGCACAGCCTCGACATATCCGGCGCATCCTCACCCAGGCGCGCTTGGGTCACACTGACGATCGACAGCGCGGCTGCCACGCAATGGCGAACCTGCTGAAGGCTGCGCTCGGCGTCCGCGCCCCGACGAGCCCTGGCATGGTCGATGACGTCGGCACGCGCCTGCAGCGGCTGGCCGCTTTCGTCCGCCGCCCTGCGCGCCCTCTCTTGCGCAGCCGGCGACGACGCGTCGCTCGACATGCGTTCCCAGTCCGCCAGGCTGAATTGCCCGAGCGGCTCGCCGGATTGGCCCAGCACTGGAACCTGCATCCTGATCGTCGTCGCCAACGAACTGTTCATCCACTCGAGCGGCGCCACGCGATATCCGGGGTCGCCATCCTCGTCCACCTGCGGATGCACGGTCTCCCAGAAACGCACGAGCAGGCCCTCTACCAGCAGCAGACCGCGCACGAGCCCTTCGAAACCATGCCGGTGCGTCCAGGCTTCGGTGAGCCAGGCGGCGATCTGCAGATCCTTGGCGTGTCTCTTCAATACCGCCTTGCAGCCCTCCTCGACTCTGGCCCAATCGGCGCGCCTCCGAGGCTTGTCCCACGCGCCCATCGGCAGACTCGGATCGTCTTCCCGGCGCGCCTCGCGTAATACGTCGAAAATGGGGTCGAAGCGGATCGGCGGTCCGGTGGGCAGGTCGTCCCTGATTGGGTGGAGGAGCGACTCCAGTTCGGTGTGGCGTTCGGCGCTCAGTGGCGAGGCTGGCTGGGTAACGTCGATATCGGTCATGTGGCGGAAAATGATGGATGGTCTCGACACGATTATTGCGCTCGTGACGGGATTGGTCCATGTCTTTCTTGTCGCTCGAAGTTATCGCCACTTGCGCGGAGGGCGCAGCTTCCTGGCTGTGTAGGCTGGAATTGGCCGTGTATGACGAAAAAAGCCCCAACTTGTGGGGCTCTTGTTCAGTATGCTTGGCGGAAGCGGTGTCAGCAGTAGTTTGTCTATGAAAATGGGCATGTAATTTTATGGCTACCCACCGCGCTGCCCACAAGGCTGTTCAGTCTGATTTCTAAGGCTGATCGCAATTGTAACTGTGGAATTATACCGTCCACCGGCGTTCGTTATAGACCCTTAGCGGAAGTTCGACCGTCCAGCGCGAACGACCGTTCCTACAGGGTACGCTCCTTGAATCATGACTAGAATGAAAAGTCAGGTAGCAAAGAGGGCTGACCTACTCGCCGTACCTTTGGCAATGCCGTCCACTCGCTTATTGAGGGTCTCGCGCCACTTGCCCAAGCGCTCGATGTCGTCACTTAGTTCGTCTGGGTCTGGTATGGGAAGCCTGCCGACGGCTGCTGCGGCGTCGTGCTCGAACTTCGAAGATTTGCTCATGCCAGCGTCGATCTCGCGATAGTCGTCGTCTGTGACCGTCACCCCTTTGAGGCGCTGGGTCGAAACGCCCTCGCCGAAGCGTTGCACGGCTCCGTTAAGTAGGACTTCCTCTATGCAGCGCTCCCATGCAAGGCGTAGCTGGCCATAGCACTTCACCGTCAATTGGCGCTGAAGGTCTTCTTCGCCATCCTTCGCGGCCTTACGGACATCAACGAGCATCTGCCGCAGGCGACTCAGGCGGTCCTTTGTGCCAAGCACGTCAAAGGGCAGGTCCTCGGAATGGACGCCGTGGCCGTCTGCCGTTTTTCGAATGTAGTTCTTGGTCAGCTGCGTGCCGAGCTCCTTCGCCTTTTGTTCCAAGATGAGGAGGAAGTAAATGTCGTGTGTGAAGATGATCACCTGCCGGATCAACGATTCCTTCACCAACCGCTCAGCCACCTCCCAGCGACGCCGATGATCTAACGACGATACTGGGTCATCGAGCACAATGCCGCCGCGCCCCTTACTGAGTCGGATCTCCGCCATGAAGGACGCGATAGCAAGGGCGCGCTGCTCCCCTTCACTGAATATGGCCGTCGGCGTGCCGCCGCCTGGCAACTGCAGCGTCAGCTTGAACTGCGTCTTCCCCCCGGGCGACTCGGCCCTCATCACAACGTTGAGGTGATGGACCTTGAGGAACTTGAGTTCAGCGTTGAGGGCATCAGCTAACTCTTGGCTGGCCGTCGTGCGTGAAAGTTCAGTCGACTTCCTCGAGATTCCCCGCGTCTCCATGCCATCGATGCAAGCTTGCAGCTTGCGGCAGAGTTCGTGCTTGGTCATTGCCTCTAACACGGCGCCCTTCACCTCGGCCAGCCTGCGGCGAGCGTCGAGTTCCATCCGCTCTGAGACCATGACCGCCTTGAGTTTCTCATCAGCAGTGGCATCGAGGGCCTTAGCCTGTTCGTGCAGGCGCCCGAGAATCTCGTCGAGGCCGGGCTGCGGGTTGTCGGATAGTTTGGGGAGCTCACCCCAGGCGAGTTTGCCTGCGGCGGCGTGGAGCACGGCCGGTTGGCGTACTCTCAGGGACACCTGGAGGGCTGTGCAGCCAGCCGCGACTTCCGGGCTGAGTTCGGACACTTCCTCGACCAGGTCATCGCGGAACATCAGATCTACGCTCGCCTGTTGAACGACTCTGAAAGGGATGGCAGCGGCATCGCGTGCATCCTTCGCCGCCTTCTCTGCTGCCGCTCTGACGAAAGCGTCGAATCGCAGCAGCCGTGCAACCCCCTGATGCCCGAGTGCGTTCTGACAAAGGGGGCATGCTGCATTAACGGGAAGGTCGGGGAATTCATGGTCCGCGTGGCTGATCTCGGCAAAAGCCCTTGCAGCTTGAAAAAGTGCCTTCCACTCCTCACCGCCGGTGCCGGCCAGTTGACCGGGTGTCGCCTTAAACTCAGTTGCAGCGAGTTCCGCCGCGGCCTTGGCGGCATTCGATTTACCGATTAGCTCCCGTAGCGACGCGACCTTCCCTTCGCTCACGACGTCGATCGCAGTAGCTATACGTCCGACTAACGAGGTGAGGCGACTCGCCTTCTGCCGAAGAGCCAAGGCCTTCTGCTTGGGATCGGCTTCGGCTAAGGTCCTGTTCAGTAGCGCGAGCCGCTCCAACTCAGCTTCACTGATAGTGGCCAAAGTCTCGATTTCTTCGGCCTTTGTTTTAGCTGGGATTCCAAGCAGTTTCTTAGCGACCTCGGTCTGCTCCCCAGCGAGGACGATATAGGCAGCGTTGCTCGGTGCACTCGCAGCCTTCTCTGCTGTGGCCCGAACCTTAAGCTTGTTGCATGCCCCAACCAGTCCCTCCAAGATGTCTAGCCCGTATGGAGAGTAGGCAAAATCGCCTTGGTTGTCGATATAGGCACGAGCACAGTGAGTATCGAAGATCGCAATGTCCGACAGAGGATGGGGTGGCTCCTCGCCATCCTTCCAAGGTAGGTCAATCGGAGTGCCGTCGATTTCCGCCTCAAACGTCGCCTCGGCTGGTCCACACGCCCCTGGCTCCAGATTCGCATTGGGCAAAATCGGCTCACGCCGGTCACGGGCCCGGCAGGCTTTCTTGAACACTCGCGAATACCCGGATTTGCCGACGCCGTTCTCGCCGTAGATGGCTGTCACGCCGGCTCGCGCAACGGGAAGCCGCGCGCCTTTCGCCAGCGCATTGACGTTGGCGAGTTCCTTGATGGCCGTCAGCAGAACCACTCGAGTTGGATCGGCCGGAGGCGCGACCTGGGCATCCTTGAGCTTTTTGTGTTCACGCCCTTGTGGGTCCGGGATACCTACCTCTACCTTGGCCAAGGCGTAGAGGTCGTCTAAGTCGGCTGCACTAAGTGTCCGATCGGAATACAACCTTGCAATAGCATCTTGTTGCCATGCAGCGAGGTCCTTAGACCATATATGTATTTCTTGCAGAATCGTCACTGACTTCCCCTTCTCCTAACTGTTCAGTATCGTGCGATCATGTTCCTCGCCGTAGCTGGCCTTTGTTCCGTGCAAAAGCTATGCTGGGCGAATTGATTGTTGGGTTCAG
>NZ_VPFD01000037.1 GCF_008014745.1 Massilia arenae
GCCCGAGTACTGGGCCACCTTGGTGACATCCGACGCTTCAAGAATGCGAAAGCCTTCGCCGCTTTTCTGGGGCTTACCCCAAAACAGAGAGCATCAGGCACGTCGCTCAAAGGCCGAACGATGGTGAGCAAGACGGGCAACACATCGCTACGGGCAGCGCTATTCATGCCGAGCATGGTCGCACGCCGCCACAACCCTATCCTTCGTCAATTTGCCGAACGCCTTCTAGCGAACGGCATGGCCAAGCGAGCGGTGATCAGCGCCGTCACACATAAGCTGGCACACCTGATCTATGGCGTCATTCGAACCGGCAAGCCGTTTGACGCCAATTACCTTCACAAAAATCTTGCAATCCAAGACGGTATCTGACCCTAATTGTTGGGCTATTGCCTGGAGGGGCTAGCGAGACGGCGGTTGCACCCGCTTGCCATTTGCGACACACTGTCCGGGTTTGTTCGAGACCCTCCTTTGCCCAGGACGGCAGAGTTGTACTTGACTGATAGCTAAAATCAATCAAGAATATCGAATCAATCAATTTCACAAACGGCGGGCAGGGCGGTAAACTGCTTGTCATACGTTTCATCCAACCCCCAAACAGGAGATTACATGTCCCTCATCAACACCCAGATCAAGCCGTTCAAAGCCACCGCTTACCACAACGGCAAGTTCATCGACCTGACCGAAGAGAACTTCAAGGGTACCTGGTCGGTGGTGATGTTCTACCCGGCCGACTTTACCTTCGTCTGCCCGACCGAACTGGAAGATCTGGCCGCATTCCAGCCGGAATTCGAAAAGCTGGGCGTCAATGTGTACGGCGTGTCGACCGACAGCCACTTCGCCCACAAGGCATGGCACGACACCTCGGAAGCGATCAAGAAAGTGAACTACCCACTGATCGGCGACCCAACCGGCGTCCTGTCGCGTAACTTCGAAGTCATGATCGAAGAAGAAGGCATGGCACTGCGCGGTACCTTCGTGATCAATCCAGAAGGCCAGATCAAGATCATGGAAGTGCACGACAACGGCATCGGCCGCGACGCTTCGGAATTGATGCGCAAAGTCAAGGCAGCCCAGTACGTCGCTTCGCACCCAGGCGAAGTCTGCCCAGCCAAGTGGACCGAAGGCGCAGAAACCCTGACCCCGTCGCTGGACCTGGTCGGCAAGATCTAAGCAGTAAGCAGTAGTCAAGTAGCACCCGCGAACGGGCCGCTGCGGCGGCCCGTTTCACGCCCGGCCTGTATAGAAGTTAAGTCAAATAGAATCAAAGGAAAAACATCATGCTGGACGCAACCCTCAAGAAACAGTTGCAAGCCTATCTGGAAAAAGTGGTGCAGCCGATCGAGCTGGTTGCAGCACTGGATGATTCGCCGAAATCGCGCGAAATGGACGAGCTGCTCAATGAGATCGCAGCCCTGTCCGACAAGATTACCGTTCGTCAGGAAGCCAACGAGCGCACCCCTTCGTTCGCGATCAACCGCGTCGGCACCGATATCGGTGTGCGTTTCGCCGGCATCCCGCTGGGCCACGAATTCACCTCGCTGGTGCTGGCCCTGCTGCACGTCGGCGGCCACACCATCAAGCTGGAACAATCCGTCATCGACCAGATCGCAGCCCTGGACGGCGACTACGTTTTCGAGACCTACATCTCGCTGTCGTGCCATAACTGCCCGGAAGTCGTGCAGGCACTGAACACGATGTCGGTCATCAACCCGCGCATCAAGGTCGTGACGATCGATGGCGGCGTCTTCAAGAAAGAAGTGGAAGACAAGCAGATCCTGGCCGTGCCGATGATGTTCCTGAACGGCCAGCATTTCGGCCAGGGCCGCACCAACGTCGAAGAGATCCTGTCGAAGATCGACGTCAAGGGCGGTGAGCGCAAAGCTGCCGAACTGAGCCAGAAAGACCCGTTCGACGTGCTGATCGTCGGCGGCGGCCCCGCTGGCGCGGCAGCCGCGATCTACGCCGCTCGCAAGGGCATCCGTACCGGCGTGCTGGCCGACCGCTTCGGCGGCCAGGTGCTGGACACCCTCGCGATCGAGAACTTCGTGTCGCTCAAGGCCACCGACGGTCCGAAGTTCGCCGTCGCCCTGGAAGAACACGTCAAGGAATATGACGTCGACATCATGAACACCCAGCGCGCCAGCAAGCTGGTGGGCGGCAAGCTGATCGAGGTGCATACCGAGACCGGCGCGGTGCTCAAGTCGAAGTCGGTGATTATCGCCACCGGCGCCCGCTGGCGCGAGATCAACGTGCCGGGCGAGAAAGAGTACAAGAACCACGGCGTGGCATACTGCCCGCACTGCGACGGCCCGCTGTTCAAGGGCAAGCGCGTGTCGGTGATCGGCGGCGGCAACTCCGGCGTCGAAGCGGCGATCGACCTGGCGGGCATCGTCAAGGAAGTGACCCTGATCGAATACGGCAATGAGCTGCGCGCCGATGCGGTCCTGCAACGCAAGCTGTACTCGCTGCCGAACGTCAAGGTGATCAAGTCGGCCCAGACCACCGAGATCCACGGCGACGGCAAGATCGTCAACGGCCTGAGCTACAAGGACCGCACCACCGGCGAACTGCACAAGCTGGAGCTGGAAGGCGTGTTCGTGCAGATCGGCCTGGTGCCGAACGCCGAATGGCTCAAGGGCACGATCGACCTGTCGGCGCACGGCGAGATCGAAGTCGATGCCCGCGGCCACACGTCGCTGCCAGGCGTGTTCGCCGCCGGCGACGTCACCACGGTGCCGTTCAAGCAGATCGTGATCGCAGTGGGCGAGGGCGCCAAGGCATCGCTGGCCGCCTTCGATCACCTGATCCGCCTGCCGGTGGAAGAGGAAGAGCAGAAAGCTGCTTGATGACTGAGCGGGCCACGCGGCCCGCTAGGTCAAGAAAATGAACGCCGTCTTCCACTGGAAGGCGGCGTTTTTTTATGGAGTGGAATCAGTGGAACGAGAACAGCAACGCCGACGACAGCGCGCCGGACTCCAGGAGAAACCAGGTGGCCGCGCTGGCAAGGGCCAGGTGGACTGCGGTCCAGGTCATAGGGCGGCGGGACATGATGGTTCTCCTGAAGATGGCGGGGCTGTGATTGATGGTCACAATAGTAAATGTCTAGCTGGACACCCGGCATCGGTCAAATATCCGTCTAGTTGTAGGACTAAACCTTGTCGAGAATTTGTGTCGCACAATTGACACAAGTAGACGTAGCACCCCGCCTATAACGTGACGACCCCGCCAAAAGTTGACCTCCTACGCCTGAAGTAGGTGGCGTCCTATAGTCGAGTTGTCGCCGTACTAATAAAGTCGGCGTCATCATGACCCGACACGACCCCACCCTCATGCACCGCGGCCTGCTCGCCGTGCGCCGCAATACCATCCGACGCCTCCTGGACGCCGTGTTCGGCATCGCGCAGCTGCGCGAAGGCCAGCAGCGCGTGATCGACAGCGTACTCGACGGCAAGGACACCCTGGCCATCATGCCCACCGGCGGCGGCAAGTCGCTGTGCTACCAGATCCCGGCCAAGATGCTGGAGGGGATAACTGTGGTTGTTTCTCCATTAATCTCCCTCATGAAAGACCAGCTCGAGAAGCTGGAAGAGATCGGTATCCGCTCGGTCCAGGTCAACAGCAGCCTGTGCGCCGAAGAAGAACACGCCGCCCTCGAAGCGATCGCCAGCGAATCGTGCGAGATCGTGTTCTGCACCCCGGAACGCCTGGTCTCGCCCGAATTCATCGCCGTGCTGCGCAAGGTCACGCTCGACATCGTCGTGATCGACGAGGCGCACTGCATCTCGCAATGGGGCCACGATTTCCGCCCGGCCTATATCGGCCTGGCCGCCGCGATCGAGGCGATCGGTCGCCCGCCAGTGCTGGCGCTGACGGCCACTGCCACCGACGAGGTGATCGCCGACATCGGCAAGCAGTTGGGCCGCAAGCTCAATGTGATCAATACCGGCATTTACCGGCCCAATCTGCATTACCGCGTGCGGCAAGTCACCAGCGCCAAGGAGAAATACCAGGAGGCGCTGCGCCTGGTGCAGGAGACACCGGGCGTGGGCATCGTGTATGCCGCCACCGTCAAGGTGGCCGAGGAGATGCTGGCCGTGCTCGAGGAAGCCGGCGAATCTGTCACCCTGTACCACGGCAAGCTGCCGTCCGCCGAGCGCAAAATGAACCAGGACCTGTTCATGGAAGGCGAGCGGCGCGTGATGGTGGCCACCAATGCCTTCGGCATGGGCATCGACAAGAGCGATACCCGCTTCGTGGTCCACCTGCAGATTCCGGCCAACCTCGAATCCTATTACCAGGAATCGGGCCGCGCCGGCCGCGACGGCCTGGACGCCGAATGCACGCTGCTGTTCCTGCAAGACGACAAGCGCATCCAGCAGTTCTTCCTGGTCAAGCACTACCCCGATGCGCAAGAACTGCAGTTGGTGCACGAAACCGTGCGCACCCTGGCCGAGGAGGGCGCCGTCACCGGCCGCCGCCTCGAGGACGCGCTGGAAGACATCGCCGACGCCAATATCAAGGTCTGCCTCAAGCTGCTCAAGGACGCCAAGCTGGTGCGCCAGAACCGCAAGCTGGACTACCTGCCCAGCGCGGCCGAGCCGCGTCCCGGCGTGTACGCGCGCCTGGCCCAGGTCTATGTGCAGAAGCAGGAACGCGACAAGGACGCGCTGGAGCAGATGGTCGGCTATGCCGTCAGCGGCTTTTGCCGCTGGAAGCTGCTGCTCGATTACTTTGGCGACCAGGCGCCCGGTTTTGAAAGCTGCTGCAAGTGCGACAACTGCCTGAACCCGCCGGCGCTGAGCCTCTCCGAAGACATCGTGATCCGCGACGACGAATTCGACCGCGAGCCGGCTGAAGAAGCGCCAAAGCCGAAGTTCGAGGTCGGCGCGTGCGCCAGGTCGGCCAAGTATGGCGAAGGGGTAGTGATCGCCATCGCCGGCGAGCAGGTGACGGTCGACTTCGCGGATGGCGAAAGCCGCAGCTTCATGGCCGATTTCCTCGATCAGGTAGCCACGTAAGGGATGCTGATGGGAGACATGGTCGTCGTTCGCAAGGAGGGGCTGTACTGCGTGCCGGGGGATTTCTACATCGACCCATGGCGGCCGGTCGCGCGCGCCGTCATCACGCATGCCCATGGCGACCACGCGCGCGTCGGCCACGGCCACTACCTGGCGGCGACGCCCGGCATCGGCGTGCTCAAGTCGCGGCTGGGCGATATCTCGGTCGATGCGCTCGAGTATGGTGAGAAGATCGTCCACAACGGCGTGACGATCTCGCTGCACCCGGCCGGCCATGTGCTGGGATCAAGCCAGGTGCGCATGGAATGCGGCGGCGAAGTGTGGGTCGCATCGGGCGACTACAAGGTCGAACCGGATAAAACCTGCGCGCCGTTCGAGCCGGTGCGCTGCGACACCTTCATCACCGAATCGACCTTCGGCCTGCCGATCTACCGCTGGCAGCCGGAAGCCCAGCTGATGGAAGAGATCAATGCCTGGTGGCGCAAGAATGCGGAAGAGGGTCGCTGCAGCGTGGTGTTCGCCTACTCCTTCGGCAAGGCGCAGCGCATCCTGGCCGGGCTCGATCCATCGATCGGCCCGATTGTCTGTCACGGTTCGGTCGAGCCGCTCAACCGCGCCTACCGCGCGGAAGGCGTCGACATTCCGCCGACGGTGCTGGTCACCGATATCGAGAAGGCGGCCCTGCGCCGCGCGCTGGTGGTGGCGCCGCCGTCCGCCAGCGGCTCGACGTGGATGAAGCGCTTCGGCGACTACAGCGATTCCTTCGCCAGCGGCTGGATGCTGCTGCGCGGCGCACGGCGCCGGCGCGGCGTCGATCGCGGCTTCGTGCTGTCCGACCACGCCGACTGGCCGGGCCTGATGAGCGCCATCAAGGCGACCGAGGCCCAGCGCGTGATCGTTACCCACGGCTCCATTCCGACCCTGGTGCGCTGGCTGTGCCAGAACGGGCTGGACGCATCGGGCTTCGAGACCGAATACGGCGACGAGGAAGAAGACGAATCGACGCCGCCGGCCGGCGCGGCGGCCTCGAAAGAAGCCGATGCGTGAATTCGCCCGCCTGTACGCCGACCTCGACGAAACCACGTCGACCACCCGCAAGCTCGACGCGCTGCAGGGCTACTTCGCCAATGCCGCGCCCGAGAACGCCGCCTGGGCAGTCTACTTCCTGGCCGGCGGCAAGCCGCGCCAGGCGGTGCCGACCAAGCTGCTGCGCCAGTTCGCCATCGAGTACGCGGCACTGGACGAATGGCTGTTCGACGAGTCCTATCATGCCGTGGGCGACTTCGCCGAGACCATCGCCCACATCCTGCCGCCGCCCACCCAACGCTCCGACGTCGGGCTGGCCGAATGGATGGAAGAACGCATTGGCCCCTTGCGCGGCGCAGATCCCGGTCGCATCCGCGAAGCCTTGTTCACGTACTGGAACGAGCTGGATTGGCGCGAGCGCTTCCTGCTGGTGAAGCTGATCGGCGGGGGCTTCCGGGTCGGCGTCTCGAAACTGCTGGTGACGCGTGCGTTGGCCGCGATCGCCGCGGTCGACAGCAAATTGATCGCCCAGCGCCTGATGGGCTGGACCGATGGCCGCGTGAAACCGACGGCAGCAGGCTTCCTGCAGCTGATCGCCGAGCAATCGGACGAAGAACACAAGCTGCGCGGCGGCCAACCTTACCCTTTCTTCCTGTCGCATCAGCTCAATGGCGACCCGGCCACCCTGGGCGAGCTGGATGACTGGCTGGTGGAGTGGAAGTACGACGGCATCCGCGCGCAACTGGTGCGGCGCGACGGCCAGAGCTTCCTGTGGTCGCGCGGCGAAGATCTGATCACCGAGCGCTTTCCCGAGCTGGCGGCGGCGCGCCTGCCGGACGGGATGGTGCTCGATGGCGAGGTGCTGATCTGGCAGCCGGATTCCGACCTGCCTTCTCCTTTCGCCGACCTGCAAAAGCGCATCGGCCGCAAGACCCTGTCAGCCAAGCTGCTGGGCGAGCTGCCGGCCGTGCTGTGCTGCTACGACCTGCTGGAGCTCGACGGCGTCGACCTGCGCGGCCTGCCGCAGCACGAGCGGCGTGCGCTGCTCGAAGTGGAAGTGGCCAAGCTGGAGCAGCCGCAGCTGCGCCTGTCGCCGCTGGTCCATGCCGACAGCTGGGAAGCGCTGGCGACGCTGCGCGCCGGATCGCGCGCCCGCGGCGTGGAGGGCATGATGCTCAAGAGCCGCACGGCGCAGTATGGCGTTGGCCGCACCAAGGACGTGGGTACCTGGTGGAAGTGGAAGATCGACCCTTACGCCATCGACGCCGTGCTGCTGTATGCCCAGCCGGGCAGCGGCCGGCGCGCCTCGCTCTACACCGACTACACCTTTGCAGTCTGGGATGGCGAAGGCGCCGAGCGAAAGCTGGTGCCGTTCGCGAAAGCCTATTCCGGCCTGACCGACGCCGAGATCGCCCAGGTCGACAACGCCATCCGGCGCACGACCATCGAGAAATTCGGACCGGTGCGTTCGGTGAAGCCGACCATGGTGTTCGAGATCGGCTTCGAGGGCATTGCGCTGTCGCCGCGTCACAAGGCGGGGATCGCGGTGCGCTTTCCGCGCATCCTGCGCCGGCGCACCGACAAGCCGGTGGAGGAAGCCGATACGCTCGACACGCTCAAGGGCTTGCTGGAGGCGGCCACCGCATGAGTCGTAATCCGGTAAGCACCCGCATCGACGCATGGTTGTCCAGCCGCGGCTGGACCGCGTTCCCGTTCCAGCGTGCGGTGTGGAAGGCCGCGCTGAAGGGGGAATCGGGCCTGCTGCATGCGAATACCGGCGCCGGCAAGACCTTCGCGGTCTGGTTCGCGGCCCTGCAGCGCGCCGGCCTGGAGACGGGAAGGGCCAAGGCGGGCCTGCGCGTGCTGTGGATCACGCCGATGCGCGCGCTGGCGGCCGACACCCAGCGTGCGTTGGAAGATTCCACCGCCGAGCTGCTGCCCGAATGGCGCATCGGCGCCCGCACCGGCGACACCAAGCCGGCCGAGCGGGCGCGCCAGGCGCGCAGCATGCCCGCGGCGCTGGTGACGACGCCCGAGAGCCTGACGCTCATGATCAGCAATGCCGCCGCCCATGAACAGTTCCGCCATCTCGACATGATCATCGTCGACGAGTGGCATGAACTGATGGGCAGCAAGCGCGGCGTGCAGGTGCAGCTGGCGCTGGCGAGATTGCGGCGCTGGCGTCCCGAATTGCTGGTGTGGGGTGTGTCGGCCACGATGGGCAATCTCGACATGGCGCGCCAGGTGCTGCTGGGAGGCGAGGAGGGCGCGGATAAGGGCGTGCTGGTCGAAGGCGACACGCGCAAGAAAATCGTGGTCGACAGCCTGATCCCCGAGAACGTTTCGCGCTTTCCCTGGGGCGGCCACCTGGGCCTGCAGATGCTGCAGCCGGTGATCAAGGAGATCGAAGGACACGAGGCGACCCTGGTGTTCACCAACACCCGCTCGCAGGCCGAGATCTGGTACCAGAACATCCTCGAGGCGCGGCCCGACTGGGCCGGCGTGATCGCGCTGCACCACGGTTCGCTCGACCGCGAGGTGCGCGAGTGGGTCGAGCTGGGTCTCAAGAGCGGTATATTGAAGGCGGTGATCTGCACCGCCAGCCTCGATCTTGGCGTGGACTTCTTGCCGGTCGAGCGCGTGCTGCAGATCGGCAGCGCCAAGGGCGTGGCGCGCCTGCTGCAGCGCGCCGGCCGCAGCGGCCATGCGCCGGGCAGGGTCTCGCGCGTGACCCTGGTGCCGACCAATAGCCTGGAACTGCTGGAAGCGGCCGGCGCGAAAAAGGCGGTGGCGGCGCGCCGCATCGAAGGCCGCTACGTGCCGAACAAACCGTTCGACGTGCTGGTGCAGCACCTGGTGACGGTGGCGCTGGGCGGGGGCTTTCGTTCCGAAGAGCTGTATGAGGAAGTGCGGCAGGCCTGGTCCTATCGCCATCTGACGCAGGAAGAATGGCAGTGGGCGCTCGACTTCGTCGCGCGCGGCGGCCAGAGCCTGACCGTGTATCCCGAATACCGGCGCGTGCTGCCGGACGAGGAGGGCGTCTACCGCGTGCCCGACAGCGCCATCGGCCGCCGCCACCGGATGGGTATCGGCACCATCATGTCCGACGCCACGATTCAGGTGAAGTACATGAGTGGCGGCAGGATCGGGAGCGTGGAAGAATCCTTCATCTCGCGCCTGAAGCCCGGCGACCGCTTCCTGTTCGGCGGACGCATCCTGGAGTTCGTGCGCGTGCACGAGCTGACCGCCTTCGTGAAACGCGCCACCGGCACCCGCGGCGCGATCGCGCGTTGGCAGGGCGCCAAGATGCCGATGTCGAACGAGCTGGCCCACGCCGCATTGGAGGAGCTGCGCCTGGCCGACCAGGGCGTGTTCGACGGCCCCGAGATGCGCGCCATCGAACCTTTGATCGCGATCCAGCAGCGCTGGTCGGCGCTGCCGACGAGCGAGGTACTGGTGCTCGAGTCGATGAAGAGCCGCGAGGGTTACCACCTGTTCGTGTATCCATTCGCCGGCCGCTCGGTGCACATGGGCCTGGCGTCCCTGATCGCCTTTCGCGTCGGCCGCGTGCAGCCGATCACGTTTTCGATCGCCATCAACGACTACGGCTTCGAGCTGATGGCGCCCGAGCCAGTGGACTGGGCGCGCATATTCGACGCGCCGACCGGCGCCGGCGTGGACCTGTTCGATACCGACCGCCTGCTGGAAGACGTGATCGACAGCCTCAATGCGACCCAGCTGTCGCAGCAGCGCTTTCGCGAAGTGGCGCGCATCGCCGGCCTGGTGTTCTTGGGCTATCCGGGCCAGCCGAAGTCGAACCGCCAGCTGCAGGCCTCGTCCTCGCTGTTCTTCGAGGTGTTTCGCAAGCACGACGCCGGCAACCTGCTCCTGACCCAGGCCGAGCGCGAGGTGATGGAGCAGGAGCTCGAGCTGACGCGCCTGCGCGACACGCTGACCGAGCTGCACGCGCGTCGCGTCGCCTATCGCGAAGTAAAACGGGCGACGCCATTCGGGTTTGCCCTGATGGTCGAACGTTTCCGCGAAAAGGTCAGCACCGAGAAACTCAACGACCGGGTGGCGCGCATGCTGCGCGAGCTCGAGAAGGCGGCGGCATGAGCGGCGTCATGGTGGAGGTGGCCGGCGAATCGCTCCTGCTGTTGCCGGAAAAGGCCCTCTATTGGCCGCGCGAACGGATGCTGATCATCGCCGACATCCATTTCGGCAAGGCGGCCGCCTTCCGCGCGCTCGGGGTGCCGGTGCCGCGCGGCACGACCTCGGAAAACCTGGCCGGCCTCGATGCCCTGGTAGCCGCGCACGACGTGCGCCAGGTGGCCTTCCTGGGAGACTTTTTGCATGCGCGTGCCGCCCACGCCAGCTCGACCCAGCTGGCGATGCTGGCCTGGCGCGGGCGCCATCCCGGTCTGGCCTTGATGTTGGTGCGCGGCAACCACGACCTGCACGCGGGCGACCCGGCGGAGGCGCTGGGGATGGCGCTGGTGGACGAGCCGCATGCGATCGGGCCGTTTGCCTTTTGCCACCATCCCGGCGTCGACGCCGCGGGCTATGGCCTGGCCGGCCACGTGCACCCGGTCTATGTGTTGGCGACGCGCTTCGACGCGCTGCGCCTGCCGTGCTTCGTCGTCGGCGAGCAGGGATTGATCCTGCCGTCGTTCGGCGCGTTTACCGGCGGCCACGCAGTCAAGCCGGGGCCGGGCGACCATATCTATGTGACCTCGGGCGACGCCGTCCACGCCGTCTGCTAGCCCATGCCTGCCATTGGTTCGAAAGCGTACGGACCTTGCTTTTTCGCCGGGGTATTGTCTTCCTGGATCGAAGGCGGTGTCATGCCGTCCCGCTAATTTCTAGGATATTGGGAGATTGCCATGAAAAAACGCATCCTGATGTGTTCCCTGGTGGCTGCCCTGGCGCCGGCCGGCATGCTGCTGGCGACGAGCAGCACGGCCCTGGCGCAGACCTCGCCGCAGAGCCGCACCGTGACGCCCGCCATCGAAGGCTTCCACGTCGAAAAAGTACCGCGCCTGGAGCAGGGCGCCGCCTTGCACTTCCACGTATATGGGACCCAGAACGCCACGGTGAACGTGACCATCGACGGCGCCACCCGCGGCGTCCAGATGCAGGAAACCGACCCCGGCCGTTACAGCGGCAGCTATGTGATCGGCAACCACGACCGCTTCCAGCCCGGCAGCCCGGTGACCGCCGAAATGCGGCTGGGCAGCCAGGTCGCCACCACCGTGCTGCGCGACGGCCTGGTGAGCGGTGCTGGCACGCAGGCGCAGTCGCAAGAGCCGGTGCGACAACTGGCGTCGAAGGATGCCGGTGTCGTCAGTGCGGCCCCGGGCGCCGCGCCGCCGCCACCGCCGCGCACGACCGAGCGGCCACGTGTGGCGCGTTATTGCACCAGCTGCGCAGTTGTCGAGAAAATCGAGATCGTGCGTGAGGCAACCGGGGCGGCGCGACCGCTGGCCAGCGACGTGCAGGCCGCTCAGCGGTATCGGGTGACGGTGCGCTTCGATACGACCGAAGCGACCCAGGCGATCGAGTACGACAACCATCCCGGCTACCGCAAGGGCGACCGGGTGCGTGTCAACGACGGCGTACTGTCCCTGGATAAGGAATAAGGCAAGCGCCAACGACGATGCCCGCCTTTGCAAGCGGGCATCGTCGTTGGCGTAACGCCGGGGAGTTCAGGCCGTTGCCAGCACCTGGTCATCGCCAGGCTGGTCGAGTTCGGCTTTCTGTTTGGCGGCGCCCTTGGTGCGCGAACGCGAGGGCGGCAGGCGGCGCAGGGTCTTGAGCGCTTCGGCATCCTTGATGCCGATGGTGCGCTGGTCGACGGTAATCAGGCCGATTTCGTTGAAGGCCGACAAGGTACGGCTGACGGTTTCGAGCGTGAGGCCGAGGTAGCTGCCGATCTCGTGGCGCGTCATGCGCAGGTTGAACAGCTTGCTGGAATAACCCATCGCGGCAAAGCGGTCGGCCAGCGAGACCAGGAAACGGGCCACGCGCGCCTCGGCCGACAGGGCGCCGAGCATGCCGATCATGGTCTGCTCGCGCACCAGTTCGCGGCTCATCACGCCATACATCATGTTCTCGAGTTCGCTGTGGACGCGACCCAGTGCGGTCAGTTTCTTGAACGGCAGCAGGATCAGGTCGCAGTCGGACAGGGCCACGGCCTCGGAGGCGTAGTGGCGGGTGTGGATGCCGTCGACGCCGAGCATATCGCCCTTCATGGGGAAGCTCAGCACCTGCTCGTTGCCGAATTCGTCGATCAGCACCGTCTTGAGGAAGCCCGAGTTGACGATGTACAGGGTGTCGAAGGCCTGGCCGATCGTGTGCACGCGCTGGCCCGTCTTGAACTGCACGTGCTGGAACAGCAATTCTTCGGAGCTCACCGACACGCTGGCTGGAATACGGAGCAGGTCGCACACTTCTTTCAGGTTGGACCAGAGGCGGCCCTGGCGCTGCCGTCCCGCTTCCATCGGGGAATGCAGGGTAGGCTGGGTAACGTTGCGTTGATCTGACGGTGGCTGGGACTGCATGCTCATCTCCGGTAAGGGAACTCAGGTTTCACGCGATCCCGGCGGCACGGCAGCGTGCGGTAGCGCGTCTGCCATGCCATGGTTTTATATGGCTGACGCCGTGACTTGGATCGCAAGCAAGTCGAAACGCTGAATTCAGTATGCCAACACGAGTCCGGCACGAATATCAGCGTTGCCTGAATATGTAGGTAGGACAGATGGTGCAGTCGTAGGAAAACTCCTACCACCAAGAACGCCGCCCGAATGGCGGAAGGTGGCAGAACGGAAACAGGCGGAGTGTGACGCGGTGGCGGAGCCGGCCGGGGAAATGGGGCGTGCGCCGCACGAAAACCACGCGCGGCGGTCAAAGAAAATCAGTGCATCAAGCCTTCAGCGGCGATAACAGGCGGTGTGCGACGGCATATTGCACCATCTCGGACAGCGAGCTCATGCCCATTTTCTGCATGATGCGGGTCTTGTGGGTGCTGACGGTTTTCACCGACAGGTGCAGGCCGTTGGCGATCTCGGTGATCGATTTGCCGCTGACCAGGTGCGAAAACACCTCGAACTCGCGGTCTGACAACTGCTTGTGCAACAATTGTTCACTAGGCGCCATGATGTTCAGCGCCAATTGTTCGGCCACTTCGGTACTGATGTAGGGACGCCCCGAAGCCACCTTGCGGATCGCCCCCACCAGCTGCGTGCCCGCGCTCTCCTTGGTCAGATAGCCCTGGGCGCCGGCCCGGATCGCGCGCACCGCGTACTGCTCTTCCTCGTGCATGGTGAGGATCAGGATGGCCAGCTTGGGCGCTTCGCTGCGCACCTGCCGGATCAGGTCGACGCCGCTGCGGCCGGGCATGGACAGGTCGAGCAGCAGCAGGTCGAAGCCGCCCTGGCGTACCAGCGACAAGACTTCGAAGCCATTGGTGGCTTCGCCCACGATGTCGACTTCCTCGGCGCCGTCCAGGATGCGCTTGAGGCCCTCGCGCATGATTGTGTGGTCATCGGCGATGACGATTCTTACCATTATCGATTCCTTGAACCTGAAGCGGTTTCCTACCCTGGATCAGCAAAAAAACAATTGTAACTGTAAATACATGAACGCGTGAGTGGCGGGGTCAGGAAGCCGCTGGTTCGGCGATCAGGCGGTGCACCAGCACGGGCTTGGTCGTGTGCGACAACACCTTGTTAGTAACGCTGCCCAGCAGCAGCTGGTTCCAGCCGCTGCGGCCGTGCGAGCCCATGAAGATCAGGTCGCAGCCTTCCCGCTCGGCGACGTCGACGATCTTGAGCGCCGCCGAATCGGAAAACGCCGTCATGCACTGGCACTGGAGGAGAGCGCTGGCGCAGGAGCGGGTGATCTTGCCCATGTATTCCTCGCCCATGCGCCGCATTTGGGCGATGTATTCCTCTTCGCTGGGGTAGGCGGGCGGGATGATTTCGACGTACACGGGATACTGGTACTCGGGGGCGACGAACAGGGCCAGCACCTCGGCGCCCATCTGCTGCGCGAATTTGACGCCGGCGCAGGCGGTATGCTGCGACACGGCCGAACCGTCGGTGGTGATCAGGATCTTGCGGTACATGCTTGGTTCCTCCTCCGTGGCCACGCACATTCAGACGACTCAGTGCAGGATGGCGATTTCTGAGACGCAAACAGTTGAGTTCTATCAAATGAACGCAAGCTGCCGCGATGCGACACTACCCCTTCAAAACTGAGCTGCGATTACAAAATACAACACCGAGCTTATAAAAAGCATCAGGAACACCCGGTTTTAATTGTCGCGGAATTAAGTTTCCTTGTCCATTTTGTTGCATTGCCCTCTCTGAGATTTACCTGCGGCAACCACGCTGCTACACTCGCTTTAATTACTCCACCGAAACTTAACCGGCCGAAATGGCCCGGTGGATGCAGCAGAACCCCCGGATTGCAGAGCTGAATGCTCATTTATACATTATGGAGAAGCAGGGATTATGACCGACGCCGCTGACGATTTCGACGCACTATTCGAGGAAGTGGCGGCGCAGCGCACCAGCGCACCGCCCGGCCCCTCCGCAGCGACCGAGCCGGCCCCGGCCGCCGCCAGCAACGACGAGGACGACCTGGAATCCTTGTTCGACCAGGTATCCGCCACCGCCGCTCCGGCCGTCGCCGCCGTGGCCGCCACCGCTGTCGTCGCCACTGTCGCGCCGGCGGCGTCCGCAGCCGCACCGGCCGAGGAAGGCCACGAAGGCGGCATGTTCGAACGCCTGGGCGGCATCGTCCGCCTGCTGCACGACTCGCTGCGCGAGCTGGGCTACGACAAGGCGCTGACCGAGGCCTCGTCGCAGATCGTCGACGCCCAGGACCGCCTGGAATACGTCGCCACCCTGACCGAACAGGCAGCCAACAAGGTGCTCAACACGCTGGACGAGGGCATGCCGGCGCAAGACCAGCTGCAAAAGCAGGCCAAGGACATGGAAACCCGCTGGGCCGACCTGTTCGAAGGCAGGATGAGCCTGGACGAATTCAAGGCCCTGGCCGGCGATTCGCGCCAGTTCGCGGCGCGCGTCAATGAAGCGACCGAAGCCGAGCGTGCACGTCTGCTCGAGATCATGATGGCCCAGGACTTCCAGGACATCACCGGCCAGCTGATCAAGAAAGTCGTCAAGATCACGCAGACCGTCGAGAGCGAGCTGGCCCAGCTGCTGCGCGACAACGCGCCTCCTGACGTCAAGGAAAAGCTGGCCAAGAAAGAACAGGAGCAGCCTGCGCCCGTGCAACTGATGCAGGGCCCATCGGTGCCGGATGCGGCGCTGAACCAGGACAATGTTGACGATCTTCTTGCCGATCTGGGATTCTAATGGACGATATGCTGAAGGATTTCGTCGTCGAGGCGATGGATCTGGCGGTAAACGTAGAAGAGCACCTGCTGCGCCTCGAACGCGACCCCGATAACAAGGAAACGCTCAATGCGGTGTTCCGGTCGTTCCATACGATCAAGGGCGGCGCCGGTTTCATGGGCCTGCCCGCGCTGGTGGCGGCCTGCCACCTGACCGAAAACCTGTTCGATGCGCTGCGCACCGGCGCCGCGCCGGTCACGCCGCTCGCGATCGAGGCGGCGCTGCAGGCGTCCGGCTTCGTGGCCGACCAGCTCGGTGACCTGAACAACGGCACGCCGCCGGAAGGCCTGGCGCAGATGCCGGGCGACCTCGAGCGCATCCTGATGGACGCGATCGAAGGCAAGGACAATGCGCCGGCGCCTGCCGCCGCCGCGCCGGCCGCTCCCGCCCCGGTCGCGACGACCGCAGCGGCCGTGGTTGTGGCCCCGGCTGCGGCCGATGCCGATGGCCTCGATTGGACCGGCATGTACAACGCCGTGGTGCCGGCGGCGAACGCCATCGGCGCCAACGCCGATGTTGCTGCTGCTGCGCCGGTCGCCGTCGCAGCCGTGGCAGTGGCGCCCGTACCGGCTGCCGCTGCGCCCGCCGCACCTGCCGCCGGCGGAAAGAACTGGGATGGCGTCGAACGCCGCAACGACAACAAGCCTGCCGCCGCCGCACCGGCCAAGGACGAAAGCATCCGTATCGACGCCGTCAAGCTCGACGCGCTGCTCGAAGTGGCCGGCGAATCGGTGCAGGCCGCCAACCAGGCCGCGGTGCTGCTGGAACGCCTGCAGCAGTTCAAGTTCGAAGGCCAGGCCGCGGTGCTGATCGCCACGCTCACCGAGACCCTGGAGCGCGCTTCGCGCTACTCGGCCGAGCTGCAGCGCGCCACGCTCGCGACCCGGATGCAGCCGGTGGGCCGCCTGTTCCAGAAATTCCCGCGCCTGGTGCGCGAACTGGCGAAAGACCTCGGCAAGGACGTCGAGCTGACCATCGAAGGCGCCGAGACCGAAGTCGACCGCGTGGTGGTGGACAGCCTCTACGATCCGCTGGTGCACATGCTGAGGAACGCCCTGGACCACGGTATCGAGGCGCCCGAAGCGCGCGTCGCCGCCGGCAAGCCGGCCAAGGCGTACATTCTGCTGAAAGCCTGGCAGGAAGCGAACAGCGTCATGATCGTGCTGCAGGACGACGGCAAGGGCATGGACCCGGTCGTCCTGCGCAAGAAGGCGGTCGACAAGGGCCTGATCGGCGAGAACGGCGCCCAGAGCGACGAAGACGCGTATCAGCTGGTGTTCCTGCCGGGCTTCTCGACCAAGGAAGTGGCTTCCTCGGTGTCGGGCCGCGGCGTCGGCATGGACGTCGTGAAAACGGCGGTCGAGAAGAACCGCGGCGCAATCCGCATCGAATCCTCGCTGGGCAAGGGCACGCGCTTCGCGATCCGCCTGCCGATCGAGCTGTCGATCGTGCCGACCATGCTGGTGTCGACCTCGGGTGCGCAACTGGCGCTGCCGATGGCCGTCGTCGAGCGCGTGGTCGAGCTGCCGGACGATTTCGCCTGCGTCGGCGGCGCCCCGGTGCTGAAAGACCAGGGCCGCCCGCTGCCGGTGCGTTCGCTGGCGCTGGCGCTGGGCTACGAGGCTGCTTCGGAGAAGGTCGGCATCGTCATCAACGCGCCGCAGCCTTACATCCTCGCGATGGAAGCGGTGGACGGCACGGCCGACCTGGTGATCAAGCCGATGACCGCGCTGACGGTCGAAGGCATCACCGGCACCGCGCGTTCGGCCGAGGGCGAACTGGTGCTGGTCGTTGGCCTGTCGTTCCTGATGGATGGATGCAGGAGCAGCGTGCGCCTGGCTGCATAAAAAGCGACGCTTTTCGCCGCTTGCGCCAAAAGCGCAGACAAAAGCCTGTGTTTGTGACACAGGCTTTTTTTATTTGCATCCAGCAAACCCCTTGCAAATATTATTTGCTGCGTGGTAAGGTCGTTGGCATAAACGTGCGCCGCCCCGGCTTGGTGCGGCACTGCACAATTATGGCATAATCGAAAACCCGGTCTCGACGGACCGTGCACCATCTCACCGCAACACTGGATCGACCATGCAAAAAACGCTCTACGACAAACTCTGGGATTCCCATGTCGTGCGTGCCGACGCCGATGGCACCACAGTCCTCTATATCGACCGCCACCTGGTGCACGAAGTCACCAGCCCGCAAGCCTTCGACGGCCTGCGCGAGGCGGGCCGTGGACTATGGCGCGTGTCCGCGAACCTGGCCGTGGCCGACCACAACGTGCCGACCACCGACCGCGCGCAAGGCATCGCCGACCCGACCTCGCGCCTGCAGGTCGAGACGCTCGACGCCAACACCAAGGCCTTCGGCCTGACCTATTTCGACATGAACGACAAGCGCCAGGGCATCGTGCACGTGATCGGGCCTGAGCAGGGCGCGACCCTGCCGGGCATGACCGTCGTCTGCGGCGATTCGCACACCTCGACCCACGGCGCCTTCGGCTGTCTGGCGCACGGCATCGGCACTTCGGAAGTCGAGCACGTACTGGCCACGCAAACCCTGCTGGCCAAGAAGTCGAAATCGATGCTGGTCAAGGTCGAGGGCGCGCTGAACCCCGGCGTGACCGCCAAGGACATCGTGCTGGCCGTGATCGGCCGGATCGGCACCGCCGGCGGCACCGGTTACGCCATCGAATTCGGTGGCTCGACCATCCGCGCGCTGTCGATGGAAGGCCGCATGACGGTCTGTAATATGGCGATCGAAGCGGGCGCGCGCGCCGGCATGGTGGCGGTCGACGACACCACGATCGCCTACGTCAAGGACCGTCCGCTGTCGCCCAAGGGCGAGCAGTGGGAACAGGCCGTCGCCTACTGGCGCACCCTGCACACGGATGACGGCGCGGCCTTCGACACCGTGGTCGAACTCGACGCGAAAGACATCCAGCCGCAAGTCACCTGGGGCACCTCGCCGGAGATGGTGACCGCGATCGACGGCCGCGTGCCCGATCCACGGAACGAAGCCGACCCGGTGCGCCGCGGCGCCATCGAAAAGGCGCTGGCCTATATGGACCTGGCGCCGAATACCCCGATCGACGAAATCGCCATCGACAAGGTGTTCATCGGCTCGTGCACCAACTCGCGCATCGAAGACCTGCGCGCCGCCGCCGAGGTGGTGCGTGGCCGGCATCGCGCCGCCAACGTCAAGCTGGCCATGGTGGTGCCGGGTTCGGGCCTGGTCAAGGAACAGGCCGAGCGCGAAGGGCTGGACCGCATCTTCGTCGATGCCGGCTTCGAATGGCGCGAGCCGGGCTGCTCGATGTGCCTGGCGATGAACGCCGACCGGCTGGAGCCGGGCGAGCGCTGCGCCTCGACCTCGAACCGCAACTTCGAAGGCCGCCAGGGCCAGGGCGGACGCACCCACCTGGTGTCGCCGGCGATGGCGGCGGCGGCGGGGATCGCGGGCCGCTTTGTCGACGTACGTGCGCTCTGATGCGTTAACAGGACACGACCGTATATTAGGTAACAGGAAGATCATGAAAAAAGCACTCGCACTGTCCCTCATCACCGTTCTGCTGGCCGGCTGCAACACCATCTCGGGCATTGGCCGCGATGTGTCGAAAGTGGGGCAGGTCGTCACCAGCGCCGGCGGAAGGTAAAGATCAGATGGATGCATTCACCGTACACCAGGGCCTGGTGGCGCCGCTCGACCGCAACAACGTCGACACCGACGCCATCATCCCGAAGCAGTTCCTCAAATCGATCCGCCGCACCGGCTTCGGCCCGAACCTGTTCGACGAATGGCGCTACCTGGATCACGGCGAGCCGGGCCAGGATTGCAGCACGCGTCCGCTCAATCCGGACTTCGTGCTGAACCAGCCGCGCTATGCCGGCGCCTCGATCCTGCTCACTCGCAAGAACTTCGGCTGCGGCTCCTCGCGCGAGCACGCGCCGTGGGCGTTGCAACAGTACGGTTTCCGCGCCGTGGTTGCGCCGAGCTTCGCCGATATCTTCTTCAATAACTGCTTCAAGATCGGCCTGCTGCCGATCGCGCTGTCCGAAGAAGAAGTCGAAATGCTGTTCCAGGCGGTCGAAGCCAACCCGGGCTTCCAGCTCGTGATCGACCTCGAGAACAAGCGCATCGGCACCCAGGACGGCAGCCTGTCGTACGGCTTCGACATCGACGATTTCCGCAAATACTGTCTGCTCAACGGCCTGGACGACATCGGCCTGACCCTGCGTCACGCGGACGAGATCCGCGCCTTCGAGCAACGCCACGTCGCGGCCCAGCCGTGGCTCGGCAACACCATCTGAACATAGAAAGCAGCTTCAATGAAAATCGCGATCCTGCCGGGTGACGGCATCGGCCCGGAGATCACCGCGCAAGCAGTGAAGGTATTGAACGCCCTCGGCGAATCGTTTGAGATGGAAAGCGCGGAAGTCGGCGGCGCCGGCTATGCGGCCCACGGCCATCCGCTGCCGGAAGGGACCCTAAAACTGGCGAAGGAAGCCGATGCGGTGCTGTTCGGCGCCGTCGGCGACTACAAGTACGACACGCTCGAGCGCGCGCTGCGTCCGGAACAGGCCATTCTCGGCCTGCGCCGCGAGTTGAACCTGTTCGCCAACCTGCGTCCGGCGATCCTGTATCCCGAGCTGGCCGGCGCCTCGACGCTCAAGCCCGAAGTCGTCTCGGGCCTCGACATCCTGATCATCCGCGAACTGACGGGCGACATTTATTTCGGCAAGCCGCGCGGCGTGCGCGAGTGCCCGGACGGTCCGTTCAAGGGCCAGCGCGAAGGCTTCGACACCATGCGCTATGCCGAAGGCGAGATCCGCCGCATCGCCCACGTCGCCTTCCAGGCTGCTCGCAAGCGTGACAAGCGCGTGACCAGCGTCGACAAGGCCAATGTGCTGGAAACCTTCCAGTTCTGGCGCGATATCGTCACCGACGTGCACAAGGAATACCAGGACGTCGCACTCGAGCACATGTATGTCGATAACGCAGCCATGCAGCTGGTGCGGGCGCCGAAGAAGTTCGACGTGATCGTTACTGGTAATATGTTCGGCGATATCCTGTCGGATGCCGCCGCCATGCTCACCGGTTCGATCGGCATGCTGCCCTCAAGCTCGCTCGACGATAACAATAAAGGCCTCTACGAACCGTCGCACGGTTCGGCGCCCGACATCGCGGGGCAGGGCGTGGCCAATCCATTGGCGACCATCCTGTCGGCGGCGATGATGCTGCGCTTCTCGCTCGGCCTGACCGAACAGGCGGACCGCATCGAGAACGCCGTCAAGCGCGTGCTGGCGCAAGGGCTGCGTACGCCGGATATTTTCGAAGCAGGTTCCACCAAGGTGGGCACCGAAGAGATGGGCAACGCGGTGGTCGCGGCGCTCGCATAAAGTTTAGTTAACCCTGAGAGAAGATGATGAAATTAGTTGGTCTGGTAGGTTGGCGCGGCATGGTCGGCTCGGTCCTCATGCAGCGCATGCAAGAGGAAGGCGATTTCGACCACATCGAGCCGGTGTTCTTCACCACCTCGAATCCGGGCGGCGCCGCGCCTTCGATGGCGAAGAACGAAACCACCCTGAAAAGCGCGCTAGATGTTACCGAACTGTCGAAATGCGAGATCATCATCTCCTGCCAGGGCGGCGACTACACGAGCGAGGTGTTCCCGCAACTGCGCGCGGCCGGCTGGAACGGCTACTGGATCGACGCCGCGTCGACCCTGCGCATGAACGATGACGCCGTCATCGTGCTCGACCCGGTCAACCGTTCGGTGATCGACGCCGCGCTGTCGAAAGGCGTGAAGAACTACATCGGCGGTAACTGCACCGTGTCGTGCATGCTGATCGGCCTGGGCGGCCTGTTCGAAGCCGGCCTGGTCGAGTGGATGACCTCCATGACCTACCAGGCGGCATCGGGCGGCGGCGCCCAGCACATGCGCGAACTGCTGACCCAGTTCGGCACCATCAACAGCTCCGTGAAATCGCTGCTCGACGATCCGGCATCGGCCATCCTCGAGATCGACCGCACCGTGCTGGCGACCCAGCATGGCCTGTCCGCCGACGAAACGAAGCAGTTCGGCGTGCCGCTGGCCGGCAACCTGATCCCGTGGATCGACAAGGACCTGGGCAACGGCCAGTCGAAAGAAGAATGGAAGGCAGGCGCCGAGACCAACAAGATCCTGGGCCGCGGCGCGGGCTTTGACAGCAAAGCCATTCCAGTGGACGGCCTGTGCGTGCGTATCGGCGCCATGCGTTGCCACTCGCAGGCGCTGACCATCAAGCTCACCCGCGATGTGCCGCTGGACGAGGTCAACGACATCATCGCCAAGCACAATCAATGGGTGAAGGTGGTGCCGAACACCCGCGAAGCGTCGATGCGCGACCTGTCGCCGGCAGCGGTGACGGGCGGCCTGGGCATCCCGGTCGGCCGCCTGCGCAAGATGTCGATGGGCGACGATTACCTGTCGGCCTTCACGGTCGGCGACCAGCTGCTGTGGGGCGCGGCAGAGCCGCTGCGCCGCATGCTGCGCATCGTGCTCGAGCGTTAATCCGATTCGTTGCCTCAGTGGCAACTGACATGCAGTCCGCATAATGAATGCCCCGTCTACGGGGCATTCGCTTTGAAGAAGGTGCATACTCCCGTCGTCCGGGTGCGTCGAGACCTTGCGTGCTCCAGAGCATGATGTTATGTTGAGACTCCGGGAAACCGCCTTTCCCTCGGCCAACTCATTTCGCTGCTAACTATGCATTCTTCGCACCCATCTCCGCTCGTGGCAACCGCGCTGAAATCGATCACCGCCGCCGTGGCCAGTGCAGTGTTCCTGACTTCCGCCGCCCATGCAGCCGGGTTGGGGAAATTGACGGTGCTGTCGGCGCTTGGCCAGCCACTGCGCGCCGAGATCGAGCTGACGGCCGGCGCCGGCGAAGACCCGGCAAGCATGGCGGTCAAGCTGGCTTCGCCCGAAGCCTTCCGCGCCGCGAACATCGAATTCAACCCGGCCCTGCTGTCGCTGCGCTTCGCGGTCGACGAGCGGGCCGGACGCCAGGTGATCCGGGTCAGCTCGACCCAGCCGCTCAATGAGCCCTTCGTCGACATGCTGCTGGAGCTCACCTGGAACAACGGTCGCCTGGTGCGCGAATACACCTTCCTGCTCGACCCGGCCGAACTGCGCACGACCCAGCCGGCCCAGGTGGCGGCGGCGCCGCAAACCCGCCCGGCCGCGCCGCGCCCGTCGTCCACGCCTGCCGCGCCAGCTGCTTCGACTGCGGCGCCAGCGGAAGAGGCGCGCATCGCCGCCGCCCGCCGTGGCGCTGAACGCCAGGCGCGCGAAGCCCAGGCGCGCGAAGCGCAGGACAGCTACCGCGTGCGCCGCGGCGATACGCTCAGCGCGATCGCGCTCGACGTCAAGCCGTCCGACATCTCGCTCGACATGATGCTGGTTGCGCTATACCGCGCGAATCCCGACGCCTTCATCGGCAACAACATGAACCGCCTGAAGTCGGGCCAGATCCTGAGCATCCCGGATGCCGATTCGGTCCGCGGCGGCGCCGGCCAGGGCGAGGCGCGCGGCGTGGTCGTGGCCCATGCGGCCGACTTCGACGCCTACCGCAACAAGCTGGCCGGCCAGGTGGCCAGCAGTGCGCCGAGCGCCACGCCGCAGGGCGGCCAGAGCGCCAGCGGCCGCGTCACCGCCCGCGTCGAGCAGCAGCCGACCGCCGTCAGCGAAGCGCAGGACAAGCTGCAGCTGTCCAAGGCCACGCCCGGCGCCGCCGGCGCGCCGGCCGACGGCACCGCCAGCGTCGAGGACACGGTGGCCAAGGAGCGCGAACTGGCCCAGGCCGAGGCGCGCGTGAAGGAACTCGAACGCAACGTCAACGAACTCGAAAACCTGATGACGGTGCCGAGCCGCGCAGGCGCCGAGGCCGAGCAGGCAGCCGCCGCCGCCGCTGCTGCCACGGCCGCCGCCGAGAAACCGGTGGCCAAGCCCGCGCCGCGCCCGCGTCCGGCACGGCCGGCCCCGCCGCCGGAGAAAAGCCTGGTCGACACCATCCTGGACAATATGCTCTACATCGGCGCCGGCGCGCTGGTGCTGCTGCTGGCCGCGCTGGGCATCTCCCAGCGCCGCAAGCGCAAGGACGCCGACCTCAAGCCGGTGCCGGCCGAACCGTCGGTGCTGGGCGTAGCCGGCGCCAGCGCCCACTCGCTGTTCGCCGAAACCGGCGGCCAGAGCGTGGACACGAATAACAGCGTGTTCAATTCCAGCTTCGCACCATCGGCGAGCCAGCTCGACACCAACGAGGTCGATCCGGTCGCCGAAGCCGACGTCTATATCGCCTACGGCCGCGACGCCCAGGCTGAGGAAATCCTGAAGGAAGCGTTGCGCGTTCATCCGGAACGCCATCCGGTGCGCCTCAAGCTGCTCGAGATCTACGCCACCCGCAAGGACGTGCGGGCCTTCGAAGCCCAGGCGCGCGAGCTGCATGCCTTCACCGGCGGCCAGGGCGACGAATGGGCCCAGGCCGCGGCGCTGGGCTTGAGCCTGGACCCAACCAATCCGCTGTATGCGAACGCCGCCCCGGCGTCGACCCCGGCGCCGTCGCCGCAGGAACGCAACCAGCAGGCGATCCTGTCGCAGCAGTTCGAGGACGCCTTCCGTGGCGGGCCGTCGATGGGCGCGGGTGCGGCGGCCGGTGCCGCAGCCGGCGTCGCTGCCGGCGCTGCTGCGGTGACCCTGGCCAAGGACGACGAGGACCGCACGGCCGCACCGACCCCAGAGGCACGTAACGACGACAACACGCTCGACTTCGACCTCGGCGGCCTGACGTTCGAGCCGGTGACGAATGCCGACACGGCGCCGCCTGCGGCTGGCCGTCCTGACCCGGATGCGACCGCCGTACCGGACCTGGAATTCGACATGGCGCCGTTCGCGCCGCCAGGCAGCGCGCCGGCGGCAGAGCAGGGCAAAGCCGCGGCGGACGCCAACGATCTCGATTTCGACATGGACTTCGACACCCCGGCGACCGCCCAGCCGGCGGCGACCGCCGCCACGGTCGATGATGACGACGACTTTACGCTCGACCTGTCGCCGCAGGCGCAGGTGCAGGCGACCCCGGTCGACATGGCCGGCCTGGCCAAGGACTTCGAGGGCTTGCCGCCGCTGCCGGGCAGCACCCCGCAGCCGACCGTGGCGCAGGCCGATCCGCTGCATGATCTCGATGCGATGGATTTCTCCGCGCCCACCACGCCTGTGATGCCGGCGTTCGACGAGACGCCGGCGCGTCCTGCCGCCGCGGCAAGCGCATCGGAAGATCCGCTGTTCGACCTGGACAGCATGGACTTCGGCACGCCGGACGAGCCGCGTGCGGCTGGCGGCGCCGAGCCGAAGGACTTCGGTGCGCGCGTGGACGATCCGTTCGACGCCTTCGACTTGCCCGAGACCCCGGCCCCGGTGCCGGCGCCGCAGGAGGTGTCGGCACGGGAGGCCTTCGAACCCAATGCGGCGCCAGCCGACGACAAGGCCGCGCCATCGTTCGACCTGGCCGACTTCGACCTCGACCTGCCGCCATCCGAGCCAGCTACCGCGCAGCCACTTGATGCGGTCGGCGCGACCGCCGAGGCGCCGGGCCAGATGTCGCCCGAGCACATGGAGATGGAGACCAAGCTCGATCTCGCCATCGCCTACCAGGAGATCGGCGACAAGGAAGGCGCGCGCGAGCTGCTGGACGAAGTCATCAAGGGCGGCAATAGCGAGCAGGTCGGCAAGGCCAGCGCGATGAGGGAACTGCTGGCGTGACCCGTATCGCTTTGGGTGTCCAGTACATCGGCACCGGTTGGAACGGCTACCAGAAACAGCCGGAACGAAACACCGTCCAGGACCGTCTCGAGGTCGCGCTGGAGAAGTTCGCCTGCGTCCCTTTGAGCACGACGTGCGCCGGCCGCACCGACGCCGGCGTGCACGCCATCGAGCAGGTCATCCATTTCGATACCGACCTGAATCGCCCGGTCCAGTCTTGGGTGCGCGGCGTGAACGCCTTCCTGCCCGAGTCGATCGTGGTGCGCTGGGCCGCCGCAGTCGATGCAGAAGAGGGGGAGCAGGAATTCCACGCCCGCTTCTCGGCCCGTTCGCGCACTTATCACTACGTGCTCTACAACCACCCGAATCCCTCGGCGCTGCTGGCCAAGCGGGCCGGGTGGGTATTCCGTCCGCTCGACGTCGAGCGCATGCAAGAGGGCGCGCGGCACCTGATCGGCACCCACGATTTTTCGAGCTTCCGCGCCAGCAGCTGCCAGGCCAATACGCCGGTGAAGGAGATGCACGAGCTGAGCATCGCGCGCCATGGCGACATCATCGTGTTCACCCTGCGCGCCAGCGCCTTCCTGCACCATATGGTGCGCAATATCGTCGGCTCGCTGGTGTACATCGGCACTGGACGCCATGAGCCGGACTGGATGCGCGAGGTGCTCGAAGCCCGTTCGCGCGACGTCGCCGCGCCGACCTTCATGCCGGACGGCCTGTATTTCGCCAGGATCGAGTACGATCCGAAGTGGAAGCTGCCGCAGGAGGCCAGTGCGCCCCTGCCGTGGCTGTGATCGATTTCCAGGACTAGCCATGCGACGCACCCGTATCAAGATCTGCGGCATCACCCGCGAACAAGACCTGCGCGCGGCGGTCGAGCAGGGCGCCGACGCGCTCGGCTTCGTGTTCTATCCGAAGAGCCCGCGCTACGTCACGCCGGCGCGCGCGGCCGAGCTGTGCGCGCTCCTGCCGCCGTTCGTGAGCAGCGTGGCGCTGTTCGTGAACCCGACGCTGGACGAGGTGCGCGCGGTGGCGGGCAGCATGCCGCTGGGGCTGATCCAGTTCCATGGCGACGAAACGGTAGAGGAGTGCGCCGCCATCGCGGCCGCCGTCCAGCGGCCTTTCGTGCGCGCCTACCGCATCAAGCCTGACACGCCGCCTGCGGCTTTGCTAGAATGTGAATCTGCATACCGCGCCGCCAGTCCGTGGTTCTCGGGCCTGTTGCTCGATACCTGGGTAGACGCTTACGGCGGCGCAGGAAAGGTCTTCGATTGGTCTCTAATTCCAAAAGAGCTCGCGCCTCGGGTCGTTTTGAGTGGTGGGTTGAGCGTACACAACGTCCTTGAGGCGACCGAACGTGTTCGTCCCTTCGCCGTCGACATCAGCAGTGGTGTCGAGGAAGCGAAGGGGATCAAGGACGCCCGCAAGATCGCCGCCTTTGTCGCGGCGGTGCGGGCAGCCGATGCCACCATCGATAGCGAGTCGCACCATGACCACGAAAGACATCATCACGGCCCAGCTTAGTGCTGCGCCGTTGTTCAAGACCCCGGATTACGCCCTGCCCGACGCGGTGGGGCATTTCGGGCCGTATGGCGGCAGCTTCGTCGCCGAAACCCTGTCGCACGCGCTGGCCGAGCTGAACGAAGCCTATGCGAAGTATGCGCAGGACCCTGAATTTCTCGAGGAATTCCGCTACGAGCTGGCCCACTTCGTCGGCCGTCCGTCGCCGGTGTACCACGCGCGGCGCTGGTCCGAGATGGCCGGCGGCGCCCAGGTCTATTTCAAGCGCGAAGACCTGAACCACACGGGCGCGCACAAGATCAATAACGTGATCGGCCAGGCCCTGCTGGCGCGGCGCATGGGCAAGCAGCGCATCATCGCCGAGACCGGCGCCGGCCAGCACGGCGTGGCCACCGCCACCATCTGCGCGCGCTTCGGCCTGGAGTGCGTGGTGTACATGGGCGCCGAGGACGTCAAGCGCCAGGCGCAGAACGTGTACCGCATGAAGCTGCTGGGCGCGACCGTGGTGCCGGTGGAATCGGGCTCCAAGACCCTGAAGGACGCACTCAACGAGGCGATGCGCGACTGGGTCACGAATATCGAAAACACCTTCTACATCATCGGCACGGTGGCGGGCCCGCACCCGTATCCGATGATGGTGCGCGACTTCCAGTCGGTGATCGGCGAGGAATGCCGCGTGCAGATGCCGGCCATGGCGGGACGCCAGCCGGACTACGTGGTCGCCTGCATCGGCGGCGGCTCGAACGCGATGGGCATTTTTTACCCGTATATCGGCGAGCCGGGCGTGCAGCTGATCGGCGTCGAGGCGGCCGGCGAGGGGCTCGATTCGGGCAAGCACGCGGCCTCGCTGACGGCCGGCATCCCGGGCGTCCTGCACGGCAACCGCACGTATCTGCTGCAGGACGCGAATGGGCAGATCATCGAGACGCATTCGGTGTCGGCCGGCCTGGATTATCCGGGCGTCGGTCCGGAGCACGCCTGGTTGAAGGATTCGGCGCGCGCGCAATACGTGTCGATCACCGATGAAGAGGCGCTGCAGACCTTCCACGACTGCTGCCGCATCGAGGGGATCATCCCGGCGCTGGAATCGTCGCATGCGATCGCCTATGGCGTGAAGCTGGCGGCGACCCTGCCGAAGGACAAGATCATCCTGGTCAACCTGTCGGGCCGCGGCGACAAGGACATGCACACGGTGGCGCAGCGGATGGGGCTGGATTTCGGCTGAAATCCGGGTTCATCTGGCTCCAGCCGCACATCGGCTGGAGCGCCGCACCATCCGTGACTTTTAAAAAAAGGAAAACAGCATGTCCCGCATCGAACCCACGTTTACCGCACTCAAGGCGCAGAACAAGACCGCCCTGGTGACCTTCATCACCGCCGGCGATCCCGGCCCCGAACTGACCGTCCCGCTGATGCACGCCCTGGTGGCGGGCGGCGCCGACGTCCTGGAACTGGGCGTGCCGTTCTCGGACCCGATGGCCGAAGGCCCGGTGATCCAGCGCGCCTGCGAGCGCGCGCTCAAATTCAATATCGGCCTCAAGGACGTCTTCGCCTTCGTGCGCGAATTCCGCCAGACCAATGCCAGCACCCCGGTTGTGCTGATGGGCTATGCCAACCCGATCGAACGCATCGGCCAGGGTGAATTCATCCGCTGCGCGAAAGAGGCGGGCGCCGATGGCGCAATCGTCGTCGACTATCCGCCGGAAGAATGCCAGGATTTTGCCAGCGCCATGCGCGACAACGGCCTCGACCTGATCTTCCTGCTGGCCCCGACCTCGACCACCGAACGGGTAAAGCAGGTAGCCCAGCATGGCGGCGGCTTCAGCTACTACGTCTCGCTGAAGGGCGTAACAGGTTCCGGCGCAATCGACACCGACGACGTGGCGCGCCGCGTGAGCGCCATCCGCGAACACGTGAAGCTGCCAATCGGCGTCGGCTTCGGCATCCGCGACGGCGCGACCGCCAGGGCCGTAGCACAAGTGGCGGACGCAGTCGTGATCGGCAGCCGCATCATCCAGGAAATCGAAGCGCACCCGGCCAGCGAGGCCGCCGAAGCCGTCCGCACCTTCACCTCAAGCATCCGCACCGCCCTCGACGCCCGCTAAGCCACTAATTAGGGTCACACTAATTAGGGTCAGAGTCGAATTATTGAGCAATTTCTTGGCTCAATGTTGTCATTCAATTCGACACTGACCCTCTTTGAGCTTTCACAGCAGACATTACCCAACAATTAGGGTCAGAGTCGAATTGTTTGATAACTTTTCGCCGGCTTGGGTATGCCACCTTTCCTCATCCGCTATTAGTTGCCATCGCGCAAATCCAGGTTTGCTCCTGCGCTCTTCTTCAAGAAGTTGCCTCGGGTAAATTGTGTCTTCCATTTTCGATTTTGGGAGGAATCAGTGAAGATTCGCATCAAGCATGTCGGCGTTGTCCAGTGCGCTAAGATGATTGCCGGCATTTATTTCGTCATCTCGCTGCCCATCGTTGCGCTGGTTCTCATGGTGGCGATGGCTGCCGGGAAGGCCAGCATCGGCGTTGGCGGCCTGATCCTGCTTCCTTTCGTGTACGCGTTCTTCAGCTACCTCGGTGGGCTGTTATGTGCGTGGATCTATAACCTCGTGGCCAATCGGGTTGGCGGCTTCGAATATACGACCGCGGAAATCACCTCCTGAGCGAGAAGCGGCACATTATTATAGGAATATTAGCCAATAAATCTACTCTGACCCTAATTGTTGGGTTATTGATTGACGTCTAGAAGGGCGTGACTCTGTCCCTAATATATGTGAAAGGAATTTGTATTAGAAAAAGAAAGACGAGGGTCAGAGTTGATTTATTGGGCAACTCCGAAAGTTGTCAAACAATTCGACTCTGACCCTACTTCGCGGGTGGGAGGGTGGGGATGTCAAAAAGGCAATTGGCAGCTTGCTACGATTCGACAAGCCGGGCCTGAGCGGCTACACTACGCCACCTGAAAGATTTGCCGCAAAGGAGAGAATATGAGTTGGTTGGAAAAGTTGCTGCCCCCTCGGATCCAGCGCTCCGATGCCGCTAACCGCAAGACCATGCCGGAAGGCCTGTGGGTCAAGTGCCCGTCGTGCGAGTCGGTGCTGTACCGCGCGGACATCGAGTCCAATCTGCACGTGTGCCCGAAGTGCAGCCACCATATGCGCATCCGCGCCCGCGATCGCCTCGACGCGCTGCTCGATGAAGGCGGCCGCTACGATATCGGCCAGGAGACCCTGCCGGTCGATACGCTGAAGTTCAAGGACAGCAAGAAGTATCCGGATCGCCTGAAGTCGGCCATGGACGCCACCGGCGAAACCGATGCGCTGATTGTGCAGGGCGGTTCGATCATGAGCCTGCCAGTCGTCGTCGCCGCTTTCGAATTCGAATTCATGGGCGGCTCGATGGGCTCCGTCGTTGGTGAGCGCTTCGTGCGCGGCGCGCAAATTGCGCTCGAGCAGAAGGTGCCGTTCATTTGCATCACCGCCACCGGCGGCGCCCGCATGCAGGAAGGTCTGCTGTCGCTGATGCAGATGGCCAAGACCACCGCCATGCTGACCAAGCTGTCCGAGAAAAAGCTGCCGTTTATTAGCGTGCTGACCGACCCGACCATGGGCGGCGTCTCGGCCTCATTCGCCTTCATGGGCGACGTCGTCATCGCCGAACCGAAGGCCCTGATCGGCTTCGCCGGCCCGCGCGTGATCGAGAATACCGTGCGCGAGAAATTGCCGGAAGGTTTCCAGCGCGCCGAGTTCCTGGTCACCAAGGGCGCCGTCGACATGATCGTCGACCGCCGCAAGATGCGCGAAGAAATCGCGCGCCTGCTGGCCCTGCTGCAAAACCAGGCGACCGAAGTCCTGGCCTGATAGACACAAGGGCGACTTCGGTCGCCCTTTCAGCTTGTGCGCCCGTCCAGGGTAGCCGAGCACATCGATCGTATCCACCATGCCCCCACTTCCCACTACCTTGCCCGATTGGCTGGCCCTGCTCGAGTCGCGCCATGCCGAAACCCATATCGACATGGGCCTCGACCGCGTGCGCGCCGTCAAGGAACGCTTGAGGCTGGCCTTCGAGTGCCCGGTGATCATGGTCGCCGGCACCAATGGCAAGGGTTCCACCTGCGCGATGCTCGAATCGGTGCTGCTGCAGTCCGGCTACCGCGTCGGCCTCTACATCAAGCCGCACTTCCTCGACTTCAACGAGCGCGCCCGCATCAATGGCGAGATGGCGTCCGATGAAGCGCTCGTGGGCGCCTTCAACGACGTCGAAGCCGCCCGCGAAGGCACCGACCTGACGTATTTCGAATTCACCACCCTGGCCATCGCCCACCTGATCTCGAAGAGCGGCGTCGACGTCGCCATCCTCGAAGTCGGCCTGGGTGGACGCCTGGACGCGGTCAACGTCATCGACGCCGACGTGTCCATCGTCACCAGCATCGACATCGACCATACGTCCTACCTGGGCGATACGCGGGAAAAAATCGGCTTCGAGAAGGCCGGCATCTTCCGCCCGGGCAAGCCGGCCATCTGCAGCGACCCAGTGCCGCCGCAATCGCTGATCGACCACGCCGAACAGATCGGCGCCGACCTGTGGTTGCTCGGCCGCGACTTCAATTACCAGGGCGACCAGCAGCAGTGGAGCTATGGCGGCCGCAGCCAGCGCCGCAACTCGCTGGCCTATCCGGCCCTGCGCGGCGCCAACCAGCTGCTCAACGCCTCGGCCGCGCTGGCCGCGCTCGAGGTGTTGCGCATGCAGCTGCCGTGCGGCGCCCAGGAAACCCGCGCCGGCCTGGCCATGGTCGAACTGCCGGGCCGTTTCCAGGTGCTGCCGGGCCGTCCGACCCAGGTGCTCGACGTCGCCCACAATCCCCATGCCTCCGCCACCCTGGCCCAGAACCTGGGCAATATGGGCTTCCACCGCTTTACGTATGCCGTGTTCGGTATCATGGAAGACAAGGACATCGACGCCGTCATCGCACCGATGGCCGGTGTGATCGACCACTGGTGCGTCACCAGGCTCGATTCGCCGCGCTCGGCCGAGCCGGAAGCGCTGGCCGACAAGCTGCGCGAACTGCGGCCGGCCGGCGCCAAGGACGACGATTTTTCTGTGAATAATTTCGCATCGCCAGCCGAGGCCTATGCGAATGCGCTGAGCCGGGCAGGGGAGAATGATAGAATTGTGGTCTTTGGCTCTTTCTACACGGTTGCAGGCGTCATGGCGGCCCGTAAATCGAGTCTTCACTGACCTTCTTCACGCTATTACCTGAACCACATGGGCTTGTTCTCGTTCGGCAATAAAAACAAGCAAGAAACTGTCCAGGACAGTGGGCACTTCGTCAAGGACGACGATGCCGCCTATACCGAGCGCGCCCGTTCCAAGCGCGCAAGCTCCGCAGGCGGCCGCAGCAGCCGCGGCGACCCGATCCTGCCCGAGAAGAAGCGCGCCCGCCGCCGCCTGGTCGGCGCCATCGCGCTGGTGCTGGCAGCTGTCGTCGCGCTGCCGATGCTGCTCGATTCCGAACCCAAGCCGCTGGCCACCGACATCGCCATCCACATCCCGGACAAGGAAAAGGCGGCTCCGCTGCCCGTGCCGTCCGAGCAGGTGGCGCCAATGGCCAGCGTCGACAGCGACGAAGAGATCATCGAGCCGGCCCCGGCGCCACCGGCCGCCGCGACCGCCGGCCCCGCGGCCAGCGCTCCCGTGACGACCCCCGCAGCCAGCGATCCGCCACCGATGCGCATGCTGGAACCGGCTGCGCCGCCAAAACCGGAACCGAAGCCCGAACCCGTCAAGCCGAAGCCCGAGCCGGTCAAGCCGAAGCCCGAGCCGGTCAAGCCCGAGCCCAAGCCGGAACCCAAACGGGAACCGACGCCCGAGAAGAAACCCGAGCCCGCGAAAAAACCGGTCGAGACGCATCCGAAGGCCGAGCAGGTCGCCAAGCCCGCGCCGAAGGACGACGCCGCGCGCGCCATGGCCATCCTGGAAGGCAAGCCGGCCGAGCCACAGAAGGCGCAAGGCCCGGCGCCGCGCTTCGTGGTGCAGGTCGCCGCCCTGGGCAGCCAGGAAAAGGTCACGGAATTGCAGGACCGCCTGCGCAGCGCCGGCATCGCCTCGTTCACCCAGAAGTCGGGCGAACTGATCCGTGTGAGGATCGGTCCGTTCAGCAAGGAAGAAGCCGAGAAAACGCGCGCCAAGCTGGGCGGCATCGGCCTGTCCGGCACCATGGTGCCGCTCTGACCTTGTCCTGACAGCGTGACGATTTTCGATTACCTGGTGCTGTTCGTGCTGATCGCCTCGGTCGTCATCAGCACCTTGCGCGGCCTGGTCAAGGAAATCCTGTCGCTGGTGGGCTGGATCGTCGCCTTCGTGGTGGCCAATGCCTACGGCGCCGGGCTCGCGCCCTTGCTGCCGGAAGTAATTCCCGGCGACACGGCGCGCCTGATCGTGGCCTTCATCGCGCTGTTCCTGGGCGTGCGCATCCTGATGGGCCTGCTGTCGCTGGCGATCGGAGCCCTGGTGGAAGCCACCGGTCTCTCGCTGGCGGATCGCGGCCTTGGCGGCTTGTTTGGATTGGCGCGCGGCATTGTAATCGTGCTGGCCGGCGTCATATTGTGTGGGATGACGGACATTCCGAAGCAGGCATTCTGGCAACAGGCCCTGTTGTCGCCGATCGCCGAGACCGGCGCCCGTACCGTCAAGCCCTTCCTGCCCGCTGCCATGGCGCAGCACGTGAATTTTTGACCAGCATTCCTCAGTCGTAGAACTTTTTCTGTAATCAAGCACTCAAGCTTTTAGGAGCACACCATGTGTGGCATCGTCGGCGTCGTCTCTCACTCTCCCGTCAACCAGTTGCTGTATGACGCATTGCTGCTGCTGCAGCACCGCGGCCAGGACGCGGCGGGTATCGCGACCAATCACAGCAGCATGTTCTCGATGTTCAAGGCCAATGGCCTGGTCCGGGACGTGTTCCGCACCCGTAATATGCGTTCGCTGCAGGGCAATACCGGTATCGGCCACTGCCGCTACCCGACTGCCGGTTCGTCGAGCGAAGAAGAGGCGCAGCCGTTCTACGTCAACGCACCGTTCGGCATCACGCTGGCCCACAACGGCAACCTGACCAACCAGGCAGTGCTGAAGGACGAGCTGTTCCGCAACGACCGCCGCCACATCAATACCGATTCCGACTCCGAAGTGCTGCTCAATGTGCTGGCGCACGAAATCCAGGAAGCGGCCGACGGCTACTCGCTCGACGCCGACGCCGTGTTCAAGGCGGTCGCCGCCGTGCACCGCCGCGTGCGCGGCGCCTACGCCGTGGTGGCGCAGATCGCCGGCCACGGCCTGCTGGCTTTCCGCGACCCGTTCGGCATCCGCCCGCTGTGCCTGGGCATCAACGAGACCGAGCAGGGCAATGAATACCTGGTGGCCAGCGAATCGGTCGCCCTGGAAGGCCTGGGCTTCCGTTTCGTGCGCGACATCGCGCCGGGCGAGGCGGTCTTCATCGACGAGAACAACCAGCTGCACGAGCGCCAGTGCGCCGAGAATCCATCGCTCAATCCGTGCGCCTTCGAATTCGTCTACCTGGCCCGTCCCGACTCCGTGATCGACGGCGCCTCGGTGTACGCCACCCGCCTGCGCATGGGCGAATACCTGGCCGACAAGGTCAGCAAGGAGATCCCGGTCGACGAGATCGACGTGGTGATGCCGATCCCCGATTCTTCGCGTCCGGCCGCGATCCAGTTGGCCCTGAAACTGGGCGTCGAATACCGCGAAGGCTTCATCAAGAACCGCTACATCGGCCGCACCTTCATCATGCCGGGCCAGGGCATGCGCAAGAAATCAGTGCGCCAGAAACTGAACGCGATCAGCTCCGAATTCAAGGACAAGAACGTGCTGCTGGTCGACGATTCGATCGTGCGCGGCACCACCAGCCGCGAAATCGTGCAGATGGCGCGCGAAGCCGGCGCCCGCAAGGTGTTCTTCGCTTCGGCCGCGCCACCGGTGCTGTACCCGAACGTGTACGGCATCGACATGCCGACCCGCGACGAGCTGATCGCCCACGGCCGCACGACCGAAGAAGTGTGCCGCGAGATCACGGCCGACCGCGTGGTGTACCAGGACGTCGACGCACTCAAGCGCGCGATCTCGGACGTCAATCCTGAGATCAAAAACTTCGAGGCATCGTGTTTCGACGGCGTCTACGTCACCGGCGACGTGACCCCGGAATACCTGGATCGCCAGGAATCGGCGCGCCACGCTCCGTCGAGCAAGGACGGCAACGAGGACAAGGTGCGTACCCAGCTCAACCTGAACCCGCCGGTGGCCGCCGAGTAAGGCCAGGAAAGACCATGTCGGATAACAAGCGCTACGGCTTCACCACCACCATCCTGCACAACGATCGCCGCAAGACGATCGAGCAGGGTTCGCTGCACAAGCCGGTGCACACCTCGGTCGCCTTCGGCTATGCCGATGCGCGCCAGCTGGCGTCGGTATTCCAGGGCAAGGAGCCGGGCTTCCGCTACGGCCGCCAGGGCAACCCGACGGTGTCGGCCCTGGAAGACAAGATCAGCAAGATGGAAGACGGCGTCGCCACCCTGTGCTTCGGCACCGGCATGGCGGCGATCGGCGCGCTGTTCCAGGCGTTATTGAAAACCGGCGACCACATCGTGTCGTCGAGCTTCCTGTTCGGGAACACCAACAGCCTGTGGCAGACGGTGGCGGGGCAGGGCGTCGACGTCGCTTTCGTCGATGCCACCGATGTCGCCCAGGTCGAAGCGGCCTTGCAGCCGAACACCCGCCTGGTGTTCGTCGAGACCATCGCCAATCCGCGCACGCAAGTGGCGGACCTGGCCCGGATCGGCGAACTGTGCCGTGCGCGCGGCATCCTGTACGTGGTCGACAACACGATGACCACGCCCTGGCTGTTCCGTCCGAAAGACGTGCATGCCGGGCTGGTGGTCAATTCGCTGACCAAGTCGATCGGCGGCCACGGCATCGCACTGGGCGGTGCGCTGACCGATACCGGCCTGTTCGACTGGGCCGCGTATCCGAACATCGCCCAGAACTTCAGAAAGCAGGCGCCAGGTGCGCAAGGCATGGCCCAGCTGCGGGCCAAGGCGCTGCGCGACTTCGGCGCCGCGCTGGGGCCGGAAGCGGCGCACCACATCGCGGTCGGCGCCGAGACGCTGGCCCTGCGCATGGAGCGTACCTGCGCCAATGCGCTGGCGCTGGCGACGATGCTCGAAGCCGACGAACGCGTCGCTGCCGTCCATTATCCGGGTCTGGCTTCGCACCCGCAGCACGCGATCGTCGAGGAGTTGTTCCGCTCCGGCGGTTCGCTGCTGAGCTTCGAGCTGAAAGATGACATCGACCCGTTCGACTACCTGAATCGCCTCAAACTGGCGATCCCGGCCTCGAACCTTGGCGACAACCGGACGCTCGTGATTCCGGTGGCGCACACGATCTTCTTCGAGATGGGCCCCGAGCGGCGCGCCAGCATGGGCATCGCGGAAGGCTTGATCCGGGTGTCGGTGGGCATCGAGGACACCGATGACCTGGTCGGCGACTTCCGCCAGGCGCTGGATGCGTAAAGCGGGGTAAAACTGTCATCACAGGGCCGGCAAATGCCGGCCCTGTCATTTTTGCGGTTGAGCCCAGCCGTAAAACACGGCTATCATGGACTTTTACCAGCTAAGCCTTACGGTATGCCCATGAAACAATTCCTGTCCTGCCTGTCCCTTGCGGTATCCGTCGCGTTCAGTGGCGCCGCGTTCGCCGGCGAACTCGAGGACGCCAATGCCCTGTTCGAGAAAAAAGACTATGCGGGCGCGCTCAAGCTGTACACCAAGCTGGCCAATGCCGGCAATCCGCAGGCCCAACAGCAGCTGGGCCAGATGTACTGGTATGGCGAGGCCGGCGCGGTCGACGAAGCCAAGGCGAAGGAATTGTTTGAAAAGTCGGCCGCCAAGGGCAACAAGGTCGCCGCCGACTCGCTCGTGATCATGCAGCAGCGTGGCGAACGCCGCGCCGAGATCGATTACTGGATCAAGGGCTACGATGGCGCCGACCTGCAGTCGGGCGAGTACCGCTGCCCGTCGCCGCGGATCCCGGCGGTGTCGAAGGTGAACGACGAGATCGAGCGCGTCAACAAGGCCGTGACCGGCTGGCAGGATTGCTACAACAAGATGGTGACCAACCTTAACGAACAATCGCCGCTGACCAAGCGCATCCCGGCCGACATCGCCAAGCTGATGAACAAGCAGGAAACCGAAGCCTCGACCGCCTACCTGGAGCAGGTGCGCCAGAACATCGCCGAGGGAGCGAAGGTCAATTCGAAGATGGTATTGGCCGATTTCGCCGCATGGCGCAGCGCGACCGAGGCGTTCGTGGACCAGCACAATTCGGTGGTCAACAAGGCCAAGCAGTAAAGACTGCTCATAAACGTCGTTCCCGCGAAGGCGGGAACCCAAGTCATCAGCGCCGCCACGATCGCTAATTGCGGCGGCGACTCATGTAAACTTGGGTCCCCGCCTGCGCGGGGAGTCATTACTGCCAGTGGCAGTAATGACGTGTTAGCGGTGCTAAGTTCTATAGAAAATCAGTTCCAGCTACGCATCAGCCCAACCGCGAGCCCCTCGAGCGCGAACTCTTCGTCGGGCGTGACTTCGATGATCTTGAAGTCGGGGTTCTCGGGCAGCAGCTCGACCAGGTCGCCCGTCTTGCGGTAGCGCTTGACGGTGACTTCTTCGCCCAGGCGGGCGACGACGATCTGGCCGTTCTTGGCGCTGTCGATTTTCTTGACCGCCAAAAAGTCGCCATCCATGATGCCGGCGTCGCGCATCGACCAGCCTTTTACCTTGAGCAAAAAGTCGGGCCGCGCCGCGAACATCGCGGTGTCGACGTTATAGGTCGCTTCGACGTGTTCCTGCGCCAGGATGGGATTGCCGGCGGCGACGCGGCCGACCAGCGGCAGCGACATCAGGGACGGCGGCGGCATCGGGATCTGCGGGGCGCTGGCGCCGACCAGGCGGATGCCGCGCGAGGTGCCCGGCGAAATCTCGATCGCGCCCTTGCGCGCCAGGGCTTGCAGGTGTTCTTCGGCCGCATTGGCCGAGCGAAAGCCCAGTTCGGCCGCGATTTCGGCCCGGGTTGGAGGAAAACCCGTGTTCTCGATCGCTTCCTTGATCAGGTTAAGGATCTGTTCTTGCCTTGCAGTGAGCTTGAGCATAAATATCTTGCAGCAACGGGTTGTAGAGGTAGACTGTATTTTTGTACAGTATTCTACTCTGCGCAAGGGAAATCGAAAAAAAAGCAGGAAATATTCGTTAAAGCTCAGGCATTTGCGTCGATTCGGCAAGCCCGGCCGGAGTCCGGTCGCCGGGCGGCGACCGGTGGGTGACGATGGTCAGTGCGTTAGCACTCGATTTCGTTGGACTCGAGATAGAAGTCGGTCTTGACGCCGTTATACAGTTTCCATTTGCCGGTGCAGGTGAATTCGCCATCGCCGACCACGGTGGAGTAGCTGGCGTCGGAGTAATACGTGATGGTGTAGCCGTATTGCGGTTTGGCGATCGCGACGGTGGCGACGGCGAGGCCGGCGACCAAGGCAAGGGCAGTGAATTGACGTTTCATTGATGACATCCTCGGGTTGCGCTGCATTTCAGGAGACAACTTGGCCGCCGCAGCCTGGCTGGGCGAGTTCATCCATCATAGGCCTGCCGGTCCCCGCGCCGGCAGTGCAGAGCTGGTAGTTGCGCAAGCTCCGTGCACCGGTTATACTGGCGGGCTTTCCCTTCCCACACTCGTCTTGACGCCGAGGTGGGCATTTATGTAAAACGTCCTCAAGGAGTAATGCATGCGTCATTATGAAATCGTTTTTATCGTCCATCCGGACCAGAGCGAGCAAGTCCCGGCGATGATCGAGCGTTACAAGACCACGGTGACCAGCCGCGGCGGTAACATCCATCGCGTGGAAGACTGGGGCCGCCGCCAGATGGCTTACCAGATCCAGAAGCTGCCAAAAGCGCACTACATCTGCCTGAACATCGAATGCGACAACGAGACCCTGGTCGAGCTGGAAACCGCATTCAAGTTCAATGATGCCGTTCTGCGTCATCTGACCGTCAAGATGAAGAAAGCAGAAACCGCACCGTCGCCGATGATGAAATCGGTGCAGCGCGAAGACGCAGCCAAGAGCCACCGTGCAGAAGCCGCTGCTCCAGCAGCAGCTGCTCCAGCCGCTGCCGCTGCCTAAGATTTTTTCCAGGAATTCGTAACAAGCAATTAGTAAGAACCGGGTGAATCAGCTCCAGCTCGTGGCGACCATCGCCGAGCGTGATGTCCTGCGCTACACCCCGGCCGGCGTGCCGATCGTTTCAGCCGTCCTGATGCACAGTTCGCATCAGCGAGAGGCGGGGATCGATCGCCTGGTCGAGTTCGAAGTCCCCGCGTTCGCCGCGGGCGAGATTTCGGGCAGGTTCGGTAGCGCCGAGCTCGGCGCCAGCTACTGCTTCAACGGATTCCTTGCACGAAAAAATCGCAACAGCAAAGCCCTGGTGTTTCACATCATTGATTTCAGTGCCGTTTAACCGGCAATTTAGATATACAGGAGCCTCAAATGGCATTCGGTAAAAAGTTCGACAAAAACAAAGCTAAAGAAAAACTCAAGCGCAAACAGCAGAACCCGCTGTTCAAGCGCAAGAAGTTCTGCCGCTTCACCGCCGCTGGCGTTGAACAGGTTGACTACAAAGACGTCGACACCCTGAAGGACTTCGTCCAGGAAAACGGCAAGATCATGCCAGCACGTCTGACCGGCACCAAGGCGCACTACCAGCGCCAGGTCGACACCGCCATCAAGCGCGCCCGCTACCTGGCGCTGCTGCCGTACACCGACCTGCACCACGGTTAATCGGTTACGTCAGCTATCCTGGAGATAAAACATGCAAATCATTCTGTTGGAAAAAGTCATCAACGTCGGCAACCTGGGCGACGTCGTCAAAGTCAAGGACGGTTACGCACGTAACTTCCTGATCCCACAAAAGATGGCCCGCCGCGCTACCGCCGGCGCCGTCGCCGAGTTCGAAGCCAAGCGCGCCGAACTGGAAAAAGCAGCCGCCGAGAAACTGGCAGCCGCCCAAGCCCAAGGCGACAAGCTGAGCGGCCTGACCGTCACCATCGGCCAGAAGGCCGGCGTCGACGGCCGTCTGTTCGGTTCGGTCACCAATGCCGACATCGCTGAAGCGCTGACCAAGCAAGGCTTCCCGGTCGAAAAAGCTGCCGTTCGCCTGCCGACCGGCCCGCTGAAGACCACCGGTGAATTCCCGGTTGCCGTCGCCCTGCACACCGACGTCGTGTCGGAAATCACCATCGCTGTCGTGGGCGAAGCTGCCTGAGCGAATGCTGAACTGAAGTAAAAGCAGTACACAAAAAAGCCGGGTTCTCCCGGCTTTTTTGCTTTTGAAACTCACCAATTATGACAGCCGTGTGACAGGAGAAGGTATAATGCCGCCCATGAACGCAGCACCCTCAGACCCCCAGATCGAAGCCCTGCGCATCCCCCCGCATTCCATCGAAGCAGAGCAGTCCGTCATCGGCGGCCTGCTGCGCGATAATGCCGCCTGGGACCGCATTGCCGACTTCATGCATGCGGAAGACTTCTACCGTTACGATCACCGCATCATCTTCGAACAGATGGTTCGCCTGATCAACGCCGGCAAGCCCGCCGACGTGATCACGGTCTATGAAGCCTGCAACCAGCTCGGCAAGGCCGAGGAGGTGGGTGGCCTGCAATACCTGAACGCGATGGCGCAGAACACGCCGTCGGCCGCCAATATCCGCCGCTACGCCGAGATCGTGCGCGACCGCGGCATCCTGCGCCAGCTGATCACCGTCGCCGACGAGATTTCCGGCAATGCCTTCAATCCGCAGGGCAAGGAAGTCAAGCAGATGCTCGACGAGGCGGAATCGCGGATCTTCGCCATCGCCGAGCAGGGCGCCCGCGGCGCCCAGGGCTGGCTGGCGGTGCAGCCGCTGCTGACCCAGGTGGTCGAGCGCATCGACGAACTGTACTCGCGCGAGAACCAGGGCGAAATCACCGGCGTGCCGACCGGCTTCATCGACCTCGACCGCATGACGTCCGGGCTGCAGCCGGGCGACCTGGTCATCGTCGCCGGCCGTCCGTCGATGGGCAAGACCGCGTTCTCGGTGAACATCGGCGAGAACGTCGCGATCGAGGCCGGCCTGCCGGTCGCCGTGTTCTCGATGGAGATGGGCGGCACCCAGCTGGCCATGCGTATGCTCGGCTCGGTCGGCCAGCTCGACCAGCACCGCCTGCGTACCGGCCGCCTGAACGACGAGGATTGGCCGCGCCTGACGCACGCCATCCAGAAGATGAACGATGCCCAGCTGTACATCGACGAAACACCCGCACTGAACCCGATCGAGATGCGCGCGCGCGCGCGCCGCCTGGCGCGCCAGTGCGGCAAGCTCGGGCTCATCATCGTCGACTACCTGCAGCTGATGCAGGGTTCGAAGCCGGGCGACAACCGCGCGTCCGAGATTTCCGAGATCTCGCGCTCGCTGAAAGGCCTGGCCAAAGAGCTGCAGTGTCCGGTGATCGCGCTGTCGCAGCTGAACCGCTCGCTGGAACAACGCCCCAATAAACGTCCCGTGATGTCCGACTTGCGCGAATCCGGCGCTATCGAACAGGATGCGGACGTGATCATCTTCCTGTACCGCGACGAAGTCTATAACCCGGATTCGCCCGACAAGGGCACTGCCGAAATCATTATCGGCAAGCAGCGTAACGGTCCGATTGGGGCGATTCGCCTCACCTGGATTGGCCAATACACCAAATTTGGCAACTACAGCGGTAACCTCGCCGTTTACCAGGGCGATTAAACCGATATTCAATGTCGCCATCTGTCCACGATGGCGGCATGACCCCGAGAGAACTCCACGGAGAAAAATAATGTTTGGACGTTTCCTGCCCAAAGAGGGCAATTTCTTTGAACTGTTCAACCAACACGCGGCCTTGTGCGTGAAGGGTGCGCACGAGATGGTTGGCCTGATGACCAACTTCGATGACCTGGAAACCCGTACCCACGCGGTCGAGACCATCGAGAAGCAGGCCGACAAGATCACCTACGCCACGGTCGACCTCCTGCACAAGACCTTCATCACCCCGCTCGACCGCGACGACATCCACAAGCTGATCACGCGCATGGACGACATCCTGGACATGATGGAAGACGCGGCCCAGACCGTGTCGCTGTACGACCTGCATGCGGTCACGCCGGAAGCGAAGCGCCTGGCCGAGCTGTGCCTGTCGTGCTGCCTGAAGGTGCAGGAAGCCGTCTCGATGCTGCACGATATGGACAATGCGCCGAAGATCGTCGCCATCTGCGAAGAGATCGACCGCTTCGAATCAGACGCCGACCACGTGATGCGCGCCGCCATGTCCAAGCTGTTCCGCGACGAACCGGACGTGCGCAACCTGATCAAGATGAAAGCGATCTACGAGATCCTGGAAACCGTTACCGACCGCTGCGAAGACGTGGCCAACATCATCGAAGGCATCATCGTCGAGAACGCGTAAGCGCCTTCGAACCGGTAACGATTATGGAAACTCTACATATCAGCATTTACGTGCTGGGCATGCTGGTCGTCCTGGCGCTGATCTTCGACTTCATGAACGGCTTTCACGACTCGGCGAACTCGATCGCCACCGTCGTGTCGACCGGCGTCCTGAAGCCGCAGCACGCCGTGGCGATGGCCGCCTTCTTCAACTTCATCGCGATCTTCGTGGTCAACATGAAGGTGGCGCAAACCATCGGCAAGGGCACCATCGACCCGAACATCGTCGACCACTATGTCATCTTCGGCGCGCTGGTCGGGGCGATTTCCTGGAACCTGATCACCTGGTACTACGGCATCCCGTCCTCGTCCTCGCACGCCCTGATCGGCGGCCTGGTCGGCGCGGCGGTCGCGAAAGCCGGTACCGGTTCGCTGATCTCCGGCGGCCTGCTCAAGACTGTGGCCTTCATCGTGGTGGCGCCGCTGCTGGGCTTCGCGCTGGGGTCGATCATCATGCTGATCGTGGCCTGGGTGTTCGTCAAGGCGACCCCGCGCAAGGTCGACGGCCTGTTCCGTAAACTGCAGCTGGTCTCGGCCGCGGCCTACTCGCTGGGCCACGGCGGCAATGACGCACAAAAGACCATGGGTATCATCTGGATGCTGCTGATCGCGGCCGGCTACGTCAATGCCGCCGACGCCCATCCACCGGCCTGGGTCATCATCTCGTGCTATGCCGCGATCGCCTTCGGTACGCTGTTCGGCGGCTGGCGCATCGTCAAGACCATGGGCCAGAAGATCACCAAGCTCAAACCGGTGGGCGGCTTCTGCGCCGAGACCGGCGGCGCCATGACCCTCCTGATGTCGAGCGCGTTCGGTATCCCGGTGTCGACCACCCACACCATCACCGGCGCCATCGTCGGGGTGGGCGCCTCGCAAAAGGCCTCGGCGGTGCGCTGGGGCGTGGCGGGCAATATCGTCTGGGCCTGGATCTTTACCATTCCGGCGTCGGCCTTCATGGCGGCAGTGGCGTGGTGGATCGGTACCCACATCATGTAACAGCGCCTTTCAAGCGCAAAAAAAACGGAGCCACGCGGCTCTAATGCCGTTCAGTTAAGGTCCCGCTTCAGGACACGAACGGTGTAGCGCTGAGGCAAGGCCTTTACGGCCCGGTCGATTTTTCGACCGG
>NZ_VPFD01000038.1 GCF_008014745.1 Massilia arenae
AACCCAACAATCAATTCGCCCAGCATAGCTTTTGCACGGAACAAAGGCCAGCTACGGCGAGGAACATGATCGCACGATACTGAACAGATAGCCTCTGATCGATGACCGAGCAGTTCAACGCCAAGGAATTCCAGACACATCCGATGTTTAGCAATGAGCTCGAGCGTGAGGGGAGAGGTCCTTCGTGCGCGCGCAATCTCGTCTGCTGGATAGGCTTGGCCAGAGCTTCACGTTGCAGCAAGCGTCGCGTCGTTCCTCGAAGTCGACGAGCGACCAGAAATGGACCAGACACACGGACTGTGACCTACACAAAAAAAAACGCCAACCAGTGATGGTTGGCGTTTCGTGAACGATGTTCTTGGTGGCCCGGGGCGGAATCGAACCACCGACACAAGGATTTTCAATCCTCTGCTCTACCAACTGAGCTACCAGGCCAAGAGGCCGCAATTATAGCAGCGTTTGCGCCGGGTCAACAACCCGGGCGCGGCGCCCCTTATCCCTTGGACGTGATCCGCTGCGCATGGTCCCGCTCCAGCGCCAGGCGCGACTCGCGCCGGCCCTTTGCTTCCTCGAAGCGGCGCAATTCATCCGGCGTCGACGGTTCCAGTGGCGGAATCGCCGCCGGCTTCTTGTCGTCGCCCACCGCCACCATCGTGAAGAAGCAGCTGTTCACATGGCGCACCACCTTGCTGCGAATGTCCTCGGCGATCACCTTGATCCCGATTTCCATCGAGCTGCGGCCGGTGTAGTTGACGGCAGCCAGGAAGGTCACCAGCTCGCCCACGTGGATCGGCTGGCGGAAGGTCACCTGGTCGACGCTCATCGTCACCACGTAGCGGCCGGCATAGCGGCTGGCGCAGGCGTAGGCGACCTGGTCGAGCAGTTTCAGGATGGTGCCGCCGTGCACGTTGCCGGAAAAATTGGCAGTGTCGGGCGTCATCAGCACCGTCATGCTGAGCTGGTGGGAAGGCAGGTTCATGGTCGTGTCATTACAAAAGGTCTTCGGTGCTTGATGTTGCCTTAGAAACTGCCGCGCGGCAAGTTCTGCCGTCGGCGGAGAGCGTTTTTGAGCGCGTCAAAGCACGCATATCGACATACCAATAAAATCGTGGTCATCGAAAAACGAATCGTATAGGCTCGGCAAAATGAACAGCGAATTTTTCCATCAAGGCGGATCGGTGCAGTGGCAGCTCGGTCCCGTCATCGACGCATTGCGCACCTCGCGCGAATCCACCCACAATATCCGGCACCAGGGCCGGGTGCGCGAGCTGCCGTCACGTGACGTCGTGCGCCAGATCGTGGACGGCGTTTCCGCCGCCCTGTTCCCGACCCACTACGGCCGTCCCGACCTGAACGACGAAAGCATCGACTACTACGTCGCCGACACGCTCAACGTGGCGCTCGACCGCCTGGCCGAGCAGGTGCGGCGCGCGCTGCGCTTTTCGCCCGAGTTCTCTTCCGAGCATGACCAGACCGAAGACGCGGTCCTGGCCGAGCGCGCCCGCGCCATCACGCGCGAGTTCGCCGCCAGCCTGCCCGGCGTCCGCGGGCTGCTGGTGTCCGACGTGCAGGCCGCGCTGGCGGGCGATCCGGCCGCCACCTCGGTGGCCGAGATCATGCTGTGCTACCCCGGCACCATCGCCATCCTCTACCACCGCATCGCGCATTGCCTGAATCGCCTCGGCGTGCCGTTCCTGGCGCGGGTGGCGGCCGACATCGGCCACTCGCTCACCGGCATCGACATCCACCCCGGCGCGCAGATCGGCGGCAGCTTCTTCATCGACCACGGCACCGGCGTCGTCATCGGCGAAACCGCGATCCTGGGCGAGCGCGTGCGCCTGTACCAGGCCGTCACGCTCGGCGCCAAACGCTTCCCGGTCGACGAGAGCGGCGCCCTGGTCAAAGGCACGCCGCGCCATCCGATCGTCGAGGACGACGTCGTCATCTATGCCGGCGCCACCATCCTCGGCCGCATCACGATCGGCGCCGGTTCGACCATCGGCGGCAACGTCTGGCTGACCCAGAGCGTCCCGCCGGGCAGCAATGTGTCGCAGGCGCAGATGCGCAATACCTGAGTCGTCAGATAGCTTGCACCGCGTGCAGGCTGTCGAGAATCGCCGGTTTCAAGGGCGACAGCGCCAGCTTGCTGCGCTCGCGCGGCCACGGCGAGTCGTTCGTGAATTCGGCGCGCACCGGGCCGGGCACGCCATCCATCAACACCACGCGGTCGCTCAGATAGATCGCCTCATCGATATCGTGCGTCACCAGCAGCACCGTCAGGCCGCGCTGGCGCGCCGCTTCCGCCAGCAGGTCTTGCAGGCGCATGCGGGTGAAGGCGTCGACCGCCGAAAACGGTTCGTCCAGCAGCAGCACGTGCGGCTCCAGGTACAGGCCGCGCGCGATGGCTCCGCGCTGGGCCTGGCCGCCCGACAGCTGCTTGGGCAGCGCATCGGCATAGCCTTTCAGGCCGACTTCTTCCAGCAGTGCATTGGCGCGCTCCAGGTTCGGCCGCGCGTGTCCGCCGAAGGCGACGTTCTGCGCCACGGTCAGCCATGGGAACAGGCGCGGCGCCTGGAACACCAGGCCGACATCGGCATCCGGCCCCGTCAACTGGCGGCCATCGAGGCGCACCGCACCGCGGTAGTCGCCGTCCAGTCCCGCCACGATCGACAACAAGGTGCTCTTGCCGCAGCCGCTGGCGCCGACCAGACTGACGATCTCGCCCTGGTCCAACCCCAGGCGCAGGCCGCGCAGCACGGTGCGCGCGCCATGGCGCTTGTCATCGATGGCGATCGCGAGAAAGCTCATCGCATCGTCCTTTCCACATAGCTGTCGCGCCAGGCTAGCCAGCGCCGCTCCAGCGCCTGCATCGCGCTGTCGCTGGCCTTGCCCAGCAGGGCCAGCAGCACGATGGCCGCCAGCATGATGTCGGCGCGGCTCGATTCGCGGCCGTCGGTCAGCAGATAGCCCAGGCCACGGCTGGCGGCGATCAGCTCGGCCGCCACCATGAACATCCACGCCAGGCTCAGGCCGTTGCGCAGGCCGGTCAGCACCGAGGGCAGGGCCGCCGGCAGCAATACCCGGCGCGCCAACGCCAGGGGAGAGATGCGATACAGCAAGCCGACCTCGGTCAGGCCGCGGTCGACGCCGCGGATGCCGGCCACCACGCCCATGTACACCGGGAAGAAGGCGCCGATCGCGATCAGAATGATCTTGGGCGCCTCGTCGATGCCGAACCAGAGCAGCAGCAGCGGCACCCAGGCCAGCGAGGGAATCGCGCGCAGCGCCTGGAAGCTGGGATCGAGCACGCTTTCCGCGCGCCGGTTCAGGGCCACCAGCGCGCCGAGCGGCAGCGCCAGCAGGGCGCCGGCGGCAAAGCCCGCCGCCACCCGCAGCGTGCTGGCGCCTACATGGCCGGCCAGGCCGTTTTCCAGCAGCCAGGACAGGGATTCGAGGATGGCGCTCGGCGGCGGCAGCAGATTGGCCGGCACCAGGCCGGCGCGCACGCCGGCTTCCGCGCCGATCAGAATCAAGGCCGGCAGCAGCAAGCCCAAAGGGAAACCGAGGCGGCGCCATGCGCGCGGCGGTGGTGATTGCGGTGGCGCGTCCAGGGTGATGGCCTGCCGTTCCATGTCAGGCCTTGGTGAGCTGGCGCGCGAAGCTGGTGTCGACCAGGCCGGCGATGGCCTTGTCCAGGTCCGTGCCGAGGCGCACCAGCGCCTCGTCGCGCAGGATCGGCGCCGCCAGCTGCAAGGCGCGCAGGTGTTCGGCGGTCGGCTGGGCGTTGCTGAAGTCCGAGCGCAACTTGACCTGCAGCAGCGCCACCGGCAGCGGCACCTTGGCCTCCGTCGACAGGATTTTCGCTGCTTCGGAAGGATTGGCGCGGGTCCAGGCGCGGGCGCGCTCGTAGGCCTTGATCACGCGCGCGGTCTCGTTCGCGCGGGTGGCCAGGAACTCTTCGCGCACGTTCAGGAAGCCATAGGTATTGAAGCCGACGTTACGGTACAGCAGGCGCGCGCCGCCATCGAGTTCGGCCGCCGCCATATGCGGATCGAGGCCGGCCCAGGCATCCACGCGGCCCTGTTCCAGCGCGGCCCGGCCGTCCGCGTGCTGCAGGCTGACGTGTTCGATGTCGCTGCGCTTCAGGCCCACGGTCTGCAGGGCGCGCAGCAGGAACAGATAGGGATCGGTGCCCTTGGTGGCGGCCACCTTCTTGCCCTTCAGGTCGGCCAGGCTGCGGATCGGGGAGTTCTTGGGCACCACCAGCGCCGTCCACTCGGGCCGCGAGAACAGGTAGGGCGTGCGGATCGGATTGCCGTTCGCGCGGGCCAGCAGGGCCGCCAGGCCGGCGCTCGAGCCGATGTCGATGCTGTTCGCGTTCAGGTACTCGAGCGCGCGGTTGCTGCCGGCGCTGAACACCCATTTGATGCGGGTGCCGTCGGCCTTGAATTCTTCTTCGAGCCAGCCGAAGTGGCGCAGCACCAGGCTGGTGGGCGAGTAGTGGGCGTAGTCGAGGCGCAGCTCTTGCAGCGGCGCTGCGCGTGCGGGCAAGGCGGCGAGGGCGGCGCCGCTGGCGGCCAGTTGCAACAGGCTTCTTCGTTTCATGATGGTCCTTTGATGGTGGTTCAAGCTGCCTGGATGCCAGACAGCGGGGATGCGATGTCGACCCGGCTGCCCGGGTGGCCGGGCGCCAGGCGCGGGCCCTGGCCGAGCAGTTGCCCGCGCAGCGTGCCGCCGCGTGGTGCAGCGTCGTAGCGGCCGCGCCGCGCCAGTTCGGGCACGATGTGCTCGACCACCAGTGTCATGTCTTCCAGCGGCAGCGCGAAGGCGAGGTTGAAGCCGTCGGCGCCGGTGTCGTCGATCCAGGATTCGAGCTGGTCGGCCACCTGGCGCGGGTCGCCCACGATGATCGGGCCGCGCCCACCCAGGCCGATGAATTCGGCCGCTTCGCGCACCGTCCAGTCGCGGCCCGGGTCGGCGGCGCTGAGGGAGGCCAGGGCCGAGCGGCCGGCGTCGGTGTCGATGTACTCGATGGTGTCGTCCAGGTGGTGGCGCGCGAAGTCGACACCGGTCCAGCCGGACAGCAGGGTGAGCGCGGCCTCGACGTCGATGTGGCGCCGGTATTCCTCAAGCCGCGCCTGCGCCTCGGCCTCGGTCGCGCCGGTGACGACGAGGGCCTGGGCATACACCAGCAACGCATCCGGATCGCGGCCCTCCACACGCGCGGCGGCGCGCACGGCGTCGACGCCGCGCTTGACCACCGCCTTGCTCGGACCGCTGATAAAGGTTGCTTCGGCATGGCGCGCGGCAAAACGGGCGCCGCGCGGCGAGGCGCCGGCCTGGTACAGGAAAGGCGTGCGCTGCGGCGACGGTTCGCACAGGTGAAAGCCCGGCACGTCGTAGTAGCGGCCCTTGTGCCGGATCGGGTGCACCCTGGCCGGGTCTGTATGGACGCCGCGCTCCTTGTCGCGCTTGACCGCGTCGTCCTCCCAGCTGCGCTCCCACAGCTTGTAGACGACCTCCATGTACTCGTCGGCCAGGTCGTAGCGCTCGTCGTGGCCGAGTTGCTGGCCGAGGCCCAGGTTGCGCGCGGCGCTGTCGAGGTAGCCGGTGACGACGTTCCAGCCGATCCGGCCCCTGCTCAGGTGGTCGAGCGTCGAGATGCGGCGCGCGAAGGTGTAGGGGTGTTCGTAGGTCAGGGCGGCGGTGACGCCGATCCCGAGGCGCGTGGTGGCGTGGGCGATCAGCGGCACCAGTGCCATGGGATCGTTCAGCGGCACCTGCACGCCGTGGCGCAGCGCGGCTTCCGGTCCCTTGCGGTAGACGTCGTACACGCCCAGCACGTCGGCCAGGAAGATGGCGTCGAAGCCGCCGTGCTCGAGCAGCTGCGCCAGTTCGATCCAGTAGCCGGACGTCAGGTAACGCTCGCTATCGCTTCTCGGATGGGTCCATAGCCCCGGCGACTGGTGGCTCGGGGTGTTCATCTGGAAGGCATTGAAGCGGATGCGACGTGCCATCACCTGGCTCCAGGGGATTGCAGCGCCAGCTGGTAATCGGTCTTGGCGTAATCGGCGAAATGCTTGTTGGTGACGTTCAGGAAGGCGCGCGACTTGTAGGCGGCGGCCAGGTCGCGCGCGAAGGGCTTGTCGCGGTCGGGCGTCCTGACCGCCACCAGGTTGGCGTAGGCCGGAGAAATCTTCTCGGTGCGCAGCGCGTCGCGCAGCTTGAGGCCCGAGGCCAGCGCGTAGTTGCCGTTGACGAAGGCATAGTCGGCATCCTGCAAGGAGCGCGGCAGCTGGGCCGCTTCCAGTGGCAGCAGCTTGATGCCCTTCGGGTTGGCGGCCACGTCGCGCTCCGAGGCGCGGATCGGGTCGATGCCGGGACGCAGCTTGATCCATCCCAGTTGGTCGAGCATGACCAGTGCGCGCGCCTGGTTGGTCGGGTCGTTCGGCAGCGCCACGGTGCTGCCGCTTTTGACGGCATCGAGGCTCTTGTGGCGGCGGCTGTAGATGGCGATCGGCGCGGTCGGCACCTTTACCAGTTCGCTAAGCGCCAGCTTGTGCTGGGCCGCGAAGCGGTCCAGGTAGGTGACGTGCTGGAACACGTTGGCGTCGAGCGACCCTTCGGCCAGCGCGAAGTTGGGCTGGATGTAGTCGTTGAATTCGACGATGCGCACCTTGTAGCCCTGTTTTTCGAGGATGGGCTTGATGCCCAGCCTGACCTGGTCGGCATACGGTCCGGCGCTGGTGCCGATGACGATTTCCTTTGGGTCCTTCGCCTGCGCATTGGCGGCGACGGCAAGGGCGATGGCCAGGATAAGCGGGCTGGCAAGCAGGATGCGGCGGTTCAGGCTCATGGGGGTTCCTTCCGTTTCTTTTTCATTGACGGTTCAGCGCTTGTCCAGGCGGCGCGCAATGCGTCCGCCGCCGAACTGGATCAGCTGCACCATGGCGATCAGGATCGCGACCGTGACCACCATGAAATCGGTCTCGAAGCGGTAGTAGCCGTAGCGGATGGCGAGATCGCCGATGCCGCCGCCGCCCACCACGCCGGCCACCGCCGAATAGGACAGGAAGCTGATGGCCAGCACGGTCAGCGCCAGCACCAGGCCGGACCTGGCTTCCAGCAGCAGCACCCGGGTGACGATCTGCAGGCGGGTGGCGCCCATCGCTTCGGCGGCCTCGATCACGCCGCGCGGCACTTCGTGCAGCTGCTGCTCGACCAGGCGCGCGAAATAGGGGATGGCGGCGCAGGACAGCGGCACGCTGGCGGCCAGCGGGCCGATCGAGGTGCCGGCGACGATGCGCGTAAACGGCACCAGGGCCACCATCAGGATGATGAAGGGGAAGGAGCGCACGGTGTTCACCAGCCATCCCAGCACTTTGCCGATGCTGCGGCCACGGCCTGGCTCGCCCGAGCCGTTGAGGAACAGGACCACGCCCAGCGGACCGCCAAGCAGCACCGCGGCCGAGAGACCAATGCCGAGCATGAGCAGGGTTTCGCCGAAGGCGCGCCACAGCTCGGGGGCGACGATCAGGAATTTTTCAAGCATGCAGCTCTCCTGGCGGAAGGCCGGCATGGACGGCGGCGGCATGGGCTTCGGCGGCGTGAGCTTCGGTGGCGTGATACAGCAGCTCGCGGCCGAGCGAGGTCTTGCGCGGCTCGCGGTGGTCGCGCAGGTCGAACAGTTCGGCGATGCGGCCATCCTCGACCACGGCCGCGCGCTGGCACAGGCTGCCCAGCGCCTGCAGCTCGTGGCTGACGATGACGATCGTCACCCCGAGGCGCGCATTGATGTCGCGCAGCGTATCGAGCACGCTGCGCGTGGTGTCCGGGTCGAGCGCCGACGTCGGCTCGTCGCACAGCAGCACCGTGGGATAGCTGGCCAGCGCGCGCGCGATCGCTACCCGCTGCTTCTGACCGACCGACAGGCGCGCCGGATAGCTGCCCGCCTTGTCGAGCAATCCGACCAGTTCCAGGCATTCGGTTACGCGCGCCCTCAGGCGCGGCGCGTTCATCGCGCCGTGGATGCGCAGCGGGAAGGCCACGTTCTCGAACACGGTGGCATTGGCGAGCAGGTTGAAGTGCTGGTAGATCATGCCGATGCGGCGCCGTGCTTCGCGCAGCTCGCGCGCCCCGAGGGCAGTCAGCTCCTGGCCGGCGACGCTGATGCTGCCGCTATCGGGCTTTTCAAGAAGGTTCATCAGGCGCAGCAAGGTCGACTTGCCGGCGCCGCTGCGGCCCACCAGGCCGAAGATCTCGCCCGGCAGGATGTCGAGCGAGACGTCGCGCACGGCGTCGAAGCGGCCGCCTTCGGGCAGCGGAAAAGCTTTGCTGGCGCGCTCGACGCGGATGACGGGTACGGAAGCTGTCATGTCGGGCCGGTCAGGAATAGGGTGTCGGATCGGGCACGCGGCCGCTGAGCGCGTAGCGGCCCAGGTCGCGCAGCTTGTAGTCGACCGGGTCGTGCAGGGTGTGCACGCGCGCGTTGCGCCAGAAGCGGTCGAAGCCGAAGCGGCCCGACGTGGCGCGCGCGCCGAGCAGTTCGAACATCTGGTTGCTGATCTCGATCGCGGCGCGGTGGGCCAGCACCTTGGCTTCGGCCACCGCGATCGCCACCAGGCCGCGCTCGCGCGCCGTGACGGCATCGCCCTTGCGGATGGCGGCATCGAGCTGGCGCCCGGCCTCGTCGGCCAGCAGCGCGGCGGGACGCACCGTCAGCCACAGCTGGCCGTAGCGGTGCTGGGTAAAGGGATCGTCGATCGCGTCGTCCACGCCGGATGCGAACCAGGGACGGGCCTGCTCCAGCGTGTAGTCGCGCGCGGCGTCGAAGGCGCCTTGCGCGATGCCGAGGTACAGATTGGCCATGATCAGCTGGGCGACCTGGGAACGCAGGGTGGAACGGGCGGTCGGCGCCTGGCCAGGCGTCTGCAACACCAGTGCGGTCGGCAGGTAGACCTTCTCGAAGTGGACGTTGCCGCTGTCGGTCTGGCGCTGGCCGAAGGCGTCCCAGTCGGCTTCCACGTGCACGCCGGCCTGCTCGGTCGGCACCACGGCGATCAGGGCGGCATCGGCTTCACTGTCCCAAGCCGATACCGTCAGCCAGTCGGAACCCACCGAGCCCGACGAAAAACTCTTGACCCCGTCGAGGATGTAGCCGGCCGGCGAGGCGGTGGCGCGGGTGCGCTTGTCGAGCGGGTTCAGGGCGTTACCCCAGAACAGCTTCTGGCGCACGGTGGCGGTGAGCAGGCTGCGTTGCTGCAGTTCGGTGCCGTAGAGCTGGATGCCGGCCAGTTGCAGGTGGTGGAAGCCGAACAGGTGGGCCAGCGCGCTGTCGGCCTTGGCCAGGATGCGCACGGCCGCCATCACGGTGGCCCAATCGGCGCCCTGGCCGCCGAATTCGGTGGGGATCGACAGCGTGAGCAGGCCGGATGCGCGGATCAGTTCGCGCTCGTGCTTCGGATGGCCGCCGGCGCGGTCGCGTTCGACGGCGGTGGCGGCGAGGCGCTCGGCCAGGTCGGCGGCGATGGCCAGCGGATCGGGTAGGGCCGCGGTGGCGTAGTCGTCTTGTGGACGCAATTGCTGCAGGATGGAGGACATGGGACCGTGTGCCGATGTTGGGTGAACTGCCATCTTGCATCCCAAGCCGGCGCCGCGTGAACGAAGAAAACCGGCCATGAATATGCGCGAAAAGTTAAAACGGCAAACGCATATCGATGAGTGAAACGATTCGTTGGGCGGATCTCGCGCGCGGCGTACGCTGTGGCGATCGTTGTCAGAACTGGAATCCACCATGAGCGTCATCTTGCTGGGCGGTAGCCCGTCGTCGCAATCGTCGTGCAGCCGCCTGTTGCAGCACGTGGGAGATAAACTCGCCGTCCACGGCTGGCGCACGACGCGCCTTGAAGTGCGCGAGCTGCCCGGCCCCGCCCTGCTGCGCATGGACGCGAACGACCCGGAACTGGCGCGTGCGCTGGCGCTGGTGGCCCAGGCCGACGCGCTGGTGGTGGCCACGCCAATCTATAAAGCGGCCTACACCGGCATGCTCAAGCTGTTCCTCGACCTGCTGCCGCAGGACGGCCTGCGCGGCAAGGTCGTGCTGCCGCTGGCGACCGGCGGCAGCCAGTCGCACCTGCTGGCGCTCGACTATGCGCTGCGACCGGTGCTGGCCTCGATGTCGGCGCGCGCCATCCTGTCGAGCATCTATGCCACGTCCGAGCAGGTCGCCTGGGACAGCCAGCGCGGCACGCGCCTGGCGGGCCCGATCGCCGAACGTGTCGCCGAGGGTATCGAACAGCTCGATGCCGAATTGCAGGCGCGCGTGCAGACCGCCGCCGCTGCCTGATTCACCGAGGACTTACCGTGTCGACTCCCAACATTTTCTGGTTCATTCCCACCCACGGCGACAGCCGTTATCTCGGCACCACCAAGGGCGCGCGCCCGGTCAATGCCGACTATCTGAAGCAGGTCGCGGTTGCCGCCGATACCCTCGGCTACGACGGCGTGCTGCTGCCGACCGGGCGCTCCTGCGAGGACGCCTGGATCGTCGCATCGAGCCTGATCAACGCCACCACCAGGCTGAAATTCCTGGTCGCGATCCGTCCCGGCCTGTCGACGCCGGGGCTGGCGGTGCGCATGGCCTCCACCTTCGACCGCCTGTCGAACGGGCGCCTGTTGATCAATGTCGTCACCGGTGGCGACCAGGGCGAGCTTGAAGCCGACGGCCTGTACGCCGACCACAGCAAGCGCTACGAGATCTCGAGCGAATTCTTCAAGGTCTGGCGCGCCAGCATGGCGGGCGAGGGCGGCGCGGCCGGCTACGATTTCGAGGGCACTCACATCCAGGTCAAGGGCGCCAAGATCTTGTATCCGGCCGTGCAGAAACCGTATCCGCCGCTGTACTTCGGCGGCTCTTCCGAGCCGGCGCACGAGCTGGCGGCCGAGCAGATGGACGTCTACCTGACCTGGGGCGAACCGCCGGCGGCGGTGGCCGAGAAGCTGGCCGACATCCGCGCGCGGGCCGCGAAGCACGGCCGCACGCTGAAATTCGGCATCCGCCTGCATGTGATCGTGCGCGAGACCAATGAAGAAGCCTGGCGCGCGGCCGACGAGTTGATCAGCCACCTGGACGACGACACTGTCGCCCGCGCCCAGGCCGCGTTCGCGAAGATGGATTCGGTCGGCCAGCGCCGCATGGCGGCCCTGCATGGCGGGCGGCGCGATCAGCTCGAAGTCTCCCCCAATCTGTGGGCCGGCGTGGGCCTGGTGCGCGGCGGGGCGGGGACGGCGCTGGTGGGCGACCCCGAGACGGTGGCGGCGCGCATGCGCGAGTATGCGGATCTGGGCATCGAGACCTTCATCCTGTCGGGCTATCCGCACCTGGAGGAATCGTACCGCTTCGCCGAACTGGTGTTCCCGCTGCTGGGGAAAGGAACCGAGCACGGGGAGCAGTCGATCACCGGACCGTTCGGCGAGATGATGGCCAGCGATATCCTGCCCAAGAAGGCGGCCTGACACGACGTTCATCGCGCTTTGCTATGATGGCGCGATGACTATCCTGCTGGTTCCCGGCTATATGGCCGATGAGACGCTGTGGGACGGCATGCGCGACCGGCTGGCCCCTTTCGGCCCGCTGGCGCATGCCGACCTGCGTCACGATTCCACCCTCGAGGACCTGGCGCGCCGCGCATTGGCCGAGGCGCCGCCGTCCTTCATCCTGATCGGCTTTTCGATGGGCGGCTATGTCGCGCGCGAGATCGTGCGCCAGGCGCCCGAACGCGTGCGCGCGCTGGTGCTGATCGCCACCTCGACCCGGCCCGATTCCGACGCCGTCCGCCAGGGCAAGCGCACGGTGGCCCGGGCGGCGGCGTCGGTCTCGTTCGCGGGGCTGAGCCGCACCGCGATCGCCAGTTCGCTGCATCCGCGCGAGGTGGATAACGAGGCGCTGATCGAGCGCGTGCGCATGATGGGCGTGCGGCTGGGCGGCGTGGCTTTTCGCAATCAGTCGATGGTCGAGCGGCCGGGAGACTTGCACTTGCTGGGCGAGATTCGTTGTCCGACCCTGGTGGTGGCGGCAGGGCACGATCGCCTGCGCAGTCTCGACGAGGCGCGGGAGCTGCATGCGGGGATCGCGGGGGCGCAGTTCGCGCTGGTCGAGGATAGCGGGCACATGATTCCGCTCGAGGCGCCGCAGCAGTTGTGTGACGTGATCGTGCCGTGGTTGGCGCAACTGCGGGTGCATGTGCCGGAAGCCTGAATCAGGCCGGCGCGACCCGCGCGCACCAACCGTCCAGGCCGCGGATCGCTTCTTCCTTGAGCTTGGCCTCGATCTCAATATACGGCGCGGCGAGGTAGGAGGAGGGCATGGTCGCGATCAGGTCGGAATGCTGGCGGTCGTTGAAGCCTTCGCGGCCGTTCGAGATGTGCACCAGCTGGTGGGCGGGATCGGGCCAGGTGGCGCGCGCCCTGGCCACCATCTCGGCCACGCTCGGATGCTCGTAGCTGTCCAGCTTTTCGTGGACGATGTGGTGATGGGCGTCGAACACCATCGGCACGCCGGCGCGCACGCAGACGGCGTGGATCTCGTCGGCGCTGTAGGCGTATTCATCATTCTCCAGGCCGATACGGCAGCGGATCGCGTCCGGCAGTTCGGCAATGCGCGCGACCAGCTTGTCTTCGCGGTCGGACTTGCCGCCGTGGATTTCCAGCAGCGCCCAGGGCGAGCGCGGCTGGTCCAGCAAATCCATGATGTCGGCATGCATCTGCAATATCTTGACGCTGTTGGCCACCACATCGTCCGAGTCCGAACTGAGCACCACGAACTGGTCGGGATGCATCACCAGGCGGATACCGCGCTCGATCGCGCGCCGGCCCGAGCGTCCCAGGGTTTCCTTGAACTGTTGAAGGATCTCCAGCCCGAACGGCGTATCGGAAAACGGGAAGATCGACGAGGGCATGCGGTAGAGGGCGATGCCTTCGCGCTCACAATAACGCAGCGCATTGACCAGGGTCTGGATATTGTCGCGATAAATGTCTTCCAGCACGCGGCGCTGGCCATCTTCCGAATGTTCGAGCAGGCGCTTGCGCGTGAGCGCGCGATAGCGCACGTCCTTGGAAACGGTGATGCAGACGAGGCCGAGTCGTGGTTGTGGGGCGGACTGGGTCATGTGTTCTGGGCCGGCGCAGCGAGACGCGGACGGGAGGTTGATGTTGAGAGGCAGTCTATCCGAAGCAGCTTTCAGGAGATGCACCAGTCAGGACGCAATCCGGGTCGAAGGCGGGGCAGGCATGGCGCTTGTCCTGCACGACTGACCTAACGTGGCGCGCCGAACACCTGGGTCCAGTAGATGATGCCGGTCTGCCGCTCCGGCGTGACGCCATAGGCCGCGCCCATCTCGGTGAAATCGCGGTTCATGATGTTGGCGCAATGTCCGGGGCTGTTGAGCCAGCCTTCGACGGCTTCGCGCGGCGAGCGCTGGCCGAAGGCAATATTTTCGCCCACCCGGCGCCAGCTGTAGCCGGCGCGCAGGGCGCGGTCGGTGGCCTGGCTGCCATCCTTGGCGCGGTGGCTGAAGTAGCGTCCTGTGGCCATGTCGCGGCTATGGGCCAGCGCCGCATCGCCCAGCGCGGGGTTCCAGCTCAGGGGCGCCGCCGCCGGGAACGCCTGCTTGCCGCAGGAGCGGGCGCTGGCGCGCGCGGTATTGACTTCATCCAGGATCGCGCGGCCGGCTTCGCGCCAGTCGGGATAGGTGGCCGAGGGCAGCGGCGGGGCCGGACGCGCCAGCACGACGGTCCAGGTCGCGCCCTCGCGGTAGCTGCCGATGGCCGAGAAACGATCGCTCAGCAATACCTTGCAGTATTTCTGTGCCAACACATTCATGGCGGCCTGGGCATCCTCGGGGCCGGTGACATAGACCGCCTGGGCCTGCGCCGCAGCGTAACCGGCGCGTTCCAGTGCGGATTCGATGAAGGTGCCGGCGCCGATGCGTACCTGGGCCAGGGCCGGTTGCTGGTCGAGCGGGGCGGCCGGCGCGGCGGGAAAGCCGTCGCAGCTGCCAGGATTGGCGCGGTAGGCATTGACCAGTGGTGCCAACGAATCGCTCTGAGTGGGCAGGGCATGTGCGGAAGGCAACGCCAGCAGCGTGGCCGCCGCCGTCAGCAGCGCCCGGCGCAGTGCAGGGGATTGTGGACCTGGCATCGAACTCTTCAAGGACGGCATGACGGCAGGCGAAGCCGGCGCGCCATGTGGGCTGGGCATGAAAGATTTGGAAAGCAAGAACGCCAATGGTGTCGGCGCGGATTGCTGTGCTGTTGGTGAAGATGGGGACGGCTGCCGGTATTTCCAGATGCATTGCCGCCAGCAGCAGGTGCGGCGGCATTGACCATGGCAAGCGACGCCGCATCGGTCGCCGCGGTTTGCCACGTCTGTTCTTACTGTGTGGGTTGTTGCAATTGCGTTTGCGGCGTGCGCACAAGCTTGGAAACGTCCAGTCCCTGTGCCGTGAGGCGCGTGAGCAGGGCGTCGTATGCGGCCGGCTCGACCAGGGGCGTGCGCGACAGGATCCACAGGTATTCGCGCTTGGGTTCGCTTACCGCGGACAACTGGTATTTGTCGTCGAGGTCGATGACCCAGTAATCCCCCCACACCATTGGGATGAAGGACAGGATGGCCGGCGCGAAACGCACCTTGAGCTTGGGCGAGGTCGCGCCGCCGAGCTGGCGCGCCACGCCGTCGGCCATGTCGAATTTGCCCTCGGCGGTGCGACAGCGGTTGACGACTTGCACCCGGCCATCCTCGCCCAGGTTGTAGCTTGCGGAGGTATCACCGATGCATTTTTTCTGGAAATCGTTGGGGAATTTTGCGATCTCGTACCAGACGCCCATATAGCGCGGCACCACGAGCGATTCGATCGGCTGCAACGGTCGGGTGTTGTCAGCTGCCAGCGCCGGAACGGCGCACAGGGCGGACAGGACCAGGGCGGCGCTGGGCGCGAAGAACGAAAGCTTGGCGTTCATCGGAACCTCTTGTAAATATTCGGGTTCCTAGCTTAAATGACAATCGGATTGCTGTGTCGCATGATTTGCAAGCGCGCAGCCTGGCAGAACTTGCCAGGCCGCGCGCGGACCAGAGCGATGTCATGGCGGCGAGCGCCACAGCGCCGATCACGGCGATGGCAAGAATAATGACTGCGGCGACAATGCCACGCGGAACAAGGCACGGTGGTTTCATGATGAGACTGCTCGGAGGCGGCGCCGTGTCTGCGGTGCCTGCCTTGTCTTTGGCGTCGCATCGGCCAGTTGATTTCCCAGTTCGGGATTGAGAAGGCACAAGGTGTAGCGTCGAACCATGGGTGGCGCGGCCAGTCATATCAAGAACATGCCTGCTCAAGGAGACCAATCATGACCCAGCCAGCCCAACCCGCGCCGTCGCCTCAGCCGGCATCGGCCACTCCCGGCCCCGACCTCGCGGCGATCAAGCAGCGCCAGCAGGCCACCTGGGCCAGCGGCGACTTCGCCGTCGTCGGCGTCACCCTGCAGATTGTCGGCGAACTGCTGGCCGAGGCCACCGACGTGCGCGCCGGCGAGCGCGTGCTCGACGTCGCCGCCGGCAATGGCAACGCCACGCTGGCCGCGGCGCGCCGCTTTGCCCGCGTCACGTCCACCGACTATGTGCCGGCGCTGCTCGAGAAGGGGCGGGCGCGCGCCGCCGCCGAGGGCCTGGCGGTCGACTTCCGCGAAGCGGACGCCGAGGCCCTGGCGGTCGACTTCCGCGAAGCGGACGCCGAGGCCCTGCCGTTCCCGGATGCCAGCTTCGACGTGGCGCTGTCCACCTTCGGCGTGATGTTCGCGCCCGACCAGGCGCGCGCCGCCGCCGAGATCCGGCGCGTGGTGCGGCCCGGTGGACGCATCGGGATGGCGAACTGGACGCCCGAGGGCTTCATCGGCCAGCTGTTCAAGGCGGTCGGCAAGCACATCGCGCCGCCGGCCGGGCTGGCGTCGCCGCTACTGTGGGGAAATGAAGACCATGTGCGCCAGCTGTTCGGCGCCGACGCGCTGCAGGCGCGCATCACGCGCAGGGTGTTCAACTTCCGCTACGCGTCGCCCACGCACTGGGTGCATGTGTTCCGCGATTACTACGGACCGCTCAACCGGGCGTTCGCCGCCCTTGCGCCGTCTGCCGCCGACGCGCTCGAACAAGACTTGCTGGCCCTGATCGACCGCTTCAACACGGCCGGGCCCGATTCCATGGTGGCGCCGGCCGAATACCTCGAGATCGTGCTGACCCGCGAGGCGGCGGGCGCGCTGCACTAGACGTAGGCAGATATCGTGCCTACGGCCGAAGACCGGCGCCGGATGCGTAGCAGGTGAAGGCTTATACCTTGCGCACGAATTCCGTCTTGAGGCTCATGGCGCCGAAGCCATCGATCTTGCAGTCGATGTCGTGATCGGCGTCGACCAAGCGGATATTCTTGACCTTGGTGCCTTGCTTGATCACGCCGCCCGAACCTTTCGGTTTCAGGTCCTTGATCACGGTGACGGTGTCGCCATCCTGGAGGATATTGCCTGACGCATCTTTGTAGACGCGCACGCTGTCGGTCGCTGCAGCTGCTGCCTGGACCGGCCACTCATGGGCGCATTCCGGGCAGACATATTGGCCGCCGCCATCTTCATAGGTATAGGCGGACTGGCATTGGGGGCATGGAGGAAGGGTGTGCATGTAAACCTTGGAATATCAAACGCTGGCCCGGGAGGGCCGCAAACAGGAAGGGTGGTGATCGGACGCCGCGCCGTTTACGCGAAGGCGCGCCATCGGACAGGACCCGCATCGTCAGGGACTACTCGGAGCTTTGGGCAGGCGCCGACTACCATCAGTCAGCGCGTATGATACCAGAAGGAAACATGCCGACTGCCAGTCGCGGCGCGTTCCTCAGCCAGCGCCACGGCCCCGGCATGCAAGCTTGGCACGATGGTTGCCACATCAGCCACTACGCATCTGCCTTAGCCACGCCCCTGGCGACAGCCCAACCGCGCCCTTGAATCGCCGGGTGAAATGGCTTTGGTCCGCAAACCCCGCACTCACCGCGACCGTTGCCAGCGACATGCCGCTCAATAAAAGCTGACGTGCATTGGCCAGCCGGACCGCGTTCAGGTAGACATGGGGCGGCACGCCGAACTGCCGTTCGAACGCACGGCTCAGGTAAACGCGTGACACGCCCGCTTCGCGCGCGAGTTCGGCAATCGAGATATCGTTGCCCGCATGGGCGCGAATATAGTCGCGCACCCGGTTCAGCCGGGCCAGGCCGGCAAGCGCGGGCGCCTGCGCCGCCCCCGGCGCTTCGCCGAAGCGCAGGAGCAGGCCCATGAAGGCCTTGAGCAGCAGCGACTCCGCGCGCAGCGCTTCCTGGGCTTGTCCGGTTGCTTCTATGGCGTTGTGCAATTGTCTTGCTGCTTCCGGTGCGTGCACGACGGCATCGCGAAAATGACTCGCAGGAAGGACGCCCGCCGCCCGCTCACGCAGCACCGTCATCACGGCAGGATCGACATACAGCATGCTGTAGTCGTAGCTGTCGGTCTTGCCGCGCAAGCCGTCATGGGCCTGGTCCGGGTTCAGGAAGATCACGTTGCCCGGCGCGCTGACCTGCCTGCTGCCCTGGCAGTTGAAGGTCTGGACACCGCGATAGGTCAGGCCGATCCCGAATTCAGGATGGCTGTGCCGCTCGAAAGTGTAGTCGGTGAAATGGGCCCGCATCAGTGTCACGCCCTGCACACCGGTGGGGCGATAGCGCACCCAGTCGGCCTTTGATGCCGGTTCCGGTCCGGATTGGTCGTGGTTGTCTGTGTCCATCGTCTGCAAGAAATGCCAGGAATACAACGAAAGGCAGCTCTTGCCCTGGCGTCACGTCCGGCCGCAACGCATGATGGCAGGCTTTTGCGCAGCATGCTTGTACAGCTGTAAACACAGCTGTAAAACACGCCAACCAGACGCCGGCCCAAGGTTACAGCCATACAAGACCTGATCGCCCGGCCCCGCGCACACTGGACGCTTTCCACTTTCCGGCAGAACCATGTACATCCATCGCGCGCACACTGCGGACATACCGAAAATCAAGGAGTTATACGAGGAAGCGATCGCGTTTCAGCGCAGGCAGGGGCTCCCCTGCTGGAATACGCTGGACCTGGCGGTGGTCGAGGCCGACATCGCCGCCGGGTCCCAATATCTGCTGTCGGTCGATATGCACACCGTCGGCATCTTCAGTTTCTGTCCGCCATCGCCCATGGACGAGGATTTGTGGCAGGGCCTGCAACCGCATGCGGCCCGCTATATCAACCGCATCATTGTCGGGCGTCTATGGAAGGGGAGGTCGTTGTTCGGACTGATGTTGGCCTGGAGCGAACGCGAGACGCTGCGCCTGGGACTCGACCGGCTGCGCCTGGATACCTGGGCCGATAATCAAGGCCTGAGCGACTATTATTCTCGCTTCGGTTTTGTCCACATGGGCGAACGCACGGCATCAAGCGGCCCGGAGCTGTCGCCCCAGTACCGTGGCGTGCGCCTGGCGATCATGGAAAAACTGCTGGCGCCGGCAAGCAAGGCCGATCCGCGGGCCATGTGATCACATGCGCAGGCGAAAAAAAAACGCCAACCGGTGAGGGTTGGCGTTTTTTCGATATTCTTGGTGGCCCGGGGCGGAATCGAACCACCGACACAAGGATTTTCAATCCTCTGCTCTACCAACTGAGCTACCAGGCCAAGAGAGGCATGATTATAGCCAGCGATTTTCAGTTGCGCAAGTACTCGTGAATGCTTTGTGTGTTCCGGGTGGCATGTTGACCCCGGCTCAGCCGTAATTGCATGGCGACGCCGGCAAGGGGTGGATTGGCATATCGCTATAATGAGCACCATGACCACGCCCACGACCTCCACTACCCGGACCGATGTTTGCATCGTCGGCAATGGCGCCATCGCCAAGACCACCGCCCTCGGCTTTGCCCAGGCCGGGCATAGCGTGACCCTGCTGGCGCCGCCCGCGCGTCCCGGGGCCGAGGCGCCGTCGTCATCCTCGGCTGCGGAGCGTCCGTGGGACGTGCGTGTCTACGCGCTCAACCATACGGCCCATGACCTGCTGGCCTCGCTCAAGGTCTGGGGCGCCCTCGACCTGGCGCGCGTCGCCGCGGTCGATGCGATGGACGTGCATGGCGACGGCGAGGGTGGCGGCAATCTCGGTTTCGACGCCTTCGGGGCCCGGGTCGGCACCCTGGCCTGGATCGTCGAAGACCATAACCTGAATCAGGCGCTGGATGCCGCGCTCAAGTTCGCCCACAACGTGCAGCGGGTCGAAGGCCGGGCCTGCGAGCTCACCTGCAGCGACGAGGGCGCCGCGCTGCGCCTGGAAGATGGTCGCCGCCTCGAATGCGCGCTGCTGGTCGGGGCCGACGGCCGCGAATCCTGGGTCCGCGGGCAGTGCGACATCGGCGTCGATTACCGTATGTACCACCAGCGCGCCATCGTCACCAACTTCGCCTGCGACAAGCCGCACCATGGCGTGGCCCACCAGTGGTTCACCTGCGCCGACGGCATCATCGCTTTGCTGCCGTTGCCGGGCAACCGCGTCTCGCTGGTGTGGTCGGCGCCCGAGACCCTGGCCGACACCCTGATGGACGAGTCGCTGGGCGAACTGGCGATCCGGCTCGGCGAATATGCCGACGACAAGCTGGGCGCCCTGCGTCCCCTGCAGCCCGAGGCGGTGGCGGCGGTGCCGCTGGCGCTGGTCAAGCCGCATGCGATCGTCGCGCCGCGCGTGGCGCTGGTGGGCGACGCCGCCCACGCCGTGCATCCGCTGGCCGGGCATGGCATGAACCTGGGCTTCGGCGACGTGGTCGACCTGCTCGCCACCGTGCGCGAGCGCGAGGAGCGGCGCGCCATCGGCGACGAGCGGGTGCTGGCGCGCTATGCCCGCAAACGCAAGGAAGACGTGGTCATGATGCAGCTGGCCACCGATGGGCTGGAGCGCCTGTTCGGGGCAAATCTGGAGCCTGTACGCGTAATGCGCAATCTTGGACTCAACTTGCTTGATAAAATGCCTGCTTTGAAGCGGCGCCTGATGGCGCACGCGATGGGCAAGTCATCAATCTGAGGAATCAAGCATGATCAAAATGAAGCTCGCCGTCCTGCTGGCGACGGCGCTGCTCGCGTCGTGCGTCGATGCGCAGAACACGGTCGAGGCAAACATCAAGAAGGCGCTCGAACCGCACCTGGGCGGCGCCAAGATCGAATCGGTCAAGGAGACCCCGTATGGCGGCCTGTACGAGGTGCGGGTCGCGGGCGACATCCTGTACACCGACAAGAAGGGCGAGTTCCTCGTGATCGGCCAGGTGTATGACGTCAAGAGTTCGCGCAACCTGACGCGCGAGCGCATCGACGACATCAACAAGATCAAGTTCAGCGACCTGCCGCTCGAGATGGCGCTCAAGCAGGTCAAGGGCAACGGCAAGCGCGTGATCGCGGTGTTCGAGGATCCGAACTGCGGCTACTGCAAGCGCCTGCGCCAGACGACGCTCAACGAGATCGACAACGTCACCATCTATACCTTCATGTACAACATCCTGTCCCAGGATTCGTTCACGAAGTCGAAGAACATCTGGTGCGCGCCGAACCGCAACAAGGCCTGGGATGACTGGATGATCAACGGTAAGGTGCCACCGGCGGCGCCGAACGCCTGCGAATCGCCGAACGACAAGGTGCTGGCGCTCGGTCAGAAGCTGCGCATTACCGGCACGCCGGCCATCTTCTTCAGCGACGGCACCCGCATCCCGGGCGCGATCGACCTGAAAGCGCTCGAAGCCAAATTCGATTCGCTGGAAGCGAAGCCGGCAAAATAAGGCAGCCGCCGGTCATGGTTGTCGTCCAGGAGCGTGCATGCTGACCTTGAACATCAACGGCAGAGACCTGCAAGTCGACGCCGATCCCGCCACGCCCGTGCTGTGGGCGCTGCGCGACAACCTCAACCTCACCGGCACCAAGTTCGGCTGCGGCGCGGCCCTGTGCGGCGCCTGCACCGTGCACCTGGGCGGCGTCCCGATCCGCGCCTGCGTCACCCCGATCGCTGCGGTCGCGGGCCAGGCGATCACCACCATCGAAGCGATGCAGGACGACCCGGTCGGCAAGGCGGTCCAGGATGCCTGGGTGCGCCACGACGTGCCGCAATGCGGCTATTGCCAGAGCGGCCAGGTGATGAGCGCCGTCGCGCTGCTGCGCACCAACCGGCGCCCGCTGGACGCCGACATCGACAACGCCATGAGCGGCAATCTGTGCCGCTGCGGTACTTATCAGCGGATCCGCGCGGCCATCAAGGATGCCGCCGCGGCATTGGAGGCATGACACCATGGCGCTGACGGGCATCCTGCTGGCGGCGGGACGGGGCCGCCGCTTCGATCCGGATGGCGCCCGCAACAAGCTGCTGCAGCGCCTGCCCGGCGGCGAACTGGTGGTCGCCGCCAGCGCGCGCACGCTGCTGGCCGTGTTCCCGCGCGTGGTGGCGGTGGTGCCGCCCGCCGACGGCGGGGTAGGAGATGTGCTGCGCCAGCTCGGCTGCGAGGTGACGGTGTGCCCGGATGCCGACGGCGGCATGGGCCTGTCGCTGGCGCACGCGATCCGTCATTCCCTGCATGCTCAGTTGCACGACCAGTTGCACGACCAATCGCCCGGCCACGGCTGGCTGGTGGCGCTGGGCGACATGCCCTTCGTTGCCCCATCCACCCTGCATGCGCTGGACGCGGCGGTCGAGGAGGGCGCCGCCATCGCCGCGCCCCTGTTCGAGGGCCGGCGTGGCAATCCGGTCGCCTTCGGCGTGCAGCACCGCGACGCCCTGCTGGCGCTGGACGGCGACCAGGGCGCGCGGCGCCTGTTGCAAAGCAGCCCGGTCGCCACGATCGACGTGCTCGACCCCGGCATCCTGCGCGACATCGATTCCCCTTCCGACCTGCCTTCCTAAGCGACGCGCCACCCACCGCCATGCATGGCGCGCGTTTTGCTTCGCCCGATGGATTACACTATGTCCATTCGGCGCGTCCCGAGAGACCATTCAAGAAGACCATGAAAAAGCCATCGCAGAAAAAGCAGAACGCCATCCACTACACCATCGTCCCCAAGGACCTGGCCGGTCACCTGTTCAACGTCACCGTCACGGTCGCCAATCCCGATCCCGACGGCCAGGCGTTCGTGCTGCCGGCCTGGATCCCGGGCAGCTACATGATCCGCGAGTTCGCGCGCAATATCGTGCGCATCCGCGCCGAGAGCGGCGGCAATGCCGTGGCCCTCACCAAGCTGGATAAACACGCGTGGCGCGCCGCCCCTAGCGCCGGCCCCCTGACCCTGCACTACGAGGTGTATGCCTGGGACCTGTCGGTGCGCGCCGCCCACCTCGACCAGACCCACGGCTTCTTCAACGGCACCAGCGTGTTCCTGCGCGTGGTGGGACAGGAGTCGCTCGCCCACCAGGTCGACATCCAGCGCCCCGCCGACCCGGCCGCCAAAACCTGGCGCGTGGCCACCGCGATGCCAGAGGCGGGCGCCAAGCGCTATGGCTTCGGCGCCTATGCCTGCGCCAACTACGACGAACTGATCGACCATCCGGTCGAGATGGGCGACTTCGAGCTGGCCACCTTCAAGGCCCATGGCATCCCGCACGACATCGTGATCACCGGCCGCGTGCCCAACCTCGACATGGCGCGCCTGCAGGCCGACCTGCAAGCGATCTGCGAGACCCAGATCGCCTTCTTCGAACCGAAGACCAAGCGCGCGCCGCTCGAACGCTATGTGTTCATGACCATGGCCGTCGGCGATGGCTACGGCGGCCTTGAACACCGCGCCTCGACCGCCCTGATCTGCGCGCGCGCCGACCTGCCAAGCCTGGCCACGCCAAAGGCGGCCGAGCCGGGCGAAGGCTATCTGCGCTTCCTGGGCCTGTGCAGCCACGAGTATTTCCACACCTGGAACGTCAAGCGCATCAAGCCGGCCGCCTTTGCCCCCTACGACCTGCAGGCCGAGAACTACACGCCGCTCCTGTGGCTGTTCGAAGGCTTCACCAGCTATTACGACGACCTGATGCTGGTGCGCGCCGGGATCATCGGCGAAGCCACTTATTTCAAGCTGCAGGCCAAGACGGTCGGCGGCGTGCTGCGCGGCAGCGGGCGCCTCAAGCAGAGCGTGGCCGATTCGAGCTTCGACGCCTGGAGCAAATACTACCGCCAGGACGAGAATTCGCCGAACGCGATCATCAGCTACTACACCAAGGGTTCGCTGATCGCGCTGGCCTTCGACCTGACCATCCGCGCCAAGACCGGTGGCGCGAAATCGCTGGACGACATCATGCTGGCGCTGTGGGAACGCTACGGACGCGACTTCTACAACGGCGCCGGCCGCGGCGTGACGGAACAGGAAGTCGAAGCGCTGTTTGACGAGATCAGCGGCCTCAAACTCAAGAACATGTTCGAGCGTTACGTGCGCGGCACCGAAGACCTGCCGCTGGCCAAGCTGTACGCGCCGCTGGGCGTGAAGCTGGTCGACGAGCGCAAGGGCGGCAAGGCTTCGCTGGACGCCGGCATCGGCCGCGACCCGCTCGGCGCCAAACTCACCCAGGTGCACGAGGGCGGCGCCGCCCACCAGGCCGGCCTGTCGGCGCTGGACATCGTGATCGCGATCGACGGCCTGCGCGTGAACGGCAATCCGCCGAACGTCGATGCACTGCTGGCGCGCTACCGCGTCGGCGACCGCGTCACCGTGCACGCCTTCCGCCGTGACGAGCTGATGGCCTTCGACGTCACCCTGCAGGGCGACCGCGTGCCGGGCATCAGCCTGGCGCAGGCGGTGGCCGGGCGCAAATCGGCCGCCATCAAGCGGCCGAGCGCGGTGTAATGGACAAGAATCTTCACAACGATAAGCATTCCATGACCTTTACCCGTATTGCCGCGGCAGCCGCCGTTTTCGCGTCGCTGACACTGTCCGCGAACGTCGCCCAGGCCCAGCAGGCCGCTCCGCTCAAGAACGACGTCGTCGCCAAGGTCGACGCCATGTACCCATGGCTCGACGCGGTCTACAAGGACCTGCATGCCCATCCCGAGATCGCCTTCCAGGAAGTGCGCACCGCCGGCAAGCTGGCGGCCGAGATGCGCAAGCTTGGCTTCACCGTCACCGAGAAGGTCGGCAAGACCGGCATCGTCGCGGTGCTCAAGAACGGCGCCGGCCCGACGGTCCTGGTGCGCACCGACATGGACGGCCTGCCGATGGAAGAGCGCACCGGCCTGCCGTACGCCAGCCGCGCCCGCGCCACCAGCGAAGGCCGCGACACCTTCGTGATGCATAGCTGCGGCCACGACATTCACATGACCAGCTGGCTCGCAACCGCCCGCACCCTGGTCGAACTGAAATCGCAGTGGAAGGGTACGCTAGTCTTCATCGGCCAGCCGGCCGAGGAAATCGTCGCCGGCGCCAAGGCGATGCTCGACGACGGCCTGTTCAAGCGTTTCCCGAAACCGGACTACGCCTTCGCCCTGCATTCGTGGCCGCTGGCCCATGGCACCGTGGGTTTCAACGACGGCCCGGTATCGTCCAACTCGGACTGGCTCGAGATCACCTTCAAAGGCCGTGGCGGCCATGGCTCGGCGCCTGATAAAACCATCGACCCGGTGGCGATCGCGGCGCGGTTCGTGGTCGACGTCCAGACCGTGGTGAGCCGCGAGAAGGATCCGAAGGAGTTCGGCGTGGTGACGGTCGGTTCGATCCAGGGCGGCACGGTCGGCAACATCATCCCGGACAGCGTGCAGGTGCGCGGCACCATCCGCTCGTACAGCCCGCTAGTCCGCGCCAAGCTGCTCGAAGGCGTGCGCCGTGTGGCCGAGGGTTCGGCGGCGATGGCCGGCGCGCCGAAGCCGGACATGCTGATCGGCGGCGGCGGCCAGGCCATCGTCAACAGCACCGAACTGGTGAACAAGACCGAGGTGGTGTTCAAGGAAGCCTTCGGCGCCGACAAGGCCAAGCGCATGCCGGCCATGACCGCCAGCGAAGACTTCTCGCTGTACGCCAACGAGGGCGTGCCGTCGATGTTCTTCTTCACCGGCGTCTACGATCCGAAGGTGGTGGCCGAAGCGGAGCGCGAGGGCGGCAAGCCGATCGCCTTCAACCACTCGCCGTTCTACGCGCCGGTGCCGGAACCGTCGATCAAGACCGGCGCCCAGGCGATGACCCTGGCCGTGCTGAACGTGCTCGGCAAATAAACAGCCAAGCCATATGAAAACGGCCGGTCGCTTGCGCGCCGGCCGTTTTTATTTCTGGTTCAGGACGTGAGGCAGTCGGCGCAGCGGCCGTACAGGGTCAGTTCGTGACTTTCGACGCTGAAGCCTTTCGGCGCCATGTGCTCGATGTCGCCGGGGCAGGCGTGCACGTCGAACACGCGCTGGCAGGCGGTGCACTGGAAGTGATGATGGTGGTGTTCGGCGGCGCTGGTCGACTCGTAGCGCGCGCCTTCGCCGGGCAGGGTGACGACCTTGAGCGCGCCGTCGTCCACCAGCGACTTCAGGTTGCGGTACACGGTCGCCATGCCCAGCTGGCTGACCTCGCGGCTGGCTTCGTCCAGGATCTCTTGTGGCGACAGCGGGCGCTGCGCATGCTCGATCGCATGCAGGATGGCGGTTTTTTGACGTGTATTGCGTTGCATAGGGCGAAGGATACCTCAAAGCGCACACTGGAATCAAAAAGCGCCAAAAAGCGGTTGAATGCTTAATGATAATGGCTTATCATTTCCATGTTAATGATAACGGATTATCGTTATCTGCTTTACACGCATCCTGCCGTCCAATCATTTCGAGGAACCACCATGTCTCACTTTTCCTGCAAGCGCACACCGCTGACCCTGGCGCTGATGCTGGCCTTCGGCGCGCCCCTGGCGGTCCAAGCCCAGACGACGAGCCGTGCGGCTTCGGATCCGGACAGCGTGCCGACCGTGGTCGTGTCGGCCAGCGCCCTGGGCGTGGTCCACGACGACATGATCACCCCGGTGACCTCGCTCGGCGGCAGTGAACTGGTGCGCGCCCGCGAATCGACCCTGGGCGAAACCCTGGCCCACCAGCCCGGCATCACCTCGAGCCACTTCGGCGCCGGCGCCAGCCGTCCGGTGATCCGCGGCATGGACGGTCCGCGCGTGAAGATCCTGTCCGACGGCGCCGAGATCCAGGACGCCTCGACCATCAGCCCCGACCACGCCGTCGCTTTCGAGCCGGTCCTGGCCGAGCGCATCGAAGTGCTGCGCGGCCCGTCGGCCCTGGCCTATGGCGGCGGCGCGGTGGGCGGCGTAGTGAACATCCTCGACCGCAAGATCCCGACCGCGATGCCCGAGAAGGGCCTGGAAGGCAGCGCCGAAGTACGCGCCAACTCGGCGGCGCGCGAAAAGACCGGCGCCTTCGAATTCACCACCGCCGCCGGCAGCAACCTGGCCCTGCACCTGGAAGGCGTCAAGCGCGATGCCGACGAATACCGCGTCGGCAAGGACTGGAGCGAAGGCCGCCACGTGAACGGCAGCTACAAGGAGTCCGAGACCGGCACCGTCGGCCTGTCGTGGATCGGCAAGAACGGTTATATCGGCGCCGCCTTCACCAAGGAGCGCACCGAATACGGCATTCCGGGCCACGGCCACGAGTTCGAGAGCTGCCACCCGCATGGCTCGCACCTGCACTGCGGCGGCCATGGCCACGAAGAAGAAGGCCATGACCATGACGAGCACGGCGAGGAAGGCCACGATCACGACCATGACCATGAGCACGGCGAAGTGCCGGTGGTGAAGCTCGACAGCGAACGCTGGGACATCCGCGGCGAATACCGCAATCCGGTGGCCGGCATCGAGCGCGTGCGCCTGCGCGCCTCGTTCACCGATTACGTCCACGACGAGCTGGAAGACAACGTCGTTTCGACCTCGTTCCGCAACAAGGGCCACGACGCCCGCCTGGAAGCGGTGCACGCGCCGCTGGCCGGCTGGCGCGGCGTGTTCGGCCTGCAGACCACGCGCCGCGACTTCTCGGCGATCGGCGAGGAAGCCTATGTGCCGCCGACGCTCACCAAGAAGCACGCCGCCTTCGTGACCGAGGAATACAAGCTCGATAACTGGCGCTTCGAGGCTGGCCTCCGCCACGAATGGCAGGACATCGAGGTCGATGCCCCGGGCCTGCGCGACACCGATGCGCGCGGCACCTCGGCCTCGGTCGGCGCGGTATGGAAGCTGGCGCCGCAGTATTCGCTGCGCGCCTCGCTTTCGCGCAGCCACCGCCTGCCGACCGCCGAAGAATTGTATGCCGACGGCGTGCACCTGGCCACCGCCACCTATGAAGTCGGCAACCAAGACCTGGACAAGGAAACCTCGAACAACGTCGACCTGACCCTGCGCAAGTTCGAAGGCGACACCACCTTCTCGGTCAGCGCCTTCCACAACCGCGTCGACAACTACATCTACGCGCACACGCTGGACAACCACGAAGGCTTCCAGCTGGTGGAATACGCCCAGCGCGACGCCACCTTCACCGGCCTGGAAGGGGAAATTCGCCAGAAGCTGACTCCGGCGATCAGCGCGACCGTGTTCGGCGACTACGTGCGCGCCCGTTTCGACGAGGGCGAGGGCAGCCGCAACCTGCCGCGCATCCCGGCCTCGCGCCTCGGCGTCAAGCTGGACGGCGACTGGAACCAATGGCATGGCATGGTCGAGTTCTACCGCGTGGGCAAGCAGGACAAGCTGGCCGACTACGAGACCGAGACCGCTGGCTACAATATGCTCAACGTCGGCGCCCATTACTCGACCCGCATTGGCGGCGTGCCGACCCAGTTCTATGCGCGCCTGAACAACCTGACCGACGAACTGGCGTTTAGCCACACTTCGTTCATCAAGAATGCGGCGCCGCTGACCGGGCGTAATCTGACGGCGGGTATTCGCGTCATCTTCTGACGCATCGCGTCAAGACGTATCGGCCGGCGCAGGGCGAAGTTCGCCCTGCGCCGGTTTTTTTCCGCGCGCAATTGCCGCGCTGCGTTGAATGCTTAACGATAATCGGTTATCATTAGATTCTGCTTATGGTGCACCATTGTCACCACGGCGCATTCGACGACCAAGGATTCCCATGACTGACTTCACCGGCAAGCGCACGCCGCTCGCACTGGCTTGCTTGCTGACGCTTGGGGCGCCGTTGACGGCCCATGCGCAATCGACCGCAGCGCCCGCGACCGCTGCGCCCGCAACCGTCGTTGTGTCCGCCAGCGGGCTCGGCGTGTCCAGCGACGACATGGTCACGCCGGTGACGTCGATCGGTGGCAATGAGCTGGTACGTACCCGTCAGTCGACCCTGGGCGAAACCTTGTCGAGCATGCCGGGCATTACGTCGAGCCACTTCGGCGCCGGCGCCAGTCGTCCGATCATCCGCGGCATGGATGGCCCGCGCGTGAAGATCCTGTCCGACGGTTCCGAGATCCAGGATGCGTCCACCATCAGCCCCGACCACGCTGTTGCATTTGAACCTGTCCTGGCCGAGCGGATCGAAGTGCTGCGCGGCCCGTCGGCGCTGGCCTACGGCGGCGGCGCCGTCGGCGGCGTGGTGAACATCATCGACCGCAAGGTGCCGACCGCGATGCCCGAGAACGGCCTGGAAGGCAGCGCGGAAGTGCGCGCCAATTCGGCGGCGCGCGAAAAGACCGGCGCTTTCGAACTCACCACGGCCGCGGGCAGCAACGTCGCCCTGCACGTGGAAGGCGTCAAGCGCGATGCCGACGACTACCGCGTCGGCAAGGACTGGGAAGGCGGCCGCCGCGTCCCGGGCAGCTACAAGGAAACCGAGACCGGCACCGTCGGCCTGTCCTGGGTCGGCCAGAATGGCTACCTGGGCGCCGCCTTCACCAAGGAGCGCGGCAAGTACGGCCTGCCGGGCCACGGCTTCGAGAACGAGGCGGGCGAGATCGAGGCGCCGGTGGTGGACCTCGATAGCGAACGCTGGGACGTGCGCGGCGAATACCGCAATCCGGTGGCCGGCATCGAACGCGTGCGCCTGCGCGCCTCGTTCACCGACTACATCCACGACGAGGTCGAGGGCAGCGCGGTCGCCACCACCTTCAAGAACAAGGGCCACGATGGCCGCCTGGAATTCGTGCATGCGCCGATTGCGGGCTGGCATGGCGTGTTCGGCCTGCAGACCACGCGCCGCGATTTCTCGGCCATCGGCGCCGAGGCCTATGTGCCGCCGACCTTGACGAAGAAGCATGCGGCCTTCCTGACCGAGGAATACAAGCTGGGCAATGTGCGCTTCGAGGCCGCCGTGCGCCATGAATGGCAGGACGTTGACGTCGAGGTGGACAAGCCCGACAGCCACACGCGCGGCACCTCGCTGTCGGTGGGCGCAGTCTGGAAGTTCGCGCCGGAATACTCGCTGGGCACCTCGCTGTCGCACACGCACCGCCTGCCGACCGCCGAGGAATTGTTCGCGGACGGCCCGCACCTGGCGACCAATACCTATGAGATCGGCAACCCGAACCTGGTCAAGGAAACGTCGAACAATCTCGACCTGACCCTGCGCAAGTTCGCCGGCCGCACCACCTTTTCGCTCAGCGCCTTCCACAACCGCATCGGCGACTACATCTATTCGCAGACGCGCGGCGAGTTCCAGGGCCTGCAGCTGATCAACTACGCCCAGCGCGACGCCACCTTCACCGGCCTGGAAGGCGAAGTCGCGCATAACCTGTCGTCGGTGTGGAAGACGACCCTGTTCGGCGACTACGTCCGCGCCCGCTTCGACGAAGGCCCGGGTAGCCGCGACATCCCGCGCACCCCGGCGCACCGCATCGGCGTCAAGCTCGAAGGCGACTGGGGCGCCTGGAACGGCCTGGCCGAACTGGTCCGCGTGGGCAAGCAGGACAAGATCGCCGAGTTCGAAACCGAGACGCCCGGCTACACCACGCTGAATCTCAGCACGCACTATTCGACCCGCATCGGCACGCTGCCGGCGCAACTGTACCTGCGCCTGAACAATGTGACCGATCGCCTGGCCTACAGCCACACCTCGTTCATCAAGGACTATGCACCGCTCACCGGCCGGAACCTGACGGCCGGCCTGCGCGTACTGTTCTAAACGGACTCAATCCACCGGCGTCGCGGACACTGCTCGCGCCGCCGGTTTTAAAGAAAGGAACAGGGTTCATGAAATCCCTGATCAAATACGGCGATGTCGCCGGCATGGCGGCATCGATCCTGTGCCTGCTGCACTGCATGGCGATGCCGCTCGTGATCCTGGCGTTTCCGATGCTCGGGCTGGCTCACGTGCACGACACCTTCCACGACACGCTGATCGCGGCGATCACCTTGCCGGTCTTGCTGGCGCTGGTGCCCGGCTACCTGAAGCACCGCGACAAGACCACCTTGCTGGTCGGCTGCGCTGGCCTGGCGATCTTTTTGGGCGCCGTCTTCGTCGTCAGCCCGCTGTTCGGCGAAACCGCCGAAGCAGTATTGGCCGTCATCAGCGGCTTCATGCTGCTGTATGCGCACCTGCGCAACCGCCGTCACTGCAAGCGTTGCGGCGCTCGTGCGCAGGACGCCGCCGGCCATCCGGCGCCGGCATCCTGCCATCCTCACTAAATTAAGCTACAAGCCTGCGCGCTGCGGCCCCGCCAGCGTGCGCAGCTGGAAGCGGTAACGCTCGCCAAACAGGAAGGTCTCGGAAAACGTCATCAGGTCGGCATGTGCCGGCCCCAGTCCATCGGGTGGCGGCAGCGGACCGCTGCGGCGCAGCGAGGCCAGCGCGACCTCGGAGGCGCCCTGGTCGCGCGAGCGCTGCACCTGGACGTCGGCGAGCTGGCCCGCGCGGTCGACCGTGATGTTCAGCACCACCACCGCCGGCAGCATGGGCGGCAATTCTCCCTCGAACACTCTTTCTGGATTGCGCTGCATGACGTGGCGCGCGACGTCGGCCTTATAAGCGTCGAGCGTGCGTGTCGGGGGCGGGGCGGGGATCGGTGTCAGCGGAATGGTCACCGCCTGGGCCTGTGGCGCAGGCGTCGGCGGCTCGGTCGACGTGCCGCATGCGGCCAGGGCCGCGAGCACGACCAGTGAGAAAAAGACGAAGATGCTGCGATGAGAGTTCTTCATGGCGGATGCAGGACTGTCGCAGGTCGCGCCGGTATTGGCGTACCAGTTCGACCCATCCGTGCATCCGGAGTTCCTCTACCGTTCCTTCACTTCAGGCGAACAGGCGCTGCAGTTCGCGGCCAGGATTTTCCGCGCGCATGAAGGCTTCGCCGACCAGGAAGGCGTGGACGTCGGCCTCGCGCATGCGCTGCACGTCGCCGGTGCCGAGGATGCCCGATTCGGTCACCACCAGGCGATCCTTCGGGATGCGCGGCAGCAGGCCGAGCGTGGTGTCGAGGGTGACGTCGAAGGTGCGCAGGTTGCGGTTGTTGATGCCCAGCAGCGGCGTCCTGAGCTTGAGCGCGGCATCGAGTTCATCGCCGTCGTGCACTTCGACCAGCACGTCCATGCCGAGGTCCATGGCGCAGGCTTCCAGTTCCGCCATCAGGCCGTGGTCGAGCGCCGCCACGATCAACAGGATCGCATCGGCGCCCATCGCACGCGCTTCATACACTTGATACGGGTCGACCATGAAATCCTTGCGCAGCACCGGCAGGGCGCAGGCGGCGCGCGCCTGCTGCAGGTAATCCACCGAACCCTGGAAGAACTGGACATCGGTCAGCACCGACAGGCAGGCCGCGCCGTGTTCTGCATAGCTTTGCGCGATCGCGGCCGGCTGGAAGTCGGGACGCAGCACGCCTTTCGACGGCGAGGCTTTCTTGACTTCGGCGATCACGCCGGCCTGGCCAGCAGCGATCTTCGCGCGCAGGCCGGCTTCGAAGCCGCGCAGGGCGGCGCGCGCTTCACGGTCGCTTTCGACCTCGTTGCGCAGGCTGTACAGGTCGCGATGCTTGCGCGCCGCGGCCACTTCGTCGGCCTTGACGGCCAGGATCTTGTTGAGGATGTCGGACATCGATGCTCTCGCAATACGTTTAATTGACGGCGCCGAGCTGGCGCGTGACCTGGACGAACTGCTCCAGCTTGGCGATGGCGGCGCCGGAAGCGATGGCTTCGCGCGCCTTCTGCAAGCCGGCTTCAATCGAGCCTGTCACGCCGGCCGCATACAGCGCGGTGCCGGCATTCAGGGCCACGATGTCGTGGGCCGGACCCGGCTCGCCGCGCAGCGCTTCCAGTATGCGCGCCTTCGACTCTTCGGCATTGCTCACCTTGAGGTTGCGGCTCGAGATCATCGACAGGCCGAAGTCTTCCGGGTGGATCTCGTATTCGCGGATCTCGCCGTTGACCAGCTCACCGACCAGGGTGCCGGCGCCGAGCGAGACTTCGTCCATATTGTCGCGGCCCCACACCACCACTGCATGCTCGGCGCCGAGGCGCTGCAGCACGCGCACCTGGATGCCGACCAGGTCGGGGTGGAACACGCCCATCAGGATATTGGGTGCGCCGGCCGGATTGGTCAGCGGCCCGAGGATGTTGAAGATGCTGCGCACGCCCAGCTCGCGCCGCACCGGCGCCACGTGCTTCATCGCCGCGTGGTGGTTGGGAGCGAACATGAAGCCGATGCCGGTCTGGGCGATCGATTGGGCGATCTGCTCGGGCTTCAGGTCGATGTGGGCGCCGAAGGCTTCGATCACGTCGGCGCTGCCGGACGAGGACGAGACGCTGCGGCCGCCATGCTTGGCCACGCGCGCGCCGGCGGCGGCGGCCACGAACATCGAGGCGCTCGAGATATTGAAGGTGTTGGCGCCGTCGCCGCCGGTGCCGACGATGTCGAGCAGGTGAGTGGTGTCGGCCATCGGCACCTTGGTCGAGAACTCGCGCATCACCTGGGCGGCGGCGGTGATCTCGCCGATGGTTTCCTTCTTGACCCGCAGGCCCATGGTCAGGGCCGCGACCATGGTCGGCGACATCTCGCCCGCCATGATCTGGCGGAACAGATGCAGCATCTCGTCGTGGAAGATCTCGCGGTGTTCGATACAGCGCAGCAGCGCTTCTTGTGGGGTGATCGGCATGGCGGTTCCAGTAGGGTTTCAGTATTCGCTAGCGCTTGAGCCGTCGTTCCCGCGGAGGCGGGAACCTAAGTTCGTTGCGTACCCGGTATTCAATAATTACGGGGTTGCGGAGAGGACTTGGATTCCCGCCTTCGCGGGAATGACGTGCTGGAGACGCGGGTGTTCTGTGACGTGGTCGGCGTGCGTGCAGCGACTTCAAGCGCGCGCTTAGCGCGTCAGGAAATTCTTGAACAGGGCGTGACCGTGCTCGGACAGGATCGATTCGGGGTGGAATTGCACGCCCTCGATGTCGTAGTCCTTGTGGCGCACACCCATGATCTCGCCGTCGTCGGTCCACGCCGTCACTTCGAGGCAGGACGGCAGCGAGGAACGTTCAATCGCCAGCGAGTGGTAGCGGATCACGGTGAAAGGGCTGGGCAGGTCGGTGAACACGCCTTCGCCGATGTGGGCGATGCTCGAGGTCTTGCCGTGCATGACCTGCTTGGCGCGGATCACATTGCCGCCAAACGCTTCGCCGATCGCCTGGTGACCCAGGCACACGCCCAGGATCGGCAGCTTGCCCTTGAATTCGCGCAGGATGTCGAGCGAGATGCCGGCATCTTTCGGCGCCTTCGGGCCCGGCGAGATGCAGATGCGGTCGGGCTTCATCGCGGCGATCTGCTCGAGCGTGATCTCGTCGTTGCGCACGGTGCGCACGTCTTCACCCAGTTCGCCGAAGTACTGCACGATGTTGTAGGTGAACGAGTCGTAGTTGTCGATCATTAGCAGCATGTCAGAACTCCCCATCCAGGCCATCTTGCACTTGCTCGGCCGCGCGCAGCACGGCGCGCGCTTTCTTTTCAGTCTCTTGCCATTCCATCTCGGGGATCGAGTCGGCCACGATGCCGGCCGCGGCCTGCACGTACAGGTTGCCGTCCTTGATCACGCCGGTGCGGATCGCGATGGCGACGTCCATCTCGCCGCCGAAGCTCAGGTAGCCGCAGGCGCCGCCATAGATGCCGCGCTTCACGGGCTCGAGCTCGTCGATCACTTCCATCGCCCGCACTTTCGGCGCGCCGGTGAGCGTGCCGGCCGGGAAGGTCGCGCGCAGCACGTCGAGGTTCGACATGCCGTCTTTCAGCTTGCCTTCGACGTTGGAGACGATGTGCTGCACGTGCGAGTATTTTTCGATGACCATGCGGTCCGTCACCTTGACGCTGCCGATGTCGGCGATGCGGCCGATGTCGTTGCGCGCCAGGTCGATCAGCATCACGTGCTCGGCGACTTCCTTCGGATCGTTCAGCAGTTCTTCGGCCAGCGCCGCATCCTGCTCGGGCGTCGCGCCGCGGCCGCGGGTGCCGGCGATCGGGCGCAGGGTGACCTTGCGGCCGCCTTCGGGCGACAGCTCGTTGCGCACCAGGATCTCGGGCGAGGCGCCGACGATCTGCATGTCGCCGAAGTTGTAGTAGTACATATACGGCGACGGGTTCAGCGAGCGCAGCGAGCGGTACAGCGACAGCGGCGAATCGACGTAGGGTTTGCGGATGCGCTGGCCGATCTGCACCTGCATCAGGTCGCCCGCCATCACGTATTCATGGGCTTTCGCGACGGCCTTGAGGTAATCCTCCTTGCTGAAGTCGCGCACGGCTTCGGTACGCACCGAGCTCGAGGTGACCGGTGCGTCGACGCTCCGGCGCAGCATCATGCGCAAGTCTTTCAGGCGCTGGCGGCCGCGCGAATAGCTTTCTGGCTGGCCCGGGTCGGCGTACACGATCAGGTACAGCTTGCCGGACAGGTTGTCGATCACCGCCAGTTCTTCGGTCACCATCAGCTGGATGTCCGGCAGGCCCAGTTCGTCGCGCGGGGCGGTGTCGGCCAGCTTGCGTTCGATGTGGCGCACCGTGTCGTAGCCGAAGTAGCCGGCCAGGCCGCCGCAGAAGCGCGGCAGGCCGGGACGCAGGGCCACCTTGAAGCGCGCCTGGAATTGCTCGATGAAGTCGAGCGGATTGCCTTCGTGCGTCTCGATCACTTCGTCGTTGCGGACGATTTCGGTGAGGTTGCCGGTGGTGCGCAGCAGCGTGTGGGCCGGCAGGCCGATGAAGGAGTAGCGGCCGAAGCGCTCGCCGCCGACCACCGACTCCAGCAGGAAGGTGTTCTTGCCGGTGTGCTGGGACTGGGCCAGCTTGAGGTAGAGCGTGAGCGGGGTTTCGAGGTCGGCGAAGGCTTCCGCGATCAGTGGAATGCGGTTGTAGCCCTGGTTGGCCAGCGACTTGAATTCGAGTTCGGTCATGTTTTCTCCGTGCCGCCCGGGGTTGGTGGGGCGGTGGTGTACTTCAAAAAACCTGCCGGGGGAAGTGTGCAAACGAACGCACCCGGCAGCAATCGATACGGCTTAGTTAGCCCAGGATTGCCAGCGTCGCCAAAGCCAGGCCTCAAGGGCGCCGGTCTGGTTGACAGTGTGTTTTTTGGTGAAAAACATGTATAGATGACTTAGTTTGCGGTGCGATTGTGTGCAGCGATCAGGGTCGCCGCTTCGAGTAGCGAATCAACTATACCATCGGATTGAATTTCTTGTACAGGGCGTCCGTGGTTATAACCATATGGGACGGTCAACACGAAGCAGCCTGCGCCACGGGCGCTTTCGGCATCGTTGGACGAGTCGCCGATCGCCACCACGCAGCTCGGCGGCAGGTCGAGCGCGGCGCAGGCGCCAAGCATCGGCATCGGGTCCGGTTTCTTCTTCGCGAACGAATCGCCGCCGAACACCTGCTCGAAATAGGGCGCCAGGCCTTTCTGGTCGAGCAGCGGCAGGGTAAAGGCAACAGGCTTGTTGGTCACGCACACCAGGCGCAGGCCGAGGTCTTGCATGGCCTGCAGGCCTTCGAGCACACCGTCGAATAGCGTGCTGCGGTCGCCGTTGATGGCGAGGTAGTGACGCTGGTAGCCGGCGATCGCTTCATCGTACGCCGCATCGACTCGTGTGGCGTCCCAGTCGAGCAGGAGCGCGTCGCGCACCAGCTTTTCGGAGCCCTTGCCGACCAGCGGCTTGATGACCGCCTGGGTGATGGGGCCCAAGCCCAGGTCGGCGCGCATGCCGTTCAGGGCCGCTTCGAAGTCGGGCACCGTGTCGAGCATGGTGCCGTCGAGGTCGACGATGGCGGCCCGGATGCCTGCTGCGCCGGCCCGCATTATTTGCCCACCGTCGCCAACTCGGCGCGCATGGCGTCGATCACCGCCTTGTAGTCCGGCTTGCCGAAGATGGCCGAGCCGGCGACGAAGGTGTCGGCGCCGGCGGCAGCGGCGGCGGCGATGTTCTCGGCCTTGATGCCGCCATCGACTTCCAGCATGATGTCGCGGCCTGATTCATCGATCATGCGGCGCGCGATCGCGATCTTCTTCAGTGCTTCGGGGATGAAGGACTGGCCGCCGAAGCCCGGATTGACCGACATGATCAGGATCATGTCGATCTTGTCCATCACGTGTTCCAGGTAGTGCATCGGCGTGCCCGGGTTGAACACCAGGCCGGCCTTGCAGCCGTGGTCGCGGATCAGTTGCAGGGTGCGGTCGATGTGTTCCGAGGCTTCCGGGTGGAAGGTGATGATGTTGGCGCCGGCCTTGGCGAAATCGGGGATGATGCGGTCCACCGGCTTGACCATCAGGTGCACGTCGATCGGCACGTCCACATGCGGGCGGATCGCCTGGCACACCAGCGGGCCGATGGTCAGGTTCGGGACGTAGTGGTTGTCCATCACGTCGAAGTGGATGATGTCGGCGCCGGCTGCGACGACGTTGCGCACTTCCTCGCCCAGGCGGGCGAAATCGGCGGACAGGATGCTGGGAGCGATGCGGTAGGTGGTCATGGGACGATGGGGCGGGATTGAACAAGAAGCCGCTATTCTACGCCGGTCGGGGCCCGGGTTGGCGTCTTGCGGCCCGTTCTTCCCGCTTGCAGCGCCGGGATCGGGCCGCAGGCGGTATCATTATTGTTGTTTGCGCCACACGGCGCGCCGGCCGCCGCGTAGAGAGCAGCGGCCTTGTTAATGATCATCCAAGGAAACCCGATGCCCGCCTACGATTTCACTGTTACCGTCAGAACGCAATACCTGCCGGAGCAGTCCGACCCTGACCGGAGCCAGTTCGTGTTCAGCTACGCCATCACGATCAAAAACACCGGCAGCATCGCGGCCCAGCTCATCTCACGCCATTGGGTGATCCTTGACGCCAACAACCAGATGCAAGAAGTCCGCGGGCTGGGCGTGGTCGGCCACCAGCCGCTGCTGCAGCCGGGCGAACAGTTCGAGTACACCAGCGGCACCCAGCTCGGCACCGCCCAGGGTTCGATGCGCGGCGAATACTTCTGCGTGGCCGAGGACGGCCATCGCTTCGAGACCCCGATCCCCGAATTCGTGCTGTCGCCGCCACGTTCGCTGCACTGATCAGGGCCGCTTGTCGCTGCTGTCGTCGTCCTTGCGGTCGACGTCCTTGCGGCCGGCGAACATGGTCCACCAGACGATAAATACGAGCAGGAACAGCGCCACGCCGGCTTCCACCATCAGGATCCACATATTCGTCTCCATGCCTTTTATGTATACGACACGCCGCAGTGTACCTTCCCTGATCGCCTTCGTCTGCCTGTTGAGCGCCTGCTCGACCACGCCGCAGCCGGAACAGCCGCCCATCACGATGCCGCCGCCGGTGGGGCCGGTGGTGGTGCCGCCGACGCCGCCCGCCGACCAGCCGGCGCCTGCACCAGAACCTCCGCCCGCACCGACGCCGCCCCTGACGCCGGTGAGTTTCGAGGCGCTGCCCGGCTGGCAGCAGGACGACGTGCGCCAGGCCTGGCCGGCCTTCCAGCAGTCGTGCAGCGTGCTGGCCACGCGCGCGGCCGAGTGGAAGACGCCCTGCGCGGCGGCGCGCTCGGTCAACGCCGGCGATGTGGCGGGGGTGCGCCGCTTCTTCGAGACGTATTTCGTGCCCAACCAGGTGCGCAATCCTGACGGCAGCGACACCGGCATGGTCACCGGCTATTACGAGGCGATGCTGTACGGCTCGCGCAAGCGCGGCGGCGCTTACCAGACCCCGCTGTACCGGGTGCCGGACGACCTGGTCACGGTCGACCTGGGCGGCATTTATCCAGACCTGCAGAACCGGCGCCTGCGCGGGCGGCTGTCGGGCAAGTCGCTGGTGCCTTATTACAGCCGCGCCGAGATCGACCGCGCGCCACTGAAGGGCAGGGAACTGCTGTGGGTGAACGATCCGGTGGAGGCATTCTTCCTCGAGGTGCAGGGCTCGGGCCGCGTGCAGCTCGATGGCGGCGACACAGTGCGGGTCGGCTATGCCGACCAGAATGGCCATCCATATAAGGCGATCGGACGCTGGTTCGTGGAGCAGGGCATATTGAGCCCCGACCAGGTGTCGGCGCAGTCGATCCGCGCCTGGCTGGCGGCCAATCCGGCGCGCCGCCAGGAAGTGCTGAACGTGAACGCCAGTTATATCTTCTTCACCGAGCAGAAAGTCACCGATCCGAACGCCGGCCCGCGCGGCGCGCTGAACGTGCCGCTCACGCCGGGCCGCTCGATCGCGATCGATCGCACCATCCTGCCGCTGGGCGCGCCGGTCTGGCTGTCGACCACCATGCCCAAGGATGGGGCGCCGCTGCAGCGCCTGGTGATGGGGCAGGATGTGGGCGGCGCGATCCGCGGCGCGGTACGGGCCGACTTTTTCTTCGGCTTCGGGCCGGATGCGACCGAGAACGCGGGCCTGATGAAGCAGCAGGGCTCGTTGTGGGTGCTGCTGCCCAAGGCCGCGGCGCCGGACACGGCCCGCTAGGCCTGCGTCCGGCAGATCATTTGCAGCGTATCTACCTTGACTCAACAACCCGCTCGACTTGACGTACGCGTAAAGCGCTAGAATCGCAGAGTCGTGATTAACCAAATAAGGGTGTGATATGGAATATGCTGACCTGTTGATCGAGAACCATGGCAAGGTTGTCGTGGTACGCCTGAACCGTCCAAAGGCGATGAATGCGCTGAACGACAATATGATGAACGAGTTGGGCGACGCCCTGCGCAAGTTCGACAAGGATCCAGCGATCAATGTGATCGTGCTGACGGGCAGCGAGAAGGCGTTCGCGGCGGGCGCCGATATCGCCGCGATGGCCAATTACGATTACCAGGAAACCTACGGCAATAACTACATCGGCCGTAACTGGGAACACATCCTCGACATCCGCAAGCCGGTCATCGGCGTGGTCTCGGGTTATTGCCTGGGCGGCGGTTGCGAGCTGGCGATGATGTGCGATTTCCTGATCGCCGCCGACAGCGCCAAATTCGGCCAGCCAGAGATCAAGGTCGGCGTCACCCCTGGCGCGGGCGGCACCCAGCGCCTGCCGCGCGCGATTTCCAAGTCGAAGGCGATGGACATGCTGCTCACCACGCGCATGATCGACGCCGCCGAGGCCGAGCGCACCGGCCTGGTGTCGCGCGTGTACCCGGCGGCCGAGGTGATGGAAGAGTCGATCAAGATCGCCCAAGGCATCGCCGAGATGCCGGTGTCGGTGGCGATGCAGATCAAGGATTGCGTCAATCAGGCGTATGAGACGACCCTGAGCCAGGGCGTGGCCTACGAGCGCCGCTATTTCCACGCCGGTTTCGGCACGCCTGCCCAGAAAGAAGGCATGTCGGCCTTCCTCGAAAAGCGCAAGCCGGACTTCGAAGGGCTGTAATCGATGGGCGCGCGCGGCAAAGTATTGCTGCTGGTGGTGCCGGCGGCGCTGCTGGCGCTGTCCCTGACGTTGACGAGTTGCTCGTCGCTGCCGCCGCTGGAGGGCAGGGTGGCAAGTACGGCTTTCGTCGAGACTGACGATACCCGTCTCGGCAAGGCCTTGCTGCCGCTCACGATGGCACACCCCGGCCTGGTGGGCATTCATGCCCTGGCGGATGGGCGTGACGCCTTTGCCGCGCGTGCCGTCCTGGCGCAGGCTGCCGATCGCAGCCTGGATGTCCAGTACTATATATGGCGTAACGACACCACCGGCATGCTGATGTTCGACGCGCTCACGAAAGCAGCCGAGCGCGGAGTGCGCGTGCGCCTTCTGCTCGATGACAACAACACCGCCGGGCTCGATGGCGCGCTGGCCGCGCTCGACGCCCATCCCTTGATCGAGGTCCGGCTGTTCAACCCGAATGCTATCCGTTCGATGAGGATGGTCGGCATGGCCGCCGATTTCATGCGTCTCAACCGCCGCATGCACAATAAATCGTTCACCGCCGATAACCAGGTCACAATCGTGGGCGGACGCAATGTGGGTGACGAGTATTTCGGCGCAGCGGGCGAAATCTCGTTCGCCGATCTCGATGTCATCGCGGCCGGGCCGGTGGTGCGGGCGGTTTCGGATGATTTCGACCTGTACTGGAACAGCCCATCCGCCTACCCGCTGGTGCTGCTGGCGCCGGATGCCATCGCCGAGCCGGCCTTCAAACCCGATGCCGAGGCGCAGGCCTATCTGGATGCGATCAAGCGTTCTGCATTCCTGGAGCAGTTGGTGGGAGGGAGCCTGCCGCTGGAGTGGGCGCGCACGAAGTTCGTCAGCGACGATCCCGCCAAGGTGGTGGGCAAGGCGGCGCGCGAAGCGAATATCGCCGTCAAGCTCAAGGAACTGCTGGGTGAGCCGACGCGTGACCTCGAGCTGGTGTCGCCCTATTTCGTGCCGGGCAAGGAGGGCGTGGATGCCTTCGTCGACCTGGCCGGAAAAGGTGTGCAGACCAGAATATTGACCAATTCCCTCGAAGCGACCGACGTCGCGGCGGTGCACGCCGGTTATGCCAAGTGGCGCAAGCCCCTGCTCGAGGCAGGGGTGACCTTATATGAACTGCGTCGTGAGGCAACCGACGAGCCGTCGCGCGAAAAGCGCGGCAGCGGCAGCGGAATCGGCAGTTCGGATGCGAGCCTGCATGCCAAGACCTTCGGGGTAGATGGCAACCGGGTCTTCGTCGGCTCCTTCAATTTCGACCAGCGGTCGATTCACCTGAATACCGAAATGGGCGTTGTAATCGATAGCCCGGCGCTGGCCGCGCGCCTGACCGAAACGCTGGACAGGACATTGCCGACGCGCGCCTATGAGGTACGACTCGATGAGCGGGGCGCGGTGATCTGGATCGAGCGGCGCGGCGATCAGGTGATCCGCCATGAGACGGAGCCTGGCACGAGCTGGTTCAAACGGGCTGCGGTAAAGGCTTTGTCGTGGCTCCCGATCGACTGGCTGTTGTAGGCGCCACACTTTCTTTCTCCCCCTCTTGCGGACTCGGCAGTTGATTTGCTATAGTTCGCGTCCGCTTCGGCACTGACCGAAAAACGCAAGCCAAATCAAACGGTTAGCGTGATGAGGTCAGCAGTGAAAACTGCGACGAAGCGAAATGAAGGGGTTGACGAAAAACGAAAAACACTTCATACTCTCTTTCCTCTGCTGCTGACGAACACAACGATTCGAAGCAAGCAGCAGATGATGCAGTACCGTATAAAGTTCTTTAAAAATTAACAGTCGATAAGTGTGGGCGTTTGATGAAGGTGCCAAGAACTTCGGTTCTTGATTACTTAAATTATCAAATGTTCACAAAAAAGAAATACGTTGTCTCAGCAATGAGATAACGGTCAGTATTTTGAGTGAGCGACCCCGTTAGCAATAACGGGTGACTCGAAAGAGTCAACAAACAGAGATTGAACTGAAGAGTTTGATCCTGGCTCAGATTGAACGCTGGCGGCATGCTTTACACATGCAAGTCGAACGGTAACAGGGAGCTTGCTCCGCTGACGAGTGGCGAACGGGTGAGTAATATATCGGAACGTACCCAAGAGTGGGGGATAACGTAGCGAAAGTTACGCTAATACCGCATACGATCTAAGGATGAAAGCAGGGGATCTTCGGACCTTGTGCTCCTGGAGCGGCCGATATCTGATTAGCTAGTTGGTGAGGTAAAGGCTCACCAAGGCGACGATCAGTAGCTGGTCTGAGAGGACGACCAGCCACACTGGAACTGAGACACGGTCCAGACTCCTACGGGAGGCAGCAGTGGGGAATTTTGGACAATGGGCGCAAGCCTGATCCAGCAATGCCGCGTGAGTGAAGAAGGCCTTCGGGTTGTAAAGCTCTTTTGTCAGGGAAGAAACGGGAGTGGCTAATATCCATTCCTAATGACGGTACCTGAAGAATAAGCACCGGCTAACTACGTGCCAGCAGCCGCGGTAATACGTAGGGTGCAAGCGTTAATCGGAATTACTGGGCGTAAAGCGTGCGCAGGCGGTTTTGTAAGTCTGTCGTGAAATCCCCGGGCTCAACCTGGGAATTGCGATGGAGACTGCAAGGCTAGAATCTGGCAGAGGGGGGTAGAATTCCACGTGTAGCAGTGAAATGCGTAGAGATGTGGAGGAACACCGATGGCGAAGGCAGCCCCCTGGGTCAAGATTGACGCTCATGCACGAAAGCGTGGGGAGCAAACAGGATTAGATACCCTGGTAGTCCACGCCCTAAACGATGTCTACTAGTTGTCGGGTTTTAATTAACTTGGTAACGCAGCTAACGCGTGAAGTAGACCGCCTGGGGAGTACGGTCGCAAGATTAAAACTCAAAGGAATTGACGGGGACCCGCACAAGCGGTGGATGATGTGGATTAATTCGATGCAACGCGAAAAACCTTACCTACCCTTGACATGTACGGAAGCCACGAGAGATCGAGGTGTGCTCGAAAGAGAGCCGTAACACAGGTGCTGCATGGCTGTCGTCAGCTCGTGTCGTGAGATGTTGGGTTAAGTCCCGCAACGAGCGCAACCCTTGTCATTAGTTGCTACATTTAGTTGAGCACTCTAATGAGACTGCCGGTGACAAACCGGAGGAAGGTGGGGATGACGTCAAGTCCTCATGGCCCTTATGGGTAGGGCTTCACACGTCATACAATGGTACATACAGAGGGCCGCCAACCCGCGAGGGGGAGCTAATCCCAGAAAGTGTATCGTAGTCCGGATCGCAGTCTGCAACTCGACTGCGTGAAGTTGGAATCGCTAGTAATCGCGGATCAGCATGTCGCGGTGAATACGTTCCCGGGTCTTGTACACACCGCCCGTCACACCATGGGAGCGGGTTTTACCAGAAGTAGGTAGCTTAACCGCAAGGAGGGCGCTTACCACGGTAGGATTCGTGACTGGGGTGAAGTCGTAACAAGGTAGCCGTATCGGAAGGTGCGGCTGGATCACCTCCTTTCTAGAGTAGCACCGGAGTCAGCCTTAAAACTGAACTCATCATCAAGCGTCCACGCTTATCGACTGTTGAATGTAAAGAACAGTTTTATCGGGGCTGTAGCTCAGCTGGTTAGAGCACCGTGTTGATAACGCGGGGGTCGTTGGTTCGAGTCCAACCAGCCCTACCAAGTTATTGGCATACCCTAATGGGGGATTAGCTCAGCTGGGAGAGCACCTGCTTTGCAAGCAGGGGGTCGTCGGTTCGATCCCGTCATCCTCCACCATTTAGTAAATGGTTAAAAGTTCAAACGTAAGTCACCAGCAGCTAGCTGGATGGATTTAGGTTTGATCTTTTCGAGATCACTGTTTTTTCGTTCTTTAACAATCTGGAAGAAGTAAAGTTTTTTAAGCGTGTAGCGCATATCGGAAACGAGATGTGATGCACACTTAGGGTAGTAGTAATTTGTATCAAGCAAACATAGTTGTACTCTTGAATTCTNGTTTTATCGGGGCTGTAGCTCAGCTGGTTAGAGCACCGTGTTGATAACGCGGGGGTCGTTGGTTCGAGTCCAACCAGCCCTACCAATCAGCATGACCTCAAATGGGGGATTAGCTCAGCTGGGAGAGCACCTGCTTTGCAAGCAGGGGGTCGTCGGTTCGATCCCGTCATCCTCCACCAAAAAAGTTCAAACGTAAGTCGTCAGTAAATAACTGGTGAGATTTAGGTTTGGTCTTTTCGAGATCACTGTTTTTTCGTTCTTTAACAATCTGGAAGAAGTAAAGTTTTTTTAAGCGTGTAGCGCATGTCGGAAACGAGATGTGATGCACACTTAGGGTAGTAGTAATTTGTATCAAGCAAACATAGTTGTACTCTTGAATTCTATGACGATCTCTTTAACTCATGAAGAGGCCAACGTTATAGGGACAAGTGAATAAGTGCACATGGTGGATGCCTTGGCGATTACAGGCGATGAAGGACGTAGTAGCTTGCGATAAGCTGCGGGGAGCTAGCAAACGAGCTTTGATCCGCAGATTTCCGAATGGGGAAACCCGGCCTTTTAGGTCATTGCATACTGAATACATAGGTATGCAAAGCGAACGCGGCGAACTGAAACATCTAAGTAGCTGCAGGAAAAGAAATCAACCGAGATTCCCAAAGTAGTGGCGAGCGAAATGGGATGAGCCTGTATGTGATAGTCGGACTGATAGTGGAAGCCTCTGGAAATAGGCGCCATAGTGGGTGATAGCCCCGTACACGAAATCAGACCGGTGGTACTAAGCATACGACAAGTAGGGCGGGACACGAGAAATCCTGTCTGAACATGGGGGGACCATCCTCCAAGGCTAAATACTCGTAATCGACCGATAGTGAACCAGTACCGTGAGGGAAAGGCGAAAAGAACCCCGGGAGGGGAGTGAAATAGATCCTGAAACCGTGTGCATACAAACAGTAGGAGCCTCCTTGTGGGG
>NZ_VPFD01000039.1 GCF_008014745.1 Massilia arenae
AGAGAAGCCATGGCGACCTCCATTGAGTCCACACTTCAATGATTCAGCATACGCCAAATAAATGTTGAAGATGTAGGCTCAGCGTAGCGCCTTCGCGGGAACGACGTGCAAAGGTTGCGGGCCAATAGTGCTGCTAGCGACTACCACACGTAAAACCGTCGTTCCCGCGAAGGCGGGAACCTAAGTTCTCACGCACACCACACACGCGAACCAATCACTGCTTCGCATCCTCCACCCCAAACTGCGCTTCTGTCCCCACCTTCACATTCACCTCGACCGCCTTCGTCCCCACCGACAGCTGTCCCAGGTTGCCCTTCCACTCGATCTCGGGTTTCTTCCCATGCGGCGTGCCGCCGTCGACCAGCAGCACCTTACCATCGAATTTGAGCGCCTGGCCCTGGATCTGGCGACGCACCGCCTCGAACCCATCCTTCTCCACCGGATCGCGCCGTAGCAGGCCGCGTAGCCCCGCCGGCTGGTCCAGGTAGAACGGCCGCACCGCGCCTTCCGAAAACAGCACCAGCGCCTCGGCCTTGTCGCTGCGCGCGATCGCGAACAGGCGGTTCAGCCAGAAGCGGTTGGCGACCGTCCGGTCTTCATACTCGCTGTTGCGGCCGGCCGCCGGCAGGAAGTGGTTGTTGCCGGCCGGGAGATTGATGGTGGCATACAGCACCTTGCCGACCTTCCAGTGCGCGTTCTCGGCATAGCTGCGAAACCGCGGGCTGGCCGACAGTTGGGTGAGGTGGATTTTCTCGCGGCCCAGCGACTCGGGCTCGCCATGGAACAGTTCGCGCAGGCGGTTCAGGCGCTCGATCGCATTGGTGCGGTTGGCCGAGTTGCGGCAGGCCGTCCAGTCGCTGCCGGCCAGCGACACGACGGTCGGCCGCCGGGCGCGCTCGATGATGTCGCGCCGCTCCTGGTACAGCCGGTCGCCGCAGCTTTCTTTCTCGCCCTTGATGCCGTTGATGACGACGAAGGACAACGATTTTTCGGACGAATCGGCCAGGGCCTGCTTCAGGCGCGGCTCGCCATCCTCGCCCGAGTCGTTGCCGATCACCGCGAAACGGTGCGCGCCGTCATCCGCCTTGTCCTTCGCGCCGGCGAGCGACGAGAAGGACAGCAGGGCCGCCAGCAGCAGGGATCGGCGCCGTGCTTGCATCAGGCGGCGAGGCGCTTGAGCTCGTAGAGACGTTCGAGCGCTTCGCGTGGCGTCAACGCGTCCGGGTCGATCGCATCGAGCGCGTCGCGCAGGCCGTCGTCCTGCGGTTCGGCTTGCGCGAAGGCCGGCGCCTCGCCGATGTCTTCCTCGGCGAGCGGCGCCGCGAACAGGTCGCGCTGCGGCGTCGCATCCAGCGCCTGCGCTTCCAGGCGCGCCAGGTGCTTGCGCGCGGCCTTGATCACCGGCTGCGGCACGCCCGCCAGCTGCGCCACCTGCAGGCCGTAGCTCTGCGAGGCGGGACCGTCCTGCACCGCGTGCAGGAACACGATGCTGTCCTTGTGCTCGACCGCCGACAGGTGCACGTTGGAGGCGCTCGGATAAGTTTCGGGCAGCTGGGTCAGCTCGAAGTAGTGGGTCGCGAACAGCGTGAAGCTGCGGCTGGTGTCGATCAGGTGGCGCGCGATCGCCCAGGCCAGCGCCAGGCCGTCGAAGGTCGAGGTGCCGCGGCCGACTTCGTCCATCAGCACCAGCGAGTGCTCGGTGGCGCCGTTCAGGATCGCGGCCGATTCGGTCATCTCGACCATGAAGGTCGAACGGCCGTTGGCCAGGTCGTCGCTGGCGCCGATGCGGGTGAAGATGCGGTCGATCGGGCCGAGCGTCGCGCTGGTGGCCGGCACGTAGCTGCCGACGTAGGCCAGCAGGGTGATCAGGGCCACCTGGCGCATGAAGGTCGATTTACCGCCCATGTTCGGGCCGGTGATCAACAGCAGGCGGCGGTCGTTGGACAGCTTGCAGTCGTTGGCGATGAAGCGCTCGATCTGGTTTTCCACCACCGGATGGCGGCCCTCGACGATGGTGAGACATGGCGCATCGCTCAGCGTCGGCGCACACCAGTTGTGGCGCAGCGCGTGGCTCGACAGCGCCACCAGCACGTCGACCTGGGCCAGCGCGCGCGCGGTGGTCTGCAGGCAGCCGATGTGCGGCGCCATGTCGGCCAGCAGCTGGTCGTACAGGATTTTTTCGCGCGCCAGCGCGCGGTCTTGCGCCGACAGGGCCTTGTCTTCGAAGGCCTTGAGTTCGGGCGTGATGTAGCGTTCGCAGTTCTTGAGGGTCTGGCGGCGGCGGTAGTCGTCCGGCACCTTGTCGGTCTGGCCGTTGGTGACCTCGATGTAGAAACCGTGCACCTTGTTGTACTCGACCCGCAGGTTGGCGATGCCGGTGCGGGCGCGCTCGCGCGTCTCGAGGTCGACCAGGAACTGGCCGGCGTTCTCGGACAGCGCGCGCAGTTCATCGAGCTCGGCATCGAAGCCGCGCGCGAACACGCCGCCGTCGCGCACCATCGCCGCGGGTTCTTCCATCACGGCGCGCGTGAGGAGGTCGACACACGCGCCCGGCGTGGTCAGATCGTCGTGGATCTCGCGCAGCAGGCAGGTGTCGCCCGGGATGAAGCAACGCGCCACTTGCTCGCGCACCACCGGTAACGCTGTCAGTCCGTCGCGCAAGGCGGCCAGGTCGCGTGGCCGTGCGGTGAGCAGGGCGATGCGCGTGGTGATGCGTTCGATGTCCGGCACCTGGGCCAGGGTCGACGACAGCGCATCGTTGGCATCGGCCTGGATCAGCGCTTCGATCGACTGGTGACGGCTGCGCGCGATGGATTGGTCGCGGCGCGCATGGTGCAGCCAGTGGCGCAGCAGGCGCGAGCCCATGGCGGTGCGGCAGCCGTCGAGCAGCGAGAACAGGGTCGGCGACTCCTGGCCGCGGATGGTCTCGGTCAGTTCCAGGTTGCGGCGGGTGGCGGCGTCCAGACCGATGTATTCATTCTCGGTTTCGCAGGCCAGGCCGCGCACGTGCTGCAGGCCGCGGCCTTGCGTCGATTGCGCATAGCGCAGCAGCGCTCCGGCCGCGCCGAATGCGGCGCCCAAGCCATCGGCGCCGAAGCCGGTGAGGGTGGCCACGCCCAGCTGCTCGAGCAGGGCGCCGTGGCCCTTGACGACGTCGAAATGCCATTCGGGCACACGTTGGGTGTGCGCGTGGACGCCGTCGCTTTCGAACATGTCGGCGCAATCGGCGCGCAGGATCTCGGCTGGCGCGATGCGTTCGAGTTCGTGCGCCAGGCGCTGTTCGACGGCGCGCGCATCACCCGAGAATTCCATCAGGCGCAGGTTGCCGCTGGCGAGCGACAGCCAGGCCAGGCCGGCGGTGACGGTTTTACGCTGGCTGATCAGGCACAGCGCCAGCAGCGGGCGCTCGGCCTTCTCGGGCAGCAGGTCGGAATCGGTGAGGGTGCCGGGCGTGACTACGCGCACCACCTTGCGTTCGACCGGACCTTTCGAGAGGGCCGGGTCGCCGATCTGTTCGCAGATGGCGCACGATTCGCCCAGTTTGACCAGCTTGGCGAGGTAGCCGTCCAGCGAGTGGAAGGGCACGCCGGCCATCTTGATCGACTGGTCGCCCGACTTGCCGCGCGCGGTGAGCGTGATGCCGAGCACGCGCGAGGCTTTTTCGGCGTCGTCGAAGAACAGCTCGTAGAAGTCGCCCATGCGGTAGAACACCAGCATGGTGGGGTAATTAGCCTTGATGCCTAAATATTGCTGCATCATGGGAGTGAGCTTTTCCGTCGCGCTGTTCTTGATGGCGGCGGCGTTGATTTCTTTGGGGGCGGTGGTCATGTCGTCTGAATCGGTACGGCTTGGCGCGTGGAGGCCAGGACTTGGCATTTTACCCTGATCGACCCGGCAGTTTGCTGCAAACAGCTACTGCATGCATCAGCGCGAACTTTTACATGGCACGACATATCAAAGGTTGACACCAGGTAGGAGGTGGTAGATCATGGCTGGCAAGGGAAAAGCTTCAAAGCCTGTGCCCAGATTGGAGCGCTATGCGCCTCTTGATGTGAAAATCAAGCCCAAGCTGGGTGGGGGTGTGCTGAAAGAATTGGTTGTCAGAGAACTACCTTCAAGAAAAGTCATTCACTACGCTTTAGCCTATATCAACGCGAGTATCCATGCCGGTGACAACGGGCGAGTTCTTGGCTATGACAACAGTCACGATTATTCGCACAAGCACTACTACGGAACTGTCACGCCCGATCCTTTCGATAGCTATGAAGCGCTTTATGAGAGGTTTCAGCGCGAATGGATGGATATAGCTCTCAGGCACGTGAATAAGGGGAAATGACTATGAGTAAAAAAATTACGCTAGACGACTTTTTGAACGATCCCGATCTGCAAGAGCGGACAAGCAAAGGGCGGGATGTCGCTAAAGCACTGGACGCCCGTGCGCCGAGTCTGCCGCACGCAATGACCTTGACCAGCGTGGAGTTTGCGGAGTTCATTTCGGAACTGACGCCGAAGCGGCTTGAACTCTTGCGTCTGGCGCTCAAAAAGACGCGATCGATTTCCGAACTCGCGGCTGCAGTCAGCCGAGAGCAGAGCGCCGTGTCGAAAGACATTGGCCGATTGCGAAAGCTGGGCCTCGTCAGGGTGGAAGAGGTGAGCAATGCCGGACACGGGCGGAAGAAAATGGTGATTCCCGTCGCTGATTCGATATCGATCAACGCCAGTTTGGCGGGCTAGTAAGAGGCCGGAAAAATACCGGCCTCCGATCCAAGGACTACGGTTTCGCCGCAGCCTTCGCCTGCGCGATCCAGCTATCGAACAGCTCCTGATGGAACTTGATCCAGCCCGCCGTATGGCGCGCGATCTCGGCCTGCGAGTTCTGCCCTTCACGCACACGATCGTTCTGTGCATTGATGTCGGCAATCGGCAAGCGCATGACTTCGAACAGCTTGACTGCCGCCGGATTCTTCTCGGCCCAGGCGCGATTGACGACGAAGCGCGTGGTGTTGACGGCAAACCCGTAATCGCTGCCATCGGCCAGGCGGGTATTGGCGTTTTGCGGGTTCGACGAATGCGGCACCTGCAGCCACACGACGTCCTTGCCCGGCACCAGCACGCTGCTCACCCAGTACGGCGTCCAGGTGTAGTACAGGATCGATTCGCCGCGCTTGTAGCGGCCGATCGTGTCGGCGATCAGGGCCGAATAGCTGCCCTGCACGTGCGTGACCGTCGGACGCAGTTTGTAACCGTCCATATGGTGTTCGATCATCGCCTCGCAGCCCCAGCCCGGATCGCAGCCGGTCAGGTCGGCCTTGCCGTCGCCGTCATGGTCGAACAGCTTGGCGATGGCCGGGTCGCGCAACTGGTCGATATTGGTGATGTTGTGCTTCTCGGCCGTGGCCTTGTCGATCAGGTAGCCCTGGGCGGCAGGACCGGCGTAGCTGCCGGTGCGCAGCAGCTTGGCGTCACCGCCTGCGTTGTCGTAATAGTCCTGGTGCAAAGGGTCCCAGTGCACCGCGAGGAAGGTCGCATCGCCGTTGCCGACGGCGATGTGCGCGGTCGGATAGGCGACTTCCTTGATCGGCTGCGTTTCGTAGCCCAGCTGTTCCAGGGCGCGATTGGCCAGCATGGTCTGGAAGGTTTCCTCGGCCAGCGAGCTTTGCAGGGCCTGCACCTTGATGCCCTTGCCGGGCAGGTCGGCGCCTGGTGTTTGCGCCGTCGCGATGCCGGTGGAGAGGGCGAGTGCGGCAAGCACGAGGGCCGAGATCCAGCGAAACGCGCGCTGCGTTTTATAGGTGGCGTTGAAGTGTTCGGTTTGACGCATCGGTATCCTTTCTAGTCTTATTGTGCGGTGGCGGGCTTGGTGGACGGAGCCGCGTCGGAGCCGGCGGAACCGCCGACCCGGCGCAGGACGAAGCCGACCGGACCGGTCTGGTACCAGTGGCGCACGCCGCGGCGCGGTTGCCCCATGGCCTGGGTCAGGCGGTCCAGCATGATGGCAAGCAGGACGATGCCGAGACCGCCCACGGTGGCCAGGCCCATGTCCAGGCGGCCAATGCCGCGCAGCACCATCTGGCCGAGGCCGCCGACCGCGATCATCGAGGCGATCACCACCATCGACAGCGACAGCATCAGCGATTGGTTGATGCCGGCCATGATCGACGGCATTGCCAGCGGCAGCTGCACACGGCTCAGGAGCTGCAAGGGCGAGGCGCCATAGGCGCGCGCCGCCTCGATCAGGTCGGGACGCACCTGGCGAATGCCGAGGTTGGTCAGGCGCACCAGCGGCGGCAGGGCGAAGATGATGGTGACGATCACGCCGGGCGCATTGCCGATGCCGAACAGCATGACCACCGGCACCAGATAGACGAAGGCGGGCGTCGTCTGCATCGCGTCCAGCACGGGGCGCAGGATGTTCTGCGCACGGTCACTGCTGGCCAGGAAGATCCCCAGCGGTAGACCGATCACCAGGCAGAACACCAGCGAGGTGAGCACCAGCGACAGGGTGATCATCGCTTCCGGCCACACGCCCAGCGCGGCGACCGCCACCAGCGCCAGCACGGTGCCGACGGCCAGCGCACGGCTGGTGAACTGCCATGCCAGCAGGCCGATGATGGCGATCAGCACCAGGGATGGCACGGCCAGCAGCAACTGGCTGGAGCCGGTCAGCGTCGCGTCGATCGGCGCGCGCACGGCCTGGAAGAAGGGGCGGAAATTCTCCACAACCCAACCCAGCCCGTCGTTGATCCAGGATTGCAGCGGCAGCGCCCCATCGAGGAGGTGCGCCAGGTCGAAACTGCTGGCGTGCTCGGGCGTGACGCCCGGCGCTGCCGCATCGAGCCAGGAGGTGTCGCTTGGTGGCGTCGGCAGCCAGGGATTGATCTGGGCGGCCGCTTGTGCAGCCTGTCCTGCAGCCTGTTCGGTGGCCGGCTGTACCGCGGCCGGCTGTACTGCTGTGATGTTCTCGGTCATGCTCATGCTTGTCCTTTCTGATGCTGTGCCTCGGGAATGGCAGGCGTGTCGGGGTCGAGGAATTTCAGCAAGGTGGTCTTGCTGATCGCGCCGCACAGGCGTCCGTCATCGCCCACCACCGGCACCGCATACGGCAGTTGCGCCACCTGGCCGAACAGGCCGGCGACGGGCTCGTCCGCCTTGATGGTCTGCACGTCCGCCAGGAAGGCATGCGCCAGGCCCAGTGGGCCGGTATGGCCGTCGAGTGCGCTGCGCAGGGAGTCCACCGACACCAGGCCGAGGAATTCGCGCTGCGGATTGACGACATAGGCGTAGGTCCGGTCCTGCTCCTCCAGCATCGACAGCGCCGCGCGCGAACCGCGGGTCGGCGATTCCGATACCACGATCTGGCTCTTGCGGGCGATGTCGCTGGCCTTGAAGACCGCCGCCGCATCGACGCCGCGCACGAAATTGCGCACGTAGTCGTTGGCGGGCTTGCGCAGGATTTCCTCGGGCGTGCCGACCTGCACCACGTGGCCATCCTTCATGATGGCAATGCGGTCGCCGATGCGCATCGCTTCGTCGAGGTCGTGCGAAATAAAGACGATGGTGCGGCGCTTGATCTGCTGCAGGCGCAGCAGCTCGGACTGCATCTCGGTGCGCATGATCGGATCGAGCGCCGAAAACGCCTCGTCCATCAGCAGGATCGATGGATCGCTGGCCAGCGCACGTGCCAGGCCCACCCGCTGCTGCATGCCGCCGGACAGTTCGTCGGGATAGCTGGCGGCATAGCCCGCCAGGCCGACCTGCTCCAGCGCTTGCCGCGCCTGCTCATGGCGCTCGGCCTTGGGAATGCCGGCCAGCTCCATGCCGAAGGCGGTGTTGTCGAGCACGGTGATGTGCGGCAGCAGGGCGAACGACTGGAACACCATGCTGATGTCCTTGCGGCGCAAGGCGCGCAACTCGGCGTCCGGCAGCGTGTTGATGTCGTTGCCGTCGACCAGGATGCGGCCGTCGGTCGGCTCGACCAGGCGGTTAAGCATGCGCACCAGGGTCGACTTGCCCGAGCCGGACAAGCCCATGATGACGAAGATCTCGCCCGCTTCGATGGTGAAGGTGGCGTCGAACACGCCGATCGTGCAGCCGGTCTTGGCCAGGATGTCTTGCTTGTTGGCGCCCTGGCGAACCAGCGCCAGCGCGTCGTCGGGCTGGTCGCCGTACACCTTGAAGACATGGTCGATGATGATTTGTTTTGCCACGTTGTTGTTCTCCTTCTATTTGGCGAATGGAATGAAACCCTGCAGCCAATGGCGTTCATGGGAATCGATGGACCCGAGCCGTCGGCAGTGCAGTTGGCGCGCAAGCGTGCTGGCGATGGAAACGGCAGGCACGCTTTGCCGGCGGGGCGGGTGCTGACGCGAATTGCGTCAACGTTGTCGAGATGCAGGCGCTGGGCCTAAGAGCGATTTCCCATCCATCGGATGGCAAATGTGGTGCAGCAGGGTTGTTGCTACGAATAACTATTGTCTAGTGGGCATGAATTATAGAGCAAGCCCAATGATAAGTCAATTTGATTTATTTATTCGGCGCGCGCGACGCCGGAGCGACTATCGCTTGTGCTCGGTGCGCCATGCGCCCGGCGCCAGGCCCATCATTTTGCGGAACGTCCTGCCAAAGTGGACCGGATCCGCAAAGCCGGTGGCGTGCGCCACCTCGCCAAGGCTGGCATCGGAAGCGGACAGCAACAGCTGCGCGCGCCGGATGCGCGCGTCGAGCTGCCATTGGTAGGGCGCGAGGCCGGTCGATATCTTGAACGCGCGGCTGAAATGGGCTTGCGACAGATTGACCAGCGTTGCCAGGGTGTCGAGCTCGATACGGTGCGGGAGATTCGCATCCATATAGTCGATCACCCGTCGCAGCTGCCATGGCGCGAGTCCACCGGCTTTGAATTCCGTGATGCGCGGCGCTGCGAACAGCTGGGACGACACGGCGGTAATGATGCCGTCGCCGTATAGATGCATCGACGGGTCGGGATTGTGGACTGCCTCGGAAAGCAGCTTGACCAGATTCCAGATCCGGTCATTGGCAAAGCGCAGCCTCGGAACGCCGATCCGGTCCGGGTCCAATGTCGTTTCCAGGCGTTCGCTCAAGACGTCGAGGTCGAACATGAGCACGGCGTCGACGACGCGCCGCGCGTATTTTGTGTGGCCCCAGATCTCCATGCCGGCCGGCGCGAAATACATATGTCGCGGCACATGCTCGACGGGGCACGGTCGATGCGGTTGAAGACGCGGCTCGCATGCGCCTCCGTGCTCTTCGAGCACGACGCTGAGGCGTGCGTGATCGCGGTGCGGAAGGACGCTCGTGCCTTCGCCGTCACAGTCGTAGCCGGTGACAAGCAGCTGGACGCCGCTCCACGCGCGCCCCGCCTGCGTCAGGCCGATGATATTGTGGGGAAGTGGCGGGAGCATGGCCATTGGGACGGAAATAATGTTCTCCTAAGACTGGCATCGTCGATGACGACAATTGGCGGAATGGATGCGGCCTCGGGTCCGGCGCAGCAGGAATGAACCATCGATAGCAGGATTGAACATTGTCGCGCCTATATCGGATTGGTATCGTTCTGTCTCCAATGCCGAGGCGCAAGGACGATTCTGCTGGCCTCGCGTCGTGCGCGCTAGTGCCGTTCCCGGACACGCTGTGTTGCGCATCCGGGAACGCTAGGGCCTGCCGTTGCGCATGGCTCAATGTCAGTTAAATGTATGCATCAAATGAATGAGATAAGCGAGGAGAGTTGATGGCTGGAGCAAGCCTGGGGCAGACGATCGGCCCGGTGGTCGTCCTGATGGGGGCAGCCGTGATCGCCGTGCCGTTGTTCCGGCGGCTGGGCCTTGGCGCGGTCCTTGGTTACTTTGGAGCGGGCATCCTGGTGGGACCGTCGGTGCTGGCCCTGGTCACCGATGCGCGCTCGATCCTCCATATCTCCGAGCTGGGCGTGGTGATGTTCCTGTTCGTGATCGGGCTGGAACTGCGGCCGCACAAGCTGTGGGCGATGCGTGGCCAGATCTTCGGCCTGGGCCTGGCCCAGGTGTCCGCCGCGACCGCCGCGCTGGCGCTCACCGGCTATGCGATGTTTGGCCTGTCCGGGCCGGCCGCTTTCGTCGCCGGCGCGGGCTTCGTCCTGTCCTCGACCGCCGTCATCATGACAGCGCTGCAGGACCGGGGCGAGATTGCCAGCGAGCAGGGGCAGAAGTCGGTCGCCATCCTGTTGTTCGAGGACTTGATGATCGTGCCGCTGCTGGCGGTGGTCGCCTTCCTGGCGCCGCCGCTGCAAGGGCAGCAAGGGCAGGGGTGGTCCGACCTGCTGCTGGCGATCGGCGCGCTGGCGGTGCTGCTGGGCGTGGGGCGCTGGGGACTCGACCCGTTCTTCGCCTTGCTGGCCAGGTCGCGCACGCGCGAAGTCCTGACCGCGGGCGCGCTGCTGGTGGTCCTGTGCGCGGCGCTGCTGATGGAATTCGCCGGCCTGTCGATGGCGATGGGCGCCTTCCTGGCCGGGGTGATGCTGTCGAGTTCGAGCTACCGGCACCAGATTGAAAGCGATATCGAGCCGTTTCGCGGCCTGCTCATGGGGCTGTTCTTCCTGGCGGTGGGCATGTCGCTCGACCTGGCCATCGTCGCGGCCGAATGGCGGCTGTTGCTGTCCATGCTGTTCTGGTTCATGGTGGCGAAGGGCATCGTCGTTCACGTGGTCGCGCGCCTGTTCGGCGCCAGCAAGCATCAGGCCCTGCACCGCACCTCGATGTTCCTGCAGGGTGGCGAGTTCGCCTTCGTGCTGTATGCCGCCGCGCTCTCGGCCGGCGTGCTCGACGAACGCGAAAACGCCTTGTTCGCCACCGTCGTGATCCTGTCGATGGCGCTCTCGCCCCTGCTGACGCTCGTGACCGACCGCCTCTTGCGGCATGAAAAATCGATGGACGGCGTCGAGCATGCGCACGACCTGAAGGGGAGGGTGCTTCTCATCGGCTTCGGCCGCTTCGGTCAGATCGCCTCGCAGGTGCTGCTGTCCAGCGGCGTCAGGCTGGCGGTGATCGACAAGGATCCCGACCGCATCCGCGTTGCGCAGCGCTTCGACTTCAAGGTGTTCTTCGGCGAAGGGACGCGCTTCGATACCCTGCGCCACTCCGGCGCCGCCGAAGCCGATGCGATCATGGTGTGCATCGACGAGCCCAAGGCCGCGAACGACATCGTGGCGCTGGCAAGGCGCGAGTTCCCCCAGGCCCGGCTGCTGGTGCGCAGCTACGATCGTGACCACGCCCTTACCCTGATCCGCGCCGGCGTCGACTACCAGATTCGCGAAACCGTGGAATCGGCCTTCCTGATGGGCGCCGAGGGGCTGCGAGCGCTGGGCTTCGCCGAGGCCCAAGTGAAGGAGGCGGCGATGGATACCCGCCGGCGCGATGCCGAGAGGCTTGCCGCGCAAATTCACGGCGACGAACTGTCGGGCCGCGATCGCCTGCACCTGCCTGGCATGCCGCAGCCGCTGGACAAGCCGTCGGCCTAGCCGCCGACGGCGGTATCATCTGGCGAGGCCATGTGGCGCAACGGGGAGCATCGTAGTGGATATCGAAGAGCTGCAGACATTCGTGGAAGTCGCCGACGCCGGCGGCATTTCGGCGGCCGCGCTCCGGCTTGGCGTATCGAAGTCGATCGTCAGCCGGCGCCTGGCCCGGCTGGAGGAGGAGCTGGGCATCCAGCTGCTGTCGCGCACCACCCGCGGCGCGGCGCTCACCGAAGCCGGCGCCACCTTCCGCGACTACGCGGCCAGGGTCTGCGCCGAGATCGCCCTGGCGCGCGAGACGATCCTGCCCGCCGGCGAACTGCGCGGCCGCCTGCGCATCGCAGCGCCGCTGTCGTTCGGGCCGACCCACTTCGCGCCGGTGCTGGCGGAAATGGCGCGGCTCCATCCGCGGCTGCACGTCCACACCTGCTACAGCGACCACAATGTGGACCTGATCGCGGACGGCTACGACTGCGCGATTCGGGTCGGCTACCTGCAGGATTCCAACCTGGTGGCGCGGCGGATCGGACCGATCTATGGACTCGTCGTCGCGAGTCCCGCCTATATCGCCGCCCACGGAGCGCCCGAGACGCCGGACCAGCTCTTGTCGCACCAGGCCCTCATGCAGGGCACCGAGGCCTGGCAATTCCTGGATGGCGAGAAGATCGTGTCGGTCCGGCCCCAGGGACGCTTCAAGGCGGACAACGGCACCGCGCTGGTCGCGGCCGCGCTGGCGGGGGTGGGCGTCGCCTATCTTCCCTATGGCTTGATGCATGAGCACCTGGATTCCGGCGCGCTCGTACCAGTCGTGACGCGCTACCCGCTGCCGCCGGCCGGCGCCTATGTCGTGCGCCCGCCGGGCCAGCATCCGGCGCGCAAGATCCGCATCCTGACCGATCTGCTGGTGGCGTATTTCGACACCAAGCCGCCGATCGCCAGAGCCTGGCCCCGCGCCCAGGCCTTCCCTCAATTGACCAAGGAGCAAGGAAAACCATGATTGACATGATCATCGAACAGCGCCGCCGCAGCCTGGGCGGCAGTTTCGAAGTTGGCCGCGTGCTGCCGTTCGCAAAGCAGCGCATGGTAGGACCGTTCATCTTCTTCGACCATATCGGGCCGGTCGACCTGGCGCCGGGCCTCGACCGCAGCGCCGACGTGCGCGCGCATCCGCATATCGGCCTGTCGACGGTGACCTATCTGTTCTCGGGCCGGATCATGCACCGCGACAGCGTGGGCGTCGAACAGGAGATCCATCCGCACGAAGTCAACTGGATGACCGCGGGCAGCGGCATCACGCACAGCGAGCGCTTCGAGCACGCGCGGGCGCATGGCGACCACCTGCACGGCATCCAGGCCTGGGTCGCGCTGCCGAACGGAATGGAAGAAATCGCGCCGTCGTTCTCGCACCACTCCGGCGCCGACCTGCCGCAGTGGAAGGATGGCGGCGTAACCGGCCAGCTCATCGCCGGCAGCGCCTATGGCCTCTCCGCCGCCGCGAAAACCTGTTCGCCGCTGTTCTATGCCCACCTCGACATGCAGCCGGGATCGACCGCCGAGATCCCAGGCGGCTACAAGGAGCGCGCCCTGTACATCGCCACCGGCGCAGTGGAAATGGACGGCATGCGCCACGAGAGCGGCCGGATGCTGGTGCTGGGGACGGCGGCGTCGCGCGTCAAGGCGCTGGAGCATGCGACGGTGATGGTGCTCGGTGGGGACCCGGTTGGCGAGCGCCATCTGTACTGGAATTTTGTGTCGTCCTCGAAGGACCGTCTGGCGCAGGCGGCGGCCGACTGGCAAGCGGGCAGGATGAAGCTGCCGGATGCGGACGACAAGGAGTTCACCCCGCTGCCGGATTCGCCCCCACCGCCGGTGCCGCAGGCCATGTCGTAGCATCCCACCTGCCGCGGAGGGCGGTGCGGCCGTCGCACACGGCAATGAACTCGTTGCCTGCGTCATCCAGGTGCAGTGTGACTTTCGAGTCCAAGGGAACCGGTTGCAGGAAGCGGCACCAGACCGCGGCGATGTCGCGGCCCGTCGCTGCCTGCAGCAGTGAACAGGCTTTCGCCAGTGTGTGCGCGCCGTGGATGATCGGCGCGCGCATCCCCATCAGTCGCGCCGACCATGGCCATAGGTGGATCGGATTCCAGTCGCCCGACAAGGCCGCATAGCGCCGTCCGGCGTCACGCGCGACCGTCCACCCTCCAAGCGCCTTGCCATGCGGCGCCTCGGGCTGCGGCGCATCGCGGCCCGAGCGGCTGCCGCGCCGGATCAGATAGGTGCTATCGCAGGAAAAGGCCAGCCGTTCGCTATCGAAGGCGCGCGTCTCCAGCACCGCATGCAGCGCGCCGTTCGGGGCAGGGGGCGGCAGTTGCAAGGCGGTCGTCAGCGCCAATGGCGCGTCAGGCACGACCGGGCCGTGCATCGCCAGCCGGTTCTCGACATGGATCAGGCCTGGAATGCGAAATGGGATCGGGCAGGCCAGCATGGTCGCCAGCTGCGCGCGCTGTGCCAGCAGGTACAGGAAGGTAAGCGGAACCGCATCGCCTTTGAATCCAAACGCGGCGTTATAGCGGCGCAGGTGATCGCGGTCGATCCGGTCGAGGCGCCAGGTGGCGCTAGCCTGGCCGGTCGACGCGCGTGCCGGACGCTTGAGCAGCGCCCGCAGCAGCATGGCTCCGCCAAAAGGAGGAAGCGATGCTAGGGAAGATAGGGGCGGAGTGCTCATCGGCGCAGGATAACATTCCCCCCTCGGATCCTGACACAGCAAAATCAGTCTGCTAAGCGCAGGAACCGTCATTGTCGCTAGATCATCATGTTGCTACCTTATTGCTTCCCAAGCGCGCCCCGGCGCTTGGTCAATTTAAGGATAGACAAAATGAGCAAGAATGGACTCAAGGCGCTTCTGCGTCCAGAAGACAGCATCGTCGTTCTCATCGACCACCAGCCATTCCAGTTCGCCTGCCTGAAAAGCCATGAGCCGACCATGATCATCAATAATGTGGTTGGCCTGGCCAAGGCGGCGAAAGTCTTCAATGTGCCGACGATCCTGACCACCGTGCTGGAAGAACGCGGCGGTTATCTCATCAAGGAACTGCAGGCAGTCTTCCCGGAACAGAAGCCCATCGACCGCACCTTCATCAACACCTGGGAAGACACCAAGGTCACCGACATCGTGAAAAAGAGCGGCCGCAAGCAGCTGGTGCTCGCCGGTCTGTACACCGAGATCTGCCTGGCGATGCCGGCGATCCAGGCTGCAGGCGAAGACTACGATGTCTTCGTCGTCACCGACGCATCCGGCGGCGTGAGCGAGGAAGCGCACGACATGGCCGTGCGCCGCATGGTCGCAGCCGGCTGCACGCCGATCACCTGGTTTGCCATCGTGTCCGAGTGGCAGCGCGACTACGCACGCGAGAGCACGCTCGAGGGCGTCACCAACATCATCTACGAAAACGGCGGCGCCGCCTCGGTGGCCCTGTCGTGGGAAACCCAACTGCTGGCAGCACCCCGCGCCAAAAATTAGGCGTACCGGGATAATCGGGGACGGCCAGGCCGTCCCCTGCGGTACGACGACTCAGGCCGCCTTGGCCTGGGTCACGCGCCGCGTGATATGCGCCAGCGCCGCATCGACCTGGTCGATCAGCACCAGGCACAAGTCGCCTTCGTTCAGGCGGTCGAGCGCGCGGTCGATGGCGACGAACTCGCCATCGATCTCTTCAACGTGCCCGGTGCGGGTGGCGCCGGCCAGGCCCGCGCGCAGCAGCGCGATCACTTCGCCGTCAGCGCGGCCGCGCTGGCACTGGTCCTGGTACAGCAGCACATCGTCGAAGGACTTGCCGAGGATTTCGGTCTGCTGGCGGATGTCCTGGTCGCGGCGGTCGCCGGCGCCGCTGATCACCACCGAACGGCGCTTGGCCGGCATGCCTTCCACCGCATTGACCAGCGCCGCGATCGCATCCGGATTGTGGCCGTAGTCGGCGATCACGGTCGCACCGCGGTAGTCGAACACATTGAAACGGCCCGGCGCGTTGTCGCTCTCGCCCACGAAGGTTTTCAGGCCCAGGCGGATCGCATCCCACGACGTGCCCACGCCCCAGGCGGCGGCCACCGACGCCATCACGTTCTCGACCTGGAAGCCCACCACGCCACCGCGCGTGATCGGCACTTCCTTCATATCGATGCGTTCCACAAAACGGCCCTGTGCGGCGACCAGGTAGCCCTCCTCGACGAACACGACGCGGCGGCCCTGGGCGCGGTGCATCGCCATGACCGGATTGCCGACGTCCTGGGCGAAGAAGGTGACTTCGCCGCGGGTCTTCTCGGCCATCGCCGCCACGGTCGGGTCGGCGGCATTGAGCACCGCCATGCCGCCCACGGCCACGTTCTGCACGATCACGCGTTTCAGCACGGCCAGGTCTTCCAGGGTCGTGATGTAGTTCAGGCCCAGATGGTCGCCGGCGCCGATATTGGTCACCACCGCAACCTGGCACTTGTCGAAGGCCAGGCCTTCGCGCAGCAGGCCGCCGCGCGCCGTCTCGAACACGGCGGCGTCGACGTCCGGGTGCAGCAGCACATTGCGCGCGCTGCGCGGACCGCTGCAGTCGCCGCTGTCGATGCGGCGGCCTTCGATATAGACGCCGTCGGTATTGGTCATGCCGGTGCGCAGGCCCGAGGCGGTGAGCAGGTGCGCGATCAGGCGCACGGTAGTCGTCTTGCCGTTGGTGCCGGTCACGGCCACTACCGGGATGCGGCCGTCGTCGCCATCCTTGAACAGGGTGTTCATGATCGCTTCGCCGATCGCGCGCGGCTTGCCGAACGACGGCGCCAGGTGCATGCGCAGGCCCGGCGCGGCATTGACTTCGACGATGCCGCCGTTCACGTCTTCGATCGGCTTCAGCACGCTGTCGGCCACCAGGTCGACGCCGCAGATGTCCAGGCCGATCATGTGGGCGGCGGCGATCGCGCGCTCGGCCACTTCAGGGTGGACGTCGTCGGTCACGTCGGTGGCGGTGCCGCCGGTCGACAGGTTGGCGTTGTTGCGCAAGACCACGCGCTGGCCCAGGCTCGGGACCGAGTCGGCGTTCATCCCTTGCTGCACCAGGGTGCCCAGGGCGATGTCGTCGAAGCGGATCTTGGTCAGCGAGGTGGCATGGCCGTCGCCGCGGCGCGGGTCGCGGTTGACCGCATCGACCAGTTCGCGCACGGTGTGCTTGCCGTCGCCGATCACCTGCGGCGGTTCACGGCGCGCGGCGGCGACCATCTTGTCGCCGACCACCAGCAGGCGGTAGTCGTGGCCGGGCAGGTAGCGCTCGACCAGGATATCGTCGCGGAACTCGCTGGCTGCCTTGAAACCGGCGTCGAGCTGTTCGCGGGTGGTGACGTTGACCGTCACGCCCTTGCCCTGGTTGCCGTCCTTCGGCTTGATCACGACCGGCAGGCCGATTTCCAGGGCCGCGGCCCAGGCATCGTCCGGGTCGATCACGCCGCGGCCTTGCGGCACCGGCACGCCGGCCGCGTCCAGCAGCTTCTTGGTCAGTTCCTTGTCCTGGGCGATCGATTCGGCGATGGCGCCGGTGGCGTCGATCTCGGCGGCCTGGATGCGGCGCTGGCGGCTGCCCCAGCCGAACATCACCATGCTGCCTTCGGTCATGCGGCGGAACGGGATGTTACGGGCCACGGCGGCCTGCACGATCGAGCCGGTCGATGGACCCAGGCGCACGTCTTCGTCAAGATCGCGCAGTTGCTTGAGCGCGGCGGCCAGGTCGAACGGGGTGTCGTCGCGGGCGGACCCGATCAGCTGCAGCGCCAGGTCCAGCGCCAGGCGGCCGACGTCTTCCTCGCTGTATTCGACCACGACCTGGTAGATGCCGGTTTCCAGGGTGGCGGTGGTGCGGCTGAAGGTCACCGGGCAGCCGGCTTCGGCCTGCAGGGTCAGCGCCACCAGTTCGAGCACGTGCGACAGCGGCACCGTGTCGTCGTGGCCGAAGGGTTGCAGGGCGCCCATCTGCGGGAAGCGCACGCGCAGGCGCGATTCGAAACCATCCAAGGTGGCGATCGATTCTTCTTCCGGCGTGCACGTCACGATGGCCTCGACCGAAGTGTGATGGCTCCAGAGATTTGGGCCACGCAGGGCCCGTACGCGAGATACTTCCATAAACCGTCTTCCTTTATTAATGGATTACTTCTTCGGCGTCGCGTCGAAGGCGCGCAGGCCACCGCACAGCAGGTCGCTCGGCACGCCGAGGGCCCACGAGGCGGCCACTGCGGCCAGCACGTTCTCCGGATACTTCACGGTCGACGGCTTCATTGCCGCCAGCGCGATCAGCAGCGTTTCCTGTTCGCCCGCGGCCAGCACGATGCGGCCGTCGCGCGCAAACACCACGCGTTCGCCACCCTGGCGGTGCGCGGCCAGGATCGGGTTGGTTTCGTCGGCCGCGTAATAGATCACGCTGCCGTCGCACAGCTCGGCCAGTCCGGCCACCTGTTCGTCGGCGGCGTTCAGCACCGCCACGCCATCCGGCAGGATCACGTCGACCTGGCTGCGGATCACGGTGCGCATCGCATCCGCATCGCGCACATGGAACTCGGCCACGTCCCCGATGCCGTTCATGTCGGTCACCACGCCCACCGCGCAGCGGTCGTAGGGCAGGCCGTCCTGCAGGATCGAGCGCGCGTTCGATTCGAACACGGCGGTTTCCACGTTGCGGTTGATCAGGATGCGCTGGGCCGCTTCGACGCCGGTCGAGTCGCGATGGGAGATGGCGCGCGCATTCAGGTACAGGCCTTCGCCGTTGGCGACGCCGACTTCCTTGCCCGTGATGTTGACCAGGCAGCCGACCAGGCGCGTGATCAGGCTGCAGCCCTTCGAACCGGTCACGCCGACTACCGGGATGCGCGCCGTTTCGCCTTCGGCGAACAGGTGGTCGACGATGTCCTTGCCGACGTTGCGCGGGGTGCCGCTGGCCGGCTTCATATGGGCCAGCAGGCCCGGGCTGGCATTGACTTCGATGATGGCGCCGCGCTGTTCTTCGAGGGGACGCGAGATGTCTTCGCACACCAGGTCGATGCCGGCGATGTCCAGGCCGACGATGCGCGCGGCCAGGGCGGCGGCGTGGGCGACGTCGGGGTGCACCAGGTCGGTCACGTCGTCGGCGACGTTGCCGTTCACCTGGATCAGCACTTTCTGGCCTTCGGGCGGGACGGAGTCGGGGCTCAAGCCCTGGCGCTGCAGCTGCAGCTGGTTTTCTTCGCTCTCGCGCGGCTTGACGGGGCTGAGCGGGAATTCCTCGCTCTCGCCACGGCGCGGGTCGACGTTGATCTGGGTTTCGCACAGCTCGGCCACGTTCTGGCGGCCGTCGCCCGTCACCCAGACCGACTCGCCGCGCGCCGCGGCCACCACCTTGCGGCCGACCACCAGAAGGCGGTGTTCGTTGCCGGTGATGAAGCGTTCGACCAGCACGGATTTGCTCTCACCCTCCACCGACGCGATCGTGTAGGCAGCCTTGACTTCGGCTTCGGTCAGCAGGTTGAGCGACACGCCGCGGCCGTGGTTGGCGTCGATCGGTTTCACGACCACCGGCAGGCCGATGTCTTGCGCTTCGTCCCATGCGGCATCTAGGCTGCGCGCGATCGCGCCTTCCGGCACCGGCACGCCGCACGAGGAGAGTAGCGACTTGGTCATGTCCTTGTCGCTGGCGATGCCTTCGGCGATCGCGCTGGTGCGGTCGGTCTCGGCGGTCCAGATACGGCGTTGAAAGGCGCCGTAGCCGAGCTGCACCAGGTTGCCGTCGGTCAGGCGGATCGACGGAATGCGGCGGTCGGTGGCGGCGTCCACGATGTGGGCGGTGGACGGGCCCAGGCAGTGGCGGTCGACCATATCGGTCAGGCGCGTGACTTCGCTGGAAAGGTCGAACGGTTCGTCGTTGATCGCGGCCATCATCAGGCGGTGGGCGACGTCGAGCGCGGCGCGGCCGACGGTTTCATCGCGGGTGCGGAAGGCCATCTTGTAGATGGCGTGCTCGCCGGTCGAGCGGGTCTTGCCGAAGCCGGTCTTCATGCCGGCCAGGTTCTGCACTTCGAGCACGATGTGTTCGAGGATGTGGCCGGCCCAGGTGCCATCGACCAGGCGCTCCAGGAAGCCGCCGCGGTAGCCGACGCCGCAGTGGTGCTCGACCAGTCCGGGCAGCCAGGCGGTCAGGCGCTCGGTGAAGCCGGGAAGAAGGTTCGAGGGATAGTCTTCCAGCTCGCCGATGTCGAGCCAGGCCTCGAGGACCGGACGGTAGGTCCAGATATTCGGTCCGCGCAGATAGGTTACGCGCAGGAATTTGATGTCATTCTTCTTGGTCATGTAATCACTTTTGCCACCTGGCGCCTCTCTCGCGCTGGCGACTTGTCCTTGTCTGCCCGACTTCCAAAACGGTGCCGAAAGCGGCCGCGTACAGATCGACTCATGTACACTTGCCGGCCTGCTGCGCCGCAACATTCCTACTAACACGTTTCTCGTGTCATCCAAACGATACGCACAAACGTTCTAGCGCTCTGTGGAGCGTTTCACGCAACGGCGTAACGACGATCCTTGTGCATCGCCGAACCGGCGCCATGTCCACCCTTAAAGAACAAAAGCCTGTTATCGGGCGCAATACATGACAACTCAACAACCTGCTATTCCATCGTCGCTTGCCTTGGCCGCCAGTTCCGTACCTGAACGGTGGCAAAGTGACGTCGCGAAACAGCTTGCACCAGGGGAAAACGTTTTAAGCAGCGTGGAGGTTGACCTCGACGCGAAATTACATTTTTCAAAAGGCCTGGTACTGGTGACGGATCGCCGCCTGCTGGCGCGCGCGCCGGGCGAGACCGCGTGGCGCGACTGGTCGCACCGCGCCGGCACCGAACTGCGCCACCATGACCATGCCGGCGTCGGCCACCTGGAGCTGATCGACGATGGCGGGCTGCTATCCGCCTGGCGCTTTACCCTGGGCCAGAACCTGCACGCGATCCGCGTTGCCGACCATTTCCGCGACCAGGTCCAGAGCGTGGCCACGGGCGTGCCGGTGCAGGCGCCGGACCAGCACACTTGTCCAAGTTGCAAGGCGCCGCTCGAACCGGACCAGGAAGATTGCCCGATCTGCGAAAAAGTGCTGCATACGCCGCCGTCGACCTGGACCCTGTTCCGCCTGTGGCGCTTCGCCCAGCCCTATAAAGGGCAATTGTTGCTGGGATTCTTGCTGATGCTGGGCTCGACCGGCGCACACATGATTCCGCCGTACCTGACGATGCCGCTGCTGGACAATGTGTTGATTCCGTACCAGAACGGGCAGCAAATCGATACCAATCTCGTCTATATGTATATGGGCGGCCTGTTCGCGGCCGCGCTGCTGGCCTGGCTGCTGGGCTGGGCCAAGACCTATGTGCTGGCGCTGGCCTCCGAGCGCATCGGCGCCGACCTGCGCTCGACCACCTATGAACACCTGATGCGGCTGTCGCTGGAATTCTTCGGCGGCAAGCGCACTGGCGACCTGATGGCGCGCATCGGCAGCGGTTCGGACCGGATTTGCGTCTTCCTGTCGCTGCACCTGCTCGACTTTTTGTCGGACGTGCTGATGATCGTGATGACGGGCATTATCCTGTTCACGATTAATCCCTGGCTGGCGGTGGTGACCCTGCTGCCGCTGCCGTTCATCGCCTGGATGATCCACATCGTGCGCGACAAGCTGCGCACCGGCTTCGAAAAAATCGACCGCGTGTGGGGCGAGGTGACCAATGTGCTGGCCGATACCATTCCCGGCATCCGGGTAGTGAAGGCCTTTGCCCAGGAAAAGCGCGAGGCGGCCCGCTTCCGCGAAGCCAACAAGCACAATCTCGCCGTCAACGACAAGCTGAACCGGGTATGGTCGTTGTTCTCGCCGACGGTGTCGTTCCTGACCGAACTGGGCCTGCTCGTGATCTGGTGCTTCGGCATCTGGCAGGTGTCGCGCGGCGACATCACGGTCGGCACTTTGTCGGCCTTCATCGCCTATAGCGGCCGCTTCTATGTGCGCCTGGATTCGATGAGCCGCATCGTGTCGGTGACGCAGAAATCGGCCTCGGCCGCCAAGCGCATCTTCGACATCCTCGACCACGTCTCGAGCGTGCCTGACCCGGTCAACCCGGTGAAGGTCGACAAGATCGAGGGCAATATCGAGCTGCGCGAGGTTGGTTTCCGTTACGGCAATCGCGCGGTCAACCGTGGCATCTCGCTCAAGATCAAGGCCGGCGAGATGGTGGGCCTGGTCGGCCACAGCGGTTCGGGCAAGAGCACGCTGGTCAACCTGATCTGCCGCTTCTACGACGTGGCCGAAGGCGCGATCCTGCTCGACGGCCAGGACATCCGCTCGTTTGCCGTGGCCGACTACCGCCGCAATATCGGCCTGGTGCTGCAGGAACCCTTCCTGTTCTTTGGCACCATTGCCGACAACATCGCCTACGGCAAACCGAACGCCACGCGCGAGGAAATCATTGCTTCGGCGCGCGCCGCCCACGCCCACGAGTTCATCCTGCGCCTGCCGCAGGGCTACGATTCGATGGTCGGCGAGCGTGGCCAGGGCCTGTCGGGCGGCGAGCGCCAGCGCATCTCGATTGCGCGCGCCTTGTTGATCGATCCGCCGATCCTGATCCTGGACGAAGCGACCTCGTCGGTGGACTCGGAAACCGAAAAAGAAATCCAGAAGGCGCTCGACAATCTCGTGCAGGGCCGCACCACGATCGCCATCGCGCACCGCCTGTCGACCCTGCACCGGGCCGACCGCCTGGTGGTGCTGGACCGCGGCGTGGTGGTCGAGGAGGGCAATCACGACGAGCTGATGGCGCGCGAAGGCGCTTACCACCGACTCTACGAAGCGCAGGCGCGCAACGTGGACCAGGATCTGGACGACAAGGACGCATAAATGACGAGCATTCCGACTATCCCCTTCCAGCTGCGCCGCGACAGCTTTGGCAAACTCATTATCACCCTGGAAAACGGCGAGGAATGGGTCGGCGTGACGCCGGTGCGCGCCTTTCCGATCCAGGCGCCGACCAAGGGCATTTCACTGGTGCGGGAAGGCGGCAAGGAAGTCGCCTGGATCGACGACCTGGCCGATATGCCGGACACCATCCGCACCCTGATCCGCGAGGAAATCGACGGCCGCGAGTTCATCCCCGAGATCCTGGCCATCCTGGACGTGTCGAGCTTCGCCACGCCCTGCACCTGGACCGTGCAGACCGACCGTGGCGACACCGCCTTCGTGCTCAAGGTCGACGAAGACATCCGCCGCATCGGAGAAGCCTCGCTGCTGATCGCGGACAACCACGGCATCAACTTCCTGGTGCGCGATATGTTCAAGATCGACAAGCACAGCCGCAAGATCCTCGACCGTTTCCTGTAAATCTCCTGTGAACCTGTGTTGAACCGGGCGCCGGGCAATTCGATTGCCCAGCGTTCGGCCACCCACATACCGGCGCCAGCGATCCGTTTACAGTCTTCTCATCGGCCACATGGCCATCCTCTCAGGAGAAGACTATGGATTCCATCAACCGCAACCAAGCCGAAGAAAACCGCCGCGACCTGGCCGGCGTCGATGCCATCGAGCGCATCAAGGACATGATCGACGACGCCGATTCGTGCTTTTTCTGCACCGGCAATGGCCAGGGCCCGAGCCGTGGCGTGCGCCCGATGAGCGTGCGCGAGACCGACGATGCCGGCGCCATCTGGTTCCTCAGCAGCATCGACAGCCACAAGAACCAGGAATTGCAGGCCAATCCAACCGTGAAGCTGTTCTTCCAGTCGGGCAAGCATTCGGGTTTCCTGGAACTGGACGGCCATGCCGAGGTCTCGCAAGACAAGGCGCGCATCAAGCAGTTATGGAACTCGATGCTCAAGACCTGGTTCACCGGGGGCGAGGACGATCCGCGCATCACCGTCATCAAGGTCACGCCCAAGACCGGCTACTACTGGGACAACAAGCACGGCGATGCGGTGGCTGGCGTCAAGGTCGCGGTCGGCGCGGTGATCGGCAAGACGCTCGACGATTCGATCGAAGGTACACTGTCCTTCTGACAGAGATAGAGGGAGGCGGGCGGGTGCATTTCATCCTGGCGACGATCGGCTCGGCCGGCGACCTGTTTCCCTTCCTATGGATCGGCCGCGCACTGAGCGAGCGCGGCAACCGGGTCGATTTCCTCGGCCCGGAACAGCATGCACAATATGTCGAGGCGGCCGGACTCACTTTCCACGGCTTACCGGCCGACATGGCCGTGCTCGACCATCCCGACCTGTGGCATGCCACCCGCGGCCTGGCCGTGGTGTGGGAAGCGACGCGGCCGGCGATGGCGCAGCTGCCGCGGGTGGTCGAAGCGCTTGCCCGCAAACAGCCGAACGAGCGGCGCGTGCTGCTGGTCCATCCGCTGGCGCTGCCCGAGGCCGACCTGTGCCGCCACACCTGTCCCGGCCTGAAGATCGCGGCGGCCTGGCTGGCGCCCTCCAATCTGCCGACCGTGCACGACCCGCTGCTGCTTGGCCCCTGGCCGGTGCCGGCCTGGGTGCCGCATGGCGCGCGCCGCTGGCTGTGGCGCGCATTGGCGGCGCGCTTCGTCGATCCGGTGGCGCTGCCCGGCCTGAACACGGCGCGCGTGGCGCGCGGCTTGCCACAGGTGGGCAATATGGTCGACTACATTCCTTCCATCCCTGACCTGTCGCTGGCATTGTTTCCCGACTGGTTCGCCGCGCCGCCGCCGGATTGGCCGCGGCCGCTGTACCAGGCTGATTTCCCGCTCTACGATCCCGACCCGAACGCCGCACCGAGCTTTGAGCTGCGCGCCTTCCTCGATGGCGGTGCGCCGCCGGTCGTGTTCACGCCCGGCACCGGCAACCGCCAGGCGCGCGCCTATTTCGAGGCGGCGCAGCAGGCGGTGACTGAACTCGGCCTACGCGCGGTGTTCCTGACGCCGCACGCTGAGCAGTTGCCGGCCCCGCTGGCGCCCAACGTCTGCTGGCAGGACTACGTCCCGCTGAAGGCCTTGCTGCCCCACGTCGCGGCCCTGGTCCATCATGGCGGCATCGGCACCACGGCCGAAGCCTTACGAGCCGGTACGCCGCAACTAATCGTGCCGCTCGCGCACGACCAGTTCGACAACGCGGCGCGGGTGGTGGCAATGGGGGCCGGCGCCAGCCTGCATGCCGCGCGCGTCACGCCGGCGCGCATGACGAAGGCCTTGCAGGAGGTGGTGGGCAGTACGCAAATTGCGGCGCAGAGCGCCGGGCTCGCCGCGCGGTTCGCGGGGCAGGGCGGCATCGATGGGGTGTGTGCGCGCCTGGAAACCCTGGCTTGACCGCACTGTTGGCAAGCGCACCGACGTCGGGCGCCCGCAGGCGTCCAATGAGGCATTCTCGATAATGCCGGAGGGCAGATGCCCAGCAAAACTTCCAACAAAAAAAGTGTGGCCAAAAGCAAGACCGAAGACGGCTACGTCCACGTGCGCGGTGCGCGCGAACACAATCTGAAAAACGTCGATCTCGACATCCCGCGCGGGCAGCTGGTGGTGTTCACCGGCGTCTCCGGCTCCGGTAAATCCTCGCTCGCCTTCGGCACCTTGTATGCAGAAGCCCAGCGGCGCTACCTGGAGTCGGTCTCGCCCTATGCGCGCCGCCTGTTCCACCAGATGCCGGTGCCCGAGGTCGACGAGATCGAAGGCTTGCCGCCGGCCGTCGCCCTGCAGCAGCAGCGCGGCACGCCCACCGCGCGCTCCTCGGTCGGCAGCGTCAGCACCTTGAGCAATTCGCTGCGCATGCTGTACTCGCGCGCCGGCGATTATCCGACAGGGCAGGAGCTGCTGTATGCCGAATCGTTCTCGCCCAATACCCCGCAAGGCGCCTGCCCGCGCTGCTCGGGCCTGGGCCGCATCTACGACGTGACCGAACACTCGATGGTGCCGGACGACAGCCTCACGATCCGCGAGCGGGCGATCGCCGCCTGGCCGCCGGCCTGGCATGGCCAGAACCTGCGCGACATCCTGGTCACCCTCGGCTACGACGTCGACACCCCGTGGCGCGAGCTGCCCAAGAAGGACCGCGACTGGATCCTGTACACGGACGAGAGCCCGACGGTGCCGGTGTATGCCGGCTTCACGCCCAAGGAAACGAAGGCGGCCCTCAAGCGCAAGGAAACGCCCAGCTATCAAGGCACCTTCACCGGCGTGCGGCGCTACGTGATGCAGACTTTCGCCAATACCGAAAGCGCCTCGATGAAGAAGCGCGTGGCGCGCTATATGGTCAGCAGCGCCTGCCCGGAGTGCGAAGGCAAGCGCCTGCGGCGCGAATCGCTGTCGGTCACTTTTGCCGGCCACGACATCGCCGAGATCTCGCGCCTGCCGCTGGCGCGGCTGGCCGAACTGCTTCAGCCCTACGCCGCAGGCAAGGACAAGGATGAGGACAAGCGACACCTGCACAACGAGCAGCTGATCGTACGCCGCCGCATCGCCGCCGACCTGGCCGCGCGCCTGGAGGTGCTGCTGGCGCTGGGCCTGGGCTACCTGGCGCTGGAACGCAGCACGCCGACCCTGTCGCCGGGCGAGTTGCAGCGCCTGCGCCTGGCCACGCAAGTGCGATCGAGCCTGTTCGGCGTGGTGTACGTGCTCGATGAACCATCGAGCGGCCTGCATCCGGCCGACACCGAAGCCCTGCTCGACGCACTGGCCCAGCTGAAGGCGGCCGGCAACTCGCTGTTCGTGGTCGAACACGCGCTGGACGTGATCCGCCAGGCCGACTGGCTGGTCGACGTCGGTCCGCTGGCCGGCGAGCGTGGCGGCCAGGTGTTGTACAGCGGCGTGCCGGAAGGGCTGCGCAAGATCGAACAATCGCAGACCCGGCGCTACCTGTTCGGCGAAGCGCCGTCGCCGCAGCGCACGCCGCGTGAGCCGGGCGGCTGGCTGAAGCTCGCGGGCGTCCACCGCAACAACCTGAAAGACCTGGAAGTCGCTTTCCCGCTCGGCGTCTTGACGAGCGTGACCGGCGTGTCGGGCTCCGGCAAATCGAGCCTGGTGAGCCAGGTGCTGGTCGAGCTGGTGAGCCAGGCCCTGGGGCAGGGCGGCGCGGCGCAGGAAGAGCAGCCCGACGAGCCGGACCTGGAACGCGACGAGCAACTGCCTTTGGCCGGCCACATCGTGTCCGGTATGGAGGGCGTGCGGCGCCTGGTGCGGGTCGACCAGAAACCGATCGGCCGCACGCCGCGCTCGAACCTGGCGACCTACACCGGCCTGTTCGATCAGGTGAGAAAGCTGTTTGCCGCGACCAAGGATGCGAAGAAGCGCCGCTACGATGCCGGCCGCTTCTCGTTCAACGTCGCCAAGGGCCGCTGCGAGCATTGCGCCGGCGAGGGCTTCGTGATGGTCGAGCTGCTGTTCCTGCCCAGCGTCTACGCGCCATGCCCGACCTGCGAAGGGGCGCGCTACAACGCCGAAACGCTGGAGGTGACTTATCGCGGCAAGAATATCGCCGAGGTGCTGGGCATGACGGTGGGCGAGGCGATTGAATTCTTCAAGGACGAAGGCGCCGTCGAGCGCTCGCTGGAGGTACTCAATGAGGTCGGCCTGGACTACCTGCGCCTGGGCCAGCCGGCCACCGAGCTGTCGGGCGGCGAGGCCCAGCGCATCAAGCTGGCCTCCGAATTGCAGCGCGCCACGCGCGGCGATGCACTGTATGTACTGGACGAGCCGACCACCGGCCTGCACCCGGTCGACGCCGACCGCCTGATGGTGCAGCTGAACCGCCTGGTCGATGCGGGCAACACCGTGATCGTGGTCGAGCACACGATGCGGGTGGTGGCCGGCAGCGATTGGGTGATCGACGTCGGCCCCGGCGCCGGCGACCAAGGTGGCTCGGTGGTGGCGTCCGGCCCACCCCAGGATGTCGCGCGCAACAAGAAAAGTCGCACTGCACGCTACCTGGCGGCGCAGATGAATTAGTAAAAGTCAGGAAATCCGGCGTGCCGAACGGTGCGCCGGATTTGGTTGCTTTTTGATAATATCGTTCCTTCGCCAGTCGGGACGCGCTTGCGCACGACCGTGCCACTTTGGTGTGCGCGCAATTTCACATTTGCGTTACACTTAGGATATTTTATTTCTAATAGAACAATAGGCATGGCCGGTCCAACCATCGAAAACAGCGAGTTTCGCCGCATCCTTACCCGCAACGTCGCACTGCCGCTAGGCATGAGTATTGTTAGCGCGATCGTGTTTGTGGGGATCATCGCCTACCTGATCAATAGCCTGACCTGGGTCGAGCATTCCCAGAAGGTGATCGGCGGGGCCCATGAAATCCGCAAGCTGTCGGCCGAGATGGAATCGGGCATGCGCGGCTACCTGCTGGCAGGCGATGAGGAATTCCTGTCGCCCTATGTCCTGTCCAGGCAACGCATGTCGTCCAGCCTGGAGTCGCTGAGCGAACTGGTCAAGGACAATATCGCCCAGTCCGAGCGCTTGACCCGGATCAGCCAGATCCAGAAGCAATGGGAATCGTTCGCCCAGGAGATGATCGACCGCCGACGGTCCAATGACCTGAGCTACATCGATGCCGTCAGCAGCGGTCGCGGCAAGTCCCTGACCGACGAGATGCGGCGCAACTTCGACCTGGTGCTAGCATCCGAGATGCGCCTGCTGCAAGAGCGCAGCGATTCGGCGCGCAGCACCACGTTCTGGTCGGTGGCGGCCTTCCTGATCCTCTCCGCGATCGTCGGCGGCAGCCTGGCCGCCTTCGGCCGGCGCCAGCTGGTGCACCTGTCGGATACCTATAACGAGGTGCTGGGGCACGAGGCCGAGCACAATGAAAAGCTGCGCCACCAGGACTGGCTGCGCACCGGCCAGAACGAGCTCAATGTACGCAGCGCCGGCCAGATCAACCTGGAGCCGCTGGCCGATGCATTGCTGCCCTATGTCGTGAAGTACCTCGATGGCGCGATCGGCGCCATGTACGTGCGCAGCGACGATGGCGCCATGCGCCGCATCGGCGCATATGGCTTCACCCATACCGAGACCGAACGCGCCGAGATCATCACGCCGGGCAGCACGCTGGCCAGCAAGGCCGCCGAAGAAAACCGCCTGATGGTGCTCGACCAGCTGCCGCCCGACTATATCAAGGTCAGTTCGAGCCTGGGCGACACGCCGCCGCGCGCCCTGATCATCGCGCCGTTCCATAACCACGGCAAGGTCAAGGGCGTGTTCGAGATCGCCTTCCTGCGCCCGGTGGAGCAGCGCGACCGCGAGTTCCTGGGCTTCATCGCGCAATCGGTGGGCGCCGCCATGGCCGCTGTGCTGTACCGCCAGCGCCTGCAGGACGCGCTGGAAGAAAGCCAGACCCTGAACGAGGAATTGCAGGTGCAGCAGGAAGAGCTGCGTACCGCCAACGAAGAGCTGGAAGAACAGTCGCGCGCGCTGGAAGAGTCGCAGTCGGCGCTGGAAAACCAGCAGGCCGAGCTGCGCACCACCAACGACCAGCTGGCCGAGCAGGCGCTGAGCCTGGACATGAAGAACTCGGCCCTGCAATCGGCCCAGGAGCAGCTGCACCAGCGCGCGGTCGAACTCGAAAGCGCGAGCCGCTACAAGTCCGAATTCCTGGCCAATATGTCGCACGAGCTGCGCACGCCGCTGAACAGCTCCCTGATCCTGGCCAAGCTGTTGTCCGATAACAGCGGCGGCAACCTCTCCGACGAGCAGGTGCGCTTCGCCCAGACGATCTACTCGGCCGGCAACGACCTGCTGCAGCTGATCAACGACATCCTCGACATCTCGAAAGTGGAGGCGGGCAAGCTGGAGCTGGTGCCGGAAGACGTGCCGGTGCGGCGCGTGGTCGAGGGCCTGGCGCGCACCTTCGAGCCGCTGGCGCGCCAGAAGCAGCTCGAGTTTAAGATCGCCGTCGATCCGGGCGTGCCGGCCAGCCTGCACACCGACCGCCAGCGCATGGAGCAGATCCTCAAGAACCTGCTGTCGAATGCCGTGAAGTTCACCGAAGTCGGCTCGGTCAACTTTACCGTGTCGTCCACGCCCGAGGGCGACATCGCCTTCCGCGTGCAGGACACCGGCATCGGCATCGCGACCGACCAGCAGGACAAGATCTTCGACGCCTTCCACCAGGCCGACGGCACCACCAGCCGCCGCTTCGGCGGCACCGGCCTGGGCCTGTCGATCACGCGTGACCTGACCCGCCTGCTGGGCGGCAGCGTGGCCGTGTCGAGCGCGCCGAACGAGGGCAGCGTGTTCACCCTGGTGCTGCCGCGCGGAATCCCGGCAGTGCCGTCGCCGGCCGAATCGCCGGCGACGATGGCGCAGCTTCCGCATTACACGCCGGCGCCGGCCGCTCCCGCCATGCCGGTCGCGGCCAGCGCACCCGCTGCCAGCGCGGAACCGATCAACAGCTTCCCGGACGACCGCGACAAACCGGCCGCCGGCCGCCGCACCGTGCTGGTGGTGGAGGATGAGGCGCCGTTCGCGCGCATCCTGTACGACCTGGCGCACGAACTCGATTACCGCTGCCTGGTGGCGATGAGCGCCGACGAGGGCCTGGCGCTGGCCGTCAGCCAGCGTCCGGACGCCGTGCTGCTGGACGTGCGCCTGCCGGACCGCTCTGGCCTGACCGTGCTGCAGCAACTGAAGGACAATCCGTCGACCCGCCATATCCCGGTGCACGTCATCTCGAGCATCGAGAACGGCGGCGAAGCCCTGCACCTGGGCGCCATCGGCTATGCATTGAAGCCGACCAGCCGCGAAGAGCTGGAAGACGTGTTCCGCAAGCTGCAGGAAAAATCGAGCCAGAAGATCAAGCGCGTGCTGCTGGTCGAGGACGACGAGCGCCAGCGCGAGAGCGTGGTGGCCCTGATCGCCGACGACGACGTCGAGATCGCGGCCGTGGGCACCGCCAGCGAGGCCCTGACCCACCTGAAGAACGAAGTCTTCGACTGCATGATCATCGATCTCAAGCTGCCCGATATGCAGGGCGGCGAGCTGCTCGAGCGCATGTCGCATGAAGAGCTGTGCTCCTTCCCGCCGGTGATCGTGTACACCGGCCGCAACCTGACGCGCGACGAAGAGGCGGAGCTGCTGCGCTATTCGCGCTCGATCATCATCAAGGGCGCGCGCTCGCCTGAGCGCCTGCTGGACGAAGTGACGCTGTTCCTGCACAAGGTGGAATCCGAGCTGTCGACCGAGCGCCAGAGCATGCTCAAGGCGGTACGCGGACGCGACCGCGTGTTCGAAGGCCGCACCATCCTGCTGGTCGACGACGACGTGCGCAATGTGTTCGCATTGACGTCGGCGCTGGAGCAGCGCGGGGCGAAAATCGAAGTCGGCCGCAACGGATTCGAAGCGATCGCGAAACTGGATGAAGTGCCGGGGATCGACCTGGTGCTGATGGATATCATGATGCCGGGCATGGATGGTCTGGAAGCGACGCGCCGCATTCGCGCCGACGGCCGCTTCGACCGCCTGCCGATCATCGCCATCACCGCCAAGGCCATGAAGGACGACCAGGAGCAGTGCCTGGCCGCCGGCGCCAACGATTACCTGGCCAAACCGATTGACCTCTCCCGCCTGTACTCGCTGCTGCGGGTCTGGATGCCTACCCTGGAGCGAATTTGAGCCAACCCCCGAGCGACTTCGACATCGAGCTGCGGATGCTCGTCGAAGCCGTCTACCTGAAGTACAACTACGACTTCCGCGACTACACCGGCGCTTCGCAAAAGCGCCGGGTGCTGGTCGCCATGCGCGAGATGGAATGCGAGACGGTGTCGGAACTGCAGTCGAAGGTGCTGCATGAGCCGAACGGTTTCGCCCAGCTGTTGCAATACCTGACGATTCCCGTCACCGAGATGTTCCGCGATCCGGAGTACTTCCTGGCGGTGCGCGAGCAGGTGGCGCCTTTCCTCAAGACCTACCCGTCGCTCAAGATCTGGGTGGCCGGCTGCAGCACCGGCGAAGAAGTGTATTCGCTGGCCATCCTGCTCAAGGAAGAAGGGCTGCTCGAGCGCAGCATCATCTATGCGACCGACATCAATCCCGAGTCGCTGGAGGCGGCGCGGCGCGGCGTGTTCCCGCTGGATCGCATGCGCTTGTATACCGAGAACTACCAGAAGTCGGGCGGCAAGGGCGCGTTCTCGGACTATTACACGGCCGCCTATGGCGGCGCGCTGTTCGAGCGCAGCCTGATGGAGAACGTGACTTTCGCCGACCACAGCCTGTCGACCGACAGCGTGTTCTCGGAAACGCACTTCGTCAGCTGCCGCAACGTGCTGATCTACTTTAACCGGCGCTTGCAAGACCGCGTGCTCGGCCTGTTCCACGACTCGCTGTGCCATCGCGGTTTCCTGGGCCTGGGCAGCAAGGAAAGCATCGACTTTTCCAGCTACGCCGAGCGCTTCGAGTCGCTGGCCAGGCGCGAGCGCCTGTTCCGCAAGGTGTCGCCATGAACCTCGACCAGCAACTGGCCGCGGCCATGGGTTCGCGCCGGATCGAGATGGTCGTCATCGGCGGCTCGGCCGGCGGCGTCGACGCCCTGGTCGGCCTGGTGCCGGCGCTGCCGGTGGGGTTCAGGCCGGCCGTGACCTGTATCCTGCACGTGCCGCCGGACCGCGACAGCCGCCTGGCCGAGCTGTTCGCCCTGCGCGCGGCGCTGCCGGTGCGCGAAGCGCAGGACAAGGAACCGATCCAGCCCGGCACCGTGTATTTCGCCGGTTCCGGCTACCACCTGTCGATAGAACAGGACCGCAGCTTTTCGCTCAGCTGCGAGCCGCCGGTGCAGTTCGCCCGGCCGGCGATCGATGTACTGATGGAGTCCGCCGCCGACGTGTATGGTCCGGCGCTGGCGGGTATACTGCTGACTGGCGCCAATTTTGATGGCGCCGAAGGCATGTGCCGCATCCGCGAACGCGGCGGCCTTACCATCGTCCAAGACCCCGAAGAAGCGCAGGCCAGTACCATGCCCGAAGAGGCGATCCGGCGCTGCGCTCCGCACATGGTGCTGCCGCTGGCCGGCATCCGCACTGTGCTGCCCCTGTTGGAGACCCCATGAACCAGGACCCAAGCAAGATTCTGATCGTCGACGACCTGCCGGAAAACCTGCAGGCGCTCGAGGCGCTGCTGCGCCATGATCAGCGCGCCATCTACCAGGCCGCCTCGGGCGAACAGGCGCTGGCGCTGCTGCTCGAGCACGAGTTCGCGCTGGCCATCCTCGACGTGCAGATGCCGGGCATGGACGGCTTCGAGCTGGCCGAGGTGATGCGCTCGACCACCCGCACGCGCCACATCCCGATCGTGTTCGTCTCGGCCGCCGGGCGCGAACTCGATTATGCCTTCAAGGGCTACGAGAGCGGGGCGGTCGACTTCATGTACAAGCCGCTCGACGCCGACGCCGTGCGCAGCAAGGTCAACGTGTTCGTGGCGCTCGACCAGCAGCGGCGCGAGACGCGGCGCCAGATGCTGGCGCTGGAACGGAGCCGGCATGAGCAGGAGGTGCTACTGCGCGAGCTGAACCAGACCCAGCAGGAGCTGCAGCGCTCGCTGAAGATGCGCGACGAGTTCATGTCGCTGGTGGCGCACGAACTGCGCACGCCGCTCAACACGCTGTTCCTGGAAACGCAGATGCGCAGCCTGCAGCTCAAGCGCGGCAACACGGCCGCCTTCGCGCCGCAGCCGATGGAGGCGATGATCCAGCGTGACGAGCGCCAGATCAAGTCGATGATCCGGCTGATCGACGACATGCTCGACGTCTCGCGCATGCGCAGCGGCAAGCTGTCGATCCGCCCGGCCCAGGTCGAACTGATGAATCTGCTGGAACGGGTGGTGAGCGACCTGTCGCTGCAGGCGGCCACTACCGGCAGCTCCCTGACCCTGCGCCCGCACGGCGGCGTGACCGGCTGCTGGGACGAATTCCGCGTCGAACAGGTGATCGTCAACCTCTTGACCAACGCGCTGCGCTACGGCTGCGGCCAGCCGGTCGAGGTCAGCGTCGAGCGCAGTGGCGACCTGGTGCGGATCGACGTGCGCGACCAGGGCAAGGGCATCGCGCCATCCGACCTGGAGCGCATCTTCGAGCCCTACGAGCGCGGGGCCCGCAATGGCGAGCCGAAGGGCCTCGGCCTGGGCCTGTACATCTCCCGCCAGCTGGCCATCTCGCACGGCGGCGAACTGCGCGTAACGAGCAAGCCCGGCGAAGGCTCCGTATTCAGCCTGGTCCTGCCCTGCACCGACGTCCCCGTCTGCGCCGAAGCCGACGTCTAACCCACCCCTCCATCCTAATTAGGGTCAGAGTCGAATTGTTTGACAACTTTTGCGGATGAGCCGCTAATTCGACTCTCGTATATTGAAGGTACCGCAGCTGAGCTAGTCTGTGATGGCGATGATGCGGTCGGGCGGAGTGATGCCGAACTACTCGAGTGCCGCTGAGCACGTGGATCAGATAGGTGCCTCCGCCCGTTTCATTTTGTTAGTCCGGACGGTATCTTGGGCCATCGCGCACGGCGTGGAGCCCGCATACGAGAGAGGCCAAAAATGAATACGACACGTAANGAAGCGGTCGGGCGGAGTGATGCCGAACGACTCGAGTGCCGCTGAGCACGTGGGTCAGATAGGTGCCTCCGCCCGTTTCATTTTGTTAGTCCGGACGGTATCTTGGGCCATCGCGCACGGCGTGGAGCCCGCATACGAGAGAGGCCAAAAATGAATACGACACGTAATGATGTGCTGGGAATTGATGTCAGCAAGAAGAAGCTGGACCTGGCTTTACTGATCAATGGGAAGTTGAAGGCAAAGGTGTTCGATAACACTTCTGCAGGCCACCGGGCCTTGGTGACGTGGTTACGCGACTCCAAAGCGTCGCTGTCGACGCTGCACATCTGCATGGAAGCGACCGGCGTCTACTACGAGGCGATCGCCACGACGCTCCACGCTGAGGGCTTCAATGTCAGCGTGGTCAATCCAGCCTGTATCAAGGGC
>NZ_VPFD01000004.1 GCF_008014745.1 Massilia arenae
GGTTTAACCACCACCGCTTGCTCGAACCACTCGGCTATATACCGCCGGCGGAAGCTGAGGCAAACTATTACAAGCAACTGAGCGGTCAAGCCATCCCGGCCTGACTCACACTAACCGGCCTCCACGAAAGCCGGGGCGATTCAACTTTTCGATCCTATCGAGTTGTCCGCGCGGCCGAGCTCATGATAGATGCTAGATAGCGTCGCGGGAGGTTGGCATTCGCTTCTGGCCGACAGCAGATGTTCGAAACGTCTGAGTGTATTCGGAGGTCGCATCCATGGCAACCTCAGGGAATTTAGGGGTGCTAAACGTAGCCAAGGACGCTTAATAGAGTCCCTCTAATCTCAAGGCCGTAACCAGGCGCTCGCCCGCGGCAGAACCCGCCTTGTAAGCGGCCGACGTCAAAGAGGCCATCGTGGCGGCGATGAAGGCGGCGGCGCGTGGACGTGAACTGGACGGAGAACTGGGCAGCAACTAAGGGCGCCTGACAAAGCCGTTCGGCATATCATGCTCGGACCGAGCATGGGTAAGTCCGCAACCGACCCAGTGCGGACCTTTGTGTCTTCTCACCTGCCATTCTCTACGAATAGACGCGCGGTTGCCTGTGTCGGTTCATTGGGCAACACGCCCGGCGCACCGTCCACGAATCGGACGATGGCGTCGCGTGTGAGTTCCTGTCCACGAGCGTTACCCCAGACAATATGTCCAACGCCTGGAATTAGATGCGCGCGTGCCGTTGAATAGACACCGAAGTATTCCATCGCGCGCCCTCGAGGGATATAGCTGCATTCGCCGAGTAGCATCATTACCGGCGCCGCCATGTCGTGCAAGTCGGGTGTCGCTGCCTTACCGGCATCGTTCTTGATGCGGGCGTTCGCGATCAGGTTGAAACGCCCAGGATGGAAGCTGTTCAACAATGCAGTATCCCCTTTACAGAACGAATTGGATACCAGTAAGCGCTGTACGTCCGGCGTGTAATTGTTGATGAGCTCCTCCTGTGACGCCAGGCCGTTCCCCGCCGGCAGGAAGGCCGCAAGCATTGCGCGCGGCGCTAACAGCTTGCCCATGACCGCTACACTTGGCGGAAGCGTTGCGTCGGGCGCATGGGTCGTCTTTTTCGACATGGATTTATCCAACGAGAATGCTGCACCTGGGATGCTGCCGGGTTCGGTGAGGATGAGATGGGTAACCAGCTTGCGTACGTCTAGATTAGCCAGTGCCGACGTGACCAAAGTTGCGCCATACGATTGTGCTACCAGGACGGTCGGCATGTTCACTCTCGCCAGCACAGCGGCCAGATCCTTGACGTTGTTGTCGTGCGTATAGTGCTCGGGACTGAGGAGCGAGGAACGGCCGGCACCGACCTGGTCGTAGAGCACGACGTCGAACCCGGCACGCGCGAAACCGGCGAAGAAGGCGCGATCGATGTCCCTGACATACGCACCTGGACCGCCGTGCACGAACACAAGCGCAGTATGCCTGGCGCGCACTGCATCGGCCGGATAGCGATACACAGCGACGGCACGGCCTGGTCCTGTCGACCACAACTCGGCTGAGGGATCGGTAGAAAGCGGCGCCAGGGACGAAGGTGCGAGCGGCGCGAGGACATAGGCCACCGGAGCCAGGGCCAGTACCATGAGGCTGCCATGCACAATGGCGCGGCGGCGCGATGCGAGACGCGTGGATCGCCACCACAGGATACCGGCAACGGCGATGGCTATGCACAGCGCTGGAACGCCCCCTGCGCCTCCCCGGGTGGCCCACAATACGATTAGAAACGTCAGCCACACCGCCAGCATGTGGATTGGGACAGTAAGAAAGCGCACCACTTTTCTTAACGCGTTTGTCATTGTTTTAATTCCCCTAAGTCTGTGGTCAGGACAAGGAAGCGCATACGACTTCTCACGCGTTGTCACAATGAAATCATTGTAGTGATGCTGAGTTTGTAGTGCGGCGTTTTGCGACAGGCTGCAGCACGAAGGGTTTGAAATGCTTATTCCGAAGTAGTCTAGAGCGCCTAATAGAGGCCTTCCGCTTTCAAGGTCGTGACCAGGCGTTCGCCCGCGGCCGAACCGGCCTTATAGAAGACGGTCGGCTTGCCAAAGGGCGTCGCCACCTCGGTCCAGGCGCCCGCGCCGGCCTCGAAAGGCCGGCCAGTCCAGAGTTCAATCCACGTGCCGGCCGGCAGATACAGCCGCACCGATTGCGCTCCTCGCGTCACCACCGGCGCCACCATGAAGTCCGACCCCAGCATGTACTGGTAGCGCAGCCCGTAGGTAGCCGGATCAGAAGGAAACTCCAGGAACGGATGGCGCACGAGCGGCGCACCGCTGTCCGCCGCCTGCTGCATCAACCCCTGGCGATAGAAACCCAGTGCCCGAAAAATCTTGCTCATGCGCGCGAAGTGGGTGAGGGTTTCAGCATCGCTATCCACCTGCCAGCTGATCGCCGGGTTCAGCCCCTCGTGGGTGCGCAGCACGCCCGTGAACGCATTGAGCTCGACCCAGCGCATCCATAATTCCTTGTTGCGCGCGATGACGGGAACCTGCCGGCCCAGCACCGTCAGGCCGAAGGCGTTGTAGCCGCCGGTATCGCTGTGCAGCAGGCTGAAGCCCGACACGCCGCCCGACAGCATGCCGACGATCGCGGTGCGGATGCCGTCGTAGCCGTCCCAGGTCTGCAGTTGGTCGCCGAGCCAGAACAAGGTTCCCTGACCCGGACTGCGGGTGAAGCCGGAACGGTGAAAAGCGATGACGTCGCCTTCGCGTCCGGCCTCGGCCAACGCTTCACGATTCACGGCCGCCCATTCCTCGGGATAGCGATTGTGCCAAGCGGCGGGATCGTTGCCGTTGGCAAGCACCGCATCGAACGGCAGCGCCTCGCCGAAATCGGCCATCCAGCCGGAAGCGCGGGTGCGGCCGAGGAGCTCGTTCTTGATGACATTCTTGATCCAGGTCCGCGCCTCTGGGTTGCTGAGGTCCACCAGGGCGGCATCGAAATTGGTGTTGCGGATCAGGTAGGGCGTGCCGTCCTGTTTCTTGACGAGGTAGCCGGCCTGGCGCGCCTGCTGGTACAGGCTGTCGTGGCCGGCCTCGGTGCTGAGGAAAGGATTGATGTAGACCAGCATGCGGGCCCCGAGGCGCGCGAGCCGGTCGACCAGTGCGTCCCAGCGCGGATAGTAGCTTTCATCCAGCTCCCAGTTCCACCACAGCTGCTTGCCGGCGTTCGTGATGCGCACGCCCGGCCAATCCTGGATCCATAGTCCCGCGAGCGGAATGCCGGCGCGCTCGAAGGTATCGAGCTTCTTGTTGGCTTCGTCGGTGCCGCCCTGGACCGAGACGATGGCGCCGCGCCCGACCCAGTCCGGCAGGGGCGGCATGCGGCCCGCATAGGCCGTGTACTCGCGGATCAGCTCGAGCGGTGTGCGGCCGTACAGGATGCGGCCCGTCATCGCGCCCGTGAACAGTTTGATGTCCACGCGCTCGGGATGCTGGAAATTGAAGATGCTGTACTCGGTGTTTTCGAGGAATAGCGAATTGAGCTTGCTACTGAGGTAGTGGGGCGCCGGCGCGCCGGTGGACACCTCGCTGCCGCCACCGCCGCCTTCGAGCAGGTCGAACAGCTGGGTGAAGCCGGGCAGGCCGCGGCCGACGCCGTGTTCCTGCACCAGCACCGGGATGGTCTTGCCCTTCTGGTCGAACCAGGTCAGTTGCTGGCCCAGGCCGAAGTAGCGTTCGTCGGCGCTCGAGGCGTGACGCAGGAAGCTGCGGTTCAGCTGCGCCGCCTGGGGGCCGTCGAGTTGCAGGCGGAAGCGCAGCTGGTTGGCGCCGGCGGCGTCGAACGCGAGGCGGTAGCCCACGTCGCAGCCCGGACCGCGCAAGCGGCCACGCACGACCAGCGTGTCGGTCGCGGGCTCGAGCGCATCGATGCTCTGACTAAGGCATTGCGCTAGCAGGCGGTCATCGATGCGGTAGGAGCCGTCGGGCGTGCCGAACTGGCGGATGTCGGCCTGGCCTTGGGCGGCGCCGAGGAAGGCGCGGCCGGGCACGCTGGCCCACAGGATGCGCGCCGGCTCGGCCGCATGGCTGATGCGCAGGCCGTTATTGGAGAAGGACAGGGAAAAGGCGCCGACGCGATAGACGCCGTCCACGCGCGCAGCGAGTGTGTCAGGCGATTGCGCCTGCATGGCTGCCGCCGATAGCGGCAGCAGGAAGGTCAGTGCCAGGAAGGTCAGCGCCAGAACAGGCCGCAGGATTCGTGTGCGCATATCGCCTCCAACCGTGGTCGCTCGTCCGGTTGGACAGCGGCCCGGTTGGCGCGTTCACGCGCACCCGGATCAGTGGATCTCGAACTTTCTCCAGCCCAGCACCGGCAATACCTTCTGCGCCAGCTTGTAGGCGGACAGGGCGCCGGTCACCGCGCCGACTACCCACTTCGGCTTGGTGACCAAAAAGCCCAGTCCCAGGCCGGCGGCGGCCAGGACGGCGGTCTTGTGCTGCGCCACGTAGCCGGGGGCGCCGCCCAGTTCGGACGGATGACGCAGCAGCGCCACGTCATGCGCCATCAGCGCGCGCTGTTCGGCGCACTGGGCTGCCAGCAGGCGGCGGCGCGCCGCCAGGGTTTCATTGCTGCTCATGGACAGGCTCTCCTTTGACGGCTTGTGCATCCTTGCGCAGTTCGGCCAGCGTGGCGGCCATCAGCGGCGGACGCGTCACCAGGTCGCCGCGCACCTTGAAGAAGGCGAGCAGGCCGAGCAACGCGAACAACCCCGTCATGCCGCCGATCGCCAGCAGGCGATGCGTGTCCCAGAACAGGACCAGCACGAACAGGATCGCCAGCAACACCGCGACCACCGCGAAAAAGGCGGCCGCGACGCCCCAGGCCAGATAGCCGATCAGCCGGTGCGTCTCTTCCTGCAGCTCGATCGCTGCCAGTTCCAACCTGGTCCGCACCATGGCGAGCAGGTTGGATCCTATCCTTCCGACGGTCGCGGAGATCGTCATCTTATTTACGCGCGATCAGCATGCCGATCACGACGCCGATGGCGGCGCCCAGGCCGACCGACTTCCATGGGTTGTCCTTGACGTATTCGTCGGTGGCTTTGGCGGCCACCTTGGTGCGCTCGACAACGGTCTCTTCAGCGTGAATCAGGCCGATCTTGGCGGATGCCAGGGTCTGCTCGAACTTGACCTTGGCGGCCTTCAGCTCTTCGCCGGTCAGTTGGCCGCCGTTGCGCAGCCAGGATTCGGCGTCGTGGATCACGGTCTTCAGGTCGCTGACCAGTTGGTCGCGGGTGCCGGTCTGGGTCGGGATTTTTTCGATCATCGTGGGCCTCTTGTGTGTGGTGGGTGAATGCCTTTTGGACAATATTAACCTAATGCATAGTCGAGCGCGACACCAATGAACAGTGCGGCCCCCAACCAGTTGTTGTGGCGGAAGGCTTTGAAGCACTTCATGCGGTCGCGATCGCGGATCAGGGTGTAGTGGTAGAGCGCCATGCAGCCCGCCACCGCCACCCCGCCCACGAACCACCAGCGCAGGCCCAGCGACCAGCCGCACAGCAGCAGGATCGCCAGCGAGGCGCCGTAGCACAGCATGATCGCGGCCACGTCGAAGCGCCCGAAGGTGATGGCCGAGGTGCGCATGCCGAGCTTGAGGTCGTCGTCGCGGTCGACCATGGCGTAGGCGGTGTCATAGGCCACGGCCCAGAACACGTTCGCCACCAGTAGCCACCAGGCCACGGCCGGCACCTGGTTTTGCACGGCGGCGAAGGCCATCGGGATGCCGAAGCCGAAGGCGATGCCGAGATAGGCCTGGGGAATCGCGAAGAAGCGCTTGAAATAGGGATAGGTGCCGGCCACCACCACCGCCACCACCGACAGCTGCTTGGTCAGCGCGTTGAGCGGCAGGATCAGCAGGAAGGACACGATGGCCAGCACCGCCGCCACCATCACCGCTTCCTTGCCGCTGATCTTGCCGCTGGTGAGCGGGCGGTCGACGGTGCGCTTGACGTGGCGGTCGAAGTCGCGGTCGGCGTAGTCGTTGATGGCGCAGCCGGCGGAACGCATCAGCGCCGTGCCGACGACGAAGATCGCCAGCACCTGCAGGTCCGGCACGCCGCCGGACGCCATCCACAGCGCCCACAGGGTAGGCCACAGCAAGAGAAGAATGCCGATCGGCTTGTCGGCCCGGACCAGGCGGAAATAGAGCGCCAGCTTGTTCATGGTGAATCGCGTCTTGTCAGAGAAGCACTGTTGAGCAGGAAGCAGCGATTCTAGCCCCTTTGGCGGCATGGCGGCTATGTCGCCTTGTGCATACGGGCGCTATCGGTTTTGCATGACACGACCGCGTCTTTACTGCATCGCGAATGCATCAATGTTGTCATTTTATCGTCATGGATTTGACATTTTTGTTTGTTTTAATGCATCAGTCCTACCGGGGGTGGTAGGGACAGGACGGGCCTGACGCACGGGCGCCGCCAACGACACCAGACGCCGGACCACCGGCTCGATCCTAATTTGGAGCATCTAATGAACGAACACGATATGTCGCCTTCGCGGCGCAACCTGCTCAAGGGCATGGCCGGCGCCTCCGCGCTGCCTTTCGTCGGCGCCTTCGCCGCGCTGCACGCCCGCGAAGCGCTGGCGGCCAACGGTGCGACCGCCCTGGTCGACAGCCCCTACGGCCCGATCGCCCCGGTCAACGACCTGGCCACCGGCCTGCCGCTGCTGCAACTGCCGCCGGGCTTCAGCTACAAGAGCTATGGCTGGCGCGGCGACACCATGAGCGACGGCCGTCCCTGCCCGGGCGGCCACGACGGCATGGGCGTGATCGTCACGCGCAAGGTGGGTCGCAGTACGGAACAAGTGTTGGTACGCAATCATGAAATCAGCGGCAGTGCCGCTGTCAATTTCATCAATGCCTATGGCCTGTACGACACCGGCAATGTAAGCAGCAACTCGAGCAACCGTTCCTGCGGCGGCACGACCAACCTGGTGTTCCGCGACGGCGACTGGGTCAGCATGACCCCGAGCCTGGGCGGCACCCAGCAGAACTGTGCCGGCGGCATCACTCCCTGGGGCACCTGGCTGACCTGCGAAGAGATCGGCTCGGACACGGTCAGCGCCGGCGGCAAGAAGCACGGCTATGTGTTCGAGGTGACGGCCGATCCGCAGCAGGTCAGCGGCCAGGCTATCGTCAATATGGGCCGCTTCGCGCACGAAGCCGCCGCCGTCGACCCGAACAACAGCAACGTCTACCTGACCGAGGATTCCTCGGGCAAGTCGGGCTTCTACCGCTACATCCCCGACGTCAAGACCGGCGCGCCCGGTTCGCTGGCCATGGGCGGCGTGCTCGAGATGGCCAAGGTCAGGGGCCGCAACAACGTCAACCTGGCGGTGGCCTCGGTCGACGATACCTATGAGCTGGAGTGGGTGCCGATCGCCAATCCGGACGCCAATCGCGGCAGCGGCGTTGGCCTCAACGGCGAGACCATCAACAGCGCCGCCGGCCCCTTCGTGCAGGGTTGGATGAAAGGTGCGCTGCGCATGAACCGCGGCGAAGGCATCTGGTATGCCCAGGGCAAGATGTACGTGATGGACACCTCGGGCGGCCACGTCAACCGCGGCGCGATCTGGGAACTCGACCTGGCGCGCCAGACCCTGAAATGCATCTACTCGAGCCCGAGCCAGCTGGTGGGCAATATGGGCGACAACCTGACGGTCAGCCCGCGCAACGCGATCCTGATCTGCGAAGACTCGTCGAGCGCCATCACCGACCACTTCGGCTACGGCCAGCGCCTGATGGGCCTGACCGGCGCCGGCGACGCCTACATCTTCGCCAAGAACAATATCAACCTGACGGCCGCGCAGCTGCAGGGCGCCGGCAAGCTGCCTTCGCTCGCCGGAGATCAGCGCGGCAACGAATTCGCCGGCGCCTGCTTCGACCCGACCGGCCGCTACCTGTTCGTGAACATCCAGACCCCGGGCGTGACCTTCGCGATCTCGGGCCCGTGGGCCAAGGGCCCGCTGTAATCGTCATTTTTTATAAAAGGAAAACGAACATGAGCATGAACAAATTCGTCGCCGCCACCGCCGTTGCCCTGAGCGCCCTGGCCTTTTCGCACTCCGCCAGCGCCGTCGTCCTGACGAGCAGCAGCGGCGCCAATATCGTGACCGACTACAGCGAAGCCGGCGTCGTGTCCTTCGACCTTGACCTGGTCGACTTCAGCACCACTACGCTGAACTTCGTTCTGGAAGAAGCCGACCTGGCCGGCCCGCTCAGCTTCAACGCCATCATCCGCAACCTCGTGGGCCTGTCGATGCACCAGTTCAACTTCGGCCTGCAGGGCATCGGCTACGCAGCGCCGGGCAGCGTGTCCTCGTTCTCCGGCGCCCAGGCCAGCTATTCGAGCAACTACGCCGTCATCAAGTTCGCCAACGGAGAGACAGCCGATACGCTGTTCGGCAATCCGACCATGCTCGACGGCCGCAGCGACTGGCTGCTCGACACCACCGGCCTGTCGGCGGGCGACACCTTCTCGATCGTGGCGCAGGTGCCGGAACCGTCGACTGTGGCGCTGATGCTGCCGCTGATGGCGGGCCTGCTGCTGGCGCGCCGCCGCAAGCGCGACTGAGCTCCAAGGCAGGGTGTTTGACAGGCTTGTCACTTGGTGACATAGTAAACGTCACTAAGTGACAGGCATGGAGCATCATGGGAGTGCAGGACGAAGCAAGAATGGCGGTTTCACGCCATGCGGCAAGGCTGTTCGTGGAACGCGGCGTGGCCGCCACCAGCGGCGACGACATCGCCGCGGCGGCCGGCCTGTCGAAGCGCACGGTCTGGCGCTACTTCCGCAACAAGGAAAGCTGCGTCGAGCCGCTGTTCGATGCGACCTCGCTGCGCTTCATCGCCATGCTGCGCGACTGGCCGCGCGACGCATCGATCGAGTCCTGGCTACAGGCCTGCCTGGGGAGTGAGCGTGCCCCCGCCGACCTGGCCGACGACGTGCTGGCCGTGCGCCTGCTGGCCATGCTGCCGGACGAGCCGGACCTGCGCGCGTCCTGGCTGATGGCGACCCAGCGCGCCGAAGACGCGCTGGCCGCGATCGTCGCCGAGCGCCTGGAACTCTCACCCAGGGAGCTCGAGGTGCGGCTGTGCGCCGCGACCGTCATGGCCGCCATCCGCGTGGTCGACGAAACCATCAGCATCGCCGCCGTGAAGCAGCGGCAAACCTTCACCAACCAGGACGTGATCGATCGCCTGGCGCGCGCCATCCGCGTGGCCAGCACCCTGCCGATCTGCGATCCCGTCCTTGCCTGATAAGGAGATTCGTCATGCATTCCATCGTCTATCCCTCCACCCGCCGCACCGACGCCTTTGACAACCTGCACGGACAGCGGATCGATGATCCTTACCGCTGGCTGGAAGGCGATGCGCGCAGCGACGGCGAGGTCGCGGCCTGGATCGCGGCGCAGAACGCGGTGACGAGTGCGCACCTGACGAGCCTGCCGGGGCGCGAGGTCTTCCGCGCGCGGCTCGAAGCGTTGCAGAATCACGAGAAATTCACGATCCCGCGCGAACGGGGCGGGCGCTATTTCTACACGCGCAATCCCGGCCTCGAGAACCAGGCGACCCTGTTGGTTCGCGACAGCGTCGATGGCCCGGACCGCGTGCTGATCGACCCCAATACATGGTCGGACCACGGCACCCGGGCCCTGGCCGAGTGGGCGCCGTCGAAAGACGGCGCGCTGCTCGCCTACGCCGTGCAGGAAGACGGCGCCGACTGGCGCACCATCAGGGTAATCGAGGTCGCCTCCGGAAAAGTCCTCGACGATTCACTGGCCTGGGCCCGCTTCACAACCATCGCCTGGGCTTCCGATGGCGCCGGGTTTTTCTACACGCGCTATCCCGAAGCGACGGCGGGCGACGCCGCCCTTGCCAATCACGCGGTCTATTTCCATGCGCTGGGCACGCCGCAGTCGAGCGACCGGTTGCTGTATGCGACGCCCGAGCGGCCCGAGTTGCTGCACTTCGTCGAGGTGACCGACAGCGGACGCTATGCGGTGATCACGTCCACGCCCGGCACCCAGACCAATAACCTCGTCGTCATCGACCTGCACGACGAACGCTGGCAGCCGCGCACCGTGGTCAAAGGCTTCGACGCCGAATGGTCGCCGGTGGGCGACGCCGGCAGCACCTTGTACCTGCTGACCAGCGGGCGCGCCGAACGGCGCCGGATCGCGACCCTCGACCTGGCCGACCCCGGCGCCGTGCCGCAAGACCTGATTGCCGAGGACAGCGCCGTGCTGGGCGACGCGCGCCTGGTCGGCGGCCGCCTGATCGGCACCTACCTGGTCGACGTGAAAACCCAGCTGCGGCGCTTCACGCTGGACGGCCGCGCGGATGGTGTCGTGCCACTGCCCGGCATCGGCAGCGCGGGCGGCTTCCAGGGCCATCCCGACGACAACGAAGCCTTCTTCCTGTTCACCAGTTTTAACGCGCCGACGACGATCTATCGCTATGACGTGGCCGCGAACACGGCCAGCGTGTGGGCGGCGCCAACGGTCGATGCCGACCTGGACAACATCATGGTCGAGCAGCGCTTCTATGCGTCGCGCGATGGCGCCCAAGTGCCGCTATTCCTCATCCGGCGCAGCGACGTCGCGGGACCGGCGCCGACCCTGCTGCACGGTTACGGCGCCTTCGGCATCAGCATGATTTCCTACTACGAACCCAGCCTGCTGGCCTGGATCGAGCAGGGGGGAATCGTGGCGATCGCCAATATCCGCGGCGGCGGCGAGTACGGCAAGGCCTGGCACGAGGCGGCCCGCCTCGACAAGAAGCAGACCAGCTACGACGACTTCATCGCCGCCGCCGAGTACTTGCGCGCGCAAGGCATCGTGACGCCGGACGGCCTGGCCGTGCATGGGGAATCCGGCGGCGGCCTGCTGGTGGGTGCGGTCGTCAACCAGAAACCAGAGCTGTTCGCGGCGGCCTTGCCCGGTGTCGGCGTGATGGACATGCTGCGCTTTCACCGCTTTACGGGCGGGCGCCTGTGGATGGGCGAGTTCGGCAACCCGGACGATGCGGCGCAGTTCCGTACTTTGCTGTCCTATTCTCCTTACCATAACGTGGCCGCCGGCAAACCCTATCCTGCCATCCTGGTGACGACGGCGGACACCGACGACCGGGTCGTCCCGGCGCACAGCTTCAAGTACATCGCGGCGCTCCAGAACATCGATGCCGGGCCGCGTCCGCACCTGGTGCGCATCGAGACCCAGGCCGGGCACGGCGCCGGCAAGCCCACCGCCAAGGCCATCACGGAGATGGCTGATAAATGGGCATTCGCCGCGGTTTGGACGGGGTTGCGGGTGGAATAAGGGTAGAAGCCTGGCAATAGTGCGAGGGGCGGACTCTGCCGGATGCTAGACTTGCCTGAAAGCGGACATAGGATGTCCGTTTTCATTTTGAGCCCTGTTTTTTGTTCCGCATCAGCCAGATGCCCAGTCAGAGGAGTCGACTTGCTTATGCGTGCTTCGTTCAGTTTCCTGTTCCTGTTGTTGATCGCCCTGGCGGCGCCGCTGTCACCGACCGCCTTTGCCGCCGGCCAGGCCGAAGAAGCGGCGCCCGCCGAGGAAGTCATTCCCGATGCGCTCAAGCGCGAGACGCCGCGCTCGATGGTGTCGGGCCTGATCTCCGCCCTGGCCGAGCCCGATTACGATCGCGCCGCCCAGTACCTCGATACGCCCACCGGGACCAACCGGCAGCGCACCAATGCCATCTCCCAGGCGCGCAACTTCCATGCGCTGCTGGACAATGGCGGCTCGCTGTCGCCGTTCGTCGCGCTGTCGAACGAGACCATCGGCAAGATCGACGACGACTTGCCGGCCGAGCAGGAAAATGTCGGCGTCCTGACCATCCAGGACAAGAAGGTGCCGGTCCTGCTGACCCGTGGGCAGGATGGCGACCACCAGGTCTGGCGCGTGTCGCGCGAGACGATCGACCAGGTCGCGCAGGCGGCGCGCCAGGAGCCGGTGGTGCAGGCGCCCGACAAGAATGAACTCGTCGTCGCCGGCGCGCCGCTGAAGGACTGGGCGATGCTGGTCGGGCTCGGGGTGCTGCTCTTTGGCGGACTGTGGACGGTGGCGGCCCTGATCGTCGCCGCCATGCGCAGGTTGGTACCTGATGCGGGCGCCAACGGCCTGGTGCGTTTCATGGAGGCGGCGCTGCCGCCGGCCAGCCTGCTGATCGCGGTTGCCCTGTTCTACAACTGGGCCGAAGAACTGCCAGTGTCGATCGTCGCGCGCACGACCCTGCTGCGCTATACCGACATCATCTCGGTAATCGCCCTGGTATGGTTCGGCCTGCGCCTGATCGATGCGGTCGCCGAGCTGGCCACCGCGCGCATGCAGCGCAGCCAGCGGCGCCAGGTGGTGGCCGTCATCACGCTGGCGCGCCGCGCCGCCAAGATCCTGCTGCTGGCGTTCTCTGGCATCGCCATCCTCGGCACCTTCGGCATCGACGTCACGACCGGTATTGCGGCCCTGGGTATCGGCGGTATCGCGCTGGCGCTGGGCGCCCAGAAGACGGTGGAAAACCTGGTCGGCAGCGTCACCGTGATCGCCGACAAGCCGCTGCAGGTGGGCGACTTCGTCAAGGTCGGCGACGTGGTCGGCACCGTGGAAGACGTGGGCATTCGCTCGACCCGCATCCGCACCGGCGAGCGCACCGTCGTCACCATCCCCAACGGCGACCTGTCGGCGCGCCAGATCGAGAACTTTGCGGCGCGCGACCGCTTCCTGTTCAACCCGACCATCGCGGTGCCGCTCGGCACCCCGTCGGCCAAGCTGAAGGAGGCGATCACCATCGTCCAGCAGGTGCTGACGGAAGAGAAGAACATGGCCGAGGGCCATCGCGCGCGGCTGGGCAGCATCAACGATCGGGCCTTCAACATCGATGTCTGGTCGTACATCAACGTAGGCGAGTTCGACACCCAAGTCATCATCCGCGAGACGCTGCTACTGAAGATCCACGAGCGGCTGGAAGCGGCCGGCATCTCCTTCGCCTTCCCGACCCAGAAGATTGTGTTATCGCGGGAGCAGACCGGCGCCCGGGAACAGCCGGAGGGTCCTGGCGAGGGGGGAGAGGATGCTGGCCTGGTGACGCTGGATAAGACTATGCCGCAGCCTCGAGCATGACCATTTCCACGCCCGGCAGATGGCATTCGCCCACCGCGCGCACCACCGCATCGATCGCGGCGCGGCGGGTGAAGCTCTTGCGCCAGGCGATCACCACGCGGCGCGACGGCGCCGGCGGCAGGAAGGGCACATAGCTCAAGAGGCCGTTCGGGTCGCGCATATCGGCCACCGAGGCGCGCGGCAGCACGGTCAGGCCGATGCCGCTGGCGACCATGTGGCGGATCGTCTCGAGCGACGAGCCTTCGAAGGTGCGCTGCATGCCGTTGCCGGCCGCCGGCGCCGAAAAGCGCGCCATTTCCGGGCACACTTCGAGCACCTGGTCGCGGAAGCAGTGGCCGGCGCCCAGCAGCAGCATGGTTTCGCTTTTGAGGTCTTCGGCCGAGATTTCCTTGCGGCCCGCCCACGGATGGCTGCGCGGCATGGCCACGACGAAGGGCTCGTCGTACAGCGGCTGCACCGACATGCCGTGGTCGGGCAGCGGCAGCGCCATGATGGCGGCGTCCAGCTCGCCCTGGCGCAGCAGCTCCAGCAGTTTATGCGTGTAGTTCTCTTGCAGCACCAGCGGCATTTGCGGCACGGTGTCGATCAGGTTCTTCACCAGCGGTGGCAGCAGGTAGGGCCCGATCGTGTAGATCACGCCCAGCCGCAGCGGGCCGGCCAGCGGATCCTTGTTCTGCTTGGCCAGCTCCTTGATGGCGGCGGTCTGTTCCAGCACCCGCTCGGCCTGGGCCACGATCTGGGCGCCCAGCGGCGTCACGGAGACTTCGGAGCCGCCACGCTCGAACAGGGTCACGCCCAGCTCGTCCTCGAGCTTCTTGATGGCGACGGACAGGGTGGGCTGGGCCACGAAACAGGCCTCGGCGGCATGGCCGAAGTGTTTGGCGCGCGCGACGGCGACAATGTATTTCAGCTCGGTCAGTGTCATGTTTATGTGTTTCGGGTAGCGCACCGTGGCCGGCGCCGGGGCGACGGACCGGGGCGGCAGACCCGTTTTAGCCATGAAATAATAGTTTAACGAGAATCATAGTCGATATAATTGCCCGGCAGGTTAGGTTGCTGCAATTTTTGAAAGGCCCGCATGTCCTCGACGTTCGGCCCGGCACAAGCCCAGGCCTACATCCACAAGCTCCTGACGGTGATGCACCACCAGGGTGGCTCCGACCTCTTCATCTCGGCTGACTTTCCTCCAAGCATCAAACATCAGGGGGCGATGAAGGCGCTCAGCCAGCAGCGCCTGACGGGCGAAGTGACGCGCGCGCTGGCGCTGTCGATCATGAACGAGCGTCAGCGCGCCGAGTTCGAGGCCGAGATGGAGTGCAATTTCGCGATCTCGCTGCCGGGCGTCTGCCGTTTCCGCGTCAACGTCTATGTGCAGCAGCAGAGCGTAGGCATGGTGGTGCGCACGATCGCGTCCGAAATCCCCAACTTCGAAAAGCTCGACCTGCCCGAAGTGCTCAAGGACGTGGTGATGACCAAGCGCGGCCTGGTGCTGGTCGTGGGCGGCACCGGTTCCGGCAAGTCGACCACGCTGGCGGCGATGATCGACTACCGCAACAGCAACTCGGCCGGCCACATCATCACGGTGGAAGACCCGGTCGAGTACGTCCACAAGAACAAGCAGTGCCTGGTGACGCACCGCGAAGTGGGCGTCGATACGCTGTCGTGGCACCACGCGCTCAAGAACACGCTGCGCCAGGCGCCGGACGTGATCCTGATCGGTGAGATCCGCGATACCGAGACGATGGAACACGCGATCGCCTTCGCCGAGACCGGCCACCTGTGCCTGGGCACGCTGCACGCCAATAACGCCAACCAGACGATGGACCGGATCATCAACTTCTTCCCCGAAGAGCGGCGCAATCAGTTGTTGATGGATTTGTCGTCGAACCTGCGCGCCATCGTCTCGCAGCGCCTGGTGCGCACCGAGGATGGCAAGGGCCGCAAGGCGGCCATCGAGATCCTGCTGAACACGCCGACCATCGGCGAGATGATCCTCAAGGGGAACTTCCAGAACATCAAGGAGATCATGCACAAGTCGCGCGAACTGGGCATGTGCACCTTCGACCAGGCCTTGTTTGATCTGTACAACAAGGGCCTGATCGGCTATGACGAGGCGATCCGCAATGCCGACTCGGCCAATGGCCTGCGCCTGCAGATCAAGCTGTCGGGCGAGCGCCGGGAACCGGGTGGCGGCGCAGCGCGGCCTGCCGAGCTGTCGATGGCGATCGACGAAGAACCTGACGACGAACCTCCGAAACACTGACATTCGCTTTATTTTTCGCATTATTCCTGACTCATGCCTTCATTCGAAAACAAGATCTGCACGCGCGCCGAGCTGGCTGCGCGTATCGCCGCATTGCCGAAACCAGTGGTGCTGACCAACGGCGTGTTCGACATCCTGCACCGCGGCCATGTGACCTACCTGGCGCAAGCGCGCGAACTGGGAGGATCGCTGGTGGTGGCGGCGAACACCGATGCCTCGGTCAAGCGCCTGGGCAAGGGCGACGACCGTCCGCACAACACGCTGGCCGACCGCATGGCCGTGCTGGCGGCGTTGGAATCGGTGAGCCTGGTGGTCGAGTTCGACGAGGACACCGCGCTGGAAGTGGTGCAGGAAGGCCGGCCCGACATCTACGCCAAGGGCGGCGATTACGTGATGGACCAGATCCCTGAAGGCAAGGCCGTGCTGGCCTATGGCGGCCGGGCGGTGGCGATCGATTTCGAGCATGACCGCTCGACCACCAAGCTGGTGGCGCGGATTCGCGGCTGACCGGCATGCCGACGCTTCCTGCCTTGCCAACCGATCTCGACGCCCTGTGTCCGCGCGCGCCGGATGCCATCGTCAATCTCGAGCATGGCTATTTCGGGGCGATGGCGCTGCCGGTGCAGCAGGCGCTGGAGGAGGCGATTCGGTATACCAATACTCACCTGAGTCCTTTCCTGCGCGGCGAGTTCGGCCACAAGCACGCCGAAACCCTGCGCGCGCGACTGGCGCAGCTGATCAACGCCGAACCGCACGAGATCCTGCTTACGCGCAGCGCCAGCGAATCGATGCAAGTGCTGATCGGGCAGTATCGCGCGTTGGAGCCGGGCGATGCCGTGCTGTGGTCGAACCTGGACTATCCGGCCATGCGCTACGCGATGGCCTGGCTCGAAGGGCGGCGCGGCGCGCGTCCAGTCGAACTGCAATTCACCTTGCCGCTGGGCCGCGCCGCACTGCTCGACCGTTATGCGGCGGCGATCCGCGACACGCCGGGTCTGAAGCTGATGCTGCTGTCCCAGGTCTATCCGGCCAATGGCCAGCAGGCGCCGGTGCGCGAGATCGTGGCGCTGGCGCGCGAACGCGGCATCGACGTGCTGGTCGACAGCGCGCATGCGCTGGGACAGGTGGCGGTGGACGTGCAGGCGCTTGGCGTCGACTTCGCCGGCTTCAACCTGCATAAATGGATCGGCGCGCCGCCGGGACTGGGCTTCGTCTATATCCGCGCCTCGCAGCTGGACAAGATCGAGCCGCATTTCGGCGACCGCGATTACGCCGGGGACGACATCCGCGGCCGCCTGCATGCGGGCATGCCGCCGGTGAGCGCCATCATGGCGGCCCCAAGCTCGCTCGATGTCCATGAGATGCTCGGCGGAGTGGCGGCGAAGGAAGCGCGCCTGAACTGGCTGCGCTGCTACTGGATGCGGCGTGTAGCCGACTTGCCGGGATTGCGCCTGCTGACGCCGCTTGACGGCGGCACGGCGCTGGCGGCGTTCACGATCGATGGCATGGCGGCGCGCGAAGTACAGGGCGCGCTGCTGGAGCGCTTCGGTATATTCACGGTCGAGCGCCAGGTGGGAGGCACGAGCGTCGTGCGCGTCACGGTAGCGCTGACCACGACGACGGGAGAGCTGGATCGCCTGGTCGACGCCTTGAACGTACTGGCGCGCGAAGCCGCCGCACGGTCCGCTTAGACCGGCCGTTAGCTTGCCGCGGCGGGCGTGCGGTCGTATTGCACCACACCGCCCTCCGACAGCGTGAACACCAGGTCGCACTGCGCGAAGATGTCGGCGCTCACGCCATCGTGGACCGAGTCGTAGAGCCATGCGGCCATCGCGGCGTTCGTCGCCTGCATCTCGATTTCCTGGCCGGGTTTGCCGGCTTGCAGCGCATCGACCAGTTCCTGGACGAAGAAGGGAATGGCGCCCGCGGTCCATTCGGCGCCACGTTCGCGCGCCTCTGCTGCGCGCGGTTGTGCCATCGTCATCAGCGCGGTGGCGTCGACCTGCGTTTCCATGGCCAGGGTGGATTCGGATTGGTCATCGGTCGTGAAGACACGTATCAGCATGATGTTGGCTTTCGTTTCATTGGTTGGATCAGCCGGTATGGTACGCGTCCCACAGCTTGTTGCGGAACCTGTATGCCGGGTCGACCCTGCGCTTGAGCGCGAAGAAGCGTTCGGCATCCGGATAGGCGGCGTGGAATTGCGCCACGGTCGCGTGGATCTGGTAGGGCAGGTAGTAGGAGCCCCCTAGCGCCGTAGCGGCGTCGACCAGCGAGCGGGTCCAGGCGCGCACGGCGTCCCGGTCGCGCGGCGTGGTCTGCTGGCGGTAGTACAGCACGAAGGCGAACACGTCGGTGCGGGCCCAGGCCAGCAGCGTGCCCGGGTCCTTGCGCGCATGGCGGATCGAGACGTTGATCACGTTCACATGGTGCTGACGCAGGATGGCGCGCAGCCGCCCGGCGAAGCGCTCCATCGCCGCGACCGGCACGAAATACTCTTGCAGCGCGTAGGCGGTCCCGGCGCCGGCCAGCGGCGCGAGCGAATGGATGTCAAGGCCGGCCTGGTGGTTGCGCCACTCGACCGCGTCGGTCGAATAGAGGAGCGGTTCGAGGATGCGGCGGCGCAGCTCCTTGCCCCAGTGCGAAGCCGAGATTACTTCCTGCAGCCGGCGTTCGATGCGGTAGTCGCCGCCCGTGGCGGTGAGGCGGTTAGGTAGCGTCACTGCGCGGCTGGTGCGCGAGAAGGTCACGGCGCGCACCAGCGTGTAATCGTCGGGATACAAGGTCGCGTTGTGCATCACGGCGTCCGGATCGGCGCCGATGCGCCCTTCGAAGAAGCGGCGGTAGCTGGACAGCGGCATCACCTGCGAGCGCCGCTCGAGCGGGCCGTTGTCGGCCAGGCGCAGGGTCGCTTCCACGATCACGCCGATGCCGCCATAGCCGCCGATCGCGCCGTAGAAGAGTTCGCTGTTGCGGGTGGGGCTGGCGGCGAGCAGCGTGCCGTCGGCCAGCAACAGGCGGATCGCTTCCACGCTCGACACCAGCGGGCCTTGCCCGACGTAGCGGCCATGGGCGTTGACGCCGAGCGAGCCGCCGACGGTGAAATCGGCATACGACTGCATCACTTGCAGCGCCAGGTCGTGCGGGTCGATGACGGCCTGGATGCGGCGCCAGGTGATGCCCGGCTGGACCGTGATGCTGCGCTCGGCGGGCACGAAGCGCACTACCTGGTCGAAGCCGCGCATGTCCAGATGCAGCGAACGGTCGGCGGCGATCTGGCCGCCCATGCTGTAGCGGGCGCCGCCGATCGAGACCGGGCCGGCGTGAGCGCGCAGCGCGGCCGCGATCTGGTCCACCGTGCGCGGAACCAGGATGCGCTCGACATTCACCGGGTTCAGCTGCGTGGCGTCGTTGACCACCGGCTGGCGGGCAAGGGCGGGCAGGCCGAGCGAGGCGAGGGCGAGCACCAGGCGGCGGCGAGTGGGCATCGGCGATCTGGGCAAGCGCGATCTCCAGGGCAGGGCAATGGATGAGCAAACTACGCATCGACGCCGCCGGTGTCAACGCTGAGGTCCTTATAATGAGCGCTGCAAAAATTCTCCGAGGAATATCGTGATGACGCTGTCCTTCCATTCACCGATCACGCCGGAACTGGTCCATGGCGCCGTCGAACTCGAGCGCACGGAAGCGGGCCTGCTGCCGCACCGCCTGCCGGCCTGGGCACGCGCCCAGTACCAGGATCCGCAACTGGCGATGGTGGAGGCGCAGCCTTCCGGCGTGCGCCTGGCGCTGCACACTGCGGCGACGGTCGTGGAACTGGTCGTCTTGCCGACCAAGCGCCGCTACGGCGCCATGGCGCCGCGCCCGGATGGCATCTATGACCTACTCGTCGACGGCCATCTGGCGCAGCAGGCCAGCGCGCCGGGCGGCAAGATCATGGACATCGACATGCTGTCCGGCGCGGCGACGATGCGGCCGGGCGAACCGCAGCGGCTGCGCTTTGCCGGCCTGCCGCCGGGCGACAAGACCCTCGAGATCTGGCTGCCACATGACGAGACGACCGAGCTGGTGGCGTTGGATGCCGATGCGCCGGTGACCCCGCTTGCTGCATCGGGCAGGCGCCGCTGGCTGCACCATGGCAGCTCCATCAGCCAGGGCTCCAACGCGACCAACCCGACCGGCATCTGGCCGGCCGTGGCCGCGCAGTTGGCCGGCGTCGACGTGCTCAATCTGGGCCTGGGTGGCAGCGCATTGTTGGACCCGTTCACGGCGCGCACGATCCGCGACTTGCCGGCCGACGTGATCAGCCTCAAGCTCGGGATTAACCTCGTCAACACGGATGCGATGCGGCTGCGCGCCTTCGGACCGGCCGTGCACGGTTTTCTCGATACGATCAGGGAAGGGCATCCGACGACGCCTCTGCTGGTGATCTCGCCGACCTGGTGTCCGATCCATGAAACGACGCCCGGCCCGACCATGTTCGATGGCAAGGCGCTGGAAAAGGGCAAGTTGCTGTTCCGGGCAATGGGCAATGATGCCGAGCGCCGGCAGGGCAAGCTGACCCTGGGCGTGATCCGCGAGCAGTTGCAGAAGATCGTCCAGCAGCGGGCGCCGGCCGATGCGAATATCCATTACCTCAACGGCAGTGCGCTTTACGGCCCGGAGGACAATGCGCGTTATCCGCTGCCCGACGAGCTGCATCCCGAGGCAGAGGCGCACCGCCTGATCGGCGAACGCTTTTGCGCGCTGGCGTTTCGTGCCGGTGCCTTTGGCGAAGGCGGGGCCTGAATTTGGGTTTATTCTTTGTTGGAATATACCCTTTCGAGAAACTGCTACCTCTTGACCTGCGAGCCTCCCATGACGCTTGAAACCAGTTCTGACAATCTGATCTCCCTGCTGTCGCTGATGCCGCATCCGGAAGGAGGGCACTTCAGGGAGACTTACCGCAGTCAACACCGTGTGAACAGGGAGGAGGACGCAGCAAGCCGTTCTGCCTCGACTGCAATTTATTACCTTCTTCGCGGAAGGGAGAGGTCGACATGGCATCGGATTCGGTCGGACGAGATGTGGCATTTTTATGAAGGTGTGCCGATTCGAATCTACGTCCTGGAACCACATGGAGGACTCAGTGTTCTCAGGCTCGGTAATCCATTGCGGCACGAGGGCGCACAGTTCCAGGCGCTGGTCCCTGCCGGGCGCTGGTTCGCCGCGCAATGCGAGGAGCACGAGGGCTACAGCCTGGTGGGTTGTACAGTAGCCCCGGGCTTCGAGTTCGAAGAATTCGAGATCGGGGATGTGAGCGTCCTCAAGCGGGATTGGCCCGAGCATTCGGAGTCGATCGCGCGCCTGGCGTAATGCGGAGGGTATGGTGGGACTCTTAACCTTCAGTATCAATATCACCCTGGACGGCTGCGTCGACCACCAGGAAGGAATCGCCGACGACGAGACACATGCGTTCTTCACCCGTCTCATGGACGAGAGTGGGGCGATGCTGTGGGGCCGCGTCACCTACGAGATGATGGAGGGCTACTGGCCAGCGGTCGCCACGGGCGCTATGGAAGCACCGCCAGCGATGCGCGAGTGGGCGCTCAAGCTGGAAGCCAAGCCGAAGTACGTGGTGTCCTCGACACGAAGCGACTTCCCCTGGACCAACAGCCACCACATCGCCGGCAACCTGCGTGCGGGAATACAGCAGCTCAAGGACGCGACGCCAAACGGCGTGCTGCTCGGTAGCGGCAAGCTCGCGACTGAGCTGGACCGGCTGGACTTGATCGACGAGTACAAGCTACTCGTCCATCCCAGGATCGCCGGCCACGGCCCGACCCTGTATGAGAGCGGACTAGGCAGGACGCGACGGCTTGAATTGATCTCGGCGAAACCACTACTTAACGGTGCGGTCGCCATGCACTACCGACGCGCGCGCTGACATCTATGCCCCGCCCTGGTATCCGTTCTGCCGCCAGGCCTCGTACACCACGATCGCCACCGTGTTCGACAGGTTCAGGCTGCGGTTATCGGGCCGCATCGGCAGCCGGATGCGCTGTGCCGCGGGGAAGGTTTCACGAAACGCCGGCGCCAGGCCGCGCGACTCCGGTCCGAACACGAACACGTCTCCCGCCTGGAAGCTGGCTTCGGCGAATGGCGACGAGCCATGCGTGGTCAACGCGAACATGCGCGACTGATCGGGCTTGACCGCCTCCAGGAAGGCATCCCAGTCCTTGTGCACCTTCATATTGGCGTACTCGTGGTAATCCAGTCCGGCGCGGCGCATCTTGGCGTCGTCCAGCGGGAAACCGAGCGGTTCGATCAGGTGCAGCTGGGCGCCGGCGTTGGCGCACAGGCGGATCACATTGCCGGTATTCGGCGGGATTTCTGGTTCGACCAGGACGACGTGAAACAAGGTACTTTCTCCTCAGTGATCTCAGTGGTAGTTCATGCATGCGGCGGCGTGCGCGCAAACACGAAGTTCGTGACGCGCGCGGCGCCGGCCCGCTTCAGGACGGCGGCAACTTCGTCGAGCGTATGCCCACTCGACATGACGTCGTCGACCACGCCCACATGGCGCCCGCGTACGTCGCACATGGCGTCCACCCCGAACGCCCCGCGCACATTCTTCTTGCGTTCTCCCGGCGCGGCATTCGACTGCGCCTGTGTTTCCCGCACCCGCTGCAAGAGCCGCGGCGCTACGGCCACGCGCAAGGCGCGGGCCAGCGGCCGCGCCACCTCGAGCGCCTGGTTGTAGCCGCGCTCGACCAGGCGGGCGGAGCCCAGCGGCACCGGGCACAGCAGGTCGGGCAACCCTGGCGCTGCAAGTGCGACGGCATCCCGTAGCACGCGCGCCATCCACGGCGCCAGCGCCAGCTGGGCCCCGAATTTCAGCTGCAGCACCAGGCTGTCGAGCGGCGCCGCGTAATCGCAGGCGGCCACGGTGGCGTCGAAGGCGGGTTGCGCTGCCAGGCAGGCGCCGCAATGCCGGCCGAGATCGGGCGCGCCGACCGGATTGGCGCAGCACGGGCAGCGCGTCACGGGCAGGACGTAGGCCTGCTCGCAGGCCGCGCACACGGCTCGACCCGAATAGCCTCCGCACAAGGCGCAGGCGGACGGCAGCATGGCGCCCAGCAGGCGGCCGGGCAGTGCGCGAAGGTCCAGCATCGGCTTGACTTCCCACAACCGGTTAAACTGCCAACATTATCTCATCTCGACTTGCATCCCATGGCTTCTCCTCAATCCTCGTCCAGGCTGAGCGCCCCGATCGACCTGTCCCGCGTGCGTGAGCTGTTTGCGCGTCCCGAACGCATCGCGCCATCGGATTTCCTGCGCCGCGAGATCGCCGCACGGATGCATGAGCGCCTGAGTCTCGTCAAACTCGTTCCGAAGCAGGTGCTGGACGCCGGTTGCGGCGCCGGCGCCGACCTGGCCCTGTTGCAGAAGACCTATCCGGCTGCCCAGATCCTGGGCCTCGATGGGGCAGGGGCCATGGCGCGCGCGGCGAAAGGGCCGGTGGCGCAGGGCGGCGCGCTGAATCAGCTGCTGACGCGCCTGATGCCGGCCAAGGCCGGTGTCGACGTGCTGTGCGGCGACTATGGCAACCTGCCGTTCGGACCAAACTCGCTCGACCTGCTGTGGTCGAACCTGGCGCTGCACTGGCACCCGCTGCCCGACCGCGTGTTCGCCGAATGGCGCCGCGTGCTGCGGGTGGAGGGCCTGCTGATGTTTTCCTGCTTCGGCCCGGACACCTTCACCGAGGTGCGCAGCGCCTTCGCCGCGCTCGATGCCTACCCGCACACCTTGCCCTTCGTCGACATGCACGATTTCGGCGACCAGCTGGTCGCGGCCGGGTTCTCGACGCCCGTCATGGACATGGAGCGCATCACCGTCACCTACGACACACCGCAGGCGCTGCTGGCCGACGTGCGGGCACTGGGCGGCAATCCGCTGGAATCGCGCCGCCGCGGCCTGATCGGCCGCGCGGCCTGGCAGCGCATGCTCGACGCCCTCGAGGCGCAACGCCGCCCGGACGGCAAGCTCAGCCTGACGTTCGAAGTCATCTACGGGCACGCCTTCCGCCCGGCGCCGCGCACCACGGCAACCGGCGAATCGATCGTGCGCTTCCAGCCCCGCAAGCCCTGATATCCACCTTGCATGGCTTATATGGCAATAAGCCCGATTTTCCTTGAATAAAAATTAGTGCTTTAGATATAATCAATTGCTATTTTTTTCGTCCGGCCAATAGAATCGCTTAAAAAAGCGGCAGATTCAGACGAAAAGTAGAAAAAAGAATTGCAGCAGTCGTAGAGTCGTCCACCCTGGCAGCAACGTATTGCCAGGTGGGCGAGATGGTTTCCCACCATTCCGCAGCGCAATTTCGCGGGACGACCCGGCAAGCCCTCTGCGATCAGTAGGAGCGGGCACGGTTCGTTCACGAAATTGCTGGGCCCGTTTAAAAATATTCTTATTTTTAGGGTGGTTGGGGACAATACATGACATATGCAACGCGACTTCAGGCCGTGCTGTACGGCCTTGCCGTACTCGCAGTAGCCGGCGCCACGCCAGCCCTGGCGCAGCAACAGCCGATCACAGGCCGGCCTCTCGAGCACCAGCTCAATATGCAGGCCCCCGTCACTGCCGTCGGCGCCGACATCTATAGTTTGCACAACTGGATGATGATCGTCTGCCTGGTGATCTTCGTCGCTGTATTCGGCGTCATGTTCTATTCGGTGTTCAAGCACCGCAAATCGCTGGGCCACAAGCCCGCCACCTTCCACGAATCCACCGCCGTCGAGATCGCCTGGACCGTGGTGCCGTTCCTGATCGTCATCGGCATGGCGCTGCCCGCGACCAAGACCGTGGTCGCCCTGAAGGACACCTCGAACGCCGATCTGACCATCAAGGCCACCGGCATGCAGTGGAAGTGGGGCTACGATTACCTGAAAGGCGAGGGCGAAGGCATCTCGTTCCTGTCGAACCTGTCAACCCCGCGCTCCCAGATCGGCGAGCCGGGCGTCAAGCCCACCGAGGCGCGCACCGAGAACTACCTGCTCGAAGTCGACAACGAGATGGTGGTCCCGGTGAACAAGAAAATCCGCATGGTGTTCACCGCCAACGACGTGATCCACGCCTGGACGGTTCCGGCGTTCGCGATCAAGCAGGACGCCATCCCCGGTTTCGTGCGTGACGGCTGGTTCCGCGCCGAGAAGACCGGCGTCTACCGCGGCAACTGCGTCGAGCTGTGCGGCAAGGACCACGCCTTCATGCCGATCGTGGTGCGCGTCGTGACCGACGCCGAGTACACCGCCTGGGTCGAAGGCAAGCAAAAGGAAATGGCGGCCCTGGCCGACGATCCGACCAAGACCTGGACCATCGACGAACTCAAGGTCCGCGGCGAGCAGGTCTACGCCGCCAACTGCGTGGCCTGCCACCAGGCCAACGGCAAGGGCGTGCCGGCCGCGTTCGCGGCGCTGGACGGTTCGCCGAACGTGCTGGGCGAGAAGGCGCACCAGATCGACATCCTGCTCAACGGCCAGAAGTCCGGCAAGTTCCCGACCGAAATGCCGGCGTGGAAACAGTTGTCCGATACCGAGATCGCCGCCGTGATCACCTATACCCGCAATACCTGGTCGAACAAGGCTGCGGAAAATATCGTTCAACCGGCCGAAGTCCTGGCCGCACGCAAATAATGCAGGGGTAACGACATGAGCACCACGACGATCGACCACGGCCACGATCACGAACACGGCCACGACCACGCCCACGACGAGCACCACGACCATCCACACGGCTGGCGCCGCTGGCTGTTCGCCACCAACCACAAGGACATCGGCACGCTATACCTCTGGTTCTCGTTCATCATGCTGCTCTCGGGCGGCGTGCTGGCGCTGATGATCCGCGCCGAGCTGTTCCAGCCCGGCCTGCAATTCGTGCGTCCCGAATTCTTCAACCAGCTCACCACCATGCACGGCCTGGTGATGGTGTTCGGAGCGATCATGCCGGCCTTTGTCGGCTTTGCCAACTGGATGCTGCCGCTGCAGGTGGGCGCCTCGGACATGGCGTTCGCGCGCATGAACAACTTCTCGTTCTGGCTGCTGCCGCCGGCCGCGCTGCTGCTGGCCGGTTCCTTCCTGGTGCCGGGCGGCGCCACCGCGGCCGGCTGGACCCTGTATGCGCCGCTGTCGACCCAGATGGGCGTCGGCATGGACATGGCGATTTTTGCCATGCACATCATGGGCGCCTCGTCGATCATGGGCTCGATTAACATCATCGTCACCATCCTGAACATGCGCGCGCCGGGCATGACCCTGATGAAGATGCCGATGTTCTGCTGGACCTGGCTGATCACCGCCTACCTGCTCATCGCCGTGATGCCGGTGCTGGCCGGGGCCATCACCATGACCCTGACAGACCGCCACTTCGGCACCTCGTTCTTCAACGCCGCCGGCGGCGGCGACCCTGTGATGTACCAGCACATCTTCTGGTTCTTCGGCCACCCCGAGGTCTACATCATGATCTTGCCGGCGTTCGGCATCGTCTCGCAGATCATCCCGGCCTTCGCAAGGAAGCCCTTGTTCGGCTACGCCTCGATGGTGTACGCCACCGCCTCGATCGCGATCCTGTCGTTCGTCGTCTGGGCCCACCACATGTTCACCACCGGCATGCCGGTGACCTCGCAGCTGTTCTTCATGTACGCCACCATGCTGATCTCGGTGCCGACCGGCGTGAAGGTGTTCAACTGGGTCGCCACCATGTGGAAGGGCTCGATGACCTTCGAGACCCCGATGCTGTTCGCGGTCGGCTTCATCTTCGTGTTCACCATGGGCGGCTTCACCGGCCTGATCCTGGCCGTGACCCCGATCGACATCCAGGTCCACGACACCTATTACGTGGTGGCCCACTTCCACTACGTGCTGGTGGCCGGCTCGCTGTTCGCGCTGTTCGCCGGCTTCTATTACTGGGCGCCGAAATGGACCGGCCATATGTATCCTGAAGGCCGCGGCAAGATCCACTTCTGGCTGTCGCTCATCACCTTCAACATCACCTTCTTCCCGATGCACTTCCTGGGGCTGGCCGGCATGCCGCGCCGCTATGCCGACTACGCGGTACAGTTCACCGACTTCAATATGATCGTGTCGATCGGCGCCTTCGGCTTCGGTTTCAGCCAGGTGTACTTCCTGTTTGCGGTGGTGCTGCCGACCATCCGCGGCGGCGCCAAGGCCCCGGCCAAGCCGTGGGAAGGCGCGGAAGGCCTGGAGTGGACCGTGCCGAGCCCGGCGCCATTCCACACCTTCGAGCATCCACCGCTGGTGAAATGATGAGCGCGCGCAAACCGAACAATCTGCGGACCGCCCTGCTGGTCGGCGGCCTGGCGCTGTTCTTCTTTGTCAGCGTGTTCGTCAAGTTCACCTTGTTGAGCTGAGGCCGGCCATGAGCAGCAAGTTGCTACGCTTGAATCGCACCATGCTCGGCAAGCTGGTGGTGGTGGCGATCGGGATGTTCGGCTTCGGCTATGCGCTGATCCCGGTGTACCGCCAGGTCTGCGAGGTGCTCGGTATTAATGTGCTGACCCAGAAGGGCGAGTTCGTCGCCGCGCCGACCAATACTCAGGTCGACAGGTCGCGCACGATCACGATCGAGCTGGACGGCAATTCGCAGGGCCCGTGGCGCTTCCGCCCGACCACGCGCAGCATCGACGTGCATCCGGGCGAGCTGGCCACCGTCATGTACGAGGTGGTCAACACCCAGGGCAGGGCGGTCAAGGCCCAGGCGATCCCGAGCTATGCGCCGCAATCGGCCACGCCGCATTTCATGAAGGTGGACTGCTTCTGTTTCCAGGAGCAGACCATGGGGCCGAACGAGGCGCGCCAGATGCCGGTGGTGTTCTTCATCGACCCCAAGCTGCCGCGCGAAGTGAAGAACATCACGCTGTCGTACACCTTCTTCGAGATCGGCGGCGCGTTCAAGGCGGCGGCAGCGCCACCCGGATCGGGAAAGAATGGATAAGCCACACCAGCGCAAGGCGAATTTTCTCGCCACCATGAAGGCCGTGTTCTGGTCCTTCTTCGGCGTACGCAAGCGCAAGGACTACGAGAACGATGCCGCCAACCTGAACCCGGTGCACGTCATCATCGCCGGCTTGATCGGCGTCGCGATCTTCATCGGCCTGATCATGCTGGCAGTAAGGTTCGCTGTTTCATCGGTATAGTTTGCACGTCGTCCCCGCGAAGGCGGGGACCCAAGGTAATCAGCACAGACGCACAATAATAGAATCACAGAGGAGATAGACATGAGTTCGTCACCAGTGAGTTCCCCAGGCACCGCGCCTTACTATTACGTCCCCGGCCCATCGCGCTGGCCCCTGCTGGCCGGCATCTCGATGCTGGTGACGATGGCCGGCGCGTCCGGCTGGGTCAACAGCATGTCGTGGGCGCCGGCCGTGTGCCTGGCCGGCATCGCCGCCATGCTGGTGGTGCTGTATTTCTGGTTCGGCGACGCGATCCGCGAATCCGAAGCCGGGCTCTACGGCAAGCGCATCGACCTGTCCTACCGCTGGTCGATGAGCTGGTTTATTTTCTCTGAGGTGATGTTCTTCGGCGCCTTCTTCGGCGCGCTGTTCTATGCGCGCGCGATCTCGATGCCCTGGCTGGCCGACCTCGACCACCAGATCCTGTGGCCCGACTTCTCGGCCCAGTGGGGCAATACCGGCCCGGCCAATATCGTCGACGGTTTCCGCACCATGGGACCATTCCCGATCCCGACCATCAATACCGCGCTGCTGCTGACCTCGGGCGTGACGCTGACCATCGCCCACCACGCGCTGCGCGCCGGGCATCGCAACAAGACCGCGATCTGGCTGGCGGCGACGATCCTGCTGGGCGCCGTGTTCATGGGCTTCCAGGCTTACGAATACATCCACGCCTACCGCGACCTGAACCTCAAGATGACCTCGGGCATCTACGGCTCGACCTTCTTCATGTTGACCGGCTTCCACGGCTTCCACGTGACCATGGGTGCGATCATGCTGGCGGTGATCCTGTATCGTGTCATGAAAGGGCACTTCACTGCGGACAACCACTTCGGCTTCGAAGGCGCCGCATGGTATTGGCACTTCGTCGACGTGGTGTGGCTGGGGCTGTACGTGGTCATCTACTGGTTGTAAGGTTCAACGCAAGCCGGTTGGGGCGATCCACCCCAACTGGTAGGCCGCCAGCAAACACAGAAACAGGACGATCGACAAACCGACCCGCATCGCCAGCGCATTGACGGTGCGGTTGCTGCGCCCCTTGTCGCGCATCAGGAAGAACAGGGCCGACCCAAGGCTGGCCAGGATCAGGACGAAGGCGATGGCGACGAAGATTTTCATGGTGGACCTGCGAAAGGTTGAGGCTTCATTGTAATGCGGTTCGGCTTCCGTTTTCGCCCCATCGCCTTTGCCGCGGCCGTGGTCGTGGCCATCATCGGCATCCTGCTCGGCAACTGGCAACAGGGCCGGGCCGCCTATAAAACCGAGCTGCAGGCGCGCCAGCTGGCGCGCGCCGCCGAGCCGCCGCTCGATCTCGCCCCCTCCACCCGGTTCGGCCCTGACGCCGAATTCCGCAGCGTGCGCGTGCAGGGCGAGTTCGTCGCCGGCTGGCCGGTCTTCCTCGCCAATCGGCCCATGGGAAGCCAGTCCGGGTTCTATCTCGCAATGCCGTTTAGAATAGCGGGTTCGGACACGCACGTGCTGGTGTTGCGTGGCTGGCTGCCGCGGCCCGCCGGGGCCGAATATGGCAAGCTGCCTGCGTTCGCCACGCCCGCCGGCCCGCTCCTGCTCAAGGGCCGGATCGTATCGGGCGCCGGGAAGGTGATGGACCTGGGTGAGGGGGCCCCGCTGGCGCCCGGCGCCATGGTCCAGAACCTGACGCCCGAGGCCCTCGCCGCTGCCAGCGGCCTGAAGCTGCAGCCCTTCCTGGTGCAGCAGACCCAGGCCGCCGGCCGCCGCGACGCGCTCGCCCGCAACTGGCCCGCGCCCGATGCGGGCATCGACAAACACCGCGGCTACGCCTTCCAGTGGTACGCACTGGCGGCGCTGGCCCTACTTTTTTATGTGATAACGGGATTCCGACGTGGCTCAAGAACAAATCGCTGACCCAAAACCTCCGAGCGACCCCAACGCAGCGCGCCGTCGCGGCCGCATGAAGCTGATGATCGTGCTCCTGATCTGCGCGCTGCCGATCATCGTGTCGTACATCACCTTCTATATCGTCAAGCCGGATGGCCGCACCAATTACGGCACCATCCTCGACGCGCGCAGCCTGCCGATCCCCGAGATGGCCACCACCACGCTCGACGGCAAACCGCGCACCCTGGCCGATCTCAAGGGCAAGTGGGTCATGCTGCGCGTGGGCGGTGGCGTCTGCGAAGACGAATGCCAGCGCCAGCTGTATGCGATGCGCCAGTGGCGCACCATGCAGGGCAAGAACATGGAACGCATGGAGCGGGTCTGGCTGATCACCGATAAGGAGCCGCTCGACACCGTGCTGATGCGCGAGTACGACGGCATGGAACTGCTGCGTGCGCCCGCCGCGACGGTGGCGCAATGGCTGCCGGTCGAATCCGGCCAAAAGATGGGCGACCACATTTACCTGATCGACCCGCTCGGCAACCTCATGATGCGCTTCCCCTACCAGCCGGAACCGGGTCGCGTGTACAAGGACATCGCCAAGCTGCTCAAGGCCTCGTCGATCGGTTGAGCCTCCAAGGTTGAGCTTCATAGTCACAGTTAAAAGAAATACATGGATCTGTCTTCACTGCTTCACCTGCTCCTGATGGGCCTGCTCGTCGCCAGCCTGCCGCTGGCGATCGTCTGGATGTCGACCGACCCCAATAAATACCGCAAGCTGGTGTGGGTGATGGTGTTCCTGACCTTCGACCTGATCGTGTTCGGCGGCTTCACCCGCCTGACCGACTCGGGCCTCGGTTGCCCGGACTGGCCGGGCTGCTATGGCGAAGCGAATCCCTTCCTGGCCCACGAACACATCGCCGCCGCCGAGGCCGCGATGCCGACTGGCCCGGTGACGGTCGCCAAGGCCTGGATCGAGATGATCCACCGCTACCTGGCGATGGGCATCGGCGCCCTGATCCTGGCGCTGCTGTTCACGTCGGTCAAGCAATGGCGCCGCACCCACAACGAGGTCTTCAAGCCGGGCATGCCGCTGGCGCTGCTGGCCTCGGTGCTGGTGCAGGGCGCCTTCGGCGCCTGGACCGTCACGCTCAAGCTGCAGCCGGTGATCGTCACCATCCACCTGTTGCTGGGCATGATGCTGCTGGCGATGCTGGTCTGGATGGGCTGCCGCGAAGACTATCTGCTGAAACCGCCGTTGCTGGCGCGTGGGCTTGACCTGGTGCGCCGCCTGCGCGGCCTGCGCATCCTGTCGCTGCTGGCCGCCATCGTCCTGACGGCGCAGATCGCGCTTGGCGGGTGGGTGAGTACCAACTACGCCACCATGGCCTGCGACACCTTCCCGCTGTGCCAGGGCGCGCTGGTGCCGGACCTCGATTTCGAGCACGGCTTCCACCTGTGGCGCGAGCTGGGCATGACCAAGGAAGGGCATTACCTGCCGTTTTCGGCGCTGGTGGCGATCCACTGGGTGCACCGGGCGTTCGCGCTGGCGGTGGTGCTGGTGCTGGGCCTGGCGGCCTGGCGCGCCTGGCACCTGCCGGAAGTGGGCAAGACCGCGCGCCGGCTGCTGCTGGTAATGGTCGTGCAGCTGTTCACCGGCATCGCCACCGTGTATTTCGACTTCCCGCTGGCGATCGCCGTCATGCATAACGCCGGGGCGGCCCTGCTTGTCATTCTGGTGACCATGTTAAACTACCGGGTGAAGTTCCAACTCGACGCGGCCCGCGCCACCCCGGCGCCAGAAGTTGCCGCGTCTGCTAGCGCCCCCAGATGACGATCCAGACAGCCATCCCTAAAACCTCGAGCCGGTTCTCGCAATACTGGACCCTGACCAAGCCGCGCGTGACGCAGCTGGCGGTGTTCTGCGCCGTGATCGGGATGTTCCTCGCCACCGACGGTTTCCCGGGATGGCAGACGCTGGTCGCCGGCACGGCCGGCATCTGGCTGCTGGCCGCCGCCGCCTTCGCCGTGAACTGCCTGGTCGAGGCCGAGGTCGACGCGCGCATGGCGCGCACCGCGCGCCGCGCCACCGCATCGGGCGAACTGAGCCAGTCGCAGACGATCACCTTTTCGCTCGTGCTGGGCGGCCTGGGCATGTACATCCTGTACGCCTTCGTCAATCCGCTGACCATGTGGCTGACCTTCGTCACCTTCGTCGGCTATGCCTTCATCTATACCCTTTTGCTCAAGCCGAACACCTCGCAGAACATCGTGATCGGCGGCCTGTCGGGCGCGATGCCGCCGGCGCTGGGCTGGGCCGCGGTGGCCAACGAAGTGCCGATGGAAGCCTGGCTGCTGGTGCTGATCATCTTCATGTGGACCCCGCCGCACTTCTGGGTGCTGGCCATGTACCGCCGCGACGACTATGCCCGTTCGGGCCTGCCGATGCTGCCGATCACCCACGGCATGAAGTTCACCGGCCTGCAGGTGTGGCTGTACACGATCGGCCTGGCCGCGACCACCTTGCTGCCGTTCGCGGTCGGCATGAGCGGCCTGATCTACCTGGCGGCGGCGGTGCCGCTCAATGCCATCTTCCTGCGCCACGCGTGGCGGGTGCACCGCAACTACAGCGATATGGCGGCGCGCAAGACCTTCACCTGGTCGATCGTCTACCTGTCGCTGCTGTTCGCGGCCTTGTTGGTCGACCATTACTTCAGGTTCTGACATGAGAAAAATCCTGGGCGTACTCGGATTCGCGGCCGTGGCATTGCTGGCTGGTTGCGACAAACTCGGCGACAAGCCGCCGGCCTTCCACAACACCGACGTCACCGGCGTCGACTACGCCAAGGGTTTTGCGCTCACCGACCATACCGGCAAGCCGCGCACCCTGGAGGATTACAAGGGCAAGGTGGTGGTGATCTTCTTCGGCTACACCCAGTGCCCCGACGTCTGCCCGACTACGATGGCCGAGATGGCCACCGTGATGAAGGAACTGGGCCCGTCGAGCGCCGACGTGCAGGTGCTGTTCATCACCGTCGACCCCGAGCGCGACACCCAGGAGCTGCTGTCGCACTACGTGCCGGCCTTCGACCAGCGCTTCGTCGGCCTGTACGGCGACGCCGCCGCGACGGCCAAGGTGGCCAAGGAATTCAAGGTCTTCTACGCCAAGGTGCCGGGCGCCGACCCGGGCAGCTACACGGTGGACCATACGGCCGGCAGCTTCGTGTTCGACAAGCAGGGCCGGCTGCGCCTGTTCGTGCGCCACGGCCAGGGCCCGGCGCTCATCGCCCACGACCTGCGCCAACTGCTATGATGGTGTAAACACCATCGGCACAGGACGGCATGGAAGCGCGACCAGGAAGAAACTACACCCGCATCGCCATCGTCGTCCTGCTGACGCTGGGCTGCCTCTACGTCCTGCGTCCCTTCCTGCCGGCCATCCTGTTCGCCGCCGCGGTCGCCATCTCGACCTGGCCCCTGTACCTGCGCCTGCTGCGTGAGCTGCGCGGCCAGCGCACGATCGCGGCGCTGACGATGACGCTCACCCTGACCCTGCTGTTCATCATCCCGCTATCGATGGTGGCCTACAATCTGGCCGACGACGTGGCGCGCGGTTTCGGCGAGTTGCGCCTGCTGATCGAGCACCGCGAACTGGCGCCGCCCGCCTGGCTGGCCGACATTCCCCTGGTCGGCCCTACCCTGGTCGACTACCTGCACGACCTGATCGCCAGCCGCGAGCAGATGCTGTCCCTGGCCCAGCGCATGCTGGAACCGGCGCGTCACTGGCTGGTGGCGGGCGGGATCATGCTGGGCACCGGCGTCGTGCAGATGAGCCTTGCGGCCTTCGTCAGCTTCTTCCTGTACCGCGACGGCAATGCGTTGCTGGCGGTGATCGCGGTGACGATGCGCAAGGTAATGGGCGAGGGCGCCGAATCGATCCAGCACACGGTCAGCCAGACCGTGCGCGGCGTGATGTACGGTTTGCTGGGCACGGCGCTGGCCCAGGCGCTGGTGGCGGCGGTCGGGTTTGCGATTGCCGGCGTGCCGGCGGTGCCGCTGCTGTCGGTGCTGGTGTTCCTGACGTCCCTGATCCCGCTCGGCCCGCCGCTGGTGTGGGGCGGCGCCACAGTGTGGCTGTTCGCCCATGGCGAGACCGGCTGGGCGATCTTCATGGCGATCTGGGGTACGGTGTTGATCAGCGGCGTCGACAACGTCGTGCGGCCGATGCTGATCAGCCGCGGCAGCAGCCTGCCGTTCCTGCTCACCCTGCTCGGGGTGCTGGGCGGCGTGATCGCCTTCGGCTTCGTCGGGATGTTCATCGGGCCGGTGCTGCTAGCGGTGGGCTATTCCCTGATGAGCGAGTGGACCGGGACCGAGGATCCGATCGTCAAGCATGACGACGAGACCGCGCCGGGCTAGCAGCTCAGCAGCTGCCCAGCTTCCACACCAGCTTGTCCCTGCCTGTTTCCAGCAGCTGCACCTCGACACCATCCTTCACCGAACGCGTGATCGTTACCGCGCGCCCGAAGTAGCCATACTCGGTCTTGAGCGCGTCCTTGCTCTCGGTCTGCTTGACCTCGGCGCGGTCGATCTGCAGCCGCAAGTTCTGCAGGATCTGCGCGTCCGGCCAACGGGCCGACAGGGCGACGTGGCGGGTGCGGTCGTCCTTGTTGGCTTCGGGATAGCGCCGCTCGCAGGCGGCGACCGCGCTCACGTGCGCCAGCGAAGCCAGGCACAACAGGCCTGCCGCCAGCCGGGGAAGCATCGAAAACTGGATGGTCATGGATCGTGCCGGAAGTTCACAAGCGCTCATCGTAGCAGCAAGCGCAGCTGCTCGAAATCGATCGGCTTGGTCAAATGATGATCGAAGCCCGCGTCCAGCGCCAGCGTGCGGTCCTTGTCCTGGCCCCAGCCGGTAGCGGCGATCAGCGTCGTGTCCAGCCCGCGGGGCAGGGCGCGCAGGCGCCGCGCGAGTTCGTAGCCGTTGTAGTCGGGCAGTCCGATGTCGAGCAGGGCGACGTCGGGTGCGAATTCGGCTGCCACTTCCAGCGCGGCGGCCGCGGTGTGCGCCATGCGCGTCTCGCAGCCGAACAGTTCCAGCGCCAGCGCCATGGTCTCGGCGGTATCGAAGTTGTCGTCCACCACCAGCACCCGCCTGGGCGAGACCAGCGCGCTCGGGGCCGCCGTCGCTTCCGGCGCGGCGCAGCCGGCGACCAGCGGCAGGCGCAGCGTGAATTCGCTGCCCAGGCCGGACCCGGCGCTCTCGACCAGGATCGCGCCGCCATGCAGGTCGACGATGCCGCGCGCCAGCGCCAGCCCGATGCCCAGCCCGCCCCTGGCCCGGTCGAGGGCGGGTTCGAGCTGGGCGAACATATTGAAGACCGCGCCCAGCGCGTCCGGCGGAATGCCGATGCCGTTGTCACGTACGCGCAGCTCGGCGTGGCCGTCCGCGCAGGCGAGTTCGACGTCGATCAGGCCGCCATCCGGCGTGTACTTGGCGGCATTGGCCAGCAGGTTGATGACGACTTGCGCCAGGCGGGTGGCGTCGCCGTCGACCACCAGCGCCGCATCCTGCACCGACAGGCGCAGCGTATGGCGCGCCGCCGCCATGGCCGGCGCCATGTCCTGGGCCGCGCCGCGCACCAGCGGCGCCAGGTCGATCGGCGTGCGCCGCAGCCGCATGCGGTTCTGGGTGATGCGCGAGACGTCCATCAGGTCGTCCACCAGCCGCGTCAGGTGGCGCAACTGGCGGTCGAAGGCCTGCAGCAGGCGCTCGTCGGCGTTGCTGCCGTACTTGAGCTTGAAGACGTCGACCGCGCTGCGCATCGGCGCCAGCGGGTTGCGCAGCTCGTGCGACAGGGTGGCCAGGAATTCGTCCTTGCGGCGGTCGGCCGCCGTCAGTTGCAGGTTCAGCGCCTGCAGCTGCAGGTCGGTCGCGCGCTGCGCCTCGAGCGCTTCCTCGGCCACCTTGCGCGCGCCGAGCAGGGCGTGTTCGTAGGCGTGGCGTCCGGTCGACCTGAACACGGCCCAGTGGTCGAGCCAGCCGCCATCGGCGCCGGGATGGCGCACGATATTGAGCAGCACCGGCAGTTGCCGGCCGTCCAGCGTGTGCAGGTCGACCTGGACCTCGTTCACCGCGCCTTCGAGCTGCAGCAGCGGCACGCAGCGGGTGTGATGGAACAGGCGGGCGCCGACCGATAGCAGGTCGCAGAAACGCAGCTTGCCGGTCAGGGCATCGGCCTGCGCGCCGAGCCAGGCGTGGATGGTGGCGTTGGCGCGCACGATTATGCCAGCTGCATCGGTCGCCAGCAGCCCGCACGCCGCCTGCTCATAAAAGGCATCGACGGCGGGCAGGGCGGCGTTCATCGAAGGCTAGCGCAGCGTCTGCGCGAGGAAGACGTCGATCGCGCGCGAGCTGGCGGTCGGCGCGCTCATGTGCGGGCAGTGGCCGACGTTGTCGATCACGGCCAGGCTGCTGCTGGGCAGGTTGCGGTGCAGCCATTCGCCGACCGTGCGCGGCGCGATCAGGTCGTCGCTGCACTGCAGGACCAGGGCCGGCACGCTCGACCTGGCCACGTCGGTCCGGTGGTCGGACAGGAAGGTGACGCAGGCGAAATGGCGCGCGATCTCGGGATCGTTGCGGCAGAAGCTGTTGGTCAGTTCCTCGCGCAGGTCGGGCCGGTTGGGGGCGCCCATGATGGCCGGGGCCAGGCTCTGCGCCCAGCCCAGGTAGTTCGCGTCCATGGTGTCGAGCAGCTCGCCGATGTCTTCGCGGCTGAAGCCGCCGACATAGTCGCCATCGTTGATGTAGCAGGGGGAAGGGCCGATCATGGCCTGCGCGGCGAAGCGCCCGGGCGCCGCGATGGTGGCCAGCATGCCGATCATGGCGCTGACCGAGTGGCCGACCACCACGACCGGTCCGGTGGCGAATTCCTCCACGATCTCGAGCAGGTCGTCGGCGTGGCCGTGCAGCGACGCGTATTTGGCGCGGTCGTAGGCCGCCAGGTCGGAGCCCCCGCAACCCGTCAGGTCATAGGTGATGACGCGGAACCGGTCGTGGTAGGTGGGCGCGAGAAAGCGCCACATGGTCTGGTCGCAGCCGAAACCGTGGGCAAACACCATCGTGGCCGCTCCTTGGCCGGTCACATGGACGTTGTTGCGAGTCTTGACGGACATTTAATGCCTTCTAATTGGTATGCGGCACCCCATGCACTGAAAATAACATTTTTCAGCTGCAAAGTCAGCAAAAGCGGTCATGCAATAAGGGTGGAAAGCCTCAGTCGCGCTCGTCGTTCTCATTTGTGCGGGTCAATTGCGGTATGACTTTGACCAGCAAGATGCGTGGCCCGTTCATTTTCTTGACGAACACGTCGAAATGCGGGAACCCGATGCGCTGGCCCTGCTTCGGGATATCGCCCAGTTTTTCCATGAGCAGGCCGCCGACCGATTCCACGTCTTCCAGCCCCATCTGCTCGTTGTCGATGTCGATGCCGAGCAGGCGTTCGAGCGAGAAGATCGGCAGGCTGGCCTTGCCAATATAGGTGCCGTCGGTCTGCTTGAGCCAGTCGTTTTCGTTCATCCGGAACTCGTCGCGGATCTCGCCCACCATCGCCCCCAGCAGATTGTCCAGGGTGACGAAGCCGACCGGGCGCTTGCCCTTCTCTCCGATCAGGGCGAAGTGCGGCGCGCCGCCGCGGAAGCGCCGGAAGATGTCCTGGGCCGGGGTGCGCGCCGAGATCGACTCGACCGGGCGCAGGAACTGCGTCAGGTCGGTGACCGGGCGGCCCGCCTGCAGCGCGAAATACAGGTCTTTCAGGTGGATGATGCCCAGCACCTCTTCACCTTCTTCATCGAAATACGGGTAGCGCGAAAAGCGGTTGCGGCGCACGGTTTCCAGGTTTTCTTCCAGCGAGCGGCTGGCGTACAGGGCGCTGACCTCGTTGATCGGCCGCATCAGCTCGGACACCTGCAGCGTGCTGAAGTCGAGCGACTGGGCCAGGATGTTGCGGTCGTCCTGGGTGATCTTCTCGCCCGGCGTGGTGGTGTTGGTATTGGTGCGCAGGATGAGTTTGAGCTCGTCGAGCGAGTAATGGGTGTCGTGGCCGCCGGCGCCGGCCAGACCGGCCATGCGCAGCACGGTGTTGGCGCTGGCGTTCAGGACGTAGATCGCCGGGTACATCGCCCAGTAGAAGGCGTACAGCGGCATGGCGCACCACAAGGCCACCGATTCCGGCAGCCGGATCGCCAGCGACTTGGGCGCGAGCTCACCGACCACGATGTGCAGGAACGAGATCACCGAGAAGGCGACGACGAAGGACACGCCGTGGATCAACTCTTCGGAGGTGACGCCGAGGAAGGCGAACACCGGCTCGAGCAGGCTGGCGAAGGCCGGTTCGCCGACCCAGCCCAGGCCCAGCGAGGCCAGGGTGATGCCGAGCTGGCAGGCCGACAGGTAGGCGTCGAGCTGGCCGTGGACCTTGGTCAGGATGCGTCCGCGCAGGCCCGTGGTCTTGGCGATCGCGCGCACGCGGGTCTTGCGCAGCGTGACGATACTGAACTCGGCCGCCACGAAGAAGCCGTTCAGCGCCACCAGGAAGAAGGCGAGAACGAGGAATAAAATGTTTTCCATACTGGTTTTGTATTAACAAAAGGCAAAGCCAAGGGTCATTGTACAACCTGGCCCGTCTTTACTCCGCGCTGAGGGATTCCTTATGCACGGCGGCCAGGATGGCCTCGACCGCCGGATGCTTGATCTTGCGTTCGTTCGAGATCGCATAGAAGTGCTCGCGCACCTCGGGCACCCGGCCCACCAGCTCGGCGCCGAGCTGGATCTTGATGTCGGCCACCGGCGCCGCCGGGGTGAAGAACAGGCCCAGCCCGCGCCGGCCGAAGGTGTTCAGCAGGGCGTTGTCCTCAAACTCGCCGACCACGTCGGGCCGGATCGCGTGGCGTTCGAACCAGTCGTCGATCTTGCCGCGCAGGGCATTGTTGCGGGTCGGGAGCAGGATCGGGGCGCCGTGCAGCGAGGCCGGGAAATCCTTGCGGTAGTTCCTGGCCAGGGCCGGGGCGCCGACCACGAACATCTCGTTCTCGGACAGCAGGTGGCTGAACACGCGCAGGGTGGTCCCGGTCGGCACCGCGCGGTCGGTCAGCACCACGTCCAGCTTGTGCAGGGCCAGGTCGCCCAGCAGCGCTTCGTACTCGTCCTCATGGCAGACCAGGCGCACCGGGATGGCGAGCTGGGTGGTCACCTCGAGCAGGCGGTAGGCGGTGAACTTGGGCAGTGAATCCGAGATGCCCACCGCGAGCCGGATGCGGGCGCTGTCCGAGGCGTCCAGCGCTTCCTGCATCTGCTCCCCGAGCAGGAAGATCTGGTCGGCATAGGACAGCGCCAGGCGGCCGGCCTCGGTCAGGTTCAGGCGCCGGCCTTGCTGGTTAAACAATGCCTTGCCAAAAGCCTGCTCAAGCAGGGTAAGCTGTGTACTGACAGTCTGGATCGCCAGGCCAAGGCGCTCGGCGGCGCGCGTGATGCTGCCTTCCTTGGCGACCACCCAGAAGTAATACAGGTGGCGAAAATTGGGTGGCGAGTGATTCATGTCTTCTGTTTTTCGGAAGTAATATTTCGATTATCTTCGCTTTTTCAATATATTGCCAGCGGCTACAATGCATCGGCCGACACCATTGGCATACAACTTATAAGAGGGAAAAACTAATGAAGTACTTTACCTGGTCATTCATCGTGACCGCAGTCTGCCTGACACTGGCCGCCTGGTGGGGCTACGAGCATGGCGGCATGGCTGGCGCGATCACCGCGCTGGGCGTGGCCGCCATCCTGTCGGTGATGGAAGTCTCGCTGTCCTTCGACAATGCCGTGGTCAACGCCTCGGTGCTCAAGGGCTGGGACGAGTTCTGGATCAAGCTGTTCCTGGGCGTCGGCATCATCATCGCCGTGTTCGGCATGCGCCTGGTGTTCCCGCTGGTGATCGTGGCCGTGGCTGCGGACCTGGGCGCCATGGAAGTGTGGAACCTGGCGCTGTCCGATCCGAAGGCGTTCTCGACCCACCTGACCAACCACCACGCCGAAGTGGCGGCCTTCGGCGGCATGTTCCTGCTGCTGGTGTTCCTGAACTTCATGCTGGACGACGAGAAGGAAACCCACTGGCTGGGCAACTTCGAGCAAAAGATTGGCGCGCTGGGCAAGGTGTCCTCGATTGCCGTGATGATCGCAATCGCCGCGCTGCTGTTCAGCATGACCTATGTTGACGAAGCGCAGAAGATGGTTGTCCTGATCGCAGGCATGTGGGGCATCCTGGTCTATGTGGGTGTCGATATGCTCAGCAGCATGCTGGAAAAGAGCGAGTCGGACGGCGGCAGCGTCGGCGACGCGGTCAAGAAGGGCGGTATCGGCGGCTTCCTGTACCTCGAAGTGCTGGATGCCTCGTTCTCGTTCGACGGCGTGATCGGCGCCTTCGCGATCACCAGCGACGTCGTGATCATCATGCTGGGCCTGGCGATCGGCGCGATGTTCGTGCGTTCGATGACCGTGTTCCTGGTGCGCAAGGGCACGCTGGACGAATACGTCTACCTGGAGCATGGCGCGCACTACGCGATCGGCATCCTGGCCGTGATCATGCTGGCGAGCATGAAGTGGCACGTGCCAGAGCTGATCACCGGCGGCGTCGGCGTGGCCTTCATCCTGGCTTCGCTGTGGAGTTCGCTGCAGTACAAGAAAAAGCACGCGGCGCTGGAAAGCGGCGTGTGATGAATAGCCGCTCCCGCCGGGAGCGGTGCAGGATCCGCGGCGAGCGGCAGAACACCAGCTCGCTGCGTTTGCAACCGGTGTTCATTTATTAGGAGATTTTCATCATGGCAATCAGTCTGCAAAAAGGCGGCAACGTCAACCTGTCGAAAGAAGCGCCAGGCCTGACTTCGCTGAAAGTCGGCCTCGGCTGGGACACTCGCGCCACCGACGGCGCAGCGTTCGACCTCGACGGCGCCGTGTTCCTGCTGAACACGTCCGGCAAGGTGCGTTCGGACAGCGACTTCATCTTCTACAACAACCTGAAATCGGCCGACGGCTCGATCGTCCACTCGGGCGACAACACCACCGGCGCCGGCGAAGGCGACGACGAATTCGTCACCATCGACCTGGCCAAGGTGCCGGCCGACATCGACAAGGTCGTGCTGGGCGTGACCATCCACGACGCCGAAGCGCGCCGCCAGAACTTCGGCATGGTCGGCAAGGCCTTCATCCGCTGCGTCAACAACACCACCAACCAGGAAGTCGCCCGCTACGACCTGTCGGAAGACAGCTCGACCGAAGCGGCGATGATCTTCGGCGAGATCTACCGCAACGGCGCCGACTGGAAGTTCCGCGCCATCGGCCAGGGCTTCAACGGCGGCCTGGGGCCACTCGCCCGCAACTACGGCGTGAACGTTTAAGGTAATGTAGGGGCGGTCCGTTGGGGACCGCCTCATGAAAGGGAGCCAAATGCCAGTATTTACCGTGACCGGGGACGTCGATCCCTTCCTGCATGTGTCGATGAAGCAGGGCGAGACCATCTATTGCGAATCCGACGCGATGGTGATGATGGAATCGACCCTCGATCTCAAGGGCAAGATGAAGGGTGGACTCGGTAGCGCGTTGATGCGCACCTTCGCCAACGGCGAGTCGTTCTTCCAGCAGCACATCGAAGCGACCCGCGGCGAGGGCGACTGCCTGCTGTCGCCGACGCTGCCGGGTGCGATGCAGGTGGTCGACGTCGGTCCGAACAACTACATCATCAGCGATGGCGCCTTTGTCGCCGCCACCTCGGGTGTGGAGTTGAAGGTCCGCACGCAAAGCCTGGGCAACGCCCTGTTTGCGCAGAGCGGCGGCTTCTTCGTCACCGAGACGAGCGGCCAGGGCCAGGTGGTGGTGTCGGGCTTCGGTTCCATGTCGGTGCTCGACGTCGAACCGGGCAAGGACGCGATCATCGACAACTCGCACGTGGTGTGCTGGGACAGCACCCTGCGCTACGAGATCTCGATCACGACCGGCACCAGCGGCGGCTTCCTGGGTAACCTGATCAACAGCCAGACCAGCGGCGAGGGCATGGTCCTGCGCTTCTCGGGTCGTGGCAAGGTCTATGTCTGTTCGCGTAACCGTACTGCATTCAAGGCCTGGATGCAGGCGCCCGCAAAATAAGGAGCTATAACGATGTCAGTCAATCTGCAAAAGGGACAGAAGATTTCCCTGGACAAGGAAGGCGGCGGTGGTTTGAGCCGCGTCACCATGGGTCTCGGCTGGGATGCGATCAAGTCGAAGGGCTTCTTCGGTTTCGGCGGCGGCAAGTCCGAGGCCGTCGACCTGGACGCCTCGGTAGTGATGTTCGACGAATCGAACAATGCGATCGACACGGTCTGGTTCCGCCAGCTCAAGAGCCGTGACGGCAGCATCGTCCACACGGGCGACAACCGCACCGGCGCCGGCGATGGCGACGACGAGCAGATCAGCGTCGACCTGAACGCCGTGCCGGCAAACGTCAAGGCGCTGGTGTTCACGGTGAACAGCTTCACCGGCCAGAATTTCTCGACCGTCGAGAACGCGTACTGCCGCCTGATCAATGCCGCGAACCAGCAAGAGGTTGCGCGCTTCAACCTGTCGGTGACCGGCACGCACTCGGCCCAGATCATGGCCAAGCTGTACCGCCACAACGGCGAGTGGAAGATGCATGCGATCGGCGAGAACGGCAATGGCCGTACCTTCGACGATCTGATGCCGCAGATTACGGTACACCTGTAATCCGCTGTATTGCGTGATACGAGAAACCGGGGCTGCGTGCCCCGGTTTTTTCATCCCGGCCTGGCGCTATTCCTCGCAAATGTGGCTGCAGAACTGCTCGCCTTTGTCCTCGAGATCCGCAAGCAGGTCCTCTTCTTCTTCAGCCAGCCGTTTCAATGCTTTCGGATCGGTTTCCTGGCTTTTCTTCTGGCGCAGCTCGGCCATCTTTTGATCGAACCACGCCTTGTGCTCGGGTATCGGGCTGACCTCCGCGCAGCGCCGCATGCATTCCTTGGCGACGAATGGACCGGACGCCGAAACGCCCGACATCGCGCTGGCCAGCAGGCAGAGGACGAGTATCTTTTTCATGTGCTTCCTTTTCGGATCATAGACTGGTTTCGAAACGCACCACGATGCGCGCGTGGTTCGCGTTCCAGGCCGAGAGCCGGACGGTGCTGTCCTGTTCCAGGTATTCGTCGATGCGGGCCTTGCGCCTGGCCAGCAGGTTGTCGAGGTTGAGCCGCAAGACCGTGGTCTTGCTGACGTTCCAGCTCGCATTCAGGTTCAGCGTGCGCCGGCTCGATTCGTAGATGCGCTGGCTGGCGCTGCTGCGCACCCAGTCCTCGGGCAGGTAGCTGGCATCGAAGCCCAGTTTCAGCGGCAGCGACTGCAGCGCGTAGCTGCCGCCCAGCTTGGCGTGCCAGGGCGACTGCCCGACAATGTGGTTGTCGGGACCGGGCAGGTCGCTGAGGGTCGAATCGGCCAGGCCGATGCTGCCGGAGAGTTCCAGGTTCGCCAGCGTGGGCGAGAAATCCTTGCCCGCCAGGCGCGCTTCCAGGTCCAGGCCGCGTATCCGCGCCTGGCCCAGGTTGGCCTGACGGATCACGTAGCGCGGCGTGCTGGCCCAGGGTACGTCCACCAGCGCGATCTCCTGACCGTTCTTGTCGCTGATGTCGCGCGCGTAGAGTTCCAGGCTGAGCTCGCTGTCGCGGCCGAACCCGTGTGCATACGACAGGTTCAGGCCCAGCGCGCGTTCCGGCCGCAGGGCGGGATTGCCGCTGCTGTCGGCCAGGTCGATGCCATTGGGTCCGCACAGCCCCTGTGCCGGGCAAGGCGCATACGGATTGATCGTGGGACGCAGCAGCATGTCGTCGAAGAAGGGCGCCTGGTAGCTGCGCGCCAGCGAAGCCCTGAGCTGGCGCTTGCGATTGCCCTTGACGCGGTGCGACACGTGCGCCGACGGCGACCACAGGTCGAATCGCGGACGGTTGCTGGCCGGGCCCTCGACCAGCTGGTAGCGGCGTCGTTCGCCGGATGCGCCCAGGTTGACGGCCCAGCGCCGGTTGATCCGCCATTCGTCCTGGATGAACAGCCGGGCGCTCGTCACGCGGGATGCCGTATCGGGCCCCAGCACGGCCAGGCTGGGGTCCGGACGGCCGTCGACCAGGTCGGTATGGCTGCCATCGCTTTCATTGCGCGCGAACTTGGCGCCGGCGCTGATCCGGTGGCCATCTTCGGTCTCGATAACATAGTCGAGGTCGAGCAAGTAGTTGCGCGTGCTTCGGTCCTGGTCATTGACACGCTGGCGCGGGCCGCCCGGCGACCACACCTCGTCCCTGCGCTGGCGGCTGTCCGAACGCGAGCCGCTGGCGACCAGCTTGACGGCCAGGCTGCTGTCCGGGTCGATCTTCCAGTTCCACAGCAAGGGCAGGTGCAGATTGTTCGTGGGGCTCGTCGCGGTCTGGTTCGCCAACGAGGTCAGGCCGGACAGCCAGCGCCGTTGTTCCTGGCTGTCGTTGTCGGAGTTGGCGCGGGCGATTTCCGGGCTGAAGGTGAGCGTGTGATTGGCGTCCAGGGTCCAGGCCAGCACGCTGCTGGCAATGAGCGACTCGTACAGGCCCGGGGCATGGATCTCGCCTTCGTATTCACGGACCAGTCCCGCACCTGGCCGTTCACTGGTCTGGACATATTCGCTATGCGTAGTGGACAGCCTGCGCCAGCGCGACAGCATGAAGGTATGGCTGAAGCTATCGCTCACGGCCGTGCCCGACCAGGTCAGGTCCATGCCCTTCCTGCCGCCCTCGGTGCGCACATTGCCGTGCAATTTGGACGAGGCCTTGCGCTGCGCCTTGCGCAGCACGATGTTGATGGTGCCGGCGATCCCGAATGGCCCGGTGGCGGCAGTGGTGGTCTTGGCGATCTCGATGCTCTCGACGCGCATCAGGTCGATGTTCATGTAGTCGCCGGTCTGCGCCTGGCCATCGACCAGCACCTGGGTGTAGCCGGGCAGGCCGAGCAGGCCGATGCGGCCGCTCTTGTCGACGCTGATGGCGGGCTCGCGCCGGAGCAGTTCACCGGTATTCTGCAGGCCGCTGTCGGCGATCTTCTTCTGGCCGATGATGATTTTTCCGGCGACGAAATCCTGGCCCGCCTCGACGTCGGTCTGGGCGCCGCTGATGACGACTTGCTGGGGTGGCGCGCTTGCCTCGGTCTGGGCGTGGGCGCACGTGCTACAGATGGCTAACAGGCAGGCGAGACGACGGTGCATCCGATGAAATCCAATACCAAACCGGTCGATCCTATCAACTAAAGTTCGCTGAAAATGCGCCAAATGTCACTCTGGCGCTCACACGTTTCCACGCTTGACAAAGACGGTGGATGGCTTTAGTGTATTAATCAACTAATACACTGATACGCCATGGCGCCCCAACCATCTCAACTGTTCTCGATCGTCCCCGGATCGACCGAGCCGATCTACCGGCAACTGGTCGACCAGGTGCGCCGGCTGGTGGCCGGCGGCCAGCTGGCGCCGGGCGATGCGCTGCCATCGGTGCGCGAGGTCGCGCTGCAGCTCGCCGTCAATCCGATGACCGTGTCCAAGGCCTATGGCCTGCTCGAGCTCGAAAGCCTGCTCGAGCGGCGGCGCGGCATCGGCATGATCGTCGCCGACCGGCCGGCCGGCAGTGGCGGGGCGAGCGCCGCCGGCGAGCGCCTGGCACTGCTGCGTCCGACCCTGGAACGCGCGGCACGCGAGGCGCGCGAACTCGAACTCGATCCCGACACCGTCCTCTCTCTCTTTAAAACCATCTTGAAGGAATCACCGTGACCGCACTCCCGATCCTGATGCGCGGCGTCGCCAAGCGCTTCGACAGCAAGCCCGTCCTCGATGGCCTCGACTGGGAAGTCGGGCCGGGCCAGGTGATCGGCCTGCTGGGGCGTAACGGCGCCGGCAAGTCGACCCTGATGGAATGCATGCTGGGCCTGCGCGAGATCGACGGCGGCAGCATCGCGCTGTTCGGCGAATCGCCCGACGCGCTGTCGGACGCGACCCGCGCGCGCATCGGCTACGTGCCGCAGAAGTCCGACCTGTTCGACTGGATGACGCCGTTGCAGATGCTGGACTACTTCAAGGCGCTGTATCCGCGCTGGAACGACGCCAAGGTCGAAGGCCTGCTGGGCCGCTGGGGCATCGATCTCGCCATGCGCAACAAGCCGATCCGGCGTTTGTCGGGCGGCGAACAGCAGCGCCTGTCGATCGTCCGCGCGCTGGCCCACGATCCCGAGCTGCTGGTGCTGGACGAACCGGTGTCGGCGCTGGACCCGGCCGGCCGGCGCGACTTTCTCACCGAACTGATCGACGGCGTCATCGAGCGCGGCACCACGGTGGTGTTCTCGACCCACATCCTCACCGACCTGGAGCGGGTGGCGCTGGACGTCGCCTTCCTTAAGAACGGCCGCATCGTGCTCGAAGGCGACCTGGACGACCTGCTCGATGGCGCCGCCGGCCACGTGCCGCCGGGTGCGCGCGTGCCGTCGAACCTGGAAGACCTGTTCATCGAGGTGACGCGGTGAGCGCGCGCCTGGCCTTGTATGGCCTGCTGTGGCGGGCGGCGCTGGCGCAGACGCATCCGTATGCCCACCGGATCGTCCTCTGGCTGACGCCAGTCCTGTCGCTGGCGGCGGCGGCGCTCGCCTGGAAAGTGTATGGCCTGGCCACTGCGGCAAGCTGGGGCGTGAATGCGCTGTGCAGCATGGTCCTCCTCACCTGGACCTGGGGTTTCCTGCCCGGCGCCTTCAAGCTCAATTCCCCCGCCAACGCCCAGCTGACACCCGTGATGCGTGGGCGCCTGCTGGAACTGGCCATGGCAGTGTGGTTGCCCTGCATCGCCGGCCTGGCGCTGGCCAATGCAGGCAGCGCGTCGGACGTCGTCCTGCGCGTGGTCTGGTGGATGTTGGCATCGCTGGGACTGGCGCTGGCGGCCACCGGCAGCGGCGCCGGTTCAGTAGTGTTCCTCGCAATCTGGCCCCTGATGGGATTGCCATCCTTCATACCGGGCTGGGCGCACGCCATGATGGCCCATCCGGCCTTCCTGCCGCTGTTCGCGGCGCTGCTGGTGGCGCCGGGCCTGGCAACCATCCGGACGATCTTTCCGCGCGCGGGCGACCGCCATTGGCGCCAGCTGGAAAAGCGCAATATATGGCGTGACAAGGATGCGCTGCGCAATCGCGAGGATGGCCGCTTCATGCGCTGGTGGCATGCCCGCTCGTTGCGCCGGGCGAGCGGCCGCCGCGACCTGGGCGCCATGCTCCTGCAAGGCAGCGGCCCCGGCCTGCAGGTAGGCGGCATCGTGCTCGGCATCGCGGGCGTGGGTCTGCTTGGCCTGGTGCTGGTGGGTCTCATGCACCTGGGGGGCTATCGCCATGCAGCCGAACTGGCGCTGAAGATGGGCTGGATGTGGGGCCTGCTGCCGCTGGTCCTGTTCCAGATGCACGCGCTGCTGCTTGCGAACCTGACGGAGGCGCCCGCCGGCCAGTCCCTGCTCAGGCTGACGCCAGCCATGCCCGCCACTGCGCCGCAGTTCAATCGCCTGCTGGCATCGAAGGTGTTGCGCAGCAGCATGGTGGCCTGGGCGATGGCGGCGGCCACGGCGCTCGCATGCAGCGCTCTCACCGGCGCCGGCGTGGACGAGTTGCTGATGGTGGCTTGCCTGAGCGGCCTGGTCCTGCCGACCCTGATTCTGCCGCTGCGCGACCATGCGCGCCGGTCGCGCTTGAATTCGGTCCTGCAATGGCTGCTCGTGCTGGCGATCGCCGGGGCATGCCTGCTGGTGGGCGTGTTCGGGCGCGCCATCCTGGGATTGCCGGTTTTTTCGACTGCTGCGGTATTTGCGGTATTGCTGACCGTCGTCCTGGCGGCGCGCCGCTACCGCGCCATGATTCGGTCCCCATTCGCACTTCCGGCAGGACGGCTGGATTGACGGTCGAAAGTCATGGTGCGTGATGTGATCTTTTCATTAAGCGAGTTGTCGACAAGGATAGATCGGTCGTTCTCTTTGTTGCTGCGCAACAACCGCTATTCTGCAATTCTGATACCGAACTTCGGTTTTTGCTGAAAAATTGTCGCACTGGAGATAAGGTTTCGTTGTTGTGCTTTCTCACGAAAAAAACCTTCATCTTCAGGGCAACCATGCTTTTCAAATTGACACTGCGAATCCGGCTCATCGCCACGATGGCCATGCTTGGCTTCCTCATCACCGCCGTCGGCCTGCTCGGCATCTACGGCATGCGTGAAGACCACGGCACGCTCGAGCAGGTGTACTCGAACCAGCTGGCGTCGAGCATCGCGATCAATAATTCCAAGAACTTCCTGAACCGCGCCCGCTTCGGCCTGGACCGCGCGGTGTTCCATCCGGACGCGGCCGACGTCGGCAAGACCCTGAGCCGCGCCAAGGGCTTCATCGACGATTCGAACAAGGAATGGCAGCGCTACCTGGCCCTGCCGCGCGACGGCGAGGAAGCGGAACTGGCCAAGACCCTGGAAGTCGAACGCAACCGCTACATCAACGACGGCATGCTGGCGCTGGCCACCGCCGTCGAGCAGATGAACGTCGAGCGCATCGAGGCGCTGTCGATGAAGGAAATGACGGCCTTGTACGGCACCTTCGACAAGGCATCGGTGGCGCTGGACGATTACCAGCTGAGCACCGCCAAGCAGGGGTACGACGAGAGCGGCCGCCTGTTCGACGTGCTGATGTGGGTCTCCGGCGCCAGCGTGGTGCTGGGCGTGCTGCTGGCGGCGGTGTCGTCGTGGCTGCTGCTGCGCGCCATCATGCGTCCGCTCGACCATGCGCTCGGCCACTTCGACGCGATGGCCCATGGCGACCTGTCCACCCGCGTCGTGGTCGACCGAGACGACGAAATGGGCGCACTGCTCAAGGGCCTGGCCACCATGCAGCAGCAGCTGGCCGCCACCGTGCGCAGCGTGCGCGACAGCAGCATGTCGATCGCCAGCGCCAGCAGCGAGATCGCGGCCGGCAATATGAACTTATCAAGCCGGACCGAGGCCCAGGCCAGCGGCCTGGAAGAAACCGCTTCCTCGCTCGAAGAACTCACCACCACCGTCCAGCACAATGCGGACAATGTGCGCCAGGCCAATAACGTGGCGCGTACGGCGTCCGAAGTCGCTGTGCGCGGCGGCCAGCTGGTGTCCGAAGTAGTGCAGACCATGGGCGCCATCGACGCCTCGTCCAAGCGCATCGTCGACATCATCTCGACCATCGACGGCATCGCCTTCCAGACCAATATCCTGGCGCTGAACGCGGCCGTCGAAGCGGCCCGTGCAGGCGAGCAGGGCCGTGGTTTCGCGGTCGTGGCGGGTGAGGTGCGCAACCTGGCGCAGCGTTCGGCGGCGGCGGCCAAGGAGATCAAGGAACTGATCAGCACCTCGGTCAGCAATGTCGAGGCGGGCACCGCCCTGGTCGACAGCGCCGGCACCACCATGGACGAGATCGTTGCCAGCGTGACCCGCGTCAGCGACATCATGGCCGAGATCCTGGCTGCCGGCGAAGAGCAGACCGCCGGCATCCAGCAGATCAACGAAGCGGTGAGCCATATGGACCAGGCGACCCAGCAGAACGCCGCCCTGGTCGAGGAAGCGGCCGCCGCCACCGGCGCGCTGCAGGATCAGGCGCATGCACTGCAGCAGATGGTGGGCGTGTTCAAGGTCGATGCGCAGGCTGGTGTGGCGAACCAGGCGCAGGCGCCGGTGCGCTCGCGTGCCGGCCACGAACGCATGGCCCTGGCCGCGTAACCATGCACGTCGTTCCCGCGGAGGCGGGAACCTAAGCTTGCTCGCTCAGTGCCTGCGGTTGAAGGTACCGTCAGCGCGAAGGACTTAGGTTCCCACCTGCGTGGGAACGACGTGCTTGAGCTAACGATTCTGTCGTCAGCTCAGCTCGTCGCCGCCACCTTCACGCCAGCCCCGTGTCGCCGCAGCACCAGCACCCCAAACGCCGTCGCCAGCACATACATGCTGATCGAATAAATCGCCGCCGGCACCATCAGCTGGAAGTCGCCCAGCACCGACACCGCCACGAAAATCGCCAGGGTCGAGTTATGGATCCCGATCTCGTAGCCGATCGCCACCGCGTTCGGCTTGTCGAGGCCGGCGATGCGCGGCGCGTAGTAGCCCAGGCCCAGGCTGGCCGCGTTGAACAGCACCACCGCCAGCCCGATCGTGGCGAACGAGCCGGTCAGCGCATCCCATTCCTTGGCGAAGGCGATCAGCGCCAGCGCCGCCAGTACCGCCATCGAGAAGATCTTCATCGGCTTGTCGGTGCGCGCCGCGAAGCCCGGCGCGACCCGCTTGACCGCCATTCCGATCGCCACCGGCACCAGCACGATGCCGATCACTTCCATCACCTTGGCGGTCTGCATCGGCACCACCTGGCCGCTCTGTGAAAAGCTGGCGATGGCGAAGTTGGCGATCAGGGGCAGTGTCACGATCGATAGCAGAGTGTTGATCGCCGTGAGCGAGATATTCATCGCCACATTGCCTCCGAACAGGTGGCTGAACAGGTTCGCGGAGACGCCGCCGGGCGAGGCGGCCAGCAGCATCAGGCCGATCGCGAACACGGGCGGCACGTCCAGCAGCACGATCAGGCCGTAGCACAGCGCCGGCAATGCCAGCGCCTGTAGCGCCAGCGCCAGCAGCACCGCCTTCGGATGCCCGAGCAGGCGCCGGAAGTCGCCGATGGTCAGGGACAGGCCCAGGCCGAACATGATCAGGGCCAGCGCCGCGATCAGGAGGGTGGGGAGGAGGGTTATGAAATCGGTCATTGCGCGTCTCCTTCGTGGTGTTCTTATGGGATGTCGGCGCGCCGGACTGCGCATGCGCGCCGTCCTGCCAGTGTAGTCGAGTGCGCGGCAAAAAATCGCCCGGCGGCGCCTATATCGCGGCGCGGTAGCGTTGCAGGGCGTGCAATAATGCCGCATGAATGCGCGCAACCACGTCCTGGAACCCCATCAGGCACACGATCGATTCCATGGGTAATCCAGCAGTGTTTCCCGCTTCCGGCGCCGCCATGGCTGCGGCAATCCGTGGCCATGACTGGTCCGCCTCGCCGCTGGGCCCGATCGCATCCTGGCCCGCCACGCTGCGCACCAGCATCAATATCGTGCTGGACTCGGCCTTTCCGGGCTTTATCGTCTGGGGGCCGGAGCAGATCCTGCTCTACAACGACGCCTACGCCGAGATCCTGTGCAACAAGCACCCGGCCGCGCTGGGGCAGCCGTTCCAGGCCGTCTGGCACGAAATCTGGGACGTGCTCGGGCCGCTGGTCGAGCGCACCCTGGTGGGCGGCGAATCGCACAAGATGAACGACATCGCGCTCGTCATGCAGCGCAAGGGCTATGCCGAGCATACCTGGTTCACCTATTCCTACGGTCCGGTGCGCGACGACGCCGGCAGCATCCTCGGCCTGCTGTGCACCTGCATCGAAACCACCGACGCCGTGCTCAGGCAGCGGCGCCAGGCGGCCGACGAGGCGGTGCTGCGCGAGCACGAATCGGCGTCGCGCGTCGATGCCGAGCGGGTCCAGCTGGCGCTGGAGGCCGGCGCCATCATCGGCACCTGGTTCTGGCACCTGCCGACCGACCGCTTCACCGTCGACGAAGCCTTTGCGCGCGCCTTCGGCCTCGACCCGGCCATCGGCCGCACGGGCCTGTCCCTGGCGCAGGTGGTCGCCACCGTGCATCCCGACGACCAGGCCGGCCTGGCCCAGGCCATCAACACGGTGATCGCACGCGGCGGCCACTATGCCCACCAGTATCGGGTGCGGCGCGCCGACGGCCATTATTACTGGATCGAAGCCAATGGACGGGTCGACCTGGCGCCGGACGGCACCGGCCTGCGCTTCCCGGGCGTGCTGATCGACGTCGAGGGACGGCGCGCGGTGGAGGCCGAGCGCGACGGGGCGATCCTCAAGCTGCGCGCGCTGAACGAGCAGCTGGAACAGAAGGTGCTGGCCCAGGCGCTGGCGCGCGGGCGCACCTGGCAGCTCAGTCCCGACATCCTGGGCGTGCTCAATGCCGACGGATTCATGGAGAGTTCGAACCCGGCCTGGCAGGCCGCGCTGGGTTGGAGCGAGGAAGAGGTCGCCGGCACGCCCTTCCTCGACTTCATCCACCCCGACGACCGCGCCCGCACCGAGGCGGTCTGGCGCGACGCGCTGGAGCGCGGCATTCCCGCGCTGCGCTTCGAGAACCGCTATTGCCACAAGGCCGGCGGCTGGCGCTGGCTATCGTGGGTGGCGGTGCCGGACGAGCGCAAGGTGTACTGCTCGGCGCGCGACATCAGCGTCGAGCGCGAACGCCAGGCCGAGCTGGAGCGCGCGCACGAACAGCTGCGCCATTCGCAGAAGATGGAGGCGGTGGGCCAGCTTACCGGCGGGCTCGCGCATGACTTCAACAACCTGCTGGCCGGCGTCGCGGGCAGCCTGGACCTGGTCAAGTTGCGCCTGAAGCAGGGCCGCGTGGACGAGATCGAGCGCTACGTCGCGGTGGCGCAAGGCGCGACCAGGCGGGCGGCGGCGCTCACCCACCGGCTGCTGGCATTCTCGCGGCGCCAGACGCTGGCGCCGCGCGCCATCTGCGTCAACAGCATGGTCGACGGCTTGCTGGACATGATCCGGCGCACGGTGGGCCCCGGCGTGCGGGTCGAGCCGGACTACAGCGGCGTGCCGTGGACGGCGCTGGTCGACCAGTCGCAGCTCGAGAACGCGCTGCTGAATCTGTGCATCAATGCGCGCGACGCCATGCCGGAAGGCGGCCGCATCGGGATCGCGACCGCCAACCGCGTGCTTGACCCCGAGGCCGCGCGCGGCCACGAGCTGCCGCCCGGCGACTATCTCGTGCTGTCGGTTGCCGACAGCGGCACCGGCATGGCACCTAGCGTGCTGGCCAAGGCCTTCGAACCCTTCTTCACCACCAAGCCGCTGGGCCAGGGCACGGGGCTGGGACTGTCGATGATCTACGGCTTCGCCAAGCAATCGGGCGGGCAGGTGGCGATCGACTCGCAGCTTGGGCAGGGCACCACGGTCAGCATCTTCCTGCCGCGCCACCGCGGTGAGGCCGACGAGCGCGATGCGGCGCCGGCCGCTGACGCCGCGCCGCCGAGCGGCCAGGGGGAGACGATCCTGGTGGTGGACGACGAGCCGAGCGTGCGCATGCTGGTGGTCGATGTGCTCGAGGAGCTGGGTTACACGGTGCTGGAAGCCGAGGACGGCGCCGGCGGCCTGGCGCTGCTGCAATCGGATGCGCGCATCGACCTCGTGGTCTCGGACGTCGGCCTCCCGGGCATGATGAATGGACGCCAGATGGCGGATGCGGCGCGCATCAAGCGTCCCCTGCTGAAGGTATTGTTCATCACCGGCTATGCCGAAACCGCCTTGCTCGACCACGGACAGCTCGCGCCCGGCATGTCGGTGCTGACCAAGCCGTTTTCGATCGACGCGATGGCGCAGCGGGTGCGCGAACTGGTCGCGCGCTAGGAGCCTGCGCCGGGCCAGGTCGACAGCGCCTGCTCGACCACCGCATCGAGCATCTCACGCTCGAAGCCGGCCTTGGCCTGGATCGCCATGCCGTGCAGCAGCGCCATCACATAGGCCGCCAGCGCGGCGGGCCGGGCCGAGGCGGGCAGGTCGCCTTCGGCCTGGGCGCGCTCGAAGCGCTCGCGCAGCTGCTGTTCGCCGATCGCGCGGAAACCGATCAGGGCCTGGCGCACCGGTTCCGATTCGTCCGAACCGGCCACGGACCCATTGATGCCAAGGCAGCCGGTGCGGTCGGGATAGCGGGTATTCAGTTCCACCGAGCTGTACAGCATGTGGGCGGCCACTTCGCGCGACGTCGGCTTGGCCAGCGCCTCGGGGATGTGGGTCATGAAGCGCTCGTGGTAGCGCTCCAGCACCCGCTTGAACAGGGCTTCCTTGTTGCCGAAGGCCGAGTACAGGGCCGGCCGCTCGACGCCGGCGGCCTCGGTCAGGTCGGCGTACGAGGCGCCCTCATAGCCCTTGCGCCAGAACACGCATAGCGCGGCATCGAGCACCTTGTCGGCGTCGTATTCGCGATGGCGACCCATCAGCAGACCCCCGCTTTTTCAATAACGTTCATTACAAAAAATGCTTGACAGTCCATCCGTGGATTATATACTCATCGTTATCGTAACGGTCGTTACGAAACAAACGCTGATCTGGAGAGACGGTATGTCGAATGGTTTGAAAGGCAAGGTCGCGCTGGTGACCGGGGGCTCGCGCGGGCTGGGTGCGGTGATCGCCGAGGCGCTCGCGGCGGAAGGCGCCGACGTGGCGATCACCTATGTAGCCTCGGGCGCCAAGGCCGAGGCGGTGGTGGAGAAACTGAAAGCGAAGGGTGTGCGGGCGCTGGCCATCCGGAGCGACCAGGCCGACCTGGCGGCGGCCAGGCCGCTGGTCGATGCGGTGGTGGAGCATTTCGGCCGGCTCGACATCCTCGTCAACAATGCGGCAGTGGTGGCCAAGGGCCAGCAGGTCGACGATCCCGCACTCGACACCGCCAAACTGGACCATCAATGGCAGGTCAACGTCATGGGAACGATCGCGACCACGCGGGCGGCGGCGGCGGCCCTGTCCGATGGCGGCCGGATCATCTTCATCGGCTCACTCAACGGCACCCTGGCGCTGATCCCCGGCGTGGCCGACTATGCCGGCACCAAGGCCGCCCTGATCGGCTATGCCAAGGGCGTGGCGCGCGACCTGGGGCCGCGCAACATCACCGTCAACGTGGTCCAGCCCGGCGCGATGCCGACCGACATGATGGTCGAGGCCCTGGGCAGCACGACGGCGCCCGACGCCTTCCTCGACATGCACCCGATCCGCCGCATTGCGACGCTCGAAGAGGTGGCGGCGCTGGTCAATTTCCTGGCCGGCCAGAACGGCGGCTACATCACCGGCGGCGTCATCGACGTGGCGGGTGGGCTCGGCATCTGACTAGTGCCCGCGGCGCTGCACCAGCGCAGTGCCGACGCCATGGCGCTTGCCCTCGCTGACGGCGGTGACGGTGCCGTCCGGGTTGAACACCAGCGCATTGGCGGCGCCGATTTCTTCGGCCGGGCTTTCCCAGCGCTGGCCGAAGCCCGCTAGGGCGCGCGCCTGCGCCGTGTCCGCGAAGCCCGGCTCGACCGACGTCTCCGCCGCATTGCGCTGGCTGATGCGCAGCGCACCGAGCGCCTGGTCCATCGGCATGCCGAAGTCGACGTGGTTGACGATGGTCTGCAATACCGTGGTGATGATGGTCGAGCCGCCGGGGCTGCCGATGCTGAAGGCCGGCTTGCCGTCCTTGAGCGCGATGATGGGCGCCATGCTCGAGCGTGGCCGCTTGCCGGCTTCCGGCACGTTCGGATGCGGGCCGCTGGTGTCGAAATCGAAGTCGGTGAGTTCGTTATTGAGCAGGAAGCCGTAGCCCGGCACCACGATCCCGCTGCCGCCCCAGGATTCGATGGTGAAGGTGTACGCCACCACATTGCCGTCCTTGTCCGACACCGTCAGGTGGGTGGTGTGCGCGCTCTCGGGCGCCAGCTTGATGGTGGCGGCCGGCTGGGTGCGCAGAGGGATGCTCGGATCGTTCTGGTAGCGGTAGGGATCGCCCGCCGCCACCGCGCCCGGCGCGGCCTTCTGCGGATCGATCAGCGCGCGGCGCTCGGCCGCATATTTTTTCGACAGCAGGCCGGTGAGCGGCGCATCGACGTATTCGGGGTCGGCCAGGTAGGCATTGCGGTCGGCGAATGCCAGGCGGCTGGCTTCGATATACAGATGCTCGGCCTGGGCGCGCGGCAGCGATGCCAGGTCAAAGCCTTCGAGGATGTTGAGCGCATGCGCCACCGTCGGGCCGCCGCTGCTGGGCAGGGGCATGCCATATAGCTCGTAGCCGCGATAGCTGCTGCGCAGGGCGGGGCGGATGCGCGCCTCGTAGTTGGCGAGATCCGCCATGGTCATCGCGCCGGGACCCACGGCATACCCTTTCGCGACCGGTGGCCGGTTGACGCTGTCGACGATCGCGCGCGCGATCGGTCCTTCATAGAACGTCTTCACGCCGCCTTGCGCGATCTCGCGGTAGGCGCGCGCCATGCCCGGATTGCGAAGCAGGGTGCCGGCGGGGAGGGCCTTGCCCTTGTGCAGATAGAGCTCGCTCGTCGGCGCGAACTGGCGGAATTTCTTTTCGTTCTGTCCCACCAGCTGGCTGAAATTCGCGTTGACCCGAAAACCCTTGTCGGCCACCGCGATCGCCGGCGCCAGCACTTGCGAAAAACGCATGCTGCCATAGCGTTCGAGCGCCTCATGCCAGCCGCGCACGGTGCCCGGCACGCCAACCGCCGCGCCGCTGGCCACCGCCGTCTCGAAGTCGAGCGGTTTGCCATTTTGCTGGAATAGTTGCGGGCCCACGCTGGCAGGGGCCGTCTCGCGGTGGTCGATGGTGATCACGCGTTTGTCCCTGGCCAGGTAGATCACCATGAAGCCGCCGCCGCCGATGCCGCAGCTGAAGGGATCGGTGACGCCCAGCGTGGCGGCTGCGGCCACTGCCGCGTCGACCGCATTGCCGCCCGCGTTCAGGATGGCCAGCGCCGACTGCGAAGCCTGTGCGCTGATCGTGGCGACGGCGCCGCCGGTGCCGGTCGCGACCGGCGCAGCCGCAACGCCGTGGACAGAAACGGCAAGGACCAGGCCGCACGCCAGTGCGGTCCGCGGCAGGCGGCCCGGCGCCATCAGGTGCCGTACATATTGAAGACCACCGGATACGACGCCGGTTTTTCTTCGGCCATGCCGCGCGGCGGCGGCACGAACGAGGGATCGAGTTCGACGCGCGCGCCACGCAGGCCGGGTGAGGTAAAGCCGGGTTTGCCCTGCACCAGCCAGAAGCCCTGCGCCACATTGTTGGTGCGCAGGGTGAAGCGATAGGCGAGCTGGCCGGCCCACATGCAGCGCGCATTGTCCGGGCAGCGGCTGTCGTCGGCGCCCTCGTAGGTGAGGGTCAGGCGCGAATCCACCGGCAGCTGCGGCAGGGTCAGGGTCTGGCGCTCGCTCAGCGTGTACTGGGCGTCGGGCAGGTGGTCGGGCGTGGCGCAGGCCGACAGCAGGCCGGCGGCGGCGATGGAGAGGACGCAGGGCAGGGTGCGCATCGGTGTCATCCAGGGTTTGACGGGAAACCCATGATAGCAAAACCGCAAGCAGCCAGTCGCGTGACATCGAAAAGACAGGGCATGGTCAAGTCATAAACAGGTCATATTCGGCAGCTATTCTTTTTCCTGTAGTCCAAAACATACCCCTTAACCAAAGTTAGGAATAACAATGCTCAAGAAGATCCTCGCCGGCGCTGCCGCCACGCTCGTGATGACGACCTCGTTCGCCGCCGACATTACCGGCGCGGGCGCGACCTTCCCGTACCCGATCTACGCCAAATGGGCTGAGAGCTACAAAGCCGCCACCGGCACCGGCCTGAACTACCAGTCGGTTGGCTCGGGCGCCGGCATCAAGCAGATCAAGGCGAAGACCGTGGACTTCGGCGCGTCGGACATGCCGCTGAAAGCGGAAGAGCTGGACAAGGAAGGCCTGATGCAATTCCCGGCCATCATGGGCGGCGTGGTTGCCGTGGTCAACGTCGAAGGCGTGACCCCAGGCCAGCTGAAGATGACCGGTCCACTGCTGGCCGACATCTACATGGGCAAGATCACCAAATGGAACGCGGCTGAAATCGCCGCCCTGAACCCAGGCGTGAAACTGCCAGCCGCCGACATCACCGTCGTGCACCGCGCCGACAGCTCGGGCACCTCGTTCCTGTTCACCGACTTCCTGGCCAAGACCAGCCCGGCATGGAAAGAGAATATCGGTTCGGGCACCACCGTGAAGTGGGCCGTGGGCGTGGGCGGCAAGGGCAACGAAGGCGTCGCCGCCAACGTGCAGCGTATCAAGGGCGCGATCGGCTACGTCGAGTGGGCCTACGCCAAGAAGAACAAGCTGTCGCACACCCAGCTGCGCAACAAGGAAGGCGTCGACCTGCAACCGTCGGACGACGTGTTCAAGGCCGCTGCCGCCAATGCCGAGTGGACCAAGGCCCCAGGCTTCGGCGTGGTGCTGACCGACGGCGCCGGCAAGCAAAGCTGGCCGATCACCGGCGTGTCGTACATCCTGATGCACAAGACCCAGGCTGACGCCAACAAAGGCCAGGAAGTCGTGAAGTTCTTCGACTGGTCGTTCAAGAACGGCGCTCCTGCAGCCGCCGAACTGGACTACGTGCCGATGCCTGCCAGCGTCGTCAAGCAAGTCCAGGACGCCTGGAAAGCCAACCTGAAGGACGCTTCGGGCAAGGCCATCATGTAAGACGCCTGTGTGGCGACCAATCCGGCAGCCACGCTGCCGGATTTTCTTTGGTGCGGTCGCGGCACCGCTGACCGCACCAATGTAGTTCCTCTTTTTGGGCATCCCATGACAACGGCGAACACGATCGTCCTGGTGATCGACGACAAGCCGGCCATTGCCGAGCTGCTCAAGTTCTCGCTGCACGAGGACGAGTGGGTCTGGCATGACGTGCCGAGCCTGGCGCAAGCCTGGGACTTCATCGGGCGCGAGCGCCCCGAACTATTGCTGCAGGAATCGATGCTGCGCAACGAAGGCGGCATGCGCCTGCTGGCGCGCCTGCGCGGCGACCGCCGCCTGCGCGAGCAGCCGGTGATCCTGCTGGCGGCGCAATGCGCGGAAGGCGAGCGTCCCGCCAGCCTCCCGGCGCCCGTCCCCCATCCCGAATTCATTCCCCAGGCCCCGGCCGACCAGGTACGTGAACTGTCGCCCGAATCGCGCCTGTTGCGCTCGGGCCGCCTGGTGCTCGATCCGCTCAGCTGCAGCGTGCGGGTCGGCAACCACAAGGTCGAGGTCAGGCACGCCGAATACCGGCTGCTGCGCTTTTTGCTGTGCCATCCGGGCCAGGTGTTTTCGCGCAGCCAGCTGCTGGAGCAGCTGTGGGAAGCCCACGCCTCGCTCGACCAGCGCACGGTGGACGTGCACGTGCTGCGCCTGCGCAAGGCGCTGGGACGGGCCAAGTCGCTGATCAAGACCGTGCGCGGCGCCGGCTACATGCTGTCGCCGACCTGAACGGCGCTGGGGCCCGCCGTAGCGGGCCTCAGGAAAAATTACGCATGTCACAACGCTGACATGTTTGCTATCTAGACTTGCGGCAACTAGTCCTGATCGTCCGCAATGAGCAAACATCCCGGCCTCGCCCCTTATCTGGACCCCTCACGCGGCAACCGCTTCCTGGTCCCGCTATGGCCGCTGCTGGCCGTGCTGGTGTGCTGCGCGCTGTGGGCCGCGACCCTGCTGCGGGTCGAGGCCGAGCAGGAGCGCGTGGCCGGCCAGGCGCGCAAGGACGTGGCGGCCTACGCCGAAGCCTACGAGCAGTACATCACGCGCTCGGTGGCGCAGATGGACCAGATCACGATGCAGCTGAAGTTCAGCTGGGAGAATTCGCGCCAGGCTGGCCTGCTCGACGAGATGCGGCGCGACGGAATGTTCACCGACAGCGCCTTCCACATGGTGGCGGTGCTCGACCGCGGCGGCATCGTGCGCTCCAGCACGCGCGCCGGCCTGATCGGAGCCGACCTGGCCTCTGGCGCCTATTTCAACCACCACCGCGACAATAATTCGACCGCCCTGCGGGTCGGCACCGCGCCGACGCAGTTCGGCAGCGCCGACGACGTGGTGCTGTTCACGCGCCGCCTCGAAACCCGAGAGGAGGAATTCGACGGCCTGGTGCTGATGGCGATCGACGCCCGCTACTTCACGTCCTTCGTCAGCCCGGCCACCATCGGCGCCGGCGGCATCGTGGCGCTGGCCGGCAGCGAAGGGCGCTTGCGGGTCGAGCAGCGCAGCAACGGCGCATCGTTCGTGGACGCTGTCGCGCTGCCGCGCCGTGGCGCGATCTGGTCGGGCGAGCAGGGCGTGCGCCTGGTCGAGGGCGTCGACGGCTTCGCCGACGGCCAGTCGCGGGTGCTGGGCTGGCGCCAGTCGACCGCGTATCCGCTGGTGGCCCTGGTCGGCCTGCCGCAGCACGATGCGCTGGCGGCCAACAACGGCTACTGGATCGAAAGCCGCGACCGCGCCATCGTCGCCACCCTGTGCCTGCTGCTGCTGGGCGCGGTCGGGGCGGTGCTGGCGCGCCGCGCCGTGGCGCGCGACAAGGAACAGGACGAAGTGCGGCGCGCCTACCGCACCGCCACCGAGAGCGGCAACGATGGCTTCTACATGGCCTCGGCGGTGCGCGCGCGCGACGGCCAGATCACGGATTTCCGCATCGTCGACTGCAACGAGCGCGGCGCCTTCTTCTACGGCGTGACGCGCGACGAACTGGTCGGGAGAAGCCTGACCGAGATCGACAGCGGCCTGTTCGGCGAAGAACTGCTGTCGACCTACCGCAAGGCGATGGACAGCGGCTTTTATGAGGACGACCGCAAGATGCCGAGCGATAACCGGCTCAACATCAGCTGGGGCAGGCGGCGCCTGGTACGGGTCGGCAACGGCCTGGCGGTGACCCTGCAGGACATCAGCGAGCGCAAGGCGCATGAAGACCAGCTCGAACGCCTGGCCAACGAAGATACGCTGACCGGCCTGGCCACCCGCCACGCCTTTTTGGAGCGCATGCCGGCCATGCTGGCCGGGGCCCAGGGCGCAAACACCCACGCCGCGCTGCTGTTCATCGACCTCGACGAATTCAAGTATGTGAACGACACCCACGGCCACGCCACCGGCGACCAGCTGCTCAAGGCCGCCGCCGGGCGCCTGCTGTCCCTGCTGCGGCCGAGCGATCAGGTGGCGCGCTTCGGCGGCGATGAATTCGTGGTCTTGCTGTCGCCCTGCGATGGCGAGCGCCAGGCCGCTTCGGTGGCTTCGCGCATCGTGGAAGCCTTCGGCGTGCCGTTCCTGATCGGCGACGAGCTGCATGCCGTGGGTTCCTCGATCGGCATCAGCATGTACCCGCGCGACGGGCTGGATGCCGAGACCCTGGTCAAGCACAGCGACATCGCCATGTACGTCGGCAAGAACGAAGGCAAGGGGCAGTATCGCTTCTTCGATCCCTCGCTGTCGTCGACCCTCAACTCACGCGCGCGCCTGAAGCAGAACATGCTCGAAGCGCTGGAGGCCGACCAGTTCGTGCTGCACTACCAGCCGCGCGTGGATGCGCGCAGCGGAGAATTGCTGAGCATGGAAGCGCTGGTGCGCTGGCGCCATCCGTCGCTGGGCATGGTGGCGCCGGGCGAATTCATCCCGCTGGCCGAAGCCACCGGGCTGATCGTGCGCATCGGCGAGACCGTGATCGACAAGGCCTGCGCGCAGCTGGCCGCCTGGCGCGAGGCCGGCGTGGCGCTGGTGCCGGTCTCGATCAACGTCTCGCCCAAGCAATTCCTGCGCGGCGGCGTGCAGCGCCAGCTGAGCGCGGCGCTGGTGAGGCACCGGGTGCCGGCCAGCCTGATCGAGGTCGAGATCACCGAGTCGGCGATGATGGGCGACCAGGACGACATCCTGGCCGAACTGGCGGCCCTGCGTTCACTGGGCGTGAAACTGCATGTGGACGATTTCGGCACCGGCTATTCGTCGCTGTCGCAGCTGCAGCGATTGAAGATGGACGTGCTGAAGGTCGACCGCGCCTTCACCACCGAGCTGGCCAACTCGAAAGAGGGCAAGGTGTTCTTCCAGGCCATCGTGTCGATGGCGCACGCGCTGGGCATGTCGGTGGTGGCCGAGGGCGTCGAGACCGCGGAGCAGCTGGCGATATTGCGCCACCTCGATTGCAACGAGGTGCAGGGTTATTACATCGCGCGCCCGGTGCCGGCGGACGAGATGGCGGCGATGATGCAGCGGCGCTATTTGCTCGATGCCGCGGTGGCGTAGTTTAGTAAAGCGCCTAAACTGCGCCGCTTTCGGGCCGGTTGGCGCGATGGTGCAGGCGGGTTGTGCTTAACTTGTCACGGTATCCACTTTCCCGCCCCTGGACCATGAAGATCGTCTTGTCACTTTTCACCGCGCTGGCCGTCCTGGTCGGCAGCGCCGTCGCTGCCGCGCCGATGAACGTCGCCAGCTTCAACCTGCGCTACAACAATCCCCAGGATGGCCCCAATGCCTGGCCGGCGCGCAAGAAGATGGTCAAGGCGCTGATCCGCCATCATGAGTTCGACATCGTCGGCACGCAGGAGGGGCTCGCCGGCCAGGTCGCGGATCTGGCACGGATGGAAGAATTCGACCACGTCGGCATCGGCCGCGACGATGGCAAGCAGGCCGGCGAGCATTCGGCCATCTTCTATCGCAAGAGCCGCTTCGCGCTGCTGGACAAGGGCGATTTCTGGCTCAGCGAAACGCCCGAGCGCCCATCGCTCGGCTGGGACGCCACCTGCTGCAACCGCATCGTGTCATGGGCGAAGCTGCGCGAGCGCGACAATGGCCGCGTGTTCTACGTCTTTTCGGCGCACTTCGACCACGAGGGCGTCGTCGCGCGCCGTGCCTCGGCCGACCTGCTGCTGCGCAAGATCGCGGAAATCAGCCGCGGCGAACCGGCGATCTGCGTGGGCGACTTCAATTCGACGCCCGATACGCCGCAGATGCAGGTGATGGCGAAAGCCATGCGCGACGCCTTCCAGGTGAGCCAGACGCCGCCTTACGGCCCGGTCGGCACCTACCACGGCTTCCGCTTCGACGCGCCCATGCTCGATCGCATCGACTACCTCTACGTCGACCGCCATTTCGAGGTGCTCAAATACGCGGCCCTGGGCGATTCGCTCCACGGACGCTTCCCGTCGGACCACCATCCGGTGGTCGCGCGCGTCGAATTCCGGTAGTCGCTCAGTCGAGGTCGGCCGCGGCGTGCCGCTCATGCACCTGATCCTGCTCGGGGCCGAATGAACGGTTGACCTTGCGTCCGCGGATGACGGCCGGCCGCGCGGCGATCTCGTCGGCCCAGCGTTTCACGTGCTTGTATTCGTGCACCGACAGGAATTCCGCCGCATCGTACAGCTGGCCCAGTACCAGGTCGCCATACCAGGGCCAGATCGCCATGTCGGCGATCGTGTATTCCTCGCCCGCGACGAAACGCTTGTCGGCCAGGTGGCGGTCGAGCACGTCGAGCTGGCGCTTGGCTTCCATCGCGTAGCGGTCGATCGGGTATTGCAGCTTTTCCGGCGCATAGGCATAGAAGTGACCGAAACCGCCGCCCACAAAAGGAGCCGAACCCATCTGCCAGAACAGCCAGTTCATCGTCTCTGCACGGGCCACGCCGTCCTTGGGCAGGAAGGCGCCGAATTTTTCGGCCAGGTAGACCAGGATCGAGCCGGATTCGAACACGCGCACCGGTTCGGCGCCACTGCGGTCGACCAGGGCCGGAATCTTCGAATTCGGATTGGCCTCGACGAAACCGCTCGAGAACTGCATGCCTTCGTTGATGCGGATGAGCCAGGCATCGTATTCGGCGCCGCTGTGGCCCGCCGCCAGCAATTCTTCCAGCAGGATCGTCACCTTCACGCCGTTCGGCGTGGCCAGCGAATACAGTTGCAGCGGATGCTTGCCGACCGGGAGTTCCTTGTCGTGGGTCGGGCCTGCGACCGGGCGGTTGATGCTGGCGAAGGCGCCGCCCGACGAGGCGGGTGGGGTCCAGACTTTCGGTGGGACGTAGGATGCTTGGTCAGCCATGTGCTCTCCTTGAACTTGCCGTGACAAAGAATTCATTCTAGCCAATGGCAGAAAAATGCGTTGGAGCAGCCTCGAAAAGGTTCGGCCAGCCTGCTACTTGCTACAAGATTCGTACAACTTTCCGCATTCACATGGGGAAAAGTCGTCTAACGCTGGCGTCGGCACGGGCGATTTCCTATCCTGTCCGGTCTACCACGAGAAAGACCAGGACATGACCAACCCTTCGCGTCGCGACGCCTTCAAGATCCTGCTGGCCGGCGCCAGCCTGCCGGCGCTGCCCGCGGCGGCGGCATCATCGACCGACTGCCCGGCTGGCGGCCAGGCTTGGCGCCGTGGCATCGAAGGCCAGCGTCAGGCCGACCAGGGCGACGGCACCTACCTGAATCCCATCATCGCGGGCGACCATCCCGATCCCACCGTCCTCAAGGACGGCAAGGATTACTACCTGACGTATTCCTCCTTCTATTCCTACCCCGGCCTGGTGATCTGGCACTCGACCGACCTGGTCAACTGGCGCCCGGTCGCGCCGGCGCTGAAGAAACCCCTGGGGACGATCTGGGCGGTCGACCTGTGCAAGCACGACGGCCGCTATTTCATCTATATCCCGGCCGCGCCGGACGGCAAGCCGTGGTCGATTTACGCGATCTGGGCCGACCGCATCGAGGGGCCGTGGAGCGACCCGGTCGACCTCAAGATCGCCGACTGCATCGATCCCGGCCACGTGGTGGGCGAGGACGGCAAACGCTACCTGTTCGTCAACGGCATCCGCAAGATCCGCCTGAGCGACGACGGCCTGGCCACCGACGGCAAGCTGGAAAAAGCCTATGAACCGTGGCGTTATCCGGCCGACTGGGTGGTCGAGAACTTCGCGCCCGAGGGGCCGAAGCTGCTGCGGCGCGGCAAATGGTTCTATCTGGTGACGGCGGTCGGCGGCACCGCCGGCCCGGTCACCGGCCATATGGTGATCGCGGCGCGTTCGGCCTCGGTCCACGGGCCGTGGGAACACTGCCCGCACAATCCGCTGGTGCGTTCCCTGAGCACCGCTGAGCCGTGGTGGTCGCGCGGCCATGCGACGCTGATCGAAGGGCCGGCCGGCGACTGGTGGATGATCTATCACGGCTACGAAAACGGCTACCGCACGCTGGGCCGGCAAACCCTGCTCGAACCGATGGAGTGGACCGCCGATGGCTGGTTCCGCGCGCTGGGCGGCGACCTGTCCAGGCCCCTGCCGATGCCCAGGGACGGCAAGAAAGGGACGGCCGGTTTCGCCCTGTCCGACGATTTCAGGCGCGATCGTTTCGGTGTCCAATGGAGTTTCCACGATCCGGCGCCGGACGAGATGACGCGCGTGCGCTTCACGCAGGACGGCCTGCGCATCGCGGGGCGCGGCACGTCGCCGGCCGACAGCCGCCCGCTGACCTGTTCGGTGGGCGACCGCACCTACGAGGTAGAGGTGGATCTCACCCTGGAGGGAGAGGCCGAGGCCGGTCTGCTGCTGTTCTACAGCCAGAAAGCCTTCGTCGGCATCGGCTTCACGCCGGACACCGTCAAGACCTTCCAGTATGCGGACGAACATGGCTGGGCCCGGGTCCAGCGCGCGACCTCGCGCGTCAGGGTGCGCCTGACTAATGACGACCATGTGGTCACGCTGCGCTATTCCCACGACGGCGGCAAGACCTGGACCCTGCACGGCACGCGGATGGAGGTCTCCGGCATCCACCACAATGTGTTCGGCGGCTTCCTGAGCCTGAAAGTGGGCATCTACAGCGCGGGGAAGGGCGCGGTCACGCTGGGCGATTTCCGCTACCGGGCGCTGCCGGCGTAACTACGCGGCTTGACCTGCCGGATCGGGCGGCCCTACTATAGCTGACCTCGTCGTATCCACGGCGGGTAAGGCCCATCCAGCATACATGAACCTGCCTCTCACGCCAGCGGCGCCGCGCCAGGCGCGCCTCGTCCTGTTCGTCGGCTTCCCCGGCATGTGCATGCTCGACATCGCCGGGCCGCAGACCGTGTTCTGGTGCGCATCGAAAGTGATGCAGGAGCGCGGCCTGCCGGGCTATGTGCGGCACACGGTCAGCCTCGACGGCGGCCTGGTGCAGACCCTGGAGGGCGTCGCGATGCAGACCGAGCGGCTGGACGGTTTCGCGCCCACCGAGGTCGATACCGTGGTCGTGCCCGGCTCGGCGGACATCGTCACCGCCGTCCGCGAACAGCAGGCGCTGGTCGCCTGGCTGCAGCGCCATGCGGGCGAGGCGCGCCGCATGTCCTCGGTGTGCACCGGCGCCTTCGTGCTCGCCGCCGCTGGCCTGCTCGACGGCAAGCGCGCGGCCACCCACTGGCTGACTTATGACCTGCTGCGCGATACCTATCCGCTGGTCGAGGTGGACCGTGAAGCGATCTTCGTCCAGCATGGCGACACCTGGACCTCGGGCGGCGTCACCGCCGGCATCGACCTGGCGCTGGCGATGGTGGAAGCCGATTGTGGCCGCGAAGTGGCGCTGGCCGTCGCGCGCGAGCTGGTGGTGTTCGTCAAGCGCCCCAGCAAGCAGCCCCAGCTCAGCCGGATGCTGCAGGCCCAGGCCGGCGACGGTCCGCTGTTCGACGAGCTGCATATGTGGATCCTGGCCAATCTCGAACGGACCGACCTGAGCGTCGAGGTGTTGGCAACGCAGATGCGCATGAGCCCACGCAACTTCAGCCGCGTGTACAAGGACAAGACCGGCCAGACGCCGGCCCTGGCGGTCGAACGCTTCCGCCTGGAGACGGCTTGCCGGCTGCTCGAGGACTCCGGGCGCCACCTCGACGGCATCGCCCAGCTGTGCGGCTTCGGCGACGAGGGGCGCATGCGCAAGACCTTCCAGCGCCACCTGCACACCTCGCCGAGCGCCTACCGCCAGCGGCTGGCGCCAGTCCCTAGCGCGCCGCCTGCGCCTTGAGCCAGTCGTCGACCTTCACCGTGCCCAGGCGCGCACCCGGCCCCGGCACCAGCGTGTCCTCCTGCAGCAGGGCGCCGAAGTAGCGCGCCTGGTCGTCGGCCACGACCTTGCGCTGATCTCCCTTGGCTTGCAGGTAGTGCTGGACCAGGTCGGCCAGGCGCACGCGCTCGGGCCCCGCGATCTCGACCACGCCGTTGCGCGGCGCGCCGAGGGTGTAGTCGGCCATGGCCAGCGCCACGTCGTCCGACGAGATGGCCTGGATATTGGCGGGCGACAGGCGGATCGCATCGCCTTCCGTGCCCGAGGCCGCGATCCCGCCCAGGAACTCGAAGAACTGGGTCGAATGCACGATGGTGTAGGGCAGGCCGGACTCGCGGATCAGCGCCTCTTGCGCGATCTTGCCGCGAAAGTAGCCGCTCTCGGCCAGGCGATCGGTGCCCACCACCGACAGCGCGACGTGGTGCCTGATGCCGGCCTTCTTCGCCGCCCCCAAGAGGTTGCGGCCCGAGGTGGTGAAGAAGTCCATCACCGCGTCGTCGGCGAACGAGGGCGAGTTGGCCACGTCCACCACGATGTCGGCGCCGGCAAGCGCCTCGTCCAGGCCCTTGCCGCTCATGGTGTCGACGCCGGTGTTCGGGGAAGCGGCCACGGCTTCGTGGCCGCGCTGCTTGAGGATGGCGACCAGTTTGCTGCCGATCAGGCCGGTGCCGCCGATGACGATGATGTTCATGATGTCCTTTCAGATCCCAGTGCGGCTGGGTGCCGTGTGCGACGATTCGCCTCGGTATCGAGTGTAGGAGCGTGCCTGGCGCGGCGGTAGGCCCATCCGGGGCGGCACGCTGGTGCATGCCAGGCACCAATCATCGGCCTGCCCTCAGCGCACCAGCGCCACCACGCACACGATGCCCTGGCGCGCCATCTTGGCGTAGGGGCAGATGCGCTCGGTATTGCGGATGAGTTCCTCGGCGGTTGCGCGCGGCACCCGCGGCAGGTCGATGCGGATCTCGGCCATCAGGGTGTACAGGCCGTCGACCGGGTCGCGGCCGAAGGTGACCGCGGCGTCGACGGTGGCGTCCTCGAGGGCGATGCCGGCGCGCGTCGCCAGCAAATTGAGCGCGCCATGGAAGCAGGCAGCGAAACCAGCGGCGAACAGCTGCTCGGGATTGGTGCCGCCGCCGGGACCGCCCAGCGCGGACGGCAGGCGCAGGGCCAGTTCGAGGTTGCCGTCGTCGGAGCGGGCGATGCCGGACGCGCGTCCGTGCGCCGCCTCGCCGCCGCTGACCCGCACCGTGGTCGAGTACAGGGGGTGGAAGTCATCGCCGACGTATTTGTCGAGCAAGGTGATGGGCGGGGGCGCCAGCCGTTTTTTCAACGCGGTCTCCTGGAATGGTTTCGGCCAGTGTAGGAAGGCGCGGCGCCGGCTGCTAGCGCCGCGCCGGTCACCGTCATGTATCCCGTCGCGCAACAATCGCGCCGGGCATCAGGCGCCCAAGCCGGTCAGGCAGTGCAGGTCGAGCGCGCGGATGCGCGGGGTGATGTAGTCGATGAAGACCCGCGTGCGCAGCGGCAGGTGGTGCCGGCTCAGGTAGCAGATGTAGTGGCCGCGGTCGTCCGGCGCGTGCTGGGGCAGGCAGGCGACCAGGCGGCCCGCGCGCAGGTGCTCGCACACCTGGTAGCCGGCCATCTGCGCCAGGCCGGCGCCGTCCAGCACCGCCTGCAGCACCAGCTCGGCGTCGTTGAAGCTGTGGTTGGCCATGGGCAGCAGCGTGCGGCGCCGGCCGTCTTCCTTGAATTCCCATTCGCATACCTGGCCCGAGGGCAGGCGCAGGTTGACGCAGCGGTGCCGCGCCACGTCGTCGATCGTCTGCGGCAGGCCATGCGCGCTGGCATAGGCCGGCGCGGCGCACACCAGCATCTGCATCGGGATCAGCTGGCGCGCGACCAGCTGGCTGTCGTCCAGGCGGCCGTTGCGGAACGACACGTCGATGCGGTCGGCGATGAAGTCGAGCGGGCTGTCGTCGAGGATCAGGTCGAGCCGGATGTCCGGATAGCCGGCGTGGAAGCCGCGCAGCAGCGGCGCCACGATCTTGCGGCCGAAGTCGCTCGCCGCGTGCAGGCGCAGCTGGCCGCGCGGCACGCCGCAGCGCAGCTCGCGCATCTCTTCCACCGATTGCACGATCCGCTCGACGCCCGGCTTGCAGTTGGCGTAGAACAGCTCGCCCTCGCTGGTGAGCGAGGTGCTGCGGGTGGTGCGCAGGAACAGGCGGGTATCGAGCTGCGCTTCCAGTTTCTGCACGCTGCGGCTGACGGCGGAGCGGCCGATGCCGAGGCGCTCGGCGGCCCGGGCGAACGAGCCTTCGTGGACCACGGCGATGAAGGCGAGCACGCCGGCGTAGGTGGTGGAAAAGCTCGATGCCAGGCCATCCATTTCAGGCGTGGCCGGTGTCAGTGGTGGTGATGGCTGGATGAACTCACCGATCGCGAAGCGTTCGTTCTTCATGGCTTCTCTCAGTTGGTACTCGTTGCTACTTAGTTGCTCATGTGACTAATGCCATGGTAGTTGCGTGCGATCTTTTTCGTAAATGACAAATAACAGCCGAATCCCGCCAAGGCTTGGCGAACGGCGCCTGGCGCGGATTGTTGCGTTTGAGGCAGCAGCATGGGGACCGGCGCACGCCTGTTGCGCCCGCAGCATGCGCCCTACACTGGCTTCATATCCACCCATGTACTGAAGGAGAGACCATGTCACGCCTGAGAAAATTCGCCGGCGCCGCCGGCCTGTTGATGACCCTGCCGCTGGCGGCGCCCGTCTGGGCCGCGGCGCTAGATCCGGTCGTCAACGAGCTGTTCAGCAAGGCGCTGGACGACCATCCCGGCAAGGAAGTCCTGATGATCACCGTGGTGTACCCGCCGGGCGGCGGCGACCCCGTCCACCGCCACGATGCGCATGGCTTCATCTATGTGCTGGAGGGGACGATCGTGATAGGCGTGAAGGGCGGGAAGGAGCAGACACTGGGGCCGGGCGAGACCTTCTATGAAAACCCGCGCGACCTGCACACGGTGGGGCGCAATGCGAGCAAGACCAAGCCGGCCAAGTTCCTGGTCTTCCTGCTCAAGGACAAGAACAAGCCGTTCTTCATGCCGGTGCATTGAGTTGACGTAAACGCGTCGTCCCCGCGGAGGCGGGGACCCAAGTACTGCATGCGTAGACTGAGCGCTTGCAAACTTGGGTCCCCGCCTGCGCGGGGACGACGGTGGCTGGGGCTGGGTCGCTTACACGTAAGCCGCCAGCGCGCCTTTCATCTTCTTGAGCGCTGCCGATTCGATCTGGCGGATGCGCTCGGCCGACACGCTGAACTCTTCGGCCAGCGTATGCAGCGTGGCGCCCGAGCCGTCGTCGTTGGCCAGCCAGCGCGCCTCGATGATGCGGCGCGAACGCGGGTCGAGCTTGCCCAGCGCGGTTTCCAGGCCTTCAGACTGCAGGCGGGTGACCTGCTCGGCCTCGAGCACCTTGGTCGGTTCCTGCTGATCCGACGACAGATAGGCGATCGGCGAGAACTTGTCGTCTTCGTCGTCGGTCGGCGACTCCAGCGCGATGTCGCGGCCCGACAGACGGGTTTCCATCTCGATCACTTCTTCGCGCTTGACGCCCAGCAGCTTGGCCAGGTCGTCGACCTGGGTCGGCGACATCGCGTCCAGGCCGGTCTTGTTGCTGCGCAGGTTGAAGAACAGCTTGCGCTGGGCCTTGGTCGTGGCGACCTTTACGAGACGCCAGTTCTTGAGGATGTATTCATGCATCTCGGCCTTGATCCAGTGCATGGCGTACGACACCAGGCGCACGCCCTGGTTCGGGTCGAAACGCTTGACTGCCTTCATCAGGCCGATATTGCCTTCCTGGATCAGGTCGGCGTGCGGCAGGCCATAGCCCAGATAGCCGCGCGCGATCGATACCACCAGGCGCAGGTGCGACAGCACCAGTTTTTGCGCCGCGTCGAGATCGTGGTCGTCGCGCAGCCGCTTCGCCAGCGAAACCTCTTCTTCGTGCGTGAGCATCGGCAGGCGGTTGACGGCCGAGATATAGGCGTCGATATTGCCCAGATTGCCGGTGAAACCCAGTCCCAGAGCACGACTGCCGGTCGGAACCAATGCGGATTGTGCGGACATATTCATTTCCCTCGTAGTAATCTTGCTGCATCCTTAATGTGCCATAACTTATTGCCTTGAGGCACTGCTGTTACGGCTTGTTACCTGGACGCGTGACTTGAATTTCGATTGCCTTGGACCATATATTAGCACTCCCCCGGGGAGAGTGCTAGAAGTGGTCCAGGCGCTTAAGATTGTTCAAAGTATTGCTCCAGGGAATTAAATTGCCGACGGTTCCACTGTAGAGCAGCTCTTGCATGTTCAGTTGATTCGGCTCAAAAGTGAGCCAGGAATGACTGGAATAACGTTAGACACAGCTTACGGCCGGTGAGGCGCGTATTCTGTTGAATGGCGCACGTAGCCACAGCGCAGCCTGTAGGACTTTTGCGCGTGGAAGCGTAGGGGATGGCAGCTAGGCCGTAGGATTCATTGCGGTGTCAAGCGACGTGGTCTTGTCCAGTAGAGGGGCAGGCAGCCACACAGGAGGGCCGCCTCGCCCTGTCAGCAGAGATGGTGATGCTTATCGCGTTTTCAATACCATCTCGACTATTTTTTTCACTGCAACTCTGTAGGACCGCCGTTCAACGCTGGCGCGCCAGGTGACGCCGCACCGACAGCAGGGCGCCGACCAGGCCGAGCCCGGCGCTGACCGCCAGCAGGCCGGCAATCTCCAGTCCACCCAGCGCCGTCAGCTGGAAATTCGAGCCGTACAGCCGGGCGAATTCCCCGATCGCGCCGTTCAGCGGGCGCAGCGCCAGGGTCACCGCGCCCAGCGCCACCGCGCCGGCGCACAGGCCGAGCAGGGCGCCGGTATAGAAGAACGGACGGTGGATGAAATCGTTGGTCGCGCCCAGCAGTTGCGAGACCGAGATCTCTTCTTTCTGGGTCAGCACCTGCAGGCGGATCGTGTTGAACACGACCGCGATCACGACGATGCCCAGGGTGGCCGCCAGCAGCAGCAGCGCCAGGCGCAGGATGGCCAGCATCGCGGCCAGGCGCTTGACCCAGGCCGAATCGACCTGCACCGTCTCCACGCCCGGCAGTTCGGCCAGGCGCTCGGTGATCAGGTCCACCTGGCCGGCGGCGCCGGCGCTGGCGAAGCCGCCCAGCTTCATCACATAGCTGTCGGGCAGGGGATTGTCGCCCAGGGTTTCCAGCACGTCGCCCAGGCCGCTGCGCTCCTTGAGCGCGGCGAGCGCCTGCTCGCGCGGGACGAAGGCGATCTCCGCCTCGCCCTTGCCCTGCTGTGCGACGAGCTGGCGGATGCGCGGCGCCAGCGCCTCGGCATCGGCGCGGCTGGCGTCGTCGCGCATGAACAGGCTGATCTCGGGATCGACCGATAATTGCTCGGACAGCGGACGCACATTGTCGAGCAGGGTGATGCCCGCGAACGGCAGGGTCAGCGCTAGCGCGACCACCAGCACGTTGAACAGGAAGCTGCCGGGCGACTTGCGCACCGTCGACAGTGCGGCCCCGAGGGCGAAGCGGTGCTGGCGCAGCCACGGGCTCATGCCGCACCTCCGACCAGTTGGCCTTGTTCGAGGCGGATCACGCGCGTGCTGCCTGCCAGCACTTGCTCGTCGTGGGTCGAAATGACGCAGGTGACGCCGGCGGCGTGGAAGGCGCGTAGCGCATCCAGCACCTTGTCGGCCGCCACGCGGTCGAGATTGGCGGTCGGTTCGTCGGCCAGGATGATCTGCGGCCGGTTGACGATCGCGCGCGCGACCGCCACCCGCTGCTGTTCGCCGCCCGACAGTTCGAGCGGCATCGCCCTGGCGCGGTCGAGCAGGCCGACCCGGTCGAGCGCGGCGCGGGCGCGCTGCGCGGCGTCCGCGGTGCGGGCGCCCGTCACCAGCAGTGGCAGCATGGTGTTGGCCAGGATGTTGCGGTCATTGAGCAGGCGCTGCTGCTGGAAGATGATGCCGATATTCCGGCGCAGGAAGGGAATCCCGGCCGGCTTGATGCGGCCGATGTCCTGGCCGTTGACGATCACCTTGCCGCTGCTGGGACGCTCGACCGCCGCCACCATCTTCATGAGGGTCGACTTGCCGGCGCCCGACGGGCCGGCCAGGTAGACCAGCTCGCCCTTGGCGATGTCGAGCGAGACGTCGTGCAGCGCATACGCGCCGCGCGCATCGCCGTGGGTGTACTGTTTGGATACCGACTGGAATGCGATCATGGGTCCCCGTTCCGTCATCCGAGCAGCGCTTCGACGAATTCTTCGGCGTTGAATGGCTGCAGGTCTTCCAGCTTCTCGCCCACGCCGATGAAGTACACGGGGATCGGTCGGGTGCGGGCGATCGCCGCCAGCACGCCGCCCTTGGCGGTGCCGTCCAGCTTGGTCACGACGAGGCCGGTCAGCTGCAGGGCGTCGTCGAAGGCCTTCACTTGCGCCAGCGCGTTCTGGCCGGTATTGCCGTCGATGACGAGCAGGGTCTCGTGCGGCGCGCCGTCCATTCCCTTGCCGATCACGCGCTTGATCTTCTTGAGTTCTTCCATCAGGTGCAGCTGGGTCGGCAGGCGGCCGGCGGTGTCGACCATCACGACGTCGGTGCCGCGCGCCTTGCCCGACTGCACCGCGTCAAACGCGACCGCGGCCGGGTCGCCCGAGGCCTGCGAGATCACGGTGACGTTGTTGCGCTGGCCCCAGACCATCAATTGCTCGCGCGCGGCGGCGCGGAAGGTGTCGCCGGCGGCCAGCAGCACCGACTGGTCGAAGCCTTGCATATGCTTGGCCAGCTTGCCGATGGTGGTGGTCTTGCCGGCGCCGTTGACGCCCGAGATCATCATCACCAGCGGTTCGTGGCGGCCCAGCTCCAGCGGCTTCTGCAGCGGCAGCAGCAGGTCGATCATCAGCTCCTTGAGCGCGGCCTTGACGGCGGCGGCGTCCAGCAGCTTGTCTTCCTTGACCTTGCGCCGCAACTCGCCCAGCAAGTGCTCGGTGGCGTCCATGCCGGCGTCCGACATCAGCAGCGCCGCCTCGAGTTCCTCGTACAGGTCTTCGTCGATGCGGGCGCCGACGAACAGCAGGGACAGATTGCTCGAGGTCTTGGACAGGCCGGCCTTCAGGCGCGTCATCCACGAGGTCTTCTTTTCAGCCTCGCTGGTCGGGCGTTCAGCGGTTTCGGGGAACAGGTTGGCGCCTTCGTGCAGGACGCTGGCTTCGGCGACCACCGGGGCTGCGGCGATCGGCGCCGGGACAGGCGCGCGGACGGGCGTGGGGGCGGGTGCGGGCGCAGGCGGCGCGGCCGGCACGACCGGTTCCGGCGCCGATGCGTCGGGCGCTTTTTTTCTCTTGAAGAAGCTAAACATAGTGTCTGGTGGCGGGACTGCGTGCGGACGCCGGCGGGGCCGGCGATGAAAAAACTAGCGAATATTTTACCAGAGTAGCAATACAGAGCCCGATTGCACACACGCGTTCAGCTGCCGGACCTCGCGCTTTCCGCCTGCTTGCGGATCGTCTCCAGCGTGGCGTTCGGGGTGATCAGGTTGCCGTCGTAGCGCAGCTCGATCACGGCCGGCAGCTGGTGCTGGTCGGCGTGCTCGAGGGCGCGCTGCAGGGCCGGCGCGAAATCCTCGGTCTGGTCGACGACTTCCCCATGGCCGCCGTAGGCGCGCGCCAGGGCGGCGAAGTCCGGATTGTGCAGGCCGGTGCCCGACACGCGGCCCGGATAGCTGCGTTCCTGGTGCATGCGGATAGTGCCGAACATATTGTTATTGAAGACCAGGATCACGACGCCGGCGCCATACTGGACGGCGGTCGCCAGTTCCTGGCCCGTCATCATGAATTCGCCGTCGCCGGCGAAGGTGACCACGGCGCGCTCCGGCCACACGATCTTGGCCGCCACGCCGGCCGGCACGGCGTAACCCATCGCGCCATTGGTCGGCGCCAGCTGGGTGCGCATGCCGCCGTAGCGATAGAAGCGATGCGCCCACGAGGCGTAGTTGCCGGCGCCATTGGTGATGATGGCGTCGTGCGGCAGCTGGTCCATCAAGTCCTGCACCACCTGCCACAGGTCGAGCGGCACGCCTTGCTTGAGCAGCGCGGGCTGGGCCTGCCAGGCGGCCAGTTCAGCCTTGGCCTCGGCCACGCTGTCTTGCCAGGCCGTGGCGTCGCTTAGTTCCATCGCGGCCAGCATGGCGCAGGCTTGCGGCATGCCGCTGGCGATCATGAGTTCGGCCTGGTAGACGCTGCCCAGTTCTTCCGGGTCCGGATGGATGTGGACCAGGCGCTGGCGCGGTACCGGCGAATCGAGCAGCGTGTAGCCGCCGGTCGTCATCTCGCCCAGGCGCGGGCCGATGGCGATCACCAGGTCGGCCTCTTTCACGCGCGCGGCCAGCTTGGGGTTGATGCCGATGCCGACGTCGCCGACGTAGTTCGGGTGCGCGTTGTCGAGCAGGTCCTGGAAGCGGAAGGTGCATCCCACCGGCAGGTGGTTCGCTTCGGCGAAGCGGGCCAGGTCGGCGCAGGCCTGCGCGTTCCATGTGCCGCCGCCCAGCAACACGATCGGCCGTTGGGCTTCTTGCAGCATGGCGCGCAGGCGGGCGATCTGCTCGCCGGACGGCGCGCCGTGCGATGGCTGGTAGGGGCGGGTGTCGGCGACTGCCGCCGTCGAGACCAGCATGTCTTCCGGCAGCGCCAGCACCACCGGACCGGGGCGGCCGCTGGTGGCCACCTGGAAGGCGCGCGCCATGTATTCGGGGATGCGGTCGGCGCGGTCGATCTGGGCCACCCATTTCGCCATCTGGCCATACATGCGGCGGTAGTCGATTTCCTGGAAGGCTTCGCGGTCGACGAAGTCGTTGCCGACCTGGCCGATGAACAGGATCATCGGCGTGGAGTCCTGGAATGCGGTGTGCACGCCGATCGAGGCATTGGTGGCGCCGGGACCGCGGGTGACGAAGCAGATGCCGGGTTTGCCGGTCATCTTGCCGTAGGCCTCGGCCATGAATGCCGCGCCCCCTTCCTGGCGATTGATCACGAAGCGGATGTTCGAGTCGTGCAGCGCATCGAGCACGTCCAGGTAGCTTTCGCCGGGGACACCGAAGGCGGTGTCGACGCCGTGGACGTGGAGCGCATCGACCAGGAGCTGGCCACCGGTGCGGGAAGGGTGCTGGGAAGTGGAGGGCATGGGGTGCGTCATCCTTGTCAAAGAGGCTTTCCGGGCATTCTAGGCGAGCGGCCCGGGAACGGCTTTTGAAATGGCGACATCAAATTACAGAAACGGCAGGGCCATGGCAGCGCGACGCACGGTGCGACCCCGCATCGGGTACAATGCGCCCGTGAAGCAGGCCAGGCAGTCGCTGGTCCACGCCGCAAGGTCGTGGACGGGAGGAAGGTCCGGACTCCACAGAGCGGGGTGACGGTTAACGGCCGTCCGCTGAAAGCCGTCTGGCGCAAGCCAGCGGTATAAGGCGAGGAATAGGGCCACAGAGACGAGCGTATTAAGTTACGGTGAAACGCGGTAACCTCCACCTGGAGCAATTCCAAATAGGCACGCGTTGATGTTGCTCGCGGAGCGTGCGGGTAGGAAGCTTGAGCGCTGGAGTAATCCAGCGCCTAGAGGAATGACTGTCCATGCGTCACCGCAAGGTGGCGTTACACAGAATCCGGCCTATCGGCCTGCTTTACTTATAATTCCCGAGGCACGTGATCCACGCGCCTTGTCGACGGTCGTCCCGGACCGCTGAGCCCTGGCGTTCCGCACGGCTGAGAGTCCGGAGACGCCATTGAAGCAATACATCCTCGCCCTCGACCAGGGCACGACCAGCTCGCGCGCCATCCTGTTCGACCGCGTCGGCCTGCCGGTGGCCAGCTGTCAACGAGAGTACCCCCAGCATTTTCCCCAGCCCGGCTGGGTCGAGCACGATCCTCGCGACATCTGGCACAGCCAGCTCGCCTGCGCGCGCGACGCGCTGGCGCAGGGCGGCGTCCAGGCCGCGCAGGTCGCCGCGATCGGCATCGCCAACCAGCGCGAGACCACGCTCCTGTGGGACCGCGCGACCGGCGAACCGGTGGCCAATGCCATCGTGTGGCAAGACCGGCGCACCGCCGGCGCCTGCGATCGCCTGCGCGAGGCGGGCAAGGCTACATTGATCCAGGAACGCTCGGGGCTCGAACTCGACGCCTATTTCTCCGCCACCAAATTGCAATGGCTGCTCGACCACGTTCCCGGCGCGCGCAGCCGGGCCGACAGGGGCGAGCTGGCCTTCGGCACCGTCGACAGCTGGCTGGTGTGGCGCTTGTGCGGGCGCCACGTCACCGATACCAGCAATGCCGCGCGCACGATGCTGTTCAACATTCACACGCTGGCCTGGGACGATGACTTGCTGGCGCTGTTCGACATCCCGCGCGCGCTGCTGCCCGAGGTCGTCCCCAGCGCCGGCGTCGTCGGGCTGGCCAATGAGGAATGGTTCGGCCACGCGATCCCGATCGCGGGCATTGCCGGCGACCAACAGGCCGCCACCTTCGGCCAGGCCTGCCATCGCAAGGGCCTGGTCAAGAATACCTACGGCACCGGCTGCTTCATGCTGATGCATGCCGGTGACTCCCCCCCGGTGTCGCGCAACCGCCTGCTGGCGACGGTCGGCTGGACCGTCGCGGGCCGCACCGATTACCTGCTCGAGGGTAGCGTGTTCATGGGCGGCGCCACCGTGCAATGGCTGCGCGACGGCCTGGGCATCATCCGCCAGTCGCATGAGGTGGAGGCCCTCGCCACCAGCGTGCCCGACAGCGGCGGCGTGATGCTGGTGCCGGCCTTCACCGGCCTCGGCGCGCCGCACTGGGATCCGTATGCGCGCGGCACCATCCTCGGCATGACGCGCGGCACGGGCGCCGCCCATATCGCGCGCGCCGCGGTCGAGGCCATCGCCTACCAAAGCGCCGAACTGCTGGCGGCGATGCAGAAGGACGCCGCTTGCGCCGTCACCGAGCTGCGCGCCGACGGCGGCGCCGCCCGCAACGACTTGCTGATGCAGTTCCAGGCCGACCTGCTCGGCGTCGAGGTGGTGCGCCCGCGCGTCACCGAGACCACGGCCCTGGGCGCGGCCTACCTGGCCGGCCTGGCCTGCGGCTATTGGGAATCGCTGAAGGCGATCGAGGCGCAATGGCAGGTCGAACGCCGCTATGCGCCGTGCATGGATGCCGGCCGCCGCGCCGAATCGATGGCGCGCTGGGGGCGGGCGGTGGCGCATGCGCGTTCCTGGGCCACGCCGGAATGAGGCCATTTGTAGCGTTTTCACCACGCTGTTGCATAAAACCAGCAAAATTGAAATAGTCGGCAAAAGTGATGAAAAGCATTTGGTTCCGTACGGAAACGATGTATCATATTTTCCGAGTTGAGCAATTCTGTGTGCGTCATGGTGATCGCGCCCTCAACGACTGGAGAAATGAAAATGATGTCGACCTCGAACCGTAACCGCGCATTGGCTGCTGTCCTGGCTGCCGTCATGCCTTTCACCAGCGTCTACGCCGCCAGCCCGGCCACCACCAAGTTCGACGTGACGATGAGCGTCGTGGCCGACTGCACTGTCACCGCCACCAGCCTCGATTTCGGCCAGACCGGCCTGATCACGTCGGCCAAGAACGGTCAATCGAACTTGACTGTGACATGCACCAACACTACGCCTTACAATGTGGGCCTGGATGCCGGTACCGGCGCCGGCTCGAGCGGTACGACGCGTTTCCTGTCGGGCAGCAGCGGCGCCAACACCGATAAAGTGAAGTTCAACCTGTACCGTTCGCCGGGCGCGGGCCTGTGGGGCAATACCCAAGGCACCGACACCCTGGCCGGCACTGGAAACGGCGACAAGCAGACCTTGACCGTGTACGGCGAGATCCCGGTGCAGAATGCGCCGACGCCGGACAGCTACAAGTCGTCGATCACGGCATCCGTTTATTTCTAAACTGGAGTGTGCATGCGGAGTCTTCGCTGCGCCGCAAACGCTGCGGCCCGCTTTACAGCCTTGTCCATGGTCCTGGGGACGGCTGGCCTGATGGCCGGTCCGCTGGCGCATGCCGCCAACCTGCAGATTTCGCCGGTGTCGATCAGCTTCCAGCCGGGCCAGAACGCGGCCGGCATCCAGCTCCAGAACAATGGCGATACGCCCCTGTACGGCCAGGTGCGGGTCTACGCATGGGACCAGCGTGATGGCAACGACGCCCTGACCCCGACCACCCAGCTGGTGGCCAGCCCGCCGGTGATCGAGGTCGCCCCCAACAGCACCCAGACCATCCGCCTGGTGCGCCGCGCGGGTGCGCAGGCCACCCCCGCCGGCGCCGCCGAGCAGACCTACCGCATCCTCATCGACGAACTCCCGCGCGGCGACAGCCAGCAGGGCAACGTCGCGATCCGCCTCCAGTATTCGGTGCCGGCCTTCGTGCTGCCGGCCGACGGCCAGGCCGCGCCCAAGCTCGAATGGAGCACCTTCCAGCGCGACGGCGCCTGGCACCTGCGCGCCTTCAACGCCGGCACCCTGCACGCCCAGATCGGCGCCACCAGCGTGCGCATCGGCGCGCGCGACGTCGAGCTGTCCAAGGGCCTGCTGGGCTATGCGCTGCCGGGCCGAGCGCGCGAATGGGCTTTGCCGCCCGACGTCGCATCCGGCATGCCGGCGCCCCTGGGGATCCAGGCCACGGTGAACACCCGGCCCGAGTCCGCCAGCGCCGTCGTCGCCAGGGACTAAGTCCTCGTGCAGCACTTGACCCGCCGCCCGCCATGGCGGGCGCTGCGCTCGTCCTGCCTGCTCGCCCTGTGCCTGACGCCGATCGCCGCCGCGGTGGCCCAGGTTGTTTCCACGCCTGCATCCACGTCGGCATCCATGCCGGCAGCGGCGGTGGCCGACCAGGCGGTCGAACTCTTCCTCGAGACCAGCATCGACGGCCAGCCGACCGGCCAGATCGTTTCCGTCATTCAGCTGGGGTCCACCTTGCGCATGACGGTCGAGTCCCTGCGCGAGCTGGGCCTGGACCCGGCCCGCTTCGGCGTGGCCGGGCGCAGCGATTTTTCGCTGGACGAGGTGCGCGGCATGCGCTGGGCCTACGACCCCGCCCGGCAAGCCCTGGCCCTGACCCTGACCGACGCCCTGCGCGAGCAGCGCGTGCTGAGCGCACGCACGGTACGCCAGGCCGGACCGGCCCAGGCCAGCCGCGGCATGCTCCTCAACTACAATCTGTTCGGCCAGAGCAGCTCGCGCTCGCTGGCCGGCACCCTCGACCTGCGCTATTTCGACCGTCATGGTTCGCTCAATAGCACCGGCGCCGCCATATTGCGCGGAGAAGGGCGGGGGTATATCCGCTACGACACGAGCTGGGTGCGCTCGTCGCAAGACCGTCTGTCGACCTGGCAGGTGGGCGACACCGTCGCCCCGGCGCTCAGCTGGACCCGCGCCATGCGCCTGGGCGGCATCGAATGGCGCCGCAATTTCGAATTGCGGCCCGATCTCGTGACCTATCCGGTGGCCTCGGTCGCCGGCTCGGCCGTGGTGCCCAGCAGCGTCGACCTGTACGTCAACGGCGTGCGCCAGTTCAGCGCCGCCGTGCCCACCGGCCCGTTCGTGGTCGACCAGGTGACGGGCCTGAACGGCGCCGGCCAGGCCACCGTGGTCACCCGCGACGCCCTCGGGCGCGAAGTGGCCACCACCTTGCCGCTGTACGTCGACACCCGCCTGCTGGCGCGCGGCCTGAGCGATTTCGCGGTCTCGGTCGGCGCGCTGCGGCGCGACTACGGCCTGCACTCCTTCAGCTACGGCAACGCGGCGGCGCTCGCGTCCTGGCGCCACGGCTGGAGCGATACCATGACGCTCGAGGGGCATGCCGAGGCGGGCAGCGGCCTGGTGCTGGCCGGCGCCGGCGTGCTCAAGCGCATCCCGAACGCGGGCGTGTTCAGCGCCGCGCTGGCCGCGAGCAGCGGCCGCCATCGCGGCGGCCAGGCCAGCCTCGGCTATCAATACGTGTCGCCGCGCTTCGCCTTCGACGTGCAGTCGGTGCGCGCCAGCCGCAACTACGGCGACCTGGGCGTGCTCGAAGGCGTGCCGGTGCCGCGCGCCACCGACCGCGCCACGCTGAGCACTTCGTACCGCGGCAATGGCCTGAGCGTGAGCCTGATCCAGCTGCGCCTGCCGCCCGAGAACGGCCTGGGCCTGGCGCCCGACCCGCTGGGCCCCGGCGCCGGCGGCGGCACCCCGATCGGCCCGGTCGAAGAGACGCCGGGCGTCACGCGCAACCTGTCGCTGGCCTGGTCGCGCAGCGTGGGGCTGCGCGGCAACCTGAGCGTCAGTGCGTTCCAGGACCTCAAGCGCAGCGCCGAGCGCGGCATCACGTTCACGTTCAGCATGGCCTTCGATTCGCGCATCGCGTTCAATACCAACGCCGGCCGCCAGCGCGGCGACACGGCGGCCTCGATGTCGCTCGGCCGCGCGCCGGACTTCGAGGGCGGCCTGGGCTGGGGGCTGCAGTCCGGCATGGCCGGCGCCCAGCGCTACCACCAGGCGCAAGTCCAGTATCTCGGCTCGCACGGCCGCGCCGCCATCTCCACGCAACACGTGAATGGCGGCAGCAATACCAGCCTGGACTTCAGCGGCGCCCTGGTGGCGATGGATGGCACCGTGGTCGCCGCGCGCCAGGTCGGCAACGGCTTTGCGCTGGTCTCGACCGGCGCGCCGGACCTGCCGGTGTTGCATGACAATCGCGTGATCGGCCGCACCGACAGCAAGGGACGCCTCTTGGTGCCGGACCTGCAACCGTACGCCGCCAACCGGATCGCGATCGATCCGTCGTCGCTGCCGCCCGATACCCGCATCGCCGGCAGCAGCCAGGACGTGGTGCCGCGCGAATACGCCGGCGTGGTGGCGCGCTTCGAGATCGAACGCTATGCGGCCGCGACCCTGATGGTGCTCAGGCCGGACGGCACGCCGCCCGAGGTCGGCACCCCCGCTCGGCTCGACGGCGCCGGGCCCCGCGCCGAGGCCGGCGCGGTCGTGGGTTACGATGGCGTGCTGTTCGTGGAAGGATTGCGGGCGCACAACCGGGTAACGGTCGGGACCGGTGCGGAAGCCTGCGAGGTGCGCTTCGACTACAAGCCGGTGGCGGGCGAACTGCCGACCATCGGACCGCTGGTATGCCAGCCCGTGCAAGGAAAACAACCATGATGAAGATGACGACCATGAACGTCCGGCTGCTGCGGGCCCTGCTTGCAGCGGCGCTGCTGTGGCTGCTCGCCATTCCCGGCGCGCGCGCCGACACCTGTGCCGTCACCATGACCGACATCGACTTCGGCGTGGTCAGCCCGATCGCCAACACCGACTACACGGCGACCGGCACCCTGAACGTGACCTGCTACTGGACCCTGCTGCTGGGCCAGTCGGCGCTGCTGCTGCCGGCCGCCAACGTCTGCGTCAACCTGGGTCCGGGCAGCGGCGGCGGCACCGGCGATCCACGCTACCTGATGAGCGGTTCGCGGCGCCTCGGCTTCAACCTGTATGCCGACCCGTCGGCCACCTCGGCCTGGCTGTGGGGCGGCAACACCAGCACCATCGGCGCCAAGCCGATCTCCGGCACCCTGGTCGGCCTGCTGTCGCTGGGCGGGGTGACGCAGAGCGTCACGATCTATGGCCGCATACCGGCTGCCAGCCTGTCCGGCGTCGGCACCTCGGGCAATACCGACACCCTGTACACGGCCAATTTCGCCGGCCATGGCACCTTGCAGTACTCGTTTGGACTCGGCAAGTCGTGCACCGCCGGCGTCACCGAGTCGTTCGCCTTCCAGGCGCGCGCCACCGTGACCAATAACTGCCTGATCAGCGCCAGCAACCTGGTGTTCGGCTCGGGCAGCCCCTTGAGCGAACGGCGCGCCAGCGCGCCGCTGAGCGTGACCTGCACCGCCAACAGCAGCTACCAGGTCTCGATGAACGGCGGCCTGTCCGGCAACCCGGCGGCGCGCACCATGAAGAACAGCCTGACCGGCGAAACCCTGGGCTACCGGATCTCGTCCACGCCGGACGGCGCGATCTGGGGCGACGGCACTGGCGGCACCGTGGTGTACACCGGCACCGGGAACGGCGGCACGCAGAGCGTCATGATGCATGGCCTGGTGCCGCGCCAGCGCGCGCCGACGCCGGGCAACTACCGCGATACGATCACGGTGCAGCTGACGTTCTAAAAAAAATCCCCGCTCGGTGGCGGGGATCGCAGGGCCGGTCAGCGCAGCGGATCGGACGGCACCGAATGCAGCCAGCGCGCGTGCACGAAGCGCGCCGCGTAGTCGAGCGCATAGCCGAGCAGGCCGATCAGGATGATCGCGGCCGTCAGTTCCGAATACGCCAGGCGGTCGCGCGTATCGAGGATGAAGTAACCGAGGCCGGCGGACACGCCCAGCATCTCGGCCGGCACCAGCACGATCCAGATGATGCCGATCGCCAGGCGCACGCCGGTCAGGATCTGCGCGGTGATCCCTGGCAGCACCAGGCGCCAGATCACTTCCCATTTGGTGGCCGACAGCGAGCGCGCCAGCAGCATCCAGTTGGGGTCGAGCTGGGCCACGCCGGCGGCGGTGCTGAGCATCAGCGGCCACACGGCGGCAAAGGCCAGCAAGAAGTAGACCGGTGCGTCGCCGACGCCCAGCACCATCACCGCCAGCGGCATCCACGACAGCGGCGAGACCATGCGCAGCAGCTGGAACAGCGGCGTGCTGGCCTGGCTGAAGGCCTTCGACATGCCGACCAGGATCCCGAGCGGCACGCCGAACAGGATCGCGAAGCCCAGGCCCACGGCCACGCGCTTCAGGCTGGTGACCACGTGCAGCCAGATGTCCGGTCCCAGCACCATCACGTGCAAGGCCTTGAAGGTCTCGACTGGCGCGAACATCGTCGCGATCGGCGTGGTCTCCTCGAGTCCCTTGACGCCCCAGGACCACAGCAGCAGCGCGATCGCAAAGCCGGCGACCGGCCACAAGAAACGTCCCAGCATCGTCAGACCGCGATCGCTTCAAGGCGCAGGAGGTTGGCCGGCAATCCGAACTTGGCCGGGCCGCCCACTGCCTGGATCGATTTACGCACGAAGCGGTCGTCGACCAGGTCGCGCGCCACGAACTTCGGATCGAGCTTGGCCAGGAAGCTGATGTCGCCTTCGACCTTGGTCTGGCCGATGGCGCGCACCAGTTCCTCGGTGTACGAGGCGAAGGGGAACGGCTGGAAGTCGATGCGGCGCTGGTTCCACGCCGGGTGGGCCACGATGCGGCGCTTTTCGTAGTCCGAATAATCGGTGGTGGCCAGCACCTTGGTCAGCGCCTGCAGATTGTGCGGGGTGTACTTGTTGGGGCCGGTCGCGGCCAGCAGCTTGGCCGTTTCCACCTGGTTCGAACGCGACCACAGCTGGGCGTTGACGATGGCATTGGTCACGCGCTGCGACCACTCCGGCTTGTCGTTCAGGTCGCGCTCGGCCAGGAAGGTCACGCAGCAGGCGTGGTTTTTCCAGACGTCGCCCGAGAAGCGCAGCACCTTGCCGATCTTCGCATTCTCGGCCGCCGCATTGAACGGCTCGGCCACGATGTAGCCGGCGATCGACTTGGTCGCCAGCGCCGACACCATCTCGGACGGCGCCAGCACAATCAGGTTAACCTCGTTAGGCTTGAGCGCGGCGCCGCGTGCGCGGGTGACCACGCTCAGCTTGTTCGCGGTCAGGATCTTTTGCAGCAGGATGTTGTGGATCGAGTACCAGAACGGGATCGCGACCGTCTTGCCGCCCAGCTCAAGCACCGAATTGATCTCGTTCTGCACCGTCAGCGCTGAACCGTTGACGTGGTTCCAGGCCACCACCTTGGCCGGGAATTTCGAACCGTAGCGCACCCACAGGGTCGCCGGCGACAGCAGGTGGATCACGTTGACCTGGCCGGCCACGAAGGCCTCGATGATCTGGGCCCAGCTGCGGAACAGGCGCGGCGTCTCGACCTTCAGGCCCTGCTGCTCGAACAGCTTGCGGCCGTGCGCCACCAGCAGTGGCGCGGCGTCGGTGATCGGCAGGTAGCCGATCTTGACCGGCTGGTCGTCGCCCTTGAAGTTCTGCGCCGCGGCGTCGCCCGCGAACAGCAGCGGCGACGCCGCGGCGGCGCCGGTCAGGGCCGACATGCGCAGGAAGTCGCGCCGGGTCATGCCGCAATCGCAGTCGGAAGAAGCGCAGATGTGGATCGAGTCGTTCATGGGTTTTCCTTTTATTTATTGTGCTTGCGTGGTTCGAAACGTCAGGCGCCTTCGCGCAGCGCCTTGATGATGTCCAGGCGCAGCCCGGCCACGCCCTCGGCGTATTCGTGGCGTGGCCGCGGCAGGTCGACCTTCCATTCGCGGACGATTTTGCCTGGCTGGCCGGGCTGGACCGCCATCAGCAAAATGCGGTCGGCGACCAGGATCGCTTCGTCGATATCGTGGGTCACCAGCAACACGGCGGTATGCCAGCGGTGCACCAGGTCGACCAGCAGGGTCTGCATCTCGGCGCGCGTGATCGCGTCCAGCGCCGAGAACGGCTCGTCGGCGAACAATAGCTCGGGCTGGCGCGCCAGGGCGCGCGCCAGCGCGACGCGCTGGGCCTGGCCGCCGGACAGCTGGGCCGGATAGGCATGCGCGCGCGCCGCCAGGCCGACCGCCTCGATGGCCTCGACCACCCGCTGCTTGCGCGCGTCGCGTGCGATCGCCGGCTGGCGCGCGAAATCCAGGCCGAAGCCGACATTGCCTTCGACGTTCAGCCAGGGCAGCAGGCTCGGTTGCTGGAACACCAGCGCCGCGCGCGGGTGTGGTTCAAGCAGCGGCTCGCCCAGGAAGCTGACGTTGCCGCTTTGGGCCGGGGAGAGGCCGGCCAGGCCGCGCAGCAGGGTCGATTTGCCGCAGCCGCTGCCGCCCAGCAGGCAGACGATCTCGCGCTTGTCGATGGTGAGTGAAATATCGTCGACCACGGTCTTGCCGCCGTAGCCGATGCGCAGGCCGGAGGCCGACAGCGCGGTTGCGCCTTGTTCGAGCACTGGCGCCGTCATGCCGCGGCGTGCTTCGCAAGTTCGACCTGCAGCTGGGTCAGGCTCGGGGTGACGATCGGGATGAAGGCCGATTCGCGCCAGCGGCGCGCGAAGCTGCGGTCGCGGTCGACCAGGTAGGCGCGGCCGCCGCTGGCCTGCAATTCGAGCATCACGGCTTGCTGGACGGATTCGGCCAGCGCGATGCGCAGCCGGAACATCGGCGCCGCGGCGGTCTTGAAGCGGCCATCGGCCACGCCATCCTTGAGCTGCGTCACCAGGTCTTCGAGCGCGACCTGCTGGGCCACGATACGTTCGAGCAGTGGGCCGCGCATGGCGGTCGACAGCGCATGCGCCGCGCGCAGGCTGGCGCGCGCCAGACCGATCGACAGGCCGCACTGCAGGCCCAGGAAGGACGGACGCACGCCCGGCAGCCAGGCGCGCGCGTTCGGATGCAGCACTTCGCCTTCGCCGATCTGCACGCCCTCGATCTTGACGGCGGCGGTATTGCTGCCGCGCAGGGCCATCAGTTCGAGGTCGGGGCTGCGCGTGACGCCGGCGCTGTCGCTGATGAAGGCGACCACCGCGGGCGGCAGGTCGCCGGCGGAATTGACGGCGGCGGCGGCGATGAAGCCTTCCTTGCGCAGGTTGGTGATCCAGGCCAGCGAACCGTCGAGCTGCCAGCCGGCGTCGTTCGGGGTGGCCGTGATCTGCAACGACTCGATCCCGGACAGGAATTTCATCGCGTTCGACAGGCCGGTGGCGCCGGCGAATTCACCGCGCATCAGGGGGCCGATCCAGCGCGCGCGCATGGCCTCGTTCGGGCTTTGCAGCAGGTATTCGATGAAGGTGCGCTGGCCCCAGAACACGAAGGCGGCGGTGACCGAATGCTCGGCCACGGCGGCGATGGCGTCGATCGCGTCGATCGTGGCGCCGCCGCTGCCGCCCAGGTCTTGCGGTACGCCGACGGCGAACAGGCCGGCGCCGGCCAGGCGCGGCACGACTTCGCTCGCCAGCGCGGGCGTGCTGTCCAGTTCATCCGCATTGGCCTGCAGCCACTCGGCCAGGGCTGGCGGCAGCGTCGTTTGTTCGCCGTTCGCCATCAGATGGCTCCGCTGGCGAAGGGTTGCAGCTGCGGGTTGATCGCGCTGCCGGCCAGGGTGTTGGCGAAGTTGCACAGGGTGGCCAGGCTGATGCCCAGCACGACTTCCAGCGCCTGCTGGTCGTTGTAGCCGGCGGCCTTGAAGGCGGCCAGCGCGTCGTCGCTCACGCCGCCGCGGGTGGCGATGACGGCTTCCGAGAACTGGCGCACGGCGTCGAGTTTCGCATCGCCGGTATCCTGGCCTTGCTGCATCGCGCGCACGGTCTCGACCGGCAGCTGGGCCTTCTTGAGGGCGATGGCGGTGTGGCCGGCGATGCAGAAGTCGCAGCCGTGGATGCGGGCGGCGGTGATCTGCACGACTTCGCGTTCCGGCAGGGTGAGGCTGGTCTCGGCATTGATGCCCGACACCGTCATATAGGTCTGCAGCGCCTGCGGCGAATTGGCCAGCACGCCGATCAGGTTCGGCAGGAAGCCGTTGTTGGCGACGGCCTTGTCCACGAAAGGACGGCTGCCTTCAGGCGCGGTTTCTTGGGTATGCAGGGTCAGGCGGGACATGGCGGATCTCTCTATTAAAGCGTTGGGTCCGTCATTTTAGCGGCGAATGAAAAACACGTTTGGACACGCCCGTCCTTGTTTTCTGCTCGATCGTCCGAATCGGCCCGATCGGCGACGTCTTGACGTGGACGTGGCGGCCGCGCCGGAAGGTGCCCGGATGCTCGCCCATCACCTTATGGAAGGCGCGTGAGAAAGCGGCATACGAGTTGTAGCCGACGTGGCCGGCGGTACGCTCGACGGTCTCGCCGCCGTGCAGGCGCTGGGCCGCGATTTTCATGCGCAGCAGCAATAGGAACTGCGCCGGCGCCTGGCCGCTGGCCTCGCTGAAGTGTTTATAGAAGCTCGAGCGCGACATATGGGCCGCGCGCGCCATGTTCTCGGTCGACCAGTCCGATCCGGGCTCCTGCATCATGCGGTCGAGCAGGGGCGAGAACTCGGGGCGGCTGGCCACGGCCAGCAGGCCGGTGGCGATGTCCTGCTGGCGCGCCACGTGACGGATGACATAGAAGAACATCAGCTCGGCCAGGCGCGCTACCAGCGGCGACGGTGCGTCGGGATCGCGCGCCGGTTCCAGCAGGATCAGTTCGAACAGCGCGTTCAGGGCCTGCAACGACGGGTCGTCGGCGCGCAGCACCAGGCTGTCCGGGAAGGAGTCGGCGATCAGCGTGCTGAGCGCGCTGCGAAAGTGGAAGAAGCCGCAGGCCAGGGCGGTGGCGTCCGGCGCGGCCTGGCCGAGCTGCTGCATCGGCAGGCCGGGACAGGCGCTGGCGGGGTCTGGGTCGGGGCTAAGGAAATGCGGTGTATCGCGCAGCATGAACACGCCGTCGCGCGCCCGCAAGTGGACCGGCGCGCGGCCCTCGGCGTGCAGATAGCACTCGCCATGCAGCACCAGGTGGAAGCTGCCCAGGCCGCGGCCGGCGGTGGACGCCTGCCAGCGGCCGCAGTACTGGCCGAGGTGGAACACCGTCGCTTCCAGCTGCACGCTGTCGATCAGCCAGTGCACCAGGCGGTCGGCATTGTCCGCGGCTGCGTGGGTGTCGAGAGTAGGGGCGGAATGATTCACTCAGCCATTATCGACGGCGCCTGCCCAGCGACCTACGAAGAAAAGCTGATATGCAAATAAGGAAAACGTCTTAGAAGTAGACGGTGACGCGGCGTGCGTCCAGGTCGGCGCTGCGCTGGGAAGGTGCGGCGCTGGAATCGAGCAGGTAGGGCGTGCCCGGGCTGGCGCAGGCGACGTCCACCGAGCGGGCGACGCTGACCGAGCAGGTGGCGACGATCTCGAAGCGCGCCTCGAAGCTGGCCGACGCCACGCGCGCGTCCGCCACGGCCGGCAGGGCCAGGGTAGCGGCGGCCAGGCTGGCCGCGAGGAGACGGGATGCGCGCAACATGATGGTGGAAGCCGAGAATTGCCGGGTAAATATATGATGAACCCATCATAACGGCTTTGTCGGCGGACTGCGCGCAGCCGCGCCGGCACCGGCGCGACTGATATCAATTGTGTATTTTTGCTTTTGCGGGATTGTTCAACAGATTATGGACGCCGCAAGATGCCGGTGGCGCCAAAGCACGCGTTTGCGTTATCGTATTATTACGAATGTGTTCGGATTTACGGAATTGGCAGTGAAATTAGAGAAGTGTCTCTAAAGGAAATATTTGTTTCTCAATGACAACGTTTCAGCCCAGCAGGCCGTGTACCGCGTCGAGCAATTCCAGCGGACTGAACGGTTTGACCACGTACAGGTCAGCCCCGGCCGCCATGCCGGCCGCGATATCGCTTTGCTGGCCGCAGGCCGACAGCAGGATGACTTTGGTTGTTGCATGGCGCGGATCGCGCCGAAGTTCGGCGCACACGTCGAGGCCGCTGGCGCCGGGACCGAGCCAGATGTCGAGCACGACCAGGTCGGGGGCTTCATCGGCGACCCGGGCCAGGGCCTGCTCGGCATTGGACGCTTCGACGATGCGTCCCAGCGGCTGCAGGGTGAGCGAGATCAGCAGGCGCAGTTCGTCCTGGTCGTCGACGACGAGGATCGTCCTGCTCATGGTTTCGTGCGCGCCTCGACGGGCGGATGGGGTGTTGCTTGCGGTGACGGGAATGCGGACATGACAGCTCCCTGATAGGCCGGACGCGCGCTGCGCCGGTGGGTCAGCATAGCAGTTTAAGCTTACGCGCGCACCAGGCCGTTCTCGACGGCGCTGCGCAGTTCGCCGAAAGGCACCGGCTTGGGGAAGACCGGAATGTCGGTTGGCAGGCCCATGGCCTTGATCGTCGCACGGTCCAGGCCGCTAACGACGATCATGTTCATCCCGGCCGTGCCGCTGTCTTCGCGCAGCGTGCGAATCATGCGGAAGCCGTCCATGCCCGGCATGTTCAGGTCGCTCACGAGAAGGTCGGGGCGCTGTTCGCCGATGCGGATCAGGGCTTCGAAGCCATTGTTCGCCTTGACCACCTCGAAGTCCAGGCCCCAGCCCGCCATCTCGAGTTCGTACAGGCGCAGCATCAGGGGATCGTCGTCGACCACCAGCACCCGCGGCTTGCCCGGCGCCGGCGCGCTGGCTGGCGCCGGAGACGCACCGATGGCGATGCGCCGGCCGTCGACCAGGCGGTTCACCGACTCCACCGTGATGCGGCGATGGCCGCCGGCGGTGCGCCAGGCCTGCAGCGTGCCGTTTTCCACCCACAGCTGCACCGTGCGGTGCGAGACGCCCAGGGTGGCCGCGGCCTCCTTGGTCGAGCAATAGTCCGCGGCATTGTAGGTCGATGCCGGCTGCAGGTTGGTTGGGGTGTTCATATTTTCCGATCTTACGTTTTTAGTTTCCCAAAGTCAAAATAGTTAACTGTGGATAGTGCGTAGTGCGCCACAGTTGTAAGCATCCGCCGGCTGCAGTCGGCGGCGCCGATAACCATAACTTCGATGGCTGGATGCCCATACAGTGGTCTGCTAGACCCAATAGTTGTTTCTTTACGTCAATATTTTTCTTCTCATTGACGTTGCTCAAACGTAAACATCGTCTGTACAACTCAGGCCTTTCATTCACTCCTACGGCTAAGTCCCTAATTTTAAGGGACATTTTGTTGAGCCGGGTGCCGCGCACCTGCGCCTAAGTCCTTGGTTTCATTGGAAAAAGTCGGATTCGTCAATCGTGAATTCGCTTGACCGTCAACATTGCTTCCACTAAAGTGGGAAACGGTGTGAAAAAGTGTCGATTTGTGGGAGGGTTGTGGGGTAACTCCTTCGGCTCCCGGCGTCCGGCAAACAACGACAAACAACTCTCCAAAGCTAGGTAAATACGTGTTCCAGGGCGCGTCCGCGATCAATCTCGATGCAAAAGGCCGAATGTCGATTCCGGCCAAGCACCGTGACGCCCTTACGCTTCAGTGCGAGGGCCGCATGACCTTGACCAAACACCCCCATGGCTGCCTCCTCTTCTTCCCGCGCCCGGTATGGGAAGAGCACCGCAAGCAGATTGCTGCCTGGCCCATGTCGGCCCGTGCGTGGCAGCGCATTTTCCTCGGCAACGCCGTCGATGTCGAGCTCGACAGCGCCGGCCGTGTGCTGGTCTCGCCCGAACTGCGTGCCGCGGTCGGGCTCGAGAAGGAAGTGATGATGCTCGGCATGGGTACCCACTTCGAAATCTGGAATGCCGCCAAGCTGGCCGAGGACGAGGCCGAGGCCGTCGCCGGTGGCATGCCCGATGTCCTTTCCAATTTCTCTTTCTGAGGCGCCGATGACGGATTCCTTAACGGTGCCTGTGTACCAGCATCGAACGGTGCTGCTTGACGAAGCGGTCGATGCGCTCAACCTCGCGGGCGCACGCGCTGACGGCATCTATATAGACGGCACTTTCGGACGGGGCGGCCACAGCCGCCTGTTGTTGTCGCGCCTGGGCCTGCAAGGGCGCCTGATCGCGTTCGACAAAGATCCGCAAGCGATTGCCACTGCATCACACATCGACGATCCACGCTTCACGATCGTCCACGACAGCTTTGCAACGATGCACGACGCGCTGGCCGCGCGCGGCATCCCCCGGGTCGACGGCATCCTGCTCGACCTGGGTATCTCGTCGCCCCAGGTGGACGACGCCAGCCGCGGCTTCAGCTTCCGCAACGATGGCCCGCTCGACATGCGCATGGATACCACGCGCGGCATGTCGGCTGCCGAGTGGATTGCGACCGCGGAGCAACCTCAATTGGAAAAGGTGATACGCGATTATGGAGAAGAGCGGTATGCTTTTCAGATTGCAAAGGCGATTGTTGCTCGCCGCGCAGTCGAACCAATTTCAAGCACACGACAGTTTGCCGCAATCGTGGCAAGCGCGGTCAAGGGCTGGGAAAAAGGCAAGGATCCGGCAACCAGGACCTTTCAGGCTGTCCGGATTTTCATCAATAAAGAGCTTGAGGACCTCGAGGCAGGGCTGATCGCGGCCTACGGCATGCTGGCGCCGGGCGCGCGCATGTCCGTGATTTCCTTCCACTCGCTGGAAGACCGCATGGTCAAGCAATTCCTCGCCTCCAAGGCCAAGGTCGAGCAACCCGATCGCCGCCTGCCGATCCGCGCCGTCGACCTGCCGCAACCCGAGATGAAGCTGATCGACAAGATCAAGCCGTCCGCGACGGAAGTGTCGGAAAACCCGCGCGCCCGCTCGGCGGTGCTGCGCGTGGCCGAACGCCTGGGGACGCCTGCATGAGCGTCAAGCTGAACGTGCTCCTGACCGCCTTGCTGGTGGGATGCGCGCTATCGGTGGTCAATGCCCGCTACCAGGCGCGCCACCTGCTCATCGAGTTCGAGCGCCTGCAGCAGCACGCGCGCCAGCTCGACATCGACTGGGACCAGCTCCAGCTCGACCAGTCGCGCCTGGCCAAGAACGAACGCATCGAGCAGATCGCCCGTTCCCAGCTCGAGATGGCGCCATTGAGCCCGGCCCGGACCCAATACCTGACGGAGGGCGCCCCATGATGCGTGGCGGCGCCAAGAACAGCAATGCGCGGGTGGCCGCGTCGAAAGGCGTGGCTTTCTCGAAGAGCCCGGTGCTGGCGGTACGCCTGCCCGACTGGCGTTCGCGCCTGGTCCTGTTCGTCCTGTTCGCGGCCTTCGCCGCGCTGGCCGTGCGCGCGGTCTGGCTGCAGGGCGTATCGAACCAGTTCCTGCAAAAGCAGGGCAAGAGCCGCTACGAGCGCACGCTCGAGCTGCCGGCCACGCGCGGCCGCATCCTCGACCGCAACGGCGCCGTGCTGGCCACCTCGCTGCCGGTGCGCGCGATCTGGGGCATCCCCGAAGACGTGCTGCAGGCGCCGCCGGAAAAGCTGCGCGCGCTGGCGAACCTGCTCGAGATGCCGGAAACCGAGCTGCGCAAGAAGCTCGACTCCGACCGCAGCTTCGTCTATCTCAAGCGCCAGGTCGAGATGCCGATCGTGGACCAGATCCTGGCGCTCAAGATCGACGGCATCGACACGCGCAAGGAATACAAGCGCTTCTATCCGCAGGGCGAAGTGGTGACCCACCTGGTGGGCTTCACCAATGTCGAGGACAAGGGCCAGGACGGGATGGAGCTGCAGCACCAGAAGACCCTGATGGGCGTGGCCGGCAGCCGCCGCGTGATCAAGGACCGCCTCGGCCACATCGCCGAAGACCTGGGCATGTTCCGCGAACCGCACCAGGGCCGCGACCTGACCCTGTCGGTCGACAGCAAGCTGCAGTACATCGCCTTCACCAGCATCAAGAACGCGGTCGAGAAGTTCAATGCCAAGGCCGGCGCCGCCGTGGTGCTCGACGTGCAAACGGGGGAAGTCCTTGCTCTGGCCAACTACCCGACCTACAACCCGAACGACCGCTCCAAGCTGACCGGTGAGCAGCTGCGCAACCGCGTCATCACCGACACCTTCGAGCCGGGTTCGACGATCAAGCCGCTCACCGTGGCGCTCGGCCTGGAGACCGGCCGCGTCACGCCCGACACCGTGTTCGACAACAATCCGGGCTATATGATGGTGACCGGCCGCCGCATCCGCGATTTCCACAACTACGGCGTGCAGACCGTCAGCGGCATCATCCAGAAATCGTCGAACCTCGGCGTGGTCAAGATAGCCCAGATGATCCCGCAGCAGGAAATGTGGGAGCTGTACACCAAGGTCGGCTACGGCCAGGCGCCGCGCTTCGGCTTCCCCGGCGCCGCCGCCGGCCGCGTGCGTCCCTATAAAACCTGGAAGCCGGTGGAATACGCCAATATGGCCTTCGGCCACGGCCTGTCGGTGTCGCTGCTGCAGATGGCGCGCTCCTATATGATCTTCGCCCGCAACGGCGACATCATCCCGCTGTCCTTCGTGAAGGTGGACGAACAGCCGGTGGGCCAGCAGGTGATCTCGGCCAAGACCGCGGCCCAGGTGCGCACCATGCTCGAATCGGTGGTGGGCCCGGGGGGCACCGCCTCGCGCGCCCAGGTCGCCGGCTACCGCGTCGGCGGCAAGACCGGCACCGCCGAGAAGATCGTCAACGGCCGCTACTCGCGCACCAACAATATCGGTTACTTCGCCGGCATCGCGCCGATGTCCAAGCCGCGCTTCATCATCGCGGTGATGGTCGACGATCCGAGCGGCGCCTTGCGCACCGGCGGCTATGTCGCCGCGCCGACCGCGGCCGACCTGTTTTCCAATGCGCTGCGGGCCGCCAACGTGCCGCCCGATTCATCGATCACGGACATCATCATTCCGGAAGTTCCTCTAGAGGAGAGCATGTGATGGCCCCGAGCCTGCACGACACCATCGAATGGATTCGCGCCGCCGCCCCAGGCGGCCGTCTCGTTTCCGACTCGCGCCGCGTCAAGCCCGGCGACGTGTTCTTCGCCTACCCGGGCGAGGCCGCTGACGGTCGTCGCTACATCGAAGCCGCCATCGAAGCCGGCGCCGCCGCCGTGGTGCACGAAGCAGCCGATTTCACCTGGGACGCCGCCTTTAGCGTGCCGCACCTGGCCGTCAGCGGCCTGAAACAGAACGCCGGCCCGATCGCGCACGCGGTGCTGGACTATCCGGACCGCGCCATGTTCACCGTGGCCGTCACCGGCACCAACGGCAAGACCTCGTGCGCGTTGTGGACCGCGCAAACCCTGGCGCGCCTGGGCGAAGCTGCCGCCGTGATCGGCACGCTGGGCGTGGGCCTCATCAAGGGCAAGACTTCGAGCGAGCCGCAGTTCGACGTCACCGGCTACACCACGCCGGACGCGGTGCTGCTGGCCCAGAAGCTGGCCGACCTGAAAAAGGCGGGCGCCGGCGCGCTCGCCATCGAAGCCTCGTCGATCGGCCTGGTGCAGGAGCGCACGGCCGGCATGCACGTCGACGTCGCGATCTTCACCAACCTGACGCGCGACCACCTCGACTTCCATGGCGACATGGAAAGCTACGAGGCGGCCAAGATCAAGCTGTTCGAATGGGATGGCCTGAAACACGCAGTGGTCAACCTCGACGATCCGGCCGGGCAGCGCCTGGTTGCCCACCTGCGCAACAACTTCCCGGCGCTGGCGGTCACCGGCTACACCATCGCCGCCGCCGGGGCGCCCGAAGGCGTGGCCGTGCTGCGCGCCGGCGGCATGCGCAGCAAGAACGCCGGCACCGAGTTCCAGGTCGAAACAGCGCAAGGCAACGCGACCGTGCGCACCCAGCTGGTGGGCAACTACAACGTCAGCAATACGCTGGCGGTGCTGGGCGCGCTGCTGGCCAAGGGCGTGGTGCTCAAGGCCGCGGTCGATGCGATCGAGACCCTGGTCCCGGCGCCGGGCCGCATGCAGCAGATGGGCGGGTCGGATGCGCCGATGGTCGTGATCGACTATGCGCACACGCCGGACGCGCTGGAAAAAACCCTCGACGCCCTGCGCCAGGTCGCGACGGATCGCGGCGGCCAGCTGTGGTGCGTGTTCGGCTGCGGCGGCGACCGCGATCCGGGCAAGCGCCCGCAGATGGGCCGCATCGCGCAAGGCGCCGACCAGGTGCTGGTCACCAGCGACAACCCTCGCAGCGAGGAGCCAAGCAGCATCATCGCCCAGATCGTGGCCGGCATGGACACCTCGCAGCCTGCGCGCGTGCAGACGGTCGAAGACCGCGCGGCCGCCATCCTGCTGGCGGTGAAGCAGGCTGCCAAGCAGGACGTGATCCTGCTGGCAGGGAAGGGCCATGAGCCCTATCAGGAAATCAAGGGTCGCAAGATGCCGTTCTCGGATGCGGACCACGCCTCGCTGGCATTGACGGCGCGGCTTACCATGTTGAGGACGCATTGATGCGCGGATCGTTGCAACAGCTGGTCGAAGCGATTCCGGGCGCACGCCTGGTCGGGCTTGACGCGTCCTTCGAAGGCGTGTCGACTGACAGCCGCAAGGTCGATGCCGGCGCGCTGTTCGTCGCGCTGGTGGGCGAGACCTTCGACGCCCATGACTTCCTCGACCAGGTTGTCGCACGCGATGTCGCTGCGGTCGTGGTGTCGCGCCTGCCGGAAGGCTGGAACCTGCCGGCGATCGTGGTGCCTGACACGCTGGTGGCGCTGGGCCGCATCGCCCACGCCTGGCGTGCGCAGTTCGACATCCCGCTCATTGGTGTCACCGGCAGCAATGGCAAGACGACGGTCAAGGAAATGATCGCATCCATCCTGGCCGCCGCAGTGGGAGAAGAAGCACGCTTGGCGACCCAGGGCAACCTGAATAACGAGATCGGTGTGCCATTGACCTTGTTCCGCCTGGATGCCTCGCACCGCGCGGCGGTGGTGGAGCTGGGCATGAACCATCCGGGCGAGATCGGCCGCCTGAGCGTGATCGCGACGCCGACCGTGGGCCTGGTGAACAACGCCCAGCGCGAGCACCAGGAATTCATGCACACCGTCGAAGCGGTGGCGCGCGAGAACGGTTCGGTGCTGCAGGCGCTGTCGAACGATGGCGTGGCCGTGTTCCCGGGCGACGATATTTATACGGACCTGTGGCGCGGCCTGGCCGCCTGCGAAGTCATCACCTTCGGCCTGTCGGACGCCTGCGACGTGCACGCGACCTATACCAGTAATGGTTTTGGCAGCGACCTGCAGGTCAGGGCGCGCGGCGCGCAATTCGGCATCGCGCTGGCCGCGGCCGGCGAACACAATGTGCGCAATGCGCTGGCGGCGATCGCGTGCGCGCTCGGCGCCGGCATCGAGCAGGCCGCCATTGTGCGCGGGCTGGAAGCCTTTGCCCCGGTCGGCGGTCGCCTGCAGCGCAAGACCGCTGCAAACGGCGCGACCGTCATCGACGACACCTATAACGCGAACCCCGATTCGATGCGGGCCGCGATCGACGTGCTGGCGGCATACCCGGCGCCGCGCATCCTGGTCGTGGGCGATATGGGCGAAGTCGGCGCGCAAGGAAAAGAGTTTCACGAAGAAATCGGTGCTTACGCAGCTACGCGTGGCATCGACACCGTGCTCGCGACGGGCGAGCTGGCGCGCCACCTGGTCGCGTCGGGAGCGCGGCATTACGAGCAGTTCGACGAATTATTGGCAGCACTGGATGAAAAACTGGGCGGCAATACCAATTCGACTGTGCTGGTGAAGGGCTCGCGTTTCATGAAGATGGAGCGCGTAGTCCAGCACCTGACCGGATCAACCACCATTGGCAAGGGCGCCCACTAATATGCTTCTCTGGCTCGCACAATACTTCCAGGACTATATCGGTCCTCTACGCGTGTTCAACTACATCACGTTCCGCGCGGTGTTCGCCACCATCACCGCCATCACGATCGGCCTGGTCGCCGGCCCGATCGTCATCCGCAAGCTGACCGAACTGAAGGTCGGCCAGGCGGTGCGCACCTATGGTCCGCAAAGCCATCTGACCAAGCACGGCACCCCGACCATGGGCGGCGTGCTGGTGCTGATCGCGATCGGCGTCTCGACCCTGCTGTGGTGCGACCTGTCGAACCGCCTGATCTGGCCGGTGCTGGTGGTGACCTTCGGCTTCGGCGCGGTGGGCTGGGTCGACGACTACCGCAAGGTGGTCTATAAAGACCCGGAAGGCATGCGCTCGGGCGAGAAATACTTCTGGATGTCGCTGGTCGGCATCACGTCGGCGCTGTACCTGGCGTTCGCGCTGTCGGCCGCCTCGCCATGGGAAGCGATGGGACTGTTCTATGCATGGGTGCAGTCGGGCTTCTCGATGGACTTGCCGCCCAAGGCCGACCTGATCGTCCCGTTCTTCAAGAGCATCAGCTACCCGCTGGGCGTGTGGGGCTTCATCGCATTGACGTATTGCGTGATCGTCGGATCGTCCAACGCCGTCAACTTCACCGACGGCCTCGATGGCCTGGCCATCATGCCGACCGTGATGGTGGGCGGCGCGCTGGGCCTGTTCGCCTACCTGACCGGCAGCGTGACGTTCTCCAAATACCTGCTGATCCCGTACATCCCGGGCGCGGGCGAGCTGTTGATCTTCTGCGGCGCGATGGCCGGCGCGGGCCTGGCCTTCCTGTGGTTTAACGCGCACCCGGCCCAGATGTTCATGGGCGACGTCGGCGCGCTGGCGCTGGGCGGCGCGCTCGGCACCATCGCCGTCATCGTGCGCCAGGAAATCGTGCTGTTCATCATGGGCGGCATCTTCGTGGCCGAGACCCTGTCGGTGATCATCCAGGTCAGCTACTTTAAATACACCAAGAAGCGCTACGGCACCGGACGCCGTGTATTCCTGATGGCGCCACTGCACCACCATTTCGAACAAAAGGGCTGGAAGGAGACCAAGGTCGTGGTCCGCTTCTGGATCGTGACCATGGTGCTGATCCTGGTCGGTCTGTCGACGTTGAAACTGCGCTGAGATGAACTACGACGGCAAACACGCATTGGTACTGGGCCTGGGTGAATCCGGGCTGGCGATGGCGCAATGGCTGGCGCGGGCCGGTGCACGCGTGCGCGTGGCCGATACGCGCGATGCACCCCAGCGCCTGGCGGCGCTGCGCGCCGCCGTCGCGGATGCCGAATTCGTCGCGGGCGATTTCAATGCCGCGCTGCTCGATGGCGTCGACTTCGTCGCCGTCAGCCCTGGCCTGGCGCCGGACCGCGAGCTGGTCGACATCATCCCGGCCGCTGGCGAGCGCCGCGTGCCGGTGTGGGGCGAGATCGAATTGTTCGCGCAGGCGCTCGCGCACCTGCGTGAAACGAGCGGCTACACGCCGAAGGTCATCGCGATCACCGGCACCAACGGCAAGACCACGGTGACCAGCCTGACCGGCCTGCTGTGCCGCCGCGCGGGCCTGACCACGCGCGTGGCCGGCAATATCAGCCCGGCCGCGCTGGACGTGCTGCGCGAGGTGATCGATGCCAACGAGCTGCCGCAGGCCTGGGTGCTGGAACTGTCCAGCTTCCAGCTGCACACCACCTTCAGCCTGCAGGCCGACGCCGCCACGGTGCTGAACTTGAGCCAGGACCACCTGGACTGGCACGGCAGCATGGACGCCTATGCGGCGGACAAGGCGCGCATCTTCGGCGCCGACACGGTGCGCGTGCTGAACCGCGACGATGCGCGCGTGATGCGCATGACGGCGGTCGATACTCCTTCATACACCTTCGGCACCGGCGAGCCGGTGGACGCCAACAGCTTCGGCCTGCTCGAAGAGCGCGGCATGTTGTGGCTGGCCAATGCCGTGCCGGGTGAAGAGATCGAGAAGAAACGCAAGAAAGGCGAAGTGGCCGAGCCAGTGGACGCCATCGTCAACCGCCTGATGCCGGCCGATGCGCTGAAGATTCGCGGTCTGCACAACGCGTCGAACGCGCTGGCCGCGCTGGCCCTGTGCCGCGCCTGCGGCCTGCCGCTGGCGCCGCTGTTGCATGGTCTGCGCGAGTACGCGGGTGAGCCGCACCGGGTCGAACTGGTCGCCACCATCGACGGCGTCGACTACTACGACGACAGCAAGGGCACCAATGTCGGCGCCACCGTGGCCGCCTTGACCGGCCTGGGCAAGGCCTTCACCGGCGCCGACCAGCAAATCCTGCTGATCGCCGGCGGCGACGGCAAGGGCCAGGACTTTTCGCCGCTGGCGCATCCGGTCGCGGATCATGTGCGCGCCGTGCTGCTGATCGGCCGCGATGCGCCGGCCGTGCGGGCCGCCATCGAGCCGACCGGCGTCCCGGCCTTCGACCTGGACGACCTGCCGCAGGCGGTGCGCCGCGCCGCGGGTCTCGCGCGCGCCGGCGATGCCGTGCTGCTGTCGCCGGCCTGCGCCAGCCTCGACATGTTCACCAATTACGCGCACCGCGCGCAGGTGTTCGTCGAGACGGTGCGCGAGATCGCGCTGGACAAGGGACAGGAGATCTGATGGCCTTCCAGCTTCCGTTCAAGTTCTCCGGCCTTGCTTCCGACGCCACCGTCGACGGCCGCAGCAAGCCGTCGAAGATGATGGACTACGACCAGCCGCTGGTCTGGGTCACCTTGCTGCTGATGCTGCTCGGGATGGTGATGGTGTATTCGGCCTCGATCGCGCTGCCCGATTCGCCCAAGTTCCGCTACCTGGAAGACCGTAACGAATACTTCCTGTACCGCCAGGCGATGTACATCATCGTCTCGATGGTCGCGGCCGCGGTGGTGTTCCGGATTCCGATCGCGGTGTGGCAGAAATACGCGCCGATGCTGTTCATCGGCACCCTGGTCATGCTGGTGCTGGTCCTGATCCCGGGCCTGGGCGTGTCGGTCAACGGCGCGCGGCGCTGGCTGTCGCTGAAAGTCATGAACCTGCAGCCGTCCGAGATCATGAAGATCGCGGTGGTGCTGTACGCGGCCGACTTCACGGTGAGGAAGCAAGAATACATGCACAAGCTCACGAAAGGCTTCTTGCCGATGATGGTCGCGATCGGCCTGGTCGGCGCCTTGCTGCTGCTCGAGCCCGACCTGGGCGCCTTCGGCGTGATCGTCTGCATCGCCATGGGCATCCTGTTCCTGGGCGGGATCAATATCGTCTGGTTCGGCGGCATCGGCGCGCTGCTGGTGGTGATCTTCAGCGCGATCATCGCGCTGTCGCCATTCCGCCGCGCGCGCATGTTCGCCTACCTCGACCCGTGGGAAGAGGGCAATGCGCTGGACAAGGCCTATCAGTTGACGCACTCCCTGATCGCCTTCGGGCGCGGCGAATTCTTCGGCGTGGGCCTTGGCGCCTCGGTCGAGAAGCTGCACTACCTGCCGGAGGCGCACACCGACTTCATCATGGCCGTGATCGGCGAAGAGCTGGGCCTGGTCGGCGTGCTGGTGGTGGTGGCCATGTTCTACTGGCTGGTCAAGCGCGCCTTCGATATCGGCCGCCAGGCGATCGCGCTGGACCAGACCTTCGCCGGCCTGGCCGCGAAGGGCATCGGCATCTGGATCGGCGTGCAGACCTTCATCAATATGGGCGTGAACCTGGGCCTGTTGCCGACCAAGGGCCTGACCCTGCCTTTGATGAGCTTTGGCGGCTCGGGCGTCATGTTCAACTGCATCGGCCTGGCGATCCTGCTGCGGATCGATTACGAAAACCGGGTGCGGATGCGCGGAGGCAGGACATGACCAAGCGTTTGATGATCATGGCTGCAGGAACGGGTGGCCACATCTTCCCCGGCATCGCGATCGCGCAGACCATGCGCGCGCGCGGCTGGGAAGTGAGCTGGCTCGGTACCGCCCACGGCATGGAAACGGATCTGGTGCCGAAGGCCGGCATCCCGATGGACACCATCGACTTCGCCGGCCTGCGCGGCAAGGGCCTGGCCCACACCGTCAAGGGCGCCTTCAAGATGGTGGCCAGTTTCATTACCTGCCGCCGCTATCTTGGCAACCGTCGTCCCGACGTGGTGCTGGGCATGGGCGGCTACGTCACCGTCCCGGGCGGCATGATGGCGCGTTCGCGCGGCATCCCGCTGGCGCTGGTGAACGCCGACGCCGCACTGCTGTTGTCGAACAAGACGCTGGCGCCGGTCGCGCAGCGTGTGCTGTTCGGCTTCCCGGCCGATTTCGGCAAGGCGGCCGGCAAGGCGGTGGTCACCGGCAACCCGGTGCGCCAGCAGATCCTCGACCTGCCGGGACCTGGCGAACGCTTCGCCGGCCGCAGCGGCCCCTTGCGTGTGCTGGTCGTGGGCGGCAGCCTGGGGGCGAAGGTCCTGAACGACAGCGTGCCGGCGGCCCTGGCCCTGATCGACCCGGCCACCCGTCCGATCGTGACCCACCAGTCGGGCAAGAAGAATATCGATGCGCTGCGCGCGTCTTATTTGCAGGCTGGTGTCAACGCAAACGTGGTCGACTTCATTGATGACATGGCCGCGGCTTATGCGAACGCCGACCTGGTGATCTGCCGCGCCGGCGCGATCACGGTGTCGGAGCTGACGGCGGCCGGCGTGGCCAGCGTGCTGGTGCCCTTCGTCGCCAGCACCACCAGCCACCAGCGAGACAACGCGGTGTGGATGGACAAGCAGGGCGCGGCTTGCTACCAACCGCAGGGTGAACTCAATCCGCAGCGGCTGGCGAGCCTGCTGCAAGACACGACGCGCGAGCGTTGCCTGGCGATGGCGCAGGCGGCATATGGCGTGGGCAAGCGCGACGCCAACGAGGCGATCGCGCAAGAACTGGAAACATTGGCAGAAGCGGGCAGGGCAAGTTAAATGAAACACAAGATCAAGAACATCCACTTCGTGGGCATCGGCGGCAGCGGCATGAGCGGCATCGCCGAGGTGCTGCTCAATCTCGGCTACCAGGTGTCCGGCTCGGACCTGGGCAGCAATGCTGCCACCCAGCGCCTGGCCGGCCTGGGCGCGACCGTCCACCTCGGCCACCTGGCCGACAATGTGAGCGGCGCCGACGTCGTCGTGACCTCGACCGCCGTGAATGAAGCCAATCCCGAGGTGATCGCCGCGCGCTCGAGCAAGATTCCTATCGTGCCGCGCGCGATCATGCTGGGCGAACTGATGCGCCTGAAGCGCGGCATCGCGATTGCCGGCACCCATGGCAAGACCACCACCACCAGCCTGGTGGCGTCGGTGCTGGCCGCCGGCGGACTGGACCCGACTTTCGTCATCGGCGGACGCCTGACGGCGGCCGGCGCCAACGCGGCCCTGGGCAGCGGCGAATACATCGTGGCCGAAGCCGACGAGTCGGACGCCTCGTTCCTGAACCTGTCGCCGATGATCGAAGTCATCACCAACATCGACGCCGACCACATGGACACCTACGAACACGACTTCGAGAAACTGAAGGCCGCGTTCGTGAACTTCACGCACCGCATGCCGTTCTACGGCCGTGTGATGCTGTGCATCGACGACGCTCACGTGCGCTCGATCCTGCCGCAGGTGACCAAGCCGGTCACCACCTATGGCTTCTGCGAGGAAGCCGAAGTGCGCGCGCTGGACGCCTATGCCGAAGGCACGCAGATGCATTTCACGGTGCGCCAGGAAGGCTATCCGGATACCAAGTTCGTGCTGAACCAGCCCGGCATGCACAATGTGCTCAATGCCTGCTCGGCGATCGCGATCGCGCGCGAGATCGGCATCGAGGACGCCGCCACCGCCCAGGGCCTGCTGGAATTTGGCGGCGTCGGCCGCCGCTTCACCCGCTACGGCGAAGTGCCGCTGGCGGCCGGCGGCAGCTTCACCCTGGTCGACGACTTCGGTCACCACCCGGTCGAGACCGAGGTGACCCTGGCCGCCGCGCGCGCCGCCTATCCGGGCCGGCGCCTGGTGCTGGCCTTCCAGCCGCACCGGTTCAGCCGCACGCGCGACCTGTTCGAAGACTTCGTGAAGGTGCTGGCCACCCCCGACGTGCTGCTGCTGGCCGAGGTGTATCCGGCCGGCGAGGCGCCGATCGTGGCCGCCGACGGCCGCGCGCTGGCGCGCGCGCTGCGCACCGCCGGCAAGACGGAACCGATTTTCGTGGAGGCGATTGCCGATATGCCGGCCGCCATCCTCAATGTGGCGCGCGACGGCGACGTCGTGCTGACCATGGGCGCCGGCTCGATCAGCGGCGTGCCCAACCAACTGACCAATGCAAAAGGCTAACATCGTGACCACCACTCCTACCCTTGATGCAGCCGCTTTCGGCAAGGTCGGCGTGCTGTTCGGCGGACGCTCCGCCGAGCGCGAGATCTCGCTCATTTCCGGCAACGGCGTGCTGCAGGCCCTGAAAAGCCGCGGCATCGACGCCCATGCCTTCGACCCGGGCACGCAAAGCCTGGCCGACCTGGCCGCGCAACAATTCGATCGCGTGTTCATCGCGCTGCACGGCCGCTACGGCGAAGACGGCAGCCTGCAGGGCGCCCTCGAACTGCTGGGCATTCCCTACACCGGCAGCGGCGTGATGGCGTCCAGCGTCGGCATGGACAAGATCACCACCAAGAAGATCTGGCTGCAGGAGAACGTGCCGACCCCGCGCTACGTGACCATCGATGCGGACACCGACCTGGATGCGGTGGTGGCCGGCCTGGGCCTGCCGCTGATCGTCAAGCCGCCGCTCGAAGGCTCCAGCATCGGCATCACCAAGGTCACGCAAGCCGACCAGTTGAAGGAAGCGGTCGCGCTGGTGACCAGCATGGACGAGGCGGTGCTGGCCGAGGAATTCGTCACCGGCCGCGAATTCACCGTCGCCGTGCTGGGGCAGGGCGCCAGCGCCCGTGCGCTGCCGATCGTCGAGATCGTGGCCCCGGAAGGCAAATACGACTACCAAAACAAGTACTTCACCGACGACACCGTGTATCACTGCCCGGCGCCGCTGCCGGAAGAGCTGACCCACGAGATCCAGCACCATGCGGTAAACGCCTACCGCGCCCTGGGTTGCGAGGGCTGGGGCCGGGTCGACGTGCTGGTGCGCGAAAGCGATATGCGTCCCTTCCTGCTGGAGGTGAACACCTCGCCCGGCATGACGACCCATTCGCTGGTGCCGATGGCGGCGCGCGCGGTCGGCATCCCGTATGAAGACCTGTGCGTCGAGATCCTGCGTTCGGCGCGGCTCAAGATGGGCCAGAAGGCTAAAGGATAAATCCAGATGTGGCATGACGTCCGGGCCCTCAACGCGACCGCCAGTTTCATGACGGCGGTGACGGTGCTCGCCGCCCTGATCTCGGGCGTGTGGTGGCTGTCGCAGCGCCCGATGTTCTCGCTCGGCTCGGTGACAGTGGAGAGCATGTACGGGATCGAGTTGAAGCACGTGAATGAACTCACCGTGCGCAACGGCGTGCTCGGCAAGATTCGCGGCAACTTCTTCACCGCCGACCTGGAACAGGTGCGCGCGACTTTCGAGACCGTGCCCTGGGTGCGCCGCGCCACCGTGCGCCGCGAGTGGCCCAATGCGCTGGTGGTCGAGGTCGAGGAACACGAGGCCCTCGGCACCTGGGGCGAGGATGGCCGCCTGTTGTCGGTGAAGGGCGACGTGTTCACCGCCAACGTGGCCGAGACCGAGGATGAACAGGCGTTGCCGGCCTTCGACGGTCCGGTCGGCAGCGAAAAGGAAGTGCTGGCCCGCTTCAACGAACTGCGCACGGCGTTCGCGCAGGTGGAGCTGGTGCCGCAGGAGCTGTCGCTGTCCAACCGGTATGCCTGGACCGTAAGGCTGGACAACGGCATGAGCGTCGCACTGGGACGCGAGCAGGATCGCAACACGCTGAGAAAACGCGTGCAGCGCCTGGTCGGCGTCTATCCGCAGCTGGTCGCCCGGCTGCAGGAGGGCCGTATCGACACCATCGATATGCGCTATCCGAACGGACTGGCCCTGTCGTCGGCGGCACTGACCGTGCCGCTCGATGCGACGAAGCCGGTCAAGGCGGCGAAGAAGCCCAAGGAATCACCCAAACATGCAACACCCAATAAAACAACCAAGCAAATCTGAAGCAGGCGAACAGCAATGACAAAAGACGCGAAAAACCTGATCGTCGGCCTCGACATCGGCACCTCCAAGGTGGTGGCCGTGGTCGCCGAGGTGATGTCCGACGGACGCCACGAGGTGATCGGGCTGGGTCAGCACGAGTCGAAAGGATTGAAGAAGGGCGTGGTCGTCAATATCGAGGCCACGGTCGAATCGATCCAGCGCGCGCTCGAGGAAGCCGAGCTGATGGCGGACTGCAAGATCCGCAACGTCTACGCTGGCATCGCCGGCAGCCATATCCGCTCGTTCAATTCGAGCGGGATGGTGGCGATCAAGGACAAGGAAGTGACGGCCACCGACGTGGCGCGCGTGATCGAGACCGCCAAGGCGGTCAACATCCCGACCGACCAGCAATTGCTGCACACGGTGCCGCAGGAATTCATCGTCGACAACCAGGAAGACGTGCGCGAGCCGATCGGCATGAGCGGCATTCGACTGGAAGTACGGGTGCACATCGTCACCGGTGCGGTGTCTGCGGTGCAAAATATTGTAAAGTGCGTGCGCCGTTGCGGGCTCGAGGTCTCGGACCTGATCCTGCAGCCGATGGCGTCCGCCGACGCGGTGCTGACGGTCGACGAAAAAGAACTGGGCGTGGTCCTGATCGACATCGGCGGCGGCACCACCGACATCGCGGTGTTCTCGGACGGCGCGATCCGCCATACGGCGGTCATCCCGATCGCCGGCGACCAGATTACCAGTGACATCGCAATGGCCTTGCGCACTCCGACCGGCGAGGCGGAGGACATCAAGATCCGCTACGGCGTGGCCAAGCAGGTATTGGCCGATCCGGGCGAGACACTCGAAGTGCCAGGTCTCGGCGACCGCGGCCCACGCGCATTGTCGCGCCAGGCCCTCGCAGCCGTGATCGAGCCTCGGGTGGAAGAACTGTTCGCCATGGTCCACCAGGCCGTGCGCGAATCCGGCTACGAAGGCGTGCTGTCCTCGGGCATCGTGCTGACGGGCGGCAGCTCGATCATGCCGGGCATGATCGAGATGGCGGAAGACATCTTCCTCAAGCCGGCGCGCCTCGGCACGCCGGACTACCGCGGCCAGCTGGCCGACGTGGTGCGCAGCCCGCGCTATGCGACGGTGCTCGGCCTGCTGCTCGAAGCGAAGAAACAGTACCTGCGCGGGCATATCGTCACGCGCCAGGACGGCTCGGTGAAGGCAGTCTGGCAACGAATGAAGGAGTGGATCGCTGGGAACTTCTGATTCAGCCACAAATAAAGCACTTGGTAACAAATTAGGTAGCGAAAATTCATCACGGGTTACAAGTTTTTACATACAATCGCAGTTACCGGTTTGAGGCAGCGAACCAGCAACGCCAAGGCCTCTTCCCTGGAACCGCATTCTGAGAATAGGGAGTTCATCATGGAGTTCGATATGGTCGATAACGCAGCACTGGGAACCGTGATCAAGGTCGTTGGCGTCGGTGGCGCCGGCGGCAACGCGGTTCAGCACATGATCAATAAAGGTGTGTCCGGTGTCGAGTTCATCGCCGCCAACACGGACGCACAGGCGCTGGCTGTTTCCAGCGCCAACAACATCATCCAGATCGGCGATTCCGGCCTGGGCGCAGGGATGCGTCCGGAAGTCGGCCGCCAGCTGGCCGAGCAGTCGCGCTCGCGCATCGAGGATGCCCTGCGCGGCGCGCACATGGTCTTCATCGCCGCCGGCATGGGCGGCGGCACCGGCACCGGCGCTGCGCCAATCGTGGCCGAAGTGGCCAAGACCATGGGCGCCCTGACCGTGGCCGTGGTCTCCAAGCCGTTCTCCTACGAAGGCCAGAAGTGCATGGACGTGGCCGAGGAAGGCCTCGAAGAACTGACCAAGCACGTCGACTCCCTGATCGTCATCCTGAACGAGAAGCTGGAAGACATCTACGAAGACGAATCGATGCTCGACTGGATGCAGCACGCCGACGATGTGCTCAACAACGCGGTGGCCGGTATCGCCGAGATCATCAACGTGCCGGGCCACATCAACGTCGACTTCAATGACGTCAAGACCATCATGGGCGAGCAGGGCAAGGCCATGATGGGCACCGCGACCGCATCGGGCGTGGACCGCGCGCGCATCGCGGCCGAACAGGCTGTCGCATCGCCGCTGCTGGACGGCATCGACCTGTCGGGCGCCAAGGGCGTGCTGGTCAACGTGACCGCCAGCCGTGGCCTGAAAGGTAAAGAGATCAAGGAAGTCATGGCCGCCGTGCGCGCCTTCGCGGCGCCTGACGCCTCGATCGCCCAGGGCATCGCCTACGACGACGCGATGGGCGACGAGATCCGCGTGACCGTGGTCGCGACGGGCCTGGGCAAGAACAAGAAGTCGATCCAGCTGGTCCAGCCGCAGCAACAGCTGCGCACCGGCACCTACGACGCGCCGGTGATGCAGGGCGCCGCGGCGGTGGCAGGCGGCCTGACCGCGGGCAAGGCCAGCGCCGACGCCCTGGGCGGCATGAAGCAGCCGGCCGTGTGGCGCCGCGAGCAGGCATCGGAGCAGGTGCAGGCGATGCAGCGCAATGGCGTCGAGACCTACGACATTCCGGCGTTCCTGCGCAAGCAGGCTGACTGATTCGGTCGGTCGTTCGTGAAAAGGGGGCCAGCGCAAGCTGGCCTTTTTGTTTGCACAGCACGAAAATCACCCACGATCCGCACCGCCAGCACGTCGTACCCGCGGAGGCGGGTACCCGAGGCCGATGAGCAGCCGCTACGCTCGACGCAAGAGGCAGCGCACGCAAACTTGGGTACCCGCCTTCGCGGGTACGACGTGCAGAAGCCGCGGGTCGCAAGTTGTCGTCACCGCCAGCACACCCACTCCAGATCAGCGATAATGGCAAGATTCACAAAACATCAACAGGAGAACAGCATGACCATCCAGATCGGCGACCGCCTGCCGGAAGGCACCCTCGCGGAATTCATCGAGAACGAGACCGAGGGCTGCAGCCTGGGCCCGAACACCTTCCAGGTGGCGGACCTCGTCAAAGGCAAGAAGATCGTGATCTTCGGCCTGCCGGGCGCCTTTACCCCGGGCTGCTCGGTGCAGCACGTGCCGGGCTTCGTCAAGCATGCCGACGACATCCGCGCCAAGGGCGTCGATGAAATCTGGTGCATCTCGGTCAACGACGCCTTCGTGATGGGCGCCTGGGGCCGCGACCAGAAGGCCACCGGCATCGTGCGCATGATGGCCGACGGTAACGCCACCTTCACCAAGGCCCTCGGCCTGGACAACGACTTCTCGGCCCACGGCATGGGCACGCGCTCGAAGCGCTACTCGATGCTGGTCGAGGATGGCGTGGTCAAGACCCTGGACATCGACGCCAAGGGCATCGACGCCTCGAGCGCCGAATCGATGCTGCAGAAACTGGGCTGATTCCCGGTCGTATCCGCACTTGACGAACGGCGCCGCGGCGCCGTTTCTTCCTTATGATTATCAATACCGAAACCCCCGACCAGCCCGAAGTCCGGGCCATGCTGGACAAGCTGGACGCCTATTGCGCCGCGCTGTACCCGGCCGAGAGCAACCACCTGCTGGACATCGACGCGCTGCTGGCCGGCGACGTGCTGTTCCTGGTGGCGCGCGACATCGACGGCGCGGCGGTCGGCTGCGCAGCCTTGGCCAATCGCGGCGCCTATGGCGAAGTGAAACGCATGTACGTGGACGAGGCGCGTCGCGGCCTGGGGACGGGAAAGAAGCTCCTGGAACACCTGGCGATGTTCGCGCGTATGTCGGGCCTGGGCGAATTGAAGCTCGAAACCGGCATCCACCAGCCGGCGGCGATCGCGCTGTATGAAGGTTTCGGTTTCAGCCGCTGCGAGCCGTTCGGCGATTACCGGCCCGACCCCTTGAGCCTGTTCATGGAAAAACGGCTATGACAGCGAGAGGGGGCAACCTGTACAGCATCTACGCGATGCTGCTCGCCGTCTTCATGTTCGCCCTGATGGACACGGCGATGAAGCTGCTGGCGGCGCGCTACCCGGCGATGCAGGTGGCGGCGCTACGCGCCATGTGTTCCTTGCCGCTCGTTGCCGCCTACGTGGCCTGGCGCGGCGCCTTCACGGGCGTGTTCCAGGTGCGCTGGCCGATGCACTTCCTGCGCGGCGTGCTCGGGATCCTGATGCTGGCCCTGTTCGCGTTCGGCCTCAAGAGCCTGTCGCTGGCCGAGGCCTATTCGATCTTCTTCATCGCGCCGGCCCTGATCACGGCGTTGTCGGTCCTGTTATTAAAAGAGCGGGTCAACCTGGCGCGCTGGGTGGCGATCGCGGTAGGCCTGGGCGGCGTGCTGGTGGTGCTGCGCCCGAGCGGCGCCGGCTTTTTCACCGTCGGCGGCCTGGCGGTGCTGGGCGCGGCCGCCTGCTACGCGGTGTCGGCGATCACGGTGCGGGTGCTCGCGCGCAGCGACCGCAGCGAACATACGGTGTTCTGGCTGATCGTCATGATCGCGGTCGGCGCCGGCCTGCTGGCGGCGCCGTCCTGGGTGCCGATTCCCGCCAGCGAGATCCCGCTGCTGTGCGGCCTGGCGGTGTCGGGCTTCATCGGCCAGCTGGCGATCACCGAGGCGTTTTCGCGCGGCGAAGCCTCGAGCGTGGCGCCGTTCGAGTATTCGGCCCTGGCCTGGGGCGTGGGCCTGGACTGGCTGCTATGGCGCGCGTTGCCCGACGGCTGGACCATGGTGGGCGCGGCCATCATCATCGGCAGCGGTCTGTATCTGATCCGGCACGAAAAAGAGCACGTCGAAGCCGAGCATCCATGATGTGTCGCTCGCGCGCCACCACGGCCGGGCCAATCGGGGGAGGCGGCAGCAAGGGTGTATGCGCTGGGCTATAATCGGCCCATGCTGAAACAACGAACCATCAAGGAACTGGTCCGCACCACGGGTGTCGGCCTGCACTCCGGCCGCAAGGTCGAGCTGACCCTGCGCCCGGCCGCGCCCGATACCGGCATCGTGTTCCGCCGCGTCGACATGGACCCGATCGTGGCCATCCCGAGCTCCGCCCACGTGGTGGGCGATACCCGCATGGCCTCGGTGCTGATCAAGGACGACGCCCGCGTCTCGACCGTCGAGCACGTGATGTCGGCCTGCGCCGGCCTGGGGATCGACAACCTGCTCATCGACGTCACGGCCGAGGAAATCCCGATCATGGACGGTTCGGCATCGTCCTTCGTGTTCCTGCTGCAGCAGGCTGGCGTCGAAGAGCAAGCCCCGCTGCGCAAGTTCATCCGCGTGCTCAAGGACGTCGAAGTGCGCCAGGGTAGCGGCGCCAACGAGAAATGGGCCCGCCTGTCGCCGCACAACGGCTACAAGCTCGATTTCTTCATCGAATTCAACCACCCGGCGGTGGACGGCACCATGCAGCGCGCCACCGTCGACTTCGGCGACATCACCTATGTGCGCGACGTGGCGCGCGCCCGCACCTTCGGCTTCATGCAGGACGTCGAAAGCCTGCGCGGCATGGGCCTGGCGCGCGGCGGCTCGTTCGAGAACGCGATCGTGATGGACGAATACCGCATCCTGAACACCGACGGCCTGCGCTACGAGGACGAGTTCGTGCGCCACAAGATCCTCGACGCGATCGGCGACCTGTACCTGGTCGGCCATCCGCTGCTGGCCAGCTATACCGCGCACAAATCGGGCCACGCGCTCAACAACGAGCTGCTGCGCGCACTGCTGGCCCAGCCGGATTCGTACGAGATCGTCACCTTCGACGAGCTGGGCACGGCGCCGCCGTCCTATGTGCGGCAGATGACGCGGGAGTGGGCGCAGAGCTGAGGTTGTCGGCTGTGCACAGGACTTGGATTCCCGCCTGCGCGGGAATGACGTTCTGAAGCACAGGGCCGACCATCAACGTATCAGCTTGCTACTAGCTACGAAACCGTCGTCCCCGTGAAGGCGGGGACCCAAGTTCCCCCACTAACACCCCTACCTCCTCTTCGCCGCCAGCGCCTTGAGCGCCGCCACCAGATCGCGGTTCTGCTGCGTATCCGGCAGCGACTCCGCCAGTTCCTCGAAGGCCTGCACCGCGCGCGGCGGCAGCTCGAGCGTGCGCATCTCGGGCCGGTCGGGCAGGGCGCGCGTCACCTGCAGCTTGATCTTGGTCGATTCCACCTGCCAGCCCTTCTGCAGCAGGGTCGCCTGCAGCTTCGGCATCAGCTGCTTGAGGCGGGCCGCCAGCGCCGAGCTGGGCACGGCCAGGGTCAGGACCCCCTCCTGGAACGACAGCACGTCGCAGTTATGAAAGATCGCCGGCAGCGCCGCGGCGCAGTCGGCCTGCAGGCGCGCCATGCGGCCGACGGCCGGCAGCAGGCTGGCCATGCGGTCGTTGGCGCGCAAGAAGTCGGTGGCGGCGTGCGAGGTCTGCCGGGTGCTGGTCCCGAAAATATGGAAGGGACGCTTGGGAGGAGATTGCTGCATGCTTGGAACATACCACAGCGCCCGCGCTTTGGGCGGACCGGGTGGCGGATCTGCCGCCGCGGTAGCGCCGTCGAAGCCAGTTTGATAACGTTTCTGGCTCGGCAGGACTTGTTATCCTGCCTACGATCCCCAAGTGTGGCCGGATCGCATGATAAAATCAGTGGTTATTTGCCTAACGCGGTCTTTGGTGCTTATCGCTTTGATATCATCTTGGCTTCTCTTTGCGGCGTATTTTTCTAGAACACAGCATGTCATTCCTGACCCAGATTTTCGGCAGCCGTAACTCGCGTCTGCTCAAGCAGTACCAAAAGACCGTGCGTCAGATCAACGCGCTCGAGCCACAAATGGAGCAGCTTTCGGATACCGAGCTGCAAGCCAAGACGCCTGAATTCAAGGATCGCCTCGCCAAGGGCCAGACCCTGGACGACATCCTGCCAGAGGCCTTCGCCGTCTGCCGCGAAGCGGCCAAGCGTGTCCTCAAGATGCGCCACTTCGACGTGCAGCTGATTGGCGGCATGGTCCTGCACCAGGGCAAGATCGCCGAGATGGGCACCGGTGAGGGTAAAACCCTGATGGCGACCCTGCCGGTCTACCTGAACGGTCTGTCGGGCAAGGGCGTGCACGTCATTACCGTCAATGATTACCTGGCCCAGCGCGATGCGGACCAGATGGGCCAGCTGTACGGCTGGCTGGGCCTGTCCACCGGCGTCAACCTGTCGCAGCTCGACCACGACAGCAAGCAGAAGGCCTACGGTTCCGACATCACCTACGGCACCAATAACGAATTCGGCTTCGACTACCTGCGCGACAATATGGTCTACGAGGCGCGCGAACGCGTGCAGCGTAGCCTGAATTTCTCCGTGGTCGACGAGGTCGACTCGATCCTGATCGACGAGGCGCGCACCCCGCTGATCATTTCGGGCCAGGCCGAGAACCACACCGACCTGTACCACCGCCTGAACGAAGTCCCGCTCAAGCTGATCCAGCAGATCGGTGAAGAAACCCCGGACGGCAAGGGCAAGATCGAAGTCCCGGGCGACTACCTGAAGGACGAGAAGGCGCACACCGTGCTGCTGACCGAATCGGGTCACGAGCATGCCGAAGCGATCCTGACCGAGATGGGCCTGCTGCCCGAAGGCGCCTCGCTGTACGACGCCGCCAACATCACCCTGATCCACCATCTGTATGCGGCGCTGCGCGCCCACGTCCTGTACCACAAGGACCAGCACTACGTGGTGCAGAACAACGAAGTCGTGATCGTCGACGAATTCACCGGCCGCCTGATGACGGGCCGCCGCTGGTCGGATGGCCTGCACCAGGCAGTGGAGGCGAAAGAAGGCGTGCGCATCCAGAACGAGAACCAGACCCTGGCCTCGATCACCTTCCAGAACTACTTCCGCATGTACGCCAAGCTGGCGGGCATGACCGGCACCGCCGACACCGAAGCCTTCGAATTCCAGGACATCTACAAGCTGGAAACCGTGGTCGTGCCGCCGAACCGACCATCGCAGCGCAAGGACCGCCAGGACCAGGTCTACAAGACCTCGGACGAGAAGTACAACGCGATGGTCAACGACATCCGCGATTGCTACGAACGCGGCCAGCCGGTGCTGGTCGGCACCACCTCGATCGAGAATTCCGAGATGCTGTCCGGGATCCTGACCAAGGCCGGCCTGCAGCACAACGTCCTGAACGCGAAACAGCACGCCCGCGAAGCGGAGATCATCGCCCAGGCCGGCCGGCCGAAGATGATCACCATCGCCACCAATATGGCCGGTCGCGGTACCGACATCGTCCTGGGCGGCAATGTCGGCAAGCAGATCCAGCTGATCGAAGCCGACGGCAACCTGTCGGACGCCGACAAGGCGACCCAGTCGCAGAAACTGCGCGACGAATGGCAATCGCTGCACGACCACGTGGTCAATGCCGGCGGCCTGCACATCATCGGCACCGAGCGCCACGAATCGCGCCGGGTCGACAACCAGCTGCGCGGCCGTTCGGGCCGCCAGGGCGACCCGGGTTCCTCGCGCTTCTACCTGTGCCTGGACGACGCGCTGCTGCGCATCTTCGCCGGCGACCGCGTGCGCGCCATCATGGACCGCCTCAAGATGCCGGAAGGCGAACCGATCGAGGCGGGCATCGTGTCGCGCTCGATCGAGTCGGCCCAGCGCAAGGTCGAAGCCCGCAACTTCGACATCCGCAAGCAACTGCTCGAGTACGACGACGTCGCCAACGACCAGCGCAAGGTGATCTACACCCAGCGTAACGAACTGCTGGAGTCGACCGACATCAGCGAGATGATCAACTCGCTGCGCGTGGGCGTGTTCACCGACCTGGTGCGCGACTACGTGCCGGCCGAATCGGTCGAGGAACAGTGGGACGTCAAGGGCCTGGAAACCGCGCTCTCGTCCGAATGGAGCCTGGACGTGCCGCTGCAGCAGATGCTGCAGGACGAGCCGAACCTGAACGACGACGACATCCTCGAGCGCGTGCTGGCCGCGGCCGACGCGTCCTACGGCGCCAAGGTCGGCGTGGTGGGCAAGGAATCGTTCGGCGGCTTCGAGCGCAACGTCATGCTGCAGAGCGTGGACACCCACTGGCGCGAACACCTTGCGGCGCTGGACCATCTGCGCCAGGGCATCCACCTGCGCGGCTACGCGCAGAAGAACCCGAAGCAGGAATACAAGCGCGAAGCCTTCCAGCTGTTCAGCAATATGCTGGACCTGATCAAGAACGAAGTGATCCGGACCGTGATGACCGTGCGCATCCAGTCGCGCGAAGAAGTCGAGGCGGCCGAGGCGGCGATGGCGGCCCAGGCGGCGCAGCTGGAAAACGTCAACTACCAGCACGCCGACTTCAACCCGTCGGCGGCGCCGGAAGAACTGCTCAATCCGAACCCGAACCGCAGCGGCGAAGGCGAAGCCGTATCGGCCGAAGACCACAGCAGCTATATGGGCGTGAAGGTCGGCCGCAACGATCCATGCCCTTGCGGCAGCGGCAAGAAGTTCAAGCAGTGCCACGGCAAGCTGGCGTAATCAGCCACTAGCCAGCATGCGAAACGGCCGGGGCGACCCGGCCGTTTTCATTCGTCCATCACCATCCGCCGGTAGCGTTCCCAATCCCAGCCCGCGCCCGGATCGGTATGCGTCTGCCCGGCATGGTTCACATGCCCCTTTATGTTGTAGTCGGCCTCCGGCAGCACCGCGTTCCAGCCACGGCTGCCGTCGTACACCTGCGGCGTCATGTTGTGCGCCGCCAGGATGGTGCGCGCCAGCCGGCTCGACGCCAGCAGCATCGACTCCGAATACCAGGCGTCCGGCTGCTCGACGAAGCCTTCATGTTCGATCCCGACCGTATGGCCGTTGGCGCTGCCCGCATGCCATGCCTTGTCGCTTTCCCTCACCATCTGCGTGATCTGGCCGTCCGACGAGCGCACCAGGTAGTGGGCGCTCACGCCGGCGCTACAGTTGCGGAACCACGAGATGGCGCCCGCGTACGAGCCCTGGGTCGTGTGGATGGTCACGTGGCTGACAGCCAGCGTGCGGCCAGAATAATTGCAGCTGGCGGCCGGCAGCCATAGCGCGTCCGGATAGTCGGCCAGCGTCAGCACGCGCGCTGACAGCACATCGAGCCGCGCCTGGCCATAGATCCGCGCCAGGTCGACCGGATGCTGCGTCACCGCGAAATCCGGGCCCTGGCGGCCTTCGCGGATCGCCATATAGATGTCGTAGGTGTGGATCTGCGCGATGTCGCGTTGCGCGATGCCGGACAGGCGCGCCAGCGCGGCCTCCCAGGCTTCCAGCGGCGACTGCCGGGTCAGTCCCGGACCATACAGCGCGAGCAGGGCAGCCGCGCCGCGGATATTGCTGGGCGTGTCGAACGCCAGCTGGCGCGACGGCATGCCGAGCAGGGCCGCGGCCAGGCGCAGCGAGCGGCCGAAATACGGGTCATCGCGCAAGCCCATGATGCCGTGGCGCAGCGGCATGCCATGGTGCGATTCGGACTGCGGCGATGGCGAATGCCAGCGCGTTTCGGTCCAGGCGACTGCTTCGAGCAGCGCGTGGGGGACGTCAAACTCGCGCGCGGCGTCCTCGAATATCTGGTGGTGGCGCCGGGCGGTGGCATTCAATTCGGTCGGCATCGCCCATGTTTTTCCTAAAGGCATCTGCACACGTTGATGTGCAGCAGAAACCTCGCAGCATCGCCAGGTCGCTGGCGTTACAATAACGAATTCGACAATTTTTCCAACGAGATCACCATGGCCGTCAATTCCCCCCTGCCAGTCGCCGCCGACCTGAAGCCCGTCAACGGTGTCGAGATCGGCTTCGCCGAAGCCGGCATCAAGAAGCCGAACCGCAAGGACATCCTGATCATGAAGCTGGCCGAGGGCGCGACCGTCTCCGGCGTGTTCACCCTGAACCGCTTCTGCGCCGCGCCGGTGCAGGTGAGCAAGGCCAACCTGGAAGCCGTCAAGAACGGCGGCGCGCCGATCCGCGCGCTGGTGGTCAACACGGGTAACGCCAATGCCGGCACCGGCGAGCAGGGCCTGGCCAACGCCAACGTCACCTGTGCCGAAGTGGCCAAGTTACTGGGCCTCGAGGCTGGCCAGGTGCTGCCATTCTCGACCGGCGTGATCCTGGAACAGCTGCCGATGCCCAAGCTGCTGGCCGGCCTGCCTGCCGCCGCCACGAGCCTGAAGGCGGACAACTGGTTCAACGCCGCCGAGGCGATCATGACCACCGACACCCAGCCGAAAGCCGCCTCGCGCACCGTCACCATCGGCGGCCACGCCGTGACGATGACCGGCATCAGCAAGGGCGCCGGCATGATCAAGCCGAATATGGCGACCATGCTCGGCTACCTGGCGATCGACGCCAAGGTCGCCCAGCCGGTGCTGGACGAGCTGGTGAAACACGCGGCCGACCACTCGTTCAACGCCATCACCATCGATGGCGACACCTCGACCAACGATTCCTTCATCGTGATCGCCACTGGCACTGGCAGCCTGTCGATCGACGCTGCGAGCGGCGCCGACTACGAAGCGCTCAAGGAAGCCGTGACCGACATCTCGCGCAACCTGGCGCAGCAGATCATCCGCGACGGCGAAGGCGCGACCAAGTTCATGACCATCACGGTCGACGAAGGCAATGACGTGGCGGAGTGCCGCAAGATCGCCTACGCGATCGCCCACTCGCCGCTGGTCAAGACCGCCTTCTTCGCCTCCGACCCGAACCTGGGCCGCATCCTGGCGGCGGTCGGCTACGCCGGCGTCGACGACCTCGACGTGACCAAGCTCGACCTGTACCTCGACGACGTCTGGGTGGCGAAGGCGGGCGGCCGCAATCCAGACTACAAGGAAGAAGATGGCCAGCGCGTGATGAAGCAATCCGAGATCACGGTGCGCGTCAAGCTGGCCCGCGGCGACGCCACGGCCACCGTCTGGACCTGCGACCTGTCGCACGACTACGTCTCGATCAACGCCGACTACCGTTCCTGATCGATGACGCCGCTCGATCAGTTTCTGCGCCGCGCCGAGGGCCTGCTCGAGCGCCTGGAGGCGGTGCTGCCGCCGGCCACCGCGCGCGAGCCGGATTGGAAGCGCAGCTTCGCCTTCCGCTGGCGCCGGCGTCCGGCAGGGGGCGGCAACTACCTGCAGCCCGTGCTGCACGCCTCGACCATCAAGCTCGAAGACCTGCACCACGTCGCGGCCCAGAAGCGCCAGATCGAGCAGAACACGCGCCAGTTCGTGGCGCGCCGTCCGGCCAATAACGTGCTGCTCACCGGCGCGCGCGGCACCGGTAAGTCGTCGCTGATCAAGGCCTGCCTGAACGCCTTCGCCGACCAGGGCCTGCGCCTGATCGAGGTCGACAAGGCGGATCTTGCCGACCTGCCCGACATCATCGACCTGGTCGCCGGCCGGCCCGAGCGCTTCGTGGTCTTCTGCGACGACCTGTCGTTCGAAGAGGGCGAGGCCGGCTACAAGGCGCTGAAGGTGGCGCTCGACGGCAGCATCACGGCGCAGTCGGACAATGTGCTGATCTACGCCACCTCGAACCGGCGCCACCTGATGCCCGAGAAAATGTCGGACAACGCCAGCTACCGCCATGGCGAGGACGGCGACCTGCACCCGGGCGAGACGGTCGAAGAAAAGATCTCGCTGTCCGAACGGTTCGGCCTGTGGCTGTCGTTCTATCCGTTCCGCCAGGACGACTACTTGGACATCGTCGGCCACTGGCTGACCGACTTCGGCTGCACGCAACAACAGATCGAGGCCGCGCGGCCGGAAGCCCTGCAATGGGCCTTGCAGCGCGGCTCGCGCTCGGGCCGCGTGGCCTGGCAATTCGCGAAGGACTATGCCGGCAAGCTGCCGGATGCATCATCGAATGACTGAAACGCATACCAATAAACCGCCGGTCGACGTCGCCGTCGGCGTCCTGATGCGGCCCGACGGCGACGTGCTGCTCGGCCAGCGTCCCGACGGCAAGCCGTATGCCGGCTACTGGGAATTCCCGGGCGGGAAAGTCGAAGCCGGCGAAGACATCTTCGCCGCCCTGCAGCGCGAGTTCATGGAAGAACTGGGCGTGCAGGTGGTGAGCGGCGAGGCCTGGTGCTGCGTCGAACACGTGTACGAACACGCCCACGTGCGCCTGTATTTCTACATCTGCCGCGAGTGGCTGGGGGAGCCGCAGAGCCTGGAAGGCCAGGCCTTCGCCTGGCAGGGCGCCTTCGGCGTGAGCCCGCTGCTGCCGGCCACCATCCCGCTGCTCGAATGGCTCGACCTGGTCCGCTATCCAGGACGTCAAGCGGACCGTCTATCTTAAGGAGAACGTGTGAAGGTCATCATCCTCGGCAGTGGCGTCATCGGAACCGCATCGGCGTATTTCCTGGCCAAGGCCGGGCATGACGTCACCGTGATCGAGCGCCAGCCAGGCGCGGGGATGGAGACCAGTTTCGGCAATGCCGGCGAGATCTCGCCCGGCTATGCCACGCCCTGGGCCGGCCCCGGCGTGCCGATGAAAGCCCTCCGGTGGCTGGCGATGCGGCACAGCCCGCTGGTGATCCGGCCGAGGATGGATCCGCAACAGTGGCGCTGGATCCTGCAGATGCTGGCCAACTGCAATACCCGTAACTACCAGGTCAACAAGGGCCGCATGGTGCGCCTGGCCGAGTACAGCCGCGACGTGCTGGTCCAGCTGCGGCTTGACACCGGCATCGCCTACGACGAGCGTAGCAAGGGCACCCTGCAGCTGTTCCGCACCCAGAAGCAGTTCGATGGCGCGCACACCGATACCGAGGTGCTGGAGCGTTCCGGCGTGCCCTATCAACTGCTCGACCGGCAGGGCTGCACGCGGTACGAACCGGCGCTGGCGCGCGTGCCCGGCAACTACCTGGGCGGCCTGCTGCTGCCCAACGACGAGACCGGCGACTGCTTCAAGTTCACCCAGGCGCTGGCAGGCTTGGCCAAGGGCCTGGGCGTCAAGTTCAGGCACGAGGTCAAGATCGCGCGCCTGAACGTCGAGGGCGACCGGGTAGTTGGCGTCGTCACCGACAAGGGCGAACTGAAATCCGAGGCCTTCGTGCTGGCGCTGGGCAGCTACTCGCCGCTGATGCTCAGGCAGATCGGCATCCATATCCCGGTCTATCCGGTGAAGGGTTATTCGATCACGGTGCCGATCACCGATGCGTCGGGCGCGCCCGAATCGACCGTGATGGACGAGACCTATAAGGTGGCGATCACGCGCCTGGGCGACCGCATCCGCGTCGGCGGCACGGCGGAGCTGTGCGGCTACGACCTGCGCCTGCACCAGGCGCGGCGCGATACGCTCGAACATTCGGTGACGAACCTGTTCCCAGACGGCGGCGACGTGCGCCAGGCCTCGTTCTGGTGCGGCCTGCGGCCGATGACGCCGGACGGCACGCCGGTGATCGGGCCGACGCCGTATCGCAACCTGTTCCTGAACACGGGGCACGGCACGCTCGGCTGGACCATGTCGTGCGGGTCGGGCCGGGTGCTGGCGGATATCCTGTCGGGACGCCAGCCCGAGATCGGGCTGGAAGGGCTGTTCATGGACCGCTATGGGCGGCGCAACAGGCCGGTCGTGGTGCCGGCGGGGATCAGCCGCTAGCGCCTCGTCGTTCCCGCGCAGGCGGGAACCCAAGTTTGCCGGCGCTACGGTGTAGTTTGAAGGAGTCGCAGCGCGAAGGACTTGGGTTCCCGCCTCCGCGGGAACGACGTACGTGGTGAATCAGCGCTCGGGTGGCGGTTCGTCGAGCGGGTCGGCCGGCGCAGCGCCGGGGATCACGAATTTCTCTTCGGCCCAGGCGCCCAGGTCGATCTTCTTGCAACGCTCGGAACAGAACGGGCGAAACTTGTTTGTGTCGATCCATTCGACTTGTTTGCCGCAGGTGGGGCAGGCTACGACGGTCATCGGTACTACCAATCAAAAATCAGAAATTGCAGAGGGTCAGGTCGAACGGCACGTCTTCTTCCAGCGGCTTGGGCTTGCAATCGCCGTCCTGGGTGGTGAAGCGTACCCACAGCATGTACTTGTTGGCCGAGATCTCAGGGATCGCTCCCGCCGATTCGTCCAGGGTCAAGCGCAGCATCTGGTAGATTTTACCCTGTAACATCTGTTGATAGCTGCCCGCCGAGGCGAACATCTTGACTGGCGCGCCCGAATTGCGCAGCAGGCGCAGCACCAGGGACAGCGCCTCGAGCAGCGGGGCGAGCGGCCCGAACCAGCCCATGATGTCGGCATGGCGCTGCTCGGCCGGACGCTTTTGCCAGGCGTAGTACGAGGGCAGGTCGAATTCGCAGGCGCCGCCCGGGATGATGGTGCGGCCGCGGATGCTCATCAGCCATTCGTTTTCGCGCACGTTCTGGCCGGTCTTGCCCTGGCTGGTCACCAGCGCGCTGCTGGCCTTGTCGAGTTCGGCCAGGACGGCGTCGAGCGTGTCGGCCGCGACCGCGGGATTGCTGCGGTAGGCCAGCAGCGATTGCTTCTGCCGTTCGAGTTCCTGCAGCAGGTCGGATTTCAGGTCGGCGCGGCCGGCCACTTCCAGCATGTCGAAGATCGTCGCGAGGGCGACGTGATGCTGCATCGGGTGTTCCTGCTGCACGAAGAACTTGAACTTCTCGTACAGGTCCTCCAGCCGCAACAACGTGCGAATCCTCTCGTTGAAAGGGTATTCGTAGACGATCAAAATGACATTCCTCTGAATGTAGGCTGGGGAGCAACTTGGTGATTCTGAACCATACGAAGCAAAATTACAAACACTGCATCAATCTTGTTACATACTCAATGACAGATACCGCTCGTGCAAGCGTTTTACCTGGGGGAACAGGGCTTCCAGGCCATCGTCATTGTCGATCACGTCGTCGGCCGCGGCCAGGCGCTGGGCCCGCGTGACCTGGGTCGCCATGATGGCGCGCACCTGGTCGGCGGACAGGCTGCTGCGCTGCATGACACGGGCGACCTGGGTGTCTTCCGAGCAGTCCACGGCCAGCACGCGCGACACCCGCTCGGCCCAAGTACCCGATTCGATCAGCAGCGGCACCGCATAGATCACGTAAGGGCCGGTAGCGATGGCCGCCGCCGCCGCGGTGGCGTCGCGGATGCGCGGATGCAGGATCGCTTCCAGCCGGCCGCGCGCTCCGGCATCGGCAAACACCAGGCTGCGCATGCGCGCGCGATCCAGCGCGCCGTCCGGCGTGGCGAAGTCGGGTCCGAATTCGGCCAGGATGGCCGGCATCGCCGCGCCGTGCGGGGCGGTCAGGGCATGGGCGATGGCGTCGGTGTCGACGATCGTCGCGCCCAGGCTGGCGAACAGATCGGCCACGGTGCTCTTGCCGCAGCCAATGCCGCCGGTGAGGCCGACCGAGAACGCCGCACCGCGCGCCGTGTTCATGCGCCGCCCAGCAGGCCGGCGCTGAAGCGGCCCAACTGCTCGCCATACAGCATGGCGATCAGGCCGGCCGCCGCCAGGTAGGGGCCGAAGGGAATCGGCTTGTCGCGGCCGCGCTTGGCGAACACGATCAGGCTGATGCCAACGATCGCCCCCACCACCGACGACAGCAGGATGATGGTCGGCAGGGCAGTCCACCCCAGCCAGGCGCCGAGCGCCGCCAGCAGCTTGAAGTCGCCATATCCCATGCCTTCCTTGCCGGTGGCGAGCTTGAACAGCCAATAGACGGCCCACAGCACCAGGTAGCCGGCTGCGGCGCCGATCACGGCGTCCTGCAGCGGCACGAAGGTGGCGTTGATGTTGATGAGCAGGCCCGCCCACAGCAGCGGATAGGTCAGGTCGTCCGGCAGCAGTTGGGTATCGAAGTCGATGAAGGTCATCGCGATCAGCAGCCAGGCGAACAGCAGGCTGCTCATGCCCGCCGCGCCGCTGCCGAAGGTCCACACCAGCAGGCCCGAGAAGATGGCGGTGAACAGCTCGATCGCCGGATAGCGCGCCGAGATGCGCGTCTTGCACTTGCGGCACTTGCCGCCCAGGGCGAGCCAGCTGACGACCGGGATGTTCTCGATGGCCGTGATCTGGTGGCCGCAGCAGGGGCAGGCCGAGCGCGGCACCATCAGGTTGAAGCGGTCGGTATGCGGCGGCTCCTTACCGCTTTCCTGCGCCACGTAATTGTCGGACTCGCGCTGCATCATCTTCGGGATGCGGTAGATGACCACGTTCAGGAAGCTGCCGACCAGGAGGCCAAGCAGGGCGGCCACGAGGGTGGGGCCCAGCAGGGCGGGTGGCGCAAACAACAACGATTCCAGGGGCATGTCGATCCGGTCCGAGACGAAAAGGCGGCGCCATCCGGGTACCGACGGCCTGCCGCAGAGTGATTCCTTACATCAACCTCATTGTAGGGGTTTTCCTCGCATTTGGCGAAGGCGTTCTCCCGACACTGCTGCATCGCAAAAATCATACGCATATATGTTATATCGAAAGATTTCGAAAGTTATTTGATATTTCGAAAGCCTTCCATTACTATCTGCTTATAACGAAGAAACCTGAGGAGGACGACGACGATGAAAACCCACTGGCTTGGCTACGCCCTGGTGACCACCCTGCTATGGGGCGTGTGGGGCGCCTTCGCCGGGCGTCCGGTGCAGAACGGCTTTCCCGAGACCCTGGTGTATGTGGTGTGGGCGCTGACCATGATTCCGCCGGCGCTGTTCGCGCTGGCGCGCATCGACTGGCGCGTGCGGCGCGACGGTCCGGCGATCGCGCATGGCCTGGCCATCGGCCTCTTGGGTGCGGGCGGACAGATGATCCTGTTCCACGCGGTCAAGGAAGGCCCCACTTACCTGATCTTCCCCCTGATCTCGCTGTCGCCGGTGATCACGATCGCCCTGTCGTATGCCTTTCTGCGCGAACGCACCGGCGCCATGGGCGTGGCCGGCATCGTGCTGGCGCTGTGCGCGCTGCCGCTGTTCGACTACGCGCCGGAACAGGGCGGCGTGGCCTATGGCTGGTGGTTCGTGCTGGCGCTGGGCGTGCTGGTGGCCTGGGGCCTGCAGGCCTATTTCATCAAGCGCGCCAACGCCATCATGGATGCCGAAAGCATCTTCTTCTACATGGCCGTCAGCGCACTTGCCTTTATTCCTGTAGCGCTGCTCATGACCGACTTCTCGCAGCCGATCAACTATGGCCTGGATGGCCCGTGGCTGGCCGCGATCACACAGGTGCTCAATGCCGTCGGCGCGCTGACCCTGGTGTACGCCTTCCGGCATGGCAAGGCGCTGGTGGTGTCGCCCCTGGTCAATGCCGGCGCGCCGCTGCTGACCACCATCATTTCGGTGGCGATGGCGGCGACCCTGCCGAACGGTTTCAAACTGGCCGGCATCGGCCTGTCGCTGGCGGCGGCGCTGTTCCTGGCGCTGCAGCCCGACGAGCCGAGCGCCGCCTGAAGTCCCTCTATCTGGAGTCAACGACAATGCAAGTGCTTCTCGACCTCGTCCAACGGCATCATGCGGGCCAGCCCGCAGGCATCCATTCAGTGTGTTCGGCGCACCCGCTGGTGATCGAGGCCGCCTTCGAGACCGGCTTGGACGCCGAAGGTCCGGTGTTGATCGAGGCGACCTCGAACCAGGTCAACCAGGATGGCGGCTATACCGGCATGACGCCCACCGCCTTCCGCGACTTCGTGTTCGGCATCGCCGACAAGGTGGGCTTCCCACGCGAACGCATCCTGCTGGGCGGCGACCACCTGGGCCCGAACTGCTGGCAGGGCGAGCCGGCCGCCAGCGCGATGGCCAAGTCCGAGGTGCTGATCGACCAGTACGTAACCGCGGGCTTCCGCAAGATCCACCTCGATTGCTCGATGTCGTGCGCGGGCGATCCGGTGCCGCTGCCGGATGAGGTGGTGGCCGAACGCGCCGCACGCCTGGCCGTGGTGGCCGAGCGGGCCTGGCAGCGCGCGGGCGGCGAGGCGCCGGTGTATATCGTCGGCACCGAGGTGCCGGTGCCGGGCGGCGCCCACGAAGAGCTGGCCGAACTGGCCGTGACCACGCCCGATGCGGCGGCGCTGACCATTGCGGCGCATCGGGCTGCATTCAATGCGGCCGGCCTGGAAGCCGCGTGGCCGCGTGTGATCGGCCTGGTGGTGCAGCCGGGCGTGGAGTTCGATCACCACAAGGTAATCGACTACCGCCCGGAAAAGGCACAGGTGCTGAGCCGCTTCATCGAGGGCGAGCCGACCATGGTGTTCGAGGCCCACTCGACCGACTACCAGACGCCCGGCCTGCTGCAGGCGCTGGTGCGTGACCACTTCGCCATATTGAAGGTCGGCCCCGGCCTGACCTTCGCGCTGCGCGAGACCTTGTGGGCGCTGGCCGACATCGAGACTGAAATGGGAATGCAAGGCGAGAGCGGCTTCAAGGAAGTGGTGCTCGACGTGATGCGCTCCGAGCCGGACTACTGGCGCAAGTACTACCACGACGCCGGCAGCCTGCTGTTCGACCAGCAGTACAGCCTCTCCGACCGGATCCGCTACTACTGGCCGCATCCGCGCATCCAGGCCGCCCAGGCGGCGCTGGTCGCGAACCTGGAACGACGGCCGGCGCCGCTCACCTTGCTGAGCCAGTACCTGCCATTCCATTACGAAGCCGTGCGCGAGGGCCGGGTGCGCAACGCACCGCTCGCGCTGTTGAAAGAAGGGGTAGCCCGCGTGCTGCGCCAGTATATGCGCGCCTGCCAGCCGGGCGCCGAACCTAGGGAGCAGTGAACATGCAAGCAGTACAGGATGCCGTGCAAGGCGGCAGTGAATTATTTGGACAGGATCTGGCCCGCCTCGATGCGCTGGGCGGCGGCGTGACGGCGCGCGAGATCGCGCAGCAGCCGGCCGTGTGGCCGCAGATCGATGCGCTGGTGACGGCGCAGCGCGCGCAGATCGACGCCTTCCTGGCGCCGCTGCTGGCGCGCCCGGAGCTACGCATCGTGATGGCCGGCGCCGGCACTTCGGCCTTCATCGGCGAATGCCTGGCGCCCGGCCTGCTGCGCCAGGGCCGGCGCGCCGACGCCGTGCCGACCACCGACCTGGTGTCGGGGCCGGACCGCTATTTCCAGCGCGGCGCGCCGACCCTGGTGGTGTCGTTCGGCCGTTCGGGCAGCAGCCCGGAAAGCGTGGCGGCGGTGCAGCTGGCCGACCAGCTGGTGGACGACGTCTATCACCTGGTAATCACCTGCAATGAAGAGGGCCAGCTGTACCGCATGACCCAGGACCGCGCCAATGCGCTGGCGATCCTGCTGCCCGACGCCACCCACGACCGCGGCTTCGCGATGACGACCAGCTTCACCTCGATGCTGCTGGCCGCGGCGCTGGCATTCCGGGTGCTGGCGCCTGACGTTGGAGCTCGTATAGCGCCGGCGGCGACGCAGGTGGGCGAGCGCGCACTGCCGCTGCTGACGCAGCTGGTGGCGCAGGACTTCAAGCGCGTGGTCTACCTCGGCAGCAACGAGCTGCGCGGCCTCGCGCGCGAGGCCTCGCTCAAGCTCTTGGAGCTGACCGACGGCCAGGTGGTGGCGATCCACGATTCGCCGCTGGGCTTCCGCCACGGTCCCAAGACCATCGTCGACGACCAGACCCTGGTGGTGGTGCTGCTGTCGAACGATCCGCAGGCGCGCCGCTACGATCTCGACCTGCTGCGCGAGCTGCGCGGCGACCGCCGCGCCGGCCGCGTGCTGGCCTTGAGCGCCCAGGGCGATGCGGCGCCCGACGACGACACCTTCGTGTTCACGGGGGCGGACGCTGCGCAAGACCTCGAACTCGCGCTTCCCTACGTCGTGTTCTGCCAGGGCTTCGCGTTCCTGCGCTCGCTGTCGATGGGTGTGCGCCCGGATACCCCGAGCATGTCCGGCACCGTCAACCGGGTGGTGCGCGGCGTGACCATCTATCCCTTCATGTCCCCCGTCGATAGCGAGGCCGTCCATGTTCCTCGGGGTTGACGGCGGCGGCACCAAAACCGCGTTCGCGTTGATCGACGCGCACGGCAGCGTGCTGGCGCGCCATGAAGAAGGCAGCACCTACCACGTCGACCACGGCATGCCCGCCGTGGCGGCGACCCTGCAGCGCGGTGTCCAGGCGCTGCTGTCCACGGCAGGCGTCGATGGCGGTGCGGTCACCTACGCCTTTTTCGGCCTGCCGGCCTATGGCGAGGATCGCGCGGCCCAGCGCGAGCTCGATGCTGCGGCGGGCGCCATTCTCGGCCCTGAACGCACCCTGTGCGGCAACGATATGGTGTGCAGCTGGGCCGGATCGCTGGCCTGCATGGACGGCGTCAGCGTGATCGCCGGCACCGGCTCGATGGCCTATGGCGAAGTCGCCGGCCGTCAGGCGCGCGCCGGCGGCTGGGGAGAGCTGTTCAGCGACGAAGGTTCGGCCCACTGGATCGCACGCGCCGGCCTGACCCTGTTCTCGCGCATGAGCGACGGCCGCGCGCCCAGGGGCGCCCTATACGGCCTGATGCGCGAGCGGCTGGCGCTGGAGGACGATCTCGACCTGTGCGCCGTGGTGTACGGCGAGCTAGGCGGCGACCGCAGCCGCATCGCCCAGCTGGCGCGCCTGGTGTCCGAGGCGGTGGCCCTGGGCGACGAACAGGCGCGCGCCATCTTCGTCGACGCGGCGCGCGAACTGGCCGCGATGGTCGATGCGGTGCGCGACCGGCTCGACGTCGATCCGACCTTCACGCTACCCGTGTCCTATACGGGCGGCCTGTTCGGCGACGGCAGCCTGCTGCGCGCGCCATTCGAGCAGGCGCTGGCCGCCTGCGCCAGGCCCTATCGCCTGCAGGCGCCGCGGCTGGCGCCGGTGCTCGGCGCCGCCCTGTACGCCGCCCGCAGCGCCAGGCAGCCATTGAGCGAGGCCGCGCTGGAGCGCCTCGCCGCCCAGACCCGATAGACGAAAGACAGGAGAACGACATGCGCATCCGCCTTCTTTGCACCATCTTCCTTGCCGCACTGGCAGCGCCAATCGGCGCGCTGGCTGCCGACAGCTACACCATGCAGGATTACGAGAGCGTGGCCAAGATCGACGCCCACCTGCACTTGCACGGCCTCGAGCAGGGCCCGTTCCTGGAACTGGCGCGCAAGGCCAATTTTCGCGCGCTGACGATCAACGTTGATTACCCGGTGTTCCCCGCGCTGGAGCAGCAGCAGCGCGTGGCCAGCAAACTGCACCACGAGCATCCGGCCACGGTCGGCTGGATCGCCAGCTTCAGCGCCGATAACCTCATGCGGCCGGCCTGGATCCCGGCGACCCTGCACCGGCTGGATGCGGCGCTGCAGGATGGCGCGGTGGGCGTCAAGGTGTGGAAGAACATCGGCATGTCGGAGCGCGATGGAGAGGGCAAGCTGGTGATGGTCGACGACGTCCGCATCAAGCCGCTGTTCGACGCTTTTGAAGAGCGCGACGTGCTGCTGGTCGGGCACCAGGGCGAGCCGCACAACTGCTGGCTGCCGCTCGAGAAGATGACGACCAAGAACGACCGCGAATACTTCAAGAACCACCCGCAGTACCACATGTACAAGCAGCCGAAGATGCCGAGCTACGAAGACCAGATGGGCGCGCGCGACCGCCTGCTGGCCAGCCATCCGCGCCTGCGCTTCGTCGGCGTGCACATGGCCTCGCTGGAGTGGAACGTGGACGAGCTGGCGCGCTTCCTGGACCGCAATCCGACGGCCAACGTGGACATCGCGGCGCGCATCGGCCAGATCCAGTACCAGTCGCAGCGCGACCGCGAGCGGGTACGGCAGTTCTTCATCAGCTACCAGGACCGCCTGATGTACGGCTCCGACCTGGCCCAGTCGGCGCAGCAGAGCCAGGCCGATTTCGTGGCCGACCTGGATGGCGTATGGCGGCGCGACTGGCGCTACTTCAATACCGACGACGAACTCACCACGCCGGACCTGGACGGCGTCGTGCGCGGCCTGGCGCTGCCGAAGGCGGTGGCCGACAAGCTGTTCCGCCTGAACGCCGAGCGCGTGTTCCAGGGCGCCTGGAAGGCATGATCATGCCAGCTTCATACGGGGCTTCCTACCGGGCTTCCTACGTAAGTGAGAAGGGGAGCAAAAAATAGTCTGAACTTTCGTTTCTTGCATTTTCATCCTGTATCATCGATCCGTTAATGAAGCAATGATCACGTATATAACGGAACCGCGGCGGCGAACCGGCGCGGAAGGATGAAAATGAAGCAGACAAAAAAAACAGAAACGAAAGTTTCGAACGATAACGAAGGCAAGCCCCCGGAACCGGTGGCCGACCAGGATCTGCTGGTGGCGGAACGGCGCCGCAAGATCCGCGAAATGGTGGCCGAGCGCGGGCGGGTGACGGTGGCCGAGCTGTCCGAGATGTTCGGCATCTCGCTGGTGACGGTGCGCGCCGACCTGAACGTGCTGGCGGAGATCGGCGCGGTGGTGCGCACCCGCGGCGGGGCCCTGGCCCAGCGCGCCGACGAGGACTTGCCGATCGGCGTCAAGCAGTCGCTGCACCGCGCCGAGAAGGTCCGCATCGCGGAAGAAGCGGTCAAGCTGATCGGGGAAGGGCAGACCATCGTGCTCGACTCGGGCACGACGACCGCCGAAATCGCCAAGCAGATCCGCGGCCTGAAGCTGCAGTCGGTGAACGTGATCACCAATGCGTTGAACATCGCCGTGTTGCTGGCCGGCGCGCCGCACGTGACCCTGATCATGCTCGGCGGGGTGCTGCGTCCCAGCTCGTATTCGCTGGGCGGTCCGCAGGCCGAGCAGGGGCTGGAAGGCCTGCATGCCGACATCCTGTTCCTGGGCTTCGACGGCCTGGATCCGGAGATCGGCGTGATGACGCCGCACCTGCTCGAAGCGCGCCTGAATTCGCGCATGCTGGGCATCGCCCGCCGCGTGGTGGCGGTGGGCGACTCGTCGAAGATCGGACGGCGCAGCCTGTCCATGATCGCGACGATCGAACAGATCGACCAGATCATCACCGATGCCGGCGTGCCGGCGGAGATGGTCGAGGCGCTGCGCTCGCGCGGCGCGCAAGTGGTGCTGGTGTAGGGCGGCTCGGCCGGCCGGCGCCGGCTGTGTAGTCCTACTAAGCAAGGAGACAAGATGACCGAAGTGCATAGCGAGCGTCGCCGCACCCTGTTGCAGTGGCTGGCCGGATCGGCCGTGGCAAGCGGCATGGGCGCCGGCGCCGGCGTGGCGGTGGCCGCACCTCAGGGGAAAGAAGCGGGAAAAAACGTGGCGCGCATCGGCGACGCCGCCCTGGGACTCGAGTTCGACGGCCAGATGAAGAGCCGCCTGCTGGCGCGCAAGGGCGGCGCGACGGTCGCGGTCACGGGCTTCCACGCCAGCGAACGGCTGCGCGTGACGGGCGGGCGCTGGATCGACAGCTTTGCGCTCGGCGCGCAGGCGGTCGACCGCGTCGACGGCCCGCACGGCGCGGGCGTGCGCCATCGCCTGACGGGCGCGTCGAAGGACGGCATCGAGAAGACCGTGATGGTCACCTTCTACGAGCGCCACCCGGGCCTGGCCCTGCTGCGCGTGAGCTACCGTAACAATGGCCAGACCGCGCTGCCGGTCGAGGCCTGGTCGAACAGTGGCTACACACTGCTGCCGGCCAAGCGCGCGCCAGGGCGCGGCTTCTGGACTTTCTCGGGCTCGTCGCACGCCGACCGGCGCGACTGGGTGCAGCCGCTCAAGGACGGCTTCGAGCAGCGCAACTTCATGGGCATGAATTCGTCCGACTACGGCGGCGGCACGCCGGTGGCCGACGTCTGGCAGCCCGAGCACGGCATCGCCGTGGGCCATCTCGACACCGTGCCGCGCCTGGTGGCGCTGCCGGTGCAGCAAGTGAAAGCCGGCGCCGCGCTGGCGATCGAGTTCGACCAAGCCGTCGTGCTGCAGCCGGGCCAGGAGCTGACGACGCTGGACACCTTCGTCACCGTGCACACGGGCGACTACTTCGCGGCCCTGGACCGCTACCGCCTGGTGATGGCCGAGCGTGGCCTGGCGGCGCCGCAGGCGGGCGATGAATCGTACGAGCCGATCTGGTGCGCCTGGGGCTATGAGCGCGACTTCACGATCCCCCTGATGACCGGCACCCTGGCCAAGGCCAAGGAACTGGGCCTGGAATGGGCGGTGCTGGACGATGGCTGGCAAACCAACGAAGGCGACTGGAAGATCGACCGCAAGAAGTTCGCGCGCGGCGAAGAAGACATGAAGAAGCTGGTGGACGACATCCATGGCGCCGGCCTGAAGGCGCGCCTGTGGCTGGCGCCGCTGGCGGCCGATCCGGGCACCGACCTGCTGCACCAGCACACCGACCAGCTGCTGCTGGACGCGAACGGCGCGCCGCAATTCGTCACCTGGTGGAACGCCCTGACCCTGTGCCCGGCCTATGAGCCGGTGATCGAGCAGACCCGCGCGCTGGTGCGCAAGATCATCGGCGAGTGGGGCTACGAGGGCCTAAAGCTCGACGGCCAGCACCTGAACGGCGTGGCGCCATGCTACAACCCGGCGCACAATCACGCGCGTCCTGAAGAATCCTTCGAAAAACTGCAGGACTACTGGAAGATGGTGTACGACACCGCGCGCGAGATCAATCCCAAGGCGGTGGTCGAGTTCTGCCCCTGCGGCACCTCGTATGCCTTCCATACGCTGCCGTATACAAACCAGGCGCCGTCGTCCGATCCGCTGTCCTCGTGGCAGGTGCGGCACAAGGGCAAGACCCTGAAAGCCCTGATGGGGCCGACCGCGGCGTATGCCGGCGACCACGTCGAACTCAGCGATGGCGGTGACGATTTCGCCTCGTCGGTGGGCATCGGCGCGGTGGTCTCGACCAAGTTCACCTGGCCCGAAGACCCGAAGCCGAAGGACAGCTACCTGCTGACGGCAGTGAAGGAAGCCAAGTGGCGCAAGTGGATCGGCATTTACAAGGACAAGATGCTGCCCAAGGGCCAGTATCGCGGGGAACTGTACGACATCGGCTTCGACAAGCCGGAAACCCATGCGGTCGAAAAGGATGGCCGGCTGTACTTTGCCTTTTATGCGAAGGAATGGTCGGGCCAGGTCGAGCTGCGCGGCTTGAAGGAAGGCCGCTACCGCGTGCGCGACTATGTGGAAGACCGCGACCTGGGCGAAGTGAGCGCGGGCAGCAACAAGCTCAAGATCGGGTTTGAGCAGGCGCTCTTGCTCGAGGCAATTCCGGTCTGATCTTGCGTAGACGGCATCGCAACACGATTGCGGTGCCTCATGGATGGCGCATGGCGAGGGACTAGGCTGAAGCCGAGCCTACCGCAGCCATGCCGCCATGCCGAGTCCGACCTTCACCTTCCTGAACCACGCCGGCTTCCTGCTGCGCACCGATAATGCGCTGCTGCTGGCCGACCCCTGGCTGGACGGCACGGTGTTGAACGATGCATGGAGCCTGCTCGACCGTTCCACCAGCAGCGCCCGGCTGATCGCGGAGCTCAATGCGAGCGGCCTGCCAGTGTTTATCTGGTGTTCGCGCGCCCAGCCCGACCGCCTGTCGACGCCTTTCTTGCGCCGCTTTCGCGCCGAGTTCCGCGGCATCGCCACCTTCCTGTATCGCCAGGGCCGCGACTGGCGCCTGCACGGTGAGCTGCGGCGCAACCGCTTCGCCATGGCCGAGTGCCCCGATGGGCAGCCGCGCACCCTGGCGCGCGACCTGCGCCTGACGGCGTTTGCCAACGGCGAGGGCGACTCCTGGTGCCTGGTCCGCTGCGGCCGGCGCACGCTGCTGCACCTGGGCGAGCGCGCGCTCGCCACCCGCGCCGCCTGCCACGCCGCCGCCGAGCGCCTGCGCAGGGCCAATGTTCGCGTCGATGTGTTGTTGACGGGCTTCGCCGACATGGCCTGGTGCGGTAATCCCGACGATTTTTCCCGGCGCGAAGCGGCGGCCGGGCAGGGCATCGAGCGCCTGGCCTTGCAGGCCGAGACCTTCAGGCCGCGCCTGATCGTGCCGGTCGCGTCCTTTGCCCGCTTCAGCCGGGTCGACAATGCCTGGCTCAACCACGGCCGCCGCACGCCGCTGGGCGTGCTGGAGGCGCCGCGGCTGGAAGCGCAGCGCGGCCTCATCCGCTTCTTGCAGCCAGGCGCGCGCTTCGACCTCGAATTCGACAGCCCGGCCAGCCTGGCGGCCCGGCACGAGCAGGCGCTGGCGCACTGGATGGGCTGCTGGCGCGACCGGCCCGAGCCGCTGGCGCGACCGGCGCAGGCGACGGTGGCGGAGTTGAAGGAGGCTTTCCTCAGGTATCGCGAGCGGGCGGGGGAGCGGTTGCACGGCTTGCCGCGGGTGCTGGAGCGATTGCGTTTTCTGCGGCCGCTGGTGCTTGCGTTGCCCGATCTGCGGCAGACGCTCGAGTTGTCTTATCTGCGAGGCCTGCGGTTGCTGGCGCGCGATGCGCAGGCCGATGTGGCGATGTGTTCGGGGACGGCGCTCTACCTGCTGCGGGCGGAGGATGGGTTTGATACGACGTATGCGGGAGGGTGTTTCTGGGTCATGCGGGGGAGTGGGTTGTCGGCGTTCGGGCGGTTTTTCCTGCCGCAACGCATGGGGCGGCGGGGGCTGGATCGGCAGCGGCCATGGGCCATGGGCAATGTGTTGCTGAGGGCGACTCTTGAATGGGCGGCGCGGGGAATCAGGACAGTGCTGAGGTAAGTAAATCCTGCAGTTCAGGGCTGCCCCGGTAGCGCGTCGCCGTCGAGTGAGAGTGTTTGTTGGGCGAACGCACTTTGGTAGGCGAGCTCAATTCTGTTGAGTTCGGCGTCGTCGAGTTCCTGGTAAAGGTGTCGTTTGGACTTTGACAGGGCGCCCCGGTTTTGATGCAGTAGCTTGATCAGCTTATCGAGACGCCGGTCCGGCATATCGATGACTTCCCTGATTGCCTCGCGAGCCTGATCATAATTGCGAATGAATAAAATTTCTGATGCAAGTTCGGTGGTGATCGTTTCCTGGACAGCGTATAGCAGGTAGCCTGCTTGCGTCGTCAAGTCGGGATAACGATAGTAACCGCCAGCTTCGTCCGGGTTGACGATCGTGAGCATCTCGTCATCGTCGAGCTGGAAGCGTACCACGCGACGTAGAGGCTTGGAAAATGCTTCCAGCGCCCGTTCATACTCGCGTGGATGGTGCAGCATATATGCCGACACAGGCAGGATCATCCCCTCGGGAACCAGTCCTCCACGAGTCAGGAAATCGTGGATCAGGAAGCGATGGATGCGTCCGTTTCCATCCTCGAAAGGATGGACAAAGACGAAACCGAATGCGATCAACGCCGCACGTACGATAGGATTGAGTCCGTCTGTTCTCTTCGCACAGTCGAGCAAGCCGGTCATCAGGCTTTCCACCAGCTCGCCAGGAGGGCAGACGTAATGCACGATAGTCGGCCTGCCTGGCGGTGACTCGCCAACATAGTTCTGATGTCGGCGAAACCCTTGCTGTGCATAACGCGGTTCGACGATCAGGTTTTGTAGCTGGGTGAGCGAGGTTTCAGACAGTACTTGCGTAAGGGTATCGTTGCCTGCGTTGCGCAAGGCAGCAACGAAGCGTTGCTCACGATCCGGCGAAGGCGTTTCGCGTTCGATATCGTACGACGACCGCGTTTCCTTAAAGTAAAGGTAGTCCACCGCCCGTTGAAATAGGACCGGTTCGACCTGTTGCTTGAACGATTGAAGAGCTTCAGTGAAATCTTTTATCAATAGGCTATTGATCTCTGCATTCCTTCGTACAACCGGCGCAAAATGCCTCGATCCTAGAAGATTGTCTGTGACCCGCCACCGACTGTCCCGTTGTGGGTGTGCACTCACTAGATAGTTATCGGAACTTAGCAGTTCGACGTAAGTTCCGCCCATCGTGACCGACAAAGGCAGTGTCGTGTCACTCAAGAATTCATAGAGATAGCCGATCTGCCGTGTGTATTTGCCGTTGGGTTGCTTTTCGACGTAGTCCAGAACCTGCTCGGGACCAAGCTTCGCAAAGACTTGCCGCAACATGTCCAAATGCAAATGATCGTATTTCAGCGCAAAGACGATATGTTCAAACGGATCGTCGCCCGGCCAGTAGGATGGAACGAATACTTCCTGAAGAACGCCGTGTTCGGTCGCAACAGAGCTCGCTCGCCCACCTATATAGGACTCATGCGATATCGGAGAGGTCGATATCTTGAATTGCTGCCTGAGCCAGGTGTAGCCAACAGGACGATTACTGGTATCCATGCTTTTTGCCGAGACCCGCTCAAAAGTGTTTAAACAGGCTGAGTCTCGCACAAAAACGTTTTTGCTACAAAAAAAACGTTAAAAAAACGGTGTGATTGATCAAAAACGTTCAGAGCTTGGGACTGCCCTTCGCTCCGTCCGTGCGCTACAGGTGGCTTTTGCCTACACCACCGAGCCCAATTTAAAGATCGGCAAATACATCGCAATCACCAACCCGCCAATCAACACCCCAAGGATCACCATAATGAGCGGTTCCATCAACGACGACAATGCCGCCACCGCCTCATCGACCTCATCCTCGAAGAAATCCGCCACCTTGCCCAGCATCGCATCGAGCGACCCCGACTCTTCGCCGATCTGCACCATCTGGATCACGAGATTCGGGAACACATCCGCATTCTGCATCGACGCAGTCAGGCTGGTGCCCGTGCTGACCTCGTTCTGGATCTTGCGCGTGGCTTCCAGATAAACCGCATTGCCCGACGCCCCGCCGACCGAGTCGAGCGCCTCGACCAGCGGCACGCCGGCCGCGAACATCGTGGCCAGGGTGCGCGTCCAGCGCGCGATGGTGGCCTTGCGGATCACGCTGCCGAAGATCGGCAGGCGCAGCAGCAGGCGGTCCATCACCTGCTGCATCTTGAGCGAGCGGCGCCAGGCCTGGAAGAACAGGTACAGCCCGGCGAACAGCGAGCCGAAGATGATGTACCACCATGCCACCACGAAGTCCGAGATCGCCATCACCACCACGGTAGGGGTCGGCAAGTCGGCGCCGAAGCTCGAGAACACCTGCTTGAAGGCCGGCACCACCCAGATCATGATCACGGCGGTGACGACCAGGGCCACCGCCAGGATCGCGATCGGATAGGTCAGGGCCGACTTGATCTTGCCCTTGAGCGCCAGCGTCTTTTCCTTGTAGATCGCCAGGCGCGTGAGCAGGTCTTCCAGGATGCCGGCCTGTTCGCCGGCGCCGACCAGGTTGCAGAACAGCGGGTCGAAGTACAGCGGGAACTTGCGGAAGGCGCGGTTCAGGCTGGTGCCGGTCTCGACGTCGTTGCGCAGGTCCTGGATCAGCTTGGCCATCGACGGGTTGCTATGTCCCTTGCCGACGATGTCGAACGATTGCAGCAGCGGCACGCCGGCCTTCATCATGGTCGCGAGCTGGCGCGTAAACATGGTCAGGTCCTTGTCGGTGATTTTCTTGCCGCTGCGGTAGACCTTCTTCTTGACCTTGGTGACCATGATGCCCTGGCGGCGCAGGGTCACGTTGACGATCGCCTCGCCGCCGGCGCGCACTTCGCCGCGCACGACGCGCCCGGTCTTGTCCTTGCCTTCCCAGGCGTACACGTTCTCCTTGACCTGCGCGCCGCGGCTCTTTGGTTGGTGGGAAGTTGCCATGTATTCGTGTTCCTGTTTGCAGTTTGACTGCGGTCTTATTCGTTGGTGCAGCCAAGCACTTCTTCAACGCTGGTCAGCCCCTGTTTCACTTTCAGCAGGCCCGAGCGGCGCAAGGAGTTGACACCTTCCTTCTCGGCCTGGGCCGCGATCTCCATGGAATTGCCGTTGGCTAGGATCAGTGCCTCGATACTAGGGGAGATCGGCATGATCTGGTAGATGCCGACGCGCCCCTTGTAGCCCGAACCCAGGCAGCGGTCGCAGCCGACCGGGCCATACGGACGCCAGTCGCCGTCCAGGTCGCTCTCGCGGTAACCGGCGGCCAGCAGGGCCTCGCGGCTGGTCTCGAGCGGCTGCTTGCAGCTGCACAGGCGCCGCGCCAGGCGCTGGGCCGTGATCAGGATCACCGACGAAGCGATGTTGAACGGGGCCACGCCCATGTTCATCAGGCGCGTCAGGGTCGATGGCGCATCGTTGGTGTGCAGGGTCGAGAACACCATGTGGCCGGTCTGGGCGGCCTTGATCGCGATGTCGGCCGTTTCCAGGTCACGGATTTCGCCGACCATGATGATGTCGGGATCCTGGCGCAGGAAGGATTTCAGCGCCACCGGGAAGGTCAGGCCGGCCCTGTCGTTGACGTTGACCTGGTTCACGCCCGGCAGGTTGATCTCGGCCGGGTCTTCCGCAGTCGAAATATTAATGCCTGGCTTGTTCAGCAGGTTCAGGCAGCTGTACAGCGACACGGTCTTGCCCGAACCGGTCGGTCCTGTCACCAGCACCATGCCGTAGGGACGGGTGATCGCGTCCAGCAGCAGCGCCTTCTGGTCCGGGTCGTAGCCGAGCGCGTCGATGCCCATCTGGGCCTGGGTCGCGTCCAGGATACGCATCACGGTCTTTTCGCCGAACAGCGTCGGCAAGGTGCTGACACGGAAATCGATGGCGCGCGTGGCCGACAGGATCAGCCGCATGCGGCCGTCCTGCGGCACCCGCTTTTCGGCGATGTCGAGGCGCGCCAGCACCTTGATGCGCGACACCAGCTTTTCGCGGATCGACAGCGGCGGCATCGCGTGGTCGCGCAGCACGCCGTCGACCCGCAGGCGGATCCGGTAATACTTTTCGTAGGGCTCGAAGTGGATGTCCGACGCGCCCATCTGCACCGCATCCATCAGGATCTTGTTCAGGAAGCGCACGATCGGCGCGTCCTCGACGTCGCTGGCGGCCTCGGCCGGTGTTGCCGACTGCTGGTCTTCCTCGGCGAATTCGATATCGGCGTCGTCGCCTGCCAGCTCGCTCAAATCCTGTTCGGCGCCCTTGGCGATCGCGGCCAGCAGATTCAATAGCGCGTCGTGCGGCACGATCACCGGCTCGACCGTCGCCTCGCTCTGGAACTTGATCTGGTCCAGGGCCTGGGTATTGGTCGGGTCGGACAGCGCGACTGACAGCTTGTTGCCGCGCTTGGCCAGCGCGATCACGCGCTGGGCCTGCATCAGCCTGGCGTCGATGGCGCTGGTGGGCAGGAACTCCGGCGCGAAGGCCGACAGGTCGAACAGCGGATAGCCGAAGGTCTCGGCGCAGAAGGCGGCCAGTGCGCGCGGCTCGATCGCGCCGCTGGCGAGCACGGCGTCGATGAAGGCGGTCTTCTCCAGGACCGCCTTCTTGTGCAGCATGTCCGCCTGCGCGGCGCTCAGGCGATTGGCCTGTACCAGCGCGCGCGCCAGGCCCGACAGCGGGGTGCCGGTGGTCGTGTTGGGGAGGACTGCTGCCATATGCGCCGTGTGTGGGAACCTCAGGGGAAACGACAAGGGCGCCGGGCGGGCCGGCGGACCAACGGATCATGCCTATAGGCACTTACTTTGTAAAGGATTTGGTGCTGCCCAGATGCGTCCATACCACGTGGACGAATTGGCATTCCGGGCAGGATCGCCCGGAATGGATGGGCCGGTATTGCGGTGCTTCGCGTGTTGGGCGTTAAGCTCGATGTAACAGTCTTGGCAAAGCTTTCACGGTCGTGGTCGGTTCGGAAACCTGCAGCCTGAACACCGCCAGCGCGTCGGTCAGTTGCCCGGTCTGGTCGGTCAGCGACTCTGCCGCCGCCGACGCCTCTTCGACCAGGGCCGCGTTCTGCTGGGTCATCTCGTCGATGCTGCCGATCGCGCGGCCGATGTCTTCGATGCCCGCATGCTGGCGCGCGCCGGCATCGGCGATCTCGCGCATGATGAGCTGCACCTTGCGCACCGCATCCACGATCTGTTCCATCGTGGCCCCGGCTTCGCCCACCAGCGCGCTGCCGGCGCCGACCTTCGCCACCGAGTCGCCGATCAGTTCCTTGATTTCCCTGGCCGCCGCCGCCGAGCGGTGGGCCAGCGTGCGCACCTCGCTGGCCACGACCGCGAAGCCGCGGCCCTGTTCGCCGGCGCGTGCCGCTTCCACCGCCGCATTCAGCGCCAGGATATTGGTCTGGAAGGCGATGCCGTCGATGGTGGCGATGATCTCGACGATCTTCCTTGACGAGGCGTCGATGTCGCCCATCGTGGTCACCACGCCGCCCACCACGGCGCCGCCGCGGGTGGCGATATCGGTGGCCGTGGCCACCAGGGCATTGGCCTGGCCGGCGTTGGCGGCGTTCTGGCGCACGGCGCCGGTCAGCTCTTCCATCGCGCGCGTGGTGCGGTCCAGGCTCGCCGCCTGCGATTCGGTGCGCCGCGCCAGGTCGGCGTTGCCGCTGGCGATCTCGGTGCTGGCGCTGGCGATGGTGTCGGCCGAGCCCTTGATGCCCGCCACCAGCGTTGCCAGGCGTTCGCGCATGTCCTTCAGCGCCACCAGCAGGCTGTCGTTGTCGCCTGCTTCGATCCGGATGTCCATCGACAGGTCGCCGGCGGCCACCGCCTGCGCGATCTCGCGCGCATAGGCCGGCTCGCCGCCCAGCTGGCGCCAGATGGTGCGCACCACGAACCACGACGTGATCGCCAGCGCGGACAACACCGCCAGGGCGCTGGCGACCATCGCCACCAGCGTGTTGCGCACGCTATCCTGGCTGGCGGCGATGCCGGCCGCGAACTGGCGCTGGGCGCCATCGACGGTCTTGGCCAGGTCGGCGTTCAGGGACGCCAGCGCCGCCTGCATCTTGCCGACCGTCGCCTGCGGGTCGCCCTGTTCCATCTCGAGCATGATGCGGGCGGACGACAGGGCAGGCGCGTAATAGGCGTCGAATTCTTGTTTGAGGCGTGCGCCGGTGGCCGCATGGCCGGGGATCTGGCCGAGCTTGTCGAGGTCGGCGCGCACCTTGGCCGCCTGCGTGCCGACCTGCTCGATGCGCGCCTTGTCGCCTTCGGTGACGGCATCGGTCAGGCCTTCGGTGACGGCGGCGATGTCGAGGGTGACGGCCTTGACAGCATCCATCAGCGGATAGTCCACGGTTTCGGTGGTGGTGATCGACGCCAGCGCACCGTTGGCGATCGTCACGCTGGCGCCGGCCCCGAGGCCGAAGATGATGGCGGAAATGACGGGCAGTGCCCAGATCCTGCGCTTGATGCTCATGTTGTTCTTCCGGATATGCGAGACCCGCCGGCGGCGCTTGCCGCGGCGGGTCGACTGGGCAGCGCGGCGATGCCGGCTGCCTGGTAAATACCGCTTACTGCGCGGTGTGGACGACCTTGACCGTCGCGTCGACCGCGCTCTTGTCGATATAGCCGATCGCTTTCGGGTTTGCGGCAACGGCCGCCTTGACGGCCGCGTTGTCGGCGACTTCCTTCGGCATCGTGGCCTTGCCGGTGAACACCAGCTTGGACCACAGGGCCTTGGCCTGGGCCGCGTCCTTGTCAGCCACCTTCTTGTAGAAGTCCGCGCGGAGCGGCGCGCCATCCGGCTGGTCGATCGGCGTCATGGCCGTCGATTTACCGAGGAAGAACTGGGCGACTTGCTCCTTGGTCATGCTGCTCTCGGCCGCCTTGGGATTGACGACCACGACCACCTGGGCCAGCGCCGGGACGGCGGTGAAGCTTGCTGCCGCGCATGCGGCAAGTATCCATTTATTCATGCTCGCTCCCTTAGAACACGAAGTCGAGGGCCACCGCGCCCACGGTCACGGGACCGGAGAAGCCCGGCTGTGCATTGATGAACAGGCCGTTTCCGCTTGGCTTGACGCGGTCGACCTGGACCTTGAGCGCCACCGAGCTGGCGAAATCCCAGCGCACGCCGATGGTGTCGGTGGTCTGCTCGCCCTGGCCCACGCCCGAGAACGGGATGCGGCGCACCGCGCCACCCAGCTGCAGGAGAGTCGGGGTGCAGGCTGCGGGATAGCCCGCCGGGCAGGCCGCAGGCACGGTATTGTTGATGGCGCCGTCGATCTTCAGTTCAGACCGCGTGTAGTAGGGCAAGAATTTGCCGATGCGGTAGCCGCCCATCACGTACCAGGAGGTGGTGTCGTTGATATAGGTCTCGGTCTTGCGCTTGGCGAACTCGGTCTGGAGCACGAAGTTGTTCCAGTCGGCGGTCAGGCCGATCGAATTGAAGGTGCCTTTGGCATCCTTGGCTTCGATCCGGCCGGCCAGGTCGGTCAGCTGTGGCAGGCGGTAGCCGGCGCCGGCGGCGCGCAGCGAACCGACCAGCGTGTTGAGCGTTGCCAGGTCGTCCACCGTGATCTTGGTGCGGGCGTGGCCGATGCGCAGGGTGAACGGGCCGTTTTCGGCCACGACGTTCAGCGCCAGGATGTCCTTGCCGCGCACGTGGAAGTTGCCGACCGGTGTCTTGATCTTGCCAGCCGCCAGTTGCGAGGTGATGCTGGTGTTGCCGTAGTCGTGGCGCCAGGTGATGTCGGCGCCATCGACGCTGTTGAACGGCACTTGCGAGTACAGCTCGGACGGCGGGCGCAGCATGGTGTTGGCGTAGCCGACGTTGCGGTAGTCCGAGATCATGAAGACCGGCAGGCCGACGCGGCCGACGCGCACGCTCAGCTCGTCCGAGATGCGGAACTTGGCGAATGCCCAGCTCAGCTCGGCGCCGTAGTGCTCTTCGGCATCCTGGCGCACCAGGCCCTGGGCGGTCAGGGACAGCCAGTTGTTGACGGTGTAATCGGCTTGCAGGCCGAGGTTGGAATCGACGCCGGTGCGGAAGTTGTCGGCGGCGCCGCTGGCCTGGTTCGGGCGGCCGAACTGTGCGCGGTCATCGTCCGACCAGGTCAGGGCGGCGGTGCCGAAACCACTGACTTTGACGGCATTATCTTGCGCCTGGGCCATCGCAGGGACGACCAAGGGGAGCGCCAGCAGGCTGGCGAGAATCTTTTTGTTCATTACGGAGGTGTGACTGAATCTGTTACGTGAGCTGCTAGGGAAGATGCGCTTGCAAGGGCAGCAGGCATGGGCGCTGGAAATTATTCTATCCAGACGGGAATTTTCGCAGCAACAGATTTATGACAATTGGAGAGATTTCCAGATGTAATGACGTTTTTTGTGGCTGGATTGACACATAGCGTTGTCAGTATCAGTTCCACCAATGACAAGTCGGTCCCGCTGTCGGCAATCTGGCCTGCACCGCTTCGTGGACGATGCCGGCGCCGACCGCCTCTTCGGCGGTATAGATCCGGGCCTGGCCGGTCAGGTGCGGCCGGATGTCGGTTTCATGGCCTGCCTCGCGGGTGGCCTCGCGGAAGATGCTGGCATAGCGTTCGGCATCGAAATCCAGGCACTCGCGCCACTCCGACACGCGCGCATGGTCGGCCGCCACCATGTTGCCGAAACCCCAGTGCATTGGATGGACCAGGAAGCGCGTCCCGGGGCAGGCATAGCGCTTCTGGCCGGCCAAAAAGATCACCACGCCGACCGATTCGACGCTGCCGATATTGTGGGTGGTGAGCGGTATCGGCAGGGACTTCAGGAAGAAGTAGAGCGCGAAGCCGGCCGTCATATTGCCGCCCTCGGTCGACATATGCAGCGCGATCTCGGTCGCGCCTTTTTGCAACGCCTCCAGGCAGCAGTTGCGCACCGTGCAGGCGGAGTTGTGGTTGATCGGGCCGATGAAATGAACGATGTGCAATGCCATGTGCGCGCCTCTCCTCCAGCGGTAGTATCCGGCACCCAAGCATAGCAATTTTCGTCAGCGTGGCGCGTCTTCCTGAGCTTTGGACACTTCGGACACTTCGGCCGCTTTGGCCGCCTGTCCGTACATGGCTGCGCAATCGGGCCTGGTAGCGGACCGCTCGAGCGGGACGTGCCGGCCGCCGATGTCGAGGTCGGCCAGCGGTGGCGGCGCCGCGCGCACCCGGCCCGCGCGCAGGGCGTCCAGCATGGGCGCGCAAGCGCTCAGCGATGCGGGCAGGCTGCCGGCGATTTGCCATCCGCCCTGGTCGTCCTGGCGCAGCACGGCATTGCCGTGGTCGGGGGCGCCGACCACGATCACTTCGAGCCTGGCGTCGCCGCCGAGATCGATCATGTAGGCGTCGCATGGCGTCTGCTGGCTTCGCAGGCAGAGCGGCAGGTCGTAGTGCGCCTCGACCTTCTTCCAGTCGAATTGCGCGAAGCCGGCGGGCAGGGCGGCCCCGGCCGGCCAGACCTTCAGGTTGCGCTCGATCTGCGCCGGGGTGTCGGCATCGAGTGGGCGCGGCTGGCGCAGGCGCGCCAGTTCGGCGCGCAGCCAGTCGGCGTCGGGACCGGTGGCGCTTTCCTCCAACTGTGCCAGCGCGGCGCGGCCATGGCGTGCGCCATGGTGATGGAGGTAGGCCACGTCCAGCTGGCGCAGCGCGATCTGGCCGGACGCCAGGCGCGCCAGCTGGCTGTTCACCGCGATGCGGCCCGGATCGAGGACGGGCGACAGCAGCAGCGCCAGCACGGCCAGCACCACGAAGGCGGCGGCGATATTGACGCCGGCCAGGGCGCGCAGCCAGCCGCGGCGCAGCGCCGCTGCCGTATAGCCGCCGGCATAGCAGGCCGCGACCAGCAGGCTGGCGGCGGCGATGACGCGGTCGGCCGACCAGCCGTGGTCCGCAACACGCAGCGCGAGGGCATAGGCGGCGAGCAGGGTCAGCGGCACCAGCAGCAGGCAGGCGATGCGCGCGGCGGCGGCCAGCACGCGCGCCGGCGGGCTGGCGCCGTCCTGGTAGGCGGCATTGATCAACACGACGAAGGCGGCTGCGGCGCTGAGCAGGATGCCGCCGGCGCTGCGCGTGGCCCATAGCGGATCGAGCCCCGTGAACGGCAGGCTGGCCAGGAAGCCGCCTACCAGCAGGGTGAGCACCGGCAAGATCCAGGACAGCAGCACGTGCAGCAGGTTGCGGATACCGCGCACGATGGCGGGCTTGACGTCGGTCAGGTGCATCGCCACCGAAAACGCGAAGGCGGTGACGGGAATGAAGAACCAGGCTTTGCCGATGGCCTTGCTCAGGAAGTCGAGCTTGACCAGGTCGAACAGCGCGGCGCCCAGTTGCAGCACCATCCAGGTGGCGCCCACGAACACGAGGCAGAACAGGATCTGCAGGTTGAGCTTCCAGGCGACTTCGAAGTAGCTGGCGTAGGCCGCGATGCGGCGTCCCTCGCGGCTGGCCGCCAGCACCAGCGCATGGGCGATGAAGAAGCCGACCGCCAGGCAGAAGGTGAGCATGCCGGACGGCTTGCCGCCCTCCCACGAGGTCCCGCCGAGCCGGCGCCACATATCGTAGGCGGCCAGCAGCGCGATAACGGCGGCCGCGCCCAGCGCCCACGCGGTCAGCTGGCGGCGCGACAGGTGGCCAAGGCCGCTGATCAGGATCACCGGCAGCAGCAGGCCGAGCATGGCGAGCGGCCCGAACAGCAGCGGGACGGTGGCCGGCCAGGACTTGTCCTGCGCCGCCGTGTACAGCAGGTAGAGCAGCAGGCCCTGGGCCAGGCCGATGACTATGCGCGTGGGGCCGAGCCAGGTCGGGACGAGGTCGTCGTCCGGCGAAGTTGCGGGAAAAGCGGCGGCGGGCGTGGGCTGCTGCATGGGCGTCAATCCTTGATCGTGGTCTTGACGGGTATCTTACTTTTAATTTACTTCCGATCAACGAAAAATGACGCCCACAAGTCTGCTAGCTACCGCGGTAAGTCGAATACGACCACGGCGTCATCACCAGCGGCACGTGGTAGTTCTGGGCGGGGTCGGCGATGCCGAAGCCGAGCGCGATGCGGTCCAGGAAGCGGGGAGATGGAAGGTCGACGCCGCGCGCCGCGTAGTAGTCGCCGGCGTGGAATACCAGTTCGTACTGGCCGGCCAGCAGCGCGGCGCCTTCCAGCAAGGCTTCAGCGCAGCGGCCGTCGTCGTTCGTCAGCGCACTCTTGAGCAGCGTGCGGCCGTCGGCGCCGATCGCGTACAGCTCGACCCGGATACCGGCGCCAGGGCAGCCGTGGGCGGTGTCGAGTACGTGGGTGGTGAGTTTTCCCATCGTGGTCCTTGTCAGCAGATGTGGGTGGAAGCCCATCATAACGCCAGTACGGGCAGATATAAGCGCCAGCTGGTTCTGGATATCACCCGCGTGATTTCGTGATGCGAGGCTTGACTTCATACTCACGAAATATTGCATCTTTAGGCTATCGGCTTGCCAAATCCGCATTCAAAAGCGCGGAACGCGGCAGCTCTTTCATCCAACCTGAAGACCGCAATGATCATCAAACGACATCAGATCGCCAGCGCCGCCGCGCTGTGCGTGACCCATGCACTGGTTGGCGTGCATGCCCAGACTACCTCCACCGCAGCGGTGCCCATGCTGGCCGCCGCCGAACCGCAAGCCGTGATCGTCACCGGCACCCGCGCCAGCAATTGCACCCAGTTCGACACCCTGGCGCCGGTCGACGTCTTCAGCCGCGAAGAGATCGCGGCCGTCGAGTCGGACGACCTGAACGACGTGCTGGCGCAGCTGGTGCCGTCCTATGTGGTACAGCGCCTGCCGATGGCCGACGGCCAGGTCTTCGTGCGGCCCGCCACCCTGCGCGGGCTGTCGCCGGACCAGACCCTGGTGCTGGTCAACGGCAAGCGCTTCCACCGCAGTGCCTTCCTTGGCGCACGTGGCTCGCAGGCGGCCGATATGGCGCAGATCCCGACCAGTGCGATCAAGCGCATCGAGGTGCTGCGCGACGGCGCCTCGGCCCAATATGGTTCCGACGCGATCGCCGGCGTCATCAACATCATCCTCGACGACACGACCGGCGGCGAAATCAACGCCCAGCATTCGCAATATGGCGAAAACGACGGCAAGACGAATACCGTTCGCGCCAAATACGGCTTCACGTTCGGCGAATCGGGCCGGATCAACCTGTTCGCCGAAGCGGCGGACGCCGACCCCACCTCGCGCACCCGCCAGCGCCAGGACGCGATCGACTTCCAGGCGGCCCACCCCGAGCTGCAGGTACCGAACCCGGTCCAGCGCTGGGGCCAGCCGGAGCTGGAAAGCCAGCGCATCGGCTACAACGCCAGCGTGGGCCTTGGCGGCGAGCTTGAAGCCTACAGCTACGGCCTGTTCGGCCGCAGCGAAGGCGTGTCCGACTTCAACTGGCGCAACCCAGACACCAGCGGCAGTGTTTATAACAAAACCGCAGCATTCCCCGGCTGGGACGTGCGCAGCATCTACCCGACCGGCTTCAGCCCTCAGTACACCAACGAGCAGGACGACCTGCAGGTGCTGGCCGGCGTGCGCGGCCGCTTTACCGATGCGCTGGGGTGGGACCTGTCTGCCTCGTATGGCCGCAACCGCATCGACTACGGCCTGCACAATTCGATCAATGCCTCGCTGGGCCCGAGCAGCCCGACGTCGTTCGACCTGGGTCGCCTGACCCAGGAAGAAAAGCTGGTCAACGCCAATTTCAATTACGAGTGGAGCGTGGCGGCGCTGGCGCGGCCGGTCAACGTCGGCTTCGGCCTCGAGTACCGCAACGAACGCTATGGCGTGCGCGCCGGCGAGGCGGCATCGTACGCGGTCGGCCCCGGCGCCGCCTACGGCCTCGACCCGAGCGCCAACGGCGCCCCGGGTTTCAGCGACCGCCAGGCCGGCCGCTGGGACCAGGACAGCTACGCCGCCTATGTCGATGTCGAAGCGCCGCTCACCGAGCGCTTCTCGGTCGGCGCCGCGCTGCGCTACGAAGACTTCTCGGAATTCGGCGACAGCGTCAACGGCAAGCTGTCGGCGCGCTATGAGGTCACGCCCGACCTCGCCGTGCGCGGCTCCTTCTCGACCGGCTTCCGCGCCCCGACCCCGGGCCAACTGAATACCAGCAGCACCAGCCAGGGCCTTGACACCCGCACCCTGCTGGTGTTCACCAGCGGCCGCCTGTCGACGGGCGATCCGATCGCCGTGGCGCTCGGCGCCAAGGCCCTGACGCCCGAGGAATCGGACAACCTGTCGCTGGGCCTGACCTGGAAGGGCGCCATGGGCCTGTCGGGATCGGTCGACCTGTACCAGATCAAGCTGCGCGACCGCTTCAGCACCTCGGCCTCGTTCCCGGTGCCGGCCGGGATGGCCAATCCGCTGCGCTACACCTCGGTCAACTACTTCACCAACGACTTCGACACCACCACCCAGGGCATCGATATCGTGGCGAACCACCTGAGCCGCGTCGCCGACGGCCGGCTCAACCTGACCCTGGCCTACAACTACAACAAGACGCAGGTCGACGACGGCAGCACCGCGGTCGCCTCCAACCTCACCCAGCGCACGATCTTCGAAGACCGCCTGCCGCGCCAGAAGGCCACCATCGGCGCGACCTACGAGCGCGGCGCCTGGAGCGCGCTGGGACGGATGCGCCACTACGGCGCCTGGACCGACAGCACCGGCAACGCGACCGGCGACATCTTCCAGCGCTTTGGCGCGATGCGCTTCTTCGATGCGGCGCTGAGCTACAAGCTCACGCCGAAACAGACCTTGCGCTTCGGCGTCGACAATGTGTTCGACAAGTATCCCGACGAAGCGGTATTCCAGGCCAGCCGCGGCCTGATTTACTCGCGCAACGCGCCGTACGACACCGATGGCCGTAACCTGTACGTCGACTACACGGTGAAGTTTTGAGTCGGCCCGACCCGCAGCGGCGGGCCTGGCTGCGGGCCGGCCTGAGCTTGCCGCTGGTGCCGGGGAGCGCGCTGGCGGCGGCGCCCGCGCTGCCCGACATTGCGCCGCCGGCGCTGACACCGGCCGCGTTGGCGCGTGACAACGCCTATTGGGCCCGCGTGGCGGCGCACTACGACGTCACCGACGAAGTAGCGATGCTCGACAACGGCTACTGGGGCTCGATGGCGCGCCCCGTGGTTGCGGCCTACCAGCGTCAGGTGGCCGAAGTCAACCACGGCAACGCCTACTACGGCCGCCTGCGCTTTCCGCCCGAGTACGAGGCGGCGCGCGCCGCGGTCGCCACGGCGCTGGGCGTGGAGCGCGACGAGATCGTGCTCACGCGCGGCGCCACCGAGGCGCTGCAGGCGCTGATCGGCGGCTACAACCGGCTGCGGCCTGGCGACACCGTGATGTGCGCCGACGTCGACTACGACAATATGATCACGACCATGGGCTGGCTCAAGGAGCGGCGCGGCGTCGAGGTGGTCAAGATCGCGGCGCCGGACGCCGCCACGGCGACCGTCCAGTCGCTGGTCGACTGCTATGCGCAGCCGATGGAGCGCCATCCGAAGCTCAAGATGATGCTGCTCACCCACGTCAACCACCGCAACGGCATGGTCATGCCGGTGGCCGAGATCACGCGCATGGCGCGCGAGCGCGGCATCGGCGTCATTGTCGACACCGCGCACGGCTTCGGCCAGCTCGATATGCGCATTCCCGACCTGGGCTGCGACTATGCCGGCATCAACCTGCACAAGTGGATCGGGGCGCCGGTGGGCGTGGGCGCGATCTACATCCGGCGCGGCAGGGTGGCCGACATCGATCCGTATATGGGAGAGAAGGACGGCATTGATATCCGCACCCGGGTGCATACCGGCACCGTCAACTTCGCCGCCTACCTGGCGCTGCCGCTGGCGCTGGACATCCACGCGCGGATCGGCGTGGCCAACAAACAGGCGCGCCTGCATCACCTGCGCACCCGCTGGGTGGAAGCGGCGCGGGGGATCGACGGCATCGAGGTGTTGGCCTCACCCGACCAGCGCCTGACCAGCGCGATCGCCTCGTTCCGCCTGCGCGGCAAGACCTCGGTGGCCGACAATGTCGCGTTGTCGAAGCGGCTGCTGCAGGAGCATGGCGTGTTCGCCGTCATGCGCGACGGGTTGGCGTCCGGCGCCTGCGTGCGGGTGACGCCGGCGATCTTCACGCAAGAGGCGCAGGTCGATCGCCTGGTGTCGGCCTTGCGCGCCTGAGTCCTATATCGACGCAATGAGCCGGCGTATGCGTCCGGTCATATACTGTTGTGGTCGTTGCAATATATGATCGGACGTATTCTTCCTTGTAAAGGGACGCCATGGCAGCTTCCTATCCGCGCGACCTGGCCGGCTACGGCCGCAATCCGCCACATGCGCGCTGGCCCGGCGGTGCACGCATCGCCCTGCAGTTCGTCCTAAACTACGAAGAGGGCGCCGAGAACTGCGTGCTGCACGGCGACCCGGCCTCCGAAACCTTCCTGTCCGAGATCGTCGGCGCCAGCGCCTTCCCGGCGCGCCACATGAGCATGGAGTCGCTCTACGAATACGGCTCGCGCGCCGGCCTGTGGCGTTTGCTGCGGCTGTTCGAGGAGCGCAGGCTGCCCCTGACCGTGTTCGGCGTGGCGCAGGCGCTCGAGCGCCATCCCGAGGCCGTCGCCGCGTTTCGCGAACTGGGGCACGAGATTGCCTGCCACGGCCTGCGCTGGATCTCCTATCAAAACGTCGACGAGGCGCTTGAACGCGCGCACATGAAAGAGGCCGTCGAGATCATGCGCTCCCTGACCGGCGCGGCGCCCCAGGGCTGGTACACGGGACGCGACTCGCCCAATACGCGCCGGCTGGTGGTCGAGCATGGCGGTTTTACCTATGACGCCGACCACTATGGCGACGACCTGCCGTTCTGGCAGCGGGTCGAGGCGGCCGGACCGGATGGCGCCGTGCGCAGCACGCCGCACCTGGTGGTGCCGTACACGCTCGACACCAACGACATGCGCTTCGCCACCACCCAGGGCTTCAATTCCGGCACCCAGTTCTTCGACTACCTGAAGGACGCCTTCGACGTGCTCTACGCCGAAGGCGACCCCGCCGGCCTGGATCGGCCCAAGATGCTGTCGGTTGGCCTGCACTGCCGCCTGGCGGGGCGGCCCGGGAGGACGGCGGCGCTGGCGCGCTTCCTCGACTATGTGATACAGCATGACCGTGTCTGGGTGACGCGCCGCATCGATATCGCCAATCACTGGAAAGCGGTACATCCTTACGTGGAATGACGAGCGAAAGCGCGTGCCTTAGATATGCGAAATTGATGATAATCAATATAAGAAGTTGATGATATGAGGCGGGCTGCCGGATGGTAGCCTTCCGCCCTTGGCGAACACTAAAGTTCTACTTTAAGACAGGCATGTCAGAACCGATCCGATTCCTCTTCCGTGGCGAGGTGCGCGAACTACGCGAGGCGCCGCCGACGCAAACCATCCTGCAGCACCTGCGGGAGGACTTGCACTGCACGGGCACCAAGGAAGGCTGCGCCGAAGGCGACTGCGGCGCCTGCACCGTGGTGGTCGGCTCGCTGGAAGACGGCCACCTTGCACTCAAGTCCATTAACGCCTGCATCCAGTTCACCCCGACGCTGGACGGCAAGGCGCTGTTCACGGTCGAAGACCTGGCCGCGGCCGACGGCGCGCTGCATCCGGTGCAGCAGGCGCTGGTCGAGTGCCACGGTTCGCAATGCGGCTTCTGCACGCCGGGCTTCGCCATGTCGCTGTGGGGCATGTACATCAAGCAGGAGGGCCGCGTGCCGGCGCGCTGCGAGATCATTGACGCGCTATCCGGCAATCTGTGCCGCTGCACCGGCTACCGTCCCATCATCGACGCCGCGCGCCGCATGGTCGAACTGCCGCCTGTTGCTTTCGATAAACCTGCGCTGGCCGAGCGCCTGCGCGGCCTGCAGCGCAGCCACGGCTTCAGCTACACGGCCCACGGCCAGCGTTTCCACGTGCCGCGCACGCTGGACGAGCTGGTGGCCCTGCGCGCCGCGCACCCTGATGCCGTGCTGCTGGCCGGTTCGACCGACGTCGGCCTGTGGGTCACCAAGCAGCTGCGCACGCTGGGCGACGTCATCTACCTGGGTCAGGTCGAGGCGCTCAAGACGGTGAGCGAAGACGCTGGCATGCTGGAGATCGGCGCCGGCGTATCGCTGCAGGATGCCTATGCGGCGCTGTGCGAACGCTATCCGGCCGAATTGTCCGAACTCTGGCAGCGCTTCGCTTCGCTCCCGATCCGCAACGCCGGCACCCTGGGCGGCAACGTCGCCAACGGTTCCCCGATCGGCGATTCTATGCCGTGGCTGATCGCGCTGGGCAGCCAGGTGGTCCTGCGCAGCAAGGAGGGCCCGCGCGTGCTGGCGCTCGAAGATTTTTATCTGGGCTACCAGCAGAAAGACCTGCGCGCGGGCGAATTCGTGCAAGCCGTGCGCGTACCGCTGCCGGCCGCTGGGCTGCGGTTCCGTACCTATAAACTCGCCAAGCGCTTCGACCAGGACATCTCGGCCGTGTGCGCCGCCTTTGCCGTGATGCTCGACGGCGACACCATCGTCGATGCGCGCATCGCCTTTGGCGGCATGGCGGCCACGCCGAAGCGTGCGCACGAAGCCGAAGCCGTCCTGCGCGGCCAGGCCTGGAGCGAAGCCACGCTGCGCGCGGCGATGGCGGCGCTCACGCGCGACTATGCGCCGCTGAGCGACGCGCGCGCCTCCGGCAGCTACCGCATGCGCACTGCGCAAAACCTGTTGCACCGCTTCTGGCTGGAGACGCGCACGGAAAATCCGCTGCCGGCCAGCGCCGTCAACGCCTTTGCCAGCCTGTGAGGGATTGATCATGAACGATGCAGGCTTGAACCGCGTGGATGCCTGGGCCGAAGTCGGCCGCGCCCGCAAGCATGAATCCGCCGAGCTGCACGTGCGCGGCCAGGCCACCTATACTGACGACATCGCCGAACTGGCCGGCACCCTGCACGCGGCGCTGGGTCTCTCGGCGCGCGCGCATGCGCGCGTCAAAGGGATCGACCTGGCGCCGGTCCGCGCCAGCCGCGGCGTGGTCGCGGTGCTGACGGCGACCGACATTCCCGGCCTGAACGATTGCGGACCGATCGTCCACGACGATCCGATCCTGGCCGATGGCCTGGTCCAGTACGTGGGCCAGCCGATCTTCATCGTCGTCGCCGACAGCCATGACAACGCGCGCCGTGCGGCGCGCCTGGCCGTGGTCGACTACGACGATTTACCCGCCATTCTCACGCCGCAGGCGGCGCGCGCCGCCGCATCGTACGTGCTGCCGCCGATGCGCCTGGCCCGCGGCGATGCGGCGCAGGCCTTTTCTCGCGCGCCGCACGTCGTCAAGGGCGAGCTGCACGTGGGCGGCCAGGAACAGTTCTACCTCGAAGGGCAGATCGCCTATGCGATCCCCGGCGAAGACCGCGGCATGCACGTGTATTGCTCGACCCAGCACCCGAGCGAGATGCAGCACGTGGTGGCGCATGCGCTGGGCCTGCACTCGCATCACGTGACGGTCGAGTGCCGCCGCATGGGCGGCGGCTTCGGCGGCAAGGAATCGCAGTCGGCGTTGTGGGCAGCGGCGGCATCCATCGCTGCGGTGCGGTCGGGGCGCCCGGTCAAGCTGCGCGCCGACCGTGACGACGACATGCTGGTCACGGGCAAGCGCCACTGCTTCCACTACGAGTATCAGGTCGGCTACGACGACGAGGGCCGCATCCTGGCGGCGAAGGTCGACATGGTCACCCGTGCCGGCTACTCGGCCGACCTGTCTGGCCCCGTCGCCACGCGCGCCGTCTGCCACTTCGACAACGCCTATTACCTGTCCGACGTCGAGATTCGCGCCGCCTGCGGCAAGACCAACACCCAGTCGAACACGGCATTTCGCGGCTTCGGCGGACCGCAGGGCGCGATTGCCATCGAATACGTGCTCGACGAGATCGCGCGCAATCTTGGACGCGATGCGCTTGACGTCCGGCGCCTGAATTTGTATGACAAGACGGAGCGCAACGTCACGCCCTTCGGCCAGGAAATCGTCGACAACGTGCTCCCCGAGCTACTCGCCGAGCTCGAAGCCGACAGCGATTACCGGGCCCGGCGCGCGGCGATCGGCGAGTACAACCGCGCCAGCGCGGTGCTCAAGAAGGGCCTTGCGCTCACGCCGCTCAAGTTCGGCATTGCCTTCAACGTCACCCACCTGAACCAGGCCGGCGCGCTGGTACACGTGTATGTCGACGGTTCCATCCTGGTCAACCATGGCGGCACCGAGATGGGGCAGGGCATCAACACCAAGGTGATGCAGGTGGTGGCGCACGAGCTGGGCGTGGAACTGGGGCGGGTGCGCGCCACCGCCACCAATACGTCCAAGGTCGCCAACACCTCGGCCACGGCGGCGTCCACCGGCGCGGACCTGAACGGCAAGGCGGCCCAGGATGCGGCGCGCAAGATCCGTGCGCGCCTGGCCGATTTCGCGGCGGCGCAATACGGCGGCCTTGCGAGCGAAGTGCGCTTCGCCGCCGGCGCCGTGTTCGTCGCGGGCCTGACGCTGCCGTTCGAGGAACTGGTGGCGAAAGCCTACCTGGCGCGGGTGCAGCTGTGGTCCGACGGTTTCTATGCGACGCCCGGCCTGCATTGGGACGCGAAGACGATGACCGGCCGGCCATTCTCCTACTTCGCCTATGGCGCGGCGGTGTCCGAAGTCGTGATCGACACGCTCACCGGCGAATGGAAACTGCTGCGCGTGGATGCGCTGTACGACGCCGGCCGCTCGCTCAATCCCGCGATCGACATCGGCCAGGTCGAAGGCGCCTTCATCCAGGGCATGGGCTGGCTGACGACGGAAGAACTGTGGTGGAACCCGGCCGGCAAGTTGATGACGCATGCGCCGTCCACCTACAAGATCCCGGCCGTCTCGGATTGTCCCGAAGATTTCCGGGTGCGCCTGTTCGACAACGCCAACGTCGAGGACAGCATCCACCGCTCGAAGGCGGTCGGCGAGCCGCCGCTGCTGCTGCCGTTCTCGGTCTTCTTCGCGATCCGCGACGCCATTTCGAGCGTGGGCGATCACAAAATCAATCCGCCGCTAAATGCGCCGGCGACGTCGGAAGAGATCCTGGATGCGATCGCTTTTGTCGAGGCGGCGCGCGCATGACGAACGACTGGCTGCACCCGCACGCAGGCACGGCCGCCGTCCTGGTCACGGTCGCGGCCGTGAAAGGCTCCGTGCCGCGTGAACCGGGGGCGAAGATGCTGGTGCGGGCCGGGGATTTCGACGGCACCATCGGCGGCGGCCACCTCGAGCATCGCGCCCTGGACATCGCACGTGCGATGTTGCAGCTCGGCGAAGCGCGCCGCTTCGAACGCTTTCCACTTGGCCCAAGCCTGGGCCAGTGCTGCGGCGGCGTGGCCTGGCTCGCATTCGAGCGCATGGAAGTTGAACAGATGGACATCCTGCGCGCGCGCCGCCACCAGGACACGTGGCGCCTGGTCGCCCTCGACGGCGCCAGCGAATGGACGCTGCTCGACGAAGCGGGCCGTCACCTCGCCGGTGCGGTCACGACGCCAGCCCTGGCAGCGCAAGGCGACACGCGCGTGGTGGAAGGCGAGGGCGGTCGCCGCTGGCTGCTCGATGCTATCCTCGCGCCACGCGATCACCTGATGCTGTTCGGCGCCGGCCACGTCGGCGCCGCCATCGTGCGCGCGCTGGCGCCCTTGCCCTGCCGCGTGACCTGGGTCGACGAGCGCGACGACCTGTTCCCGTCCGACATCCCCGCCAATGTGACGGTGGAAGCGACCGACACCCCGGAAGCACTGGTTGAGAAAGCCGCCCCGGGCACCAGCTTCCTGGTCATGACCCATAGTCACGCGCTGGATCTGCGCCTGTGCCACGCAATTTTGTCCCGCTCACGCAGCGATTCCTGCAAGGATTGGTTCGGCCTGATAGGATCGAGTACCAAACGCAGCCAGTTCGAGGCGCGCCTGCGCGAACGCGGCATCGATGCCGCGCGCATCGACGATATGGTGTGCCCGGTCGGCCTGCCCGGCATCGAGGGCAAGGCCCCAGCCGTGATCGCCGCCTCCGTCGCGGCCCAGCTGCTGTCCGTCTGGGAAGCAGCTCACCACCCTGAAGAACAACCGGAACTCTCGTAATGTCCACCGCATCACCCAATCTGCAAGCCTACCGTGCCAGCTTGCTGCACTTTCGCGCCGACCCGGCCTTTGACGACCAGGCCGCGCTGTGGCACGAAGACGGCCTGCTGGTCGTCGAAGATGGCCGCATCAAGGCCGCCGGCGACTACGCCGCGCTGGCGCCGACCCTGCCGCCCGGCCTGGAGCCGGTCGACTACCGCGGCAAGGTGATCGCCCCCGGCTTCATCGACACCCACCTGCATTACCCGCAGACCGACATGATCGCCTCGCCGGCGCCCGGCCTGCTGCCATGGCTGGAGACCTATACCTTCCCGACCGAGCGCCGCTTCGAGGACCCGGCGCATGCGCGCGCGACCGCCGAGTTCTTCCTGGACGAGCTGCTGCGCTGCGGCACCACCACCGCCGTGGTGTACTGCACCGTGCATCCGCAATCGGTCGATGCCTTCTTCGAGGCCAGCGAAGCGCGCAACTTGCGCATGGTGGCCGGCAAGGTGCTGATGGACCGCAACTGCCCGGACTTCCTGCGCGACCTCGAGGGCGACCTGGGCCAGAGCGAAGACCTGATCAATAAATGGCACAAGCGCGGACGCTCGCTGTACGCGATCACGCCGCGCTTCGCCCCGACCTCGACCGACGTCCAGCTGCGCCTGACCGGCGAGCTGGCGGCGCGCCACCCGGACACCTTCATCCAGACCCACGTCTCGGAAAACAAGGACGAGTGCACCTGGGTGAAAGAGTTGTTTCCGCAGGCGCGCAGCTACCTCGACGTCTACGAACGCTTCGGTTTGATGCGTCCACGTGCGCTGTTCGGCCACTGCATCTGGCTCGACGACGAAGACTTCGCGCGCATGGCGGCCACCGGATCGGCCGCCGCCGTGTGCCCGACCTCGAACCTGTTCCTGGGCAGCGGACTGTTCGACTTCGAACGCGCCGACAGCGCGCGCGCGCTGCTCTCGCTGGGCACCGACGTCGGCGCCGGCACTTCGTTCTCGATGCTGCAGACCATGAATGAAGCCTATAAGGTAGCGCGCCTGAAGGGCAGCTATCTGCCGGCGCTGCGCATGTTCTACCTCGCCACCCTGGGCGCCGCGCGCAGCATGCGCCTGGAAGACACGATCGGCAGCTTCCAGCCGGGCCTGGAAGCCGACTTCGTGGTGCTCGACCGCGAGGCAACGCCGCTGCTGGCGCGCAGGACGGGTCACTGCGACTCGCTGGAGGAACTGCTGTTCGCGCTGGCGCTGCTGGGAGACGACCGCACGATCGCCGCGACGTATTCGGGCGGACGCAAGGTGCACCACCGTTGATCTAGCAATATTGCCATTGATGAACGAAGCAGTTAGAGTGGCGCGATTCAATATCCACCCAGAAAGCACACCATGCACAAGACATTGACCGGCAGCGCGCTGCTGGCGCTGGCCGTGGCCGGCGCCCCGGCCTGGGCCAAGGAGCCCGCCGCCAACGCCAATGAAGCGGCCACCGCCCGCCACTACGCGAGCCTGATCGCGGGCGAGCAGCCGAAGCTGTCCGAGCTGACGATGTTCTTCACGCAGATGCCGAAGGGCGGCGACCTGCACCACCATTATTCGGGTTCGGTGTATGCCGAGACCTATACCGAATTCGTCGACAAGCAGGGCTTCTGCATCAACACGCAGACCTACCGCATCGAGACCGACAAGGCCGTGGTGGCGCGTGAACTCGCGCGCCCGGCCGCCCAGCGCACCTGCAAGTCGGGCGCCGAGGTGCGGGCCGACGAAGACACCTGGCGCGAAGTGGCCAAGCGCTGGTCGAACAAGGATTTCCACAATCACACCAATCTGCAGCCGGCGCCCGACCAGCGCTTCTTCCAGACTTTCGGCTACTTCGGCCCGGTGGCCAACGACAACCTGCGCGAAGGCCTGCAAGAGATCAAGCAGCGCGCGATCGCCGAAAACGTCGGCTACATCGAGACGATGTTCCTGCTGTCGCCCTTCATCGCCAACCCGGATTTCGACAGCCAGGCCTGGGCCAAGGTGAGCGACGACAAGGCGCTCGACAATGCGCTGCGTGCGAAACTGGCTGCACTGGATAAGGATGCTGCTTTCAACAAGTCGATCGACGATTTCGTCCAGCAGATCCACGTTGCCTCCGAAGGCATCGATGACGAGCGCTTCACCATGCGCTACCAGAACTACACGCTGCGCCTGTTGAATCCGTCGCAGGTGTTCTCGGCCATGGTGTCGAGCTTCAAGGCGGCAGCCAAGGGCGGGCGCGTCGTCGGACTGAACATCGTGGGCCAGGAAAGCACCCACGTTTCGATGCGCGACTACACCCTGCACATGAAGATGTTCCGCTTCCTGAAGTCGGTCTATCCGGACGTGAAGGTGGCGATGCATGCGGGCGAGCTGGCGCTGGGCGACGTGCCGCCGGAAGGCCTGCAGTTCCACATCGACCAGGCGCTGGCGGTGGCGGGCGCCGACCGCATCGGCCACGGCCTGGACCTGGCGCACGAGGCGAATGCCTTGGGCATCATGAAGACCATGCGCGAGAAGGACATCCCGGTCGAGATCAATCTGACCTCGAATGCCTTCATCAGCGGCGTGTCGACCACGAACCATCCGCTGAACCTGTACCGCAAGTATGGCGTGCCCTACGTGATCTCGACCGACGACACCGGTGTGACCCGCCATACGCTGTCGCATGAATACATGCAGTTCGCCAGCCAGTTCAAGCCGAGCTACGCGGAAGTGAAGAAGGCGTCCTACAACAGCATCCGTTATGCTTTCCTGCCCGTGGCGGAAAAGCAACGACTGACCCGGCAGCTGGACCAACGTTACATGGAATTCGAAGCAAAGATCGCGGCGCTCGGCGCCTCGGCGGTCCGCGGTAAATAAAGTGTGACATCCGCGGCCCGGCGCCCGCCGGGCCGCTACCTTGTCATAATTCCCCAGTGACTCTTTGGTAATAAGTTAATGCAAAATTAACTTATGTCGCCTTCTCGCTACAAAAATCTTCGTTCCCTACGCACTTCCACTGAATTTTTATCAAAAAAATTCCGTGGGAGAACGCCGCACATATAATCCCGCCTTGTCATATTCCGGCCGGCAGCACTCCGATTATGTCGCGTACAGACAACACTTGGGCGGTGATTTATACGCAAAAGCTCTGAATAGCTAAGCCAAATCGAATTTGTCGGCTTGTTCAAAGCTCATGCATATTGGCGGAATTCCGCTGTATCTCATCACTCCGGCGTGTCACTTTGTTGAAACATTGTAACGATACAATCGCAGCCGCTTGCCGGCTGAAGCGCTGCCGCACCAAGCAAAAAATTCAAGCTGTAAATCGTAGGGGAGGGCGTCCGCCCGGGCGTCCAACAATAAATTGAAGTTCTTTTTGGGGTAATCAATGATCACTCAACAACAGATCCGGCTCACCAAGTTGGCGCTGGCTTTGTCGGTTGCGTTGGCGGCTGCGCCGTCGTTCGCACAGAACACCACTTCGGCCATCGGCGGCCGTATTTCGAACGCTGCCGGCGCACCAGCTGCCGGCGCACAAGTGCAGATCCTGCACGTCGAGTCGGGTTCTGTCAGCAATGTCGTCACCGACACCGAAGGCCGCTACACCGCGCGCGGCCTGCGCGTGGGTGGTCCTTACACCATTACCATCACCAAGGATGGCGTCACCGAGACGCGCAATGACGTCTTCGTCGAGCTGGCGCAGACCGCGACCGTCGACGCGACCGTCGGCATCCAGACCGTGACCGTGGCCGGCTCGGCCGTTCGCTCGGAGATCTTCTCGAGCAACAACATGGGCGCGGGCACCTCGATCAGCAATACCCAGCTGCAGACCCAGGCGTCGATCAACCGCAACCTGCAGGACTACGCCCGCGCCGACCCGCGCGTGTCGCAGACCGACAAGGACCGCGGCGAAATCTCGGTCGCCGGCCAGAACTCGCGCTACAACTCGATGACCATCGACGGCGTCGCCATCAACGACACCTTCGGCCTTGAGTCGAACGGCAGCCCGACCGCACGCCAGCCGATCTCGATCGAAGCGATCCAGTCGGTGCAGGTCAACGTCGCCAACTACGACGTGACCCAGAAGGGCTACACCGGCGCCAACATCAACGCCGTGACCAAGTCGGGTACCAATACCTACAAGGGCGGTGTCTACTACGTGTTCCGCAACGACACCATGGCCGGCGACCGCTACGACGTGGTCACCGACAAATACAGCGACGCGCCGAAGTCGAAGGAAACCACCAAGGGTATCTGGGCATCGGGTCCGCTGATCCAGGACAAGCTGTTCATCTTCGCCCTGGCCGAAAACTTCGAGAGCTCGCGTTCGAGCCCTGACTTCGGACCGATCGGTTCCGGCGCCGGCACCACAGTCGGCATCACCCAGTCGTCCATCGCTGGCGCGCAGCAGATCGCCCAGGGCTATGGCCTCGACATCGGCACCCCGGCCGTCCCGACCGGCGCCATGCTGACCTCGAAAGAGCGCATGGTGAAGTTCGACTGGAACATCACCGACGACCACCGCGCCAACCTGCGCTACGCCAAGACCACTCAGGGCGAGCCGTTCTTCCCGGGCTTCTCGAACACCGGCGTCGGCCTGTCGTCGAGCTTCTACAACCAGGGCAAGGAAATCGAGACTGTCGTCGCCCAGGTGTTCTCGGACTGGACCCCGAACTTCTCGACCGAGTTCAAGTACTCGACCCGCGACTACGATTCGGCCCCGGTCAACGCAACCCGTACGCCATCGATGGCCCTGCAGTTCTCCGGCGCGCTGCCGGCCGACGCACCGGCCGGCCTGGCCAGCGGCAACCGCTTCCTGAACTTCGGTACCGAGCGTAGCCGTCACAACAACGTGCTGGGCAACAAGACCACCGACCTGTACGCCGGCGCCAACTGGATCAAGGGCGATCACGAGATCAAGTTCGGTGTCGACCACACCAAGACCGAGATCTACAACGCCTTCCTGCAAGGCGTGTTCGGCGAATACACCTTCGCCTGCCTGGATTCGGCCGACGCGAACTTCTACAGCTTCGGCGCGCTGCCGAGCTGCGCCCGCGCCACCAACGCGCAGGTCGAAGCCGCCGTGCTCGAGAACTTCCGTCGTGGCCGTCCGCTGAGCTACAGCGTGCAGCGCGCCCTGCCGGGCGCATCGATCGAAGACGCGATCGCCCAGTTCGAGACCAAGAACACCGGTCTGTTCCTGCAGGACACCTGGGCCGTCAACGACCAGCTGACCCTGACCTACGGCGTACGTTACGACCGTAACGACATCGGCAACCGTCCGCTGTACAACGCCGCAGCGGCCCAGCCTATGGTCGCAGGCAACCCTGCAACCGGCGCGCGCCAGTCGGGCGGCTTCGGTCTGGACAATACCCGGACCATCGACGGCACCGACCTGATCCAGCCGCGTTTCGGCTTCAACTACCGCTTCGACAAGTCGCCGCGTCCTACCCAGCTGCGCGGCGGTTTTGGCCTGTTCCAGGGCGCTGCTGCTGCCGTCTGGATGTCGAACCCGTTCTCGAATCCGGGCGTCGCCGCCGCGACCATCAGCTGCTCGGGCGTCGGCGCAACCCGTTGCCCGACCACCGGTGGCCTGATCAGCACGGATCCGGACAACCAGCCGAACGTGTCGGGCGCCGTGCCTGCCGCGAACGTCGACTTCCTGGATCCGGGCTTCCGCCAGCCGGCGATCTGGAAGACCAACCTGGCCTTCGATACCGAACTGCCATGGGGCGGTCTCGTGTTCGGTGGTGAGCTGCTGTACACCAAGAACAAGCACGCCATCTATTACGAGCACCTGAACCTGGGTGCACCGACCGCGATCGGCGCCGCCGATGGCCGTCAGCTGTTCTGGAACGCAGCCGGCCTGGCAGCTACCAGCTACGGTGTGTCGAACAATGCAGCGACCCTGATCAGCAACAGTGGCGCAACCAACCGCGCACTGAGTAACCGCAGCTACAACAACGTGCTGGTGGCGCGCGATACCGACAAGGGCGACGCGAAAGTGATCACCATGTCGCTGTCGCAGCCAATGCAGAAGGGCCTCGGCTGGTCGGTGTCGTACACCTACACCGATGCGACCGAAGTCTCGCCGCTGACCTCGTCGGTGTCGAACTCGAACTTCAACGGCCGTTCGGTGTTCAATCCGAACGAAGAAGTCGCCGCGAACTCGAGCTACGCCATCAAGAACCGTGTGAACGCGTTGCTGAACTTCCAGAAGAAGTTCTTCGACAACTACAACACCCGTTTCGGCGTGTTCTACGAAGGTCGTGAAGGCCGTCCATACAGCTGGACGTTCAACAACGACATGAACGGCGACAACCTGGCCGGTAACGACCTGATGTACATCCCGACCGCGTTCGGTTCCGGCGAAGTCGTGTTCCACGGCGACACCGCAGCCAACCGTTCGAACGAGCAGCGCTTCTGGGACGTCGTCAACGCCAACAAGGGCCTGCATGGCGCCGCCGGTGGTGTCGTGAAGCGTAACAACAGCACCTCGGAATGGGTCAACACCTTCGACCTGCGCATCAGCCAGGAAATTCCAGGTCTGTTCAAGCGCAACAAGGCGACCTTCACGCTCGACTTCATGAACTTCGGCAATCTGCTGAACAAGAAGTGGGGCCGTACCGAAGAAGTCGCGTTCCAGTCGGCCGGTGGCCAGGCGCGTAGCTTCGTCGACTTCGCCGGTACCGATGCACAAGGCCGTTACATCTACGTCGTGCGTAACGACGTCGAGCGTCAAGACCTGAAGCAGTCGAAGGGCGAGTCGCAGTGGGCAATCCAGGCAACCCTCAAGTACGAATTCTAAGTATCGGGAATTCGTAGCGTGAGCTAGTCAAGAACGGCCGGTGGAAACACCGGCCGTTTTTCTTTAAAAAATGCGTAGCCCAGCAGCCGTAAGGATTTCCTGCACACAAGCCGCGTGGGATAATGTTGGCTGTCGAGCTAGCTCGAACTCCGTTTTTCCGGACCCGCCGTTCGCGCCGGTCCGCATCCAGTAAAGGTGTTCCCATGATCGTTTCGCGCCGCGCATGCGCCAGTCTTTCCACCCTCACCATGGCGCTGCTGCTGGCCGGCTGCGTCAGCGCGCCCCAGGGCCCGGTGACCCTCAATCTCGTGTCGCTGAACGACTTCCACGGCAACCTCGAGCCGAGCCGCTACGTCCTCAAGCATGCGGATGGCAAGGAAGAAGTCATGCGCGCCGGCGGCGCCGAGGCGGTGGCGGCGGCCCTGCAGGCTTGGCGCAAGGACGACAAGGACTTGCTGCTGGTCTCGACCGGCGACATCGTCGGCGCCAGCCCGGCGCTGTCCTCGCTGTGGGCCGACGAGCCGACCATCGAAGTGATGAATATGCTGAACCTGCGCGCCAGCGCGGTCGGCAACCATGAATTCGACGGCGGCCGCAAGGAACTGCTGCGCCAGCAGAACGGCGGCTGCGATTCGCCGCATCCAACCAAGGCGTGCAAGTTCACCCCGAACTTCGGCGGCGCCAAATTCACCTACCTCGGCGCCAACGTGATCGACTCGGCCACCGGCAAGCCGGTCATCCCGGGCTTCAGGATCGAAGACGTCAAAGGCATCAAGGTCGGCCTGGTCGGCGTGGTGCTGAAGGACACGCCGAACATGGTGGTGGCGTCGGGCATCGCCGGCCTGCGCTTCGGTGACGAGGCCGAGGCGATCAATGCCGCGCTGCCGGCCATGCGCGCCGCCGGCGCCCAGGTCATCGTGGCGCTGGTGCACCAGGGCGGCCGCACGGTGGAGTCGCCGCTGCAGGCCGGCTGCTCGCAGCTCAAGGGCGACATCGTCGACGTGGTCAAGAAGATCGACCCGTCGGTCAAGCTGGTGCTGACCGGCCACTCGCACCAGGGCTACCTGTGCGACGTCGATGGCCGCACCGTGACCCAGGCCGACACCGCCGGCCACCTGCTCACCCGCGTGTCGATGCAGGTCGAGCCGAAGACGGGCGCGGTCAGCAACCTGGTCGTCAAGAACGTGGTGATGAAGCCGGGCGAGTATCCGGCGGACGCGAAGATGACGGCTTTCGTGGCGCAGGTGAAGGAGCGCAGCAAGGAAGCGCTGAATCGTCCGATCGCCAAGGTGGCCGGTGCGCCGGTGCTGCGCAAGACCAATGACTCCGGCGAGTCGGTGCTGGGCAATATGATCGCCGATGCGGCGCTCGATTCGGTCCGTGACATGGGCGCGCAACTGGCCTTCATGAACAATGGCGGCATCCGCCGCGACCTCGAGGCCGGCCCTGACGGTATGGTGGCCTTCGGCCAGGTCCAAGTGGTGCTCCCGTTCGGTAATACGACGGTCGTGATGGACCTGACCGGCGCCCAGATCCGCGCCCTGCTGGAACGCCAGTGGGCTGACGGCGTCGATTCGAATTCGTCGGTGCTGCAGATTTCCGAAGGCTTCAGCTATGCCTGGGACCCGAAGCGTCCTGCGGGCAGCCGCCTGGTGCCGGGCAGCCTCAAGCTGAACGGCAAACAGATGCAGGACGGCGCCACCTACCGCATTGCCACCAATAACTTCCTGGCTGAAGGCAGCGACGGTTATCCGGAGTTCGGCAAGGGCACGGCACGCGTCGACACCGGCTTGCGCGACCTCGATGGTTTCATCGCTTACCTGAAGAAGATCGAAGGGCAGGGCGCCGCAGTGGCCCCCGGGGTTGCCAACTCGACGCCGCGTATCGTCAAGGTCAACTGAATCAACAAGGAATCACCATGAAAAAACTCGTATGCGTGCTGGCGCTCACCGGCGTCTTCGCATCGGTGGCCGCGCCTGACGCCGCCGCCTGGGGCCGCGACGGCCACCGCGCCATCGGCGCCATCGCCGACCGGCTGCTCAAGGGCAGCAACGCGCAAAAGGAAATCGCGCAGCTCCTGTTGCCGGGCGAATCGCTGGCGTCGATGGCCAACTGGGCCGACTGCGTCAAGGGCACTTTCTGCGGCCCGCAAACGCCCGAGATGGTCGAGTACGTGGCCGGCAATCCGCGCCACAGCGAATACCACTACACCAATGTGCCGTTCCAGCTGGACCACTACCATGCGCATGGCGTGGGCACGAGCGACGTCGACATCGTGCAGACGCTGGAGCAGTGCATCGCTGTCTTGCAAGGCAAGACCGACCCCGCCCTGAACCCGCACAGGTTCACCAAGCGCCAGGCCCTGATCCTGCTGGCCCACTTCGCCGGCGACATCCACCAGCCGCTGCACGTGGGTTCGGCCTTCGTTTCCAAGGATGGCAAGTTCGTGGTGCCGAAAGACCGCGCCGAGATCGACGAGACCCTGGTCTTCGATTCGCGCGGCGGCAACAACCTGCTGCTGGATAACGAGCGCCTGTCGGCCCTGTCGGCCGGCGTGATTCCGGCCGGCGAGCCGGTTGTGGTCAAGGAAGGCGTGCCGGCGGCGCTGACCAAGCCGTTCCACTCCTACTGGGACACTACCACGGTCGATTACGCCTTCCGCCGCATCAAGACCCGCACGCCGGAGCAGTTCGCCGACGTGGCGGTCGCCAGCCAGCCGCAGCTGAAAAAAGCGCAGGGCGACGTGTCGACCTGGCCGGTGCAGTGGGTCGAGGATGGCCTGGTCTCGGCGAAGCTGGCCTACAAGGACGTGGTGCCGGGCAAGCTGACCCCGCAGACCAGCAAGAAGGGCGAGACCTATTACACCTTCGCGCTGGAAGTGCCGCAGAACTATCCGGTGCCGAGCTCCGAGATCGCCAAGACCCAGCTGATCAAGGGTGGCTACAACCTGGCGGCGATGCTACAGGCGATCTGGCCGTAACAGCTGCATGCGCGCATGGGCGGTGTAAAGCCTAGCGCGTCGCCTGGCCGCGCAGGCCAGGCGCTTGTTTCACCGCGTCGAAGAACACGCCCTTCCAGAGGACTACGATATGATCGTGACCCTTGACCAGCGCTTCGGTGCAGGACAGGTCGATGACCGTCACGGTCAAGGGCAAGCCCAGCTTCCACGATGAGGCGTGCGCTTCTTCGCGCAGGTAGCGCACCGCGTCTTCATAGTGGCGCGTGAACTCGGGCTCGTCGCAAGCTTCGCCATCCATCGACACTCTGCCCGGCTCGACCACAAAAAGCTTACCGATCAGGCGGGCGGCCTGCCTGTCATCCAGCGCAGTGACGTTCGATGCATCGAGCATTTTAGTAATGCGCCATTGTCCGAGGATGTCATCGTTTGGTTGGATGGGCCGGGCTGCGATTGCAGGGACGAGTGCGGTTGCAACGAGTACGAGTGTTGCTGCAGGCCTCAGGCAGGCGAGGATGCGTGAGCGACTCATGCGGGATCCTTGTTCTATCGGGATGGAGCCAGGAATGGCTCTGCTTCTTCGGCACGGCGTGAGACCAGGCCGCGTGCGACGACCAGCCTGCCATTGATCGTGGTCTTGGTCATTTTTCTGATGTTGATGGCTGCCCCTGTCATATCGCCTTTTTCGACGAGCTTCCAGGTGCCCCTGCTGCCGCGCGCGCCGGCGTTGTAGGCCAGGCTGACCACGGCATCGAACTGCGCCTGGTTGAGCGACTGCTTGCGTACGCCGTTGCGCACTTCGCGTTCGGACCGCGCGACCCGGCGCGCGAACTCGGCATCCATCTCGGCCTGGCCGACGGGGCGCCCAAGTTCTTCCCTGGTACACGGCCCCCTGTGGGCAAGAATGCCCGGACCCCAGGTGCAATGGCCTACCCCTGGTCGGCCGCCGTCATCATAGTAGCGATAGACGTCCACTTCTCGCTTACGCATGCGGGCACGCGCGCCAGCGCTCATGCCGAGATGGTCGTTGGCGCCTGCCGTGCCTTGTCCTGTGTTTCCGTTCCACATGATCGCCCCTGCCAGTCCGGAGACCCTCAATCTACCGGCTGGTCGTTCGAGTACGGTTGAGTGCACTCAACCGATGGGCACTGGGACCGCTGAATAATGAGCGCTCAAACGAGGAGATTGACATGGCAATCGACGTGTATCTGCAAATCGACGGCATCAAGGGCGAGTCGCAAGACGACAAGCACAAGGACTGGATCGAGTGCGTTTCCGTGAACTGGGGGATCCGCCAGCCCCGTAGCGCAACCGCGTCGACCGGCGGCGGGCACACGGCTGAACGCGCCGAACTGCGCGAGATCGCTTTCAGCAAGCTTGCTGATCTGTCGAGTCCCATCCTCATGCAATATTGCGCGATGGGGAAAACCATCCCCAAGGCAAAGCTCGAATTCATGCGCGCCGATGGCAGCGGCAATCCGATTCGCTACTTCGAAATCGAACTCGAGAATGTGCTGATCGGTGCCGTCGAGCCCAGCATCGAGCCGGGCACGATCCTGGATGAGCACGTCAGCTTGAAATATTCCAAGATCAAGTGGCGCTACACGCAGCAGAAAATCGGTGGTGGCGGTGGCGGCAGCACGGTCGGTGGCTGGGACCTGGCTGCCAACCGCGTCACGGCATAATCGCGCGTCTCTGGGCCGGTGTCAGCTAGAATCCGGTCAATCCCGACCAGATTCCGAGGCCCCATGCATCCCACCTTCAACGCCGTGATCGCGGCCGCGTGCCTGATTCCCTCCTTCCATGCCAACGCCCAGTCACCCGAGCCGGCCGGCTTGCCGCTTTGGGAATTCGGCGTGGGCGCCTTCGGCCTCACCGCGCCGGCCTATCCCGGCTCCGACGATCGCAACAACCGCGTCCTGCCATTGCCCTACCTGCTGTATCGCGGCGAGATCCTGCGCGCCGACCAGTCGGGCATCGGGGCGCGCCTGTTCCGTTCCGACCGGCTCGAATTCGACGTCGGCCTGGCGGGCGCCTTGCCATCCGATTCGGACGACGTCGAGATCCGTGCCGGCATGCCCGACCTGGGCGCCCTGTTCGAATTCGGCCCGCGCCTGAAGATCCGGGTGGCCGATTTTGACGATCGCAGCCGCCTGCGCGCAGAACTGCCGCTGCGCGCCGTGATCGAGGCGAGGGGAGGATTGCGGCGCCAGGGCTGGACCTTCGAGCCCAAGCTGGCGTATGAGACGCGCGGCGAGCGCGGCTTGTGGAGCGTCGAGGGCAATGTCTCGGTCGTATTCGGCGACAAGCGCATCAACCGCTACTTCTACGAGGTGCAGCCTCAGTATGCTAATGCGTCGCGCGCCGCGTATGGCGCTGACGCCGGCCTGATGCTCACCCGCGTCGGCCTGTTCGCCACGCGCCAGCTCAATCCCGACCTACGCCTGTTCGGCTTCGTACGCTTCGAATCGTATGCGGGCAGCGCCAATCGCGACAGCCCGCTGCACCTCAAGAACACCGGTACCTCGGCCGGCATCGGCTTCGCCTGGACCCTGGCGCGTTCCAGCCGCCGCGCGGCGGGTTATTAACAGTTAGATGAGAACTTGTTTGAATTTATGCAGTCTTATGCATGATGAACAAGTTCGTTTCCATCAGCACGGCTGCACAAGCCTTGGGCGTCTCGACCAGTACCTTGCGTCGCTGGGAGGCCAGCGGTCGGCTCACTCCTGTGCGAACAGAAGGAGGTCAGCGCCGGTACGACTTGACCGCTTTGCGACCTGACGCTCGCAGCAGTGCTCAGGCGGTGCGCAAGACTGTTGCCTATGCTCGGGTGTCCAGTCATGATCAGAAGGCGGACCTGGAGCGGCAAAAGCGGGTACTTGAATTGTACTGCGCGAGTCATGGATGGGCGTTCGATATGATTGCCGACCTTGGGTCGGGCATGAACTATCGCAAGAAGGGCTTGAAACGTTTGCTCGACGGGATTGTCGAAGATGAGGTGGGACGCCTGGTATTGACGCATAAGGATCGACTGCTGCGTTTTGGCGCGGAGCTGATATTCGCCCTATGCCAGACAAGACAGGTCGAAGTGGTCATCATCAACCAGGGCGAGGACACCAATTTCGAAGGAGAGCTAGCCAGCGATGTGCTCGAGATCATCACCGTCTTTTCGACCCGTCTCTATGGAAGCCGCAGTCACCGCAACCAGAAGCTGATCGATGACGTGCGCGCAGCAGTCAAGGAGTCACAATGTACCTAGCCCATCGCATCCGACTCGATCCGAACAATGTCCAGGCGACGTATCTGGCGCGTGCGGCCGGCACTGCACGTTTCGCCTATAACTGGGCTTTGATCGAATGGAAGCGGCAGTACGAGGCAAGCAAGGTCGACCCGGAGGTGGAGAAGCCAAATGAGGCGGCATTGCGGCGCCAGCTCAACGCAATCAAGCGCAAGCAATTCCCCTGGATGCTAGAAGTGACCAAGAACGCACCGCAGATGACGATCATGCAGTTGGGGCGAGCATTCGAGAATTTCTTCAAAGGGCGTGCCCGCTATCCCACCTTTCGCCGCAAGGGCCGTGACGATCGATTTACATTAAGCAATGACCAGTTCCGTGTCGAGGAAAAGCGCATCCGCATTCCTATACTGGGATGGGTCCGCATGCACGAATCCCTGCGTTTCTTCGGGCGCATCGTCTCGGCCTCGATCAGCCGGATTGCAGATCACTGGTACGCGAGTATCACCGTTGACATCAAGGATCAACTTCAACCGCCAGCCGAAACCCAAGGCGCGGTGGGAGTCGACTTCGGTGTCTCGCTGGCCACACTGTCGACCGGTGAAGTGTTTACAGGCCAGAAGGCGTTGAGCACACTACTCGCCCGTGTACAGCGCCTGTCGCGCGAGGTTTCGCGCAAAGTCAAAGGATCGCGCAATCGTGCAAAGGCGAAAGCCAGGCTTGCCCGGCTATACGCCAAGATCGCCGATCTGAGGCGCAATGGCCTGCATCAGTTGAGCACCTATATCACCCGCCATTTCCACACCATCGGTATCGAAGACCTGAACGTAAAGGGCATGCTCGGAAATCGATGTCTGGCGCGGGCGATCGCCGACATGGGATTTGGTGAGCTGCGGCGCCAGCTGCAATACAAGGCGGCGCGGCGCGGCGGTCAGGTCGTCGTGGTGGATCGCTGGTACCCGAGCAGCAAGACATGCTCGTGCTGTGGCTACCGGATGGAGGTGCTCCCACTGACGGTGCGCCATTGGCGTTGTTCTGGCTGTGGCGCACTGCACGACCGGGACGTCAACGCTGCAATCAACCTGAAAAACATGGCGGTGAGTTCCACCGCATCGGCCTGTGGAGGGGCAGGCGCTGGCCTCGCGCGTCAAGTGCGAGGTGAAACCGGCCCCTGTGAAGCAGGAATTCAACAGCAAAGTTAACTATGGACGGCTTCGCGTAAGTTTGAAGGAACGGTTACGAGCCGGTCGATCCGGTCACGCCATAAAAAACGCCGGGACCAGCCCGGCGTCAAGAGGAGACAACTTGTTCGCGTCAGGCTGCCTGGCGCATCGTCAGTGCGGGACGGCCGGCATTCTTGAGCGAGGGACGGCTTGCCGCCGAGCTCTCTTCGAAACGGAAGGTCGACACCAGCTGCGACAGCAATTGCGCCTGTTCGCGCATCGAGGTCGAGGCGGCGGCCGCCTCTTCCACCAGCGCCGCGTTCTGCTGCGTCACCTGGTCCATCTGGGCGATCGCCTGGTTCACCTGCTCGATACCGGCCGACTGCTCCTGGCTGGCCATGGCGATGCCCGACATGATCGCCGTGACACGGCCGATGCTGTCCACGATTTCCTGCATGGTGCTGCCGGCGTCCGACACCAGGCGGCTGCCTTCTTCGACCTTGGCGCTCGAGTCGCCGATCAGGGTCTTGATTTCCTTGGCCGCCGCTGCCGAGCGCTGGGCCAGGTTGCGCACTTCGCTCGCCACGACCGCGAAGCCGCGGCCCTGCTCACCGGCGCGCGCCGCTTCCACGGCCGCGTTCAGCGCCAGGATATTGGTCTGGAAGGCGATGCCGTCGATGACCCCGATGATGTCCGAGATTTTCTTCGACGAATCGGTGATCGCATCCATGGTCTGCACCACGCGGCCGACGGTCTCGCCGCCGCGACCCGCCACTTGCGAGGCGGTCTGCGCCAGCGCATTGGCTTCGCGCGCATTGTCGGCGTTCTGCTTCACGGTCGAGGTCAGTTCTTCCATCGACGACGCGGTCTCTTCCAGCGCGCCGGCCTGCTGCTCGGTGCGCGACGACAGTTCGAGGTTGCCGGCCGAGATCTGGTCGGCTGCTTCGACGATGGTCTCGGTGCCGCTGCGCACCTGGCCGACGATGCCCACCAGGTTGTCGTTCATGTCCTTCAGGGCGCCCATCAGCGCGCCGGTTTCATTGCGGCCCCTGGCCACGATGCGGCTGCTCAGGTCACCGGTGGCGACGGTTTGGGCGACGGCCACGGCTTCTTCCAGCGGCGCGGTGATGCGGCGGCCGATCCACCAGGCGAACACGCCGCCGGCCACCAGGGCGATCGCGGCCAGGGTCAGTTGCAGGTTCAGGCTGGTCTTGAAGCCGTCGTCGATCATCTGGGCATCGGCTTCGACCACGTTCTGCTGGAACTGGACGATTGCACGCAGGCTCTCGATATAGGCTTTCACGCGCGGAAGCATGTCGGTCGCCAGGAACTGGCGCACCGCCTCGTCGTCGCCCGCAGCCTTTTTCTCCAGCACGCTCTTGCGCGCTGCGCGATAACCTTCGCGTTGCTCGTCGACCTTGTCGAACAGCGCCATTGCTGCTGCGTCATCCTTCAGGCTTTCGATCAAGCCCTTGTGCAGCACGTCCGAGCGCTTGGACGACGAGGCGATATCGTCCAGGAAGTATTTCTCATCCGCCGGATCGGCCATCTTGATGGCGGCAATCGTGCGCGCGGCATTGGTCTCGATGATCGCCTGCCATTCCTGCAGCATCGCCAGACGCTCCATACTCTGGTTGGTCAGTTTGTCGGTCAAGTCTTCAGCCTTCTTGGTCTGGACCATGCCGATGCCGACCAGGATTAACATTGCCGCCAGCAGGGTAGCGAAGCCGCCCAGCAGAAGGCTGCGCAGCTTGATATTCTCGATTGCCATAAGTTCCCTTTACAGAAAATTTGCATGACAACGACGAATGTCGGTGCGTTGCCATACGGAAAGTCGGTATTTTCTCAGACTTGGGGCGTGTTGCCGAACAAGATTGCATTTTGTATGCCAAATTTGTATCGATATGTGGTCATCCATCGACGTTTGGCAGAAATCTACGTGGTTTTACGTAGTCGGGAGGAGGGAACTGCAGGGAGGAGAACCTGCCCGCGAGCGCGGGCAGGTGAAGGTATAGCTTAACGCGACTTGACGAAAGGCTTGCCCAGCGCCTTCGGCGCTACCGACTTGGCCATCAGGCCGGCCAGCACCACCACGGTGACGATATACGGGATCATCTGGATCAGCGAACCCGGGATGCGGCCCACGACCGGCAGGTCGACGCCTTCGATCTGGATTTGCACGGCCGAGAAGAAGCCGAACATCATGCAACCCAGCACCGTGTACAGCGGACGCCAGTTGCCGAACACCAGGGCGGTCAGCGCCAGGTAGCCGGCGCCGGCCGACATGTCGCGCAAGAAGAAGCCGCTCTGGACGATCGACAGGTAGGCGCCCGAGAACGAGCACAGCACGCCGGCGATGATCATCGCCATATAGCGGGTGCGCTGGACCGGGATGCCGGCGGCGTCGGCCGCGTGCGGGTTTTCTCCGCAGGCGCGCAGGCGCAGGCCGAAGCGGCTGTGGAACAGCACCCAGTGCACGATCGGTAGCAGCGCGAAGGCGAAGTACACCAGCGGCGAATGGCCGCCGATCAGGCGCGTCCAGACCCAGCCCAGACCGGGAATGTCGGCCACCAGTTCGGAACCGGGCAGCACCACGGTCGACAGGCGCGCCTCGCCCAGGTCCGGCGTGCGGCCGCCCTGCTGGAAGAAGTACTGGGCCACGACAAAAGTAAGGCCGCTCATCGCGATATTGATGGCGATGCCCGCCACCAGCTGGTTGCCCTTCTGGGTGATCGAGACGAAGGCCTGGATCAGGGCCAGGGCGCAGGAGGCGAGGATGCCGGCGGCGATGCCGATCCACGGGTCCTGGTAGGTGTAGGCGACGCCGGCCGAGACGAAGGCCGAGGCCAGGATCTTGCCCTCGAGGCCGATATCGACCACGCCGCTGCGCTCGGCGAACAGGCCGGCCATGGCCGCGAAGATCAGCACCGGCGCATTGCGGATGGTGGAGACGACGATGCTGGCGAACTGGAAGTCTTCCATGGCTTATCCCTTGCTGCTACGAGTGGCGTTGATCAGTTTCAGCAGCGCCGGACCATACATGTTTTCCATGGCGCCGCAGAACAGGATGATCAGGCCCTGGATGAAAATGAAGGTCTCTTGCGGGATGTTCGGCTTCTCCAGCGACAGGTCGAAACCGCCCTGGATCAGCGCGCCGAACAGCACCGACGACAGCAGGATGCCGACCGGATGCTGGCGGCCCATCAGCGCGATCGCGATGCCGATGAAGCCGGCGCCGGCCGGGAAGTTCAGGCTCAGGTAGTGGGTCGAACCGAGGATCGAGTTCACCGCCGCCAGGCCGGAGAGGGCGCCCGAGATCAGCATCGCGACGATGATGGTGCGGCTGATGCGCACGCCCGCGTAGTGGGCGGCGTGGGCATTCAGGCCGGTCGCTTGCAGCTTGTAGCCCCAGCTCGAGCGCGACACCGCCACCCAGTAGACCACCAGGGCGATCAGGGCCAGGATGAAGGCGAGGTTGAGCGGGGTGTTCTCGCCGAAGAACGGCAGCCAGGTCGACAGCTGCGGGATCATGGCGGCATCCGAGAACACGCGGCTGGCCGGGTTCTGGTCGCCCTCGGGGATCATGTACTTGACGATGATGAAGTTCATCAGGCCGGCGGCGATGAAGTTGAACATGATGGTCGTGACCACCACGTGGCTGCCGCGCTTGGCCTGCAGGTAGCCGGGCAGGAAGGCCCAGCCCGCGCCGAATACGGCGCTGGCGACGATCGCCAGCGGGATCAGGAGCCAGGCCGAGAGGCTGGCGTCGAATGCCAGCATGGCCAGGGTCAGGCCCAGGCCGCCCAGGTACATCTGGCCTTCGGCGCCGATGTTGAACAGGCCCGCCTTCATCGCGATCGACACGGCCAGGCCGGTGAACACGAAGGTCGACGCGTAGAACAGCGTATAGGAGAGGCCTTCCGGATTGATGACAGCGCTGTTGACGAGGATCTGCAGCGATTCGACCGGGCTCTCGCCCAGCAGGTGGATGACCAGCGCGGCGACCAGCAGCGCGGACAGCAGGTTCAGGACCGGCAGGACGAAGCCCGAGGCCCAGCGTGGAAGTTCAGTCGTTTTCATGATTTGTGCATCCCGCCCATCAAGAGGCCAATGCGGGTGGTGTCGAATTCGTCAATATGGAGTTCGCCGGTGACGCGGCCGCCCGACATCACGACGATGCGGTCGGCGAGGGCGCGCACTTCTTCCAGCTCGGTCGACACCAGCAGGATGGCCACGCCTTCGTCGCGCAGGCGCAGCAGCTGGGTGTGGATGCTTTCAATGGTGCCGATGTCGACGCCGCGGGTCGGCTGGCCGACCAGCATCAGCTTCGGCGCGGCCGACACTTCGCGCGCGATCACGACCTTCTGCTGGTTGCCGCCGGAGAGCAGGCCGATGCGCACATTGGGGTCTTTCGGACGCACGTCGAATTGCTCGAGCAAATGGGCGCAGCGCTGGGCGATGGCGTCGAAGTCGAACAGGCCGCGCTTCGTGACGCGGTCCTGGTAGCCGAACACGGTGTTCTGCATGACCGAGAAATCCTTGATCACGCCATCGCGCAGGCGGTCTTCCGGCACGTGGCCGATGCCGAGGTCACGGAAGGTGGCGGGCAGGCCGTCGGCGTTCGAGCGGCTGGCGAAGGGCAGCGGTGCGCCTTCCATCGTCACGGTGCCGGAGGTCGGCAGGCGCATGCCGGACAGGATTTCCATCAGCTCGCTCTGGCCATTGCCCGACACGCCGGCGATGGCGACGATCTCGCCGGCGCGCACGTTAAGAAAGATGTCGGCCAGCAGCTGGACGCCGTTGGCGTCCTTCAGCTCTAGGCCCTCGACCTGCAGCACCGGCGCGCCGGGGGCGTGCGGTTTGCGCGGCAGGTTGCCTTCGATCGGGCGGCCCACCATCATGTTGGCCAGCTGCTCCTTCGAGGTGTCGCGGGTGGCGACGGCGCCGGCCACGCGGCCTGCGCGCATCACGGTCACCTGGTCGGTGATCTCCATGATCTCGCCCAGCTTGTGGGTGATCAGGATGATGGTCTTGCCCTGTTCCTTGAACAGCCGCAGGATGTCGAACAGCGAGGCGATTTCCTGCGTGGTCAGCACCGCGGTTGGCTCGTCCAGGATCAGGATCTCGGCGCTGCGGTAGATCTGCTTGAGGATCTCGACGCGCTGCTGGGCGCCGACCGACAAGGTCGAGATGACGGCCAGCGGATCGACGTCGAGGTGGTAGCGGGCGCAGATCTCGCGCAGCTTCGCTTCCGTCTCAAGGCGCTTCTTCGACAATTTGAAGCCGCCCTCGGCGCCGAGCATCACGTTATCGAGCACGGTCATGTTCTCGACCAGCATGAAGTGCTGGTGGACCATGCCGATGCCCAGCGCGATCGCTTCCTGGCTGGAGCGGATCTTCTGCTCGGCGCCGTTGATGACGAGCTGCCCGCTGTCGGCATGATAGTAGCCGTACAGGATGCTCATCAGGGTGGATTTGCCGGCGCCATTTTCGCCGATCACGCCATGGATCGAGCCCTTGGCGATCGAGAAGCTGACATCGGCATTCGCCTGCACCGGCCCGAAGGCCTTGCTGATATTGCGAAATTCTACGGCTGGCTGCATTGCGATCTGTCGTAAATATGTGTGTGCTTATCATTCAAAAGCGCGCCGGGCCGGGATCAACCGGCGCGGCGCGCTTCGAATGGGAATGGGTCGATCAGACCGGGCAGCTGCTGCCTGCGCGGTAATCGATGACCTTGATCTTGCCGTTGATGATGTCGGTGCGCACGGCGTTGACGCGCTTTTCGATCTCCGGCGTGACGACCTTGCGGTTGTCCTTGTCCAGCACCCAGTCGACGCCGCCTTCCTTCAGGCCCTTATAGTGCACGCCCGATTTCCAGGTGCCGTTCTTGACGCCCATGAAGGAGTCGTACACGGCCACGTCGACGCGCTTGATCATCGAGGTCAGCATGGTGCCCGGGTGCAGGTAGTTCTGGTTCGAATCGACGCCGATCGCCAGCTTGCCTTGTTCCTTGGCCGCCTGCAGCGTGCCCATGCCGCTGCCGCCCGCCACTGCGAACACGACGTCGACGCCGCGCGCGAACTGCGCGCGCGCCAGCTCGCCGCCCTTGGCCGGGTCGTTCCAGGCGGCGGCGGTGGTGCCGACCATGTTCTGGATGATCTCGATCTTCGGCGCTTGCGCCTTGGCGCCCTGGTTGTAGCCGCAGGCGAAGGCGCGGATCAGCGGGATGTCCATGCCGCCCACGAAGCCGAGCTTCTTGGACTTGGAGGCCATGGCGGCAGCGACGCCGACCAGGTAGGAGCCTTCCTGTTCCTTGAACATCACCGATTCGATGTTGGCGCCTTGCGCCACGCTGTCGATCAGCACGAAGCGCACGTTCGGGAATTCACGGGCGACTTTTTGCACGGCCTGGGTTTGCGAGAAACCGATGGCGGCGATCATGTCGACCTTCTTGCGCGCCAGGCCGCGCATGACTTGCTCGGCCTGGGTATCGCTATTGGCCTGGACCTCGAACACCTTGACGCCGGTCTCTTTCGAGAAGCGCTGCAGGCCTTCGAAGGCCGACTGGTTGAACGATTTGTCGAATTTGCCGCCCGCATCGTAGACCATGCCGAGCTTCGGCTGCGCGATCGGACCTGCTGCCGGCGCGGCGAAAGCACTGCCGGCGACGCACAGCGCCGCAATGGTCATGCTGAGTTGCTTAAATTTCATCAATGGGCTCCTGGAATAGCGGTATTGTACCCGCGGCATGGCGTCCGATGGGCAAGGGCTGCGCATTTGCGACTTCGAGCGCGATGGCGGGGATGGCACTTCGCGCTGTGCGATTGTGTCAGTCCGGCGATCCGCAGGAAGTTACGGTTTGTATCTGGCGACTATTTTCTCAGCAGAAGGGCATGCGTGTAGCACGGCCACAACAGGCTGAACCGGCAAAATGGGCAAAGTCGGGCGATTTTGTGAGCAAACTCACGCCATCTCAGCGCAAGCTGTCAAATATGCATCAACCTACAAGTTGATGACAAATACGATTTTACTTGCCAATTTATTCGTTGGAAATATAAATGCTGACAACTTTCAGCAATTATTTTGTCACGAGGTCGAAATCGGCGGGAGTTGGGACCGCCTCGGCGGGCGGCTCGGCGTTCGCCACCGCATCCGCGACGGCTGCCGCGGCGGCCGGCGTCACCGGTTGGCTGAACTGGCGCGTGAGGAAGCCGGCGATCAGGTCTTGCGTCGCTTCAAGGTAGGGGATGTTCATGTGGTCGGAGTCGGGCACGACGTCGTCCGCCACCAGCTGGCCCAGCTTGGCCACCAGCAGGTCGGTATGCGTGTGCGGCACCACGTCGTCGCTGGCCGCGCGCAGCACATAGGTCGGCGCCTTGAGCGAAGGCGCGTACTTGATCGACTCGAAGCGGTGCTGCAGCATGTATTCGATGGGCATCACGCGGAAGCGCCGCTTGGCGATCGCCAGGATCGAATCGTAGGGCGTGATCAGGACCACGGAATGGGCGGGGCGCTCCTTGGCCACCTGCACCGCGACGCCGGAGCCCAGGCTGCGGCCGACCACGGCGATCCGGTGCGGATCGACCTGGCCGCGCGTGGCGAGCCAGTCGTACAGCAGGCAGCCGTCTTCGATCATGTGGATCTCGGCCGGCACGCCCTGCGATTCGCCATAGCCGCGGTAGTTCATCGCCAGCACGGTCATATTGGGGAACAGCTTGCCCGCATCGCGTACGACCCAGGACACTTCTTCGGAACGGCCGCCGAAATACAGCACCGCCGGGCGCGGGCCGGGAATGGTCGGCGTCATCAGCCAGCCGGAGAGGCGGGTGCCGTCGTTGGCGCGCAAGACCACCGGACGGGTGCGGTGGCCGCTGCTGCGCGGGCTTTTGACTTCGCGCTCGAGCGTCGGATTGAAGACCAGGCGGCGCTGGTTGGCGGCGACGGCTGCCGTCAGCCCCAGCCACAGCATGCTGGCAAAGCCCGTGATCCCCGCCGCCATTTTCTTCGACATATCCATGACTGATAGTCTACGCCAGCCGCTGAGTTTTGTTCTGTGTGACAGCTCTCACTGTTGGGTAGCCCATGCGAAATGGGTTAAAAAGTTGTTTTAAACCAACATCGAGCGCTGCCGTTGTGCTGGTGTTCCGATTGCACGATTGCGGTTACGATGTGTATCCGCCTTTATCTAACGCCAGCCTGGAGACGCCGTGCATTACCTGCTCACCTATGACCTCGCCCCCGACTATCTCGAACGCCGCGGCGAATTCCGCGATGTACACCTGAAGCTGGCCTGGGAGGCGCAGGAACGCGGTGAGCTGGTCCTGGCCGGCGCGCTGGCCGAACCGGCCGATCACGCGGTGCTGATTTTCAATTGCGAGACGGCCGAACCGGTCCAGCTGTTCGCGGCACGCGACCCCTACGTGACGAACGGCCTGGTGCGCGCCTTCCACGTGCGCCAGTGGAATACGGTGGTGGGTGACCTGGCGAGCAATCCCGTACGGCCGGGCTGAATTCTTGCCTAAGTTCTTGCCGGATTAACACACCAGATCGGGTAACATCCTCGGCTTGTCGAATATTGCCGGGGAATCCATGCAATCTGCTGTCAATCTGTGGCCACTGCTCGGCGTGGTCGTCGTCGTCGCGGGCTTCCTGCTGCGCGCCAATCCGGTGCTGGTCGCCGTCGCCGCCTGCGGCGTGACCGGCGTCGCGGCCGCCATGCCCGTCATGGCCCTGCTCGAGTCACTCGGCACCGCCTTCGTCAAGACGCGCAACCTGCCATTGATCCTGCTGCTGCCGCTGGCCGCGATCGGCCTGCTGGAGCGCTTCGGCCTGCGCGAGCAGGCGCAATCGGTGATCGCCAGGGTGCGCTCGGCCACCGCTGGCCGCCTGTTGATCGTCTACCTGTTCGCGCGCGAGAGCACCGCAGCGATGGGCCTGACCAGCCTGGGCGGCCATCCGACGATGGTGCGGCCGCTGGTCGCGCCGATGGCCGAGGCGGCTGCGGAAACGCAGCATGGCAAGCTGCCCGAACGCGTGCGCCACCGCATCCGCGCGATGTCGGCCGCCACCGACAATATCGGCCTGTTCTTCGGCGAAGATATCTTCGTCGCCTTCGGCGCCATCGTCCTGATGCACACGATCCTGCAGGCCGAGGGAATCGAGGTCAATCCGCTGCATATCGCGCTGTGGGGCATCCCGACCGCGATTACCGCCTTCGTGATCCATGCCTGGAACCTGCGCCGGCTCGATGCCGAGATCCGCCGTGACGTGGCGGCGGCGAAGGAGGCGGCATGACCCTCACCATCGACCACTTCTACATCCTGGTCGGGCTGCTGTTGTCCGCCGTGGCCATCATGAACCTGGTGGACCGCAGCAATCCACGCCGTGTCACCACCGCGCTGTTCTGGGGCCTGTATGCCTTGCTTTACCTGGCCGGCGAGCGCATGCCGCCGGCGGCGGTCGGCGCCCTGATGATCGTCATGGCCTTGCTGGCCGGCTTTGGCGGCGTCAAGGCCGGCGCGCCGAAGGCCCTGGAGCCGGAGGCGCGCCGCGCCAGCGCCGCGCGCCTGGGCAAGCGCATCTTCATTCCGGCGCTGCTGCTGCCGCTCGTGACCGTGATCGGCGCCACCGTGCTCAAGGACGTGCAGATCGGCGCTCTGCCGATGCTCGATCCGGCCCACCTGACCCTGGTCAGCATGGGTTGCGGCGCCATCGTGGCCCTGATCGCAGCCTGCTGGCTGACGCGCGCCACGCCGCTGCAGGGCGTGCGCGAGGCGCGGCGCCTGATCGACGCCATGAGCTGGGCGGTGGTGTTGCCGCACATCCTGGCGGTGCTGGGACTGCTGTTCTCGGAAGCCGGCGTCGGCAAGGCGGTGGCGCACCTGACGACCACGTATATCGGCCTGGATTCTGCATTCGTCGCGGTAGCGGTGTACTGTATCGGCATGGCGCTGTTCACCATCGTGATGGGCAACGGTTTCGCCGCCTTCCCGGTGATGGCGGGCGGCGTCGGCATCCCGGTGCTGATCGGCGTGTATGGCGCCAATCCGGCCGTGATGGCGGCGATCGGCATGTTCAGCGCCTACTGCGGCACCCTGATGACGCCGATGGCGGCGAACTTCAATATCGTGCCGGCGGCGCTGCTCGAGCTGCCCGACAAGAACGCGGTGATCCGCGCACAGATACCGAGCGCGCTGCCGATCCTGATAGCGAATATCTTCCTGCTGTATTTTTTGATGAACCTGTGAGGCCGCGATGATCAAGACCGTACTGCTTACCGGCTTCGAGCCGTTCAATGGCGCCAGCATCAACCCGGCCTGGGAAGCGGTGCGCGCGCTCGAGGGCTGGCGCGGCGAACACTTCCGGGTCGAGGTGCGCCAGCTGCCCTGCGTGTTCGGGCAGGCGATCGAAGACCTGGTGGCCATGGTCGACGAACTGCATCCGGACGTGGTGATCGCGGTCGGCCAGGCCGGCGGGCGGCCCGACATCTCGGTCGAGCGCGTGGCGATCAACGTCGACGATGCATCGATTCTCGACAATGGCGGCCAGCAGCCGGTGGATGCGGCCATTGCTTCGGATGGTCCCGCCGCCTATTTCTCGACCTTGCCGATCAAGGCCATCGTGCGTGCGCTGCGTGAGAAGGGGCTCGTGGCCGGGGTGTCGCAGACCGCCGGGACCTTCGTGTGCAACCACGTATTCTATGGGCTGATGCACCATGCGGCAACGCAGCCGCAGCCGATCAAAGCCGGCTTCATTCACGTCCCATTCCTGCCGGAACAGGCCGCAGCGCGGCCCGATGCGCCGCCGTCGATGGCGCTGGACGACATCATTGCCGGCATCAAGCTGGCGGTGGAAACGACCGTGAGCGTCGATGCCGACGTGCGCGAAACGGGCGGCGCCACGCACTAGTTCAACATCGGCCGGCCATCATGCTCAAGTCGCTCGCACTGACCGCGCTTACTGTATTGACGGCCTGGCTGCTCATCCCGGTCTTCGTCCTGCCGCCGCTGGCGTTTTATTACGGCTACCAGGGCTACCGACGGCGCCACGATGGCAGGACGCGCACGAGTGTTGGTGCGAAGATCCTGTCGTCGATTCCGATGCTGCTTGCCGCAGCTGTATTCTGCTTCGGGATATTCCTGATCACGACCCAGTACCGGGCTTGAGCGCCTGACGATCGTTATGCGCTGTGAGTACGAGAAGTCCGACAAGCGGACAGTCTTCGCGCTGGCACTATTGCTGAGCACTCGGTGAATAGAATACGTTCACTGTGTGCTCAAGCGAGGGATGATGCCGTTGCGGATACCAAACCAATCGAGAAGGCGGAGGGAGGGCTGTTACTGTGGCCGATGCAGCGCCCTCAGCGGCCAGCGAAAGCACGTGCGCAGCAAAACCTGCGCCGGTCATCCTCCCGGGTCGGGAAGCGCCGAGCTGGAAGTGATCTGCCGGAGAATCCGTCGCGAACAAACCGAGTGATGCCTGCGTAATCCCGATCGCAGAAACCATCTAGCCTGAAGGACGGTCCCACCCAAAAAAAATTTCCCTGATTGTTGACCTCTGGAATTTTAAGGAGCATCATAAATGCATGTTTTCGGCACTGGCCGGATACAGCAAGTCGATAGATGTTCAACATATAGACAGGGAGCCTGCAATGAAAGCGATTGATAAAACCAAGGCCGTGGATGACCACCGCGCTGCCCGCAATCTTTCCGACCACGTCGCGCTCGGCCTGACGCTGATGCTGCGCTTTTTTGCGGACACATTTTTTGCCAAACGCTATGGCAACCGGGCGATCGTGCTGGAAACCGTGGCCGCCGTGCCAGGCATGGTTGGCGGAATGCTGGTGCACCTGCGTTGTTTGCGCTGGATGGTCGAGGACCAGGGCTGGATCCGCACCCTGCTCGATGAAGCGGAAAATGAACGCATGCACTTGATGACCTTCGTGCAGATTGCAAAGCCGAACTGGTTCGAGCGTCTGGTCATCCTGATGGTGCAAGCCCTGTTCTTCGTCGCGTTCTTCCTGCTGTACCTGACTTCACCAAAAACCGCGCACCGCCTGGTGGGGTATTTCGAAGAGCAGGCAGTCATCAGCTACACGCTGTACCTGGCGGAGATCGATGCCGGCCGCGTGGAAAATGTCGCGGCGCCCGAGATCGCGATTGCGTACTGGAACCTGCCTGCCAATGCCCGCTTGCGTGACGTGGTGCTGGTCGTGCGCCAGGATGAGATGGGCCATCGCGATGTCAACCACGGATTCGCCGATGCCCTTACGCCGGTCGAGGCCAGCCAGAACGCATGACCCTGCGACGCGCGGCTGGCACCGGATCAGCGCAATTTGATATAGCTGACCGCCTTCTCGTCACGCAGCACGAAGGCCGCATCCTCGAAGCTCGGCGGCCCGAAGCGGCCGCGCGCATCGCGGCTGAACGCATACCTTTCCTTCGGAATGCCCAGCGCATTGCGGTCGAGCTTTCCATTGTCGTTCTCGTCCTGGAACGACAGCACCGCCCAGGTGCCGGGCGGCAGGTCGTCGACGGTGACCACGGTCTCGCCCACGCGCGCCGCGGCCGATGCCGCATAAGGGCAATCCTTCAGGAAGGTCGCCTTGTCGCAGATCGCGACCCGCACCGTACCCTTGGTACTCGTAATGCCCTGGACCCTCACCTCGATCGACGCGGCAGAAGCGAGACCGGCGGCGCCCACGCTTGATGCCAGCAAAAGGGAAACACCCAGGGTGCGAAAGATCGACTGCATGAAAACTCCATTAGGTTAAGTGTGAATCGTGTTTGACCGCTTTTCACCGGTATAGGGCAGCGCCGCGCAACCGTGCGCATGGGCCGCCATGGTAGGCTGTTGGCATCCCGTCAACGCTCTCGCAGCCTTCATTATGCTTTCCAACGCGCTCATCGTATTGGCCACCATCGCGTTCATGGAAGTGTTCTCCATCGTCGCGCACAAGTACGTGATGCACGGCTTCGGGTGGGGCTGGCACCGCTCGCACCACGAGCCGCGCACCGGCTGGTTCGAAAAAAACGACCTGTACGCCGTGGTGTTCGCCGGTGTCGCCATCGCCCTGATCTGGTTCGGCACGCGCGGCTACCACCCGCTCGAATGGATCGGCGCCGGCATGACTGCCTATGGCGCCCTGTACTTCATCGCCCACGACGGCCTGGTGCACCAGCGCTGGCCGTTCCGCTACGTCCCCAAAAGCGGCTACCTCAAGCGCCTGTACCAGGCCCACCGCATGCACCATGCGGTGGAAGGCAAGGAGGGCGCCGTGTCCTTCGGCTTCCTGTACGCGCCGCCGGTTGCCCGGCTCAAGCGCCAGTTGCAAGCGCAGCAGGGCCAGGTGCGCCGCCCGCGCGGCCAGGACGCAGCCACAGATCGCGCCGCCGCGGCGCCATCGCTGCCCGAGCAGGGCTGAGGCGCGAGGCCAGCGCCTGGAACCCTCCCAGGGCCAATAAACGCAGCTTGGCCGCCTTCGAAGTGCCCACCCGTTCGTCCCAGGCGTGCGCCCCGCGCCGTTTGACTTCGATCCCGATCTGCCGGTACACATTGCGCGCGGTGGCGATCGCCCAGGCCGAGCGCAGGGGCAGGGCGGCGATGCCCAACGTGGCCGACTCATAATACGGCTCGGCGTGATCGACCAGGCGCGCCGCGACGCGCGCCAGCGCCGCGCGGTGGCGCGGCAGGGCCACGTGGTCGGGCGGGATGCCGGCCTCCAGCAGCCATTCAGCCGGCACGTAGAAGCGCCCGATCTTCGCGTCGTCGATGATGTCGCGCGCGATATTCGTCAGCTGGAAGGCCAGCCCGAGGTCGCAGGCGCGGTCCAGCACCAGTTCGTCGCGGGCGCCCATGATCGAGGCCATCATCAGGCCGACCACGCCGGCTACGTGGTAGCAGTAGCGCATGGTGTCGTCGATGGTGGAGTAGCGCGCCTCGTTGACGTCCATCGCGAAGCCGGCCAGGTGGTCGAAAGCATAGCGCGGCGCGATCGCGTGGCCCAGCGCCACTTCCTGGAAGGCGGCGAAGGCCGGGTCGCGCATCGGCTCGCCAGAATAGGCGCGCCGGGTGTCGTCGTACAGGCGATCAAGCTCGAAACCGGCGCCGTAGGCGCTCGGCGCGGCGGCGGCGAAGCCCAGTTCCTGGCCGTCGACCACGTCGTCGCAATGGCGGCACCAGGCGTACAGCATCAGCACGCTGCGCCGGGTGGCGGGCGGGAACAGCCTGGCGGCTGCCGCGAAGCTCTTGGACCCGACCGCGATGGTCTGGGTCGCGTGTTCCATCAGCTTGGTGCCGGCATAGGCGCTCATGCGTGCACCCCCGCATGTACACCCTCCAGCATCAGGCCGGCGGTCGCCTTGGCCGAGCCGATCACGCCCGGCACGCCGGCGCCGGGATGGGTGCCGGCGCCGACCAGGTACAGGTTGGGTAGCTCGGCATCGCGGTTGTGCGGGCGGAACCAGGCGCTCTGGGTCAGGATCGGCTCCAGCGAGAAGGCCGAACCCAGGTGGGCATTGAGCTGGTCGCGGAAGTCGTGCGGCGTGAAGATGCGGCTGGTGACCAGCTGGCTGCGCAGGCCCGGCATGTAGCGCCGTTCGAGGTAGTCGAAGATGCGGTCGCGGTAGCGCGGGCCTTCGGTCTCCCAGTCAATCGGCGCGTTGCCCAGGTGCGGCACCGGCGCCAGCACGTAGTGGCTGCCGCAGCCGGGCGGCGCCAGCGAAGGATCGGTGACGCAGGGGGCGTGCAGGTAGAGCGAGAAATCGTCGGCCAGCGTCTGGCCGTGGAAGATGTCCTTGATCAGTTCACGGTAGCGCGGGCCGAAGCAGACCGTATGGTGCTGCAGCTGCTCGTGGTGTTTGTCCAGGCCGAAGTACAGCACGAACAGCGAATTGCTGAAGCGCTTCTTTTTGAGCGCCTCGCCGTTGCTGCTGCCGCGGCCGTGGTTCTTCAGCAGGTCGGCATAGGTGTGGACCACATCGGCATTCGACGCCACCGCGTCGGCTGCGAACCAGCGGCCGTCTTCCAGCCGCACGCCGCTGGCGAGATTGCCGGCGGTCTCGATGCGCGCCACCGATGCGTTCAGTTCCAGCTTGCCGCCCATGTCCTCGAACAGGCGCACCAGGCCTTTCACCAGGGCTCCGGTGCCGCCGCGCGGGAACCACACGCCCCAGCGCCGTTCCAGTGCGTGAATGAGGGTGTAGATCGACGAGGTGGCGAACGGGTTGCCGCCCACCAGCAGCGAGTGGAAGGAGAAGGCCTGGCGCAGCTGCTCGTCCTTGACGAAGCGCGACACCATGCCGTACACGCTCTTCCACGCTTCCAGCCGCGCCAGTTGCGGGCCGGCCTGGATCATGTCGCGGAAAGAGAGAAACGGCACGGCGCCCAGCTTCAGGTAACCCTCGTCGAATACCGCCTTCGAATACGCCAAAAAGCGCCGGTAGCCGGCGACGTCGGCCGGGTTGCGCGCGTGGATCTGGCGGTCCAGCGCCTCCTGGTCGTTGGCGTAGTCGAAGTGGCTGCCGTCTTCCCAGCACAGGCGGTAGAAGGGAGCCACCGGCAGCATCTCGACGTAGTCACTCATCTTTTTACCGCACAGGGTGAACAGCTCCTCGATCGCCGTCGGATCGGTGATCACGGTGGGGCCGGCGTCGAATACGAAGCCCTGGTCTTCGTAGACGTAGGCGCGGCCGCCCGGCTTGTCGCGTTTTTCGAGCAGGGTTGTTTGCATGCCGGCGGCCTGCAGGCGGATGGCCAGCGCCAGGCCGCCGAATCCGGCGCCGATCACGACGGCGCGTTTCGGTTCGATTCTCGGCTTGAAATTCATCTGGTTCATTCTGCGGTCCTGATCTGATAGGGGTGGGTCTTGCGTACGGCGTCAAACGCTTCCATGACGGGCACCGGCGGCTTGCCGGTCAACAGGCGTACCTTGTCGCCCAAGGTGGGGCGGCCGGCGTAGAAGCGCGCGATCAAGGGCGCGGGCAGGCCATAAAAACGCTGCATCACGCGCCAGCGGTGGTCGGGGCTGCCGGCCAAAAACAGCATGCGGTTGAGCATGCGGAAGAAGCGTTGTTCGTCCCAGGCTTGCCGCGCCTGCTCGCGAATGGCGGCGAACAGCGTCGGGGCCGACAGCTCGGGCAGGCGCGCGATGCGCTCGGCCAGGCGCACCGCATGCGGCAGCGAATAGCCGGTGGTCGGATGGAACAGGCCGGCGCGCAGGCCGACGCTCGGCTGGCCGTGCAACTCGTCCCAGAAGCCGTCGAAGTCGCCGGCCAGCACGATCGGCAGCGAGCCTTGCTCTTCGCGCAGCATGTCGCGCACGCGCCAGCCGCGCGCGGCCACGTAGGCGGCGATGTTGGCGCGCAGCCGCTCCGGTTCCCAGGCGGCGCTGTCGACGTAATGGGTGTCCTCGACCAGCACGCGGTCGGGCCCGAAGGGCAGCAGGTAGACGAAGCGGTAGCCGCCCTGCTGGGGCACGCTGGCGTCCATGATCACCGGCGCCGTCAGGCCGTGGGCGGCGTCGAGCCGCAATTCCTGGCCAAGGAAGGTCTGGTAGCCGAGCGCGAGATGGCTGCTGGTGCGCATGCCGCGGCCGTCGATGACGGCGCGCGCTCGCAGGGTTTCGCCATCGGCCAGCCGCACGCTGGTGGGCGTGACGTCGTCGATCCAGACCCCGGTGCGCAGCGTGGCGCCCAGCGCCGGTTCGACCACGTGGGCCAGGTCGAGCGCGGCGATGCTGGCGTAGCCGCCCGCCAAGGTGCGGGCCAGGTCGGGAAACACCACGTCGTAGCGCGGCCAGCGGTGTGTGACCAGCGGCGCGATCCAGCGCAGCTGCGCGGGATCGAGATCGCTGTCGTGGAACGACCAGGTATGGTTGCCGCCCAGGCGCTTGCCTTGCTCGAGCACCAGGATGCGCAGCTCGGGACGCTCGCTGCGCACGCGCCACGCGATCAGGCTGTTGGCCAGTCCGCCGCCGGCCAGGATCAGGTCGTAGTCGACCTTGTAGTGCTCATTGCTATGCTCATCCATGGCTGGCCAGGCGTCGGGATTCGGGGGCCAATCCGAGCGCGGCCTCGATGACGTCGGCCGCGCGCGGCGCGCCACCGGCTTGCCGGATCTGCTCCGCCAGCGGTTCCATGCGCTGCCGGAAGCCTGGCTCGTCCAGCAGGCGGCGCAGCTTGCGCGCCAGATCGGCGACGGTCGCGAGGCGCGGCGAGGCGCGCAGGCCTACGCCGGCATATTCCACCCGGGCGGCGGCGCCCGGATGGTCGAAGGCGATCGGCAGCGCCAGGATCGGCGTGCGGGTGGCGATGGCCTCCATCACGGTGTTGGCGCCGGCGTGCGAGATAACGGCGTCGGCGCGCGCCAGCACGGCCAGCTGGGGCACGAAGGCGTGCACGCGGGTGTCGCCGATGCGTTCGAGCGCGCGCACCTGCGAGTCATCCAGGCCGCCACAGTGGGCGACCAGCAGTTGCGCGTCCTGGCGCGCGCAGGCGTGCGCGATGCGCTTGAACAGGCCGAAGCGCTGGCTGACCAGGGTGCCGAGCGAGGCGTAGACAAAGGGGCGCGTGCTCGATGCGGGCGGCAGCATTGCGGCGAGTTCGGCAGGCGACTGGGCCGATACTGCGGCTCCGCTGTGCAGCGGCCCGACATGATGAAAATGCGGCGGCAGCGCGCGCCGTGGAAAATCGAAGCCCGGCACGATCTGGCCGACCTGGGCCAACGGCGACAGGCATTCGTGCAGTTTTGCGCGCGGACGCAGTCCGAGCTGTTGGGCCGCGGCGGAGATCGCGCGCTCGTGCGGCCGCATCATCCAGTCGTAGACCATGGTGCTGCCTTCGACCATCTTGAAGGCGCGCTCGCTGTCTTCATACATGAAGGGCATGACGGGCAGCGGGATGCCCGGCTCGCGGTTGACCGGCAGGGCGCAGGCGACCGAGACGAAGGGCATGCCGATACCTTCGGCCACCAGGCCGCCGGCCGCTTCCATCTGGTCGGCGACAATAAAATCGACCTGCAGCCGGCGCAGCGCGGCCGGCAGTTCGCGGCACAGCATCGTGGTGCTGGCCGCCATGTCGAGGATCACGCGGCGCAGGCCCAGCGGCGAGCCGGGATTGGCGACCCGCGCCAGCATCGCCGGCAGCGAGCCGGCCGGATGGGTGTCGAGGCCGACGGCGTGGAAGCCAATTCGCTCGTCCTTCACATAGGCGGCGGCATCCGGGCGATGTACGAAGGTGACGCGGTGCCCGCGGACGACCAGTTCGCGCGCGAGCACGGTCAAGGTATTGAAGTGGCTGTAGAGCGCCGGGGCCACGACCGCGAAATGCGCCATGCGAAGCGCCGTCCTCAGGAAAGGCGCAACTCGGCCAGGTGCGCGCCCGGACGCACCTCGCGCGCCTTGGCCAGCTCGGGCACGAAGCGCTTGCCCTTTGCTTCCTTCGCGAACAGCGCGCCGACGAAGCGGCGTGTGCGGCCGTGGGCGCCGACGGCGGCGCCGAGGCAGCGGTCGGCTTCGACCAGGCAGGCTGCCAGGCGGCGCTGGGCTTCGTCGCGGCCCAGTGTGTTGATCAGAGTGGCCTTGCCGACGTCCTTGCCGGTGTCCTTGCCGGTGACGGCGCTGTCGTTGCCGGCGCCGTCGAGGAAGTCGTCCTTGATCTGGAAGGCCTGGCCGGCCGCCAGCGCGAAGGCGCGCAGCTGCTGCGCAACCGACTCGTCGGCATGGCAGACGATGCAGGCCATGTCGACGGCCACGCCCAGCAGCAGGCCGGTCTTGAGTTCATTGGTGGTGGCGATCGCCTCGGGCGAACGCGCGCCGCCGTGCAGGTCTTCGAACTGGCCGCGCACCAGGCCCTGGTCGCCGACCGTCTGCGCCAGCGTTGCGACCAGGCGCGCGCGGGTGGCGGGGGCGATGTCCTGGGCCTGCGACAGCACGCCGAAGGCGCGGCTGAGCAGGGCCACCGAAGCGAGGATGGCGACGTCTTCGCCATACTGGATGTGGATCGCGGGCTTGCCGCGGCGCAGGCTGGCGTCGTCCATGCACGGCAGGTCGTCGAGGATCAGCGATGCCGCATGCACCAGTTCGATCGCGCAGGCGACGTCGATCAGGGCGGGCGATTTGCAGCCGAGGTCACGCGCGACCAGCATCAGGAGCAGGGGACGCATGCGCTTGCCGGCGCTGAGCGCGGACGAGCGCATGGCCTTGGTGAGGCGGTCGTTGGGGCCGCCGGACAGCAACTGGTCGATCCGTTCGTCCACCGCCCGGCGCAGCGATGCGATGTCATCGAAGGCGGCGTCGTCGCCCGTTTCCACGCCGATCCCATCGTACCGCCGCGTCGCTGTAGTCATACGGAATCCTGTAGAAATTGATGAACTTGATAACCATCATACCGGAGGCAAAGTTGAGAAATAGTTAATTGAACTCAATCGTGCGGGGGTTTTTTGCTCAAAAGGTGCGCAATTTACGCTAGGACTCGTGAGAAGGCGGTACAAAAACGGTTCGGCCCGCACATGGCGGGCCGAGCGGGAAAAGATAACCGGAAGTCGTCAGGCCGGCTGCTCTTCCGGGAACAGGATCTTGAGGAAGGCGCGCACAACCGGCGCATCGTCTTGCGCCGGGTAGCTGATATACAGGTTGGCCGATGGCGCGTGGGCGTGGATCGGCAGGAAGCGCACGCCCGGCCAGCCGATGCGGCTGGTGGTTTCCGGCATCAGGGCCACGCCCAGGCCGGCGCCGACCATGGCCAGCAGGGTCTGCGGCTCGGCCGCCTCCTGGAAGATGGTCGGCTGGAAGCCGGCGTTCACGCAGCATTGGATCAGGTAGCGCGGCTCCGCCGACTGGTCCAGGTGCAGGGTCAGCATGGGTTCGCCCGCGATTTCGGGCAGGGCGATGGAATCGCGTTCGGCCAGCGGATGGCGGGCATTGACCGCCACGCAGAACTGCTCCCTGAAACAGAGTTCCTGGCGCAGGTTGGCCTGCTTGAGCACGTCCTGCTCGATGCGCGGCTCGCGCCAGAAGCCGACGTCGATCTGCTTGCTGCGCAGCGCTTCCCACTGGTCGTTCGGGCCCAGCTCGTGGATGGTCCAGGTCACGCGTGGAAACTGGCTCTGGAACTGCTCCAGCAGGCCGGGGATCGGGCCCCACATCGCCGAGCCGACGATGCCGACCCGCAGCCGCCCGACCTCGCCGCGGTCGATCTGGCGGATCGTGTCGATGGTCATGCGCATCTTGCCCAGCAAATCGGCCGCCTCCACCATCAGCGCGCGGCCGGCCACGGTCAGCTCGAAGCTGCGCGTGGTGCGGGTGAACAGCTTCACCCCCAGCTCGCTCTCGAGCTTCATGATCTGCTGCGACAGCGGCGGCTGCGAGATGTGCAGGCGCTCGGCGGCGCGGCTGAAGCTTTTTTCTTCGGCTACCGCCAGGAAGTATTTGAGCTGTTTGAGGTCGATCGACATGGCGGCCCGGTCTGGTCAGGCGGCCTTGTGGTGCAGCGCCACGGCCAGGCGCGCGCCGACCAGGGCGTTGTGCTTGACCAGCGCGATATTGGTGGCCAGGCTGCGCCCGCCCGTCAGCTCCTTGATGCGGGCCAGCAGGAAGGGTGTGACCTGCTTGCCGGTCACGGCCTGCTGCTGCGCCTCTTGCAGGGCTTGGTGGATGATGGCGTCGATCTCGTCGGGCGCCATCGCCGACTCGGCCGGGACCGGGTTGCTGACCACCACGCCGCCTTTCAGGCCGAGCTGCCACTTGGTGCGGATGAAGGCGGCCTGCTCCTCGGGCGAATCGAGCTGGAAGTCGGCCTTGAAGCCGCTGTCGCGCGTGAAGAAGGCGGGGAAGCCCGGCTGGCCGACGGCCAGCACCGGCACGCCGTGGGTTTCGAGGTATTCGAGCGTCAGGCCGATGTCGAGGATCGACTTCACGCCGGCGCACACCACGGCCACGCTGGTCTGGGCGAGTTCCTGCAGGTCTGCCGAGATGTCGAAGCTCGTTTCAGCGCCGCGGTGCACGCCGCCGATGCCGCCGGTGACGAAGACCTCGATGCCGGCCAGTTCGGCGCAGATCATGGTGGCGGCGACGGTGGTCGCGCCCAGGCGGCCCTGCGACAGCACGTAGGGCAGGTCGCGGCGGCTGACCTTGATGGCGTCCGGCGAGGAGCCCAGCGTTTCGAGCTGGTCTTCCGACAGGCCGACACAGATCTTGCCTTTGATGATGGCGATGGTGGCCGGCACGGCGCCGGCGTCGCGGATGACCTGCTCGACTTCGCGCGCGGTGTGCACGTTCTGCGGGTAGGGCATGCCGTGCGAGATGATGGTCGATTCTAGGGCGACGATCGGCTTGCCGGCGGTGCGGGCGGCCGCCACTTCGGGCGAAAACAGGAGGAAGGAATGCATGGTCGAGTCTCTATTCAGTCGGTAACGATGTCCTGGACCGGGGCGTCGAACAGCCCCGGGACCAGTTGCGGGCAGACGGTCTGCGTGCAGGCGATGGTCATGGCGGCCAGCATCTGGCCGCGGCGGCAGGCCAATTCCAGGTCTGGCTCGGGCTGGCCGCTGTACAGGGTCCAGCAGACGGCGGCGGCGAAGGCGTCGCCGGCGCCGGTGACGTCGACCACGTCGGCAGCCTGGCCCTCAAGCAGCCCGATGCCGGTGGCGGTCGTAAACATGACGCCCAGGGCGCCGCGCGTGACGATCACGTCCTGGACGCCGGCGCGCCGCAGTTCGGCGCAGGCCGCGGCGATGTCGGCGTCGGTCTCCAGCGGCCGGCCGACGCGCGCCGCCAGTTCGCCCACGTTCAGGATCAGCAGGCGCAGGCCGGTCAGGTCGCGCGGCAGGCGGTCGATCTTGGGTTCCGAAACGGCGACGATCACCATCGGCACCCCGTCGCGACGGCTACCTTCCAGCAGGGCGGCGACCGCCTCGCGCGGCAGGTTCAGGTCGGCGATGATCAGGGCGGCGCCGGCGCGCTGCTGCTCGCGGGTCGCGAAGAACTCGGGCGTGAGCGACTCGTTGATCTCCATGTCGGCCAGCGCCACGCGCATGTCGCCGTCCTCGTCGAGCACCGCGGTATAGGTGCCGCTGGCGGCGCCGTCCACGCGCAGCGCGCCGCGGGTATCGATGCCGGTTTCGTCGGCGTAGGAGAGCAGGGCGCGGCCGGACGAATCGCCGCCGACCGCCGTGACCAGCGCCGTGGGGACGCCCAGGCGCGCCAGGTTCTCGGCGATGTTACGTGCGACGCCGCCGAAGGATTCGGTCTGGCGCGCCGGGTTCGAGGTGCCGAGCGCCAGCCTGGCCGTCGTGCGCAGCTTGCGATCGAGGTTGGCCGCGCCGATGCACAGCACCGGCCGGTGGTCAGGTAGCACGTAGGCACGGCCGAGGATGCGGCGCTCGCGCACCAGGGCGGCGATGTAGTTGGCGACCGCGGAGCGCGACAGGCCGAGATGGCCGGCCAGGTCTTGTTGCGAGATGAAGGGGTTGGAACGGATCAGCTCGTATAACTGTTCTTTTTTCGGCATCGCGTTCGTATGCGCTGTCAGGCGCCAAGGACAATTGTTCTATAATGCTAGACAATTGTTTGGAGCCTGTCAACGAATCTTTCCCTCAGTGTAAGCAGCTCTGTAGCGCTTCGCGTGATTTATCTACAAAAGATATAAATCGGGAAGAAAAAGTGTATTTGCCATACATATCGGCATTCATGCATAGTTATAATATCCAGTTGTCCAAATGCGCTGCACTCGCGCGCGTTGGGCACTTGCCTCTCTCATCCGCGACCCACATCACCCAGTTTTCAACAAGGAATATCATGTCCAGCAATACCCCATTCGAAGCCGCCGACATCATCCGTGCCCGCAAGCCGGGTTTCGCCCCGCGTGTGGCGCTGATCCTCGGTTCCGGACTGGGCGTGCTGGCCGAACAACTGGTCGATGCGGTGTCGATCGGCTATGCCGACCTGCCGGGCTTCCCGATCTCCACCGTGCACGGCCACGCCGGCGAACTGGTGCTGGGCACCCTGGCCGGCGTGCCGGTCGCCTGCATGAAGGGCCGCGGCCACTTCTATGAAGGCTATGGCCCGGGCGTGATGACCTCGGCCATCCGCACGCTCAAGGAAATCGGTTGCGAACTGCTGTTCGTCACCAATGCCGCCGGCTCGCTGCGCGTGGAAGCCGACGCCGGCAGCCTGGTCGCAATCACCGACCACATCAACTTCCTGCCGGGCAGCCCGATGTCCGGCCCGAACGACGAACGCTTCGGCCCGCGCTTCTTCAGCATGTCCAACGCCTATGACGCCCAAACCCGCGAGCAGGTCAAGGCTGTCGCTGCGGAGAAGGGCATCGTCCTGCACGAAGGCGTGTACCTGGCCGCCGCCGGTCCGCACTTCGAGACCGTCGCCGAAATCCGCGCCTTTAAAACGCTGGGCGCCGATGTAGTGGGCATGTCGCTGATCCCGGAAGTGATCGCGGCGCGCCACTGCGGCCTGAAGGTCACCGCCGTCTCGGCCATCACCAACCTGGCCGAGGGCCTGTCGCCGTTCGCGCTGTCGCACGAGCAGACCCTGAAGTACGCGGCGATCGCGGCCAAGGATATGGTCACGCTGATCCACGCCTACATCGAGCGCGTCGGTTCGACCCCACGCGCGGACGCTTAAACCCTTATTTGAAGAGCGAAGACCATGTCACGCGCATTCATCCTCCTGCTTGATTCCTTCGGCCTCGGCGCGCTGCCGGACGCCGACAAATACGGCGACACGGGCGCCAATACCTTCGGCCACATCGCCGAGTGGGCGGCCAAAGAGGGCAAGCCGATGTCGCTGCCTAACCTCGAGAAACTGGGCCTGGCCGCTGCTGCGCACAAAGCCAGCGGCGAATGGGCGCCCGGCTTCGACCTGCGCGACGGCTTCACCGGCGCCTGGGGCGTCGCCCGCGAGCAGTCGACCGGCAAGGACACGCAGAGCGGCCACTGGGAAATCGCCGGCGTGCCGGTGCTGTTCGACTGGGGTTACTTCCCCAAGACCGTGCCGTCGTTCCCGCAAGAGCTGACCGACAAGCTGCAGGAATTGACCGGCGTGCCGGGCTGGCTGGGTAACTGCCACGCCTCGGGCACCACCGTCATCAACGAGCTGGGCGACGAGCACGTCGCTACCGGCAAGCCGATCCTGTACACCTCGGCCGACTCGGTGCTGCAGATCGCGGCGCACGAAGAACACTTCGGCCTCGAGCGCCTGTACGAAGTGTGCGAAGCCGCCTACGAGCTGGTCAAGCCCTACAATATCGGCCGCGTGATCGCGCGTCCTTTCGTGGGCGCCAACGGCGACTACAAGCGCACCGCGAACCGTCACGACTACGCCGTGCCGCCGATCGCACCGACCCTGCTCGACCACGTCAAGGACGCGGGCGGCGAGATGATCGCACTGGGTAAAATCAGCGACATCTTCGCGGCGCAAGGCGTGACCCGCCTGGTCAAGGGCCCGGACAATATGGCGCTGTTCGACCGCCTGCTCGAAGTGGCCGACGAGGCGGGCGACAAGTCGCTCACTTTTGTGAACTTCGTCGACTTCGACATGCACTTCGGCCACCGCCGCGACGTCGCCGGCTATTCGAACGCGTTGCACGAGCTGGATGCGCGCCTGCCGGAATTCATGGCCAAGCTGAAGGACGGCGACCTGGTCGTGATCACCGCCGACCACGGCTGCGACCCGACCGCGCCTGGCTCGGACCACACCCGCGAGCACATCCCGATGATCTTCTTCGGCCCGAACGTCAAGGCGCAGGAACTGCCGACCGCCGACACCTTCTCGAGCATCGGCGCCACCCTGGCCAAACACCTCGGCGTCAAACCACTTTCGAACGGAACCGCACTGCTATGACCCAGCCCCTGGATTTCAAACGTAATGCCGGCATGGCGCTGGACCTGGGCCTGGTCAACAGCGTCAAGGTCAACCGCAATGCGGCCGACCGCCGCGCCGCCAGCCTGGCGAACCGCCGTACGGTCAAGAAGGAATACCAGGCCGCCTGGCTGGTGCGTGCGATCGAATGCATCGACCTGACCACCCTCGGCGGTGACGACACCCCGGGCCGCGTCGAGCGCCTGTGCATGAAGGCGATGCGCCCGCTGCGCGCCGACCTGATGCAAGCCCTGGGCCTCGAGACGCTGACGACCGGCGCGGTCTGCGTGTACCACGAGATGATCACCCCGGCCGTCAAGGTGCTGAACGGCCGCCTGCCGATCGCCGCCGTGTCGACCGCGTTCCCGGCCGGCCTGTCGAGCATGGAAACCAAGGTGCGCGAGATCGAATTGTCGGTGGCCGCCGGCGCGACCGAGATCGACATCGTCATCACCCGCCAGCATGTGTTGACCGGTAACTGGCAAGCGCTGTACGACGAGATGGTGGCCTACCGCCAGGCTTGCGGCGAAGCGCACGTCAAGGCGATTCTCGCCACCGGCGACCTGGTGACCCTGGAAAACGTGGCCAAGGCATCAATGGTCTGCATGATGGCAGGCGCGGACTTCATCAAGACCTCGACCGGCAAGGAAGGCGTCAACGCCACCATCCCGGTGTCGCTGGTGATGGTGCGCGCGATTCGCGACTATTACGAATTGACCGGCTTCCAGGTCGGCTACAAGCCGGCCGGCGGCGTCTCGAGCGCCAAGTCGGCGCTGCAATACCTGACCGTGATGAAGGAAGAACTGGGCAACGACTGGCTGCAGCCGCACCTGTTCCGCATCGGCGCTTCCAGCCTGCTGACCGACATCGAGCGCCAGCTGGAGCACTACGTGACCGGCAACTACTCGGCCGCTCATCGCCACGCGCAACCTTAATTTCGGACTTCGTCATGCCAACAATCAAAGAGATTCTTAACACCATGGATTACGGTCCTGCACCAGAGAGTACCAAGGAAGCGCTCGCGTGGCTGGACCAGCATGGTCGCCGTTTCGGGCTGTTCATCGACAACGCATGGTCGGACGCCGCCGAGACCTTCGCCACCAATAATCCTGCCGACGGCAGCGAACTGGCACAGGTCACGCAGGCGAGCAACGACGACGTCGAACGCGCCGTCGCCGCCGCACGCCGCGCCCAGCCGGGCTGGGTTGCACTCGGCGGCCATGGCCGCGCAAAAATCATGTACGCGCTGTCGCGCCTGCTGCAGAAGCATGCGCGCCTGTTCGCGGTGCTCGAAACGCTGGATAACGGCAAGACCATCCGCGAAACCCGTGATGCCGACCTGCCGCTGGCCGCGCGTCACTTCTATCATCACGCCGGCTGGGCGCAATTGCAGTCGGAAGAATTCGCCGACTACCGCGCCGTGGGCGTGGTGGGCCAGATCGTGCCGTGGAACTTCCCGCTGCTGATGCTGGCATGGAAGATCGCACCGGCGCTGGCCGCCGGTAACACCGTCGTGTTCAAGCCGGCCGAGTACACGCCGCTGACCGCGCTGCTGTTCGCCGAGATCTGCCAGCGCGCCGGCGTGCCGGCCGGTGTCGTCAACATCGTGACCGGCGACGGCCGCGTGGGCGAAGCCATCGTGAATCACCCCGGCATCGACAAGATCGCCTTCACCGGCTCGACCGAAGTCGGTCGCCTGATCCGCAAGGCCACTGCCGGTAGCGGCAAGAAGCTGTCGCTGGAACTGGGCGGCAAGTCGCCGTTCATCGTGTTCGACGATGCCGACCTGGATGCGGCGGTCGAAGGCCTGGTCGATTCGATCTGGTTCAACCAGGGCCAGGTCTGCTGCGCCGGTTCGCGCCTGCTGGTGCAGGAATCGGTCTATGAGCGCTTCATCGGTAAAGTGAAGGCGCGCATGCAGAACCTGCGCGTCGGCTCGCCGCTGGATAAATCGAACGATATCGGCGCGCTGGTCGATCCGGTGCAGCAGCAACGCATCCACGGTCTCGTGGAATCGGCGCGCGCCGAGGGTTGCGAAGTGTGGCAGCCGAATGTGGAACTGGCAGCGACCGGTTCGTGGTACCTGCCGACCCTGATCACGGGTGCTTCGACCTCGGCCGCCGTGGCCCAGGCCGAAATCTTTGGCCCAGTCTTGGTGGCGATGAGCTTCCGCACCCCGGCCGAAGCCGTTCAACTGGCGAACAACACCGTGTACGGCCTGGCCGCCTGCGTGTGGAGCGAGTCGATCAGCCTGGCGCTGGACGTGGTCCCGCAGATCAAGGCCGGCGTGGTGTGGATCAACACCGCGAACCAGTTCGATGCCGCTTGCGGCTTCGGCGGCTACAAGGAATCGGGTTATGGCCGCGAAGGCGGCAAAGAGGGCATGTACGAGTACCTGACGCCGCTGGCAGAAGATGCGCGTCCATCGGCGCCGGTCGTGGCCGACAAGGCCAAGGCCAAGCCGGCGCAGGAAGACAGCCCGTTCGCGGTCGACCGCACCGCCAAGCTGTACATCGGCGGCAAGCAGGCCCGCCCTGATGGCGCCTACAGCCGCGCCATCAACGGCGCCAATGGCGACTTCCTGGCCGATATCGGCGAAGGCAGCCGCAAGGACATCCGCAACGCCGTGGAAGCGGCGCACAAGGCCGCCGGCTGGACCAAGGCGACCGCGCACAACCGCGCGCAGGTGCTGTACTACATCGCCGAGAACCTGGCGATCCGCGCCGACGAATTCGCCCAGCGCATCGCGCAGCAGACCGGTTCGAAGGATGCGGCGCGTGAAGTGGAAGCCTCGATCGAGCGCCTGTTCTACTGGGCGGCGTGGGCCGACAAGTACGACGGCGCGGCGCACCAGCCGCCGATGCACGGCATCACTGTGGCGCTGAATGAAGCGGTCGGCGTGATCGGCATCGTGTGCCCGAACGAGAACCCGCTGCTGGGCTTCATCTCGCTGGTGGCGCCGGCGCTGGCGCTGGGCAACCGCGTGGTGGCGGTGCCGTCGGAACAGCATCCGCTGTCGGCGATCGACCTGTACCAGGTGCTGGATACGTCCGACCTGCCGGGCGGCGCGCTCAACATCGTCACCGGTTCGGCCGACGAGCTGGCGCGTACGCTGGCGACGCATGGCGATATCGATGCGGTGTGGCGGCATGATGGTTCGGCGGAAGGCTGCGCTGAAGTCGAGCGTTTGTCGGCCGAATCGCTCAAGCGCACCTGGACGGGTGGCGCGAAGGGCCGCGACTGGTTCGATCCGAAGCAGGCCTGCGGCCGCACGGTGCTGCAGCATGCGAGCCAGGTCAAGAATGTCTGGATTCCGTACGGCGTGTAATTAAACAGCCCGGAACCTCAAAACCCCGTCATTCCCGCGCAGGCGGGAATCCAAGTCGTTCGCGTTACGCTAGCTCACTTGGATTCCCGCCTCCGCGGGAATGACGTTTTCAAGCTATTAGTGAGAACGGACACAATCATGTTCCTCCCCCAAGAAATCGTCCGCAAGAAGCGCGACGGTGGCGTCCTCTCCGCCGAAGAGATCCAGTTCTTCGTGCGCGGCATCCCTGACGGCAGCGTCACCGAAGGCCAGATCGCGGCGTTCGCCATGGCGGTCTACTTCAACGACATGACGATGGACGAACGCGTTGCCTTCACCCTGGCGATGCGCGATTCGGGCCAGGTCATGGAATGGAAATCCCTGAACCTGCCCGGCCCGGTGGTCGACAAGCACTCGACCGGCGGCGTCGGCGACGTGGTCTCGCTGATGCTGGGACCGATGATCGCGGCCTGCGGCGGCTTCGTGCCGATGATCTCGGGCCGCGGCCTGGGCCACACCGGCGGTACGCTCGACAAGTTCGATTCGATCCCGGGCTACAGTACCGTGCCGGAACCGGAAAAATTCCGCCAGGTGGTGCAAGACGTGGGCGTGGCCATCATCGGTCAGACCGCCCAGCTGGCGCCGGCCGACAAGCGTTTCTACAGCATCCGCGACACCACGGCGACCGTGGAATCGGTGGCCATGATCACCGGCTCGATCCTGTCCAAGAAGCTGTCGGCGGGCCTGGACGCGCTGGTGATGGACGTGAAGGTCGGCAGCGGCGCCTTCATGCCGACACCGGCGAAATCGCTGGAGCTGGCCGAATCGATCGTCAACGTCGGCAACGGCGCCGGCACCCGCACCTCGGCCATCCTGACCGGCATGAACGAATCGCTGTGCCACGCCGCCGGCAATGCCGTCGAAGTGCGCGTCGCGATCGACTACCTGAGCGGCAAATCGCGCCCGGCGCGCCTGCACGAGGTGACGATGGCGCTATGCGCCGAGATGCTGGTCATCTCCGGCCTGGCGTCGAGCGAGCAGGAAGCGCGCGCGAAGCTGCAGGCAGCCCTCGATTCGGGCGAAGCCGCCGAGCGTTTCGCACGCATGGTCAGCGCCCTGGGCGGCCCGGCCGACCTGATGGACAAGCCCGACGCGCACCTGGAAACGGCGCCGGTCATCGTGCCCGCGCCTGCGCTGCAGGCCGGCTATGCGAGTGCGGTCGATACCCGCGAACTGGGCCTGGCCGTGGTGGCGCTGGGCGGTGGCCGCGTGCGTCCGCAGGATGCGATCGACTTCGCCGTCGGCCTGACCGGGCTGGTGGAACTGGGCGACGCGATCGCCGTCGGCCAGCCGCTGGCGATGGTGCATGCGCGCTCCAGTCAAGCCGCGGAGCAGGCCGTCCGCCAGGTGCAGGCCGCCTACCGTATCGCGTCTGAAAAGCCGGCCGTCGAGCCGATGATCCACCGCACCGTTCGTCCGTGAGCCACACCATGAAATACGCGAAACTGATCGATGAAGCACGCGCCGCGCGCGAGCTGGCCTATGCCCCGTACTCGAAATTCAAGGTGGGCGCCGCGCTGGAGTGCAAGGACGGCCGCATCTTCCGCGGCTGTAATGTGGAGAACGCCGCCTATGGACTGTGCAACTGTGCCGAGCGCACCGCCTTGTTCAGCGCCATCGCCAGCGGCTACCAGCCGGGCGATTTCGCGGCCCTGGCCGTGATCGGCCAGACCGAGGGGCCGATCGCGCCCTGCGGCGCCTGCCGCCAGGTGATTCTGGAGCTGGGCGGCAACGAATTGCCGGTGGTGCTGACTAATCTGAACGGCGATGTATTCGAGACCACCGCGGCGGCGCAGTTGCCGAATGCCTTCGGGGGCCGTGACCTGGGCGTGTAAGCAGGCCTTGTGATCCGGGATTCGGGCACCACCATGATGTCATCCTTATATGCTTAACCTGGAATTGGAGGTAGTCATGAAGAAAGTCATCGTGCTGTTGAGTGGTGTGATCATCGCGGCGAGCGCCGCGGCCCAGGCGGACAAGACCAGTTCGAATACAACCCAGGCTGAACGGACGGGAACTGTCGATCGGCAGATCCCGGCCAATACCGACCGCGACAAGCGGGAGAACCCGGCCGCGGAAGGGCCGGAAAGCGCGAACATCGTCGACCCTGACTTCCAGGGCAGCAGCAAGCAGGAGACGACTGCATCCGGCATGGGGCAGCCGAAGAAAGAGGACGAGCGGTCCAAGGACAAGACACGTTCGGACGTGCAGGAAGTTGAAAACAAGACGAAGCAATAAGCGTTCGTCTGGCGGCCCCGTCTGGATATCGGCGGGGCCGCCTTTCGATTACCACATCAGATCGTCCGGAATCTTGTAATCCGCGTACGGATCGTCTTCTTCCACTTCCTGCACCTTCTTCTTGATCTGGACCACGATCGAGGCATCGCGCTGGGCGATCTTCTCGCCGATCACGCGCGGCACCAGTTCGAAGCTGCCATTCATGTGGACGATCACCAGGCGTCCCGCCACCAGGTGCTCGACGATCTGCGACGTCACGTGGATGCGCTCGATCTTGGTGCCGAAGGTAAAGTTGTAGGGCACGTCGCCCTTGCCCTTCGACTGTTTATTCTGCTGCACCAGCTGGGCGATCTGCGCCAGGATGGCCTTCTGGGCGGCGTCGGCGTCGCGCTGGGCGTTCAGCTCGCGCGCCCGCTCCGCGTTCTTGCGCTGCATCTCGAGCGCCGCTTCACGCGACTGGTTAACCTTTTCCACGCCGGTGCGCAACACTTCCTTGTGTTGCTTGCTCTTGTCCTGGTTGACCTGCCTGACCTTCTTCTTGTCGACCAGGCCGGCTTTTAGTAACTGCTCTTGCAGCGAGACCATGTTGTGCTTCCTTGAAATGATGAATGCCGCTCGCGGCAAATAGCGAGCGGCGACCGGTCGCTAGCATAGCAAACTAGCAGTCCATGAGCGAGCATCAGGCCTGCCAGGGATTATATGTGCCGACCTGCCACACATGGCCTTCCGGGTCCCGGCACGCAAAGGCCCGGCCACCCTGGGGCACGTCGTCGATCTGCATAATGATGGTCGCGCCGCTCTCCACCACACGCGAATAGACGTCGTCGGCACTGTCGATGTGGATCCAGATGGTCTGCGTCTGCAGGCCGCCGGACTGCTCTGGCGTTGTCAGCAGTTGACCGTAAGAATCATCTGCGTGGCTACCGATCATGACCATGCCGTCACCGAGGGTGAGTTCGGCGTGGCTGATCTCTGCATTCTTGCCAGGTATCACCAGTCGTTTTTCGAAACCTAGATTTTTGCAGAGCCATTCTATGATTGCGGGCGCATCGCGGTAGCGCAGGCAGGGCACAACGGTTGAGCTCATTGCAATCTCCTGTGAGGTGGCAGACCTCCGATGGTAACGCAGGTGGCGTTGGCGCTTGAAATTTGGATAACTGATCCACAACATAAGGGATAGCCATTCTTCAAACAGGAGCCCGTTATGAATCCGTCAGACGAAAAAACCTTGCAGGACTTCCTCGGCCAACTCGTCCAGGCCAGGGGCGTCACCAAAGACCCCGATGCCGACGCGCTGATCCAGCGTGCCGTGGCCCAGCAGCCGGACGCCGCCTACCTGCTGGTGCAGCGCGCGCTGCTGGTGGAGCAGGCGCTGGGCAATGCCAAGACGCGCATCGCCGAGCTCGAAAACCAGGGCGGCAAGGGCGGCGGGGGCTTCCTCGACGCCAATCAATGGGGCAACTCCGCGCAAGGCCAGCCTTCGAATCCCGTCCCGGGCGTCAAGCAGGGGGCGTACCAGCAAAACGGACCGACAGGCTCCGCACCGCATGCCCAGCCGGCGAAAAGTGGCGGCTTCCTGGGCGGCGCCGGCGGCAGCATGCTGGGCACGGTGGCGGCCACGGCGGCCGGCGTGGCGGCGGGCAGCTTCCTGTTCCACGGCATCGGCAACCTGCTGGGCAATGACGGGCAGGGCGCTTCGAACCATCTGCTGGCCGACAATGCGGCCGACGGCGGCGCCGCCGAGGCGGCAGGGGGCGGGGCGCTGGCGGACCAGGCCGGCATTGGGGCGATCGACGAACCGGGTGGCGGCGACAGCTTGGCCGACAACAACGACGACAGCCTGGGTGGCTTCTTCGACGGCGACGGCTCGGACGAGGGATTATTCGGCTAACCCAGCATGACGCCTGCCGCCGCCGACAGGATCACGACGATCCACGACGGCGCTTTCCAGACCGCCAGCAACAGGAAGCCGGCCAGCACGATGCCAGCATCGCATACGTCGAACACGGCGCTCGTCCACACAGGGTTGGCCAGCGCGGCGGCCAGGATGCCGACCACGGCAGCGTTCGCACCCATCATCGCGTGACGCGCGGTGGCATGACGGCGGAGACGGTCCCAGAACGGTAGCGTCCCGTAGACTAGCAGCAGGCCAGGCAGGAATAGCGCCAGGAGGGCAATCGCGGCGCCAGCGAGCGTGCTCGCCGTCATGCCGGCCTGAGCGCCGAGGAAAGCGGCAAACGCGAACAGGGGCCCGGGCAGCGCTTGGGCAAGTCCATAGCCGGCCAGGAAAGTCTCGTTCGGGATCCAGCCGCTGGCGACTGTCTCGGCCTGCAGCAGTGGCAGCACCACGTGGCCGCCGCCAAAGACCAGCGCGCCGGAGCGATAGAAGGCATCGAACAGCGCCAGCGGGCGATGTTCCGTCAGGCCGGCCGACAGCGGCAGCCCAATCAGCAGGACGCCGAACAGCACGAGCGCCATCACGCCGGCATGGCGGCCAACCAGCATGGACAGCTCCGCATCGGGCTGTGCAACCGGACCCTGGCACAGCCAGTATCCCGCGCCAGCGCCCGCGGTGATGGCGGCCAGTTGCCCGGCCGGCCCATCGACCAGAACCACGATCGCAATGGCCGCGAGCGCGATCGCGATGCGCCGGCGGTCCGGCGTGAGCGTGCGCGCCATGCCCCATACCGCCTGCGCCACCACGGTCACCGCCACCAGCTTGAGGCCGTGCACGACGCCCGCCGCAGTCGGTCCTGCAAGCGTTGCGGCGCCCAGCGCGAAAGCGAACATCAGCAGCGCTGAAGGCAGCGTGAAGCCGATCCATGCCGCGAGGCCGCCGCGCAGCCCGCCGCCGCGCAGGACTCCCAGTGCAAAACCGACCTGGCTCGACGCCGGTCCGGGCAGGAACTGGCACAGCGCCACCAGGTCGCCATAGCGCGCATCGTCGAGCCACTGGCGGCGCAGGACGAACTCGTTGCGAAAGTAACCTAGATGGGCGGTCGGACCGCCGAATGATGTCAGGCCGAGTTTCAGGAAGATCCAGAAGATGGGCCACACAGAGGAGGCAGGAGCTGCTGGGTGTGGTGGCATGGGCGGACCGAGGGCAGGAGCGGCCCAGCATAGCAGCAAACGATGTCGCGCCCATGACGCGGCCGAGGGATTGCCCAAGCCGGCGCAAACTGGATAAGATGGCGGCCATCATGCCAATCGCTCCCTACCTCGACGCCCTCCCGCAACTCGCCGACGGCGTCTACCTCCACGCATCGGCCCAGGTCATCGGCAACGTACGCATCGGCGCCGATTCCTCCATCTGGTGCAACGCCGTGCTGCGCGGCGACGTCAACGACATCGTCATCGGCAGTTGCACCAATATCCAGGACCTGACGATGGGCCACGTTGCCCACCGCACGCCGCACAAGCCGCAGGGCTCGCCCCTGGTCATCGGCGACTACGTCACGGTCGGCCATTCGGTCATCCTGCACGGCTGCCGCATCGGCAACGATTGCCTGATCGGCATGGGCAGCATCGTGATGGACGATGTGGTGGTCGAAGATCTGGTGATCCTGGGCGCAGGCAGCCTGGTCCCGTCGGGCAAGCGCCTGGAAAGCGGATTCCTGTATATGGGCCGGCCGGCCGAGAAGGTGCGTCCGCTGACGGATGCCGAAGAGACTTGGTTGCGCTACTCGGCCGAGCACTACGTGCGGGTCAAGAACAACTACCAGAACACGCCGGCGCAGCCCTGAGAAGCTTTACATCTGCTGGAACAGCGCGCCGTGGTTGCGGCTCACTTCCAGCTCTTCCGGATAGCCGCGCAGGCTGAGCATCTGGCGTCCGCGCAGGTCGCGTCGCACCTCTGCGATCGCATCCACGCGCACCAGCGTCGAGCGGTGGATGCGCCAGAACTCGTCCGGGTCCAGCTCTTCTTCCAGTTCCTTGAGCGTCTTGCGGATCAGGTGCTGGGCGGTGGCGGTCTGCACCCGCGTGTACTTGTCGTCCGACTGGAAGAACAGCACTTCGCGCGTGCTCACCATGCGCAGGCTGTTGCCTGACTGGGCCTGGATCCAGCGCATATAGGCCGGTTTGGCGGCAGTAGTCCCGTTCCGTACCAGCAACTGGTCGCCCAGCTGCGCCAGGCGGGCCAGTTGCGCGCCGATGTCCTGCGGCGTGTGCTCCAACCGGCGGCGCAGGCGCGCCACCGTGGTTTCCAGGCGCGCCAGGGTGACGGGCTTGAGCAGATAATCGATGGCGCCCTGCTCGAAGGCCTCGACCGCGTACTGGTCGTAGGCGGTGGCGAACACGATGTGGCAGTGCTCGTACATCTGGCGCGCGGCATCGATGCCACCCATGCCCGGCATGCGGATGTCGAGGAAGGCGATGTCGGGTTTGTGCTCGAGCGCCAGCGCCACCGCTTCGGCGCCGTTGGCCGCCTCGGCCACGATGCGCAGCTCGGGCCAGGCCTCATGCAGGCGCGCGCGCAACTGGTCGCGCATCGGCGCTTCGTCATCGGCGATCAGGGCCGTCGGTTGCGGGTGCGCCATCAGCCGTCTTCCGTCATGCGATAGGGCAGGTGGATCGACACGCAGGCGCCGCCGCCGGGCAGGGCTTCGATCACGAGTTCGGCATCCTTGCCGTACAACAGCGCCAACCGCTCGCGGATATTGGCCAGGCCGACGCCGCTGCCGGCATGCAGGTTGAAGCCGACGCCGTCGTCGCACACGTCGACGCACAGGGTAGCGCCTTCGACTCGCGCGCGCACCGTGATCGTGCCGCCGGCAACCTTCGGCTCCAGGCCGTGCTTGATCGCGTTTTCGATCAGCGTCTGCAGCATCATCGGCGGGAACGGCGCGCTGCCGAGGAAGTCGGGCACCTCGAAGCGCACCGCCAGCCTTTCCTTCATGCGCGCCTGCATGATGGACAGGTAGGCACGCGACAGCTCGACCTGTTTGCCCAAGGTACCACCGGCGCCTTTGGTGTTGCGCATCTGCGGCAGCGAGGCGCGCAGGTATTCGATCAGGTGGCCGTGCACGCGCGCCGCTTCTTTCTGGTCGGTCTCGATCAGCTGGCCGATCAGGGCCAGCGTGTTGAACAGGAAGTGCGGCTCGACCTGGGCCTGGAGCGTGGCCATCTGCGCCTCGGTCAGGCGCCGCTCGAGATTGGCGACGTCGGCCTTGGTCGAGGCGTCGCGCGCCAGCAGCTCGGCGCGGCGCTTGCCGCCGGCCAGCACCTTGACCCCGAACGAGATCAGGATGAACCAGATCGCCGGCTCCGTCAGCTTGACGAACATGCCGGTGACGAACACCAGGAACCAGACCAGGTAGAGCTGGCGCCACTCGATCAGGGCGAGCCAGTCGAAGAAGCGCCACCACAGCACGCCCGCTTCGCGGAAAGCGTCGCGGACGAAGTCGAGTGCGCGGTTGATCTGGGCGGCGGCCATGGTTTTACTCTTGCGTGTAGTGCTTGATACGGCGCGGCTCGCGGCCGAAGATGGCGATGGCGAGGAATTTGAGCAGCAGCAGGCCGACGAACAGCGCAAGCACGATCGGCACGATGGTGATCAGGGCCGCCAGTACGATCGCGATCACCAGCAGCACTGGCCACGGCATGCGGCGCAGCGAACGGGCGCTGGACTTCGCCAGGCGCCAGGTAGTGCGGCCAGCAACTTCCATATTACGCAGGATCGATTGGAAGCGACTGGTAGGCGTATGAATGGTTTTCATTCGTGCAAGTCCTTTCTAACAATGATGACCCTACTGTAGGGATGCACCCATGTTACGCCAAGAGCGATCCGATAAACGGGGCGAATCCGGGGACGAGCAGTCGTGAGGGCGGATGAACGGGGACGCTTTCGGCCCCGTCAATACGCCTTGTTGCTCAATTTATTGCTCGATCAGCTTGAGCGCTTCTTGCCGCATTACGTCGAGCATGCCGGCCTCGGGCGTGCGCGCGCAGGCCGCCACTGTGGCGTTCAGCACGGGTTCCATGGCCGGAAAGGCCTGGCGCGCCGAGCCTTCGCGGTGCATGCTGTAGATCAGCGTGCCGATGCTTTCATAGGTCACCGGCAACTCGCGCAGGCTGCGTTCCGGGAAGGTGGCGGCCTGCCAGGCGGCATCGACGTTGAAATCGGCGCAGCTCTTGGTGGCGATGGTGGTGCTGTGGTCTTTCTTGAACTTGAAGATCACCAGGCCGTTGCGGTGTTCGCCGCTGGCGGGGATGTCCAGCCGCCTTGCCATGGCCAGCGCCAGCGCATCGAGTTCGGCCGAGCGCGAGGAGTCGCGCACCGAAACCACGCCTTTGCGGCCCTTGTCGTCGAGGGCCAGTTCGACCGTCACATTGCCCTGTACGCCGCGCTGCGCGAGCACCGCCGGATAGCCGGCGTCGGTCGCATAGATCATGATCTCGCGCCAGGTCGGCAGCGTGGCCTGGGCCGCGGCCGATTGCGGCGCCATGGCCAGCAGGGACAGCGCCAGGGTCGAGCCTGCTGCCAGGGCCTTCATCGTGTGATTCCGTGTTGCCATCAGTGGGCCGTCCTGTCGTTCCAGTAGTCGCGCAGCAGGCCGTAAAAGACGGTGTCGGCATACTCGCCGTGCACCAGCCAGCGCTGCGGCATGTAACCCTCCTTGCGGAAGCCCAGTTTTTCCAGCAGGCGGCCTGATGCCTCGTTGCGTGGATCGATGTCGGCCTCGACCCGGTTCAGGCCGACCTCGCGGAAGCCATGGTCCAGCGCGGTCCGCAGCGCTTCGAAGGCATAGCCCTTGCCCCAGTGCGCGCTACCCAGCGCGTAGCCGAGTTCGCAGCGATTGTTCTGATTGAAGAAGTGGTGCAGGCCCACGGTGCCGATCAGTTCGCGGCTCGAGGCGAGCTCGATCGCAAAGCGCAGCTCGGTTTCGTCGCGGTAGGCCTCCTGCGCGCGGGCGATGGCGGCTTCGGCGAAGGAGATGTCGGTCCACGACTCGGTGCTCCAGTAGCGCACCACGGCCGGGTCGGAAAAGATGGTGTACAGGGCCGGCGCGTCGCTCGCGGCCAGCGGGCGCAGCACCAGGCGTTCGGTGGTCAGGACAGGGGTGATATAAGTCGACATGGTTCGCATTGCCAGTGTGATAAGCGCTAGCATACCACTGCCGTGAGGCTTGTAGACAGGGCTGGGACTCATGGCCTTTCCCGCCGCCGACACGATGCGCCATGCATGTTTTTTGCGGATGCGCATGCCGCCAACCGTGTGCCTGTTGCAAGACGCGTCATTCTTGTTCAAACTTCAATGCTTCAGAGCGCCATCGAGAGGGGGAGCGCATCATGTATGAATCCAGGCCTTCCGCGATGTCATCCTTCTGGATGCCATTTACCAATAACCGCGACTTCAAGCGCGATCCGCGCCTGCTGGTCTCCGCCAAAGGCATGTATTACCGCGACGTCGACGGCCGCGAGCTGCTCGACGGCGCCGCCGGCCTGTGGTGCGTGCCCTGCGGCCACGGCCAGCCGAAGATCGCCGAAGCCATCGCCGCCATGGCCGGTCAGCTCGACTACGCACCCACTTTCCAGATGGGCCACCCGGCCGCCTTCGAACTGGCCGAACGCCTGATGGAGTTCAGTGGCCACCGCTTCGGCCACGTGTTCTATACGGGGTCGGGATCGGAAGCCGTCGACACCGCGCTCAAGATGGCGCTGGCCTACCACCGCGCGCGCGGGGAGGGCGGACGCACGCGCCTGATCGGCCGCGAGCGCGGCTACCATGGCGTGGGCTTCGGTGGCATCTCGGTCGGCGGCATCGGCGCCAACCGCAAGCATTTCGGACCGCTGCTGCCGGGCGTCGACCACCTGCGCCACACGCATGACCTGGAGCGCAATGCCTACGCACGCGGCGAGCCGGAACACGGCGTCGAACTGGCCGAAGACCTCGAACGCATGGTGACGCTGCACGACCCGTCGACCATCGCGGCGGTGATCGTCGAACCCGTATCCGGCTCGACCGGCGTGCTGATTCCGCCCAAGGGCTATCTCAAGCGCCTGCGCGAGATCTGCGACCGCCACGGCATCCTCTTGATCTTCGACGAAGTCATCACCGGCTTCGGGCGCCTGACGACGCCGTTCGCCGGCGACTGGTTCGGCGTCGAACCCGACCTGATGGCCACGGCCAAGGGCATCACCAATGGCGCGGTGCCGATGGGCGCGGTGTTCAGCAAGGCTTTCATCCATGACGCCTTCATGGAAGGGCCGGCCGGGATCGAGCTGTTCCACGGCTATACCTATTCCGGCCACCCGCTGGCCTGCGCCGCAGCGCTGGCCACACTGGACGTGTTCCGCGAACAGGGAGTGATTGAGAACGCGGCGCGCATGCAGCCATATTTCGAGGAAGCGCTGCAATCGCTGCGCGGCCTGCCGCACGTGATCGACCTGCGTTCGATCGGCATCATCGCCGCCATCGAGCTGGCGCCGATCGCGGGCCAGCCTGGTGCGCGCGGCTATGCGGCGCTCAAGCAGGCCTTCGCCGACGGCCTGCTCATTCGCATCACGGGCGACATCATCGCGCTGTCGCCGCCGCTGGTACTTGAGAAACACCACGTCGACGAATTGTTCGGCAAGCTGGCCAAGGTCTTGACGCAACTGGCCTGAGTGAGTGTCCTGACTGAGTGTCCCGAGATACCCAAGAGGGCGCACCACGCCCCGCCTGAGAAGAAAGAGAGACCGATGACCGCCACCACCGACGCCCTGGACCTGTCCGCATCCGAAGAATCTTCCCTCCTGGCCGGCGAACCGGCGCCGCCGACCGGCAAGCAGGTGGCCGTGGTCGGCGCCGGCATGGCCGGCATGGCCTGCGCCATCCGCCTGGCGCTGCTCGGCAATGGCGTCGTGCTGTACGAAGCGCGCTCACGCGAGCGCATGTATGAAACGCTGCCAGCGAGCGCCTCCGAACACGCGCTGTTCGAGCGCCTGGTGGCGCAGGGCCGCATCCGCTGCGAATACGGCCGCAAGCTGGGCGTCGACCTCGAGCTGGCCGACCTGCACCTGTGGCACGACGCGATCTTCCTCGGCGTCGGCCTGGCGTCCAGCCGCGTGCTGGCGCTGTCCGGCAGCGATCCGGCCGGCCTGGTCGATGCCGGCCGGCGGCTCGCCGCCGTGTATGCGCTGGACGACCTGCTGGCGCTGCCGGTGCCGCAACGCGCCATCGTGATCGGCGCCAGCCGCGGCGCGGTCGGCATGGCGGCGCGCCTGAAGCAGCTGGGCGCCCAGGACGTGACCCTGGCGCTGCGCCACGCCCTGACGCCCGACGGCCGCGAAGAAGAAGTCGCGCGCGCCTGCTTCGTGCGGGTGCGCGGCTGGGTCGCGCCGCTCGAGGTGTTGCGCGACGAACGCGGCGCGGTCGGGTCGGTGCGCTTCGAGCAGACCCGCCTCTTGGGCGACCGCGTGGTCGATACCGGCGGCTTCACCGAGATCGCCGCCCACGCCGTGTTCAAGGCGGTGGGCCGCGCCGCCGGGGCCGAACGCGATTCGCTGGTGCGCCAGCAGTCGCGCGAGGGCGACCGGGTCGAGGTCGACGGGTGCTTTCGCACCGCGCTGCCGGGCATCTATGCCGGCGGCGACTGCGTGGCGGCGCGCCTGGAATCGACGCAGGCGCGCCGTCACGGCCTGCAGGCGGCGCAGGCGATCCATGCCGACTTGCAGGCCTGAGGTTTTCGCGCCGTATTGACGTTTGCGTTACACTCGCGCGCATCGATTCAACCGAAGCGCACCGTGACTCATCCGACCTTTACCGGCAACGACCTGTGGAACGACGACCTCGCTCCGACCACCGCAGCGCAGCGCACCTGGCGCTGGTACCACTTCGCCGCTCTGTGGGTGGGCATGGTCATGTGCATCCCCGCCTACACGCTGTCGGCCAGCCTGGTGGAGGCGGGCATGTCGGGCTGGCAGGCGGTGCTGACCGTCTTTTTGGCGAATGCCATCGTGCTGGTTCCGATGCTGCTGATCGGCCATGCCGGCGCAAAATATGGCATTCCGTATGCGGTGCTGGCGCGCACCTCGTTCGGCACCAAGGGGGCCAAGCTGCCGGCGCTGATGCGCGCCATCGTCGCCTGCGGCTGGTACGGCATCCAGACCTGGTTCGGCGGCAGCATGATCCATACCTTGCTGGGCGTGATGAACGGTGCCCCGATCGGCGGCGAAGTGCTCGGCTGGCTAGGCATCAACCTGGCGCAGCTAGCCTGTTTCCTCGCGTTCTGGGCGATCCAGCTGTACTTCGTGGTGCACGGCATGGAATCGATCCGCCAGCTCGAGACCTGGACCGCGCCCTTGAAAATCGCGATCTGCTTCGTGTTGCTGTGGTGGGTGCACAGGCAGGTCGGCGGCGACGGTTTCGGTCCGCTGCTCGAGCAGCGCTCGCAGTTCGTGCCCGGCGGGCCGAAGGAGGGGCAGTTCTGGTCTACCTTCTGGCCGTCGCTCACCGCCATGATCGGCTTCTGGGCGACCCTCGCGCTGAATATTCCCGACTTCACCCGCTTCGCCAAATCGCAGCGCGACCAGGTGATCGGCCAGACCGTCGGCCTGCCGCTGCCCATGGGCCTGCTGGCGGCGCTGGCGGTGATCGTCACCTCGGCCACCGTGGTCCTGTACGGCAAGGCGCTGTGGGACCCGGTCGATCTGGCCAGCCGCATGACCGGCATCGCGGTGCTGGTGGCCCTGATCGTGCTGCTGGTCGATACGGTCAGCGTGAACCTCGCGGCCAACCTGGTCGGCCCGGCCTACGATTTCTCGGCGCTGGCGCCGCGCCGCATCAGCTATCGCACCGGCGGCTACATCACGGCCGGGCTGGCGCTGCTCATGATGCCGTGGAAGATCCTGGAGTCGACCCAGAACTACATCATGACCTGGCTGGTCGGTTACTCGGCCTTGCTGGGACCGATCGCCGGCGTGCTGGTCGTCGACTACTACCTGGTGCGCAAGACCGCGCTCGATGTCGACCAGCTGTATCGCCACGATGGCATCTACGGCTATGGCAATGGCTGGAACAAGGCGGCGCTGGCGGCCTTCGTGCTGGGCGTGCTGCCCAATATCCCGGGCTTCCTGAATGCGGCTTTCCCGGCCAGTTTCCCCGATGTCGGCGATGTCTTCAAGACGATCTACACCTATGCGTGGTTCGTCGGCGTCGCGATTGCCGCCGTGGTCTATGGCCTCATGATGAGGGGGCGGGGCGCGCACTAGATTGCCATTTTTCATAACGAGGAGGGGTGCATGCGCAAGTTTCTTCGATGTGCGATTGTCGTGGTCTATGCCGTGGCGGCGGGCGGCGCCGGCGCAGCAAGTTTCGACGCAGTTACCACCGAGATCAAGGCCGGCAACTTCAAGCAGATCACGAGCGTGGTGGTGGCGCGCCACGGCAAGGTGCTCTACGAGCAGTATTTCGACGGCGAAGGCGCGCAAGGGCTGCGCAATACGCGTTCGGTGACCAAGACCGTGGGCGGCCGTCGAGCGCAAGCTGCTCACGGTCGATGCGCCGGTCATGCCCTTCTTCAAGGACAAGATGCCGGTCGCGCATCCCGACCCGCGCAAGGACCGCATCACGGTCGAAGACCTGCTCACCATGAGTTCCATCGTCGAATGCGACGATTTCAACGAGTTCTCACGCGGGCACGAGGAACGCATGTACCTGATCGAGGACTGGAGCCGCTTCTATCTCGACCTGCTGGTGCGCGGCTTCCCGGAATGGACGCCGCCGCCCGCCAAGCAGCCCTATGGCCGCGCCTTCAGCTACTGCACCGCGGGCACGGCTCTGATCGCGCCGCTGCTGGAGCGCGCGACGGGACGCAGCGTACAGGACTTCGCCGACGAGGTGTTGTTCAAGCCGCTGGGCATCGAGCCGGTCAAGTGGCAGGTGCAGCCATCGGGTGCGGCGATGACCGGCGGGAGCCTGAGCCTGCGCAGCCGCGACCTGTGGAAGCTGGGCCAGCTCTACCTGGACGGCGGCAAGTGGGCCGGCAGGCAGGTGCTGCCGCAGGCTTGGGTCGAGCGCTCGATCAAGCCGCATGCGCAGGTACGCGAGGGCGTCGATTACGGCTATCTGTGGTGGCTGCAGCCGTTCACCGTGGGCGAGCGGAAGGTGGCCACCTATGCGATGTCGGGAATGGGCGGCAACAAGGTCTACGTGCTGCCGGAGTGGGATACGGTGGTGGTCATCACCACCACCAACTTCCGCGTGCCGGGGCCGCATCCGTTGACCGAGAAGTTGCTGACCACGCTGATCCTGCCGGCGCTGCCGGACGACTGAGGCGCGGCTAGGACGCGTCGTCGCGTGCCAGGTAACCGCGCGCTGTCGCCGCATCCTGGTCCTCGAAGATCGCCATCGCGGTGCTCATGCGGCGAAACCCCAGGCCGGCATAGAAACCTTCCTTGCCGGGCACCGAGTACAGGAAGATCTTCTTGTGCCCGCGCGCCAGGTCGAGGAGTTCGCCCACGATCTGCTTGCCCAGCCCCTGTCCCTGGTGGCTGGGCAGCAGGGCGACGTCGCACAGGTAGGCAACGTCTACGCCGTCCGCCAGCACCCGGCCGGCCGCCACCAGCTTGCCGTTCTCGAAGGCGAAGCGCCTGAACATGCTGTTGGCAAAGGCCTTGCGCAGATCGTCTGGCTCCTTGCGCGCCAGCGGCGCGACCAGGTACAGCGCGGCCAATTCGTGCCAGTCGATGTGGTCGATCGAATCGGTCCAGGTCAGCGGCATGCCGTTCCCTATCAGTGAAAGCCGTGGAAGAAGTCGAGCAGGACCTGCGCCGTGATCTCGGCATCGTCGGCGGTCATGGTCTCGAGCGGATTGTGGCTGATGCCGCCGTTGCTGCAGCGGACGAACAGCATGGCGACCTCGGTCAGCTGCGCCATCCGCATCGCGTCATGGCCGGCGCCGGAGGGTAGCTCGAAGGACGGCAGGCCGGCGCGTTCGACCGCGGTCCCCAGTTGCGCCATCAGCCGCGGCGCGCAGGGCACGGCATCGATCTCGAGCAGCTTGTACAGTTTTTCCTGGATGCCGCGCCGCGCGCAGATGGCGCTGATCCCCGCGAGTATCTCGTCCACCGCCGCCAGCCGGGTTGCGTCGTCGGCGGCGCGGATGTCGAGCGACAGGCGGCAGGCGCCGGGTATCACGTTGACCGAGCCGGCCGGCACTTCCAGCTGGCCGACCGTGCCCACCAGTGACGCCGGACCGCTGCAGCGGCTTTCCACCAGCAGCACAATTTCAGCGGCGGCGGCGGCGGCATCGCGCCGCATGCCCATCGGCGTGGTGCCGGCGTGGCTGGCCACGCCCTTCAGTTCGACCAGGTAGCGCGAGCTGCCCGCGATCGCGCTCACCACGCCCAGCGGCAGGCCGCGCTCGAGCAGCACCGGTCCCTGCTCGATGTGCACCTCGACGAAGCCGAGCACCGTAGCGGGATCGCGTGCGATGGCAGGGATGGTGGCCGGATCGTGGCTGGCGGCCGCCAGCGCGTCGCGCAGAAGGATGCCGTCGGCGTCGCGCGCATCGAGCAGGGCCAGGTCGAAGCCGCCGGCCACCGCGCTGCTGCCGAGGAAGGTGCTGCGATAGCGCACGCCTTCTTCTTCAGCGAAGGCGATCACTTCGAGGTCGTAGGGCAGGCGCTCGCCGCGCTCGTGCAGCCGGCCGACCAGCGCAGTGGGCAGCAGGATGCCGAGCCGGCCGTCGTACTTACCGCCGTTGCGCACGGTGTCGTAGTGCGAGCCGGTGATCAGGGTCCTGGCGCCCGGCCGCGCGGCGGCGTAGCGGCCGACCACATTGCCGACGGCGTCGATGAGGACCGCCATGCCGGCCTCGCGCATCCAGCCGGCGATGGTCGCGGCGGTGCGCTGGTGGGCCGGCGTCATGTAGGCGCAGGTCAGGTCGGCGTCGCTGTCGCTGATGGCGCCGAGGGTTTCGCACCAGTCCATCACGGTGACGCCGATCGAGGGCTCGATGCCGAGCAGGGCATTGAGCCGGATCTCGGCGATGCGGTGCACCTGGCGCAGCGCTTCGCGCAGCTCGTCATCAAGCGTGTTGTCGAGGCGGCGCACGAAGGTGTCGATGATGGCTTGCCGCGTCAGGCCGCGTCCCGTCGGGCCTTTCACGGCCAGGATGAAGGGGAAGCCGAAACGTTCGTTGTACTGGGCGTTGAGCGCGTGCAGCCGGGCGTATTCGTCGGGTGTGCAGCGATCGAGGCCTGAACTGGCCTGTTCGCCGGTCGATTCGAGCGTCAGCTCGCCGGCGATGGCGGCCTTGCCTGCCAGCTCGGGGTGGGCGCGCAGCAGGCACAGCCTTTGCGCATCGGTTGCGCCGTCGACCGCCGCCTGCAAGGCCAGCTTGAGCGCTGCCAGGGTAGCGAAGGGGCGGGCGGCGGCGGCGCGCGCCGCGATCCAGGGTGAATGCTCGTAGATGCCATGCAGCGCATTGGTGAAAGCGTCGGCATCGAGTTCGTTCAGCTCCTGGATCGTCGGCATCGTCTATTCCTGGCTATTCTTGATTGAGGGCCCTGGCCGCGCTGCTTACCTGGTCGCGCAGCCATTTGTGTTCGGTCGACTGGTGCACGCGCTGGTGCCACAGCTGGTAGAAGCGCATCGGCGGAAATTTGACCGGCACCGTGAAGCTCTTGAGCGGCAGCGTCTTTTCGAAGGCGCGGATGAACTGGCGGCCGGTCGTCAGCACCAGGTCGCTCTGGGTCAGCATATAGGGAATCACGCCGAAATAGGGCGACTCGACCGCCACCCGGCGCTGCAGGCCATGGCGCTCGAGCCAGGCGTCGATCACGCCGTGGTAGCCCGGAAGCATCTGGGTCGGGGCCACGTGGGGCAGGTCGAGGTAATCCTCGAGCGTCATCGCGTCCGGCGCCGTGCGCCTGGCGTAGGGGCTGTCGGCGCGCATGGTGCAGATGATCGGGTCCTCGAACAGCTTGGACATGTGCAGGTGGGCGGGCGGCTCGTCCCAGTTGGCGATGACCAGGTCCATGTCGCCGTCGGACATCATGCGCAGGTAGTCCAGGCCAGGGCCGAGGGCGTGGATGACGACCTTGCTGCCGGGCGAGCCGCGCCGCAGCAGCGCCACCACGTTCGGCAGGAAGCGCGCGTCGAGATAGTCGGGGGCGGCGATGTGGAAGGTGCGCGTCGCCTGCTCGGGCACGAACGGCGCCTTGCGCACGAACAGGCTCTCGGCTTCGTCGAGGATGCGCTTGGCCGGCTTCAACAGGCTCTCGCCGTGCTGGGTCGGCACCATGCCGCGCGCGCCGCGCACCAGCAGCGGATCTCCGGTGAGCTCACGGAGTTTACGCAGCGAGGCCGAGATCGAGGGCTGCGGCTGGTTCAGCTTGAGCGCCACCCGCGAGACGTTCTTCTCCACCAGCAGCAGGTAGAGGATGCGGATCAGGTGCAGGTCGAGGTTGCGGGGCAGGCTGGACATCGCAAGCGGCCGAGGTGGCACGTATATCAAGGAGGATATGTTGAATATACGCTAAATTTCATGTCGCAGAAATTGGAATCAGCGTATCTTCGATCCATCTCAGCTGCACCGCGTTCATTCTCAAGGGAAGCCCATGTTCGACACCGGATACCTGGCGCCATATGCTTTGGAGTGGTTCAACCTGCTGCTGCGCTGGCTGCACATCATCACCGGCATCGCCTGGATCGGCGCCTCCTTCTATTTCGTCTGGCTCGACAACACGATCAAGCCGCCGGCGCCCGGCTCGGACCTGGAGCGCAAGGGCGTGTCCGGCGAACTATGGGCGGTGCACGGCGGCGGCTTCTACAACCCGCAGAAATACCTGGTGGCGCCCGCCGAGCTGCCGCCGGAACTGCACTGGTTCAAGTGGGAAGCCTATTCCACCTGGCTCTCGGGATTTGCGCTGCTGGTGGTCGTCTACTACCTGAACGCGAAGGCGATGATGGTCGACCGCAGCGTGGCCGACCTCACGAGCTGGCAGGCGGTCGGCATCGGCATCGGCAGCCTGGTGGTCGGCTGGATCGTCTACGACCTGCTGTGCCGGTCGAAGCTGGTGCAGCACCAGCTGGCGTTCGGCGCCACCGTCTGGCTGCTGCTGGTCGGCAGCAGCTGGGTGCTCACCCACCTGCTCAGCGGCCGCGCCGCCTACCTGCACGTGGGCGCGATGATCGGCACCATCATGGTGGCCAATGTGGCGATGCTGATCATTCCCGGCCAGCGCAAGATGGTGAACGCCATGCTGGCGGGCGAGAAGCCCGACCCGAGCCATGGCATCAAGGCCAAGCAGCGCAGTGTCCACAACAATTATTTCACCCTGCCGGTGCTGTTCATCATGATCAGCAACCACTATGCGATGACCTACAACCATCCGCATGCCTGGGCGGTGCTGGGCGTGATCATGCTGGCTGGGGTCTTGATCCGTCACTTCTTCAACCTGCGCCACAAGGGCCGCATCGAATGGCGGTATCCGGCCGCGGGCGTGGCGCTGCTGCTGGCATTGGCGGTCGTGCTGGCGCCGGCGCCGCGCGCCAGCGCCGATCCCGCAGCGGCGGCCGGCGTGGACGCCGCCGCGCGCTTCGCCGCGGTGCGCACGATCATGGACCAGCGCTGCGTGTCCTGCCATGCGCAGCAGCCGACGCAAGCCGGTTTCGCCGCGGCGCCGGGCGGCGTGATGCTCCACACGCCGGAGCTGGTGAGCCAGCATGCGGCCCGCATCTACCAGCAGACAGTGCAACTGAAGGCCATGCCGCTGGCGAATCTCACTCACATGACCGATGCCGAACGCGCCCAGGTGGGGGCCTGGTTCGAGGCCGGCGCTGGCACAGGAAAGGCTCCATGAACAATCCCTTGCATGACCGCGTCACCGGCTGGATCGACGCGCACTTCGACGAACAGGTCGCCTTCTTGCAGGAGGTGGTGCGGATTCCAACCGATACGCCGCCGGGCAATAACGCGCCGCATGCCGAGGCGGTGGCGGACATGCTGGAGGCCGCCGGCTGGCCGGTCGAGCGCCACGCGGTGCCGGCGCCGGACGTGCGTGACCACGGCCTGGAAAGCATCACCAACCTGATCGTGCGCCGTCCGTACGGCGCCGGCGGCCCGACGCTGGCGCTGAACGCCCACGGCGACGTGGTGCCGCCGGGCGAGGGCTGGACCCGGCCGCCGTATGGCGCAGTGATCGAGGACGGCTATCTGTACGGGCGCGCGGCGGCGGTTTCGAAGAGCGACTTCGCCACCTATGTGTTCGCGACCCGCGCGCTGGAGGCGCTGGGAGTGCCCTTATCGGGCGCGGTCGAACTGCACTTCACCTACGACGAGGAAGTCGGCGGCCTGCTGGGGCCGGGCCGGCTGCTGGCCCAGGGCCTCACCCGGCCCGACTACGTGATCGCCGCCGGCTTCGGCTACGGCATCGTCACCGCCCACAACGCCTGCCTGCAGCTGGAAGTGACCGTGCACGGCAGGGCGGGGCATGGCGCGATGCCGGAAACAGCGGTCGACGCGCTGCAGGCCGCGAGCAAGGTACTGAATGCGATTTACGATGAGTTGCCGGCGCTGAAGAAGATCCGCAGCGCCGTGGCAGGCATCGGTTCGCCGACCATGATCGTCGGCCGCATCGACGGCGGGACCAATACCAATGTGGTGCCGGGAAAGGTCGTGTTGCGCATGGACCGACGCATGATCCCGGAAGAAGACCCGGCGACGGTGGAGGCACAGGTGCGCGCCCTGATCGAGGAAGCGGTGCGTGGCTTGCCCGGAATTCGCCTCGAGATCCGGCGCCTGCTGCTGTCGCAGGCGCTGCGGCCCTTGCCGGGCGTGGCGCCATTGGTGGAAAGCCTGCAACGTCATGGTCGCGCGATCATGGGCGAGGAGATTCCCGCGCACGGCACGCCGCTGTATGCGGATGCGCGGCTGTACGGCGAATATGGCATCCCGGCGGTGCTGTATGGCGCTGGACCGCGCACGGTGGAAGAGTCGAATGCCAAGAAGGCCGACGAGCGGTTGCTGCTGGAGGATTTGCGCAAGGCGACCAAGGTGGTGGCCTTGACCCTGCTGGATTTTCTCGGCCCACGGCCCTGAAAAACCGCCGACCTGATTCTATCGCTGGCTCCAAAACGTCGTTCCCGCGGAGGCGGGAACCTAAGTCATTTAGCGCGCCACATAGTCAAGCGAAGCGGCAAAGCTGAAGACTTGGGTTCCCGCCTGCGCGGGAACGACGGATCAGCGGTGCGGATTACTTCTGCTTGAGCGAACGCTCAAACAGCTCATGAATCCGGCGGTACTGGTCATACCACGCTTCCGGCTGCACATAGCCGTGACGTTCCAGCGGATAGCTCGCTAGTTCCCACTTGTCCTTCTTCATCTCGATCAGGCGCTGCGCCATGCGCACCGAGTCCTGATAGAACACGTTATCGTCGATCATGCCGTGCGAGATCAGCAGGTGGCCTTTCAGGTTCTGCGCGTACTCGATCGGCGACGACTTCTTGTACGCCTCGGGATCGATGTCCGGGGTGTTCAGGATGTTGGCGGTGTACTCGTGGTTGTAGGTGGTCCAGTCGGTCACCGGGCGCAGCGCGGCGCCGGCCTTGAAGGTGTCCGGTGCGCGCATCAGGGCCATGAAGGTCATGAAGCCGCCGTAGCTGCCGCCATAGATGCCGACGTTGGCGGCGTCGCCCTGGTGCTGATTCACCATGTACTTGACGCCGTCGACGTAGTCTTCCAGTTCCGGATGGCCCATCTGGCGGTAGATCGCGGTGCGCCACTTGCTGCCGTAGCCTTTCGAGGCGCGGAAGTCCATGTCGAGCACCACGTAGCCGTTCTGCACCAGCAGGTTGTGGAACATCTGCTCGCGGAAGTAGTTCGGATAACGCTTGCTGACGTTCTGCAGGTAGCCGGCGCCGTGCACGAACATCACGACCGGATACTTCTTGCCCGGCTCGAGCTGGGCCGGACGATACAGCTTGGCCCACACCGGATCGCCGCCGGCGCTGGAAGGCACGGCCACGTACTGCGGCTCGATCCACTCGCGCGCCTTGAATTCCGGGGTGCGGGTGTCGGTCAGCTTGCTGGCCTCGCCGCCCGAGACTGGCACGGTCGCGATCTGGATCGGGGTGTAGCTGGACGACCAGTGCACCAGCAGCTTCTTCTCGTCCGGCGACAGCGCGAACTTCTCGACGCCATCGAGCCTGGTCACTTCGCGTACGTTGCCGCCGTTGGCGTTGACTGCGCAGACTTCGTAGTCGCCCGGGGTCTCGCGGTTGCACAGCATGTAGGCGGTGCTGCCGTCATAGGTCCAGCGCACGTCGCTGGCTTCCCACTTGCCCGTGGTCAGGGCGCGCGGCGCGGCGGCCGTGGCGCTGTCCTTGGTGTACAGGTGCGAGTAGCCGCTTTCTTCGGACAGGTACCACAGCGTGCGGTTGTCCGGCAGCCAGCCGAATTCGGCGTTGTCGTAGTTGACCCAGGCGCCGTCGGTCAGGCGATGCAGGGGTTTCAGGGTCGCAGCACCCAGGTCGACGCTGGCGATCCAGCGGTCCTTGTTGTCCACCGCGCGCAGCATGACGGCGACGTTGGCGCCATTGGCGCTCCAGTCGATCGCGTTGCGGCCGCCCGAGACGACTACAGGGCGGTTGCCCTTGAGCGGATCTTTCTTGGCGGCGGCGCGCAGCTCGGCCAGCGGGTCGGTGGTGATGCCCGGCAGGACGTCGAAGGCGATGTCCTGCAGCTTGTTGGTGCGCAAATCGACCAGTTTCAGTGCGTGCGGCACCGGCATGTTGCGTCCGACGCGGGTGCGCACGTCTTCGGTCTCCTCGAAGCCCGACTCGTTCACGTAGCGCGGCATCTTGCCGGCGCGGCCTTTGTCGGCGCCTTTGGCGGCGGTGACCACCAGCAGCCAGCGGCCGTCGGGCGACAGCGAGCTGCCTTCGATGGTGACCTTGTCGCCCAGGTAGATCTGGTTCGGCGCCATTGAGGCGTCGGCGCGGCGCAGTTCATCGGTGCGGGCGCGCAGGGCGTCGCGGTCATCCTTCTGGCGCTTGAGGTGCTCGATCAGGCGCAGTTCGGTCGAACGGTAGGGATCTTCTTCAGGCGCGTTCGGGTCCTTGGCGGCGCGCGGCAGGGCGGCCGGGCCGGTAACCTTGCTGGTGCGGTCCCACACATACCAGTCATTGCCGACGCGGTACTGGACCGCGCGTTCGTCCGCCGTGTACTGGGCGGCGGTGATGCGGCTGGCGCCGCGCGTCACCTGGACCAGCTGGCCCGACTTGAGGTCGCGCTCGAACAGGTCGTTATTGCGCAGGACCAGCATGCGGCTGTTGTTGCGGTTGTAGACGACCTCGGCGCTGTCGACCTTCGGCAGCTCGGCGTCCTTTACCAGCTGGGCCTTGCCGGCCGCGACCTGGAACACGTCACGCACCGGCGAACCGGTGCGCTTCTGCTTGTAGTACACCTGCTTGCCGTCCCAGCTGAACCAGGCGTCTTCCACCGGGGTGCCGATCCAGTCTGGATGGCTCATGGCCTGGTCGAGGGTGATTGGAGTGGATGCCGCCGCCGGCAGCGCGATCAGTGCGGCGAAGGAGGCCGCAAACAGGGTAAGTGCAGGTGTTCGCATGTAGAGTCTGATGAGTGAAGAGTGGCTTGGTTGCCAGTAATGCTCGCGAGAAATGCGCATGCATTCTAGCGCAGGCACTCATCAGGACTGCGGAATGTGACAGGTTTTTTTTGCTGTAAAGACAAGCGCCGGCGGTGCGTAAGTACGGCCGGCGCTGGATATGGAGCGGGTTTCGCGACGCTAGTGCGCCGCAATGAGCCCCTGTATTACATGGCCTTGAACGGGCCTTTTGGCGGACGCGGCAGGAACATGGAGACGCGTGCGGCCACGGCGACGACGGCTAGGGCGATGGTAATGTATTCGAGCGGATGCATGGATTAACCCCGCACTGCCGGAGCGTAGCCGCCGTGAGCGACGTACAGGTCTTGCGAGAAGCTGCGGATGGCCGAGATGGCTGCCGCGAAGAAGCTGGTGCGTTGGATAGCTGCAGTCATAATTGTTCCCCTGAGATAAATACTTCGATGTTGCGTTGCAGTATAGGGGTGCCGTCGTCATAAACAAACTTTAGATTTGTGATTCCAGCGATTCACGGCGTGAATGGTTATGAAGTTGCCTCTATGCAAGATATTCGAAATACGTATACCTTGGGCATCGGGCTTTGCATAAGAGGGGCTAGAGCATTCAGCGGCCGCAACGCTGGTGCGAATCTTGCATGTCGTAAGCACATGAAATCGCGAGACAGTGCTTCACCACACCTGCGGATCGTCGTCGTGCTTTCCGCCACAGCACCCGGCATCGACCCGGATGCCGCCCAGGCTGCGCAGACCCGGCGCAGCACGGCGCTGCGCATCGGCCTGCTCGAATCGGGCTACGACCTCATCGCGTCGCTGCCGGCCGACGTCTTCCTGCCCGAGCGCATCGCCCAGTTGCAGCCCGACCTGATCATCGCCGACAGCGAGTCCGACGCGCGCGACGTGCTCGAGCACATCGTGATCGCCACCCGCGACGCGCGGCGGCCGATCGTCCTGTTCACCGAGGACGATGCGCCGGCCAGCATGGACGCGGCGATGGATGCCGGCGTCTCGGCCTATATCGTGGCCGGCCTGCAGGCCGAGCGCGTCAAGCCGGTGCTGGACGTGGCGCTGGCGCGCTTCCGGCGCGAGCAGAAGCTGCTCGATGAGCTGAGCGATACGCGCCAGAAGCTCGCGGAGCGCAAGACCGTCGACCGCGCCAAGGGCCTGCTCATGAACCGCTACAGCCTCACCGAGGAGCAGGCCTACCAGCGCCTGCGTACCCTGGCGATGAACAAGAACCTCAAGCTGGCGGAAGTCGCACAGCGTTTGATCGACGTGGAAGACCTGCTGGGCTAGGCCACGCTTCACTATATAAAAGGACAAGGAGACGTATGACATTGGCAGGCAGAGGCGCCTGGATCGCCGGCACCGACCGCCCTGAGATCGAGACCGTCCGCATCGGCTTCATGCCGCTGGCCGATTGCGCGCCGCTGGTGATGGCGTCGGTGCTGGGCTTCGACGAACAGTACGGGGTGCGCTTCGAGCTCACCCGCGAGCTGTCCTGGACCGCCATGCGCGACCGCCTGATCGGCCAGCAGCTCGACGCGGCCCATGCGCTGTACGGGATGGTCTACGGCATCCAGAACGGCATCGGCACCCAGCAGTGCGATATGGCAGTGTTGATGAACCTGCACCAGAACGGCCAGAACATCACGCTGTCGCGCGCGCTCGCCAACGCCGCCCTCGACCCCGGCATGCTCAGGCGCGAGGTGGACGAGAAAGGGCGCAAGCTCACCCTGGCCCACACCTTCCCGACCGGGAACCACGCGATGTTCCTGTATTACTGGCTGGCCGCGCACGGCATCGACCCGCTGGTGGACTGCCAGGCGGTGACGGTGCCGCCCGGGCAGATGGCGGCCAGCCTGGCGGCCGGCCATATGGATGGCTTTTGCGCGGGCGAACCGTGGGGCCAGCGTGCGCAGCGCGACGGCGCCGGGGTGCAGGCCGCGTCCAGCGAACAGATATGGCCGAACCACCCGGGCAAGGCGCTCGGCACGCGCGCCGACTTCGCCGCCAGCCACCCGAACACCTGCCGCGCGATGATCGCCGCGCTATTGGAAGCCGCGCGCTGGCTCGATGCCTCGCGCACCAACCGCGAAGCCGCGGCCGAGGTACTGGCCAGTCCTGCCTACGTCAATGCCAGCCGCGAGACGCTCCAATTCTGCCTGGCCGGCAGCCATATCGACGAGCATCGGGAAGGCGGCGCCTGGCGCGGCCACAACGGCCTGCGCTTCCATGCCGACGGCGAGGCCAACTTCCCGTGGCTGTCGGACGGCATGTGGTTCATGACCCAGCACCGGCGCTGGGGCTTGCTGCGCGAAGCACCCGCCTACCTGGCGCTGGCGGCCCAGGTCAACCGCATCGACCTGTATCGCGAGGCGGCCGAACGCACCGGCACCATGCTGCCCAGCTCCCCGATGCGCAGCTCGACCCTGCTCAATGGCCGGGTATGGGACGGCAGCGACCCGCAAGCCTGGGCCGGCGCACCATCCGGATCTTGAACGCGGTGCAGGCGGGTGCATCATCCTGGGGAGCGATGCACCGCAATGCAGCATCCGGATCCGCCCGGCTTGCGTACGCCCCCTGAAGCCCTGGTGGCACGCCTCTTGCTCATACCAATGACAGGATCAATGGCGATTCTTCTCACGAACATTTTCACTTAGCTGGCCCAACGCGGGGACGGCAACAGGACAACGGCGTCCGCAGCTACTGCCCCCGGCAGCAAGCGCGGACGCCTTTTCGTTTTCCAAAGGAAGAACAATGGCCAGCAAAGCAGACAGCATCAAGCTCTTTTCCTTCGAGGGGGCGCCCATGCGCGCCTTCCACCTGACCTGGGTCGCCTTCTTCATCTGCTTCTTCGCGTGGTTCGCCTGCGCGCCGCTGATGCCGGTCATCAAGGGCGAGTTCGGGCTCTCGATGGAGCAGATCGCCAACATCAATATCGCGGCGGTCGCGATCACCATCTTCGTGCGTCTGCTGGTCGGCCCGCTGTGCGACCGCTACGGCCCGCGCAAGACCTATACGGGCTTGCTCCTCATCGGCGCGATTCCCGTGCTGGGCGTGGCGATGGCGCAGAGCTACGAGGCCTTCCTGCTGGCGCGCCTGGGCATCGGCGCGGTCGGCGCCAGCTTCGTCATCACCCAGTACCACACCTCCGTCATGTTCGGACCGAAGGTGGTCGGCACCGCCAACGCGGCGGCCGCCGGCTGGGGCAATGCCGGCGGCGGCGCCGCACAGGCGCTCATGCCGCTGATGCTGACGGCCATCGTGATGCTGGGCGTGAGCCAGTCGCTGAGCTGGCGCCTGGCGCTGGTGGTGCCCGGCGTGATGATGATCGTGATGGCCTTCTTCTACTGGCGTTACACGCAGGATTGCCCGGCCGGTAACTACGACGACTTGCGCAAGACCGGCCTGATGCCGGAGGGCGGCGGCAAGGGCGGCTGGGCGAGCTTCGTTGCCGGTTGCCGCAACTACCGCGCCTGGCTGCTGTTCGTCACCTATGGCGCCTGCTTCGGCATCGAGATCTTCATCCACAACATCGCCGCCGTGTATTACGTCGAGCACTTCGACCTGTCGCTGGCGCAGGCCGGCATGGCGGCCGGCAGCTTCGGCCTGCTGGCGCTGTTCGCCCGCGCGCTGGGCGGCTGGCTGTCGGACAAGGCCGCACTCTCCGGTGACCTGAACCGCCGCGTGACCGTGCTGTTCGTGCTGATGATCGGCGAAGGCCTTGGTTTGCTGTGGTTCGCCCAGGCCGAGGGCGTCGTGTTCGCCGTGGTCGCGATGCTGGTGTTCGGCCTGTTCACCCACATGGCCTGCGGCGCCACCTATGCGCTGGTGCCGTTCATCGCACCGAAGGCGCTGGGCGGCGTGGCCGGCATCGTCGGCGCCGGCGGCAACGTCGGCGCGGTGGCGGCCGGCTTCCTGATGAAGGGTACGGGCGACATCAAGCAGACGCTCACGATCCTCAGCGGCCTGGTGCTGGTCGCCAGCGTCTGCGCCATCGCAGCCCGATTCACCGCGACCAGCGCCGACACGGCGCCGGCAGCCGCAGCAGCTTAAATTAGGAGCAGCAAATGCATATCGTCGTCATCGGCCACGGCATGGTGGGCCACAAATTCCTCGAAACCCTGGCCGCCAGCGGCCGGCAAGACTTGCGCATCACGGTGCTGGGCGAAGAGCCGCGGCCGGCCTACGACCGCGTGCACCTGTCGGAATTCTTTGCTGGTAAAAGTGCGGAAGACCTGTCGCTGGTTGCGCCGGGCTTCTTCGAACGTGAAGACATGGTGCTGCGCCTGAACGCGAAGGTGGTCGGGATCGACCGAGCGGCGAAGACGGTGACGCTGGCCGACGGTGCCTCTGTCGCTTATGATCGCTTGGTGTTGGCGACCGGTTCCTATCCATTCGTGCCGCCGGTCCCGGGCGCCGATCGCAAGGACTGCTTCGTCTATCGCACCATCGAAGACCTGGAAGCGATGCAGGAATGCGGCGCACGCTCGAAGTCGGGCGTCGTGATCGGCGGCGGCCTGCTGGGCCTCGAATGCGCCAAGGCGCTGCGCGACCTGGGTCTTAACGCCCACGTGGTCGAATTCGCGCCGCGCCTGATGGCGGTGCAGGTCGACGATTCCGGCGCGCGCGTGCTGCGCACCCGCATCGAGGAGCTGGGCGTTGGCGTCCATACGGGCAAGAATACGCTGGCCATCGTGGATGGCGAAGACACCACTCACCGCATGCAGTTCGCCGACGGCAGCCACCTGGATACCGACATGATCGTGTTCTCGGCCGGCATCCGCCCGCGCGACGAACTGGCGCGTGTGTCCGGACTGGAGATTGGGCCGCGCGGTGGCATCGTCATCGACGACCGCTGCCAGACCTCGGACCCGCACGTCTACGCCATCGGCGAATGCGCCTTGTGGAACGGCCAGCTGTATGGCCTGGTCGCGCCGGGCTACGATATGGCGCGTACCGCGGCGCGGCATCTGCTGGGCACCGAATGCGGTTTTGTCGGCGCCGACATGAGCACCAAGCTGAAACTGATGGGCGTGGACGTGGCCAGCATCGGCGACGCCCATGGCGCCACGCCGGGCAGCCGCAGCTATCAATTCATGGACGAGCGCAAGCAGGTCTATCGCAAGATCGTCGTCTCCAGCTGCGGCAAATACCTGCTGGGCGGCGTGCTGGTGGGCGAGGCGTCCGCCTATGGCGCGCTGCTGCAGACGATGCTCAACAAGATCGAGCTGCCGGAAGCGCCGGAATACCTGATCCTGCCCGAGAGCGGCGGCGCGGCCCGTCCGGCGATCGGCGTCGACAAGCTGCCGGCAACGGCCCAGGTCTGCTCGTGCAACGATGTCAGCAAGGGAGCGTTGTGCGAGGCGGTCGCCGGCGGCGCCACCACCATCGGCGCCCTCAAGAGCTGCACCTCGGCCGGCACCGCCTGCGGCGGCTGCGTGCCATTGGTAACCCAGGTCCTCAACGCCGAGCTGAAGAAACTGGGCGTGGCGGTCAACAACCACCTGTGCGAACACTTTCCCTACTCGCGCCAGGAGCTGTACCACCTGGTGCGGGTGGAAGGCATCAAGGATTTCGGCGAGCTGCTGGCGCGCCACGGCAAGGGGCTCGGCTGCGACGTCTGCAAGCCGACCGCCGCTAATATCCTGGCCTCGGTGTGGAACGATTTCGTCCTGAAACCGAAGCACGCCAGCCTGCAGGATTCGAACGACTACTTCCTCGGCAATATCCAAAAGGACGGCACGTACTCGGTGGTGCCGCGCATGCCGGGCGGCGAAGTCACGGCCGACGGCCTGATCGCGGTGGGGATGGTGGCCAAGAAGTACGGCCTGTACACCAAGATCACCGGCGGCCAGCGGGTCGACCTGTTCGGCGCCCGCGTGGACCAGCTGCCCGCGATCTGGGAAGAGCTGATCGCGGCCGGCTTCGAATCGGGCCACGCCTACGGCAAATCGCTGCGCACCGTGAAATCCTGCGTCGGCTCGACCTGGTGCCGCTTTGGCGTCGGTGACAGCGTGGGCTTCGCCATCGCGCTGGAGAACCGTTATAAAGGTTTGCGCGCGCCGCACAAGATCAAGTTCGGCGTTTCTGGCTGCACCCGCGAGTGCGCCGAAGCCCAGGGCAAGGACGTCGGCCTGATCGCCACCGACAAGGGCTGGAACCTGTACGTGTGCGGTAACGGCGGCATGAAGCCGCGCCATGCCGAACTGATAGCCTCGAACCTCTCCGAAGAAGAAGTGGTGCGCCTGACCGACCGCTTCCTGATGTTCTACGTGCGCACCGCCGAACGCCTGCAGCGCACCAGCACCTGGCGCGAAAACCTGGAAGGCGGTCTCGATTACCTCAAGGCCGTGGTAATCGACGACAGCCTCGGCATTGCGCAGGAACTGGAAGCGCAGATGCAGCACGTGGTCGACACCTATGCCTGCGAGTGGAAGGAAGCCGTCACCGATCCGAACGTGCGCCGCCGCTTCCGTCACTTCGTCAACAGCCCGCAGGTAGACGAGAACGTCGTGTTCGTGCCCGAGCGCGGCCAGGTGCGTCCGGCCACCTTCGACGAGCGTCGCCGCGTCATTCCCATCGCCACCGCAGCCTGAAGGAGCCATCATGCACCGTGATCTTCAACTCGAACGCTGGACCGCCGTCTGCCTACTTTCCGACATCGTGCCCGATACCGGCGTGTGCGCCTTGCTGAACGGCCACCAGGTGGCCGTGTTCCGCGTCGGCGCCGATGAGCCGAGGGTATTCGCCATCGATAACTACGATCCCAATTCGCAGGCCGCCGTGCTGTCGCGCGGGCTGGTGGGCAGCATCGGCGAGCGCATCGTGGTCGCGTCACCGATCTACAAGCAGCATTTCGACCTGCAGAGCGGCGAGTGCCTGGAAGCGCCGGCGCAATCGGTCGCCAGCTATCCGGCGCGGATCGACGGCGGGCAGGTGTGGGTCGCCGCATGAAGCCCTCTTTGGTCGTAGTCGGCAACGGCATGGCCGGCATGCGCACCGTCGAGGAGCTGCTGGCGCTGGCGCCCGACCTCTACGACATCACCGTGTTCGGCGCCGAACCGCGCGTAAACTACAACCGCATCATGCTGTCGCCGGTGCTGGCAGGCGAGAAGACAGCGGACGAGATCGTGCTGCATCCGCGCAGCTGGTATGAGGAGCACGGCATCACTCTGTACGCGGGCGATCCGGTGGTGGCGATCGACCGCAAGCGGCGCATCGTACGCGCGCGTTCTGGCAAGGAGGTGCAGTACGACCGCCTGCTGCTGGCCACCGGTTCGCAACCGTTCATCGTGCCGGTACCGGGCGCCGATCTGCCAGGCGTGGTGGGCTTTCGCGACCTGGACGACGTCGACACCATGTTGCAGGCCGCGCGTGACGGCAAGCACGCGGTCGTGATCGGCGGCGGCCTGCTCGGACTGGAAGCAGCCAACGGCCTGCTTCGGCGCGGCATGGACGTCACCGTGGTGCACCTGACGGGGAGCCTGCTCAACCAGCAGCTCGACGTCGACGCCTCGCTGCTGCTCAAGATCGCGCTGGAGGGCCGCGGCCTGCGCATCCTGCTGGGCGCCGAGACCGAGGCCATCCTCGGCAATGGCAAGGTGGAGGGCGTGCGCTTCAAGGACGGCAGCGAGGCGCCGGCCGACCTGGTGGTGATGGCGGCCGGCGTGCGTCCGAATGTGGCGCTGGCGCGCGCCGCGGGCCTCCACGTCGAGCGCGCCATCGTGGTCGACGACACCTTGCAGAGCTATGACCCGCGCGTGTACGCGGTGGGCGAATGCGTCCAGCACCGCAAGGCGACCTTCGGCCTGGTGGCGCCGATCTGGGACCAGGCGCGGGTGTGCGCCGCCCACCTGGCCGGCCTGGGCCATCGCCGCTACGTGCAGCAGGCCACGGCCACCAAGCTGAAAGTCACCGGCATCGACCTGTATTCGGCTGGCGACATCGTCGGCGGACCGGGCACGCAAGACCTGGTGCTGCGCGACCGCCGCGCCGGCGTCTATAAGCGCCTGGTGCTCGAAGGGAACCGCATCACCGGCGCCGTGCTGTATGGCGACGTGCTCGACGGCCCCTGGTATTTCGACCTGATCCAGCGTGGGGCCGACGTGTCGGCGCTGCGCGATCGATTGTTGTTCGGGCCTGCAATGTGTGAAGCGCAGGCCGCGTAGAAGAGAGTCACTTATGTCACACATGCCGATCCCGCTGCAAGAAGTCCGCACCACCTGTCCTTATTGCGGCGTCGGCTGCGGCGTGAAGGCCACGCCGCTGGGCGATGGCGGCGCGCTGATCGAGGGCGACGCCGATCATGTGGCCAGCCGCGGCCGCCTGTGCGTCAAGGGCTCGGCCCTGGGCGAGACGCTGGGCCTGGACGGGCGCCTGTTGTATCCATCCATGCGCCGCGACGGCGTCATGACGCGCGCCAGCTGGGACGAGGCGCTGGACACCGTCGCCGACGGCTTCAGGCGCATCATCGCCGAGCACGGACCGGATGCGGTGGCGCTGTACGTTTCGGGCCAGATCCTCACCGAGGATTACTACGTCGCCAACAAGTTCATGAAGGGCTACGTCGGCAGCGCCAATATCGACACCAACTCGCGCCTGTGCATGTCGTCCGCCGTGGCCGGCCACAAGCGCGCCTTCGGCGAAGACGTGGTGCCGGGCTGCTACGAGGATTTCGAACTGGCCGACGCGATCGTGCTGGTCGGCTCGAACGCCGCCTGGTGCCATCCGACGCTGTTCCAGCGCATCGTCAAGGCGAAGGAGGCGCGCCCCGAACTGCAGATCGTCGTGCTCGACCCGCGCCGGACAGCGACTTGCGAGCTGGCCGACCTGCACCTGCCGCTCAAGCCGGGCAGCGACGTGCGGCTGTTCAACGGCCTGCTGGCCTATCTGGCGCGAGAGGGCGCTGCCGACCGGGACTTCGTTGCGGCGCACACGCATGGGCTGGAGGCGGCGCTGGAAGTCGCCGGGGTGGATGGCGAGGTGGATGACGTGGCGCGCGACTGCGGCGTCGATCCGGACCAGCTGCGCGCTTTCTATGAGCTGTTTGCGCGCACCGAAAAAGTGATGACGGCGTTCTCGATGGGCGTGAACCAGTCCTCGAGCGGCACCGACAAAGTCAACAGCATCATCAACTGCCACCTGCTCACCGGCCGCATCGGCCGTCCCGGCATGGGCCCGTTCTCGCTGACCGGCCAGCCGAACGCGATGGGCGGACGCGAAGTGGGCGGCCTGGCAAATATGCTGGCGGCCCACCTCGACCTGGACAACGCCGGCCACCGCGACGCGGTGCGCAGCTTCTGGGGGGCGCCGCGCATCGCCGACAAGCCAGGGCTGAAGGCGGTCGACCTGTTCCGCGCGGTGGAGGCGGGCAAGGTCAAGGCTGTCTGGATCATGGCCACCAACCCCGTGGTCAGCATGCCGGACGCCGACCAGGTGCGGCGCGCACTGGCCGCCTGCGAACTGGTGGTGGTGTCGGACGTGGTGGCGAACACCGACGTCGGCGCGTATGCGCACGTGGCATTGCCGGCGCTGGCCTGGGGCGAGAAGGATGGCACGGTGACCAATTCCGAGCGCTGCATCTCGCGCCAGCGCGCCTTTTTGCCGGCGCCGGGAGAGGCCCGCGCTGACTGGCAGGCGCTGTGCGAGGTGGCCAGGCGCATGGGCTTTGCCGGCTTCGATTACGACGGCGCGCACGCGATCTTCGACGAGCACGCGCGGCTGTCGACCTGGAAGAACGGAGAGGACGGCTATCGGCGCGCTTTCCGGCTCGATCCGCTGGTCGGCATTGACCGCGCGGCCTACGATGCGCTGGAGCCGATCCAGTGGCCGCTGCGTTCGCCGACCGAGGGCACCGCACGCCTGTTCGGCGACGGCCGCTTTTCTCATCCCGATGGCAAGGCGCGCTTCATCGCGGTCACGCCGCGCGGGCCCGTGCACGCGCCGGGCGGCGAGTTCCCGTTGGTGCTCAACACGGGGCGCATGCGCGACCAATGGCACACTATGACGCGCACCGGCAAGTCGCCGCGCCTGGCCGGCCATGCGCCCGAACCTTTCGTCGACCTGCATCCGCACGACGCGCTGCTGGCTGGCGTGCGCGAGGGAGAGCTCGCCCGCGTGAGTTCGCAGTGGGGCGCGATGGTGGCGCGCGTGGCGCATGGCGGCGGCATCGCGCGCGGCGCGGTGTTCGTGCCGATCCACTGGAATGGGCAGACCGCCTCTGACGCGCGCGTCGGTGCGCTGGTCAATCCGGAGGTCGATCCGGTGTCGGGCGAGCCCGAGTTCAAGCACACGCCGGTGCGGGTGGAGCCGTTCGGCGTGGCCTGGCATGGCTTCATCCTGAGCCGCACGGAACTGAACCTGGAACGGGTGGCGCACTGGACCCGCGTGCGCGGCAGCGGCTTCCTGCGCTATGAGCTGGGCGGCCGCGAGCCGGTGTCGCCCGCGATGGCGCGCGCGCTGCTCGGTGCGGATGAAGACGCCGACTGGATCGAATACGAGGACAAGTCGGAAGGCATGCTGCGGGCGGCGCTCGTGGTCGATGGGCGCCTGGAAGCCTGCCTGTTCGCGTCACGCCGGCCCGACCTGCCGGCGCGCGCCTGGCTCGGTGGATTGTTCGCACAACCCGAACTGAGCGCACGCGAACGCGCGACCTTGCTGGCCGGCCGCGCGCCGACGCTGGGGCCGGACCCCGGGCCGACCGTCTGCTCCTGCTTCGGCGTCGGCCGCAACACGATCTGCGCGGCGATCGAGAAACAGGACCTGAAGACGCCGGCCGAGGTGACCGCCTGCCTGCGGGCCGGCGGTAATTGTGGATCGTGCCTGCCCGAGATCAGGTCGCTGTTGCAGGAGGTGCGCTCAGCCGTGGTGTGACCGGATCACGACGCCCCGTCACGGCACTCAGGATGCAAACCGCGCGAGCGCACCACCGGCGCCTCGGTGCCGAACAGCGGCAGCTCGATATACGGCCGCTCGGTGGCCGACACCGCCAGCACGTACGCCTGGCGCTCGAGCCGGTGCTGCAGGACGACCTGCGCCACGTAGGCCGGCGCCAGCACGCGCTGGGCCTTGCGCTTGCCCAGGTCGATATAGCCGAAGCGCATCGTGGCCGACTGCACGGCGTCGCCCGGCAGCCGATCCTTGGACTTGCCCAGCACGCTGGCCAGGCGCTCGGCCAACTGGCGCGCCGCCAGTTCGGCCTCGATGACGGGCGCGGTGTCGAGCACCTCGGCATCGGTGTGGCGGATGTTCAGCGCGAGCGCGTCGACCGTGCCGTCGCCGGCCAGGCGCAGCGCCACCGAGGCGGCGCCCAGCACCGGAATCTCGCCCACCGCATGGCGCCAGGCGCCGGTGGCGCGCACCAGCAGCGTGTCCGACAGCTTCTGGTCGCGGTCGCTGCCGCGGGCCTTGGTCTGCCACAGGCGCTCGAAGGCGAGGCTGCCGCGTTCACCGACCCAGGCGGCGATGTCGATGCGCTGCGCGGCTTGCTCCAGCTGGCGCACCAGCACCGGCGTTTCTTCCAGCCGCGGCCAGGGCGCCTGGAACGGCGCCAGGCCGGACACGTACCGCAGCGCACCCGAGGCGTGGTAGACCACGGCGCGCGCGCCATCGGGCAGGTGCACCACGCTGCGTTCGCCGCGGTCGGCCAGATTGGCGCGGTCGTGGCGACAGATGTCGGCTTCGTGCAGCGCGGTCAGGAAACGGTTCATATTGGCGCGCGCATCGTCGCGGGTGAGCGGGGTGAGCGCGATCACATCGGCGCGGCCCGGCACCGCATGCGCGCCGGTCTTCATCAGGGTATCGATCAGGGTTTGCTGGTTCATGGTTCAGCCCTCCGTCCACTTCCACAAGAGACATGCCTGCTGTGCCGGCGCCAGGTCGGGACTCACGCTGCCGTGGCCCCACAGGTGGTCGCGATTCAGGGCGGACAGATCCCAACGGATGGCGCCGCCATTCCAGGTGGCGGCGTCGCCCACGCAGACGGTGACCGGGTGGTTGTCGACCCACCAGTCGGAGACGCCATCGTGCCATGCGCTGGAGACGGTGTCGCCGTCGACCAGGTTGTCGGCCACGTCCTCGCCGCATTCGTCGGTGGTGATGCCGTCGTACATATCGCCCCAGGCGCCGCAATAGATGTGCAGGCGCGCGAAGATGTTCCACAGGCCGGTGACGGCGGCCAGGTTGACCGTGTGGCAGGAATAGGCCATTACCCATTCGCTGTTCCAGTCCTCGCCCAGCTGCCACTGGTCGGACCAGGTACGCCATTCGCTGTGCGCGGTGTCGTACAGCATGCGCGCCCGGCCATCGGCCTCGGAATTGCCGTGCGTTTCGATCCAGAACAGGTCGACATCGTCGACCCAATTGCGGTCGCTGCCGCCCTGGTCGACGTCGCGGATGTCGGTTTCCCAGACGTCGGTATTGGCCCAGTAGAAGGCGCGTGTGTGGCCGGCCGAGCGTAGCTTGCTGTCGAAACCATTGCTTCTGTTAAAGGTGTACGTCAGGTCTCCCGCCGTGCTCACGCCGGCGGCGCGTGCATGGTTGAAATACCGGATTGCTTCGACTCCGAACCTCGCCATGAGATTCTCCTTTCGTATCGGAAAGCCATGCGCCGCACCCTGGTGGGCACGGCGGAGTAGCTCGGGATACAGTAATCGGAGCAGGCGCGGCGGCTCTGCCGAAGATCAGGCTTCGCGAGTGTTGCGTATCCGGGTGGATAGAAGCGCCGTAGCGGCTTGCGTGGCGTCGTGTCGCGGGATGGGAGGGAGGGTGCGCCTGCCGGCATGGCGCCGGCAGGCGGTGGCGCTGAGGTTCTTAGCGCAGGGTGCGGGCGAAGAACTCGTCGGTGCGGCTGTTGGCCAGCGTCGCATCGTCGTGGTCGTAGTGGCTGCCGCCCGGACGTGCGAAGGCATGGTCGCGGCCCGGATAGACGTGGACCTCGGCATCGGCCTTGCCCTCCAGCGCGGCTTTGATCTGCTCTTGCGCTTCGGGGCCGATGTACTCGTCGGCGCCGGCCAGGTGGTAGAGCAGGGGAGCGCCGATGTGCTTGGCTTCGTGCAAATACTGTTCGGTGCCGCCCCCGTAATAGACGGCGAAGGCGTCGCCATCGGTGCGGGCCGCAGCCAGGTAGGTCATCAGGCCGCCCAGGCAATAGCCGGTGACGCCGACCTTGCCGGTGCTGCCTTCCATCGTGCGCGCGGCGCTGATGGTGGCGGCGATGTCCTGCACGCCGTGGTCGAAGTCATAGGCCTGGTACATTGAGAAGGCCTTGGCGACGTCGGCTTCGCTCGCCTCCGACAGCTGGATGCCTGGGTCGGTGCGCCAGAACAGGTCTGGGGCGACGGCGATATAGCCCTTGGCGGCATAGTTGTCCGCGATGCTGCGGATGCCGCCGTTCACGCCGAAGATTTCCTGAAGCACGACGATGACCGGGTAGGTGCCCACGACATTGGGGCGCGCGACGTAGCAGTCGAAGCTGCGGTCGGCGGTGGTGACGGTGAGGGTTTCAGCCATGATTTTCCTTTTGATTGGAGGTTGGGGCGTCAGCCGGTGACGGCAATGAGCGGCCTGCGACGCATATCATAAAACGGATGGCGGAATTGGAACAAACCGGTAGGTGCTGGCCGGGACATCGCGAGCCGACGCCCGGCGACATGCACGCAGAAAAAAAGCCAGACCGGCTCACCGTATCTGGCTTTTTCTGCCCTGTGGATGGGCGAGAATTCTCAACCCATACGCATGAAGTTCCGTGTTCTGGACATCATCGCTCGGGCTGCTTGGATTGTCCGTTCCCGTCGCTCGACTGCGTGGAGGAGATTTGCGACGAACCCCGCATTTGCGTGCCCACGTCGCCAGTGATGACCTCCGCACGCCGGTTTTCCAAACGCCCGACCCTGTTGGCGTTGCTGGACGCGGGATTCTCTTCGCCGAGAGACCGGATGGCGATGCGGCCGGAGGCAATTCCACGCTGAAGCAGGGCAGCACGTACCGCTTCCGCCCGTTTCAGGGCCAGGGCCTGGTTGTAACGGGGACCGCCGACATTGTCCGTATACCCTTCAATCACGACCTCGCGCTCGGGATTGCTTTTCAATGTGGCGGCCAACTCGTCAAGCGCGCGCTTGGCGCTGGCCGGGACTTTCGCGGTTCCGGGGGCGAAACCCACCAGGTCTTTTTGCGCCAGTTCCGCGATTGCGCTCGGTTTGCCACGTCGTTGGACAACCGCAACCGACATTGTCTGGTTCAGTTCCGCTGCCGCAACCTTCACTGTCTCTTCCGCAGCACGCTCGTTGGCAAATTCCTGCGCCGTGGCTGCGCGCTGCTGTGCCAGATAGGCGAGATGCGTGGTGGTCGTCAGGTCGTGCTTGTCATTCCACGCCGTTTTTGCTTCTTGCAGCGAAGCAGTTGCGCGTTCCAGTTCGCTGGGAGCGTATTTGACCACGTGGGGATCGGCTGACGCGTGGTCGACAGCCTGCCCGGCATTGTCGATTGCCGCCCGTGCGGCAGCCACCTCGGACGCCGGCGGGGATGTCGCGCATCCCGTTGCGAAGATACCGGCCACAAGCGCGCCGGTGGCTGATCGGAGGATGTTGTTCATCTCTCACCTCTACTAATTCTGGTTTGCGCGGTTGATTGCCTCGCGCAAGGTCTGGTTAGTCTTGGTCAGTTCGGCAGCCGCGATCCTGGCCTCGGTCGACTCGCTCTTGGCGCGCGCCAGATTGGCGTCGACCTGCGCTTGCTGGGCCAGACGCATCGCGTCGTGCTTGTGGTGGCCGTTGGCAGCAGCGTTGGCTCGCGTCAGCTTATCGGTCGCGACACCGAACTCCGCGGGAGCGTTTTCTTCCGCACCCGCCATCTGCGCTTGATCGACCGCCTCCCGGCTGGTGGCAAGCTGATGGTTCAGCTCTGAACTGGAACACGCGGACAGGGCAAGAAGAGAGCATCTCGCCAAGACGCGCGAGGGATGATGAAGAAATTTAGCGAGGATCATGGGGCGCCTCCCGAGAAATCTTGGTTTGAGAATTTCATCCTAAGGGAGAGATATTCATCGTTCAATCAGACCAAAGGACAATCGTCCAGAGTTCTCGGGCTTGAGCTTGCCGTGCTTAGCCAAGGGGCCACAGCGGCGGGGAATGCCATTTGAAGTGGAATACAAAATACAAAATTCATTTACTTGGCGAACAGTTATCGCCTACCTTATTGAATGAGAATCATTATCATTCAATTTATGCCACCAAAACTGCTTGTTCCTTTCTTCGCTCTTGCCGCCCCCGCCATGATCGCCATTGCGCAAACCGCCAGCCCGGCGGTGGTCGAAATCAAGGGTTCCCTGAATGTCATCAATGAATCGAGCCAGGCTTCCACGGCCACCCGCACCGACCAGTCGCTGATGGCCGTGGCGCAGTCGGTCCAGGTGATTGGTCCGACCCTGCTGGAAAACCTGCAGGTGCGCACGCTCGACGATGCCTTGTCGCTGGTCAGCGGGATTGCCCAGGCGCCTACCCGTGCAGGGACGCAGGATGCCTTCGTGCGCCGCGGGTTTACCGGTGAATCGGCGGGGAGCGTACTGCGCGACGGCGTGCGCTCGGTCCAGGCGCGCAATTTCAGCGCCACTACCGAGCGTGTGGAAGTCCTCAAGGGACCTGCCTCGACGCTCTACGGCATCCAGGAGCCGGGTGGCGTGATCAATGTAGTGAGCAAGGCGCCGCTGGCGCGTGCGCGCACCGATCTGCAGGTCGATACGGAGGAGGCCGGCGGCTACGGCGCCCAGTTCGATCACACCGGCCCGATCGGCGCCAGCGGCTGGTCGTACCGGCTCATCGCCTCGACCGAAGACCGCGACGACTGGCGCAATTTCGGCGCCACGCGGCGCGACCTGGTGGCGCCGTCGCTTGCCTGGCGCAGCGGCGGCACTGAATTCATCGTCAGCTACGAACACACGGATTACGACGTGCCGTTCGACGACGGCGCCATTTTTGGGGCCAATGGCAGGCCGATCGACATCCCGCGCGAACGTCGGCTCAGCGAGCCGTTTTCTCACGTGGAGGGCAAATCCGACTTCGTCAACACGCGGCTGCAGCATGCGATCAACGGCCAATGGACGGCGCGCGTCAACTACGCCTTCAACCAGCATCGCTACAGCGACTGGCGCGTGCGCGCCAACCGCTACGACGAAGCGACCGGCTTGCTGCGGCGCCGTGTCGACGGCCGCCAGGGCGTCGACGACAACAGCCACTACCTGGTCGCCGACCTCGTGGGCAGGTTCCGTACCGGCGCGGTCGGCCACGAAGTGCTGGTGGGCGTGGACCACGAGCGCACGCTGGGCCGCACCATGGGCGAGCTGTTGCGCGTGACGCACGATGGATTCGATACCGTCAACCCGGTCTATGGCCAGATACCGGTGCCGACCGAGATCGACGACGAGACCCGCAACGCACGCTCGCTGCTCGCCACCACCTCGGTGTTCGTCCAGGACAGCATGGCGCTCGGCGAGCGCTGGATTGTCGCGGCCTCGGCACGGTTCCAGCGCTACCGCCAGGAGGAGGGTGCCGGCCTGGAGTTTGTGGAGACGCAGAATATCTCCGGGTCGAAAGTGCTGCCGCGCCTTGGCGCGCTCTACAAGCTCGACCCGCAGCTGTCGCTGTACGCCAACTACGCCACGTCCTTCGTGCCGAACCTGGCCAGCAGCCCGACCGAGGGCGCGTTCGACCCGACCGAGGGGCGTTCGCTGGAACTCGGCAGCAAGTTCAAGATCGGCGAGCGGGTGTCGGGCACGGTGGCGCTGTTTGACATCGAGAAGAAGAATATCGTCGTCAATCTGGACGACGATACTGCGCAGGCCATTGGCAAGGCACGCTCGCGCGGTGCTGAACTGGACCTGGTTGGGCAGCTGGGTGATCGGCTCAGTGTCATCGGGACCTATGCCTATACCGCGACGGAAGTGCTGGACGATGCGAGTGGATTGAAGGGGAACCGGCTGCCGAATGCGCCGCGTCATGCGGCGTCGGTTGCCGCGCACTATGCACCGGGCTGGCGCACTGGTGGTCTTTCCTGGCATGTCAATGCGGCGGTGCGCTACGCGGGCGAGCGTCAGGGCGATTCGGCCAACTCGGTGACCTTGCCGTCTTATACCGTGGCTGACCTGGGTCTTGGGACCGCATTCAAATGGAATGGGACCTCGCTCAAGCTGGATCTGCTGTTGCGCAATGCCTTCGATCGCGCGTATTACACGTCCGCGGACGGCGCCATGCGCGTGCTGGTGGGAACCCCGCGTCAGCTCGGCGTTCGTTTGCGTAGTACGTTTTGAGTGGAAGAGGTAGGTGAAATGGAGACGTGCTGAGGGCAGATGGGGCTGCGCTCGGCAAGAAACTGCCGGGTCGGGCATCATGGCGCATTATTCACTCACATAGAAGGAATTCTGCATGTCCGATCTCCTGCAAACCTTGCAGTGGCGTTACGCTACAAAAAAAATGGATCCCACCAAGAAGGTCGCCAAAGAGAAGATCGACCGCATTCTCGAGGCGGTGCGCCTGACGGCCAGTTCCAGCGGACTGCAACAGTACGAGATGTTTGTGGTGACGAACGATGCTCTGCGTGAACAGATCAGGGCGCATGCCTGGAACCAGGCTCAGGTAACGGACGCCTCGCATCTGCTCGTGTTTGCCGCGTGGGATAACTATACGGCTGAGCGCATCAACGCGATGTTTGATCTGGTGAACGCCGAGCGCGGCATCAGGAACGAAGGTTGGGAAGCCTACCGCCAGCAACTGCTGTCGACGTATCCTCAACGCGACGCCCAGACCAATTTTGAACACGCCGCGCGCCAGGCTTACATCGGCCTCGGCAGTGCGCTGATTGCCGCAGCCGAGGAAAAGGTAGACGCCACGCCGATGGAAGGGTTCGATCCTGCCAAGGTCGATGAGATCCTGAAACTACGCGAGCGGGGATTGCGTTCGGTGATCCTCTTGCCTGTAGGCTATCGTGCGGATGAAGGCGATTGGCTCGTCGACCTGAAAAAAGTACGTCGCCCGTTATCGCAGTTCGTCACCGAAGTGGCGTAGGCAACCAGACTCACATCAAGGCCAGGTCTGACCTCGTGACCAGCGTGCAGCCGCGCCCCTGCGCCTTGGCCCGGTACAGGGCGACGTCGGCACGTTGCAGCAGGATGTCGATGCTGTCGCTGTCATGGATGGGCATGTCGACACCGGCACTGTACGACAGCGCGAATCCCAGCGCCGGCTGCGAGTGCTGCGCCAGCCACTCGCGCAGGCGTGCGTCGTACGCCATGATCGCAGCGCAGTTGGCGCCGTTGAGCAGTACGCAGAACTCTTCTCCGCCGTACCGGCAGCAGGTGTCGCCAGCACGGCTGACGGCGCGCAAGCCTGCCGCGAACAATTGCAGCGCGCGGTCGCCCAAGGCATGGCCGTGCAGATCGTTGATCTGCTTGAAATGGTCGAGGTCAAGAAGCAGCACGCCGATCGGCTGCCGGTAGCGTACGCTGTTGGCCAGGTCGGCGCTGGCCTGTTTCAGCCAGGCCCGGCGGTTCAGGACGCCGGTCAGGCCGTCGATCGTGGCCAGCCTTTCGAGGTCGCGGGCAGCCTCGTCGCGGTGCGCCAGCAGGATGGCGGCCATCGACAGCACCAGCATCGAGTTCGATGACAGGGCGAATATCTGGTTGACCAGGTAAGGCCCGAAGAAGTTCGGAAACTCGTCGGTGTAGAACGCACCCAGCACGGCGCGGCAGGCCAGTACCGCCATTTGGACCGACAGGCAGATGACCAGCAGCCAGCGCCAGCGTCCGACCGCCAACCGCGGCGGCCGGCACAGTGTGACCACGACCGTGGCGATCTGCAGGGCCAGCAGGCCGTTGGCCCAGCCCACGCGAAACGCGTAGTCGGAAAAGCCGATGCCATAGCCGGCAGTCATCACGACAGCGATGGCGGCGGGCAGGCGCACGCTGGCATCGCGCCCGCACCAGAGCTGGAAGGCCATTGCATTGAACACCATGCCGCTCGACACGCAGGCCATCGCCAGCGTCGACAGCAGGTGGTCGGCCCAACCTCCCTGTGGGAAAGCGCTCGAGGCGATCAGGCTCAACCAGCCGGCGGTCTGCAGGATGATCCCGGCCTGTGCGCAGCGCGCCGCACGGTTCACCCGGCCCATGAAGTAGGGCAGCGTCACCGATATGATCGCCAGATTGAGTGTCATGGCGATGAACAGGGAGGGGACGTCAATTTTCAGCAATGACTCTACTCTCGAAAAAAGCCGTGAAGCGCAGCACCGCCGCTCTCTGCCCCAACTGGTCCTCGTGTCGGGGCGGGGCGGGTAGGGCGCGGTGCGGGAACGGATGGGATGCCGGTGTGGCCGATCGTCACATGGCCAATGCCGCCAATGCGAGGTCTGGAAACAAAAACAGCGGAATTATATCCGCTGTTTTAAAGAAACTTTGTGGTCGGGGTGAGAGGATTCGAACCTCCGGCCTCTACGTCCCGAACGTAGCGCTCTACCGGGCTAAGCTACACCCCGACGGTTTGGGGTGTACATACAATGCCCCGGGAAGGCATTACTATAAAATCACTTAATGGTTCCTGTCAACAGCGAAACGGCTGAGCTGGAGCAGGCTATCTTTGAAGATATTGTTAGGCAAATCCGCGATCGCATTCGACGCGCGGCGGGCCGCTTCTTCCGCTTGTTTGCGGGTGTAATCCAGCGCACCGCTCGACGTCACCGCCGCCAGCACCGCATCGAATTGCTGTTCATCACCCTGCTCGATGCAATTGCGCACCAGCTCGCGCTGCTCCGGCGTGCCATGTTCCATCAGCCAGATCAGCGGCAAGGTAGGCTTGCCTTCGCGCAGGTCGTCGCCCAGGTTCTTGCCGATCTCGGCAGCGTCGCCCGCGTAGTCGAGCACGTCGTCGATCAACTGGAAGGCCGTGCCCAGCGAGCGGCCGTACTCGCCGGCTGCGGCGATCTGCTCGTCGTTGGCGCCGGCTACCAATGCACCCAGCTCGGCCGCCGCTTCGAACAGCTTGGCGGTCTTGGAGCGGATTACCAGCAGGTAGGCCGCTTCGGTCACGTCCGGGTCGTGCATGTTCAGCAGCTGCAGCACTTCGCCCTCGGCGATCACATTGGTGGCGTCGGACAGGATCTGCATCACGCGCATATTGTTCAGGCCGACCATCATCTGGAACGAGCGCGAGTACAGGAAGTCGCCCACCAGCACCGAGGCGGCATTGCCGAACAGGGCGTTGGCGGTCTGGCGGCCGCGGCGCATCGAGGATTCGTCGACCACGTCGTCGTGCAGCAGGGTCGCGGTGTGGATGAACTCGACCACGGCGGCCAGCTCATGGTGGGCCGTGCCGCGGTAGCCGTAGGCATTGGCCAGCAGCAGCACCAGCACTGGACGGATACGCTTGCCGCCCGCGCTGATGATGTACTCGGCGATCTGGTTCACCAGGGTGACGTCGGAATGCAGCCGCTGGCGGATCACCGTGTTGACGGCCTCCATGTCTGGGGCGATCGACTGGACGATGGAGTTCTGTTGGGCGTGTTGAGTGGCGGCTGACAAGGCTGACCTGCGAAGACGTGGGTTGACTATAAGAGTGCCGCGATTATACGGTATGCAAGGGGTATCCGTCCTGCCAGCAGGGTAGAGCCCGCCTTAGGGAAGTCCCCCGAACGCCTGCGCGGCGTTGGCGGCTTGCCACGTACTGAAGAGATCGTTAGTCGCTTTTGACGCATCACGGCAATTTATGTATAATCCCCTGTTCCCCGGCTTACGAACAGTCCAGCGCACTTGCGCGGGGCTCTGTTGCTGGCGGATTCTTTTAACATTTGATGAGGTTTCAAATCATGTACGCGGTCATAAAAACCGGTGGCAAGCAATACAAAGTTGTCGCTGGTGAAAAACTTAAAGTAGAACAGATACCGGCAGACATTGGTTCCGAACTCACGATCGATCAGGTCCTCGCCCTCGGCGAAGGCGAAAGCATCAAGTTTGGTGCTCCTCTGGTCGAAGGTGCAACGGTGCTGGTGAAAGTGGTTTCGCAGGGTCGCCACGACAAAGTGCGTATCTTCAAGATGCGTCGTCGTAAGCACTACCAGAAGCGTCAAGGCCATCGCCAGAACTTCACCGAAATCCAGATCGTTTCGATCAACGGCTAATCGCCGTTCCGGTTCCCAGCATAGTCATCAAGGAGTAATTAAATGGCACACAAAAAAGGCGGCGGTACTACCCGCAACGGCCGTGACTCAGAAAGCAAACGCCTTGGCGTGAAAGTCTACGGCGGCCAGGCGATCAACGCCGGCGGCATCATCATCCGTCAACGCGGCACCCCAGTGCGCGCTGGCACCAACGTCGGCACCGGCAAGGATCACACCCTGTTCGCGCTGGTCGACGGTACCGTCAAGTTCGTCAAGCAAGGCGTGGGCTCGAAGCAGTTCGTGACCGTCGTTGCTAACGAAGCAGTCGCAGCGTAATTTACTACGCACTCGCGCCGCATCAGCGGCGCTTCTTTGCAAGGCGCAAGCCTTCCATCGAAAGGCTCTGCCCACGGTAGGGCCTTTTTAGTTTTTAAGCGGTCACAATCATGAAGTTTATTGACGAAGCAAGAATTGAAGTCATCGCTGGCGACGGCGGCAACGGGTGCGCCTCGTTCCGTCGCGAGAAGTTCCGCCCATTCGGCGGTCCGGACGGCGGCGACGGCGGCAAGGGCAGCTCGATCTACGTGGTTGCCGACCGCAATGTGAACACCCTGGTCGACTTCCGTTACTCGAAAGTCCACACCGGCAAGCATGGCGAACCGGGCCGCGGCTCCGATTGCTATGGCAAGGGCGCCGAAGACATCACCATCCGTATGCCGGTCGGCACGCTGATCGTCGATGACCTCAACGGCGAGATCGTCGCCGACCTGACCGAGCACGGCCAGTCCGAATTGCTGGCCAAGGGCGGCGAGGGCGGTTGGGGCAATATCCATTTCAAGACCTCGACCAACCGCGCACCGCGCCAGAAGACCGAAGGCAAGGAAGGCGAACGTCGTACACTGCGCCTCGAACTGAAAGTGCTGGCCGACGTGGGCCTCTTGGGCATGCCGAATGCCGGCAAGTCCACCTTCATCACGGCCGTGTCGAACGCCAAGCCGAAGATCGCCGACTATCCGTTCACCACCCTGCACCCGAACCTGGGCGTGGTGCGCGTGTCGCACGAAAAGAGCTTCGTGATCGCCGATATTCCGGGCCTGATCGAAGGCGCGTCCGAAGGCGCCGGCCTGGGTCACCAGTTCCTGCGCCACCTGCAGCGTACCGGTTTGCTGCTGCACATCGTCGACCTGTCCTCGTTCGACGACAAGGTCGATGCGGTCAAGGAAGCCAAGGCCCTGATCAAGGAACTCGAAAAGTACGACGAAGAACTGCTCAACAAGCCGCGCTGGCTGGTGTTGAACAAGCTCGACGTGCTCGACGATGCCGAGCGCAAGAAGCGCGTCAAGGACATGATCAAGCGCCTGGCCTGGAAGGGCCCCGTGTTCGAGATCTCGGCCCTGAACCGCGAAGGCTGCCAGGACCTGATCAATGCGATCTACCTGCACCTCGAAGAAAAGCGCCATTCCGAGCAGCGCGCCGAAGAAACCTCGATGACCGAGGAAGCGCGTGGCATCTCGTCGATCGATCCGGACGATCCACGTTTCAAGATCATCGAAGACTGAACTTGAGCGCGAGCGCTACTCAGACCACCATCTGGTCGCGCGCCTGGCTGCGCGGCCAGCTGCTGCAATTGGTCGCCACCGCAAGTTCACTGGCCGCGCTCGCGGCCATGCTCGATCCCGACCGCATCGCGGCCGTGATGGGCCTGTTTCTCGTCGGCGTGAACGGCTACAGCCAGTTCTACGCCATCTACGTCGGCATCCGCCTCGCTACCGCGGGGTTGGCGCTGTTGGCGGCCAGGCAGGGCGACCAGCCCATCCTCGGCGACCTTACTGCCCTGTTCCTCCTGGCCCAGCCGGCCGGCCGCCTCGTCGCGGCTTTTGCGATCGGCTTGCCCACGGGGGTATTATTAGTCGTCTGCGCGGTTGAACTGCTGGCAGGACTTTCCCTGCTCGCGTTGCGACCGCGGGTAGCTAACAGTTAGCTGGAACTCGTTTAGATTCGTGTGGTCACACATTGCGGCGGTGAGTTCCACCGTGACTGCCTGTGGAGGGGAAGGCGCTGGCCTGCCAAGCAGGATGAAACCGGCCCCGACGAAGCAGGAATCTAACAGTGAAGCTAACGTAAGTTAGTTTTATGTAAGTTTAGAAGAACGGAAGATCCTGTCGCCATGAATAGCGTACTCCAGAACGCTTCGCGCATCATCGTCAAGGTCGGCTCCTCCCTCGTCACCGACGAGGGAAGGGGCCTCGACCATACCGCCATCGCCCGCTGGGCAGCCCAGATCGCCGCATTGCGCGCGCTCGGCAAGGACGTCGTCCTGGTCAGTTCGGGCGCCATCGCCGAGGGCATGCTGCGCCTCGGTTTCGGCAAGCGCCCGACCGACATCCATGAATTGCAGGCCTGCGCCGCCTGCGGCCAGATGGGCCTGGCTCAGATCTATGAGACCAGCTTCAGCGCCCACGGCGTCAAGACCGCGCAGGTACTGCTGACCCACGCCGACCTGGCCGACCGCGAACGCTACCTCAATGCGCGCTCGACGCTGACCACCTTGCTGCGCCTGAACGTGGTCCCGATCATCAACGAGAACGACACCGTCGTCACCGACGAGATCAAGTTCGGCGACAACGACACGCTCGGCGCCCTGGTCGCCAACCTGATCGAGGCCGATGCGCTGGTCATCCTCACCGACCAGCCCGGGCTGTACTCGAGCGACCCGCGCAAGGATCCGAACGCGCAGCTGATCGAGCAGGCCCAGGCCGGCGACGTGGCCCTGGAGGCGATGGCCGGCGGCGCCGGCAGCAGCATCGGCCGTGGCGGCATGCTGACCAAGGTGCTGGCCGCCAAGCGCGCGGCGCGCTCCGGCGCCCATACCGTGATCGCCTGGGGCCGTGAGCCGGACGTGCTCACGCGCCTGGCCGGCGGCGAATCGATCGGCACCCAATTGCTGGCCGCCACCGGCCGCCTGACGGCGCGCCGCCAGTGGATGGTCGACCACCTGCACACCACGGGAGAAGTCGTGATCGACGCCGGCGCTGCGCTCAAGCTGACCAAAGAGGGCAAGTCGCTGTTGCCGATCGGCGTGCTGGCCGTGAACGGCGAGTTCGGCCGCGGCCAGGTGATCACCTGCGTCGACGAAGCCGGCAAGCCGCTGGCGCGCGGGCTGACCAACTATGCCAGTAGCGAGGTGCGGCGCATCATGCGTCATTCCTCGACCGAGATCGAGCGTATCCTGGGCTTTGTCGAAGGTCCGGAGCTGGTGCATCGCGATAATATGGTGTTGCTGTAAGGGGTGAGCGCTCGCTTGCCGTGACAATGTGATCAGGCGCGCTTTCGTTGGAAAGTGCGCCGTTTTTTTTGAAAGACGCTATGCCGAACTCTCCCCTCGCCGTGGTCCAGGCTCAGCTCGACGCCTATAACGCCAAAGACCTCGATGCCCTGATGGCCACCTATGCGCCGGATGCGCAGCAATTCGCGCTGCACGGCGAGCTACTTGCCCAGGGGCACGACCAGATCCGCCCGCGCTACGAGATGCGCTTCGCCGAACCCGACCTGCACGCGCGCCTGCTGTCGCGCACGGTGCTCGGCAACTTCGTCACCGACCTGGAAATCGTCACCCGCAATTTCCCCGAAGGGAGGGGCACGGTCGAGATGCTGTGCGTGTACAAGGTGGTCGAGGGGCGCATCGTGCGCGCCTCGTTCGCCACCGGCGAAACCCGGGTTTAAGTTGCGGAACTAAGTCGCCGCGTTGGCCGCGGCCACGGCCGGATCGAGCACGCCGGCCGGCGCCGGCGTCTTGTCCCTGAACTCGCACAGGTCGGCGATCAGGCAGTTCCAGCACTTGGGCTTGCGCGCCACGCAGGTGTAGCGGCCGTGCAGGATCAGCCAGTGGTGGGCATCGTGCAGGAAGTCCTTGGGCACGAATTTCAACAGCTTCTGCTCGACGATGTCGACGTTCTTGCCCGGCGCGATCCTGGTCCGGTTCGACACGCGGAAGATGTGGGTGTCGACCGCCATGGTCGGCTCGCCGAAGGCGGTATTGAGCACCACGTTGGCGGTCTTGCGGCCGACGCCGGGCAATGCTTCCAGTGCTTCGCGCACGGGCGGCACTTCGCCGCCGTGCTGCTCGACCAGGATCTGGCAGGTCGCCATCACATTCTTCGCCTTGGTGTTGTACAGGCCGATGGTCGAGATATAGGTCTTGAGTTCGTCGATGCCGAGGTCGAGGATGGCCTGCGGCGTGTTCGCCACCGGGAACAGGCGGCGCATGGCCTTGTTGACGCCGACGTCGGTCGACTGGGCCGACAGCAGCACCGCGATCAGCAGTTCGAACGGCGTCGTGAACTCGAGTTCGGTGGTCGGTTTCGGATTGGCGGCGCGAAAGCGGGTGAAGATTTCCAGGCGTTTGGCGGGATTCATCTGGGTCAGTTCTGTTCCTGGTTGCCGGCCGCCTTCAGGCGGGCGCGTTCCATGGCGGCGGCGATGATGGCGCGCTTGCGCTCCTTCTCGGCCAGTTCTTCCGGGGTGTTCGTCACTTCGGCGGTCACCGCGCGCATTTTTTCCACGGCCTTGGCGGCCAGGCGGGCATCGTTTTCCTCACGCTCGCGGCGCAGGCGCGCGTTGCGGAAGTCGTGGCGGTCGCGCGCGGCGTCGGCGTCCTGCTGGGTCCAGGCGTCCCAGCCGGTGCACTCGCCGGTCACGGGGATCATTGCGATGCAGTCGACCGGGCAGGGCGCCACGCACAGGTCGCAGCCGGTGCACAGGCTCGGCAGGATGGTGTGCATCTGCTTGGCCGCGCCTAGGATCGCATCGACCGGGCAGGCCTGGATACACAGCGTACAGCCGATACACAGCGCCTCGTCGATGAAGGCGACCGGGCGCGGGCGCTCGAGGCCGTTGGCCGGATTGATCGGGATGACCTTGCGTCCGGTCGCGGCGGCCAGGCGGCGCACGCCTTCCATGCCGCCCGGCGGACACTGGTTGATTTCGGCCTCGCCGCTCGCCATTGCCTCGGCATACGGGCGACAGGCGGGATAGCCGCATTTGGTGCACTGGGTCTGCGGCAGCAGGTCTTCGAGCTGGTCGGCGAGGGATGTGGTCACGAAAGGGCGCTGCTCGAATCTGATCAAGCCGACATTATCCGCCAAAACGGGCGTGGAGGCGATCAGGGCGGCCTTCAGGCGGACCCGGCAGTGCTCATCCATTCTCGTCCCTACGTGGGGGAGCGAACAGACGGCCTGCGTACCGCCCTGTTGTACTATCGGCTGACGCTGACCCCGGGGACTGACATGAACGAGTTGATTGCGCCGTTGCTCTTTGCCGCCATCTTTTCGGCAGGAGACGGCTTGCAGCAGCCGGGCGCCGCCAAGCCCGATGCCCGACCGGGCGCCGCGCAAGTGCAGCCGGCGCGCTACCGCAGCGTGGACGCGAATGGAGAACTGCGGCGCGGCGAGCGCCTGCCAGCGCGCTACCAGGCGCACCAGCACGTGGTCGAGGACTGGCGCGCATTGCGCCTGTCCAAGCCGCCGCGCGGGCACCAGTGGGTCGACGCGGGCGGGCGCTATGCGCTGGTGGCGATCGCGACTGGGCGGGTGGCGCAGGTGGTAGCGGTGCGCTGAGCTGCTGAGCTAACCGTAAATTACGTCGTCCCCGCGAAGTGATGTGACCCCTTGAAGTGAGACTCCACTTCAAGGGGTCTTATGAAGTACGACGAGCAGTTTAAATTTTCAGCCGTTGAGGCCTACTTAGTCGGGCCAGCAGGCTTCACGAAGGTAGCGCAGCAGTTCGAAATTTCAGCAGCACTTCTTCGTTCGTGGGTAGCGCGCTACCGCCTCCACGGCATAGCTGGGCTAGCGATGAGGGTGTGGAAGGCGCACAGTGCCGAGTTCAAGCTGTCGGTGCTGAAACACATGTGGGACAATGCGCTGTCCTATCGACAGGCCGCAGCTGTGTTCAATCTTCCTAACGCATCCCATATCGGCGAATGGGAGCGGCGGCACAAGCGCGACGGCTTCGAAGGTTTGAAACGACGCCGTAACGAAAATCCCAGAATGAAGGCTCTGCCGACCCCTCCTACTCGCGTCCCAGTGGACGAGACGAACTGCTCACATAATGACCTCGTAGAGGAGGTCAAGCGGCTTCGTGCGGAGAATGCTTACCTAAAAAAGCTCAAAGCCTTAGTCGAGTCGAAGTCGCCTGCGCCAGCGAAAAAACGCAAGTAATACTCGAACTAAGGCTGGAGCATGGACTGACTTACTTGCTCGAAGCTGCCTCGCTGGCACGCAGTACGTTCTTCTATCAGAAGAAGGTACTGGAGGCGGGGGATAAGGACGCACAGGTAAAAGAAGAGATCCAGACCGAGTTCCATCGCCATCACGGGCGCTATGGTTATCGTCGGATCACGGCAGCCCTGCGGCAAGCTGGGCGCATCATCAACCATAAGGCAGTTCAGCGCTTGATGGGCGAGCTAGGCCTGAAGTCGCTGGTTCGACCGAAGAAGTACAAATCCTATAAGGCTGACGCCATGGAGGCATCGGAAGATGTCCTGCAGCGCGACTTCGAGGCAGATCGGCCAAACGAGAAGTGGGTAACGGACGTCACTGAGTTCAAGGTCGATGGCAGAAAGGTATATCTCTCCCCGATCATGGACCTATACAACCGCGAGATCGTCGCCTATGAGATCCGAGAGCGACCGAGCCTGGAATTGGTGAGCGACATGCTCGAACAGGCGCTGAGCAAGCTTGAGGAACACGAGCGACCGATTCTTCACTCAGACCAGGGCTGGCAATACCGGATGCCGGCATTTCGGCATGCGCTCGATAAAGGTGAGCTGCAACAGAGCATGTCCCGCAAGGGAAACTGCCATGACAACGCGGCCATGGAGAGCTTCTTCGCTGTCTTGAAGTCCGAGTTCTACCATCTCAACAAATTTAGCAGTGTCGAGCAACTCGTGAGCGGCCTGAAGCAGTACATCAACTACTATAATCACGACCGCATCAAGATCAAACTGAACGGCCTGAGTCCTGTGCAGTACAGAACCCAGGCCGTCTAAGCGAGCATCCAACCGTCTCAGTTTAAGGGGTCACATCANTTAGCAGTGTCGAGCAACTCGTGAGCGGCCTGAAGCAGTACATCAACTACTATAATCATGACCGCATCAAGATCAAACTGAACGGCCTGAGTCCAGTGCAGTACAGAACCCAGGCCGTCTAAGCGAGCATCCAACCGTCTCAGTTTAAGGGGTCACATCAGAGGCGGGAACCCAAGTTTGCGAGCGTATCGATAACGCTGAAGAACTTAGGTTCCCGCCTGCGCGGGAACGACGGGTTACTGCTAACTTACTTTGTGCTTGCTGCGCTTATTCGGACAGCGCGGCGAAGGCGTTGTCACGCACCTGCTCGACCGGGCCGACGCCCGAGATCTTGCGGTATTTTGGCGCGCCCGGCAGGCCCGATTCGGCCCACTTGCCGTAGTAGCCCAGCAGCACTTCGGTCTGGTTGTGGTAGACCTCCAGGCGCTTCGACACGGTTTCGGCCTTGTCGTCGTCGCGCTGGATCAGCGGTTCGCCGCTGACGTCGTCGACGCCTTCGACCTTTGGCGGGTTGAACTTGACGTGGTACACGCGGCCCGAGGCCGGGTGCGAGCGGCGGCCGGTCATGCGGTCGAGGATCATTTCGTCAGGCACGTCGATTTCGAGCACGTAGTCGATGGTGACGCCGCTGTCCTTCATCGCCTCGGCCTGGGCGATGGTGCGCGGGAAGCCGTCGAACAGATAGCCGTTGGCGCAGTCCGCATCCTTCAGGCGCTCCTTGACCAGGCCGATGATGATGTCGTCCGACACCAGTTGGCCGGCATCCATCACCTTTTTCGCAGCCAGGCCGAGTTCAGTGCCCGCCTTGATCGCGGCGCGCAACATGTCGCCGGTCGAGATTTGCGGGATGTTGAACTTTTCCTTGATGAAATTTGCCTGGGTGCCCTTACCGGCACCGGGTGCTCCTAACAGAATGAGACGCATGAGTTTCCTGAGATTCTAGAAAATAATGAAAATTGCTGTGGATTGTATAAATTATGTTTGATGTTGCCAAGCCTTCTTGACACGGAAGTTACCACAAAAGTTGGCTTTCAAGCCAGTTTTGGGGCCCAGCGGCCAGGATTATTGATCCCGCGCAGACGGCCCCATCACTCTTCCGCGCTTACATCAAGATGGGTAATGCAGGCGTACCCTCGCCAGGTCGTCCGGCGTATCCACGCCGCCGGGTGGCGCATCTTGCGTGACATGCACGGCGATCGGATAGCCATGCCACAGCACGCGCAACTGTTCGAGCGCCTCGATCGACTCGAGCGGCGATACGTCCAGCTTCGGATAGGCTTGCAGGAAGGCGTTGCTATAGGCGTAGAGGCCGACGTGACGCAGCGGCGCGTAGCCCAGCGGCAGCGAGTCCTGGGTGGCCGCGAAGGCGTCACGGTGCCACGGAATGGTGGCGCGCGAGAAGTACAGCGCGCGGCCGAGCTTGTCGAGCACCACCTTGACGATGTTGGGGTTGAAGACCTCGGCAGCGTCCAGGATCGGATGCGCGCAGGTGGCCATCGGCGTATTGGCGTCGATGCGGGCGGCGCAGGCCGCGAGCAGCGCCGGATCGATCAGCGGCTCGTCGCCCTGCAGGTTGACCACGACTTCGTGCGCGCCCAGGCCCAGCACCTGCGCCACTTCGGCGATGCGGTCGGTGCCGGACGGGTGGTCGGCGCGGGTGAGCACGGCGGAGACGCCGTGGGCGGCGCAGGCGGTGGCGATGTCTTCATGGTCGGTGGCGACGATGATGCGGGCCGCGCCGGATTCGCGCGCGCGTTCGGCCACGCGCACTACCATGGGTTTACCGCCCAGGTCGGCCAGCGGCTTGTTCGGCAGGCGGGTCGACGCCAGCCGCGCCGGGATGATGACGGTAAAGCTCATTTCAGCCCGTCCTGCTCAGGCGGGTTCGATCTTGCGCGCCTGGTCGGCCCACATAATCGGGATGCCGTCGCGGATCGGGTACGCAAGGCGGTCGGCGCGGCAGGTCAGTTCCTGCGCCTTTTTGTCGAGTTCAAGCGGACCCTTGCACAACGGGCAGACCAGGATATCAAGCAAGCGAGCGTCCACGACATTTCTCCACGATTTGTTCGGCCAGGCGCAAGTCGAGCTGCGCCGTGACCGGCACGACCCACAGGCGTGGATCGTTCTTCAGATGATCAATTTGCCGACATTTTACTGCATCCTTCTCGGTGATCAGGATGACATCGGCATCGACCCCGGCAAACGGGTCGTCGAGAAAGTCGTGATGGTCGGGCAAAGGCAGTTCGCCGAGCGTCAGGCCGGCCGCGCGCAGCATGGCGAAGAAGCGGCCCGGATTGCCGATGCCGGCGGCGGCCACGATGCGTTTATCGCTTAATTGCGCCAGCGGCACCCGCTCGCCGCCCCGCAGCGGCTCGGCAAAGTCACCGGCCAGGTGCATGCGCCACGGTTGCCCACCGACCGCCTGGGCCAGGCCGGGGGTGATCTCGGGAGCGTTGACGACCGTGAAGTCGCGCCGGCGCGACGGCGGTTCGCGCAAGGGACCGGCCGGCAGCAGCCAGCCATTGCCGACGCCGCGCCCATCGAACAGGACGATCTCGACGTCGCGCGCCAGCGCATAGTGCTGCAGGCCGTCGTCGGCGATCAGCACATCGACCCCGGGATGCGCCTGCAGCAGTGCTCGTCCCGCTTGCACGCGGCGGCGGCCGACCACGACCGGGCACCCGGCGCGGGCCGCGATCAAGAGCGGCTCGTCGCCCACGGCGCGCGGATCGGACTGTGGGGTGACTTCGAGCGCGTCGCCTTCCTGGCCGCCGTGACCACGCGAGATCACACCGGGATTGAAGCCGGCCGCGCGCAGGCTCTCGGCCAGCCAGATCGTCAGCGGCGTCTTGCCGGTGCCGCCGATGAAGATATTGCCAACCACGATCACCGGCACCGGCAGGCGCTCGGCGCGCTTGACGCCGGTGCGGAACAGCAGCCGGCGCAGGCCGGCGAGCAGGCGAAACAGCAGCGCCAGCGGCAGCAACGCCCAGGCAAGCAGCCCGCGCCGGAGCCAGGCGCGGGTCAGGGTCGATTCGAGTTGGGAAGCCATGCGGGAAGAAAAGCGGCGCGCAGCGTGCGCGCCGTATGGATTATTTGGCGGCGCCGGTCTGGGCCGCGAAGGTCAGCTTGTCGTAGCCGGCCACGCGCGCAGCTTCCAGCACATTGATCACCATCTGGTGCATCGCGAACTGGTCGGCGTTGACGATGATCACCGGGCTGGCCACGACCTGGCCCTCTGGCGTGCGCGCGGCGTTCTTCATGTCCTGGGCCAGGCCGGCCACACTGGTGAAGGCCACCGGCGTGTTATTGACCGTGTAGTTGCCCTTGGCGTCGACCGTCACATTGATCTCGAACGGCTTTTCCGCCTGCTTCTCTGCCTCGGCAGTCGGCAAGGTGATCTGCAGCTCGGTGAACTTGCTGTAGGTGGTCGAGACCATCAGGAAGATCAGGACCACCAGCAGCACGTCGATGAACGGGATCAGGTTGATCTCCGGCTCTTCGCGCTTGCGGCCGCGGCGAAAGTCCATCATTTGCGGGCACCGTGGACGACGTCGACCAGTTTCACCGCCTGCAGTTCCATCTCGACGATATAGGTGTCGACCAGGTTGCGGAAGTGGCGGTAGAACACCAGGGCCGGCATCGCGATCGCCAGGCCGAAGCCGGTGTTGTACAGCGCCACCGAGATGCCGTGCGCCAGCTGGGCCGGGTTATTGCCGCCGGTCGGGCTCGAGGCGCCGAAGATCTCGATCATGCCGACCACCGTGCCGAACAGGCCCATCAGCGGCGCCAGCGAGGCGATGGTGCCGAGCGTGGTGAGGAAGCGCTCCAGGTTCTGGGCCACGCCGCGGCCGGCCTCCTCGATCGACTCCTTCATCACGTCGCGCGGGGCGTCGACGTTGCGCAGCGCCGCGGCCAGCACGGCGCCGAGGGGCGAGTTCTGTTCCAGCTTGTCCACCACGTCGGGCGTCACCTTGCCGCTGCGGTAGACGCGGATGACTTCATCGAGCAGGTTGCGGGGCAGGATCTTCTCGCGGCGCAGGGTGATCAGGCGTTCGACGATGAGGGCGACGGCAACGATCGACGCAACCAGCAGGAACCAGATAGGCCAGCCTGCGGCTTGAAAAATGGCGAGCAAGAGATACTCCTGAGAGGAAAAAGATCAATTCGGCAATGTAGCAAGTTGGCAGCGAAGCGGCAAGTAGAGTTCTTCACAACTTCTGTGGATAAAATTGTGCGCAATGACCGCGAGGTGGGACAAGTACCTTGATTTGTAAGGGCTTTCTGCGCCTGCGCAAGAAAATGGCAGTCTCATGACTTGGCTCAACCGGGCTCCGGCTTGATAAGTTGTTCACTAGCACGATGTAGTTGCGAACAAATTCTGTGGACAAAATTGTGCGCAAGGGTAGCCGGACTGAGCTAAGTAACTGATTCCAGACGATTTAATTGTTAAGCCTAAATTGCGAGCAGCAAAACCCGGCTGTACTTCGCCTGTGAGTGCCTCAGGTTCCGCACACTTTTTGTGGACAAAAGTGTGAGCAATGAGCACTTTATGACAGTAAGCCTTTGATTTACCTCAATAAAACATCACTGCCCAAAATATTAGCATACCGCATTTTTTGCCAACAAAAAGTGCCTGGACGGCGGTTTCTGCCTCGATTGTTTGGTCTGCGAAGCAGCGGTGCATACATTATTCGCCATGTGCACAATTTTTGTGGATAAGAATGTGAGGAAGCTTGAACTTTACTACCTAAGTAATTGATTTTACTGAGAATAGCTTGACCTGCCTCAAAAGCGGGCAGCGTCGGATGCGCCATGTTCGGTCCCCCAAAGCATCGATCGGCCGCTTTGCGGCCCCGTCCTGCACCCAAAAGGTTTGCACAGATTCTGTGGACAACTTTGTGATCAAGCTACCGGCTAGAGACTTAAGTCATTGATTCGTAACAATTCTACTTATCCTGCCCAAACGGTACGCACTCCCCCTCAGATGGGATGAGTTCCCCACAGTTTTTGTGGATAAACCGCTCTCAAACGACATTACCTCACGCATAAGCTATTGATTAAAAAAGGTTTTCAATAGATTGCATTGAAAAGCAGCAACATTGCCCGCTCCCGGGCCCTGGGCTGTAAAACCACTTGCCGCTTGCCGATGGGGGATAATGTTCGCTTTCGCCATTCTCACCAGCCCGCCATGCAAGCACCGAACGACGCCGATCCAGCCTTCACCGCCCCTGCCGTCCTGAGCGTCACCGCCCTGAACCAGCAGGTGGCGCGCCTGCTGGAGCGTTCATTCCCGCTGGTGTGGATAGGCGGCGAGATCTCCAATTTCACGCGCGCCGCTTCCGGTCACTGGTATTTCACGCTGAAGGACGATGCGGCCCAGGTGCGCGCAGTGATGTTCCGCAGCCGCGCGCAGTCGGCCGGTTTTACCCCGCGCGAAGGCGATAAGGTCGAGGTGCGTGCGCTGGTGACCCTGTACGGCGCGCGCGGCGACTATCAGATTAATGTCGAGGCGATCCGCCGCGCCGGCGTGGGCCAGCTCTACGAAGCCTTCCTGCGCCTGAAGGAAAAGCTGGCCGCGCAAGGCCTGTTCGACGCCGACCGCAAGCGCGCGCTGCCGCTGTTCGCGCGCAGCATCGGCATCGTGACCAGCCCGCAGGCCGCCGCCCTGCGCGACGTGCTGACCGCCCTGCGCCGGCGCGCCCCACACGTGCGCATCGTGCTCTACCCTGCCCCGGTCCAGGGCCAGTTCGCGGCCGACAAGATCGCCGAAGCCATCATGACGGCCTCGCGCCGCGCCGAGGTGGACGTGCTGCTGGTCTGCCGCGGCGGCGGCTCGATCGAGGATTTGTGGAGCTTCAACGAGGAGTGCGTGGCGCGCGCCATTGACGCCTGCGCGATCCCCGTGATCTCGGGCGTCGGCCATGAAACCGACGTCACCATCGCCGACTTCGCCGCCGATGTGCGCGCCGCGACGCCGACGGCAGCCGCCGAACTGGCCGCCACGCCACGCGCCGACTGGCTCGCCTCGCTCGAAGGCGACGCCCTCGACCTGCAGCGCGCCATGGAGCGCCGCCTGCACGACGCCGGCCAGGGCCTCGACAACCTGAGCCGCCGCTTGTTGAGCCCCTCGACCCAGATCGGCCACCAGCGCCTCAAACTGCTGTCGCTGGCCACAGCCATGACGCACGCGGTCAAGCTGCCGGTCAACCGCCACGGCCTGGCGCTGGCCCAGCTGCAGCAACGCTGGTCGCGCCACCGTCCCGACATGCGCGCCCTGCGCGCCCGGCTGGCGTCGGACAGCCGCCACCTGAACGCTAGCCTGTGCAGCCAGCTCAGGGCGCGGCGCGAAGCGCTCAATGCCCTGGCCGCCCAGCTCGAGCTGCTCAACCCGCAGCGCACGCTGGAGCGCGGCTATGCCATCGTGCGCGACGGCAAGAGCCAGATCGTGCGCGATCCAGCCCAGATCCACGAGCGCGACACGCTGACGGTGCGACTGGCCAATGGCAGCGCCGAGGTCGGCGTGGCCCAGGTGCAGAGCGTGCTGGAGTGAATCCGGATCCGTTGCCGGGGCTGCAAAAAATGCAAGCCTGCAACGTTGCTCTATATTGCGTAGAATAACGGCGCTATAAGAACAGCAACCTTTCCCAACCACTAAGGAACGCACACATGGAACACACCCTGCCGCCACTGCCGTATGCCAAGGACGCCCTGCAACCGCACATCTCGGCCGAGACCCTGGAATACCACCACGGCAAGCATCACCAGACCTATGTGACCAACCTGAACAACATCATCAAGGGCACCGAGTTCGAAAACCTGTCCCTGGAAGAGATCATCAAGAAGTCGACCGGCGGCGTGTTCAACAACTCGGCCCAGATCTGGAACCATACCTTCTTCTGGAACTGCCTGAGCCCGAACGGCGGCGGCGCACCGACCGGCAAGGCGCTGGACGCGATCAACGCCAAATGGGGTTCGTTCGACAAGTTCAAGGAAGAGTTCAACAAATCGGCACTGGGCAACTTCGGCTCGGGCTGGACCTGGCTGGTGCAAAAGGCCGACGGCAGCGTCGACATCGTCAACACCACCGGCGCCGGCACCCCGCTGACCACCACCGACGTGCCGCTGCTGACCGCTGACGTCTGGGAACACGCCTACTACATCGACTACCGCAATGCGCGCGCCAAGTTCCTGGAAGCGTTCTGGAATGTCGCCAACTGGGAATTCGTGAACAAGAATTTCGTCTGAATGCACTGACCGTCATGCCGGCGACGGCATGATGCGTCGACGACCAGGGCCCGCTCGCGCGGGCCTTTTTTTCGCCGGCGCCGGAATCTAGTCGCCGCCACCGCCGCCGCAGCCGCTCCCGCCTCCACCATCGCCGCAACCGTCGCTGTCGCCGCCGGAATCGACGATGGCAACGCCGCCGTCGCCGGTTTGCGCCTCCGCTCCGGGCTTCTTTAGCAGCGCCAGGTAAGTCATTTCGCTGACCAGCCCCGCACCGAACAGCGCCGGCAGCGCGAGATCGGGATGCACGTGCGCCGGCCCCGGCTTGCCTCCTGCCGCATCGAGGCGCCGATAAACGATGTCGCCACGCTCGATCCAGTAACCGTGGCCGTTCGGCATGTACAGACGGGCGTCGAGAGCGAACAGCGACGGTAGGCCGGGGCCGTGGGAAGGCCGCCCTTCCAGTGCGCGGCAGCCGACCAGTGTCTGCGCCAGGGCTGTGCGCTCGAGGGCGGACTGCGGCAGGTGAGCGATCGTGGTGCTGAAGTGGCGCCGGCAAAAGCGCGCGAGATCGTCGGCGTCCCAGCGCATCCACGCATGCCAGACCGAGTCCGCGGCCAGCGACGGCAGCGCGCACGGCTTGCCGCGCCGTGTGGATGCGTCGAAAAATGCCATCAGTCCGGTAGCGGCCCGATGAAAGAACAGGCGGTCGACGGGCATGCCCGGAAATTCTTCGGGTCCGACACGCTGCCAGTAGGCGTACAAGGCCGGCGCGAGTTGCACCAGCTGTTCACGATAGCGTGAGCGCCGCAGCTCGCCGCGCACGCGCCAGTCATCGATCCAGTTCATATGCCGCCATGCTCTTGATTGACATGGCCACATCATACCGCGCCCCGCTTCTACTACTAGAACAGGAAATGCAGATCGAGACGGTCGCCGCTCAGCGCGCCATCATAGCCGGGCAATGCCGACAGCACCTCCCGGAAAGCGCCGCTCGCCATCGCCGCCTGCGCCAACGTCAACAGCGGCGTGTCCAGCGCGCCGACATCGCAGGCCAGGAAGTACCGTTCGCGAATCACCGGGATGAAATCGAGATCGAAGCGGCGCGCCGCCGTCTCGACGCCGAAGCCCACGTCGGCCATTCCGCTGGCGACATAGGCCGCCACCGCCGCGTGCGTGAATTCGGCGGTGCCGGAACGGTTGATCACGGCGGCGTCGACGCCACGGTCGGCCAGCAGCAGTTCGAGCAGCACCCGCGTGCCGGACCCCTTCTGGCGGTTGACGAAGCGCAGATCGTGGCGCGCCAGGTCGGCCAGGCCGGTCACGCCCTTTGGATTACCCTTGGCGACGAAGATCCCCTGCATGCGATACGCCAGGTGCAGCAGCGCGTGGCGCTCGGGATCGAGCCAGGACCGGTACTTGGCGGCCGCCGCCCCTTCCAGTTCGCCGACCGGCAAATGAAATCCCGCCAGGTCGCACTCGCCGCGCGCCAGCGCCGCCACCGCATCGCTGCTGCCCCGATAATTGATGTCGACCGTGACGCCATGCTCGTTCAGCTGCGTCACCAGGGCCGCCACCGCGAAACCGTGCGAGGCGGTCAGGCGCAGCACCTGGGCGTCGCCGATTAATACCCGCGCCAGTTCCTGCTGCAGTTCCGAGGCCAGGCTATCGAGCGTGGGAGTCAGGCGGGCGTGGATGCGGCGGTCGGCCCACATCAGTTTTTCGGCGAGCGGCGACAGCACCGTGCCCTTGCCGCGCACCTTGTGGACCAGCTCGACGCCGAATTGTGCCGAGAACTGCTGCAGCATTCCCCAGGCATGGCGGTAGGACATGCCGCGCGCCGTGGCGGCCTTGCTGATCGAACCCAGCTCGCTCACCGCCAGCAGCAGCCCGAGCAGCGCCGGCAGCGCGGTCGGCTCCCCGGAGGCATCGCGCACGATCCAGTCCGGCCGTATCTCCACTCTGATCATATGCAAAATCCTTCATATTGAACACCGGTGAATCGGGTGCTACTCTGGCCTGAGCAGTCAATAAAAGCCGTTATATATGTTCCGATAAACATATGCAAGGCAGAGATGGAGACACCATGAAACAAGACAGCACCGAAACGCGCCGCGTCATCGGCGACATCCTCGCACTTCATGCGCACAATGGCCTGCTCGGCCAGGACTTGCTGCTGCCAGTGCTGCATGCGATCCAGGACCGGCTCGGCTTCATCCCGCCCGATGCGGTCGAGGGACTCGCGCAAAGCTTCAATTTGTCGCGCGCCGAGGTCCATGGCGTGATCACCTTCTACCACTACTACAAGACCACGCCGCCGGCGCGCTGCACGGTGCAGGTCTGCCGCGCCGAGGCCTGCCAGAGCATGGGCGGGGACGCCCTGCTGTCCCACGTCCAGCAGGCGCTCGGTTGCGACCTGCACGCGCATACCGCCGACGGCGGCTTCGCCCTGGAACCCGTGTACTGCCTCGGCCAGTGCGCCACCGCCCCGGCCATCATGATCAACGATGCCGTCCACGCCCGCGTGACGCCGCAGCGTTTCGACAGGCTGGTCGCGAAGCTGTCCACCAAAGCCGAGGAGGTCGCATGAGCGTGCGCATCTACGTTCCCGCCGATTCGGCCGCGCTGGCCCTGGGCGCCGACGACGTCGCCAGCGCGATCCGTAGCGAGGCCGCACGGCGCGGCATCGCCATCGACCTGGTGCGCAACGGCACCCGTGGCCTGCTATACCTCGAAACGCTGGTCGAAGTCGATACCCCGGACGGGCGCATCGGCTTCGGCAACGTCGACGAAAGCGACGTGGCCGCCCTGTTCGATGCCGGCTTCCACGACGGCCAATCCACGCACCGCCTGGCGCTCGGCCTGGTCGAACAGATTCCGTATCTGGCCCGGCAGACCCGCCTGACCTTCGCCCGCTGCGGCATCACCGACCCGCTGTCGCTCAGCGACTACGAGGCCCACGGCGGCTACCGCGGCCTGCGCCAGGCCGTGACAATGACGGGCGCCGACATTGTCGCCGCCGTCACCGCCTCGGGCCTGCGCGGACGCGGCGGCGCCGCCTTCCCCACCGGAATCAAGTGGAACACGGTGCTGCGGGCGCCTGCCTACCAAAAATACATCGTCTGCAATGCCGACGAAGGCGACTCCGGCACCTTCGCCGACCGCATCGTCATGGAAAGCGACCCCTTCGTCCTGATCGAGGGCATGACGATCGCCGGCCTCGCGGTCGGCGCCACCCGCGGTTTCATCTACGTACGCAGCGAGTATCCGCATGCGATCGCCGCGCTCAATCACGCGATCCAGACGGCCACGCGCGCGGGCCTGCTCGGAGCCAACGTCGCCGGCAGCGGCCGCGCCTTCGAGCTGGAGGTGCGCAAGGGCGCCGGCGCCTATATCTGCGGCGAAGAGACCGCCCTGCTGGAGAGCATCGAGGGCAAGCGCGGCGTGGTGCGCGCCAAGCCACCCCTGCCCGCGCTGGCCGGCCTGTTCGGCCAGCCGACCGTCATCAACAATGTGCTGTCGCTGGCCTCGGTGCCGGTCATCCTCGACAAGGGCGCCCAGTTCTACCAGGACTTCGGCATGGGGCGCTCGCGCGGCACGCTGCCGGTGCAACTGGCCGGCAATATCAAGAACGGCGGCCTGATCGAACTGGCGTTCGGCGTCACGCTTCGCGAGATCATGTATGACTACGGCGGCGGCAGCGCCAGCGGCCGTCCGATCAAGGCGGTGCAGGTGGGCGGCCCGCTGGGCGCCTACCTGCCGGCCTCGCAGTGGGACACCCCGCTCGACTACGAAGCCTTTGCCGCCTTGTGGGCGGTGCTGGGCCATGGCGGCATCGTGGTCCACGACGACAGCGCCGACATGGCGAAGCTGGCGCGCTACGCGATGGAGTTCTGCGCCGTCGAATCGTGCGGCAAATGCACACCCTGCCGCATCGGTTCCACCCGCGGCGTCGAGGTGATCGACAAGATCCGCGCCGGCACCGAGCGCCCGCAGCAAGTCATCCTGCTGCGCAGCCTGTGCGACACGATGCTCAATGGTTCGCTGTGCGCGATGGGCGGCATGACGCCCTACCCGGTGCTGTCGGCGCTGAACCACTTCCCGCAAGACTTCGGCCAGATGGCCGGCGACGAACTGGCCGCCTGAGCGGCAGCCCAGGAGAACACGATGATCGAAACCATCCTCACCCGCGATTTCGGCACGCCGGCGAAAGAAATCAACCTCGCCACCGAGATGATCACCCTGACCATCGACGGCGTCCAGGTCACCGTCCCGGCCGGCACCTCGCTGATGCGCGCGGCGGCCGAGAACAGCATCAATATCCCCAAGCTGTGCGCCACCGACAGCCTGGAGCCGTTCGGCTCCTGCCGCCTGTGCCTGGTCGAGATCGAAGGCCGCCGCGGTTATCCGGCGTCGTGCACCACGCCGGCCGAAGCGGGCATGGTCGTACGCACCCAGACGCCCAAGCTGCAGGAGGTGCGCAAGGGCGTGATGGAGCTGTACATCTCCGACCACCCGCTCGACTGCCTCACCTGCCCCGCCAACGGCAACTGCGAGCTGCAGGACATGGCCGGCGTGACCGGCCTGCGCGAAGTGCGCTACGGCTACGAAGGCGCCAACCACCTGAAGCTTAAGAAGGACGAGAGCAATCCCTATTTCACCTTCGATTCGTCGAAGTGCATCGTGTGCAACCGCTGCGTGCGCGCCTGCGAAGAGACGCAAGGCACCTTCGCGCTGACCATCTCCGGACGCGGGTTCGATTCCCGCGTCGCCGCCGGCCAGAGCGAAGCGTTCATGGAATCCGAATGCGTGTCGTGCGGCGCCTGCGTCGAAGCCTGCCCCACCGCCACCCTCACCGAGAAATCGGTCATCTGGCTCGGCCAGGCCGAACACAGCATCACCACCACCTGCGCCTATTGCGGCGTCGGTTGCTCGCTCAAGGCGGAGATGAAAGGCAACGAGGTGGTGCGCATGGTGCCGGCCAGGGACGGCAAGGCCAACGAGGGCCATGCCTGTGTCAAGGGACGTTTCGCCTGGGGCTATGCCACCCACAAGGACCGCATCCTCAAACCCATGATCCGCGCCAGGATCACCGATCCGTGGAAAGAAGTCTCGTGGGACGAAGCCCTCGACTATGCGGCGTCCGAATTCAAGCGCATCCAGGCCAAGCACGGCCAGGATTCGATCGGCGGCATCGTCTCGTCGCGTTGCACCAATGAAGAAGGTTATCTGGTGCAAAAGCTGGTGCGCGCGGCGTTTGGCAACAACAACGTCGATACTTGCGCCCGCGTGTGCCACTCCCCGACCGGCTACGGTCTCAAGACGACGCTTGGCGAATCGGCCGGCACCCAGACCTTCAAGTCGGTCGAGAAGGCCGACGTGATCCTGGTCATCGGCGCCAATCCAACCGACGGCCACCCGGTGTTCGCCTCGCGCATGAAGAAGCGCCTGCGCCAGGGCGCGCGCCTGATCGTCATCGATCCGCGCCGCATCGACCTGGTCAAGTCGCCGCACATCCGCGCCGACTACCACCTGCAACTGCGGCCCGGGACCAACGTCGCGATGGTCAGCGCACTGGCGCATGTCATCGTCACCGAAGGCCTGATGGCCAACGATTTCATCACCGAGCGTTGCGATATGCGCGCCTTCGCGCAGTGGCGTACCTTCGTCGCCCAGCCCGAAAACTCGCCGGAAGCGACGGAAGCGATCACCGGCGTGCCGGCGCAGCAGGTGCGCGATGCCGCGCGCATGTATGCGCTGGGCGGCAATGGCGCGATCTTCTACGGCCTGGGCGTGACCGAGCACGCGCAGGGCTCGACCACCGTCATGGGCATCGCCAACCTGGCCATGGTCACCGGTAACGTCGGCCGCGCCGGGGTGGGCGTCAACCCGCTGCGGGGACAGAACAATGTGCAGGGCTCCTGCGACATCGGCTCCTTCCCGCACGAGCTGCCGGGCTACCGCCACGTCTCGGACACCACCGTGCGCACCCTGTTCGAACAGGCCTGGGGCGTGCCGCTGCAGGCCGAACCGGGGCTGCGCATCCCGAACATGTTCGAGGCGGCCCTCGACGGCAGTTTCATGGGCCTGTATTGCCAGGGCGAGGACATCGTCCAGTCCGACCCGAACACCCAGCACGTCACCGCGGCGCTCGAATCCATGGAGTGCATCGTAGTGCAGGATATCTTCCTGAACGAGACGGCCAAGTATGCCCACGTGCTGCTGCCGGGTTCCTCGTTCCTGGAAAAGGACGGCACGTTCACCAATGCCGAACGCCGCATCTCGCGCGTGCGCAAGGTGATGCCGCCACGGGCCGGCTATGCCGACTGGGAAGTCACGGTGGCGCTGTCGAACCGGCTGGGCTATCCGATGAACTACCGCCATCCGTCCGAGATCATGGACGAGATCGCGCGCCTGACGCCGACCTTCAGCGGCGTGAGCTACCGCCGCCTCGATGAACTGGGCAGCATCCAGTGGCCGTGCAACGACGAGGCGCCGGAAGGCACGCCGACCATGCACGTCGACGGCTTCGTGCGCGGCAAGGGCCGCTTCATCATCACCCAGTACGTTGCCACCGACGAGAAGGTGACGCGCAAGTATCCGCTGATCCTGACCACCGGCCGCATCCTGTCGCAGTACAACGTCGGCGCGCAGACGCGCCGCACCGAGAACGTGCGCTGGCATGCCGAAGACCGGCTCGAGATCCACCCGCACGATGCCCAGGAGCGCGGCATCGAGGAGGGCCAGTGGGTCGGCATCCACAGCCGCGCCGGCGAGACCGTGCTGCGGGCGATGGTCACCGAACGCATGCAGCCGGGCGTGGTCTACACCACCTTCCACTTCCCCGAATCGGGCGCCAACGTCATCACGACCGAGAATTCCGACTGGGCCACCAACTGCCCCGAATACAAGGTCACGGCGGTGCAGGTGATGCCGGTCCAGCAGCAGTCGGACTGGCAGCTCGAATATGCCCGCTTCAACCAGATGCAGCTGGGTCTGGCGGAGCCGGTCGCATGATGGCCGCGCTCGACATGGATGCGCACGCCAAGGTGCAAGGGCCCGTCCAGCACTTTCCGAGCGCCTGCATGACCGTGGCGCGCATGCACGGTGGCCAGTCGCGCAGCACGCAGGACGAGCTGGCCGAGGAAGTACCGGTTGCGCTCGAGTACAACGGCGTCTCGCACGCGGTGATGCTGGCGACGCCCGCCGACCTGGAGGAGTTTGCGCTCGGCTTTTCGCTGAGCGAAGGCATCGTCGCCTCGCCCGCCGAATTCTATGGCGTGGAGATCGAACACGCGGCAAGCGGCATCACCGCCCACATCGACCTCGCCGCCGGCGCCTTCATGCGTCTCAAGGAGCGGCGGCGCAGCCTGGCGGGCCGTACCGGCTGCGGCCTGTGCGGCGTCGATAGCCTGGCCCAGGTGGTGCGGCCCCTGCCCTGGCTGGCGCCGACGCGGGCGCTGTCCGGCCCGGCGATCCGGCGCGCCCTGGCCGAGGCCCGGGCCCAGCAGCCGCTCAATCGCATTACCGGCGCCACCCATGCGGCCATATGGTGCGGCCGTGACGGCAGGCCGCGCGCTGCCTTCGAGGACGTCGGCCGCCACAACGCGCTCGACAAGCTGATCGGCGGCCTGCACCTGGCCGGGGCCGACCCGGCCGACGGGTTTTGCCTGATCACCAGCCGCGCCAGCGTCGAGATGGTGCAGAAAGCCGCCACCGTCGGCATCGCCGCCATGGTCGCCATCTCGGCGCCTACTGCCCTCGCCGTTCGTACCGCACTCGGTTGCGGCCTGACCCTGGTCGCCTTCGCCCGCGGCGACGACTTCGTCGCCTATGCCCACGGCGCCAACATCGCAATGGAGTCCGCATGAACATCGACAACCTGGTCACGATGGCCAACCAGATCGGCACCTTTTTCGAGTCCTACCCGGATCCCCAGGAAGGCCGCACCGAGATCGCCAACCACCTGCAGCGCTTCTGGGCGCCGCGCATGCGCAGCCGGCTGTTTTCGCATCTCGACGAAACCGAGGGCGAAGGACTCAAGCCGATGGTGATCGAGGCATTGCTGGAGCACCGGCGCGACCATATGCCGCCTCCGCCGCCGGGTGGCGATGCGGGTTGATCTCTCACGCCAGTCCTGCTGCCCAAATACGTCATTCCCGCGCAGGCGGGAATCCAAGTCTTATGCGTTGCCACTACGCTTTAACGGAGTGGCTGCGTGACGTACTTGGATTCCCGCCTCCGCGGGAATGACGTTTTTCGGCTACCGGACTAGCGTGATGCGGCTGGATGAACAGGATCAAGCCTGCGCCGTCTCGAGCTGCGCCAGGCGCGCGCGCAGCTTGCGTTCCTCACTCCAACGCTCGGTCTCGTCGCGCACCAGGGCGACGATCGCCGACACTTCCCCACCAGGCCCGTGCAGCAGCGCCACCGTGAAGGCGATCGACAAGGGCTTGCCTTCCTTGTGCAGTGCCGGCACGCGCAGGATGTCGCTGCCGTAGCGCGTCTCACCGGTGGCCATGGTCTTGTCATAGCCGTCCCAGTGCCGCTGGCGTTGACGCTCCGGGATGATCAGGTCCAGCGACTGTCCAATGGCCTCACTCTCGGTAAAGCCGAAGATGCGCGTCGCGGCGGCGTTCCAGAACGTGATGTCGCCTTTCGCGTCGCAAACGACGACGCCGTCGCCCAGCGCCTGCAGCAGTTGTTGAAAATCGATGTCGGCTTGCATATTCAGACCTCCCCATAAAAAAACAGATGCGCGTCGCAAACCGCCGACGCGCACCGTACCTACGTTTTATCCAGCCAGGCCCGTGGTCACACCACCTGCTTCTCGTGCAGCGCCGCGATGTCCTTCTGGCTGTAGCCGAGGCCTTCCAGCACCTCGTCGGTGTGTTCACCCAGCAGCGGCGAGCCCTTGATATCAACCTTCATGTCCGAGAACTTGATGGGGCTGCCCACGGTGAGATACGTGCCCCGCTCCTTGTGCTCGACCTCGGCGATCGTGCCGCTGGCGCGCAGCGATGGATCGGCGGCGATCTCCTTCATCGACAGCACTGGCGAGCAGGGAATGTCGAACTTGCGCAGGATATCGACCGCCTCGAACTTGGTCTTGTCCTTCAGCCAGTCCTCGATCGTCCCGAAGATGGCGAAGATCTTGTCCTGGCGCGCGCCGGCGGTCATGTAGGCCGGGTCGTCGATCCACTCTTCCTTGCCGAGCGCCTTGCAGATCGGCGCCCAGGCATGGCCCTGGATGGTGAAGTAGATGTAGGCGTTGGGGTCGGTTTCCCAGCCCTTGCACTTGAGCACCCAGCCCGGCTGGCCGCCGCCGCCGGCATTGCCGCCGCGCGGGACCACGTCGGAGAACGTGCCATGCGGGTACTGCGGATACTCTTCCAGGTAGCCGACCCGGTCCAGGCGCTGCTGGTCGCGCAGCTTCACGCGGCACAGGTTGAGCACGCTGTCCTGCATCGATACCGCCACTTTCTGGCCCTTGCCCGTGGTATCCCGCGCACGCAGGGCGGTCAGGATGCCGATCGCCAGGTGCATGCCGGTATTGCTGTCGCCCAGGGCGGCGGCGCTGACGGTCGGTGGGCCGTCGTCGAAGCCGGTGGTCGAGGCGGCGCCGCCGGCGCACTGCGCCACGTTTTCATAGACTTTCAGGTCTTCGTAGTGGTGGCCGTCGCTGAAGCCCTTGACCGATGCCACGATCATGCCCGGGTTCAGTTCCTTGATGTGCTCCCAGGTAAAGCCCATGCGGTCGAGCGCGCCCGGGCCGAAGTTCTCGACCAGCACGTCCGACTCCTTGATCAGCTTGGTCAGGATTTCCTTCCCTTCAGGCTTCTTGGTGTCGAGCGTCAGCGAACGCTTGTTGCTGTTGAGCATGGTGAAATACAGGGCGTCGACGCCGGGGATGTCGCGCAGCTGCGAGCGCGTGACGTCGCCCGCGCCGGGACGCTCGACCTTGATCACGTCGGCGCCGAACCAGGCCAGCAGCTGGGTGCAGGCGGGGCCGGCCTGGACGTGGGTGAAGTCGATGATCTTGATGCCTTCGAGTGGTTTGCTCATGATGTCAGTCTCCTTTATTCAGTCGATAGTGCGGGCGCCACCGGCAGCCTTGTGGGCGCCGGCGGTCGTGCGTGTCGCTTCGCTGTACTACAGGTCACTTTTTCGCGTTGCTTTGCGGATTCAGATTGGTCAGGCGGCCGCTCTCGGTGCCGGCGGTCTCGTCGATCACGGCATTGATCAGGGCGGGCTTGCCGGCGGCGATTGCCTCGCTCAGCGCGCGGGTCAGTTCTTCCGGGCTGGTCACGTGGTAGCCGATGCCGCCGAAGGCCTCGATCATCTTGTCGTAGCGGGCGTTCTTGACGAACACGGTCGGGGCGACGTCCTTGCCGCCGGTCGGGTTGACGTCGGTGCCGCGGTACACGCCGTTGTTGTTGAAGATGATGGTCGTCACCGGCAGCTCGTAGCGGCAGATGGTCTCGAGCTCCATGCCGCTGAAACCGAATGCGCTGTCGCCTTCGATCGCGACCACCGGCTTGCCGCTGACGACGGCCGCGCCGATGGCATAGCCCATGCCGATGCCCATGATGCCCCAGGTGCCGGAGTCGAAACGCTTGCGCGGCTGGTACTGGTCGACGATGCTGCGCGCGTAATCGAGCGTGTTGGCGCCTTCATTGACCAGGTTGATGTCCGGATGCTGCTTGAGCACGTCGCGGATGGCGCGCAGGGCGGTGTGGAAGTTCATCGGCGCCACGTCGCGGTTGAGCAGCGCCGCCATCTTGGCCGTGTTCTGTTCCTTGCGCTCGGCGATCGGGCCCAGCCATTCCGCGTCCGGCTTGGCGATGCCGGCGCCGTCCAGGCCGTCGAGCAGGGCCGCCACGCAGGAGCCGATGTCGCCGATCAGCGGCGCGGCGATCGCCACATTGCTGTCGATCTCGGTCGGTGAGATGTCGATCTGGACGAACTGCTTGGGCTTGCCCCAGGTCTTGCCCTTGCCATGGGCCAGCAGCCAGTTGAGGCGCGCGCCAATCAGCACCACCACGTCGGCCTCGGCCAGCACGTAGGAGCGGGCTGCCGACGCCGACTGGGCATGCGTATCCGGCAGCAGGCCCTTGGCCATCGACATCGGCAGGTAGGGAATGCCGGTGCGCTCGACCAGCGCGCGGATGTCGTCGTCGGCCTGCGCGTAGGCGGCGCCCTTGCCGAGCAGGATCAGCGGTTTCTTCGCGCCCTTGAGCAGCGCCAGTGCGCGCTGCACCGAGTCCGGGGCCGGCAGCTGGCGCGGCACCGGGTCGACCACCTTGATCAGGGAACGCTTGGCGTGGCCGGCCTCGATCGTCTGCGCCAGCAGCTGGGCCGGCAGGTCGAGATAGACGCCGCCCGGGCGGCCCGAGACCGCGGCGCGAATCGCCCGCGCCACGCCGACGCCGATGTCCTCGGCCTTGTTGATACGGTAGGATGCCTTGGCGTAGGGCTTGGCCGCGTTCAGCTGGTCCATTTCTTCGTAGTCGCCCTGCTGCAGGTCGACGATCTCGCGCTCGCTCGAGCCCGAGATCAGGATCATCGGGAAGCAGTTGGTGGTTGCGTTGGCCAGCGCCGTCAGGCCGTTGAGGAAGCCCGGCGCCGAGACCGTCAGGCAGATACCCGGTTTTTGGGTCATGTACCCGGCGATTGCCGCGGCATTGCCGGCGTTCTGTTCATGACGGAAGCCGATGAAACGCATCCCTTCGGCCTGCGCCAGGCGCGCCAGGTCGGTAATCGGAATGCCGACCAGGCCGAAGATCGTATCGATGTCGTTGTGTTTCAAGGCATCGATTACCAGGTGGAAGCCGTCGGTCACGTCTACCGATACGTGGTTAGTCATTGCTGTCTCCAGTTATTGTCGATCCGGGCAGAACGCGGTGTGTATCGCCCGCAAACCATCATAGCCAGCACGCCTGATTTGTCTCATTGACCATGGTCAATTTTGGCCGCATGATGCGAGAATCTCGCTAAACGGCCGCGTTCATGACGACTATTGCAAATCATTCGGAACGGAACATCATTCGTCTGCAGTTAAAGCAGAATGTGGTACTCAAGGAATTGCGCGACAGTGAAATGGCGGCGCTCGAACCGTATCTGACGATCGAGAACCACCAAAAGGGCGACCTGCTCATGAACCAGGGCGTGCAGGAGATGTCGCAGTACTTCATCCTGGACGGTATCCTCAAGCGCCAGGTCTCGAATCAGGAAGCCAAGGAGATGATCCTGCGCTTCTCGGCGGAACGGGATATCGAAACCAGCTACGCCGCCTGGTGCCTCAAGATGCCGACGCCATTTTCCATCGCTTGCGTTACCAAGGTGCGGGTGGCGCGCATGCCGCTGCCGCAATGGGTCGACTACATGCGCAGTCACAGCACCGTGAAGCAGGCCTTTGAATATGAGGTCATGAACCTGATGAGCGCGATCATGGCGCACACCATCACGCTGCATCTGCTCGATGCACCGGGCCGGGTTCACCGCTTCATGCGCAAGCATCCCGACCTGTTCGAACGGCTGCCCAAGAAGGAACTGGCGGCGTATTTGAACCTGTCGCCGGAGACCCTGAGCCGGTTGAAGAATCGGGGGAAGATCTGAAAGTGTTGGCGCAAAAACGTCGCCCCCGCGAAGGCGGGGGCCTAAGTTCAGCGTTACCGAAACGCTTGCAAACTTAGACCCCCGCCTGCGCGGGGGCGACGTGCTGATTGCAACTAAGCTGTCGTTACTGGCGTACCCGCCCTCTGCAACTTGACCCCACCACCCTCCTCGGTCATGGTCTGCTCCAGCAGCTTCACCAGCGCATACGCCGAATCGATATGCGGCGTCGGCGTGCCGGTCATGCGCGCCAGTTCGATCACCGATCCGACCAGGGCATCGATTTCCGGCCCCCGGCCCGCCTCCACATCTTGCAGCATCGAGGTCTTGTGCTTGCCGATCTGGGCGGCACCTTCGATGCGCCGGTCCAGGGTCACGCGGAAGGTGATCCCTAATTTGGTGGCCACCGCTTCCGCCTCGCGCATCATCTCCGCCGCCAGCTCGCGTGTGAGCGGGTATTGGCAGATGTCGACCAGGGTCGAATGCGCCAGCGCGCTGATCGGATTGAAGCTGACGTTGCCCCATAGCTTGAGCCAGATCTCGGCGCGGATATTGTCCAGCACCGGCGACTTGAAGCCGGCGTTCTGGAAGCAGGCCGATACCGCCTCCACCCGCTCGCTCGTGGTGCCGTCCAGTTCCCCCAGCGGAAAGCGTACGCCTTCGATGTGCCGGATGACGCCCGGCGCCATCAGTTCGGCGGCCGGATAGACCACGCAACCCAGCACCCGCTCCGGTGGAATCCGGCGCGCCAGTTCGCCGCCGGCGTCGACGCTGTGCACGGTACGCCCGTCGAACTCGCCGCCATGGCGGTGGAAATACCAGAACGGTATGCCGTTCTGCATCGTCACCACCACGGTGCGCGGGCCGAACAGCTTGCCGACCTGGGCCGATACGCCATCGACCTGGTGCGCCTTGATGGCCAGGATCACCAGGTCCTGCTCGCCGGCTGCGTCATAATCATCTGTCGCGCGCACTTGCGAGGCGATCCTCTCCTCCCCGTCCATCTCGATGAGCTTGATGCCGTTCATGCGAATCGCCGCCAGATTGGCGCCCCGCACGATGAATGTCACCTCCTCGCCCGCCAGCGCCAACCTGGCGCCAACGAGGCCGCCAATTGCCCCCGCTCCAATTACTGCGATCTTCATGACCCACCCCTTGTCGTCGTTTACTCGAACCGATTGATGAGCTTTCCGATGCCGTCGATCTCTACCTCGATCGTGCTGCCCGGCCGCATCGAGCCGACGCCGACCGACGTCCCGCACAGCAGGAGGTCGCCCGGCTCCAGTGTCATGTCCTGGGAGATTCGGCTGACCAGCTCGGCCACCGAAAACACCATGTCGTTGATCGGGTAGTCCTGGCGCACCTCGCCGTTCAGGGTCGTGCGCACGACCAGCATTGCCGGGTTGAGCCCGGTGGCAATCACCGGGCCGAATGGGCAAAAGGTGTCGAAGCCCTTGGCGCGCACCCACTGGGGAAAGGTCGGATCGCGCCCGATGATCTCGCCCACGGTGACGTCGTTGGCACAGGTGTAGCCGAACACGTAGTCTTGCGCCTCCTCGACCGGGACGGCAGTACAGCGGCGGCCGATCACGATCGCCAGCTCGCCCTCGAACGCTACCTTGCCCTCGCATAGCGGCTTGCGGATCGTGCCGCCCGGCGCCAGGTAGGAGGTCGAAGGCTTCATCAGGTAGAGCGGCTCGGCTGGCGGCGCCAGGCCCAGCTTCTGGCCGAGCGCGTGAAAGTTGTTCCACATCGCCAGCACCTTGCCGGGCACGCTCGGTGTGAGCACCTCGACCTCGTTCAGGTTCACCGCCATGTCGGTCCGTCGCGGGCTATCGAACATATCGCCCTTGAAGATCCGGATCTTGTCGCCCTCGAGCGTGCCAAAACGTACGGTATCGAGGTGTTGAAAGCGTATCCAGTGTCGGATCATGTGAGGTCTCTCGAACGTCGGGTCGGTGGATGCTCTGATTGTGGAAGAACGAATTCCGTATATCCTTGACCACGGTTAAGATTCGAAAATCTCAACAGGGCCGCTCAGGTCTAGGCGCCGATCTGGCGCTGCTGGAGCGAGGACCAGTCGATATAGGCCGCCGGATTGCAGCCGGCCGCGCTCAGCTGCGCCTGGCAGCGTTCCTTGGTGGCCAGGATCGCCTCGACCAGGAAATCGGCGTCGTGCGCGCTCAACAGGTGGGACTGGTGCCGCGCCAGGTAGTTGCGCAAGCCGGTACGGTCGTCGGAGCCGGCGACCGCGTTCGCATAAAGCCCGGTATCCCAGACCCAGCTCAATCCCAATTCATGGAACGCCGCGTTATAGGCGTTGCACTCGGCATCAACGTTGTTGCAGCAAGTCGTCGTCATGGCACTCTCCAGGTGGTGGTTGCGGTCGAGCTGTCTCAAAACCATCGTAGTCCAACAAAATGATGAGCAATAGTGAAAGTTTTTAGGGATAATCATTAACGACTGCGTATACATGGGTGGGAGAACCGATGAAGAACGCGACATTGCGTCAACTGAAAGTCTTCGAGACGGTCGCGCGCCGCCTCAGCTTTTCGCGCGCCGCCGAGGAACTGCACCTGACCCAGCCGGCCGTATCGACCCAGGTCCGCACGCTCGAAGGCCATGTGGGCATGCCCTTGTTCGAACAGCTGGGAAAAAAGATTTATCTCACCCAGGCGGGCGACGAGCTGCTGCACTTCTGCCGCGCCATCATCCAGCAGTTCGATGAAGCGGAAGATGCGATGGCGCAACTGAAGGGAATCGCCGGCGGCAAGCTGAACGTGGCGGTGATCAGTGCCGGCGACTATTTCTTTCCGCAGCTGATGGTCGCCTTCGCGCGCCAGCATCCGGGCGTGCAGCTGAACCTGACGGTGCATAACCGCGAGGAGTTGCTGGACAAGCTGGCGGCCAATCGCACCGACCTGGCCGTGATGGTGCGGCCACCTGCCGAACTCGACACGCAGAACGATGCTTTCGCCCCGCATCCCTATGTGATCGTGGCTGCGCCAGAACATCCGCTGGTTGCGGCCAGGCATGGGCGCATCCCGATGAGCGAACTGATTGGTCACCCGTTCGTGATCCGCGAACCGGGCTCCGATACCTGGTTCTCGATGCAGGACGCGTTCGGCTCCCACCTGGCCGAACTGACCGTCGCGATGGAGATCAAAAGCACCGAGACGATCAAGCAGGCGGTGATCGCCGGCATGGGACTGGGCTTCCTGTCGTTTCACACGATCGGCCGCGAAGTCGCCGTGGGCAGCCTGGTGGTGCTGGAGGTCGAAGGATTTCCCTTGATGCTCAATTGGTATGTCGTGCATCGGAGAGAGAAACGCCTGCCTCCTGTGGCGCGGGCGTTCCGCCAGTTCCTGCTGGACGAAGGCAAGGCGCGGATCGCGGCGCTGATTCCCTCACCGGGCCCCTGATCCTGTGGCGACCTAGCCACACCCGGAAAACACGCGGGCCACGGTTGAGATCTTGCATAAGTGCCGGTTTTTATAGGGCAACATTCACATACAGAATAACTGGTATCAGCACTCGAAATTGGAAGCGCGGGTCAGTAGTCCCTATATTTACTGCATTGCACAAACCAACTTTCAGGAGCCAGTCATGATCAACGCACCAGCCGAAACCACTTTCGCAGCCACGTCGCACTCCCTGCTGTCGCTCGTCGTCGCCTTCCTCACGCTGAATCTGCGCGAGAAGCTCGAACCAGGCTACACCGGCAAGGATTCGGACCCAGCCTACTACGGTTGCGGCCTGTAATTTCCGGTCCTGTCGTCATCGGAATATCGGATACGACGTCATACCGAGGCGCCCGCACCGGATGCGATATCCCGTGCGCGGCACCGCGCTGCACATAACTATCCCTGCATCAGCGCACGCACGTGCGCCGCGCATCCCCCGGCAAGCCCCTGCGCGCTGTAGCCGCCTTCCAGGATCGACACGATCCGCCCCTGGCACACATCCCTCGCAATTTCCATGACTTCGCGCGTAATCCACGCGAAATCCTCGTTTTCCAGATTCATATTGGCCAAAGGATCGAGCCGATGGGCGTCGAAGCCGGCCGAGATGACGATTAATTGCGGCGCAAACTCGCGCAGCGCCGGCAGCAGGACGCCGGCCGTCCGCGCACAGAACAGATCCGGACTGCATCCCGACGGCAACGGCACATTGACGATATTGCCGCTCACGCCAGTCTCGCTTGCCGCCCCGGTCCCCGGATACAGCGGCGACTGGTGGCTCGACCCATAAAACAGTTCGCGCCGGTCGAAGAACGCGGCCTGCGTGCCATTTCCATGGTGGACGTCGAAGTCGATCACCGCAACGCGCTGCAGGCCGTGCGCCTCGAGGGCATGGACGGCGGCGATGGCGGCCTGGTTGAACAGGCAAAAGCCCATCGCCCGGCCAGGCTCGGCATGGTGTCCGCAAGGCCGGGTCGCGCAGAACACGTTGGCGGCCTCGCCCGTCATCACGGCATCCACGCCGGCGCAGGCGGCGCCGACGCAGCGCATCACCGCTTCCAGCGAGCCGGGCGACATCAGGGTGTCGCCGCCGTCGAGCGCCACCAGGCCGCCCAACGGGGCTGCGTCGACGATCGCGTCGATGTAGTCGGCGTCGTGCACCAGCAATAGCTGTTCGCGCGTGCCGGGCGGCGCCTCGCGCCAGGCCAGCTGCGCGAATTCGGGCTGGCGCAGCGCCGTCAGCACCGCATGCAGGCGCCATGGCGATTCCGGATGGCCGGGCCCCGGCTCGTGCCCGAAGCAGGCCTGGTGATGGAATACCAGGGTATGCATGTCAGGCGTCGGCGATGGCGTGGTTCGACATCCGCTCGATCGCCTGGCACAGCGCCGAATGGTCGAGTTGGGCCATGCCGTGGGCGGCGCAGGAATTCATCAGCTCCTGGGCGCTGGCGGTATTCGGCAGCGCGAGACCGAGGCTCTTGGCCCCCTGCAGCGCCAGGTTGAGGTCCTTCTGGTGCAGCTCGATACGGAAGCCCGGCGCGAAGGTGCGCTTGACCATGCGCTCGCCGTGCACTTCCAGGATGCGCGAGGCGGCAAAGCCGCCCATCAGCGCCTGCCTTACCCTGGCCGGGTCGGCGCCCGCCTTCGAGGCGAACAGCAGCGCCTCGGCCACGGCCTGGATGTTCAGCGCGACGATGATCTGGTTCGCCACCTTGGTGGTCTGGCCATCGCCGTTGCCCCCTACCAGCGTGATGTTCTTTCCCATCAGCTCGAACAGCGGCCTGGCCCGGTCGAACGCCTCCTGCCCACCACCGACCATGATGGTGAGCGTCGCGGCGCGTGCCCCCACTTCGCCGCCCGACACCGGCGCGTCGAGGTAGTCGCACTGGCGCTTGTTGATCTTTTTCGCAAACTCCTTGGTCGCCATCGGCGAGATCGAGCTCATGTCGATCACGATCTTACCCGGTGTGAGCCCCAGGGCCACGCCCTCGGCGCCGAACAGCACTTCCTCGACGTGCGGGGTGTCCGGCACCATCACGATGATGATGTCGGCGCGCTTGGCCACCTCGGTGGCGTTGGTGCAGACGGTGGCGCCGCCCTCGATCAGGGCCAGCGGCGGGTTTTTGAGGTCATGCAGGAACAGCTTGCAGCCGCCCTCCTGCAGCTTGGTGGCCATGGGGCCGCCCATGATGCCAAGGCCGATGAATCCTACTTTCGTCATGATGGTCTCCGGGTGTGATGGTGTGCGAATCTCTAGGCGTGCAGGCCGTGGTCACCGATCCAGTGCAGGCCCTGCGCGGTGCCGGCCTTGGGCTTGTATTCGCAGCCCACCCAGCCGTCATACCCGATCTCGTCGAGCATGCCGAGCAGGAAGCGGTAATTGATCTCGCCCGTGCCCGGCTCGAAGCGGCCTGGATTGTCGGCCAGCTGGATGTGGCGGATCAACGGCAGGTTGGCCTTGATCGTCGCCGCGATTTCGCCCTCCATGCGCTGCATGTGATAGATGTCGTACTGCAGGAACAGATTGTCGGAGCCGGTCGCGCGGATCAGGTCCAGCGCCTGGCGCGTACCGTGCAGGATGAATCCCGGGATGTCGAAGGTGTTGATCGGTTCGATCAGCAGGCGTATCCCCTCGCTTTTGAGCTTGCCGGCGGCGAACTCGAGGTTCGCTGCCAGCGTGAGGTAGGCGTCTTCCAGCGGCACGCCGGGCGGCACGATGCCCGCCAGGCAGTTAAGCTGCTTGACGCCCAGCCCCCTGGCATACTCGATCGCCGCGCCGACGCCGTCCTCGAACTCCGCCTTGCGCCCCGGATGGCAGGCGATGCCGCGCTCGCCGCCGGCCCAGTCCCCCGCCGGCAGGTTGTGCAGCACCAGTTCGAGGCGGCTTGCGTCGAGCCGGGCGGCGATGTCATCAAGCCGGTAGGCATAGGGGAACAGGAATTCGACGCCGCGAAAGCCCGCCTTGGCGGCGTGCTCGAAGCGGTCGAGGAAGTCGACTTCGTTGAACAGCATGGTCAGGTTGGCGGCAAGTCTGGTCATCTCGGTCTCCTGTGCTGGCGTTATTCAATATCGAGGACTTCATTGAACTCGTTGAGCGCGTCGATCTCCGTGCCCATCGCGATATTGGTGACGCGCTCGAGGATGATCTCGACCACCACCGGCACGCTGTACTGCTGCATCAGCGCACGCGCACGCTCGAAGGCGGGAATGATGTCATCCGGCCGGAACACCCTGAGCGCCTTGCAGCCCAGGCCCTCGACCACGGCCACGTGATCGACGCCATACCCTTCCAGCTCGGGTGCGTTGACGTTCTCGAACGCCAGTTGGACGCAGTAGTCCATCTCGAAGCCGCGCTGGGCCTGGCGGATCAGGCCGAGGTAGGCGTTGTTGACCAGTACGTGGATGTACGGCAGCTTGAACTGCGCCGCCACCGCCAGTTCCTCGATCAGGAACTGGAAATCGTAGTCGCCCGAGATGGCGACGATGTCGGCGTCGGGGTCGGCCACGCGCACGCCGAGCGCTGCCGGGATGGTCCAGCCCAGCGGGCCGGCCTGGCCGCAGTTGATCCAGTGGCGCGGGTGGTTCACGTGCAGGAACTGGGCGGCGGCGATCTGCGACAGGCCGATGCTGGCCACGTAGCGCACGTCGCGTCCGAAATAGGCGTTCATCTCGTGATAGACGCGCAGCGGATTGACCGGCACGGTGTCGAAGTCGCTCTTGCGCAGCATGGTGCGCTTGCGCTCCTGGCATTCTTCGAGCCATTCGCTGCGGTCTTGCAGGCGGCCGCTCGCGCGCCACTCGCGCGCCACTTCCACCAGCAGTTCGAGCGCGGCCTTCGCATCGGACACGATGCCGAGATCCGGGCCGAACACGCGCCCGATCTGGGTCGGCTCGATATCGATGTGCACGAAGGTGCGGTCCTTGGTGAAGACCTCGATGCCGCCGGTGTGGCGGTTGGCCCAGCGGTTGCCGATGCCGATCACGAAGTCGGAGGCCAGCATGGTCGCATTGCCGTAGCGGTGGCTGGTCTGCAGGCCGGCCATACCCGCCATCTGCGGATGGTCGTCGGGAATCGCGCCCCATCCCATCAGGGTAGGGATGACGGGCACGCCCGTGATCTCCGCGAACTCCACCAACAGCGCCGAGGCGTCGGCGTTGATGATGCCTCCGCCGGCAGTGATCAGGGGACGCTTTGCCGCGTTGAGCATGTCGAGCGCCTTCTCGATCTGGGCGCGGTTCGCGCGCGGCTTGTGCAGCGCCAGCGGCGCATAGGTGTCGCCGTCGAACTCGATCTGCGCCATCTGCACGTCGATCGGCAGGTCGATCAGCACCGGGCCGGGCCGGCCGGAACGCATCAGGTGGAAGGCCTGCTGGAATACGCGCGGCACCAGGGCCGGCTCGCGTACCGTGACGGCCCACTTGGTCACCGGCTTGGCGATCGATTCGATATCGACCGCCTGGAAGTCTTCCTTGTACAGGCGGGCGCGCGGCGCCTGGCCGGTAATGCAAAGAATAGGTATCGAATCGGCTTGCGCCGAATACAGGCCCGTGATCATGTCGGTGCCGGCCGGGCCGGAAGTGCCGATGCACACGCCCAAGTTGCCGGCCTTGGCGCGGGTATAGCCCTCGGCCATGTGCGAGGCGCCTTCAACGTGGCGCGCCAGGTAGTGGCGGATGCTGTCGCGCTTGCGCAGCGCTGCGTAGAAGGGATTGATCGCGGCGCCGGGGACGCCGAAGGCGACCTCGATGCCTTCTTTTTCCATCACCAGCACCGCTGCCTCTGCTGCTGTCATCCTTGCCATTCCGACCTCCAGGCTCATGAACGCACGATTGCGATGAACGTATGCTAGAGCGTAGTAGCGCTGCTGATAAGAACACAAAAAGTAGGTGTATTCGATCTCTGGAGTATGGAATACTGGAGGCATGGACAAGGTCAAACAGATGTGGGCCTTCGTCGACGCGGTCGACAAGGGCAGCCTGGCGCGCGCCGCGCTGGGGCAGGACATCACGCCGGTCATGCTGGGGCGGCGCATCGACGCGCTCGAACGCCGCCTGGGCGTCAAGCTGCTGCACCGGACCACGCGCCACCTGACGCTCACCGAATCGGGGTCGGTCTTCCTCGAGCATTGTCGCAGGCTGCTGGCGGACATCGACCTGGCCGAGACCATCGTGTCCGAAGGCCGCGACCAGGCCAGCGGACACCTGATCGTGTCGGCGCCGGCGGCCTTCGGGCGGCTGCACGTGGCGCCGCATGCCCCGGCCTACCTGGCGGCCAATCCGAATGTGCAGATCTCGTTCAACCTCACCGACCACGTGGTCGACCTGGTGCGCGAAGGCTATGAGTTGGGGATCAGGATCGGCGGCGTGCTCGATCCGAGTTTCGTCGCGGTGCGGCTGGCAACCAACCGGCGCGTGGTGTGCGGCACCCCGGACTATCTTGCGCGCTGCGGCGTGCCGCGCACGCTGGAGGAGCTGGCGCAGCATAACTGCTTGGCCTTCAACCTGCAGGGCGGGCAGCAGCGCGGCTGGTACTTCCAGAAGGACGGCAAGCCGGTGACCATCAAGGTCAACGGCAACCTCGATTGCAACGACGGCGAATTGCTGCACCGCTGGGCCAGCGAAGGACTCGGCCTGGCCTGGCGCTCCACCTGGGAGATCCAGGCGCAGCTGGCCAGCGGCGAACTGGTCACGGTGCTCGACGAGTACGCCCTGCCCGACTACGACATCATGGCGGTCTACATGCAGCAGCGCCACCTGCCGGCGCGGGTGCGCAGCTTCATCGACACCCTCAAGGCGGTCTATGCCCAGCCGGGATACTGGACACGGCCAGTAACGGCCCGGCCAGGCATGAGCCGGCCCTAGGGAAGCACTGATTTATTCTGGCGGGCTGCGATCGGTCACGAAAAATGTGCCCGGCAAGGCGCAAACCGCAGCGATACCGCGTGGTATCGCGAGGATTTGCAACGCTGCAGGGCGCATTTTCTCGTGGCCGAGCGCGCCGCCATGAATGAATCAGTGCTTCCCTAGATTACGCGCTCGTCGCGCAGCAGCGCGATCTGTTCGCGCGAATAACCCAGGTCGGCCAGCACTTCATCGGTATGCTCGCCCAACAGCGGCGAACGCCGTACCTCGGTGGGGCTGTCGGACAGCTTGATCGGATTGCCCACGCTGAGGTAGGGCCCGCGCTCGGGATGATCGACCTCGACGATCGTGCCGGTGGCGCGCAGCGACGGTTCCTGGGCGATCTCCTTCATCGACAGGATCGGCCCGCAAGGGATATCGTATTTGTTCAGGATATCCATCGCCTCGAACTTGGTGAGCGTGGTGCTCCACTCCTCGACCGTGGCGAAGATCGACATCAGGCGCGGCAGGCGCGCCTTCGGCGTCGCGTATTCGGGGTCGGTGATCCACTCCTCGCGTCCAATCAGCTTGCAGACCGCGGGCCAGACCTGGGCCTGCGCAATGAAATAGATATAGGCGTTCGGATCGCTCTCCCAGCCCTTGCACTTGAGGATCCAGCCGGGTTGCCCGCCGCCCGAGGCATTGCCGGCGCGCGGGACCGACTCGCCGAACTGGCCGTCGGCGAACTGCGGATATTCTTCCATCACGCCGTTGCGCTCGAGGCGCTGCTGGTCGCGCAGCTTGACCCGGCACAGGTTGAGCACCGCGTCCTGCATCGAGGTAAGCACCTTCTGGCCGCGGCCCGTGCTGTTGCGCTGGTAGAGCGCGGTCACGATGCCCAGCGCCAGGTGCAGGCCGCTGCCGCTGTCGCCGATCTGGGCGCCGCTGACCATCGGCGGGCCATCGTCGAAACCCGTGGTGGCCGCCGCCCCGCCGGTGCACTGGGCCACGTTTTCATAGACCTTGCAGTGCTCGTAGGGGCCGGGACCGAAACCCTTGACCGAGGCCACGATCATGCGCGGATTGAGTTCCTGGATACGCTCCCAGGTAAAGCCCATCCGGTCCAGTGCGCCGGGCGCGAAGTTCTCGACCAGCACGTCGCAGTGCTTGATGAGCGTTTCCAGCACTTCCTTGCCGGCCGGCCGCTTGGCGTCGAGCGTCATGGAGCGCTTGTTGTGGTTGAGCATGGTGAAGTACAGGCTGTCCACGCCCGCGATGTCGCGCAACTGGTTGCGTGTCGCATCGCCCTCGCCGGCGCGCTCGACCTTGATGACGTCGGCCCCGAACCAGGCCAGCAGCTGCGTGCAGGTCGGTCCGGACTGGACATGGGTGAAATCGAGAATGCGAACGCCTTCCAGTGCCTTGCCCATACCAGTTTCCTCCGAAGATTTAACCTAGCTTATTTGAATTTTGCGCTTAGCAATGCTTCAGTGCAAGCCTTAGTGCAAACATTATTACCAGCGTGTCGGCCGATCTTAGTGGCGCGCACCGGCCGAGCTCAATGACCGCCGTCAAGATCCGTGAAATGAAAGTTTGACATCGAAATGCGGCCAGCCCGGGCAAGAAAAACGGGCTTCCGAAGAAGCCCGTTTTTGCATCAGGACGCACCCGTGACGAGGGCGTCAGGCAGGCAAGGGCCCCTTCCCGACCGCGTTTTCTTCCGCGTAGCGACTCCTGGAGTAGCTGACGTGGTTACGCAGCACCGGTCGCAGCACTGTGATCGCCAGCAGCGCTGCGATCAGGTCCATGGTGGCGACCGTGTACAGGACGGTCGACCAGGTGCCGGTCGCCTCCATCATCAGGTTACCGACCGGGACGAACAGCGCGCCGATACCCTTCGCGGTGTATAGCACCCCGTAGATCTTGCCGATGTGCTTGGTGCCGAAGGCATCGCCGGCCAGGGCCGAGAACAGCGAGTACACTTCGCCCCACGCCAGGAACACGATGCCGGAGAGGATCAGGAAGGCGTACGGATTGTGGCCGAAGTAGCCCAGAGCGATGATGCCGCAGCCTTCGAGCGTGAACGCGATCACCATGGTCTTCTCGCGGCCGATATGGTCCGAGATCCAGCCGAACAGCGGTCGCGAGATGCCGTTCATGATGCGGTCGAGCATCAGGGCCAGCGGCAAGGCCGCCATCACGAAGAAGTGCAGGTCGACCTGGAATTCCTTCACGCCCAGATCTTGCGCGATCACGCCGAGCTGCGCCACCGCCATCATGCCGCCGGTAACCACCAGCACGAACATCACCAGCATCAGCCAGAACAGCTTGGTGTTCAGCGCTTCCTTGAGCGTGTAGTCATGCGTCGACTGCACCAGCTTGCTCGACTTCTTGACCTCGGCCGCCGTCGGCGAGCGCAGGAACCAAGCGGCGATGAAGGCCAGGGTGCCTTGCAGGATGCCGAAGAACAGGAAGGTCTGCTGGAAGCCCGACGACTCGATCATGGCCGCGATCGGCAGGATCGTGGCGGCCGAACCGGCGCCGTAGCCACCCGCCGTGAGGCCGACGGCCAGGCCGCGGCGATCCGGGAACCACTTGATCGCGTTATTGATGCAGGTTGCGTAGATCGAACCCACACCGATACCGCCGACCGCCGCGCCGGCGTAGAACCCGGCCAGGGTAGTGGCTTGCGAATTGATGATCCAGGCCAGGCCGATGAAGATGGCGCCGAAGGCGACCATCATGCGGGGACCGAATTTGTCGATGAAGTAGCCTTCGAGCGGCGCGAGCCAGGTCTGGACGATGACGAACAGCGTGAAGGCGACCTGGATGCTGGCGCGCGACCAGCCATAGGTTTCCTGGATCTCGGGAACGAACAGCGTCCACGCATACTGGATGTTCGCGGTGGCGATCATGCAGACGACGCCAACGGCGAGCTGGAACCAGCGCGTGTTGTTGGAGACTGGTTGACCGGGCTGAAGCGCGGCTGCCGATGAATTATGCATTTGGCGCTCCTTGACCGGTGAGGGGTTCTTCTTTCAGACCTGCAGACGAATGTGCGGGCGCCGGGGGCACCTGCCTGGTTATGGTTTCCAGCATTTTCATGTCTCCACTTTTTTTGGTGTGATGTGCATGCTCCACGTCGAGTACGGGACTCGCGCGCCAACCCCTACGCCTTTTCTAATTAAATTAAGCTCATTGAATAGCTACAGCACCCTGCCATCAAAAAGGACGTCGGCATGCTCCTGGCGGCCGAACTGCCCACCAGGCGAGACAGCCGCTTGATACAGTTCTCCATCAGTGCTGACCAGACTTTGAATGTGCGCTATAGCCGCTCTCCTCTTTCTGCAAGATTGCTGCCCTGGACGACCGCAAAGGTATTGCGTTCCCTGCTTTCACTTCAGCGCCTGGGAGGCACCGTTGCATCGGGGTTAATCAAAACAGTGAAAGTGAGATGATGTTGCTGGAGCCGATTTCGAGAATCATTGACCGCGGTTATGTTTTGAGATTTTTGAGAACCGGCAGTCGAAGGCTTGGCATGCTGTGCACCCGCCGGACTGACGCAGGACAAGCCGCGCAGCATGGCGTCGCATGGGCCGTACAAGGTGCACGAGGTCGTCGACGGAGAAAAGATGGGGGACTGGCAGCCTGCCGCTGATCCGTTCCGGGTAGTTGGAAGGTGTCGGATGATCATTTGGCTGCCAAGCAGTGTGTTGTAGGCAGGAGCAAGAGATGCGCTACCGGCAGCTGCGCCGGTCCGGCATCCATTTCTCTGTTCGAAACCTTCGGTTATCGGCAGAAAGTGATTCGATTATTACAGATATTTTTTTGTATAGACAATTATTTTTTAGCAACATCCGATCGCGATGTATTGCAGGGGATTTTCATTGGTTGATGGCAATATTTGTGACGCTCCTAGTTCCTATTTCCTGACGTACCAGGCGCCGATCTGCGCACCGATCGAGAGCGAATGCTGCGAACACCGCACGCCGTCGGCATTCAGGAAGACCAGTTCCTTGCCGGGCACCTTTTCGAAAAAGAGCGCGAACGACGCGCCACCGCCGTTGAACATTCCCATTTCCTGGCCCTTGTGCACCCGCGCGCCACGCCGCATGGCCGGATCAAACACGATGCTGGACGCCGCATCTATGCCCAGCGGGATGCAGCACACATGGCCGTGGTCGGCGGTCCTGATCACGATCACCCCGCTGGCGAAGCGGCCGGGAATGGTGAACGGGTCGAACAGCACTTGGCCATGGACTGGCGCCCACCAGCGCTGGTAGTCATAGGGCCCCAGCGTCGTCTGGAAGACCCGGCCGCCCTCGAACAGGTCGACCAGCCGGTAATAGTCGACCAGCGCCTGCTGCTGCGGCAGGCTCGTTGCGAGGAGATCGGCCAGCGTGCAATGTCTGCTCCCTAACCGGAATACGTCGTCGCGTACCGGCGCGCCATCAATCGGGCAGACGATGGTGCGGTTCGAATCCGGATCGGCGACGGGACGTGCTTGCGCGGGATCTTCAAAGGGTCGGGTCAGGAAGGCATTCCAGCTTTTCCAGTAAGGCGGTGTGCCGGCATCCTTGCCCCACAAGGAGAAGCGGTATCGCTCCTTCGCCGCCGCCGACAGCCACTGTTCGCCATCGACACGGAAACCGGCGTTCGACGCCGGGCTGTCCAGGAAGGCATGCCAGTCGTTCAGGATGTTCGACATCAGCAGGTTGACGGTGGGCTGCCTGAACAGGGCGGCGCCGCTCGCGGTCCGGCCGATACCCGCCACGAAGGCGGAAAACGGCAGGCCGATCAATTCACCGTCAATGAAGCCCGGCGCATGGGTGAGGATTGTGTTGAAACCGTGCAGCAAGGCGTCAACGTCGCCGATGCGCGGCGCATGCGTATCGACGATGGCCAGGCATTCGGCGCAGGCATTGTTGGCCAGGCGGCGGACGACCTCGTTATCCTCGATATAGGTGGCCAGCGCCTGCACCGATGGCGCCAGCGCTGTTCTCTGGGCGCCCAGCACGCGCTCGACATAGGTGCGCATGCCGGCGCTGCCATCGCGGGGCAGCCAGCCGCCGTGCGGATCGCCGGAACCGGGATGGAGGTCGAATTGCGCATGATGCGGTGCGGTCGTCACGGCAAATCCTTCGGGTGATCAAAATGGAAAGATCACCTTTTTAACCGCCGTCCGATCGCGCCCGTTTGACATCGATCAGTCCGTTTCTAGGACATCCCGAATGGATAGATCCAGATATCTACCATGTCACGCCCTGCCGCAAGTTGGCACGTTGGCCATGCTCGTGATCGTCCCGACAAGCTGCAAGCGCTCCCATTTGTCGTCAAACTGTAATTAACTGTCTTCTATGTCTGGAGGATGTGTTAATTGGAGACTTGGTCTTATACAATGCGAGACCAAGGAGAAATTGTATGTACCGAGTGATGTTGGTGGAAGACGATGCGCGCCTGGCCGAGCTCGTCACCGAATACCTGTCCGGCTATGAGTTCGCGGTCGAACTGGTCACGCGCGGCGATGTTGCGCTCGAGCGTTTCAAGGAACTGGCGCCCGACGTCGTGATCCTCGACCTGATGCTGCCAGGCCTGGACGGTATGGTTGTCTGCCGCCAGATTCGCGACCAGTCCGACGTGCCCATCCTCATCCTCACCGCGCGCGAAGACTCCTATGACGAAGTATCCGGTCTCGAGCAAGGCGCCGACGACTTCGTCAACAAGCCGGTCCAACCGCGCGTCCTGCTGGCGCGCCTGCGCGCGCTGATGCGCCGCACCCAGGCCAAGTCGGGCGTCGATGCACGCGTGCTGCAGTTCGGCGCCCTGCGCATCGTCACCTCCGACCGCAGCGTGGTCTGGCGCGGCCAACCCTGCGTGCTGTCGAATACCGAGTACAAGCTGTTGCTGGTGCTGGCCGAGGCGGCCGGCCGCGTGCTGTCGCGCGACGCCCTGCTCAAGAAGATGCGCGGCATCGAGTTCGACGGCCTGGACCGCAGCATCGACAACTGCATCTCGAAGCTGCGCCGCAAGTTCGACGATGCGGAATCCGAAAAGATCAAGACGGTGTGGGGCGAAGGCTATCTGTTCTCGCCGTCGGCCTGGAATTGAAGACCTGCCCATGAAACCTGCGCTGCGCAGGTTTTTTTACGCCTGGAGCCTGTCCAGGCGCTTATTCGAACAGTGGCACGATCGCCAGCGGGACGTTGTAAGTGACGACCTGGCCCGCCGGCTGCGCGCCGAAACGGTAGGTCACGATCGGGAAGTCGTCGGCGGCATCGCCCGCGAAGGCGGCCCCGCGCGAAGGCGCCAGCGCCTGTTCGGCGCCGCCCGTGCGGACACGCACGCCCGCCGCCTCGCCGTCTTTCGGGAACACCAGGCGCACACCGACGCACTGGCGGCCGCGCGCCGAATTGTCGGCATAGCGGGCGAAGCCGAGCGCCTGCTCGCAGGCCGCGCGCAGGTCGGCCACCTCGTACGAGCCGTCGGCGCGCAGCGCCAGCGACACCCGCGGCTTGACCGTGAAGCCGCCCAGCGGCCGGTTTGGCGTCAACACCGCATTCTCGTCATAGGCCGCCTTGAGCAGCGGCAGCACGGCGCGGCCGAGCGGATCCAGCGCCAGGCTGGTCTGGACGGTCTTGCCCTTCATGAGCAATTGCGCGCCCGGCTCCAGCACGCCCTTGTCGCGCGGCAGCACCTGCAACTGGTTGTTCAGCAGATTCTTGGGGCCACCGTACTTGTCAAACAGCACCATCGCGCGGTAGGCATCACGATAGTTCACCCATTCCCCGGCACGCGGCTGCGCCACGGCCATTCCGGCCGTCAGCAGCAAGGTCACGCAGGCGGTGAGGTGTGCGCGTCGCATCATCAAAACCGGTAGGCGAAGGCGGCCGAAACCGTCACGTTGGTGGGCCGCTCGACGAGCGGGCTATTGCGGACGCTGCCGACCAGGCGCGTGGCCTGGACATTGGTGACCAGCATCCAGGACGGCGTCAGCGCCCAGTTCCAGCGCACGCCGGCGCGGACATCCTTGAGGCCGCCGCCCGGACGATAGGGCGGATTGCCGCTTTGCCAGGATTCCTGGCCGGTGACGCCGAAATAGGCGCGGCTGTAGTCGGCGTTGACGATCGTGGCGCCGGCATTGAACGAGATCGTATGCTGCGGCGCCAGCTGCACGGCCAGGCGCTGCACGCCCAGTTCCATGCGTGCACCGTCGCGGTCGTTTCCCGCGCCGTAGAGCACGCTGCTGGTCAGCCGCCATTCGGGGGCCAGGTAGTAGTTGAAGAAGAACCCGCCTTCGATCCGGGTGCTGACGTCCTGCATGCCGTCCAGGCGGTTCCCGGTCCGTGCGTAGTGCAGCGGCGAGGTCGATACGCCGACCCCGTCGACGATGCGGCCCGAGCCGGATTCGTCACGGTTGGGGTGGACCGAAACCAGCGGACCGTACTCGACCGTCGGACGGTTGGACAGATGCATCCCTGCACTCATGCCGGAAATAAAAAGGCCGTTGCTCCATTGGACCTGGAGCACCGGCAAGGCTGAAACCTTTCGGCTGTCCGCCCCTTCATAACGCGGCCGCGAGACGGCGCCCAGCCCTGCGTACATGTCGCGGCTGCCGTCGGGCATCGGGTTGGTGGCCGGCGTCTGCGCACTTGCTGCGGTGCTCGCAGCCGCCAGGGCCAGGGCGAAGAATGGTTTCATCGTGAAATTACTCGGAGAGTTCGTTTGTCGATATTTTACGTCGAGCAAGCTTCGCTCTCCCATCCCATTATGACAAGCGCCGCATACCCGGTGGGGCAGCGTCCGTGGTCAGCTCATGGAACCGTGCTGTGCGCCGTGCTGGCACTTCGGAACCGACCGGCGCGGCGCCGGGCTCGACGGTGTTGCTCGCGCGCACCATGCTCATAAGCACATCCTTATGGTCGAGGCGCGGCCCGCTCCGGGTCGCTTCCTACTTGAATAAAAAAACCCACCGATATTCCATTGCTGGCGCATCAGGTGGGCAAACGGAAAACCTGATGATGGGAAAGATGGTAATCGTTCGGCCTCCCGTCGTGCACCCTCCAGATGTCGGCCAATTGTCGTCAATTTGTAAGCCGCGCCGCCCGCTCTCTCCTTTGGATTACCTGCACCACCATTGCGCCTGTACAATTCGTGCCCGAGGAGAAACCATGCAGCCGGCACCACCGCCAGACCGACAGTTACCCAGGACGCGCCCGTGAACCGGATATTCTTCCGCTTCTTCGTGCTCGTCATGCTGTCGATCACCGCTGCCACCTTCGTCATCTATTTCGCGTTCGCGCGCCTGTTCGGCGACCCGCTGGACGACATTGCGCGGCGCCAGGCCGCGGCCCAGATCTTCCTGCTCGAAGGCTATGTCGACCAGGCGCCTGGCGACGAATGGCTGACCCGCCTGAACAATGTGCGCGAAGTGTCCGAGGTGCGCTACGACCTGATGCCGCTGGCCCAGGCGCTGGACGCCCTCGGCGCCGGCCAGCGCGAAGAGCTCGAACGGGGACACATCGTAATCGACGTGGCCGGTAAATCCTTGTACCGGCGCGTCGACCTGGACGGCGAGCGCTATATCGGCAGCCAGGACGAGGTCTTGCACGCCCGGGACTTGCCGATCGATATCGGGCAAGCGCTCAAGATGGAGTTGTTGCGCTATGTGATCGTCGCCATCGCCCTGCTGCTGCCGATCGCGCTGTGGTCGCGCTCGCACTGGCAGGGCTTGCAGTCGCTGTCGCAGATGGCGGACGAGTTCGGCGCCGGCAAGCTGTCGGTGCGCGCGCACTTGAAACCGTCGGACGCCGTCTATCCGCTGGCGGAACGGATCAACCACATGGCCGGCCGCATCGAAGACTTGATGGAGTCGCAGCGCAGCCTGCTGCACTCGGTGTCGCACGAATTGCGCACGCCGATCGCGCGCCTGGAATTCGCGCTCGAGCTGCTCGACGCCAAGGCCAGGGATCCCGAGCTGAGCCGCCGCATCGCCGCCATGGAGGGCGACCTGTCCGAGCTGAACAACCTGGTCAAGGAGCTGCTCGACATGAGCAAGCTCGACAGCGCGCGCACCCTGCAAGGCGCCCCGGTCGAGCTCGACGACCTGTTGCGCGACTGCTGCGCCACCCTGCCGCCGTCACCGCAAGAAGTGGCCTGCGAGCTGGCGGCCGGGCTCGGCACGATGGAAGTCGATGCCCGCCTGCTGGCGCGTGCGGTCGGCAATCTGCTGCGCAACGCCCAGAAATATGCTCAGGGACGCATCGTGCTGTCGGCGCGGCGCACGCCCGATGGCGTCGAGATCGCGGTCGACGACGACGGCCCCGGCATCCCCCTTGATGAGCGCGACCGGATCTTCGACCCGTTCTACCGCCTCGACCGCAGCCGCGACCGCGCCACCGGCGGCTTCGGACTCGGCCTGTCGATCGCGCAGAAGGCCGTGGTGTTGCATGGCGGGACGCTGCACGTGGAAGGCTCGCCATTGGGCGGCGCGCGCTTCGTGATTGGACTGCCGGCATGAACGAACGCCTGCTGATCGCGACGCTGTGCGGCCTGGGACTGCTGTCCACCGTCGGCGCCTCCCTGCCCTATCCGATGCTGGCGCCGCTGTTCGCCGACGGCGGCGTCAACGGCCTGAACAGCTTCCTCGGCCTGCCGCCCAAGCTGCTGCTGGGGATCGCACTGATGATCAATCCGATCGGCCTGCTGATCGGCAGCGCCGTGCTGGGCCCGCTGTCGGACGGCTTCGGCCGGCGCCGCGCCCTGCTCCTGACCACCGTCGGTGCGGCAGTAGGCCACCTGCTCACGGCCGTGGCGATGGTGATGGAATCGTATCTGCTGTTCCTGGCCGCGCGTTTCTTCACCGGTCTGCTGGAGGGCAATGGCGCGGTGATGCGGGCCCTGGTCATCGAGCGCATCAAGGGCCCGCTGCGCAACCACGCGCTATCGTGGCTGAACGGCTCGTTCAACCTCGGCTGGCTGGTCGGCCCGCTGCTGGCCGGCTTCACCATGGCCTTCGGCCCCGAGTTGCCTTTCTATATCGCTGCCGGCGCCCTGCTGCTGGGGACGGTGGGCGTGCTGGTGTCGATCCCGCCCACGCCGGCGCCGCCGCATGCGCACCGCTGGTGGGCGGTGGCGCGCGACCGCCATGCGCTCACCCTGCTGCGCCATGCGCCGCTACGCACCCTGTTCACGGTGCACCTGGCGTATTGCTGCGGCGTCGCGGCGCTGTATGAATTCTTCCCGTTGTGGCTGGTGGACGTGGGCGGCTACGATGCGCGCCAGATCGCCGTCGTCAATATGGGCATGTGCGCGCTGATGACCACGGCCGCCCTGTTCGCCGGCCATGCCAGCCGGGTCGAAGGCCGCCTGCGCGCCGGCTGGTACGCGGCCATTGCAGCCGCCGCGGTGCTGTGCGTGGGCTTCGGCAATCTGTGGGTCGGCATCGCCGGCATCGTCCTGTTCGGCGCGCCCCACGCCTTCTACAACACCGCCCTGCAAACCTGGTCGGCCGACGAGTTCGCGCAGCACGGCCAGGGTTCGGTCATGGCCCTGCTGTCCACGATCTTTTGCTTGGCGAATATCCTGATGGCGCTGGCCGGCGCCGTGCTCACGCTGATCGATACCCGGCTGGTGCTGGTCGTTGGCGGCCTGCTGACGGCCTGGGCCTCGGTGGCCCTGCGGCGCTGGAGCGCCCGCAGTCCCCGCCCGCACCTGGAAAGCACTTGACGCGCCTGCGGACGTGAAAACGGCGTCCACTGGGGACGCCGTCTTGTCTTGCCTTCTTGTCTTACCTTTAAGTCTTACTTCCGGGTATCGATCCGGCCGTCGTGATCCGGATGCGAACGCACATGGGTCACGCCGTACCACAGGTGCTCCCACCAATGATCGCGCGAACGCACGGTCAGCATGCACTTCTTGTCGAACCCCTGTTTGAACACTTGATCGGGGCAAAGGTTCGAGGCCATCGCATGGCGCTGGTTTTCGGCATTGACGAGCGCAATGCCAAACCAGACGGTGGTCAGGACGAAGATCAGCGCCAGCGCCCACGCGACGTGATTCACGTTACTGGTCTCGAACAAGTTTTCCTCTTTGGGCCGGGACCCTTCGTAAATCTTGAGGATCTCGCCTTCGACGTTATCGGTCATTTTTCCTTGGCTGCCTTCGCCACCAGTGCATCGAGGACCTGGCCGGTCGCCGTCATCAGCTGGCCCATGTCCTGGATCTTGTTCGATTGCGCCACCGTTGCCGGCGACACGACGTATTTGCCGTCGATGACGACGGTCGGGGTGCTGCTGGCCTTATACGCTTCGGCGATCTGCGGCAGGCGCTTGAGCTTGGTCTGCACGCCGAACGAGTTCCACGCTTCGAGGAACTTGGCCTTGTCCAGGCCATTCGAGGTGGCCCAGGCGATGATGTCGTCGTCCTTCATCAGGCGCTTGCGCTCGACGTGCACGGCGCGGAACACGCGATGATGGTACTCCTCCAGCTTGCCCATGGCGTCGAGCGTCAGGAACAGGCGTGCTTCAGGATCGCTGGCGCCCTGGAACGGCAGCGGGATGCGGCGCATCACGATATTGTCACCCTGCTTTTTGACCCAGTTCACCAGGCTTGGTTCGAACGCATTGCACGCGCCGCAGTGGTAGGCGAAGAACTCGACCACTTCGACCTTCTTGCCCACGGTCTGGGTCGGCTGCGGGCTCGCGAGCACGGTGTATTCGGCGCCGACGCGTGGATCGGTTGGCGAAGCATTGGCGAAACCGGCGACCAGGGCAGCGGCAACGAGGGCGAAACGCAGGGTGCGCATAAAATCCTTCCAGAAGAATGAACGAACGACCGCGAGATTACCACTTTTTGCGGCTCCCCTGTCCCAGGAGCACGATTTTTTGCATTTGCTTACGGCTGAAACAAAGAGCGTGGTGACTTTCAATCTACGCCGGCGGCGTGAATAGTCAAGTTACCGGGGCCGGCGCCCGCGCGCTTGTTCGAGCATCGCGCACAGCTGCGCCGCACCCTCGGCCGTTCGCGGCCCCGCCCGGTTGGTCAAATCGCCATCGATCGTGAAGATATTGTCGCGCCGGACGGCGGTCATGCCCTTGAACGCCTGCCACATCTTCCCGCCCGGGTCGTCCGGATTATCCCGTCCGCCAACCAGGATGACTTCGGGGTCGGCCTCGATCACCGCCTCGACGCCGACCTCGGGCGCGATCGTCTTGAGCGCGCCGAACAGATTGCGTCCGCCGCACAGGCGTACCATATCGCTGGCGATGTGGTCGTCATTGAGCGTGTAGAGCGGCCGCGGCCACACCTGGTAGAACACGCCTACCTGCGGCCGGCCCGCGTAGCGCGCCCTGAGCGCGGCGATCCGGTCGCCGTAGTCGCGCGCCGCCGCCCCCGCGGCCGGCTCGGTGCCGAGCAGCCGGCCCAGGCGCAGCAGGCTGTCGCCGATCTGGGCCAGCCGCCCAGGCTCGCTGTGGTAGACCGGGATCCCGAGCCGCTCCAGCTGCTCGACCTGGCGCGTCGGGTTGCCGCTATGCCAGACCACGATCAGATCGGGCTTGAGCGCCAGCACGCGCTCGAAGTCGAGCTTGTTATAGCTGCCCACCTGGGGCAGCTTCTTGGCCGCCTCCGGGTAGTCGCTATAGTTGACGGCGCCGACCACGCGCGCCCCGCCGCCGGCCGCGAACAGCAGCTCGGTGACGTGCGGCGCGAGCGACACCACGCGCCGGGCCGGCTGCGCCAGCGTCACCGTACGGCCGACGTCGTCGACCACCGTGACGCCGGCGCCGGCGAAGGCCGGCAGTACCGCCAGCACGAACCCGATCAGACGCTGCATGGCGTCAGAAGTCGAAGCGCAGCGACAGTTTCAGTTGGCGGCCATCGCTTGGATAGATGCCGTCACGGCAGCTGAAGGCCTGGCTATAGTACTGGCGGTCGGCCAGGTTCAGGCCCGATACCGCCACTTCCCACGGGCCAAAGCGGCGCGCATAGCGGGCGTCGATCGTGGTGAACGAAGGAATGCGGGTGCTGCAGCCGTTGGTGAAGTCGTTGCCGTAGCGCTGGCTGTCGACCCACTGGGCGCCGATGTCGGCGGTCTGGCCGTCGCCCGGCGTCCAGGCCAGGCGCGCGGTGACCACGTGCTTCGGCACCAGCACCATCTCGCGGCCGGCGTTAGGGCCGTCGCGGAACTCGGCCTGCACGTATTGCCATGAACCGGTCAGGCGCCAGGCGTCGGCGAAGGTCGCCTGCCCTTCCAGTTCCACGCCCTGGCGGCGGGTCGGATCGAGGTTGGTGTTGGCGCCGAAGCCGATGGTCGGATCGTAGTAGATCTCGTTGGTCAGGCGGTGGCGGAACACGCGCGCAGTCGCTTTACGCGCCTCGGTGCCGGCGGCCACGCCCAGTTCCAGGTCGCGCGAGGTTTGCGGCTCCAGCACGTCCAGGGTCGAACGGTAGGAGTTCTCGTCGATGTTGGCGATGCGATAGCTGCGGCCGGCCTTGGCGAACACGGTCACGAGCGGCATCACGTCGATGCTGCCTTCCACGGTCCAGGCGGTGAGCGACTGCTTGCGGTGCTCGCCCAGGACAGCCGGGACAGCCAGCGGGTCGCTGTAGTCCTTCTCGAAGCGCTCATGGCGGCCGCCGACCGCCAGGCGGGCATTGTGCGGCGCGTTCCAGCGCAGTTCGTCGCGCAGGTAGAAGGCTTTCGAGTCCTGGCGCGCATCGCCGGTCGAGTAGTCGGACGTGACCTTGCGGTCCCAGCGGATCAGATCGATGCCGGTGACGAATTCGTTGCGCTTGTCGCCAAAATCAACCGTGTGGCGCAGGCGCGGCGAGAACTGGGTTTGCTCGGCCTCGTAGGTCGATGCCGTCGTGCCCCACTCGGAGAAATAGGTCGACGCGACATCGCGCTCGCGGTGCGACAGCTCGGCTGCCAGCTCGAAGGCGCCGATGCGGTGCTCGACGAAGGCGGTCACGCGGTCGGTGTCGAGCGAGCCGAAGTCGTCCGGCGTATCGGTCTGGGTCGGAATGGCCAGGAACTGCGCTTCGGTCAGCGAACCCGGCAGGCGCGAATCCGAGCGCGAACTCTCGAAACGCAGGCCGGCGCGGCCGTTCGGCGCGTAGGCGTACTGCACGCCGCCACTGAAACTGGTCTGCTCGTACTTATTGTTGTCACGGTAGTTGTCGGTGCGGCGGTCGGCGACGGCGGCGTCGAACGACCAGGGGCCGGCGCCGTGGGCGATCGAGGCGCGCATATCCAGGTGGTCGAAGCGGCCGCCTTCAATGAACAGCGAACCGCGCGTACCGGCGCCGGCGCTGCGGCGGGTGACGATGTTGATCACGCCGCCGGTGGCGCCGTCGCCATACAGCACGCTGCTGCCGCCGCGCGTGATCTCGATGCGCTCGACCGTGTCCACGGGGATGGTCGACAGCACGGTGTGCACCAGCTCGTTCTCGTTCAGGCGCACGCCATCCACCAGCACCACCGTGTTCTGGGCGCTATTGGTGCCGAAGCCGCGCAGGTCGAGCCCGAAGTCAGGCGAGCCGTCCAGGCTCTGGCGGCCGAACACCCCGCCGATCTTGCGGATCGCCGCATTGACGTCGGTGGCGCCGGCGCTGCGGATCTGCTCGGCGGTGATGACGGTGGCGCCGATCGGCGTGGCCTGGGCCGGGAAGCGCGGGCCGGTGATGAGGACCGAAGGGACGCTGCTCTGGGCGACAGCCTGGGTGGTGAGGGCGGACAGGGCGAAGGCGCAAGCCAGTGCGAGTGGCGCGCGGCGCGGTGCGGCAGCAAAAATCATGATGAATGTGTTCTCGATAAAAGGCACCGGCCTGCTTCCCCGCAGGCCGGAGTCAACGGAAGCGCCTGGCGCTTCCACCTGGTTTGGCCGGTATCCGGGCTGGCAAGCATGACGGCCTCACCTTCCTGCGCGTCATGCACAGTGGTTGTCGAGAGCGTCCGCCACGCCTCTTGAATGGGGGCGCGGCGCTTGTTGACCGTTGCGGGGGCAGCACACTTCCATGGCGGCGCGCGGCGCGGCCATGTCGTGTTTCCCGTTTAACTTCGCGCACCAGGATGTGCGCGAGAGCACCAAAACGGGGCGATTATACCTTGACAAGGTGCGGCCTGCCCGGTCGCCGGCAGCTTGGCGCGGGATCGGCTACCATCGTTGTTTTCATGCCTCAAGAGGAGCTGCCATGGCACGTCTACCCACTTACTTCGTCTCGCACGGGGGAGGCCCCTGGCCGTGGATGCGCGAGCAGTACGGTACTGCCTACGACCAGCTGGCCGCCTCGCTGGCTGCCATGCGCGCCGAGGCTGGAGAGACGGTGCGCGCAGTGCTGGTCGTGACCGCCCACTGGGAGACGCCGCAGTTCATGGTGTCGTCGGGCACGGCGCCCGGCATGATCTACGACTACGGCGGCTTCCCGCCGCACACCTATCAGGTGAAGTACCCGGCGCCGGGCGAGCCGGCGCTGGCGCGGCGCGTGGCCGACCTGCTCGAGGCCGCGGGTCATCCCGCCACGCTGGACGCCGAACGCGGCTTCGACCATGGCACGTTCTCGATGCTGTACCCGGTCTATCCGGAAGCACGCATGCCGGTGGTGCAGCTGTCGATCCGGCGCGACCTGGATCCGGCCACCCACCTGGCGGCGGGCCGCGCGCTGGCGCCGTTGCGCGATGAGGGAATTTTGATCATCGGCAGCGGGCTGTCGTATCACAATCTGCGCCAGTTCGGGCCGAATGGGCGCGAAGCTTCGCAGGCCTTCGATGGCTGGCTGCAGCACGCGCTGCTCGAACTCGATCCATCGCAACGCGAGCAAGCCTTGCTGCGCTGGGACACGGCGCCACAGGCACGGGCGGCGCATCCGCGCGAGGAGCACCTGATACCGCTGATGGTGGCATTGGGGGCGGCCGAGCAGGAAGCCGCGGCCTGCGTCTATCATGAAGACGCGTTCATGGGCAATCTGGCGGTGTCGAGTTTCAGGTTCGGAGAGCCGCCGCAGGTTTAAGCAATCTGCTGCGCCGCCAGCACGTCGTACCCGAGAAGGCGGGTACCCAAGTACTGCGTGAGCTACCGTAACGCTGGCACACTTGGGTACCCGCCTTCGCGGGTACGACGTTTTGAGGCTAACGCTGGAAACCCACGCTAGAGGCGCGCCTTACGTCCCGCGCTTGCCGCGCGCCGCTTCTTCGGCCTTGGCGGCTGCCTTCTCGGCCGCGATCCGGGCCTTCTCGGCCACCTCGGCCTCATGCTGGGCCAGGCTGGCGGCACGCGATTCGGGCGTTTCCAGGCTGATGCGGCCCAGCGCGCCCTGGCGGTAATCCTGCAGCAGGGTATGCGCCGCTTTCTCGTAATCGTAGTCGCCGCCGCGCACGCGGAAGCCGCGACGCTGCGCCACACCCTCGACCACCGCCACGCCATCCATGCCTTCGGTCTTGAAACCGTAGCGCGCGGTGAGCAGTTGCGGGTAGCGCTGCAGCAGCAGCTCGCCCAGGTACTCGGCCACTTCTTCCTCGACCAGCGCATTGGTGCCGATCGCATGGCTGGCGGCCAGCATCAGGCCGTCGCTGGCCATGGCGATCTTCGGCCACAGCATGCCGGGGGTGTCGACCAGCACCACGTTCTTGTTCAGGTACAGGCGCTGCTGGGTCTTGGTCACGGCCGGCTCGTCGCCCACCTTGGCCACGCGCTTCTTTAAAAGCGCGTTCATCAGTGTTGATTTTCCTACATTTGGGATGCCCATGATCATGATCCGCAGCGGCTTGGTCGGCACGCCGCGGTGCGGGGCCAGCGACAGGGCCAGCTCCGGGATGCGGGCCACGTCGGCCGGCTTCTTGGTCGTCATCGGATAGGCGGTCACGCCATCCTGGGCATCGTAATAGGCTTTCCAGGCGGCGGTCGCGTGCGGGTCGGCCAGGTCGATCTTGTTCAGGACCTTCAGGCAGGGGCGCTGGCGGAACTTGCGCAGTTGGTCCACCAGTGGGTTGCAGCTCGCCTCGGGCAGGCGCGCATCGAGGACCTCGATCACCAGATCGATGTTTTCCATCTGCTCGGCTGCTTCCTTCTTGGCCGCGTTCATGTGGCCAGGGAACCATTGTATCGACATGCTATTGCTCTCTTAATCTTTCGTCCAAGGCGCTATTTTACGCTGAGCGTCGACACAAACGTAGCGGCGCCGCCACAAGGCCTCTTTCCATCGCACATACCGTTGAGCTATTGCAACACTGATGACATATTCCGCGCGCACACTGCTCTCTTGCCTGCACAAGATGGAGATGGGAATGCGCGTACGGGAAAAACTGAAACGGTCGCTGGCACGCTGGTATGGCGTGCTGATGCTGTGCTGCGCCATCGTGGTGTCGGCGCTGGTCGAGCAGTTACCCCTGCTTCCCTACTAAGAACCTATCCCAGTAGGTGGGATAGGTTCTAATCCCGCCCGCAGGCCGCCGGCGGCAAGGTCGCCTGCGGATCGAAGCGCGTCAGCCGCGCACGGGCCGCGGCGCGGTCCTTCGCATACTCGGCCAGGTAGCGGCTGCGTTCCTCGCTTTGCCACTCGACATCCGGCACTCCGGCCAGCGAACGGGTGCGGCTGGCAATCACCTTGCCTTCCAGGCGCGGCAACAGCAGGCGGTCGGGGTCGGCATTCTCGCGCAGCAGATAGCCTTCGACGTCGCGCAGCAGCAGCGGCAGGCGCGGCGCACCGTCGTGCAGCAGCTTGCCGTGCACCTGGAGCCGCACCTGCTGCGCGCCCTGTCCCAGCACTTCGTTAAAGGTGGCCAGCGCGAACGGTCGGCCGGCCGCATCGTCGACGCGGCCCGTGACCACGTAGCGTCCGGGCAGGCGCACGTCCAGCGGCAGCGCGAACTGCAGCGCGCCGCCGTCGACCGCCTCGCGCGGCGCGCCGCTCCAGGTGGCAGGCGACTGCGGCGAGTAGATGACGTCGAACAGCACGACGCCTTCGCGGCCGCCGGCCTGGTAGCTGACCTCGAGCCGGATCGTGCCGTGGAATCCGCCCAGCGCCGTCTGCGCCGGCGCCAGTGTCCCGCGCCAGGCGCCGCCCTCGTCCGCGAACGGCACGGCGACCCGCGGCGCCGGACGGCTCAGCCCATAGGTCATGCCCTGGGCCAGCGCACGCGTGACGACCAGCGGCAACGGCTGGCCGTTCGCGTCCAGCGCGCGCAGCGTGAAGCGGGCCTCTTCGCCCGCCGCCAGATAAACCCGCGACTGCGCGGTCTGCAGCTGGACCTCTGGATGGCTGTCGCCGTCCTCCGCCCGCATCGGGTTGGTCTCGAACAGCGGCTGGTTCGGGTATAGCTGGTCGGGATGGTGGCCGGCCGGCCGCGACTCGTGCGGGTAGCGCGAATGCGCCAGGTAGCTGCAATAGGTGTGGTCGGTCAGGCGGACCTGTTCGACCAGTTGGCGCCGACGCGCCGCGCGGTCTTCAGGCGGGGCCGTGACGGGCCGCGCCGCCACGATGGGCGGCGCCGAAGGCCGCGCCTGGGGCGCCTCGGGCACCGCCTCGCCCTCTCGCACCAGTACGATCAGTCCCACGCCGATGCAGGCCGCCACGCCCGCCACGGCCGGCCAGCGCCAACGCCAAGCCATGCCGATTTCCTAGTTGGCGGTGTTGACCATCGCCTCGCGCACGACCCCGATGATGCCCTCCCAGTTGCCGTCGCCGTAGTGGTCGAAGTCTTCGCCGTCGTCGCGGAAGGCGACCGAGTGCCAGCTCCACTTGACGCTGCCCCCCTGGTTCGGCTCGGTGCCATAGCGCAGGTCGTCGCAGAACCAGTCGCCCGGATTGCAGAGCGAGCGGCCCGAGTTGCCGGCCGCGCCGCCGCTGCTGTGGTAGGCCACGACTTCGTCGTCCTGTCCCGGCAGCAGGAAGGAATACACGGTGCCGCGCGCGCCGGCGTAGCGGTAGAACCAGATATTGCGGGTGTCGTTGTGGTTGTACATGGCGCGCGCCGTGCCGGTGCGCAGGTCTTGCACCAGCGGTTCGGAGGTGGTCCAGGCGCCGGCATTGGCCAGTTCGGAGCCGCCCGCGGCGCCCGAGGCCACTCTCACCCACTTGATGTTCCAGCCGCCCTGCACGCCGCCCGCATCGCCGCAGACGCCGTCCGCGTTCGGCGTGGCGTTCTTGAGCGCGCGCGTGGTGCCGCCGAAATTGGCCAGGGTATACCCCAGCAGCGGCTCGCCCGCGCTGTAGGCCGCGATATAGCACCAGTTCTGGCCGGTGCAGAAGCAGTCGAGCGCGTCGCGCACGCGCCCGCTCTGCGAAGCGATGCTGCTGTAGCCGTCCCAGTTGACGGCCTTCTTGTTGACGCCGGCGGGCGTGGTGTCCGGCCCCCAGTAGCGGAAGTCGGCATAGTTGCCGGGCGTGCCGCCGCTGTTGCGGCCGGGGTCGCGGCCATTGAGCCAGAGGGTGTAGTTGGCCGCCTCGGCCAATCCCGCAGCCGACAGCAGGCAGAGCGCACACAGGGTCTGCTTCTTGTTCATCTTCGTCTCCTCTACGCAAGCCGGACCAAGGCCGGTTATGCGTTAGTGCGCGCGAGGAGCCGCTGAGTTCCGCGACCGGCGCCGACGCCCTACTCGAGGTCGGCCATCACCTTCAGGTGCGCCACCACGCTGCGCCCCAGCGCCGAGAGGTCGTAGCCGCCTTCGAGACAGCTGACGACGCGCCCGCCGGCGTGTTCCTTGGCCACCGCCATGATCTGGCGCGTGATCCAGGCATAGTCGGCTTCCACCAGGCCCATGCCGCCCATATCGTCGTCGCGGTGGCCGTCGAAGCCGGCCGAGATGAAGATCATCTGCGGCTTGAAGGCGTGCAGGGCCGGCAGCCACTGCTCCTGCACCAGCGTGCGCACCGCGTCGCCGTCGCCGCGCGCGGGCACCGGCACATTGATGCGGTTGGCCGTGACCGGTTCCACCTCGCTGTAGGGATAGAAAGGATGCTGGAAGAAGCTGGCCATCAATACGCGCGGCTCGTCGCGGAAGGCGTCGGCGGTGCCGTTGCCGTGGTGGACGTCGAAGTCGACGATGGCCACCCGCTCCAGGCCGTGGGCCTCGAGCGCATGGCGCGCCGCGATCGCGACATTATTGAAGAAGCAGAACCCCATCGGCTCGGTCGGCGTGGCGTGGTGGCCGGGCGGGCGCACCGAACAGAAGGCGTTGGAGACGCTGCCCTTGATGACGTCGTCGGTGGCGGCCACCGCGGCGCCGGCCGCGCGCAGCGCTGCCTGGTAGCTGTAATGACAGAGCGAGGTGTCGCCGTCGAGCGGGTAGTAGTCGCCGGGCGTGGCCGGCACGTGGTCGCGCACCAGCGCCAGCGCGCCTTGCGTATGGTTGCGCAAGACCTGCTCGACCTCGGCCAGCGGCGCGCTGCGCTGCTCGATCAGCCCGTCCAGCCGGGCCAGGATCAGCTGGTCGTCGATCGCCTGCAGGCGGGCCGGGGATTCGGGGTGCCAGCTGCCCATTTCATGCCGCAGGCAGTCCGGGTGGCTGTAAATCGCTGTACTCATGGTGCTCTCGTCTCCGACTATGCTCATCCATTCACACCCCGTGTCGCCGTTCTCGCATAGAATCGTCTGGAACGGCTGGCGCTTGCCAGGGCATGAAGCTTGCCAATGGCGCTAATCTACCACGGCAAGCCGCGGCCCCGCTCGGCCGGCGCCGTATTGCAGACGCATCGACCGCCTCGACCAACCACGGAAAATCCATGTTCAACAAAATGCACGCCGTCGCACGCCAGGTCAACGAAGTCGTGGTCGGCAAGGACCAGCAGGTACGTTTGGCCCTGACCTGCCTGCTGGCCGGCGGCCACCTGCTGCTGGACGACCTGCCGGGCGTGGGCAAGACCACCCTGGCGCATGCGCTGGCGATCTCGCTCGGCCTGCGCTTCAACCGGGTCCAGTTCACCAGCGACCTGCTGCCGGCCGACGTGGCCGGCATCTCGATCTACGAACGCGACAAGAACGAGTTCGTGTTCCATCCGGGCCCCATCTTCACCCAGGTGCTGCTGGCCGACGAGATCAACCGCGCCACGCCCAAGACCCAGTCGGGCCTGCTCGAAGCGATGGAAGAACGCCAGGTGTCGGCCGACGGCGTCACCCGCCCGCTGCCCGAGCCTTTCTTCGTGATCGCGACCCAGAACCCCGCCAACCAGGTCGGCGTGTTTCCACTGCCCGAATCGCAGCTCGACCGCTTCCTGATGTGCCTGAGCCTGGGCTACCCGGACGCCGCCGCCGAGCGCGCGCTGCTGATGGGCGAAGACCGCCGCAGCATGTTGAAAACCCTGCAGCCGGCCATGCTGCCCGAGGAACTGGCCCAGGCCCAGCGCCAGCTGCGCGAGATCCACGCCTCGAGCAACCTGGTCACCTACGTGCAGGCGCTGGCCCAGGCCTCGCGCCAGAACGGCCTGTTCGCCGAAGGCCTGTCGCCGCGCGCCGCGATCGCCCTGCTGCAGGCCGGCCGCGCCTGGGCCGCGCTGGAAGGCCGCGACCACGTGATCCCCGAAGACATCCAGGCCGTGCTGGTGCCGGTCTGCGCGCACCGCCTGCGGCCCCTGCGCGCCGCCCACGGCACCGCGCTGGCCAGCCGCGACCTGGTGCTGCAGCTGCAGAAGGCGGTCCCGGTCTGATGGCGCAGGCGCAGCAGAAGGTCCAGGGGCGGCAGGGGCTGCGCGGGCGGCTGCGCCGCGCGACCGGCGCCTGGCTGCCGCGCGCCGGCAAGCTGGACGCCGGCGAAGTGGTGCTCAAGCAGCGCCGCGTGTTCATCCTGCCCACCCGGGCCGGCCTGGGCTTCGCGGTGCTGCTGGCGGTGCTGTTGATCGGCTCGATCAATTACGCGCTCGGCCTGGGCTTCGGCCTGACCTTTCTGGCGCTGGCCTGCGCGCTGGTCGACATGGTCGCCACCTACCGCAACCTGGCGCACCTGGCCTTGCTGCAGGGGCGGGTCGCGCCCGCGTTCGCGGGCCAGGAAGTCCAGTTCGAGCTGCAGGTCTTCAACCGCACCCGCCTGGCGCGCTACGCCGTCCGCGCCGATTTTGCTAACGTCGCCGAGCCACGCCACGTGGCCGACATCGCGCCCGGCACCCATGCGATCCTGACCCTGTCGGTGCCGACCCTGCAGCGCGGCTGGCTGGCGCCGGCCCGGGTCAAGCTGTCGACGCATTTTCCGCTCGGCCTGTTCAATGCCTGGAGCTACTGGCGCCCCGCCGCGCGCGCCCTGGTCTATCCGCGCCCCGAGGATGGCGCACCGGGCCTGCCGCTGGGCGGCGGCAGCGGCAGCAGCCTGCGCGCCGCCGGTCACGACGATTTCGCCGGCGTGCGCAATTACCAGGCCGGCGACTCGCCGCGCCAGCTGGCCTGGCGCCAGATCGCCCGGCTCGATCCCAGCATCGGCGGCGCCTTGGTGTCGAAGCATTTCGAGGGCGGCGGCGACGACGAGCTGGTGCTCGATTTCGATGCCTTGCCGGCCACGCTCGACCTCGAACTGCGCCTGTCGCGCCTGACGCGCTGGGTGCTGGAGGCGGAAAGCCGCGCCCTGCCCTATGCCTTCCGCCTGGGCGCGCTGCGCTTGCCCGCCGCCCTGGGCGCGGCCCACCAGGCGGCCTGCCTGCGCGCGCTGGCGCTCCATGGTATCGATGAGGGCATCGGGGAACCCGCATGAAGCTCCTGGCGACGCCGCTCACCCGCGACAAGGCCGACACCCTGCTGCTGCTGGGCAGCGCGGTGCTGGTGCTGGCGCCGCATGCCCTGCACCTGCCGCTCTGGGTCTCGCTGCTGTGCGGCGCCACCCTGGCCTGGCGCGCCGCGATCACCCTGCGCGGCAAGCGCATGCCGCCGGCCCTGGTGCTGCTGCCGGTGGCGGTGGCCGCGATGGCCGGCGTGCAGTTCAGCTACGAGACCCTGCTCGGCAAGGATGCCGGGGTCGCGATGCTGGTGCTGCTGGTCGCCTTCAAGATGCTCGAGATGCATGCGCGGCGCGATCTGTTCGTCGTGATCTTCCTGTGCTTCTTCCTGGTGCTGACCAACTTCTTCTATTCCCAGGGCATCGGCACCGCCCTGTTGACCGTCGCCTCGGTGCTGCTACTGCTTTCGACCCAGCTGTCGTTCCAGTTCGCAGGCACCGTGCCGCCGCTGCGCACCCGCCTGGCGATGGCCGGCCGCACGCTGGCCTTCGCCCTGCCGATCGCGATCGTGCTGTTCGTGGTTTTCCCGCGCATCCACGGCCCGCTGTGGACCATGCCGGGCGATGCCGCCGGCCCGAGCTCGGGCCTGTCGGATTCGATGGCGCCGGGCCAGATGTCGAACCTGGCCCTGTCCGAGGAGACTGCCTTTCGCGTGCGTTTCCTGACGCCTCCCCCGGTGCAGACCCAGCGCTACTGGCGCGGCCCGGTGCTCGATTTCTTCGACGGCCTCACCTGGTCGCGCGGCGCCAGCCAGGCGTCGGGCCGCGACCTGCACCTGGCGGTGCATGGCGACGCGATCGACTACGAGGTCACGCTGGAACCCTCTCAGTCGCGCTGGGTATTTACGCTGGAGATGCCGGGCGAGCTGCCGCGGGTGGCGGGCCACGAATTGCGGCTCTCGCCGCAGTTCGAGCTGACCGCGAACGACGCCATCGCCAGCCGGGTGCGCTATCGCGCCAGCTCGCATCTGCAATTCGTTTTCCAGGGCGGGGCGAGCCTGGACGACGCCCGGCGCTGGCTGCTGCTGCCGTATGGCTTCAATCCGCGCGCGCTGGCCGCCGGGCGCGAGTTGCGCCGGCTGCCCGATCCGGCGCAGCGGGTCGAGGCCGTGCTGGCGCAGTTCCGCCAGCAGCCTTTCGAATACACCTTGTCTCCGCCGCTGCTGGGCCGGCACACGGTCGACGAATTCCTGTACGGCACCCGCTCGGGCTTTTGCGAACACTATTCAGGCGCCTTCGTGTTCCTGATGCGCGCCGCCGGCGTGCCGGCGCGCGTGGTGACCGGCTACCAGGGCGGCGAGATCAATCCGCTCGACGGCTTCATGACGGTGCGCCAGTCCGATGCCCATGCCTGGGCCGAAGTCTGGATCGCGGGGATCGGCTGGCAGCGGGTCGACCCAACCGCGGCGGTGGCGCCCGAGCGCGTGCGGCGCGGCCTGGACGCCTCGGTGCAACGCCCGGCCCCGTTCGGCATCGAGGCGCTGCGCGGCATGAATCCCTTCCACGGCGGCGCCAATGCCTGGCTGGCCCAGCTGCGCAACGCGGCCAGCGCCGTCAACAATGGCTGGAACCAGTGGGTGCTCAACTATACGCCCGAGCGCCAGCGCGAGGTCGTGCGCGACCTGCAGCGCAAACTGTTCGGCTGGCCTTTTATCGCTCTGCTAACGTCTGTTGCCGTGGGCCTCGCCTTGCTCGTCTTTTTGCGCCGGCGTCGGGAAATCCACCCGGTCGATGCTCTATACTCGACCCTGTGCAAGCGTCTCGGCCAGCTGGGCCTGGCGCGCGCGCAGGACGAAGGACCGAGCGCCTACGCGGCGCGGGTCGCCGGCGCCAGCGAACTGGCGCCGCAAACGCGCGCGGCGGCACAGGACTTCCTGCGTCGGTACAGCGCCTGGCGCTACGCGCCCCCGACAACCGATCCCCGGCTTACCGCCACCTTGAAAAGCTTATTGTCGCAAGTCAGATGAAATCGATCGCAATCCTGTTTTCCGCGCTCGCGCTTGCCGCCAGCGCGCATGGCGATGCCCTCGCCGCTCCCCAGACCACCACAACCCAGGCCGCCATGACGGCTGCGGCCGACCAGGACCCGGAACACGTCAACTTCGTCGAATGGTTGCCGGTGCGCGAGTTCATCGAAGAGATGGTCACGCAGCACGGCTTCGAGCGCGAGGCGCTGCATACCCTGTTCGGCCAGGTCCGTTTCATCGACCGCGCCGTGCAACTGGTCAAGCCGGCGCCGCCGGGCAAGCCAAAGAACTGGCAAGCCTATAGCGCGCGCTTCATCGAGCCGATCCGCATCCGCGCCGGCGTGCGCTTCTGGAACGAGAATGCCGATGCGCTGGCGCGTGCCGAAGCGGCTTATGGCGTGCCGGCCGAGATCATCGTCGGCATCATCGGCATCGAGACCATCTATGGCCGCGATACCGGCAAGTTCCGCGTGCTGGACAGCCTGACCACGCTCGCCTTCGCCTATCCGGAGGCGCCGAACCAGGTCGCGCGCAAGGCTTTCTTCCGCGAGGAGCTGGCCAACACGCTGGTGCTGGCGCGCGAGCGCGGCTACGATCCGTTCTCGCTGCTGGGCTCGTTCGCCGGTGCGGTCGGGATGCCGCAGTTCATGCCGAGCAATATTCTCAAGTACGGCGTCGACTTTGACAGCGACGGCCGGGTCGACCTGCGCGGTTCGGCGACCGATGCGATCGGCAGCGTGGCCAATTTCCTGGTCCAGCATGGCTGGAATCCCGAGCACCGCGGCCCGACCGCGTTCGCGGCCGACGTCTCGCCGAAACGCGCCTGGGAAGGCTTGCTCGGGCGCGGCCTGGAAGCGACGCTGCGCCCCGAAGAACTGCGCGAAGCCGGCGTGGTCACGGGGACGGCGCTGCCGGGCGACCGCCTATATGGCCTGATCGACCTGCAGAATGGCGCGGAAGCAACAGAATATTGGGTGGCTAACGATAACTTCTATGCCATCACTAAATATAATCGCAGTTACTTCTATGCCATGTCGGTCGTCGACCTGGGGCGGGCGGTGCGGGCGGCACGGCCTGATTGACTCTTTCCGGGCGGGAAACTTTGTAATCCTTTGTAACAGGTTTCCCGCTTTCTCCTTCCTTTACTCGTAGGCATTCTCCTACATACCCCCCAGGGGTATCCGCCAACAACATTGTTGTGTCCGTGACAAAAATAGCACTGATAGCAACATACCCCCCTGTTTCTTTCCATTTCGTCAGCAAATCTCGTACCGTGCGGCATCAAATGCTGGATGCCCGTACACTGGTCATTAAATAAAAAACAATATATTTCCCCAGTGACTTTGTGAGAGAATTGCATTGCGGCTATTGTTGCATTGAGACAACAAAATCCAAGGTGAGAGAAATGATTCCGACTTGCTCATGAGTATCGGAATAAAAATAGTTGTACAATTGAATAGAAAATTACGAAATTAAACTTCCGGACTCGAACGCCGCCAGCGACTCCGTTTCAACCCCAGATAGGAATTTGAATCATGACTAACCAAGTCGGCATTGATATGAACAGCGATTCGGAAGGCGATGAGCTGCTTCAGTACAACCCGAACCGCCTGCTCGACACCCTGATCGAGAACCTGCGCCTGAAGAACGACGCAGCCCTGTCGCGCGCACTCGAAGTGGCACCGCCGGTGATCTCGAAGATCCGCCACCACCGCCTGCCGGTCGGTGCTTCGCTGCTGATCCGCATGCACGAAGTGAGCGACCTGTCGATCCGCGACCTGCGCTACCTGATGGGCGATCGCCGTGCGAAGTTCCGCATCAGCGACAAGCAGTTCAAGCCGAAAGAAGGCGCGGTTCCTGCTTCGAAAGACTGAGTCGTCGCGGGCGCGGCAGCTGGCGCCCGGGCTTCTGTCTTGACGAAGATGAGCGGCGCCTTGCGCGCCGCCGGATAAGTAGTGCGTACGCCCGCGCGGGCGTATGAGCCGCCGCATTGGCGGACGACCGGATATGCCAGCTACACGCTGGCCGAACGGTCTAAGCAGTCCCAGCGACTGATACAACAAAGGCCGCCTGTCACCCAGGCGGCCTTTTCATTTGGCGGAGCGCCGTTCAGGCCGGGAAGACGCCGGTCGACAGGTAACGGTCGCCGCGGTCGCACACCACGAACACGATGGTCGCGTTTTCCACCGTCTGGGCGATGCGCAGCGCCACTTCGCAGGCGCCGGCGGCCGAGATGCCGCAGAAGATGCCTTCTTCGGCCGCCATGCGGCGCGCCATCTGCTCGGCCGAGGCCTGGTTCACGTTCTCGACCTGGTCGACGCGCGCCGACTCGAAGATCTTCGGCAGATAGGCTTCGGGCCATTTGCGGATGCCCGGGATCGACGAGCCTTCCTCGGGCTGGGCGCCGACGATGCGGATGGCCTCGTTCTGTTCCTTCAGATAGCGCGACACGCCCATGATGGTGCCGGTGGTGCCCATGGCGCTGACGAAGTGCGTGACGCGGCCTTCGGTGTCGCGCCAGATTTCGGGACCGGTGGTCTCGTAGTGCGCGCGCGGGTTATCGAAGTTGGCGAACTGGTCGAGAATGATGCCCTGGCCATCTTTCTGCATTTGCTCGGCCATGTCGCGCGCGTATTCCATGCCGCCCGATTTCGGCGTCAGGATGATCTGCGCGCCATACGCGGCCATGCTCTGGCGGCGCTCGACCGACAGGTTATCCGGCATCAAGAGAATCATCTTGTAGCCGAGGATCGCGGCCGCCATCGCCAGTGCGATGCCGGTATTGCCGCTGGTCGCTTCGATCAGCGTGTCGCCCGGCTTGATCTGGCCGCGCAGTTCGGCGCCGCGCAGCATCGACATGGCGGCGCGATCCTTCACCGAGCCGGCCGGGTTATTGCCTTCCAGCTTGCCCAGGATGATGTTGTTGCGGGCCGCGATGTCGGCGCCAGGCAGGCGCTGCAGCTGCACGAGCGGCGTGTTGCCGATCGTGGCTTCGATGGTCTTGTAAGCCATTGCTTTCTCTATTCCTTGCGATACCAAAGCGCCATTTTAATCTGAGAAGCAATACGGCGTCGGGGCGGGCATCGGTGGACCTGTCCACCGATGCCCGCCCCGTCAATTTACAGGCAGGACGTACGCTGGTTTAGCGCAGCGGCAAGGGATACGTGGCCGGGCTGACGTTGCCATCCTTGTCGACCGCCTGCACGCCAAAGAACACATTGTCTTTCGACAGGTCCACGGTCGCTTCCGTCACATTGCCGACCCACTTCGAGTTTTCCCAATTGGCGCTGGTCGTGTCGCGCCACACGAGGCGGTAGCCCGCCAGGTCTGGCTCGGCATTGGCCTTCCACACCAGGGTCGAATCGTTGGTCAGGCCGGCGGTGCGCAGCTTCACTTCCTGCGGCGCGGATGGCGCCAGCGCCAGCGAAGCCATGGCAGCGCCATTCACCTTGGTTACGTTAGCCACGTAGCGGAAGTCGACGTGGTCGATGGTGTCGCCAAACACCTTGCCGTTTTCGGTGCGCAGGTCCTGGTGCTGGTGATCGAAGTTCTCGGCCGGCTCGGTGAAGCGCAGCGCGGCATAGCCCTGCTCCAGGAACGGCATGTGGTCGCCGCCGCGCAGGTAGCGGTCGTGGCGCTGGATGACCGACACCTTGAAGCCCTTCACGTAGCGTTCGCCCTGCTCCTTGGTGTGGCGCGCGAGCTGGCGCGAGATCGAATCGTTCTCGCCGCCGGTGGCCACCAGCTGGCGCACGGCCTCGCTCATTTCCTTGGTCGCCGGGATGCTCTGGGCGAACAGGCGCACCGATTTATCGTCGACCTTGCCGTCGTCGCCGCGCGAGCTGCCGATGATGTCGTTGGTGAACATGCCGGCCACGTTCCAGCCTTTTTCGCGCGCCTGGGTTGCCCAGTGGCGGGCGCCGATCAGGCCCTGCTCTTCGGCCGCGACGGCCATGAACACGAGCGTCGCGTCGAACTTGTACTTGGCCATCACGCAGGCCAGTTCCATGATGGCGGCGGTGCCCGAGGCATCGTCGTTGGCGCCCGGCGCATCCGACGTCGCATCCATCACGTCCGAGGCGCGCGAGTCGTAGTGGCCGCTGACCACATACATGCGGTCTTTCGAGGCCGCCTGCGTGCCCGGCAGGGTCGCGACCACGTTGACGATCTCGGTCGGCCTGGAGATGCGCGCCGATACCGGCGCCATGTGGCTGTCAAAGGCCACCTGCAAGGGCGTACCGGCGCCGCAACGCTCCAGCTCGGCCTTGATCCAGCGCCGCGCGGCGCCGATGCCACGCGTCTCGGATTCGGTTTCCGACATCGTGTGGCGCGTGCCGAAACTCACCAGCTTGCGGATATGGCTTTCGATACGCTTCTGCGAAATTTCGCCCAGGATCTTGTTGATTTGGGCTTGCTGGGCGGTGATGTTCGGCTGGGCCGGGGTGGCGGCAGAAGCCGTCGCGGACGCGGCCAGCAGGGCCGCCAGCAAGGCGGTGGAAACACGGGCGTGAGGCATGATTACCTTTCTGGTATTGATGTGCAAGCTGTAACAGATGAGCTTGCACATCTTGCCACGCGGCCGCAGGAATGTCAGTCAATACATGTCATCAAGCGATCACAGTGCTGCCTTGGCGTCGGCCGCCTGGCTCGGCTTGGCGTCTTTCGCGACGGGCTTGGCCGCAGCGGCGCCCTCCTTGCCCTTGCCGTTGACCACCAGGCCGGCCTCGGACAGCTTGGCGGCCTTCTTGTCGCCCAGGCCCTTGATGCGTCCCTGCAGGTCGGCCCAGTCCTTGAATTCGCCCTTGGCGCGTTCGTCGAGGATGGCCTTGGACATGCTCGGTCCCACGCCCTTTATGCCATCGAGCGCCGCGGCGTCGGCCTTGTTGACGTCCACCTGGGCGAAGGCGAAGCCGGCCGAGGCGACCAGCGTGGCGACCGCCAGCATCAGTTTCTTGATCATTGAATGTTCTCCGTAAGTGAATACTCCCGACGGCGGGGCGCCGCCGGTGTTCACTTAGACGGATGACCCCGGCTAATGTTGGGGTCCGGGGACTGAGCGCGATCAAGCGTCAGGCGGGAAACAACTCCTCGCGCGTCACGGTCGCGGTGCCCAGCTTGCCGACCACGATGCCGCCGGCGCGGTTGGCGGTCACCAGGGCCTCGGCCAGCGGTGCGCCGGTGCCGAGCATGGTGGCGAGCGTGGCGATCACGGTGTCGCCCGCGCCCGAGACGTCGAATACCTCGCGCGCGTCGGCATGCACGTGCAGCACCTCGTCCTGCGTGAACAGGCTCATGCCTTCTTCGGAGCGGGTCAGCAGCAATGCGTCCAGGCTCAGTTCCTGGCGCAGCTTCTGCGCTTTCTCGAGCAATTGCTCTTCGGTCTTCCAGCCACCCACCACTTGCTGCAGCTCGGAGCGGTTCGGGGTCAGGATGCTCGCGCCCCGATACGGCGTGAAATCGTCGCCCTTCGGATCGACCAGCACGATCTTGCCGGCGGCGCGCGCCAGGGCAATCATCTCGGCCACATCGACCAGGGAACCCTTGTTGTAGTCGGACAGGATGATGACGTCGTAGTCCGGCAGCAGCGCCTTGAACTGGGTGAGCTTGTCGCGCAGGACATTCTCGGTCGGCGCATCCTCGAAGTCGATGCGCACCATCTGCTGCTGGCGGCCGATCACGCGCAGCTTGATGATGGTCGAGATCGCCTCGTCGCGCTTCAGGTAGCTGTGGATGCCTCCATCCTGCAGCAATTGCTCCATCTGGTCGCCCGCCTCGTCGGCGCCGGCCACGCCCAACAGGCCCGTGTGGGCGCCGAGGGCGGCGGCGTTGCGCGCCACGTTGGCGGCGCCGCCCAGGCGCTCTTCGCGCTTCTGGATGCGCACCACCGGCACCGGGGCCTCGGGAGAGATGCGCGAAACGTCGCCGAACCAGTAGCGGTCGAGCATGACGTCGCCCACCACCAGCAGGCGCACACAAGACAGTTGCGGGGCCGCCTGCTGGCGGAAATCGTCGGCCACCAGCAGGCGGCTTGGAGTCGGCTTGTTCATCGTGCTCAGTTCATCACATTCAGTTCTTCGGTGCGGCGCGGCGGATAGGAATCCCAGCGGTTGCACCCCGGGCAGTGCCAGTAGAACTGGCGCGCCTTGAAGCCGCAATGGCTGCACTGGTAGCGCGCCAGCTTCTGGGTATAGCGCTGCACCAGGTTCTTGACCATCGACAGCTCTTCCCAGATATTTGCCGGCGCATCCATCAGGCGCGCTTCCAGCAGTTTATCAAGGCCCAGCAGGGTTGGATTGCGGCGCAGCTCTTCGACCACCAGTTCCTTGGCCGCCTGCACGCCATCGAGCTCGATGACGGCCTTGAACACGACCTCGATCAGGTCGATCGACGAAGCCTCGGCCAGGTAGGACTTGAGCAGGTTGACGCCTTCCTGCGGGCGGCCCACCTTGCGGTAGCCATCCATCAGGCGCGCGGCCACCAGGGCCACGTGCGGCACGCTCTGCTGCTCGACGCGGCGCCAGGTCTTCAATGCCTCTTCGACGTCGCCCTGGGCCAGCTGCGCGTCGCCGCGCAGGATGGTGGCGCGCACGCTGTGGCGGTCGGCTTCCAGTGCCTTGTCGAGCAACTGCATGGCGTCGCTAGGCGCCGTGTGCACCAGCGCGTCCTGGGCCAGTTCGCAATAGAACTGGGCGATTTCCTTCTGGCGCGAACCGGCGCCCGAGTCCTGCAGGCCTTCGGCGGCCGCGATGGCGCGCTTCCATTCCTTTTCGCGCTGGTAGATCTCGAGCAGCGAACGGCGCGCCTTGACCGCATACGAGGTGTCGACCAGCTGGTTGAAGGTTTCCTCGGCGCGGTCCAGCAGGCCGGCCTTCAGGTAATCGATGCCGAGCTCGTACTGCGCGTGCGCCTTGTCCTCGGCCGGCAGATCGGGCCGCGCCAGCAGGTTCTGGTGCACCCGGATCGCGCGCTCGGTTTCGCCGCGGCGGCGGAACAGGTTGCCAAGGGCAAAGTGCATGTCTGCCGATTCAGGGTCGAGCTTGACGATCTCGATGAAGGAATCGATGGCTTTGTCCGGCTGGTCGTTCAGCAGGTGGTTGAGGCCCTTGAAGTAACCGCGTGGCAGGGTGCGCGATTCGGAGACCAGTTCGTTGATGTCGACCCGGGCGGCAAGCCAGCCTAGGCCAAAAAAGAATGGGATGCCAAGCAGCATCCAGAGTTCAAATTCCATGGATTCTAGTTTTCTTATTGTTCAGGGCCGCGGTGCAGGCGGCGGGGTCACGCTGTCCGGGGTCGGCGCTGCGTTGCCGGTGCCGGCGGCGCTTTGCAGGGACTGGATGGTGATCTTGTTCAGCCACTTCTCGCGGCGCTGGCGGAACACGGTCGGGGCCAGCGCCAGGATGCCGAAGGCGGCGCCGGCCACGAAGAACGCCAGCAGCATCAGCACCAGCGGGCCGCGCAATTCATATTGCAGGAAGAAATGCAGGTCGACTTCCTGGGTGTTCTTCAGGGCAAAGCCGAAGAAAAGGATGAACAGGACGATTCCGACGATGGTCGAGACAAATTTCATCAGCAGGTTCCGCTGGAGAATGGTGTGAGGGCGAAGTGTCGCATATTCGCCATGATATTTCAAAATGACACCGGGCGTGGGCCAGAAGCCAATTGGAGAGAGGCAAATAAAAAACGGCATCCTCTCGGATGCCGTTTTCTTGGGGCTGCTCGACGACTAATCGTTGATGATCGGTTGTCCGACCATCGCATCCACCCGCTCGCGCAACTGCTTGCCCGGCTTGAAGTGCGGCACCCGTTTTTCGGGCACCATCACCTTGTCGCCGGACTTCGGATTGCGTCCGATGCGCGGAGGACGGCTGTTCAGCGAGAAGCTGCCGAAACCACGGATCTCGATGCGCTGCCCGGTCGCCAGGGCGTTGGTCATCGCATCGAGGATGGTCTTGACAGCAAACTCCGCATCCTTCGCCACCAGCTGGGAATAACGCTCAGCCAGTCGGTTGATCAGCTCGGATTTGGTCATCTGCCGCTCCAGTCAGGGGTTAGCCTGATTAGTTTTTGTTGTCGAACTTGGCTTTGAGCAGTGCGCCCAGGCTGGTGGTGCCCGAAGCTGCGCTGTTGTCGTTGGCCAGTTTGCTCATTGCTTCTTGGGTGTCAACATTGTCTTTCGCCTTGATCGACAGCTGGATGCTGCGAGCCTTGCGATCGATGTTGATGACCAGGGCTTCGACGCTGTCGCCCACTTTCAGGTGGGTGCCGGCATCTTCCACGCGGTCACGTGCGATTTCCGAAGCGCGCAGGTAGCCTTCGACTTCTTCGGAGAGAGCGATCACGGCGCCTTTTGGCTCAACCGATTTCACGGTGCCGGTGACCAGGGTGCCCTTGTCGTTCAGCGAAGCGAAGTTGTTGAACGGATCGCCTTCCAGCTGCTTCACGCCCAGCGAAACACGCTCGCGCTCGACGTCGATTGCCAGAACGACTGCTTCCAGCTCGTCGCCCTTCTTGAAGCGACGCACGGCTTCTTCGCCGGCTTCGGTCCACGACAGGTCCGACAGGTGGACCAGGCCATCGATATTGCCTGGCAGGCCGATGAAGACGCCGAAGTCGGTGATCGACTTGATCGAACCCTTGACCTTGTCGCCCTTCTTGTGGGTCATGCCGAAGTCGTCCCATGGGTTCGCTTTGCATTGCTTCATGCCCAGCGAGATACGGCGACGCTCTTCGTCGATTTCCAGGACCATGACTTCCACTTCGTCGCCCAGCTGGACAACTTTGTTTGGCGCCACGTTCTTGTTGGTCCAGTCCATTTCCGACACGTGGACCAGGCCTTCGATGCCTTGTTCCACTTCGACGAACGCGCCGTAGTCGGTGAGGTTGGTGACTTTACCGAACAGGCGGGTGCCTTGTGGGTAACGACGCGACAGACCGGTCCATGGGTCATCGCCCAGTTGCTTCACGCCCAGCGAAACACGGTTCTTCTCTTGATCGTATTTCAGGACTTTAGCGGTGATCTCTTGGCCAACCGACAGGACTTCCGACGGGTGACGCACGCGACGCCATGCCAGGTCGGTGATGTGCAGCAGGCCATCGATGCCGCCCAGGTCAACGAACGCACCGTAGTCGGTGATGTTCTTGACGACGCCGGTAACCACGGTGCCTTCTTTCAGGGTTTCCATCAGCTTCTGGCGCTCTTCGCCCATCGATGCTTCGATGACGGCGCGGCGCGACAGCACGACGTTGTTACGCTTGCGGTCCAGCTTGATGACCTTGAATTCGAGGGTCTTGCCTTCGAATGGGGTGGTGTCCTTGACTGGACGGGTGTCAACCAGCGAACCCGGCAGGAAGGCGCGGATGCCGTTGGTCAGGACGGTCAGGCCGCCTTTGACTTTACCATTGACGGTACCGGTGACGATTTCGCCCGATTCCATCGCTTTTTCCAGTGCCAGCCACGAAGCCAGACGCTTGGCTTTGTCGCGCGACAGGATGGTGTCGCCGAAACCGTTTTCCAGCGACTCGATAGCCACGGAAACGAAATCGCCGATTTGAACTTCCAGTTCGCCCTGGTCGTTCTTGAATTCTTCGACCGGGATGAAGGCTTCCGATTTCAGACCTGCGTTGACGATCACGAAGTTGTGATCCAGGCGCACGACTTCAGCCGAGATGACTTCGCCCGAACGCATGTCTTGACGTTGCAGCGATTCCTCGAAGAGGGCTGCGAAGCTTTCCATACCGGTATCTTGAGTTGCAGTAGACATAAAAGTGGGATATTTCATGTTAACCAGCAGGCCGACAATATGCGGACTGAACTGGGTTAGGGTTAAAACACGCCTGCAACATAAAAGCGCGTTGCAGACACCAAAGGACGGCGGCCGTAGCCGTCGTCCCCGCGAAGGCGGGGACCCAAGTTACTCAGCGCAGCCGCCACGGCGATGACTCGAGCCAACGGCGGCGTTACGGACTTGGATTCCCGCCTGCGCGGGAATGACGTTATGACGCCAACGGCTTACGCCGAAAGCATCGAAACGCCATTCAAAGTCTTTAAAAACTCTTCTTGATTACTTTTGCCGGGCTACTTTTGCGAATACCAGGCCATGACCTGTTCCACTGCCTGATCCACGCCCATTTCGGACGTGTCCAGCAGATGCGCATCGCTTGCCGGGGCTAGAGGGGCGACCGCGCGATTGGTGTCGCGCTCGTCTCTCGCCTGCAAATCTGCCAGGAGGTCGTTCATATTAGCAGAAAACCCTTTGTCAATCAATTGCTTATACCGGCGTTGCGCACGGGCCTCAACACTTGCGGTCAAGAACACCTTCAGCTTGGCGGTGGGGAAGATCACGGTGCCCATATCGCGCCCGTCGGCCACCAGGCCCGGCGTCTGGCGAAAGCCCAGCTGCAGCCCGAACAGCGCCTGGCGCACGGTCGGCAGCGCCGCGATCTTCGACGCCATATTGCCCACCTCCTCGGCCCGGATCGCGTGCGTCACCTCTTCCTGCGCCAGGAAGATATGCTCGCCCTGGAAGCGCGCCGGCAGGTGCTCGGCCAGCTTGGCGATCGCGTGCTCGTCGCGCAGTTCGACCTCGCGCCGCAGCGCCTGCAGCGCCGTCAGGCGGTACAGCGCGCCCGAGTCGAGCAAATGAAAACTGAGGCGCTCGGCGACGCGGCTGGCGACCGTCCCCTTGCCGGATGCGGTGGGGCCGTCGATGGTGATGACTGGTACGTTCGAATTCGGCATGCGGATCCTGGCAATCGGTTAGAACAACTCGTCGCGCGCGATGCCCGCGAACGCTTCAAAATAATCGGGGAAGGTCTTGGCGACGCATTTCGGATCGTTGATGCGCATCGCGTTGCCGCGGCGCGCCTTGCCGTCCAGCGAAGCGAGCGAGAAGCACATCGCCATGCGGTGGTCGTCGTAGGTGTCGATCGTAGCCGGCTTCAGTTCTTCCGGCGGGGTGATGCGGATGTAGTCCGGCCCCTCCTCCACCTCGGCGCCAACCTTGCGCAGCTCGGTGGCCATCGCCGCCAGGCGGTCGGTTTCCTTCACGCGCCAGCTGGCGATATTGCGCAGCGTGCTCGGGCCGTCGGCGTACAGCGCCGCCACCGCGATCGTCATCGCCGCATCCGGGATGTGGTTGAAGTCGGCGTCGATGGCCTTCAACACGCCATTCGAACGCGCTTCGATCCAGTTGTCGCCGCGGGTAATGATGGCGCCCATGCGCTCCAGCGCATCGGCGAAGCGCACGTCGCCCTGGATGCTGTGTTCGCCCACACCCTCCACCCGCACCGGACCGCCGGCGATCGCACCGGCCGCCAGGAAGTAGGACGCCGACGAGGCGTCGCCCTCGACGTGGATGGTGCCGGGACTTTGGTAGCGCTGGCCCGGATGCACGGTGAACGAGGACCAGCCGTTCTGCTCGACCTCGACGCCGAAGCGGCGCATCAGGTTCAGGGTGATCTCGATATAGGGCTTCGAAATGAGTTCGCCGACGACGTCGATCGCCACCGGATGGGTCTTGGCCATCAGCGGCGCCGACATCAGGAGCGCGGTCAGGAACTGGCTCGACACATTGCCGCGCACGGCGATGCGCTGCGGATTGACGCGGCCGCGGCGGATGCGCAGCGGCGGGAAGCCCTGCTCGCCCGTGTACTCGATCTGGGCGCCGACTTCGTTCAGCGCGTCGACCAGGTCCCCAATCGGACGTTCGTGCATGCGCGAGACGCCGTGCAGTGTATAGTCGCCGCCGATCACGGCCAGCGCGGCCGTCAGCGGACGGATCGCGGTGCCGGCATTGCCCATGAACAGATCGGCCTCATGGTTCGGCAGCTCGCCGCCATTGCCGTGCACGACCACGGTGCGCTCGTCGACTTCGTCCCACTGGATGCCCAGCGAGCGCAGCGCGCCCAGCATCACCATGGTGTCGTCCGAGGCCAGCAGGTCATGGATCGTGGTCGTGCCCTCGGACAGCGCCGCCAGCAGCAGCGTGCGGTTCGAGATGGACTTGGAACCCGGCAGCCGCACCGTGCCATGCGCATGCAGCACGGGCTCGAGGTCGATATGCTGCGGGTAGTGTTTTTGCTGCGTCATGTGTTTTCCTGATTGGGCGAACGCCGTTCGGGCGAGCCGGCCTCGATGGCTTCTTGCCATTCGCGGCGGGCGCGCTGGGCGGTCGCGTAGATTCCTTGCAAACCGACGCCGTCTGCGGCCGCAAGCATGGCCCGCATCGACGTCAATTGTGCCAGATATGCATCCAGCTCGGTAAGCAGTGCGGCGCGGTTGGCCAGGCTGATGTCGCGCCACATCTCGGGCGACGAACCGGCGATGCGCGTGAAGTCGCGGAAGCCGCTGGCGGCGTACTGGAACAGCATGTCGGCATGCGGTTTGGCGGCGATGTCGTCCACCAGCGCATAGGCCAGCAGGTGCGGCAAATGGCTGACGGCGGCGAATACGCGGTCGTGGTCGGCCGGGCTGAGCGTGTGGATCACGGCGCCGCAGGCGCGCCAGGCGCCGGCGACTTTCTCGACGTCGTGCGCCGCATTCTCGGGCAGCGGCGTCAGCACGCACTTCTTGCCATGGTACAGGCCGGCCAGTGCGGCGTCGGGACCGTTCGATTCGCTGCCCGCGATCGGATGGCCCGGCACGAACTGGTGCACGCGGTCGCCCAGCACCGCACGGGCGGCCGCGACCACGTCGCACTTGGTGCTGCCGGCGTCGGTCACGACCGTCTGCGGCTCGAGGTGCGGCAGCAGCGCTGACAGGATGGCCCCGGTCTGGGCCACCGGGGCGGCCAGCAGCACGAGATCCGCGCCGCGCAGCGCGTCGGCATAATCCTCGGTGATGCGGTCGACGATGCCCAGTTCCAGCGCACGCGCCAGTGCTTCCGGATGGCGGCCGATGCCGACCACCTCGCCCACCTGGCCGGCGTTCTTGAGCGCCAGCGCGAACGAGCCGCCGATCAGGCCGACGCCAACGATAACGACTTTACCGAGCATTCAGCTGAGGGATTTCTTGAGGGCTGCGATGAAGGCTGCATTCTCTTCGGGCAGGCCGATCGAGATGCGCAGCCACTGCGGCAGGCCATAGGCGCCGACCGGACGCACGATCACGCCCTGCTTCAGGAGCGCCGTGTTCACGCGGGCGCCGGCCTGATCGTCATCGCCCACCTTCACCAGCACGAAGTTGCCGAACGACGGCACGTACTGGAGTTTGAGCTCTTCGAAGGCAGCGATCATCTGCTTGTAGCCTTCGGCGTTGTTTTTTGCACCCTTTTCCAGGAAAGGCTTGTCGTTCAGCGCGGCGATCGCGGCGGCCTGCGCCAGCGAGTTGACGTTGAACGGCTGGCGGATGCGGTTCATCAGGTCCGTCACTTCCGGTTGCGCGATGGCGAAGCCCACGCGCAGGCCGGCCAGGCCGTAGGCCTTGGAGAAGGTGCGCGAGACGATCAGGTTCGGGTATTTGCGCACCCAGGCGCTCGACTCGAACTGGTGTTCCGGCGCCAGGTATTCGTTATAGGCTTCGTCGAGCACCACGACCACATTGGCCGGGACTTTTTGCAGGAAGGCTTCGACCTGTGCGGCCGGGATGAAGGTGCCGGTCGGGTTGTTCGGATTGGCGACATAGACCAGGCGCGTGTCCGCATCGATGGCGGCGGCCATCGCATCCAGGTCGTGGCCATAGTCCACGCTCGGGACCACGATGGCGCGTCCGCCCACGCCCTGCGTGGCCAGCGCGTACACCGCGAACGAATACTGCGAATAGACCACCGCCTCACCCTTCTGCACGAAGGCGTGGGCGGCGATCTCCAGGATGTCGTTGCTGCCGTTGCCCAGGGTGATCCACTCGAGCGGCACGTCGTAGCGCTGCGACAGCGCGGTCTTGAGTTCGAAGCCGTTGGCGTCCGGGTAGCGGCCGAGATCGGCGGCGGCTTCGAGCATCGCGGCGCGGCTCGATTCCGGCAGGCCGAACGGGTTCTCGTTGGAGGCCAGCTTGACGATGGTCGCTTCGTCGAGGCCGAACTCGCGGGCGACTTCGGCGATGGGTTTGCCGGCCTGGTAAGGGGCGATGGCGCGGACGTATTCTGGACCGAATTTCGACATGGTGTCTCTCTCTATCTTTAATTAAAGGCTTTGCGGGTAGGACCCGAGCACCTTGAAGAAGGCGGCGTTGTCCTTGAGTTCCGCGAGCGCGCGCGCGACCGCGGCGTCATGCACATGGCCCTCGATATCGACGTAGAAGTAGTACTCCCAGGTGCCGATGCGCGCCGGGCGCGATTCGAAGCGGGTCATCGACACGCCATGCTTTTCGAGCGGCGCCAGCAGGTTGTAGACGGCGCCGGCCTTGTTCGGCACGGCCAGCACGATGCCGGTGCGGTCCTTGCCCGACGGGCCGGTCTGCAGCTGGCCGATCACCACGAAGCGGGTGCGGTTGTGCGGGTCGTCCTGGATGTGGGCTTGCACCACGCCCAGCTGGTACTGCTCGCCCGCCATCTCGCTGGCGATCGCGGCGACCGTCGGATCCTGGCTTGCCAGCACCGCCGCCTCGGCATTCGAGGCCACTGCGCGGCGCTCGACGTCAGGGTGGTGCAGGTTGAGCCAGACCTGGCACTGGGCCAGCGCCTGCGAATGCGCGCAGACGACTTTGACGCCGTCCATCGAACCGGTCTTGGTCATCAGGCTATGGTGCACGGCGATCGATACCTCGCCGCTGATGATGGTGGTGGTGGCCAGCAGCAGGTCGAGCGAGCGGTTGATCGCGCCTTCCGACGAGTTCTCGACCGGGACCACGCCGAAATCGGCGGTGCCGGCCTCGGTGGCGCGGAACACCTCGTCGATCGACACGCAAGGCAGCGTGTGAATGGCCGTGCCGAACTGCTGGAACACGGCCTGCTCGCTGAAGGTGCCGCTCGGCCCGAGGTAGGCGACCGTCACGCGCTTCTCGAGCGCGCGGCAGGACGACATGATCTCGCGGAAGATCGTTTGCACGTCCTTGTCCTTGAGCGGACCGGGATTGCGGTCGGCGACGCCGCGCAGCACTTGCGCTTCGCGCTCGGGACGGAATACGGGGGCGTTGGTTTCGGCCTTGACGTGGCCGACCTCTTGCGCGACCTTGCCGCGCTCGCTCAACAGCGAGAGGATTTGCGCGTCGATCGCATCGATGCGTTCGCGCAGGGGTTTGAGTTTGTCTGTCATCGTTATGCTGTGTGGTCGATTGGTTCGCCTGACCGCTGCTGCACGCCTGAAAGCCCCGGCATGCCGGGGCGGGTCTCAACGACCGGCGAACTCGTTCAAATAATCGACGAGGGCCTGTACGCCCTCGATCGGCATCGCGTTGTAGATCGATGCCCGCATGCCGCCGACGGACTTGTGGCCCTTCAGTTGCAGCAGACCGCGCGCTTGTGCGCCGGTCAGGAATAACTGGTTCAGCGATTCGTCGCGCAGGTAGAACGGCACATTCATGCGCGAACGGAATTCGGGCGCCACGCGGTTGACGTAGAAATCGTCGCGGTCGAACGCCTCGTACAGCAGACGCGCCTTCTCGATATTACGTTGCTCCATGGCGGCCACGCCGCCATTCGCCTTGAGCCAGGCGAACACCAGCCCGGCGATATAGATCGAGTAGGTCGGCGGCGTGTTGTACAGCGAGTCGTGCTCGGCGCAGGTCTTCCAGTTGAAGGCCGACGGGCACTGCGGCGACGCGTAGTCGAGCAGGTCTTCGCGCACGATCACCAGGGTCAGGCCGGCCGGGCCGATATTCTTCTGGGCGCCGGCGAAGATCACGCCATATTTCGAGATATCGATCTTGCGCGACAGGATGTGCGAGGACATGTCGGCCACGATCGGCACGTCGGAATTGATCTCTGGCGCGTCGGGGTATTCGACGCCGTCGATGGTCTCGTTGGTGCAGATGTGCAGATAGGCCGCGTCCTGCGACAGTTTCCAGGACTCGCGCGCCGGCACGCGGGCGAACCCTTCGGCCTCGCTCGATGCGGCGACGTTGACGCGCGCATAGCGCGCCGCTTCCTTGATCGACTTGCCCGACCATGAACCGGTGTGGACGAAGTCGACCACCGGATCGTTGCGGCGGCCGGCCAGGTTGAGGGGAACGATGGCGTTTTGCCCAAGCCCTCCGCCCTGCTGGAACAGGATTTTATAGTTGGCCGGCACGTCCAGCAGCTCGCGCAGGTCGTCGAGCGCCTGGCGGTGGATGCTGCTGAACTCTGGACCGCGATGGCTCATCTCCATCACCGACATGCCGCTGCCATGCCAGTCGAGCATCTCGCTCGCTGCCTGCAGCAGCACTTCTTTCGGAAGGACGGCGGGGCCGGCCGAGAAATTGAAGACGTGGGTCATGCGGTCCTTTCCAAGATGTTATTTAGCCTGGGCGTTCTGCATCACTTCCAGCATCAGGCCGTTCAGGCGTGGCGCGACGATCTTCTGGCCGACCGCCATGCTTTCGGCGGCCAGGCGCGGCGACAGGGCCAGCATCTTCTGGCCCAGCGGGGTGCGGTAGAAAGCGCTCAGCTGTTTCAGTTCAGCCACCGAATAGTTGCGGGCGTACAGCGGGCCGATCTCGGCCATCATCTCGTCGATCAGCGCCGGATCGCGGAACATGCGGTTGACCGCTTCGGCGGCGCCCGGCAAGACCTGTTCGATCTTCTCCAGCGCGGCCTTCTTCTTCTCGTCGCTGGCGGTCGGATCGGCATTGATCACCGCCGTGACCTGGGCGCGCATCATCTGCGGCAGCGCCTTTTCCATCTCGTTGAACGAGGCGGTCATCATCTTGCGCACGTCCATCGCGTCCATCAATTCCTTGACGGCGGCGCGTTCCTGCTCGCTCCCCTGGGTGCTCGGGGCGGCAGTTTGCGCCAGGGCGAACGCAGGGGCGCCGGCGAAAACGGCGGCACAGGTCACGGCGAGGAGGATTTTTTTCATTGGTTTTCCAAGCGGGCGCAGACGCCCATCGAATTGAACGAAGGGTGCAAGCGCACGATCGACGCTTGCACCCGGGGCGCCATTATTCCGGCGCCGGTTCGAGCTCGACTTCTTCGAGGTCGGTCTCGACGATGCGCTGCAGGCCGGACAGCTTGGTGCCATCCTCGACCGCGATCAGGGTCACGCCCTGGGTCGCACGACCCATCTCGCGGATCTCGGAGACGCGGGTGCGAATCAGCACGCCGCCGGTCGTGATCAGCATGATCTCGTCGCTCGGCTCGACCAGGGTCGCGGCCACCACTTTGCCGTTACGCTCGCTGGTCTGGATCGCGATCATGCCCTTGGTGCCGCGGCCGTGGCGGGTGTACTCCGTGATCGGGGTACGCTTGCCGAAGCCGTTCTCGGTGGCGGTGAGGACGGTCTGCTCTTCGCTCTCGGCCACCAGCAGCGCGATCACTTGCTGGCCTTCTTCCAGGTTCATGCCGCGCACGCCGCGCGCGGTACGGCCCATCGGACGCACGTCGTTCTCGTCGAAGCGCACGGCCTTGCCGCCGTCGGAGAACAGCATCACGTCGTGCTTGCCGTCGGTGAGCGCAGCGCCGACCAGCACGTCGCCTTCATCCAGGTCGACCGCGATGATGCCGGCCTTGCGTGGATTGCTGAAGTCGCGCAGCGGCGTCTTCTTGACGGTGCCCAGCGAGGTCGACATGAAGACGTAGTGGTCTTCAGGGAAGGTGCGGTTCTCGCCCTGCAGAGGCAGCACGACGGTGATCTTCTCATTGTCCTGCAGCGGGAACATATTGACGATCGGCTTGCCGCGCGAGTTGCGCGAGCCTTGCGGCACTTCCCACACCTTGAGCCAGTACATCCGGCCACGGTTGGAAAAGCACAGCATGTAGTCGTGGGTATTGGCGATGAACAGCTGGTCGATCCAGTCTTCGTCCTTGGTCGTGGTCGCCTGCTTGCCGCGGCCGCCGCGCTTCTGGGCGCGGTATTCGGAGATCGGCTGCGCTTTCATGTAGCCCGCGTGCGACAGGGTCACCACCATGTCCTGCGGGGTGATCAGGTCTTCGGTCTCGAGGTCGCTGGCGTTGTGCTCGATGCTCGAACGGCGGGTGTCCTTGCCGTTGTCGGCGTACTCGGCCTTGATGGCGGACATCTCGTCGACGATGATCGTGGTGACGCGCTCTGGCTTGGACAGGATGTCGAGCAGGTCGGCGATGTGGGCCATCACCTCTTTGTACTCGTTGACGATCTTGTCCTGCTCCAGACCGGTCAGGCGCTGCAGACGCATCTGCAGGATCTCTTGCGCCTGCTCGTCCGACAGCTTGTACAGGCCGCTCTGCTGCATGCCGTAGTGCTTCGGCAGGTGCTCCGGACGGAAAGCGGCGATACCGCCGGACTCGCCCAGTTCGGTACGGTTGAGCATCTCGCGCACCAGGGACGAATCCCAGCTGCGCTCCATCAGCTCGAGCTTGGCGACCGGCGGGGTCGGCGCGGCCTTGATGATGGCGATGAAGTCGTCGATGTTCGCCAGCGCGACAGCCAGGCCTTCGAGCATGTGGCCGCGGTCGCGCGCCTTGCGCAGCTCGAACACGGTGCGGCGGGTAACCACTTCGCGGCGGTGCGACAGGAAGCACTCGAGCATCTGCTTGAGGTTCAGCAGCTTCGGCTGGCCATTGACCAGCGCCACCATATTCATGCCGAAGGTGTCTTGCAGCTGGGTCTGCTTGTACAGATTGTTCAGCACCACTTCCGGCACTTCGCCGCGCTTGAGCTCGATCACCACGCGCATGCCCGATTTATCGGACTCGTCGCGGATGTCGGAAATGCCTTCGAGCTTCTTGTCGCGCACGTTCTCGGCGATGCGCTCGAGCAGCGACTTCTTGTTAACCTGGTATGGCAGCTCGTCGATGATGATCGCGGTGCGGTTACCGTCGCGGCCCACTTCCTCGAAGTGGGTCTTGGCGCGCATCACCACGCGGCCGCGGCCGGTGCGGTAACCGTCGCGCACGCCCGAGACGCCATAGATGATGCCGGCGGTCGGGAAGTCCGGCGCCGGGATCAGCTCGATCAGCTCGTCGATGGTGCAGTCCGGGTTGTGCAGCACGTGCATCGCGCCGGCGATCACTTCGGACAGATTGTGCGGCGGAATATTGGTCGCCATGCCGACAGCGATACCGGACGAACCGTTGATCAGCAGGTTCGGAATGCGGGTCGGCAGGACCGTCGGCTCTTTCTCTTTACCGTCGTAGTTCGGCTGGAAGTCGACGGTGTCCTTGTCGATGTCGGCCAGGATCTCGCCGGCGATCTTGTCGAGGCGGCACTCGGTGTAACGCATCGCCGCGGCGCTGTCGCCGTCGATCGAGCCGAAGTTGCCCTGACCATCGACCAGGGTGTAGCGCAGCGAGAAGTCCTGGGCCATGCGGACCAGGGTGTCGTAGATCGACGAGTCGCCGTGCGGGTGGAATTTACCCATCGTGTCGCCGACGACGCGCGCGCACTTGAGGTAGGGACGATTCCACACGTTGTTCATCTCGTGCATCGCGTAGAGCACACGGCGGTGCACCGGCTTCAGGCCGTCGCGTACGTCCGGCAGCGCACGGCCCACGATCACGCTCATCGCGTAATCGAGGTAGCTCTTGCGCATCTCTTCTTCGAGGGAAATCGGGACTGTTTCTTTTGCGAATTGATCCATTGGGCGGGTCGACTGCTTTCAGGCGATGGTTATAAGTTGCAACGGACGATTCTACCATGCGACAGATAGCAGATGCTCAATTCCGACCGGTCCACTCTGGATGCTGGAAATCACGGGCGGGACGATGGAATGCGCACCAAATTTCCAGCATTGTCGTCCCCAGCCCGCTCCGCTTGAGAAAATGTTGCGGCGAAACAACGTCAAGCAATTAATGCTTGATGTTTGATTTGGGTGCAGTCGTGCGATTTTGGTGCATGTGGCAAAATGGACAGGAAGTCAATTGCTTGTTTCACAATACGAAACAGACGGAGCGGCCGCCGTGTTAATCTTATGACCACACATGGGAGCCCGTTTGAATCGCTACGGAATTAACCGAAAGGAAAAGAATATGAAGAAACTGATCACTGTTCTGCTCGCAGCGTCGGCCGCGATTGCGGGCGTCGCCTCCGCCCAAAGCGCCCCACCCTACGCGCCACTGACCACCGACATCCAGGCCCGTACCCCGTACAGCGCCTATGTACAGGACGCTCGCGGCGTGATCGCGCGCAATCCTTTCGGCCTGTGCTGGCGCACTGGCTACTGGACCCCGGCCGATGCGGTCCCAGGCTGCGATGCGCCGCTGTGCGTCGAGCCAGAGAAACTCGAAAACGGCAAGTGCGTCGCTCCGCCGCCACCGGCAGCGCCGGCACCGGCTCCAGCACCTGCGCCAGTCGTGGCCGCACCAGTGCCGACCTCGGAAAAAGTCAGCTACTCGGCCGACGCCTTCTTCGACTTCGACAAGGCGATCCTGAAGCCAGCCGGCAAGTCCTCGCTGGATGAGCTGAGCGCCAAGCTGGGCGACATGAACCTGGAAGTCATCATCGCCGTCGGACACACCGACTCGATCGGCACCGATGCCTACAACCACAAGCTGTCGATCCGCCGCGCCGAAGCTGTCAAAGCCTACCTGAAAGGCAAAGGCATCGAAGACACCCGCATCTACACCGAAGGCAAGGGCGAAAGCCAGCCAAAAGCGGACAACAAGACCGCCGAAGGCCGCGCCCAGAACCGTCGCGTGGAAATCGAAGTCGTCGGTACCCGTACCGTCAACAAATAATCGGCTCCAAGCCACTGTCGTAAGCCGTCGTCCCCGCGCAGGCGGGGACCCAAGTTTGCAAGCGTTTCGATAGCGCATGCAGTACTTGGGTCCCCGCCTTCGCGGGGACGACGTTTTTGCGCCGGAGACAAGTACATTTGGATCCCCGCCTGCGCGGGGACGACCTTCGCCTGCCGGCGGAGATCGATTTCCGCTATTATTCGAGCCATGACGACGACAAACGCAGACCCATTAGAAATCCAGAAGTTCAGCGAACTGGCCCACCGCTGGTGGGACCCGACCTCCGAATTCCGTCCGCTGCACGAAATCAACCCCTTGCGCCTCGAGTGGATCAACGCGCGCGCGCCGCTGGCCGGCAAGAACGTGATCGACATCGGTTGCGGCGGCGGCGTGCTGTCCGAATCGATGGCGCGCAAGGGCGCCAAGGTGACCGGCATCGACCTGTCGCAGAAGGCGCTCAAGGTCGCCGACCTGCACAGCCTGGAATCGGGCGTGGAGGTGCGCTATAAGCACATCGCGGCCGAAGAGATGGCCGAACAGGAAGCCGGCCAGTTCGACGTCGTCACCTGCATGGAAATGCTGGAGCACGTGCCCGATCCGGCCTCGATCGTGCGCGCCGCCGCCAAGCTGGTCAAGCCGGGCGGCCACCTGTTCTTCTCGACCCTGAACCGCAATCCGAAGTCCTACCTGTTCGCCGTGATCGGCGCCGAGTACGTGCTGCGCATGCTGCCGCGCGGGACCCACGACTACGGCAAGTTCATCACGCCGGCCGAGCTGGCGCAGTTCGTCCGCCAGGCCGGCCTGCAGGTCGACGGCCTGAAAGGCCTGACCTACAACCCGTTGACCAAGATCTATTCGCTGAACAACGACACCGATGTGAACTACATGGTGGCGTGCAGCAAACCGCTCTGAACGACATGACTTTTCCCACCGTGATGCCGGCACCGCGTGCCATCCTGTTCGACCTCGACGGCACGCTGGCCGACACCGCGCCCGACCTCGCCGCGGCCGTGAACTGGCTGCGCACCGAGCGCGGCCTGGACCCGACCCCGTACGAGGTGCTGCGCCCCACCGCCTCGGCCGGCGCGCGCGGCATGATCGGCGCCGCCTTCGGCCTGGCGCCGGGCGACGAGGGCTACGAGGAGTTGCGCCTGGCCTGGTTCGAACGCTACCAGTCCGCAATGTCGACCTATACAACCCTGTTCGACGGCATTCCCGAGCTGCTGGACGGCATCACGGACGCCGGCATGGCGTGGGGCATCGTGACCAATAAACCGTCGCGCTTCACCGATCCGCTGGTGCCGCAAATCGCGCTGGCGCACGCCGGCTGCATCGTGTCGGGCGACACCACGGGCTTCGCCAAACCGCACCCCGCCCCGCTGCTGGAAGGCGCGCGCCGGCTCGGCATTGCACCAGAACAGTGCTGGTACGTGGGCGACGACCTGCGCGATATCGAGGCGGGACACGCGGCCGGCATGGTCACCGTCGCCTGCGTCTGGGGTTATTGCGGCGCGATCGAGCCATCGACCTGGGGCGCGGACTACCTGCTCGAGACGCCGGCGCAGCTACTGGCGCTGCTGGGGCAGGTCTCTGAGGCGGCGCGGCAGGCCGAGCACGCGGCCTGATCTCTTCAGGATCCCGTTCAAACGGCGCCTTCCACGGCGCCGTTTTCTTTTGTGCCGACATGCTTACATCTATTTACGATTGATACAGGGGCACGTCTATCTCTCCGTCCGGCTCGCCAGTAATCTACGTCCATACGAACACGCCATACCAAACGGAGCAGATCATGGAAACCACGACCACCAACCGCATCCACCCACTGATGGCCGCTGCCGCCGCGTCGGTCATCGTCGTCAGCCTGACTGGCGCCGCCGCGATCACCGGCCTGCTGCCGACCTCGAACAGCGCGCCTGAGCCGAGCATGCCGCTGGCCGCTGCCTCGCCGTACGCGATGCCGCAGGCGGGTATGGTGCAGCCGAACGGCTATGTCGCCCAGCCTGGCCAGATGGCGCCGGTGGCAGCTAACGGTCAGCAACTGGTGCCGGCCATGGTTCCCGCGATGGTCCCGGCCCATCAGGTGGCATATGCCCAGCCCGTCGCCCAGGTGCAGCCTGAGCCGACTGTGATCATCAGGGAAAAACCGGTGGTGAAAGTGGTCGAGAAAACCCGCGTGGTGCACGCCAAGCCGCAGCCGGTGCGCTACGAAGAACCGCGTTACTCGCAGCCGGCGCCGGCGCCGGCACCGGCCCAGCAACCGAACTACGTCGGCATCGGCACCGGCGCCGTGATCGGCGGCCTGATCGGTAACCAGATCGGCGGCGGCAACGGCAAGAAGCTGGCGACTGTCGCCGGCGTGATCGGCGGCGGCATCATCGGCAACGAAATCGCCAACCGCAACGGCCGCTAAGCAAGCGCTAACTTACTTTCTCTCTCCCCTTGGCCGCGGACCTTCAGTCTGCGGCCTTTTTTTTGAACACGCCGACGATGATATCGCTCGGGAACATGCGCAGCACGGGGATCGCGCACATGATCGCCACGTACTGGAGATAGAGCGACATGGTCGGCACATTGCCGGCGCAGCGCAGGCGCTCCAACAAGCCCTTGGCGCGCAGTGCCGGCAGCTCGGCCGCCTCGGCCAGTTCGAAGCCCTGCCCCACCACTAGTTGCTGCAGATTGCGCGGATTGAAATAATGGACGTGCGGCGAAGGCAGGTCTTTCTGCCACAGCCGTTCGAACGGCCCGCGCCAACCCAGACGCGCGATCAGCTTCGACAGCCGGTAGAAGAAGCCGCGGCTGTTCGGCAGGTTGAGGATCAGGATGCCGCCGTCGTGCAGGCGCGCATGGCAGGCGGCCAGCGCGCTGCGGATGTCGGGAATGTGTTCGATCACGTCGTTGAACACGATGACGTCAAAGCGCTCGCCTTCCCTGAGTACGTCGGGAAAGTAGCCGGAACGTACCGGCAAGCCGCGCGCGGCGGCGCGGGCGCCGACGACGGCATCCGGCTCCACGCCCAACACGTCGAATTGCTCGCGCGCCGTCTCGAGGAACCAACCGTGGGCGCTGCCGACGTCGAGCAGGCGCGGCCTGCTGACGCTGACGTGGCGCCGGGCCCAGGCGACGATGGTGCGGAAGTTTTCCAGACGCAGCGCCTTGAGGCCGGCCTCGCGCTCGGCTTCGTCCACGGCCGGGCCTTGATGGGCATTGATCGCCACGCTCAAGGCCGCGCTTTCGTAATCGCAAGCTGGACATCTCGCATGCCATCCAGCCAGGCCAGCCATCTGAGTACTGCCACAAACGATGCACGTCATGTCGGACCTCGTCAGCATGTCGAATCCTGTTAGCATATTGCAATTAAGCTATGCATTGTAGGTTTTTTACGATGACAGACTTTAAGCAGGCGCTAAGGAACAGCGCTGTACATCCTTGACACTTGGAGTACAATAGAGTTTCTTGACGTTGGGGGCGACCTGGTTTCGACGTGGGTTGCAAAGCAGCGCAGGGCATACCGAGGACTGGTTACCTCGTAAATACATCCAGAAATCAATAACTGCAAACGATAACTCGTACGCACAAGCAGCTTAATTGCTGCTAGCTCTACAACACCTCGCCTCTGGGGTGAGTCGCAAGACTAGTAGAGTCATTTACAGAGGCTAGGAATCAATCGGGTTACTTGGTTGCTTCCGAAATTTAAGGTAACTCGCTTGTACAAAGGGTGCACATCCCCGTTGTATAGGTCAAATCAAATGATAGTGCTAAGTATGTAGAACTGTCTGTAGAGTGCTTGCGGACGCGGGTTCGATTCCCGCCGCCTCCACCAACCTCTTTTCAAAAAGCCGCTGATTCGTCAGCGGCTTTTTCATTTCCACCATCGTCATTGGCATGTCAGTCCATGCCAGCAATTCCGTGCCGACGCGCCCCGCCTTCCCACGTAGAGGTACTGGGTCCAACTGTATGCATGCGCCGCTTCGCCGTGGGATCCGGCGCTGCAAACATCCTCGCCCTGCACACAATCCGCTCGCCGCAAGTCAGGGTCGCGTCATGCAGCATGACGCCATCGACCGAATCGTCCAGCATCACCTCCGCCACCAGCAATCGGCCGACACAGGCGGGCGCAAGGAACTGGGCGCTGCAGCGTGTCGGCGGGCGCGGCTGCGACACACCATCTTGCGTTGTGCGTGACAACATCGCGAGGAGGAAGGCCGACTGCTGCGCGAACTCGATCAGCAGTGATTCGCGCAAGACCTGCGCACCGCCCGGCACATGCGCGGCCACGAAAGCGTCGCCGGCTTCGATCCGGCGGCAGGTGCGGATATAGTCCGGCGGACGGCATTCGACGACCCGCTCGACCAGGATCCATCCCGGCGCAATCGGCAACAGGCGCTCGATTTCGATCCGCTTCAATGGGGCAATCGTCGCTGCGGCGGTGTCGCGCACAATGAGTTCCTCTCAGCCAGCGCCTGGTAACTGGAAGACCCGCAAAATAAGGACGAGTTCAAAATCAACGCGATCCGCATGACATGGATTAAGGCAGGCGTCGGGACCCCAGGGCCTGTGCGTTTCTTGTCTCCAGGCCATTCTTGCGTTACCATGCCCCCGCCCTTGGGGAGTAGCCTACTTCCGCAACGGAAGTTCCCGTATCAACATACTTGACGTCTCCACGTCATGGTGCGGAAGCCTTCTGGTTGGCAAGACCATTGGCATGTTCGCGCGACGATCGGGCCGTGCGACATGCCTTGTGTCGTGCCCGATCGGAAAGCTGTCATGACTCTCGCTGCAATCATCATCCTCGCCCTCGCCATGTCCACCGACGCCTTCGCCGTCGCGATCGCCATGGGTTCACGCCGTGCCCACGTCCTGTTCAAGGATGCGCTCAAGGTCGGGCTGCTGTTCGGGATCATCGAGGGTGTGACGCCGCTGGTCGGCTGGGCCATGGGCAGCATCGCCGCGTCCTACGTCGAAAGCTGGGACCACTGGATCGCCTTTGTCCTGCTCGGCGGCCTGGGGATTCGCATGATCGTCGAAGGCTGCGGCGAGCCGGATGACGACGCGGACGATCCCGCCCGCCCCTTTTGGCTGCTGGCGCTGACCGGCTTCGCCACCAGCATCGATGCGATGGTGGTCGGGGTCAGTTTGGCGTTTGCGGATACCGGCATCCTGTGGCCGGCGCTGGCGATTGGGCTGGCGACGCTGACGATGGTGACGTTGGGATTGTTGATCGGCCGCCGCATCGGGGCCGTGGTGGGCAAGCGGGCGGAGATCTTTGGTGGGCTGGTGTTGATTGCGGTGGGCTGCGTTACGCTGTATGAGCATTTGCAGTGATGCTGGTCCTTCAGGCGATCGGGCTTCGGTTGCAGAGCTTGGGTCCCCGCCTGCGCGGGGACGACGTGCTTGGGCTAACTAGGGAAGACGTTCTCTCGACTCGACGAAATCACGACGTCGGCCCCGGGTCGCTGCCCGCCTGCTGCAGCACCATCAGCTGCTTCTGGATCGCCTCATTGAAGGCCGGGATGTCGTCCGGCTTGCGGCTCGTGATCAGCTTGCCGTCGACGACGACTTCTTCATCCGTCCATTCCGCGCCCGCGTTGCGCAAGTCGTGCTGCAAGGTCGGCCAACTGGTCAAGTGCTTCGACTCGGCCACACCAGCATCGATCAGCGGCCAAGGCCCGTGGCAGATCGCGGCGATCGGCTTGTCCTCGTCGCCAAAGGCCTTGATGAAAGCGATGGACTCAGGGCTCAGGCGCAGGCTGTCCGGGTTGGCGACGCCGCCCGGCAACAGCAGCAGGTCGTAGTCGCCCGGCTTGGCGTCCTGCACGCTCAGTTCGACCTTGAATTTCTGGTCCGGCGTCAGGTGATTGAAACCCTGGATCTCCTCGCCGGCCTTCTTGGGCGAGACCAGGATCACCTTCACGCCCAGTCCCTCGAGGAAGCGGCGTGGTTCGGTGTATTCGACCTGCTCGACGCCGTCGGTCATCAGGACCGCGACGCGCCGGCCCTGCAGGGATTGGGTGGCGGCCGGCTCGACGTGATCCGCCGGCTGCATATTCGCTACTTGTTGCATAAAGCCTCCTTGTTCAATGCGGTTCATTCGCATCGATTGTAGGTCGGCTGCCGCGTCCGCGGCGCGCGCATGCCTGTCAGCACGTCGCGCCCGCTCATCCCGGATTCAGTCCAGCAGATAGCACACGTCATCGCGGTCGCGTCCGCCTGTCTGGGTGCACAGGAAACCATCCAGCCCCAGCCGCACCGAGCCATCCAGGCAGGCGCCGTCGACGTCCTCGCGCCGCAGCACCACCTGCAGCTCGCGGTACGGCACGTCGATCGCGAACCGATCCAGCAAGGCGGCCAACGCCCTCGCCCCTTCGGCGCCGGGCAGGAAGCGCTCGAAGGCATGCGCATCCACCGGCCCCAGCCGGATGCGCATGCCCAGCTCGGGCCGCAACAGCCGCGCGCCCGCGGTGGCGCCCTCCCCCAGCACGCAATTGCCGCACGCCAGCCGCGTGCGCTGCCCTGGCGCGAGCACGTCCCAGCGTCCGGTAAATTGTTCCACCCGCACCGGCACCCGGAAATAGGCGCGCAACACGCCCGCGATCGACTCCGCACTCACCACCCGGCTGCGCAGCGGCGCCGCGAACCAGGCCAGGCTAGCCGCCTCCACGCCGGGCATGTCTTGCGCGCGCGCCGGCACGCCGGCCAGCGCCAGCAGCAGCGGCAGGAAGCGGTCCACGTCCGGTTCCATCGCATGGCGCACCCGGTACTTGCACCAGGCCCGGTAGAACAGCGCCACCTGGCGGCTCGACAACAGGTCGAGGAAGGCGCGCGGCCCCTCGTCGCGCACCGCAAGCTCCCAGGCGGCGAAGCGTTCGGTGTAATGCAGCGGCAGGGTTCCCATCACGCCCAGCAGACCCATCAGCGTGGGCGTGACGCTCACCGCCGGCACGCCCTCGGTGGTGGGCACGATGGTCTCGATCTCGCTGGCCGGAAAGGCCAGTGCCAGGCTGTTGCGAAAGCGGATCAGGCCGCCCAGCGCATGCTCGGGCGCGATGCCCTGGTGCGCCAGCCAGCACACCAGCAGCCGCACCGCCTGGAAGAATTCGTAGCGCTGCGGTTGCCGCAGCAGGTCGACCACGGCGCTCGTACGCCTGACAGCGCTCACACCAGCGCCAGGCTGCCGTTGCGGGGCTCGCATCGCAGCAACTCCTTATCGCTCTGCCCCGACACCAGCACCAGCCGGGTAAAGCTGTTCAGGTGCACATACAGGCCCAGGAAACGGCTCACGACCTGGGCGAACACGAACAGGCTACTGCCGGCGAAGGCTTCCTCATCCACCGTCATGCGCACCTCAATGCCGTGCACCAGGCTCGCGCCGTAGCGGTTGCGCAGCCAGGCCGTGGCCGGGATTGACGCCATCGCGCTGACGCCAGCGATCTGGCGCTGCGAGGCGCCAGACCGAGGCAGGTCGTACAGGGCCAGGGTCTCGCGGAAGGCATCGAGGTCGGCCAACGAGCGGTGGTTCAGCGCCAGTTGCGTCACCAGGCGCCAGTGGGTGCCGTTGCGGTTGCCGAAGCGCAGCGGCGCGGAGGGCTTGCGCAGCAGGCGGATCGGCAGGCCGCTGGTGGCGGTCTCGCTGGCCAGGTCGCCGCCCGGCGCCTTGATGCCGACGCCGCAGGCGGCTGCGCCGTTGCTGCAGGTGAGGTCGATCGAGGCCACGCTGGCATCCTCGCCCAGGAGCGAAAAGTCGTCGCCGGTGAAGGCGATCTTCATGCGGTGGCGGCTGTCGCCACGGTCGTCGCGGCGCGCGAACCAGTAGCGCTGGCCATGCTCGTCCCCTTCGCCATGGCGCAGGCCATAATAAGGCCGGTACTCGACGCTGGCGGTCTTGCCATCCTCGGTGCTGAGCACGTGCACCGCGTCGATGCTGTAGACCTCGACGCCCTCCTCGTGCCGGCTCGGCGCCACGTCGTACATCGCCGAACGGTGCGTGATGCGCACCGGCGCCGCCGCCTGGCGGAACAGGTTCACCACCGGCACGCAACCGGTAAGCAGGTTGGCGGCCGACAGCGCGCGCAGGATGCGCGCCGGGCTGGCGTCGGCGTGCATGCCGGTGAGGAGGAAATGCAGGGTGAAGCGGCGCGCGCCGGCCGGCAGCAAGGGCGCCAGCCGGGCCAGGTCGAGGTCCAGGAAGTGGAATTTGTCGGGAAAGGCAAAGTACTCGGTCAGCAGCCGGTAGGCCGGATGCGCATGGTCTTGTTCCGGCACCAGCGCCTCGTCGGGCTCCAGGCCGCCCAGGTGCAGGGCAGCGCCGTCGAGGCGGCGCCAGCCCTCCATGCCCTCGGCCTCGACCCAGGTCTCGACCACGTTCATGCCCAGGGCGTCGATCAGCGCCGCCGCCAGTAGGCCGTCGCCGTCCACGTGCAGGCGCAGACGCGGCAGGCCGCGGCCGTACAACATGCGCGCCGGCAGCGCGCTGTCGAAGGCGATGCCGATGCGGCTCGCCGCACGCGGCGGCAGCCGGATTCGCGGCGGGACGTGGGCCACCGGCTCGAACCAGGCGCGCGCCACCCGCACCGGCGCCAGCGCCAGCTCGGCCGTGGTGCGAAACACGCAGGGCGCGCCGCGCGCCTTCAGCGAACTCATCTCGGTGCCGCGCGGCACCGCCTGCACGTGCTCGACCTTCCCGACCCGGGCCAGCTGGTCGCCGCCGTCCACCTGCGCGATCGAGCAGCTCGGCAGACCATACAGGAAGTGCGGATACAGGCTGCCCAGCAAGGCTTCGGTCAGTTCGGGGTAGTCGTCGTCGAGCTTTTTCGCGGTGCGCGCATTGAGCAGCGCGCAGGCCTGGATCAGGCGCCGGATATGGGGGTCTTCGCTGCCTTCCGGCCCCAGCCCCAGCTCGGCCGCCAGGCGCGGATACTGGTGGGCGAGTTCGCGACCGACGGTGTTCAGGTAGACCAGTTCGCGCTCGAAATACGGCAACAGTTCTTCCATGAAAACCTCCTCGGGCTGTCGCTCTACGGTGGTGCAGATCGCGGCAAGTTGCCTTGCGACGGCGCAACATTAACGATGGGATAAAACTTGTTGCGCTAAAGAGATCGCGCCTCTTAATACCGGCCTTGACAATAAGTCAGTAAAATCACGGGTCCATCGACCTATCGCCGCATCATGACCACCGCCACCACAGCCGCCGCCACCACCCCCGTACGCACCGAGATCGCCACCCTCTGGCGCCTGTCGTGGCCGGTGCTGGTCGGCCAATTGGCGACGGTCGGCATGGGCGTGGTCGACGTCGCCCTCACCGGCCACGTCAGCGCCGACGAGCTGGCGGCGGTGTCGCTGGGCACGGCGGTGTGGTCGATCGTGCTGGTGACGGTGATGGGCACCATGATGGCGATTAATACCGTGGTCGCCCACGAGATCGGCGCCGCGCGCCACGACCGGGTGCCGCACTCGGTGCGCCAGGCTATGTGGAAGGGCTTGCTGGTCGGCCTGGTCGGCTGCCTGTTCGCCAACCTGTGCACCTTGCTGTTCGACCATATCGGCATGGAGGCCCACGTGGCCGACCGTGCTTCGCTGTTCCTGCACGTGATCAGCATCGGCATGCCGGCCTTCGGCGTGTATCGCGCGCTGTATGGCTATACCACCAGCATCAACCAGACCAAGCCGATCATGTGGATCGCCATCCTCGGCCTGGTGTTCAACACCGTGGTCGCCTGGGTACTGGTGTACGGCAAATTCGGCTTCCCGCAGCTGGGCGCGGTCGGCTGCGCGATCTCCACCGCCAGCGCGCTGTGGCTGATGCTGGGCGCCATGCTGTGGTGGGTCACGCGCGCGCCGGCCTACCGCCTCACTTACCCCTTCGACCGCTATGAAGGGCCGGATGCGCGCGAGATCGGCGCCCAGTTGCGCCTCGGCCTGCCGATCGGCGTTACTTATTTTGCCGAGGTCAGCGCCTTCGGACTGATCAGCCTGCTGGTGGCGCGCTATGGCGTGGTGCAGGTGTCCTCGCACCAGATCGCGCTCAATTTCGCCTCGCTGGTGTTCATGGTGCCGCTCAGCTTTGCGATCGGCATGCTGACCCGCGTCGGCCAGGCGATGGGCGAAGGCGATCCGGTGCGCGCGCGCTTCGTCGGCTGGGTCGGCGTGGGCGTCTCGGTCAGCTTCGGCGTGGTGGCGGCGCTCGGCATCGCCCTGTTCCGCTGGGAGATCGCGGCCATGTACACCTCGGATCCGGCGGTGCAGCAGGTGACCGCCAACCTGCTGCTGTTCGCCGCCCTGTTCCAGCTGTCGGATTCGACCCAGGTGGCGACCGCCTCGGCCATCCGCGGCTACCAGGTGACGCGCCCGCCGATGGTGATCCAGTTATTGTCGTTCTGGGGCCTGTCGCTGCCGCTCGGCTGCATCCTCGGCCTGGCGCCGGCCTGGTTCCCGTGGGCGCCTGCCGCGCCGATGGAAGCCACCGGCTTCTGGATCGGCCTGGTGGTGGCCCTGACGGTGGCGGCGGTCCTGCTGACCTGGCAGTTCGAGAAGCTGGCGCGCCAGCGTATCCGCGACGGCGCGATGGCGCAGCCCCGCTGACTCTGGTATCGTCTCGCGATTGCTGTAAATTAATAATCCTCAAGAGACATCAATGCGCCCTCTTCTCCTTCTCCTGGCCGCCCTCGCGGCCTCTCCCGCCATGGCCGAACGCCTGACACTGGACCGCATCTACGGTGAAGCCTCGCTGGCCGGCGCCAGCGTGCGCAATCTGCGCGTGTCGCCCGACGGCGAACGTGTGACCTTCCTGCGCCCGCGCGCCGACGACCAGTACCGTCTCGACCTGTGGGAATACAACACGAAAAGCAAGGCCACGCAGCGCCTGGTCGATTCCAAGCAACTGGTGCCGAACGAGGAATTGTCGCTCGAGGAAAAAGCACGCCGCGAACGTGCGCGTACCGCCGGCCTGTCGGGCATCCTCAACTATTACTGGTCGCCCGACGGCAAGCGCCTGCTGGTGCCGATCGGCGGCGACCTGTATCTCGTCGATGCCGCCAAGCCGGAAGCCGCGCGCAAGGTCGCCTCAGGCAACGTCATCGATCCGAAGATCTCGCCGCGCGGCCGCTATGTGTCCTTCGTGCGCAACCAGAACCTGGTGGTGATCGATCTGACCACCGGCGCCGAGCGTCAGCTGACGACCGATGGCAAGGGCACCGTGCACAATGGCGAAGCGGAATTCATCGCCCAGGAAGAGATGGACCAGCACACCGGCTACTACTGGGCGCCGGACGATTCGCACATCGCCTACCGCCGCTACGACGACGCGCCGGTGCCGGTGGTGCGCCGCTTCGAGATCTTCGCCGACCGTACCGAAGTGATCGACCAGCACTACCCGGCCGCGGGCGATCCGAACGTGGCGATCGAGCTGATGATCGTCGATCCAGCCACCGGCGCGCAGCGCAAGATTGACCTCGGCCAGGACAAGGACATCTACCTGGTGCGCGCCGACTTCAGCGCCGACGCCAAGACCCTCGTCTACCAGCGCCAGACGCGCGACCAGAAGCGCCTCGACCTGGTGGCGGTCGACGTCGCCTCGCTGGCCCAGCGTCCGCTGTTCTCCGAAACCTCCAAGACCTGGGTCGAAGTCCATAACGACCTGCGCTTCCTCAAGAACCGCCAGGCCTTCGTCTGGGCGTCCGAGCGCAGCGGCCGCAAGCACCTGTATTTGTATGACCTGAACGGCAAGCTGCTGCACCCGATCTCGCGCGGCGACTGGGGCGTGGACAATATCCTGGCCGTCGATGAAGGCGCCGGCAAGATCTATGTGTCGTCGAACCGCGACGCCGTGATCGACAAGCAGACCTATGCGCTGTCGCTGGATGGCCGCGGCGCCGACAAGCCGGCCCGCATCACCCAGGGCGATGGCTGGCACGAGGCCTCGTTTGCCGGCAACGGTAAATTGTTCGTCGACACCTATTCGAATCCGAGCACCCCGCCGCAAGTGTCGATCCGCCGCGCCGATGGCAGCATGGTCGAGTGGATCGAGAAGAACGAACTCAACGCCAACCATCCATATACGCGTCATCTGGATTCGCACCTGCCGACCGAATACGGCACCCTGAAGGCGGCCGATGGCCAGACCCTGCACTATTCGATCATCAAGCCGGCCGGTTTCGATGCGAATAAACGTTACCCGGTGTTCCTGTTCACCTATGGCGGCCCGCACTCGCAGCGCGTGACCCGCGCCTGGGGCAATTATTTTGACCAGTACATGGCGCAGCAAGGCTTCGTGGTCTTCCGCCTCGACAACCGCGGCTCGGGCCGGCGCGAGCGCCAGTTCACCGACGTGCTGCACAACAACCTCGGCAAGCACGAGGTCGAAGACCAGGTGGCCGGCATCGACTGGCTGGCCAAGCAGAGCTTCGTCGATCCGAAACGCGTGGGCGTGTTCGGCTGGAGCTATGGCGGCTTCATGACCCTGCGCCTGCTGTCGGCGGCATCGGACAAGATCGCGATGGGCGTGTCGGTGGCGCCGGTGACCGACTGGGCGCTGTACGACACCCACTATACCGAGCGCTACGTCGGCGGCACGCCGAAGGGCGATCCGGAAGCGTACAAGCGCAGCGGCGTGTTCGCCCACCTGGACGGCATGAAATCGCACCTGCTGCTGATCCATGGCATGGCCGACGACAATGTGCTGTTCTCGAACACCACCCTGTTGATCGACGAGCTCGTGAAGCGCAATGTGCAGTTCGACCTGATGACCTATCCGGGCGCCAAGCACGGCATGTCGGGCCGCACCAACCAGCGCCACGTGTATGGCCTGATCGAGTCCTACTTCAAGAAGCAGTTGGGCGGCACGCAGCCGAACTGATCAAGCTAGAAACTGCACGTCAAATGCACGTCGTCCCCGCGAAGGCGGGGACCCAAGCTTGCAAGCGTCTCGATAACGCAAGCAGTACTTGGGTCCCCGCCTGCGCGGGGACGACGTATTTCAGCTAACTGAAAGCTTACGGACGTGGCGTTGGACGGTTCACTTCGTCCACGGCATCCTTCACGACTTCTTTCGCGTCGCCATAGGCTTCCTGGGTCTTGCCCTCAGCCTGGTTCGCCAGGCCCTTGGCCTGCTGTTCGGTGCTGCCCACCACTTTACCGGCGCCTTCTTGAATCTTGCCGCCGATGTCTTTCAGTTTGCCTTCGACTTGGTCTTTGTTCATGGTGTTCTCCTTGAGTAATGCATGCCTGAATGGCCATGCGATGGATACAGAATAGCCCTTTCGCGCCTGCTCATCTGTTAGCGCACGCACACAGTGATGCGACCCCATCCGCGCGACATTTTTATGGCTTAAATGCTAATCTTTTCTTGCAACGCGGCCCGCCGCTCAAGAAGAGAATCCTCCATGAATAACAACAATAGCGACACCGTCCCGGCAACCCACGAAGCCACCCACGCCCAGCGCCGCCTGGCGCGCCGCGTGACCCTCGTCAATGGCATCGCCGTGCTGTTCATCCTCGGCCTGGCCGCCGTCGTGCTGGCGGCCGATGCGCTGTTGCTGGTGTTCGCCTGCGTGCTGTTCGCCATCCTGCTCTACAAATTGAGCGAGATCATGCATCGGCGCTTTCACATGCGACGCAAGCTCGCGCTCGGCATCGTCGTGCTGCTGCTCGGCGCCATCGTCGGCCTGGGCGGCTGGGCCATGGCGCCGCAGATTTCCGAGCAGTCGACCCAGCTGGCGAAGGAAATCCCGGCCGCGATCGAACGCCTGCAAGGTGAAGTTGCACAGCATCCCCTGCTCAAGCGCGTCGTCGACGAACTGCCGCCGCCGGAAGACATCGTCAAGCAGATGAGTTCGATGGTGCCGAATGCCGGCCTGTTCTTCACGGGCGTGCTGGGCGCCCTCGGCAACGTCGTCATCATTATTTTCGTCGGCATTTATTTTGCCGCCACGCCGGGCGTGTACACCGGCGGCTTCATCCGCCTGATCCCGCAACACAAGCGCGGCCGCGCCCGCGAAGTCATCGACGAGATGGGCGATTCACTGGCCAGCTGGCTGCTCGGCAAGGCGCTGTCGATGCTGATCGTCGGCACCACCACCGCGATCGGCCTCTCCCTGCTGGGCGTGCCGCTGGCGCTGATCCTGGGCATCATTGCCGGCCTGATGGACTTCATCCCCTACCTCGGCCCGATCATGGCTGGCATCCCGGCGGTGCTGCTGGCGCTGTCGATCAGTCCGGAAATGGCGATGTATGCGCTGCTGCTGTTCGCGGCGATCAATATGCTCGAAGGTTATGTGCTGCAGCCGATGATCGAAGCCAAGGCGATCGATCTGCCGCCTGCGCTGGTGATCGTGATGCAGTTGATCTTCGGCACCCTGTTCGGCTTCGCCGGCGTCGCGCTGGCGACGCCGCTGGCGGCCGTCCTGTCGGTGCTGGTCAAGATGCTCTATATAGAAGACGTGCTGGGGGACAGACCGGCGAAGGGAGTTGGGTCCAGTTGATCTGCCTCGCTTCTGGAATGCCGCGCCGTGGCATTCCAGAAAATGCCGGCCCAAAAACAAAGCCGCGCGATTGCGCGGCTTTGTCGTGGAGCAGAAGGCGGATCAACGATTGCCTTTGGCGATTTCTTTCACGTCGCCGACTTTCTTCTGAACCTTGCCCTCAGCCTGGTTCGACAGGCCTTCGCTCTGTTGCTGGCGGCTGCCGACTGCTTCGCCGACCTTCTGCTGCACCTTGCCGCCGATTTCCTTCGCCTTGCCTTTGACTTGATCCTTGTTCATTGCAATCTCCTTGCCTGTTACGTGGATGAGCCTTAAGAATAGGATTAACTTCCAGGCGGTTCTGTTCGACGCTTAACAAACAGGCTTACGCCAGACGCTGGCCAGCCACGGTTGCTGGTCGCGCGGCAAGCCGGGCGGACGGTAGTAGTGATGCAGCGCCGTGAAGCCGGCCGCGAGCAGATAGCATTCCCACGTGGCGTAGTCGTAATAACTACCATAGCGCGCACCGTTCCAGCCTTCCTGGTTGTCGCCGCGTGGATTCGAACTGAACAGCACTCCGCCCGGCTTCAGTGCGGCGTGCAGATGTGTCAGCACCTGCGGCAAGGCGGCGCTCGGCACATGGAACAGCACGGCATTGGCAAAGATGCCATCAAAGGTCTCTTGAGGCAGATCAAGGTGCAGGAAATCCTGGTGCCATACCTCGCAGCCGCTGTAGTCGCGCGCCATGGCCACGAAGCGTTCGCTGCCGTCGACGCCGATGGCGCGGTGACCGAGCGCGCTGAAGGACTTGAGGTCGCGCCCCGGTCCGCAGCCCAGGTCGAGGATGGTGTAGGGCGCCGGGACCGCGATCGCGTCTAGCAGGGCGGCGATGTTCTGGCTGACGTCGTGGTCGATCGTGCCGGCGAAGAAGGATTCGGCATTATGCTCGTAATGCGCGAGCGTGCGGCGGGCGATGTCGTCGTGCGCGTCGTGCGTGTGATTGTTCTCATGATCCATGACGACAGTATGCCAGCTGGCGGCCCCAGAAAAAAAATTCAAAAAAAATTCAAAGAAACCCTAAAGTTCCCAAAATCCCTGCCGTAAAAGAACCAGACAACCGGCAATCCGGCCGGAGTTTCATTGTTTTGGTGGCAACATGAACGCAAACGAAGTCCTCTCGATGTACGAAAACCTGGCTGGCCTGACCCGTCAGATGTCGGATGCCGCCAAGGCCGGAGACTGGAACGAGTTTGCCAACCTGAACGTCGAAGCCAAGGTCGAAGCGCGCAGCGCCACTGCCGGCATGCCGGCCCTGGAAGGCGCCCAGCGCCTTCGCAAGATCGACCTGCTCAAGCAGCTGATGGCCAACGACCGCGCGATCCGCGACGTGACCGAGCCATACGATGGCCAGCTGGAGCGCGCGCTGCAAGCGCACTGATTCCTGGCGAATCCTGAATCAAGGCACCTGCGGGTGCCTTTTTTGTTGCCGGAATAAGTAATAGTGGCGCGTGGGGCGGTCGAAGCGCCAAAGAAAAAAGCGCCCATCGGGCGCCTTGGCTGCCGCCGAGCCAGGGGCTCGACCGCGAATCGGGTGGAGGACGAACTCCAGCTATCTGCTGGCGTCGCCTCTTGCCGGTTGCTCCCGGCGTCCATTGCCACTGCAGGCAAGTGGACTGCTTCCGGTCACAGGCGTTTCATCAACGGTCGTCTGTTGTCGCGCCACGCTATCGGTGGTGGCTGCGCAGACCCTGTGCCGTCTGTGACCTCGTCGATCACAAATCCAGTATAACGCAAAATCAAACTTGTGTAGACATTTCCTGTTCAGCGTCGTCCAGCTTCGGCTCGACCGGCTCCTGGCTCGCTTTCTTGCGCCCGAAACGTTGGCGCAAGCGGGCCATCAAGGGCACGCCGGGCATGGGCTGGATCTGCCCTGCCCGCTTGCGACGACGAACCACCAGGATTGCAGCGCCGGCCAGCGCCAGCACGGCGCCAAGGCCGCCGGCGATCCAGCCCCAGGGCATCGACGCCTCCGGTTCGGGCGCCGGACGCCGCCGCGCCGGATGCGGCTTGCTCGGGTCGGCCGGCCGCGGCTTGCTGACGGCGGCCGGGCTGGCGCCCAACGCCACCTGCAATACTTTTACCTTGTCTTCCAGCTGGCCGATCTGTTCGCGCAACTGCGCATTCTTGTAATCCAGCGCGGCGCACACGGTCGAACGGTCGACGTCGGGCGCAGGCGCGCAGGCGGCTGGGGTAGCCGGGGCAGCCAGCGGCAGGGGCAGTCCCTTGGGGGCCGGCTTCGGCTCGGCTGCAGGTGCTGGCTTGGCTTCCTGTTTCGGCTCCGACCTGGATTCGGGTTTGGGTTCCTGCGTCGGTGTCGGCGCGATCTTCGCGACCACCGGCTTGGTCGGCGGAGGCGGACGCGGCCTTGGCGGCGGCTTGGCCACGACGGGCGCGGGCGCGGGCGTGTCGACCACGACCGGCGCCGCGATCCTGACAGGCGCCGGCGGTGGCGGCGGATTCGGATTCGGCGCCATCGACAAGGTCACCAGGCGAACGCCACGCTGGCCGCCATCGGCCAATTCCAGGTACAAATGCAGGCGGCTTGATTCGACCGGGGCCAGCGACGTCACGTGCAGGAACTGGCGGCCAGCACGCTGCGTCACAGTCATATTGAGTGTCGACAGCACGTGCGGCATACCGATATTGGCGCCGCGGTAGACGTTCGGGTTGGCCAGGCGCACCTGGACCGGAGTCGCGGGGGCGTCGAGCATGGTCAGTTCGATGTCGGCCGCGAGCTGCTGGCCGATATAGGAACGCACCTGCGCGTCGCCCAGTTCGGCTGCGCCAGCGGCGCCGGACAGCAGCGCGCATGTGATGATCAGGGGGAGGCGGCTAGCCATAAGGAATACCGAGAGTGAAGCCCAAGCATGATTAACGGACATTGCGATAAACTCTTTAATCCCAGCCCCTTGCATAACAGGAATGTCTATGGAAAACAGGATTGAGAAGGACAGCTTTGGCCCGATCGAGGTACCCGCCGATCGTCTATGGGGTGCGCAGACCCAGCGCTCGCTCCACCACTTCCACATCTCCACCGAGCGCATGGCGCCCGAGCTGGTCGCGGCGCTGGCCCAGGTCAAGCGCGCGGCGGCGGCGGTCAACCGCTCGCTCGGCAAGCTTTCCAGCGACAAGGCCGACGCCATCATCCGGGCTGCGGACGAAGTGCTCGATGGCCGCCATCCGGCCGAATTCCCGCTCGCCGTGTGGCAGACCGGCTCGGGCACGCAGAGCAATATGAACATGAACGAAGTGCTGGCCAACCGCGGCTCCGAGCTGCTGGGCGGCGAGCGCGGCGAAGGCCGCATGCTGCACCCGAACGACCACGTCAATATGGGCCAGTCGTCGAACGACATCTTCCCGACCGCCATGCACGTGGCCGCCGCCTGGGCCCTGGCCAAAGAGGTACTACCGGCGCTGGCCCAGCTGCGCGGCACCCTGTTGCGCAAGTCGCGCGACTTCGAGCCGATCGTCAAGATCGGCCGCACCCACCTGCAAGATGCGACCCCGCTGACCCTGGGCCAGGAATTCTCCGGCTACGTGGCCCAGCTCGAGTATTCCGAGCAGCAGCTCAAGTCCGCCCTGCCCGGCCTGCTGCTGCTGGCCGCCGGCGGCACCGCCGTGGGCACCGGCCTGAACGCCCACCCCGAATTCGCCGCCCGCATCGCGGCCGAGCTCGGCTCGCGCACCGGCCTGTCGTTCAAGACCGCGCCGAACAAGTTCATGGCCCTGGCCGCCCACGACGCCATGGTCGCCGCCCACGGCGCCTTCAAGACCCTGGCCACGGCCCTCATGAAGATCGCCAACGACGTGCGCTGGATGGCGTCCGGGCCCCGCTCCGGCCTGGGCGAGATCACCATCCCCGAGAACGAGCCGGGCAGCTCGATCATGCCGGGCAAGGTCAATCCGACCCAGTGCGAGGCCCTCACCATGCTGTGCTGCCAGGTGTTCGGCAACGACGTCGCCATCACGGTCGGCGGCTCCCAGGGCAATTTCGAGCTCAATGTGTTCAAGCCCATGATCGTGCACAACTTCCTGCAAAGCGCGCGCCTGCTGGCCGACGGCATGCGCTCCTTCGACGAGCATTGCGCGCAGGGGATCGAGCCGAATCGCGCCCGCATCGGCGAGCTGATGGAGAAGTCGCTGATGCTGGTGACTGCACTGGCGCCGCACATCGGGTATGATCGCGCCGCGCAGATCGCCAAGAAGGCATCGACGGACGGCCTGACCTTGCGCCAGGCCGCCCTGCAAAGCGGCTTCGTCGACGAACAGCAGTTCGACCAATGGATCGTGCCGATCGACATGACGCGTCCGGATCCAGCGTAATCCGACGAGGGCGCGCAGGGTTGGCGCAGCCGCCAACCCACGCGCATGCGCCTTCGCGCGCGCACATACTGAGCGGCCTCATCAATCGTACGCCGCCTTCACCAACCCGAGGATAGAATGCAAAAAATAGTTTTCGATTTGACATCAGAATTCGTCGAGGTCAATCAGCTGCTGAAGCTGGTCGGCCTGGTCGACAGCGGCGGCGCCGGCAAGAACATGGTCGCCAGCGGCGTGGTGTCGGTCGATGGTAAACAGGAGCTGCGCAAGACGGCGAAGATCCGCACTGGCCAGACCGTCTCGGTCGGCGACGTGCGCATCACCGTGCAGTAAGCTGTTGGGGGCCCAAGTCGGGCCTATAGTGCGAAGAAATGGGGCGCCAGAATGGCGTTCTTATGTTTGCGCGCTAACAAACAGAGCGGGGCTTCCTTGTTTATATTTTAAGACGTCACTCATACGGCTTAGAGGTGAAGGCGATGGAAACCCCGGAACACCATGCACAATCGCAGGAGCAATTGATTGGCGACCTGCGCCTCGTGATCGAAAACGCGGAAGAACTGCTCAAGAATACCGATCACTATTCCAGCGCCCTGTACCAGAATGCGCGCGCCAAGCTGTCGCTCGCCCTGGAAGCGGCGAATGAAGAACTGTCGCGCTTCGAGGATGCGCAACTGGAGCGCATGATGGCCGCCACCCGCGCCGCCAACGATCGCTACCAGGACAGGTCCGGCGAAGACCGTATCCTGCGTGCCTTCCACTGAACGACGAAAGCAAAAACCCGGCATGCTAGCCGGGTTTCAACGGACGATAAACAATCCCGTGTGATCTTCGATCCGGCTTTCGCGCTTAAGTTCGCACCGGATGCCAGCCTTGGATTCAGGCTTTGGTATTGATCGTATTGCCCAGGTGCGGCGGCAGGTTTTGCGGTTGCGGCAGCGCGTCGAGCAGCTGTGCGGCCGACACCGCCTGGATGTCCATGGATTTCTTGAGCATCGTAACGCCCACTTCCTGACGGATACCGGTTTCGGCCATGCTGGTTGCAAGCTTGGCAATGTTCGTGACGTCCATACACCTCTCCAGAAAAAGACTTGTCAGTCTTTAACGGCCCCATCGACCAGAACTTGAGGGTGCGTCTTTAACCATCCGCAAACCCAATCCACTACCCGGCCCAGATCGTTCAAGTCGAGCCAGGCGAGTCCGGCGCGCGCATCAAGCGGCCGCGCAACGTCCGAGACCACGGCCAGGATCGCGACATCGTCCCGGAACAGCGGCGGTTTGCCCAGGCTCGGGCGGTGCACTTCGAGCTTGGGCAGGGATTCCCATTTATAACCTTCGACCAGGGTCAGGTCGGCCGGCGACAGCCGCGCCAGCAGCTCGTCCAGTCCTGGCTCCGGCGCTGCGCGCAGCTCACGCATGATGGCAATGCGGTAAGGCGAGGCGATCATCACCTCGGCCGCCCCGGCCAGGCGCAGGCGCGCGCTGTCCTTGCGCGGCGGCTCGAGTTCGATGTCGTGGTGGCTGTGCTTGACGATATTGACCCGCAAGCCATCCTGCGCCAGGCGCGCGACCAGCCCTTCCAGCAAGGTGGTCTTGCCGCTGCCCGACCAGCCCACCACGCCCAGGACCGGACCGGGTCTCTGCCCTTGCGTCGTACCCGGCACGTCAGTACGCGACACGGTAGCGGGTTCCCCGGTAGTTCATCACCGCCGCCTTCGGCATCAGGCGCTCGAGCACCAGGCCGGGCGCCACTTCCTCGCCTTCGCGGCGCAGCATCTTGTCCACTAGCAGCAAGCTCTCGCCCGGCGTCGGCGAATAGATGTAGCCGCCGACGCTCACTTGCGGGATCTCGCGCCTGACCGCCTCGGGCAATTGCTGCAGGGTGCGCAGGTTTTCCTCGCCGGCCGGCTGGGCCGCCGCCACGGGCGCGGGTGCGACCGGCGGTGCGGAAACCGGCGCTTCGGCCACCCGCACCGGCAGCGGTGCTGGCGCAGCCACCTTGGCCGGAGCCGACGCCGGCTTCGCGGCCACCAGCGCAGCTTCGCGCGGTGCCGGTGCCGGTGCCGGTGTTGGTGCCGGGGCCGGCGCTGGGGCGACAGGCGGCACGACAGCCGCCGTCGGCGCGGGAGCCGGCACGTTCACCGGCGCCGTCGCCAGCCGCACCGGCTGTTCGCCCCCATGGCGCACCCACAGCAAGACGCCCGCCGCCACCAGCACGCCCAGGCCGAGGCCGATCACGAGATTGCGCCGGTTCCCGCCCTGGGCGCGGTCCGGCGCCGCATACATCGGCGGCGGCGCATGGATGGTCGGGGCGTTGCCCAGCTGGCGTTCGGCCTGGGCCTTCTTGAGTGCTTCGAGGATGTACGACATATCAGTTTCCCGTCCCCTTCACTGGACCGGCCAGCAGGCGCGGCTCGACCACGCCGGACAGCTGGTTGAGACGCATATAAGTACGCGGCCCGGCCACGCCGTCCGCCTTCAGGTCCTGGGCTGCCTGGAAGGCGCGCAGCCATTCCTGGGTGCGCGCATCGAGCGGCTGGTCGAGCGCTGGCGCGGTTGTCTTGTTCAGGCCGGCCAGGCGCTGGGCGATCCAGTCGACGTCGGGACCACGGTCGCCCTGCCCCACGACGTCGCGGAACGCCCCCGGCATGCGCCAGAAAGTCGTGAACTCGCCGCCGAAGCGCGCGACGAAGGCGGGAATGGCGACCCGCTCGCGGCGCCCGTCCACGGCCAGCAGCACGCTGTCCTCGTCCATCCCGGCCAGCACCGCATACCCGGTGCGCTGACCGTCGTGCAGGGTGACCACGGCCGGCCGGTCCAGCAGGCGCAGCTCGTACAGGCCGCCCCGCCCCCCGTGGCAGCGCAGGTTGGCGCGCTGGGCCGCCTCGCAGGTCGCCTTCGGGCTGGCGCCGGCAATGCCGGCGAACGACGGCCCCCACAGCGCAGCCAGCGCACGCAGCGCATCGTTCTCGCTCTTGCCAGCCGCGAAATCGGCGCCGGCCGCGGGCGCCGCCTTGATCGACGCAGGCGCCGGCCTGGCCGCCACCTGCTTCACGGCCGGCGGCGCCGCTTGCGCGCTAGCCGGCTGCGCCTGCTGCTGAGGCAGCATCTGCCAGGCCGCGGCGCTGATCGCCACCCCGGCCAGCACCCCGCCCGCCAGCAGCGGCCAGCGCAGCGGCTTGCGTGCCGCCGGCTCGCCGGCAAACACTTCCTCGGCCGACTTGAGCAGGATGGCGCGCGTGACCTGCGGGCTGTTCTCGACGTAGGCGCCCAGCAGCGCACGGTCGCACAGCAGGTTGATCCGGCGCGGCACGCCATGCGTCAGGCGGTGCACCACAGGCGTCAGGCCCGCAGGGAACGGCATTCCGGCCGCCCCGGACACCGCCAGCCGGTGCGCGATATAGGCGCCGGTTTCCTGCTCGGACAGCGGCCCCAGGTGGTAGCGCGCAATCACGCGCTGGGCCAGCTGCTCCAGTTCCGGCCGTGCCAGCATCGTGCGCAGCTCGGGCTGGCCGATCAGGATGATCTGCAGCAGCTTGCGCTCGCTCGTCTCGAGATTGGTCAGCAGGCGCAGCTGCTCGAGCACTTCGCTCGACAGGTTCTGGGCCTCGTCGATCACCAGCACATTGTTCAGGCCCTGGGCATGCGATTCGAGCAGGTGGCGGTTGATCGCATCTACATGGGATTTGACGCCGCTCACGCCTGGCGGCAATGCGATGTGCAGCTCGTCGCAAATCGTCTGCAACAGCTCTTCGGCGTTCAGGCGCGGATTGAAAATATAGGCCAGGCGGCAGTTATCGGGAATCTGCTCGATGAAACAGCGGCACACGGTGGTCTTGCCGGCGCCGATCTCGCCGGTCAGCAGGACGAAGCCGCCGCCGCTGCCGATGCCGTACAGCAGGTGGGCCAGCGCCTCGCGGTGCCGCTCGCTCATGAACAGGTAGCGCGGATCGGGCGCGATCGAGAACGGGGCGTGCTTGAGCTGGAAATAGTGGTTGTACATGCGTTGGACCGTACGATGTGGCGTGGCTAGCGGCCCGGAGGCTGGGGCTTGAACTTCGCGCAGTATATTTTGCTTTTGTCCCTGGCGTAGGCGATCGTGCTGCCCGGGTTGGATTTACGCAAAGGGTAGCGCGAGGCATCCACCGGCTTGAAGGCGACGCCGGCGCCGTCGCGCACCGACTTCTCGAATTCCTCGGGCTTGCTGTCGACGATGGCGGCGACGAACACCAGATTGCTGCTATCGTCGCTGACCATCACCTCGCTCACCTGGGCGCCCCACAGCGAGGCCTCGGTCTTGAACCACCAAGCCCCGCCCTCGCGCTTGTAGGCCGGGCCGAAGGCCTGGGTCAGGTAGGCGTGGAAATAGGCGTTGTCCAGCTGGCTGCGGCACAGCAGCGCGCTGCCGATCACCGGGCCGAAGGTCGACGGCGCCGCCAGCGCGCCGGAGCAAGCGAGTCCTGCCAGCAGCGCCAAGGCGCGCAGCATGGACCGGGTCTTGCCCTGCAGCCCTGGGTGGCGAATCATGGACATCCTTTTTTCGACGATCTCGACATTATGACATTCCACGCCGTGGCGGGCACCGCGGATTGTCGCAAACGACGCACGGTTCGTCGCCTGCAGGCGCAGTCGGGTCCCCGAATCCACCGTTCCGTCGGTTTCGTCATACGCCGCGCGCGCCGCCGGCGTATCGTTCAGGCTCCCATCGACTCCAGGCCAGGAACACTATGCACATCGTACAAAAGACCACCCTGGTGGCCGTCGCCCTCGGCGCCGCCTTCCTATCGATCGACGACAGCCTGGCGGATACTCCGGCCAGGGCGGTCTCCGAACAGCGCAATGTCGCCGCCTTCAGCGCCATCGAGCTGAATGGTCCGTACGAGGTGGCCATCGACACCCAGGGCCGGGCCGGCCTGAGCCTGCGCGGCGAACGCCAGCAGCTGGACGAGGTCGAGACCTTCGTGCGCGGCGACACCCTGGTGGTGCGGCCCAAAGGGGGCAAGCTGTTCAGCTTCGGCTTCGGCCAGCGGCGCGAGACCGTGGTCATCCACATCGGCGCGCCGGCACTGAAAAGCCTCTCGATGTCGGGCAGCGGCGACACCACGCTGGGCCAGGTGAGCGGCGAGCGTTTCGCGCTCGACCTCAGTGGGCCGGGCGACCTGGAAGTCTCGGGTGCGGTGCGCGACCTGGCGCTCACCGTCAGCGGCAGCGGCGACGCCCAGCTGCAGCGACTGCGGGCCAGCAATGTGGCGCTCACGCTGTCCGGTCCTGGCGACGTGCGGCTGGCCAATATCGACGGCTCCCTGCACGCCAACATCAGCGGCTCGGGCGACCTGGAGGCCGACGGCCTGCGCCTGGGGCGCCTCGACGCGCGCCTGTCCGGCCCCGGCGACATGGTGCTGCGCGGCGCCAGCGGTGACGTGCGCGCCGAAGTGACCGGCTCGGGCTCCTTCGACGCCTGCGACCTGGCCGCCGGCCGTGCCAGCACCATGCAGAGCGGTCCCGGCGACGTCTGCCTGGGCGGCGCCATCGCCCAGCTCGACGCCGAGGTCGGCGGCTCGGGCAACCTGACCGCGCTCGGCCTGCGCGCGCAGGCGGCCACCTTGCGCATGCACGGTCCGGGTGATGTCCGGTTGGCCGGCACGGTGGGCGAGTTCAAGGCGCAGCTGTCGGGCTCGGGCGACCTCGATGCCGGCGGCCTCGCCGTCACCAAAGCCATGCTCAAGGCGCGCGGCCCGGGCGGCATCGAACTGGCCCAGGTCTCGGACACGCTGGAGGCGGAACTGCGCGGCTCGGGCAGCCTGACGTCGGCGATCCAGGGCAAGCGCCTGGTCCTGACCTCGGACGGCCCGGGCGGCGCCCGCATCAGCGGCCAGGTCGGGATGGTCCACGCCCGCCTGAGCGGCTCGGGCAGCCTGGATGGCAACCGCCTGAAGGCCGACCGCGCCGACATCGCGGTCAGCGGCCCCGGCACGGCCCGGGTGCACGTGGCCGAACGCGTGGGCAATGCGCCTGCGGGCGGCAACGGCCAGCTGCTGGTGGTCGACCGTCGCGGCAGCAGCCACGCGCCGCAGTAGACCACAAACAACGGCCGCCACCTGCGGCGCGCCGTTCTGACCTTGCGCCGGGGCCAGCAGTACAGTCTCGGCGATACTTCTTCCGCCGCTCCTTCCACGTCCTCGCCCACGCTCCGCACAGTACCAATAACAATACCAATCCTACGTTCCATCACCAGACCGTTCGCCAGCATAAGCGCAAGCTATACCTGGCCTTTGGTCTGCATTGGCGAATACCAGTTAAATACCTGTTGACATCGAGATAGGGCCTGCCTATAGTGCCTTGACCCCATTTCCCTCACCTACCATGATCGACTATCTCATCGGCGTCGACGGCGGCGGCACCAATACCCGCGTGCGCCTGGCCGGGCGCGACGGCGCCGAACTGGCCACCGGCCGCAGCGGCGCTTCAGGCCTCGTCCATGGCATCGACAAAGCCTGGCGCGCGGTCGAGGAAGCCGCCGCCATGGCTTTTGCCGCGATCGGCATCGACACGATTCCCCGCCACGCGTGCGCTATCGGCCTGGGCATGGCGGGCGTGCACAACAAGGAATGGGCGGCCGCCTTTCGCTCCGCCAATCCGGGCTACGCGGCCCTGGCGCTCGATACCGACGGCTTCTCGACCCTGATGGGCGCCCATGGAGGCCGCCCTGGCGCCATCGTCGCGATCGGCACCGGCAGCGTGGGCGAAGCCCTGCGCGAGGACGGCACACGGGTCGAGGTCGGCGGCTGGGGCTTCCCCTCCGGCGACGAAGCCGGCGGCGCCTGGATGGGCCTGCGCGCGATCGCCCATGTCCAGCAGGTGCTCGACGGCCGCGCCGAAGGCGGCGCGCTGGCGCGCGACGTCATCGCTGCCTGCGGCGGCGGGCGCGACGCGATCCAGGTCTGGCTCGGCAAGGCATCCCAGACCGATTACGCGAGCCTGGCGCGCTTCGTGGTCGAACATGGCGCGCTCGACCCGGTGGCCGGCGCGATCCTCGAACAGGCCGGCCGCGAAGTGGCCACCATGGCGCGCGCGCTCGACCCCAGGGAAACCCTGCCGCTGTCCCTGTGCGGCGGCCTGGGCGACACGCTGCGCCTTTACCTGCCGGCCGAGACGCTGGCGCGTTGCAGCCCGCCCCATGGCGATTCGGCCCTGGGCGCGCTGCGCATGATCGAACTGCACCTGAAAGACACCCCGGCATGACCCGCTCAATCAACGGCAATATCCTCACTCCCGACGGCTGGGTGCGCGGCACGCTGCGCTACGGCGCCCACATCGACGCCATCGACGGCGCCGCCGCCGATCCCGCATCCAACGGCGACGACTACATCCTGCCCGGCTTCATCGACGTGCACGTGCACGGCGGCGCCGGACGCGACATGATGGAAGGCGGCGACGCGCCGCACGTGATCGCCGCCCTGCACGCCAAGCACGGCACCACCAGCCTGCTGGCCACCACCATGACCGCGCCGGTCGAGGACATCGACCGCGCCCTCGCCGCCATCGGCCAGGCCTGCGCCGCGCGCGGCAAGGGCGAAGCGCGCATCCTGGGCGTGCACCTGGAAGGCCCGTACATCAATTCCGGCAAGCTGGGCGCCCAGCCGCCGTATGCGCGCGAAGCCAGCCTCGATGAAGTGAAACGCTTCGACGCCCAGGCGCCGATGAAGCTGATCACGGTGGCGCCCGAGATCGACGGCCACATGGAGCTGGTGCGGGTACTGGCCGACGCCGGCATCCGGGTCCAGGTCGGCCACACCACCGGCAGCTACGAAGTCGGCGTCGACGCCCTCGCGCATGGCGCGGCCGGCTTCACCCACCTGTTCAACGCCATGCCCGGCCTGCACCACCGCGATCCCGGCATGGTCGGCGCGGCGCTGGCGCATGCCGAGTACGCCGAGATCATCCCCGACCTGCTGCACGTGCATCCGGGCGCGATCAGGACCGCGCTGCGCTGCATCCCCAAGCTGTTCTGCGTGACCGATTCGACCGCCGCCGCCGGCATGCCCGATGGCGAATACATGCTCGGTCGCCAGGTGGTCCACAAATGCATGGGCGGCGTGCGCCTGGCCAACGGCAGCCTGGCGGGCAGCACGCTCACCATGGACCAGGCGCTGCGCAACCTGGTCAGCATCGGCCTGTCGATCGAAGACGCCAGCCGCCGCGTATCCACCAATGCCGCCGACTACCTCGGCGAAACCCTGCGTGGCCGCCTGGCGCCGGGCTGCCATGCCGACTTCGTGGTCCTGGACCGCGACCTGAACATCAAAGCCGTCCATATCGAAGGAGAAGTCCTGTGACCACCGCCACCACCCCGTCACTCATGCTGCAGGAGGCCTTGTCGGCCGCCGATTGCATCGCCCACCAGCTGACCCAGGACGTGGAGCGCTACGCCGAGCTGGGCGCGAAGCTGCGCGCCACGCAGCTGCACAGCGCGGTGACGGTGGCGCGCGGCAGCTCGGACCACGCTTCCAACTACCTGGCCTACCTGATCATGGCGCGCATGGGCCGCCTGGTGACCTCGCTGCCGATGTCGCTCATCACCCTGTATAAATCGCCGATCGTCGCGCGCGACACGCTGGCGGTGGCGATCTCGCAATCGGGCCAGAGCCCCGACGTGGTCGAACCGATCCGCTACTTCCGCGATGGCGGCGCCACCACCGTGGCCCTGGTCAACGACCCCGCATCGCCGCTGGCCGACGCCGCCGAATGGACCATGCCGCTGCATGCCGGTCCCGAGAAAAGCGTGGCCGCGACCAAGAGCTTCATCGCCAGCCTGGTGGCCGGCGCGCGCCTGGTCGCCGACTGGCAGGATGACAAAGAACTGAAAAACGGCATCGCCGCCCTGCCCGACGCGTTGCGCGCCGCCACCGAAGTGGACTGGTCGGCCGCGATCGAGGTGCTGGCGCCGGCCCGCAACATCATGGTCGTGGGTCGCGGCATCAGCTTCCCGCTGGCGCTCGAATCCTCGCTCAAGTTCAAGGAAACCTCGGCGCTGCAGGCCGAGGCCTTCTCCGGCGCCGAGATCAAGCACGGCCCGATGGCCCTGATCGAGGAAGGCTACCCGTTGCTGGTCTACGCCACCCGCGGCCCGACCCAGGCCGGCCTGGTGGCCCTGGCCGACGAGATGCGCGGGCGCGGCGCGCGCGTGCTGCTGGCGGCGCCCGCCGACGTCGCCAGCCGCGACCTGACGCTACCCACCGCCGCCATCCCCGACCTCGACCCGATCGCGGCGGTGCAGGCCTTTTATACGATGGCGGCGAAGCTGTCGGCCACGCGCGGCATGAATCCGGACCAGCCACGCCACCTGAGCAAGGTCACCAAGACCAACTGACGACGAATCTTATGTCCCGCACCAAGACTGATTACCTCGGCCTGGCCGGCCAATTGATGATGGTGCGCCTGTTCGGCACCGAGCTCGATGCCGACACCGACGCCTTCCTGCGCAGCCACCAGATCGGCGGCGTGTGCCTGTTCCGCCAGAACATGGTGGACGCCGCCCAGTTAACCGGCTTCACCGGCGCCCTGGTGGACGCGATGGGCCCGCGTGCGCTGGTCGCACTCGACCAGGAAGGCGGCGCCGTGGTGCGCTCGACCTGGGTGCCGGCGCCGCCGAGCGCGATGGCGCTGGGCGCCGCCAACGATCCGCAACTGGCGCGCGAAGTCGGCGCGGCGGTGGCGCGCGCGGTGCGCGCACTGGGCTTCAACTGGAACTTCGCGCCGGTGCTGGACCTGAACAACAACCCGGACAATCCCGTCATTGCCGAGCGCTCGTTCGGCGCCGACCCCGAGCAGGCCACCCGCATTGCGGTGGCCTGGATGGAAGGCAGCGAGAGCGAAGGCGTGGCCTGCTGCGTCAAGCACTTCCCCGGCCACGGCGACACCCACGTCGATTCGCACCGCGACCTGCCGCACGTGGACAAGCCGCGCGCGGAGCTGGAACGCTTCGAGTTCGCGCCGTTCCGTATCGCCGCCAGGGCGGCAACCCCGGCGCCGGCAGTCATGACGGCCCACATCGTCTATCCCGCACTGGACCCGGTCAATCCGGCCACGATGTCGCGCGCCATCCTCACCGGCGTGCTGCGCGAGGAATTCGGCTACGACGGCGTGATCATTACCGACGGCATGGACATGCATGCGATCGCGCACCGCTACGACGCCGGCCAGGCCGCCGTCAATGCGCTGGTGGCGGGCGCCGACATGGTGATGGCGATCGGCACCCGCGCGACCCAGGTCGACACCGTGCACGCGATCGCCGCGGCGATCCGCGACGGCGTGTTGCCGCTGCCTGAAGTCGAGGCCAAGCTGGCGCGTCTTGCCAGGCTGGCGGACGCGCATCCCGCGCGCGCCATCGCCTACGTCCGCGAACAGGACGACCGCGCATTGATGGCGCGCGCCTGGCGCGCCGGCCTGACCGAACTCGGCCGGCCGCAACGGCCCGCACGCGGCAGCCGCGTGCGCCTGGTCGCGCGCGCCGACGTGGTCAGCGACGGCATCTCGGAAGCCGGCGTGCCGGCGGACCGCATCGCCGAGGCGCTGGGGACCTTGTATGACGTCGAACTCGTCACCTTCGCCGACAGCGAAAACTTCGACTGGTCGGCCCTGCCGCAGGACGGGCGCTTCACGATCCTGGCCTCGACCGCGCGCCGCCGCTATGGTCCGAACGCGCGCGCCGGCTGGCGCCCCGACCTGCACCTGGCCCTGTGGAACCCCTACCAGGCGCTGGATTTCCCGGCTCCGGCCCTGATGAGCTATGGCTTCGCTCCGCCCGCACTGGAGGCGGCCATGGCCTGGCTGGCTGGTGAGATCGGGGCGCCAGGCACCTGCCCGGTGCCCGGCTTCGACCGTGCCTGACCTGGTAAACGACAGCACGCCGCCAACGACGAGGTAACGCGATGTAACGACGCTGGGCGCGCCCGCGGGCTCTACGGCACAATTGGCGAGCCAGAAAATGGCTGACTATGGGACAATGCACGCTTTGTCCGAGATTGGCATTTTTGCTATATTGGTGAAAATGCGTAGCGAAAGAACGTGCCGAAAGCGCGCTTCGTCGATTTTTTGTCTAGATAGAAGGATACAGAATGTCCCAACTCCGTCTTGCCCGCCTCTGCCTGATGCTGGCCGCCGTCGGCCTCTCGGCCCCGGCCCTGACCACCGCCGTCCATGCGCAAGAGAAGCCCGCCGCCGCCGCCGCGCCGGCGGACACCGTCCGCCCAGAGCTGTTCAAGCTGCTCGACCCGGCCGCGATCAAGCCGCTGATGGATGCAAAGAATTACGCCGAAGTGCAGAACCGCGTGCAGCAGGCCGAAGCTTTCCCGAACCGCACGCCATACGAAGACTACGTCGTCAACCGCATGAAGCTGTCGGTGGGCTCGGCGACCAACAATAACGAGATCGCCATGCCGGCGCTAGAAGCCGTGATCAATTCCGGCCGCCTGCAAGGCCAGGAACAGGCCGACTTCATCCTGGCCCTGGGCAATATGCACTACAACGCCAAGGACTACGCGAAGGCGATCGAGTGGTTCAAGCGCTACCAGAAGGAAAGCCCGACTCCTGAAAAAGTCACGTCTTCGCTGATCCGCGCCCATTACCTGGGCGGCGACTTCGCCAGCGCCAAGACGGCCCTGCTGCCGGCGATCGAAGCGACCGAGAAAGCCGGCCAGAAGCCAAGCGAGGAAGACCTGCGCCTGCTGGCCTCGTCGGCCAACAAGGTCAAGGATGACGCCGGCTACCTGGTCGCGCTGGAAAAACTGGTCGCCCACTACCCGAACGACGACTTCTGGACCGACGTCCTGAACCGCGGCGTGGCGCGCAAGTCCGGCTTCGATCCGCAGACCAATATGATCAACGTGTACCGCCTGGAAGCGGCCACCGTCAAGAAGATGGCGCCGGAAGAATACGTCGACCTGGCCGAGCTGGCGCTGCGCGACGGCTTCCCGACCGAAGCCAAGAAGGCCATGGACGCCGGCTACGCCGCCGGCGTGCTGGGCCAGGGTTCGAACGCGAAGTCCCACGCCGCCCTGCGCGACAAGGCGACCAAGGGCGCGGCCGACGATGCCAAGAACATCGCCGCCGGCGAAGCCTCGGCCTCAAAGGCGAAGACCGGCGCCGGCCTGGTCAACCTGGGCTGGGCTTACGCCACCATGGACCAGGGCGACAAGGGTGTCGGCTTCATCCAGCAAGGCATCGCCAAGGGCGGCCTGAAGAACCCTGAAGAAGCCAAGCTGCGCCTGGGCATGGCGCAGGCGCTGGCCGGCAAGAAAGCCGAAGCCATCCAGACCTTCGGAACCGTCAAGGGCGGTGGCGGCGCCGGCGACCTGGCGAAATACTGGATCGTTCACCTGAACCAGAAGTAATCCCTCGTTTTACGATGGACCCGCGAAAGCGGGCCGGGCTCGCTGCCCGGCCCGCTTTTTTCGTAGGCGCTGTCATCGTTAAATATGGATGAGCATTGAACTGCTGAGCTGATCCGCGGTCCAATCCCAGTCGCCATCGATCGGGAGCGCACGATGAAAGCGCCGAACTTTGAGAAGCTGTTCGCGCAGCTGGCGCTGCTGAACCAGCCGCAGCGCCAGCAAGTACTCGCCGCTCTGCATCCGGCTGCCGGGCTCGACCGGGTGGTTGCCCTCATCGACGAGATCCGGTCGAAGGGGCGGCGCTGTCCGGATTGCGGCTACGAGCGTTGCCACCGGCATGGTCACGCTAATGACCTGCAACGCTTTCGCTGTTGCGCATGCGGACGCACTTTCAATGACCTGACCGGTACGCCACTGGCGCGGCTCAGGCACAAGGGCAAGTGGCTCGATTATCTGGACACGATCGTCGATTCGCGCACGGTCCGCTCTGCGGCCAAGCGGCTCGGCGTGCACCCCAACACCACTTTTCGCTGGCGCCACCGCTTTCTCGACCGGGTTAAGGACGACCGGCCCGAGCGCCTGCTCGGCATCGTCGAGGCCGACGAAACGTTCCTGCTCGAATCGCAGAAGGGTTCACGCAAGCTCGATCGCAAGCCGCGCAAGCGCGGCGGCAGGGCGGCCCTGCAGCCGCGCAAGCGCGGCGGCAGGGCGGCCCTGCGCGGAATTTCGCATCACCTCGACTGCATCCTGGTGGCGCGCGACCGCAGCGGGCAGACCATCGATGCCATCACCGGCCGCGGCGCCTTGAAGGTGGCCCAACTGGTCAAGCATCTGCTGCCGAAACTCGATCCCCAGGCGCTGCTGGTCACTGACGCCAACGCCGTCTATCCCCCCTTCGCCCGCGCCCATGGCATCGCCCACTAGGCTGTCAATCTCAGCGCTGGCGAGCGAGTCCGCAACGGCGCCGAGGCGGCCATCCACGTTCAAAATGTCAACGCCTATCACCGGCGCTTCAAGGAATGGCTGGCGCGTTTCCATGGCGTGGCGTCACGCTGGTTACTCAACTACCTGGGCTGGCATTGGGCGCTCGATGGCGGCCGAGTCACTTCCGTCGAGCAATTGCTGCGTATTGCATTCGGGGTCATCAACAGCTAACGATGACAGCGCCTTCTCGTATGGACGGTTCATCCTGTCCCGCTGCCGGCCGGCGGTTTTACCCGCCCAAGGTGCGCCCCCGTACATTAATGCCCCCGAGCCCGTCCGATAATTGCATTATTTGCATCGGAGGCAGCATGACCACGGTACGCAAGGGCCAGGCGCCCGCCAAGCTGGGACGCAACGAATTCCACCTGCGCTTTCGCAAGGCCTTCCAGGACCCCGGCTACGAAACGCTCGACCGCGAACTGGCGGCAATCGAGGACGTGGCCTGGGACGCGTACCAGGACGGCCGCAAGGCCCCGCACACGGTCAAGGCCGGTCCCGGCTTCGCCGACCCCGGCTACGACCTGTCGGTCGAATGGAAAGAGGCGCGCGACCGCCTGCTCGGCGCCGAGCGGCACCAGAAGGATCCCGACTCGCGCAACCGCATCCTCCTCATCAACGCCTCGGCCCGCAACGACGGCACCTGTCCCGGCGAGATCTCCAAGAGCTGGCGCATGACGCAGATGGCCAAGGACGTGTTGATGGAACAGGGCTTCGAGGCCGACGTGCTCGACCTCTCCCTGCTCAATTCCGACTACGACCGCCACATCCACCCGTGCAAGGGCTGCGTGTCGACCGCGATGCCGCTGTGCCACTGGCCGTGCAGCTGCTACCCGAACCACGCCGAGCGCCAGGTCAACGACTGGATGAACGAGATCTACGAGCGCTGGGTGCTGGCCCATGGCGTCATCATCATCACCCCGGTCTACTGGTACCAGACCCCGGCGGTATTGAAACTGATGATCGACCGCCTGGTCTGCGCCGATGGCGGCAATCCCGACCCGACGTCGACCCACGGCAAGGACGCCGAAGCGGCCAAGCAGATCGAGCGCGACGGCTGGGATTATCCGAAACACCTGGCCGGCCGCGCCTTCGGCCTGCTGGTGCACGGCGATGTGGCCGGCATCGAGGGCACGCGGCGCTCGCTGTCGGACTGGCTTGAATGGATGGGCCTGATCAACTCGGGCAGTTTCGGCCAGCTCGACCGCTACATCGGCTATTACGAATCGTATGCCGACAGCCACGAGACCTTCGACAAGGACACCGCGGTGCAGGAAGAGACGCGCAACGTGGCGCGCGCGGTGGCCACCGCCGTGCGCGAAGTGCGCGCGGGCCGGGTCGCCGTGGTCAGCCAGCCCTTGAAGGATCCGCGTCCGAAATGACCGCCGGCCCGGCCTGCGGTATCATTTCCGGTCCACTGACTCTGCCCGCCGCATGAATCCCCTCGTCCAGCTGATGCACGACGCCGCCAAGGCCAGCCTCGCCGCCGGCGCCGGCAAGCTGCCGCTCTACCAGCAACTACAGCGTGCGCTGCGCCAGGCGATCGACAACGGCGTCTACGGCCCCTCGAGCGCCCTGCCCGCCGAGCGCCAGCTGGCGCTGGAGCTGGGCATCTCGCGCATCACGGTGCGCAAGGCGATCGACAGCCTGGTCGACGACGGTCTATTGGTGCGGCGCGCCGGTTCCGGCAATTTTCTCAACACGCGCATCGAAAAGAATTTCGCCAAGCTGAGTTCGTTCTCGGAAGACATACGCGCCCGTGGGCGAGTGCCGAAAAGCAATTGGCTCAAGCGCTCGGAAGGCCTGGTCACGCCCGAGGAAGCGCTGCGCCTGCGGCTGTCGCCGGGCACGCCGGTGTACCGCTTCAACCGCCTGCGCTACGCCGACGATGCGCCAATGTGCCTGGAGTACGCGACCATCGCCGCCTTCGCCCTGCCCTCGCTCGACGCGGTGGGCGACTCGATGTACGAGGCGCTCGAGGCGACCGGCAACCGTCCGGTGCGCGCGCTGCAGCGCCTGTCGGCCCTGCTGCTGGGCGCCGAACAGGCGCGCCTGCTCGATGCGCGCGAGGGTGACGCCGGCCTGTGCGTGGAACGGCTGGGCTTCTTGCGCGACGGGCGCGCGGTGGAGTTTTGCCGCTCGTATTTTCGCGGCGATACCTATGATTTCGTGGCCGAGCTCACTGCAGCCTGATGCGTACAGCCTGATGAAATGATGCTAATCTGACCTTTTTTCACCACACGAGGACGATCATGTTCAAGAGAATGGCGGCGGAAGCATTGGGGTTGAGCGATATCGGTGTCATCGTCGGACCGGCGGACTATAGCAAGGTCGATGCTGACGACTACCTGTTCACCGAGGACGGTGAGCAGATCTTCTTCCTGATCAAGAGCAAGAAGGACGAGTACTGCTTCACCAACCTGGCCCTGATCCACGTCGACGGCGATTCGGCCGTGTCCTCGAAGCGTTCGATCAAGCGCTACGAGTATTCGTCGAACCTTATCACCAACGTCAGCATCGAAACCGCCGGCACGCTGGACATGGACATCGAGCTGAAGTTCAACGTGAACGACACGAAGTTCTCGATCGACGTTAAAAAATCCTTCATCGAACAGCTGAAGGACATCTACAAGGCCTTGACCACCATCGGCAAGCTGCAACGACGCGATGCCGTGTGCCGCGACAATGCGCTGCGCACGCTGGACGCCACCGCCTCGGTCCACAAGCTCAATATCGCGCCCGGCGCGGGCAGCCTGGTCAGCCAGTACGGCGAATTGCTGGAAGCGCTGAACACGGCCATGCTCGATACGCACACCAAACGCGATTTCAGCGACGTGTTCGCCAAGTACATCCACAACTGAAGCGGCGCTTCATGAAAAAACCGTCATGCCGGGGTAGGCAATGACGGTTTTTCCGCAGCCGGCAGCGCGCTGCGCGCGTGTCGGGATTACGCCTTGTTGCTTTGGCGGCGGCGGCGCACGGCGCCGATCAGGCCGAGGCCGGCGAGCATGGTCGCCAGCGTGGCTGGTTCCGGGACTTCGGCAAATGGGGTGTAGTCATACGTGACCTGCACCGCGCCGGATGCGTACGTGTCGAATCCGGTCATCACGTTGCCTGGCCCCTTCGCGAACGAGGTGCCCAGCGCGCTCAGGCCGAGCTCGATGAAACCTTTACCCGAGAACAGGGCGAAATCGCTGGCGCTGCTGCTCAGGAACGATTCGGCCTTGCTTGCCTCGACCGTCCCGGTATTGACGCCGGAGGTGCCACCGAAGTCAAGAACTCGGTCATAGCGGCCAAGGTTGTAAAGCTGGTCGAATACAGGGTTGGCCACGACCAGCGTGCTGCCATCCGGGCGGGTCAGCTCGATGGTCGAACCCAGTGTCAGGGTGACCTTCGCCGCGCTGCTGCCCCGGTTTTCGGCAAAGCCGGCGCCGCTGACCAAGCCACTCAAGTCGAACTTGATCGAATTGAGGGTGCCGAGCTTGGTGTTGAACTTGCTGAAACGTAGCGTCTCGGACCAATCCGTTTCCGTGACTCCGATACTGTCGTTGAAGCTGATCACGGCGGCCTGAGCGCCTGCGACGGGAATCAGAGCGGCGGCAAGCGCCAGTGCGGCAAAAGTCTTTTCAAGTTGGTCTCACTAGATGGAAATGCGTTAGTTACATGCGGCGACATGCAACCAATAAGCATAATTTATGCCACTAGGAAATACTTGATTAAAAACAAGGACTTGGGATTTCCCGCCTCGTATATACGCGGCGCACTGTAAAGATTTCCGACAAGAAAACTCGCTCAAACGGCGGTGAAACCACCGTCGACCACCATCTCGTGGCCGTTCACGTAGGACGCCATGTCCGAGCACAGCCACAGTGCAGCCTGCGCCACCTCGCCCGCCTCGGCGAAGCGCCCCATCGGATGCGCTGCCTTGAGCTTCTTCTCGATGCCCGGATCGCGCTCGAAAGCGCGCGCCAGCATCGGCGTCTTGACCGCGGCCGGGCACAGCACGTTGACGCGGATGCCCTCGCGCGCGTACTCGGCGGCGGCGCTCTTGGTCAGGCCGACCACCGCGTGCTTGCTGGCGCCGTAGATCGCATGGTTAGGGCTGCCGACCAGGCCGGCGATGCCAGCCATATTGACGATCGCGCCATGGCCCTGCTTCTGCATCTGGCGCAGCTGGTATTTCATGCACAGCCAGACGCCCTTGACGTTGACGTTCATGATGCGGTCGAACTGCTCGTCGTCGGCGTCGGCCAGCGGCTGGCGCTCTTCCTCGACCGCGGCATTGTTGATCGCGAAGTCGAGACGGCCATAGTAATTGATGGTCTTCTCGACCAGTGCTTCGACGTCGCCGGCGCGGGTGACGTTGCTTTGCACGAACAGCGCCTTGCCGCCATTTTCGACGATCATCGCCGCGGTGGCGTGCCCACCGTCGATCGACACGTCGGCCACGACCACGCTGGCGCCGGCACGGCCGAACGCCAGGGCGATGGCGCGACCGATGCCACTGGCGGCTCCGGTAACCAAAACGACCTTGCCGGTGAACGACAAACCGCCTGGCTGCTGCTTGCTGATGGCCTTCATGATGCTCCCTGGATGAAACTTTTGCTTCCGAAAAGAAACATTTTAACGCATGGCTTCGTGCATTGTCACAATCCAGAGAGTTTTTGTCAGGAAACTGTTGTAGTTACGGCATAGTAACTACGGGTGTCGCCGGACCATTTGCCTTGGCTTGGTCGCCCGCCATGAATACCGATAGCTTAGCCGGATCGATCGCCTTGCGAAATGCGGCATTCAGCTGAGGCAAGGTCACGGCCCCCAGCTTGCGTTCGAGCTCGGCCGATGCCTCGAAAGTCTTGCCGCGGTACAGGAAGGAGGTCCAGCCCGACGCCAGCGCGCCGTCGTTCGAGCGCGACTGCAGGCGCTGCTGCATCAGGCCCGACTTGGCCCCTAGCAGTTCCTCGGCAGTAAAGCCGTCCTTGAGCGCACGCGCCAGCTCGGCGCGCACCGCCGCGTCGAGCTTGGCCAGGTTCTGCGGCGCCGCGATCGCATTGATCGTGAAGCTGCCGGCGCGGTCCAGCGTGCCCGGCGACACGTCCGAGCCGCCGCCATACGACAGGCCATCCTGCTGGCGGATGCGGTCCATCAGGCGCGACTTGAGGCCGCCGTCGCCGAAGATGTAATTAGCCAGCGTCAGGGCCGGATAATCGGCATCGTCGATGTTCAGGTCCAGGTTCAGGCGTGCGATATAGAAGCCGTTTTCCTTGTCCGGGGTATTCAGGGTGCGCGCCACCGGGGCCACCTCGGCATGCGCGACCAGCACCGGCGCGTGCGCCTGCGGCGCTTTCCAGGCGCCGAACAGGGTATTGACCAGCGGCGTGATTTCCTGCGGATCGAAGTCGCCCACGATGGCCATCTCGGCTGGATTGGCGCCGTAGAACTGGCCGTGGAAGGCCTTGACGTCCGCGAGGCGCGCCGCCTTCGCTTCTTCGAGCTGCTCTTCCAGGCTCGGCGAGTAACGGATGTCGCCGCGCGGATAGCGGTTGAAGTGCTGGCTGAGCGCGCGCACGGCCGCGCTTTGCGGTTCGTTGCGGCCCGCTTCGATGCCGACCAGCAGTTGCTGGCGCAATTGCTCGAATTCGGATTCAGGGAAAGCCGGCTCCCTGAGCACATGGGCCACGAGCTTGAGCGCCTCTGCCAGGTTGGCGCGCGTGGTCTGGAAATGGGTGGGACTGCCGGCGATCTTGAGTTTCTCGAACGCGTCGGCCAGTTCGGCGCGCGTATAACGGGTCGTGCCGCGCATCAGCATCAGATTCGTCAGGGCCTGGGTCGTGCCCTTGCCGAACAGGCTTTTCTCGTCGCCGAAGTGCTGGCGCAGGTCGACCGTCACGGTCTCGCCCCGGTTCTTTTTCGGCAGCAGGGCCAGCTTGACGCCGCCAGCGGTGGTCAGGGTGGTGCGCTTCATGATGTTTTGCTGGCTCGGCTCGAAATTCTCCGACACCAGGTTCGAGACGGCTGGCTTGAAGTCCTTCATTGCCTCAGTCACCGTGGGCGCCGGTGGCAGTTCGGCGCGCTTGGACGCTTCTTCCGGGATGAAGGTGCCGGTCGTGCGGTTGCTGCGCAGGTAGTAACGTCCCGCGCTGGCGGCAACCTGTTCGGCCGTCATCTTTTGCACGCGCTCGCGGCCCACGAAATACATGCGCCAGTCGCCCAGGGCGACCGGTTCGGACAGGGCCACGCCGACCGCCTGTGGATTGTTCAGGCTGCGCTCGACCGTGTTCAGCCAGGAGCGACGTACCCGTTCCAGTTCCTCGGTAGTAGGCGGCTTGCTGGCCAGTTCCTCGACCGCCTGGGTCAGCGCCTCGCGCACCGGCTCGATCGGCTCGCCCAACTTGACCACGGCGCCGAAGAATTGCAGGCCCGGCGCATAGCCGGTCTGGCCGAAGCTGAACACCTGGCTGGCCTTGCCGGTCTCGACCAGCAGCTTGTGCAGGCGGCCGTTGGGCGCATCGCCCATGATTTCGGCAGCGAAGCCGAGCGCCTCGGCTTCGGGATGCAGGTCGGACGGGATCTTGTAGCCAACCGCCACGAACTGCATATCGCCCTGGCGCCGCACGGCGAAGCTGCGCTCGCCGTCCTGGGTCGGCTCGACCGTCCAGAAGGCCGGCAGCGTGCGCTTGGGTTTCGGGATCGCGCCGAACAGGCGGTTGATCTTGGCCAGGGTCGCGCGCTCGTCGAACTGGCCGGCCACCAGCAGCACCGCATTGTCGGGCTGGTAATAGGTGCGATAGAAAGCCTGCAGGTTCTCGATGCGCACGTTCTCGATGTCGCTGCGGTTGCCGATGGTTGAGCGGCCATAGCTGTGCCAGTCGTAGGCGACGCTTTGCATGCGCTTGAACAGCACGTTGCCGGGCTCATTTTCACCGGCTTCGTACTCGTTGCGCACCACGGTCATCTCGGAAGCGAGATCCTTGGCCGAGACGAAGGAATTGACCATGCGGTCGGCCTCCATCTGCAAGGCCCAGTCCAGGTTTTCCGGCGAGGCCTGGAACACTTCGTAGTAATTGGTGCGGTCGAGCGAGGTGGTGCCGTTGAACTGCATGCCGCGCTCGGAGAACTGCTTGGTGATGTCGCGGTTGTTCTTCGCGCCCTTGAACAGCAGGTGCTCGAGCAGGTGGGCCATGCCGGTCTCGCCGTAGTTCTCGTGGCGCGAGCCGACCAGGTAAGTGACGTTGACGGTCACGGTCGGCCGCGAGGCGTCCGGGAACAACAGCACTTTCAAGCCGTTGGCCAGGCGGTATTCGGTGATGCCTTCGACCGACGGGCCGAGGGTCACGCCCTTGGGGAGCGCTGCGCCGGTGGCGGCCTTGGCGGCGCCTGGGGCTGCAGGGGCGGCGGCGGTTGCCGGCGCGATCATGACCAGGGCCAGGCAGCCCGCCGCTACGTGCGCGGACATTCCGCGCAGCTGAAATCTCGAATCCATGGTGTCCCGTCTGTTCGGCGGGACGCCAGCCGTCCCGCTTGAACCTGCGATGGTAGCAGACGGGGACGCTACTTGTTGCCTATCCGCATACGGGGTTGACAGGCCGAGGTCGCATCGTTCAATACTTTGCAGCAACTAACGAACAGCTATTGGCGCACCCGGCGTTCGTGCGATTGCTGCCAGGAGCCGATCCGTGACAGCTCGCTCATCTCTTCGGCGAGGAACTCGAGGAGGTCGTCGGCGCTGACGATGCCGCAGAGGTTGCCCTGGGCATCCACGACCGGCACCCGGCGGATGCCGCGCAGCCGCATGTGCTCGATGGTCTCGTAGACATCGTCGGACTCGCCCGCAGTGAGCAGGTCGTCGCTCATGATGTCGCCCGCCAGCAGGCTGGCCGGGTCGAGCCCGGGGGCGATGACGGCCAGCACGATGTCGCGATCGGTCAGGATGCCGAGCGGGACGTTACCGCCGCCGTCGGTATCGACCACGACCAGGTCGCCGACGTGGTGACGGCGCATCAGCATGGCGGCGCCCTGCACGGTCTCGTCGCGGGTGCAGCAGATGGTGTCAGTGGTACAGATTTCGCCGATGCGCATAATGGCCCCCTCCCTTGATCCGGGTGAGGCTAGGCCAAAACAAAATTGGCGCTTTGATTTCGATCAAAGCGCCAATGGCTGCTAGCTTGCGGGGATGTTCAGGCGGCGCCTGGTTTCTTTTCGCCCGGCAAGGGCACGAAACAGGCATCGACCACCTGCATATCATTGTCCTTGGCGAAACTGATCACAAAGTGATAGGCCATCGGCTCGATCTTTTGCAGGCTGCGGTTGACCACGACGGCCTTGGTGCCGTTGACCACGGTCGGGTAGACGTAGGGGGAGAATTTCAGGTGGGCATTGGGGCCGCCAGAACCGGGGCAATAGCAGGCCATAACGCCGCACAGGCGCTCGGCCCAGTCGCTGGGGCGGAACGTCTTGCCTTTATTCGTGATGCCCAGGATGAAAAACTCGCCAGAGAGTTCATCATCCTTGGGTGGCGCTTGGTCGGTCATAGTCCTACGGGCTCAGACAGAAAATACTGCGTGGGTGAGAGCAAATTCGGCTCAGTGCAATACGGCTTTGCTCGGTACAGGCAGTATTATATCTTATAGAAGACTTGAGGACGAGACCCGGCGCGCCACACTCAGCGCAGCCAGGCCACGCTCGACGTCAGCAACAGCAGGATCATCCACAAGATCAGGGCACGCCACACCAGTCCAACCGTGCTCTGCAGGGCGCGGACGTTCGGCTCCTCGCCCGGCATCACATCCACGTCGCTTTCGCTCAAGTCCACCGTGGCGGCGTCCGCCGGTAGCAATTGTGGCGCATTTTCGTTCGGCGTGCCGAGGCGCACACCCATCGCGCCGCCGCCGGCCGACAGGATGATGCCGCGCGCCTCGTCGGTCCAGCGGTTGGCAAAGTTGCGCCAGGCATAGACGGCGTCCTCGAAATTGCCGACGACGGCAAAGGCCACCGCCGTCAGGCGCACCGGCACCCAATCGATCCAGTAGAAGGCCTTGGCGGCGAACTGGCCGAAGGCTTCGTTGCGCATATGGTCGGGCTCGTTCCAGGCGCGCGACAGGTATTCGGACACGCGGTACATCACGGCGCCCGCCGGCCCCAGCGGCATCAGGAACCAGAAGAACACACCGAACACATTGCGGTGGGTCGTGATCAAGGCCTTCTCGACCGCGATGCGGGTGATCTCGGTGCTATCCATCCCGACGGTGTCGAGCCTCGTCCATTCGGCCAGGAGGGTGCGCGCCCGCGGTTCGTCGCCCGAATTGAGCGCGAACTGGATCGAGGTGAAGTAATGGCTGTAGTGACGGAAACCGAGGGTCAAGTAGACGATCAGGACATTCCAGGCAAAGGCCAGGAACACCAGGTTGTAATGCATGAAGAACCAGTAGACGAGCCAGGTCGGCAGCATCAGGGCGCTCATCATCAGGATCCAGCCCATGCGCCCATTCTTTTGCTCGCCGGCATTGAACCAGGTCTCGATGCGCACGGCGAGCGACTTGACGCCGCCATACACCTGGTTATCGGCGCGCAGCGGTTTCAGTTGCTCGATGAGCAGTGCGCACAAGATGGAAAAGAATGTCATTCAGGAACCCTTTTTTGTTATGGCAATACGACTGCCCCGTTACGATAGCGGAGAAGCCTGCCAGAATCAAATCCCTGAGTGTAAGTAAGCTCTAAGCGCGAAGGAAATGGAAGAGGTTGCGCAGCATGGCGGCCGTCGCGCCCCAGATAAAATATTGCTCGTACGGCATCGTATAAAAGGCACGCCGCCCCGCTCCTTGCGGCAATTCGAATACCCGGCGCTGGTGGTTCAGGCCGTCCATCAGGAAGCTCAGGGGCACTTCGAACGCCTCGGCCACTTCGCCCGGATCGGGCTGCAGCTCGAATGGCGGCTGGACCAGGGCCACCACCGGCGTCACGCGATAGGCGCTGACGGTGGTGTAATCGGGCAGTACGCCGATGATCTCGATATGGCGGCGGTGCAGGCCGACTTCTTCTTCGGTTTCGCGCAGCGCCGTTTCGATCGGGGACGAATCGAGTTCTTCGGCCCGGCCGCCGGGAAAACTGATCTGGCCGGCATGGCTGGACAAATGGTCGGTGCGCAAGGTCAGCAGCACGGTTACCCCCTCGGGGCGCGCCACCAGCGGCACCAGCACGGATGCACGGCGCAAGGTAGCGCCCGTCATGCCGCGGCCTTCGTCCGACGCTTCCTCTTCCCATGGCAGGGTTTGCGCAAAGCGTGCGCGCAGCGCGGCAGGGATCAGGCGCGCGGGCGCCACCGGCGCCTCGCCGGCCAGGCTGGTCACCGGCAACTGGGTCGGATCGAAAATGAATTTGGCCAAACTGAATCCTTTGCAATACTGCGCCAGAATAGAAAAAGGCATCCTTGCGGATGCCTTTTTCTGAGCACGAGTAAGATTACTCGGCAGCAGCGACGGTCTTGACGCGACGCTGTGGCAGTTTTTCTTTGATACGTGCCGACTTGCCCGAACGTTCGCGCAGGTAGTACAGCTTCGCACGACGGACGTCACCACGACGCTTCACTTCGATCGAAGCGATCAGCGGCGAGTACAGCTGGAACGTACGCTCGACGCCTTCGCCGGACGAGATCTTACGAACGATGAAGTTCGAGTTCAGGCCACGGTTACGACGCGAAATCACGACGCCTTCGTATGCCTGGGCGCGCTTGCGGTTGCCTTCGACGACGTTGACGCTGACGATAACGGTATCGCCAGGTGCGAAATCAGGAATCGAACGGCCGAGGCGCGCGATTTCTTCTTGCTCGAGTTGTTGAATCAGATTCATTTTTTTATGACTCCAAAAACCATCTTGCTGGCACTACCTTCGCCCAGTAGAGGATGGGGTTGAACGACGGACAACGCGTCCGCCGTTGCATGCACCTGTATTACCGGCACATATTCTTAACTTGCAGGTTCGACCAACCCTGCCAAAAACTGTTCATCTTTCTTGCTCAGCTGACCGGCGGCGCGCGCCTTGTCCAGCAGATCGGGCCGCTTCGCCGCGGTCGCTTCCAGCATGCGCTGGCGGCGCCACTTGACGATCTCGGCATGGTTGCCGCCCATCAGGACCGGCGGCACCGGCACGTCTTCGTACATTTCCGGCCGCGTGTAATGCGGCGAATCGAGCAGGCCGTTGACGAAGCTGTCTTCGACCGCCGAGGCATCGTCGCCCAGCACGCCGGGAATCAGGCGCACCACTGCATCCATCAAGGCCATGGCCGGCAATTCACCGCCCGACAGCACGAAGTCGCCGAGAGAAATTTCCTCATCGACGCAGCGGTCCAGCAGGCGCTGGTCCACCGCTTCGTAGCGGCCGCATAAAATCACCAGGCCGGGCTCGTCCTTGAGCGCCATCGCGCGTTCGTGGGTCAATGGCTTGCCTTGCGGCGACATGAACACCACGCGCGGACTTGGCAGGCCGAGCTCGATTTGTCTTTGCTTTGCTGCATTGATCGTCGCTTCGAGCGGCTTGGCCATCATCACCATGCCGGGACCGCCGCCATAAGGGCGATCGTCCACGGTGCGGTGGCGGTCCTGCGTGAAATCGCGTGGATTCCAGATCTGCAGGCCCCAGCGTTGCTGCTCGAAGGCGCGCCGGGTGACTCCCGACTGCGTCAATGCGGCGAACATTTCAGGGAACAAGCTGACGACGTCAAACTGCATCGCGACTTGCTCCTCTAACGGACGGGCTCAAAAATCGAGACCCCAATCCAGCGTAATCAGTTGTTGCTCGAGGCTGACGGTCTTGACGAACTGGTCCACGAACGGCACGAGGCGCTCTTGCGCCTTGCCTTCGGACGCTGGATCAGCGACCGGAGTGATGCGCAAAATCGATTGCGCGCCGTTGTGCATCATGTCGGTCACCTTGCCCAGGGCTTCACCCTGCAGGTTGACCACATCCAGGCCGATCAGATCGGACCAGTAGAACTCGCCCTCTTCGAGCGCTGGAAACTCGCTGCGCGCGACCTGCACCGTTGCGCCCTTGAGCGCCTCGGCTTCATCGCGGTCACGCATGCCGACCAGGGTAGCGACAACATCGCCACCGTGCAGCCTTGCACTCCGTACCGAAACGGCGTGCAGGGTCGGCTTGTCGAGCCACCAGGTTTTCACGCTCAGCAGCGCATCGGCCTCGGGCGAATGCGGGGAGACACGAATGCCGCCCACAATGCCATACGCACCGGAAACATAACCGACCGGAGTCAGGTCATCGGGGATTTGCACCCCGCTCATTACTGCTGAATCGTTCACTACAAGTTTGCCTGCTTAAGATTAAGCAGCTGGCTTTTGCTGGGCGACCAGGCGAGCGACGGTTGGCGACAGTTGTGCGCCAACGCCTTGCCAGTGAGCCAGACGGTCAGCAGCGATACGCAGGCCGACTTCGGCGCCCGAAGCCATCGGGTTGTAGAAACCGATGCGCTCGATGAAACGACCATCGCGACGGTTGCGCGAATCGGTTGCAACGATATTGAAGAACGGACGCTTTTTAGCGCCACCACGAGCCAAACGAATAACGACCATAATATTTCCGAAAAAGTTGTTCTGGACGGAGAAAGTCGACGATTATAGCGCGCGACACCGAACAGCAGCAAGCGTTAATGACAACGGGCGCGCAGTCCCAGAAGAATCAGCCATTATCGCTGATTTTTCAACACACCGCCACCGGCCATCCGCCCAAATCCGCAGCTTGTCGCGTGAAACGTGCCATTCCTGCAAATCTCGACCATACTCTTGCTGTCCTGAACTAATGAACAACATGACATGGCCGCTGCCCACAAGAACAAGACCGTCGCCACCCTGCTCGCCCTGCTGCTGGGCGGGATCGGCGCGCACCGCTTCTACCTCAAGCCGGGCGCCGACCGGATCGGGCTGCTGCACCTGTGCGCGCTGCCCGTCACCGGCATCCTGTGGGGCGCGGTCAAGCCGCACCCCTTCTATGTGATCCTGCCGCTGCTGGTGTCGTGCATCGCCGGCTTCATTGAAGCGCTGGTGATCGGGCTGACGCCCGACGAGAAGTGGGATGCGAAATACAATGCCGGCAGCGGCCGGCAATCGCGCTCGAACTGGATCTTGCCGGTGCTGCTGGTGATCACGATGCTGACCGGCGCCATCGTCCTGATCGGGACGATGGCGCGGCTGTTCGACATCCTGTTTACCGGCGGCGCCTACGGTTAAAACTGCTCGACGTCCAGCGCCAGCACACCCGCCGCGCCGTCGACGATCGACGTGCGCAGCCCCGGCGCCTGCGACAGGATGTGATCGGCGAAGAAGCGCGCGGTGGCGATCTTGGCGCGATAGAAGGCGGCATCGCCCTCGCCCGCATCGAGCTTGCCTTGCGCGACCAGCGCCGCGCGCGCCATCTGCCAGCCACCCAGCACGATCCCGGCCAGTTTCAGGTACGTCACGCTGCCGGCAAACACGGCGCGCACGTCCGATTTGACGTTGGCGACCACGTAGTCGACCACCTGCTCCAGCGCGGCCGCACCCTCCCGCAGGCTGCGCGCGATCGCGGCGTAGTCTTCTCCCTGCACCTCGCCCAGTTGGGCTTCGACCGCGCGGATCTGCGCGATCAGCGCCTTGGCCACCGCACCGCCATCGCGCACCGTCTTGCGCCCCACCAGGTCGTTGGCCTGGATCGCCGTCGTGCCCTCATAAATGGTGAGGATCTTGGCGTCGCGGTAATGCTGGGCCGCACCGGTCTCTTCAATGAAGCCCATGCCGCCATGCACCTGCACGCCGTCGCGCGCGACGTTTTCACTCATCTCGGTCGACCAGCCCTTGATGACCGGGACCAGGTATTCATACATGGCCAGGTTCGCCTGGCGGGTCGCCTCATCGGGATGGTGATGCGCCAGGTCCGAGATGCCGGCGCCGACGTAGGCCAGCGCACGCGCGGCCTCGGTCTGCGCGCGCATCGACATCAGCATGCGGCGCACGTCCGGGTGGTTGATGATCGCCACGGGAGCGCTTGATCCCGACACTTCGCGCGACTGGATGCGGTCTTTTGCAAACGCCACCGCCTGCTGGTAGGCGTGTTCGGCCAGGCCGACGCCCTGCATGCCGACGCCGAAGCGGGCCGCGTTCATCATGATGAACATGTATTCCAGGCCGCGGTTCTCTTCGCCCACCAGGGTGCCGATCGCGCCGCCGCCGTCGCCGAACTGCAGCACGGCCGTCGGGCTGGCCTTGATGCCCAGCTTGTGCTCGATCGAGACGCAGTGCACGTCGTTGCGGCTCCCTAATGAACCATCGTCGTTGATCAGGAATTTCGGCACGATGAACAGCGAGATGCCCTTCACGCCCGGCGGCGCATCGGGTGTGCGCGCCAGCACCAGGTGGACGATGTTCTCGGTCATGTCGTGATCGCCATAGGTGATGAAGATCTTGGTGCCGAAGATTTTATAGGTGCCATCACCCTGCGGCTCGGCGCGGGTGCGCACGGCCGCCAGGTCGGAACCGGCCTGCGGCTCGGTCAGGTTCATGGTGCCGGTCCACTGGCCCGAGATCAGCGGTTCGAGGAAGCGTGCTTTCTGTTCGTCGGAACCGGCGGTGAGCAGCGCCTCGATGGCGCCGTCGGACAGCAGCGCGACCAGCGCGAACGACAGGTTGGCGCCGTGCAGCATCTCCATGCAGGGCGTGGCCACCAGCTTGGGCAAGCCCTGGCCGCCGAATTCCTGCGGGTGCTGAACGCCCTGCCAGCCAGCGTCGGCGTAGGCGCGGAAGGCTTCCTTGAAACCCTTGGTCGTGGTGACCGCGCCATCCTTCCAGAAGCTGGGCTCCTTGTCGCCGGCATGGTTCAGCGGGGCGATCACTTCGCCGCAGAATTTCGCGTTTTCTTCCAGCACCGCTTCCACGGTGTCGGGCGTCGCGTCCTCGCAGCCGGGCAGCGCATTGACCTCGGCGAGGTTGGCCAGTTCATTGAGGACGAACTGCATGTCTTTCAGCGGGGCGTTATAGCTCACCTATTGTCTCCTGATGGTCTCTCGTGCAAAAAAAACGCCGTTCCTGCGCGGGCGGGAACGGCGTGTGCGGGTGCCTGTGGCGCGCGTCAGTCTCGATGAGCGCGCCGGCCGGTCAGCCCAGTTCCTTGACCAGCTCCGGCACGACCTCGAACAGGTCGCCCACCAGGCCGTAGTCGGCGACCGAGAAGATCGGCGCTTCCGGATCCTTGTTGATGGCGACGATGGTCTTCGAATCCTTCATGCCGGCCAAGTGCTGGATCGCGCCTGAAATGCCGACCGCGATGTACAGGGTCGGAGCGACGATCTTGCCGGTCTGGCCAACCTGCCAGTCGTTCGGCACGAAGCCGGCGTCGACCGCGGCGCGCGAAGCGCCCATGGCGGCGCCCAGCTTGTCGGCCAGCGGCTCCAGGATCTTGAAGTTGTCGGCCGAGCCGATGCCGCGACCACCAGAGACGATCACCTTGGCGGCGGTCAGCTCGGGACGGTCCGACTTGGCCAGCTCGCGACCCACGAAGGTCGAGGTGCCCGAGTCGGCGACGGCAGTCACGTTTTCGATGGCGGCCGAACCGCCGCCGGCTGCCGAATCGAAGGCGGTGCCGCGCACGGTGATGACCTTGACCTTGTCGCTCGACTGCACGGTGGCGATGGCATTGCCGGCGTAGATCGGACGCTCGAAGGTGTCGGGCGAGTCGACCTTGGTGATCTCGGAGATCTGCGCCACGTCCAGCTTGGCGGCCACGCGCGGCAGGATGTTCTTGCCGTAGGCGGTGGCCGGGGCCAGGATGTGCGAGTAGTCGCCGGCGATGGCCAGGATCTGCTCGGCCACGTTCTCGGCCAGGCCGTCGGCGAAGTGCGGCGCGTCGGCGACCAGCACCTTGGCCACGCCGGCGATCTGGGCGGCGGCTTCGGCGGCGGCCCCGCAGTTGCTGCCGGCAACCAGGATGTGGACCTCATTTGCACCACCTGCGCCGCACTGGGCGGCCGCGGTCACGGTGTGGTGGGTAGCGCCCTTCAGGGAGCCGTTGTCGTGTTCAGCAATGACTAATGCGACCATGTTGATTCCTATGTATTAAGTAACGACAGACGGCTCAGATGACTTTGGCTTCGGTGCGCAGCTTCTGCACCAGGGTCGCCACGTCCGGCACCTTGACGCCGGCCGAACGCTTGGCCGGCTCGACGACCTTCAGGGTCTTCAGGCGCGGCGCGACGTCGACGCCCAGGTCTTCTGGCTTGATGGTCTCGAGCGGCTTCTTCTTTGCCTTCATGATGTTCGGCAGCGTCACGTAGCGCGGCTCGTTCAGGCGCAGGTCGGTGGTGATGATGGCGGGCAGGGTCAGGGCCACGGTTTCCAGGCCGCCGTCGACTTCGCGCGTCACGGTCACTTTACCGTCTTCCAGCACGACTTTCGACGCGAACGTGGCTTGCGGCCAGCCCAGCAGCGCAGCCAGCATCTGGCCGGTCTGGTTCGAATCGTCGTCGATCGCCTGCTTGCCCAGGATGATCAGCTGCGGCTGCTCCTTGTCGGCCAGCGCCTTGACGATCTTGGCCACGGCCAGCGGCTCGGTGTCGCCGGCGGTTTCCACCAGGATGCCGCGGTCGGCGCCGATCGCCATGCCGGTACGCAGGGTTTCCTGGCACTGGGCCACGCCCACCGAGACCGCCACCACTTCGGTGACCTTGCCGCCCTCTTTCAGGCGGGTTGCCTCTTCGAGTGCGATCTCGTCGAACGGGTTCATCGACATCTTGACGTTGGCGACATCGACGCCGCTATTGTCGGACTTGACGCGAACCTTGACGTTGTAGTCGACCACGCGTTTGACGGGTACCAGGACTTTCATAGGGTGCCTTTAAAAATGGGATGGATCGAAATAAGTGGCATAGATTATATGAGAAATCGACGCTCCGGGCCAAATTAAAGCACGATCGTGCGATTTTTAGTTAGAGGAAAACACCTAATCGGCCCATTTCGGTTTTTACAAGGGGAGCGAACGGGGCTGGATGCCCCGTCTCAGGGTACGCACGCGGCCGCAGCATCGGCTGCAGCCTGTCACATTATTTGCGGCGCATCAGGAAGGTGAACTCGCCATTCTCATGGGTATGAGCCAGCAAGGCATTGCCGGTTTGTTTGGCGAAGGCCTGAAAGTCGCGCACGGAGCCGGTATCGGTGGCAACGATGCGCAGCACCTGGCCGGTTTCCATCTCGGCGAGCGCCTTCTTGGCTTTGAGGATGGGCAGCGGGCAGTTCAGTCCGCGTGCATCCAGGTCTCTCTGGAATTCCATGGTGTCGGTTTCAAAAGTAATATCGCTCATCGCATTACCTGCTTTGATTAAGTGGTCCAACTTCAGTCGCATACTACTCCAATTCGGGCAGTATGACGCACCGCACCAAAATAGTCACACATTGTTGCAGGATTGCAACCGCAATGTGAATTGCTTGACCGTATTACATTGAGTGTGTACTGGATGCTCACGAATCGGCACTGCAGCGGTGCAGCATGCCCTCTAGATGCGGTCCGAATTGGGGCGCGCAATAGTCCGAATGACCATGAAAACAAAGTGTTACCACTTTCGGTCGGGATCGGGGCTACACATTGCCACCACCCCAAACGCGTCGTCCCCGCGCAGGCGGGGACCCAAGTTTTCATGCGCTGAGCCTACGTAAATCGTAGTGGCTGCGCAAAGGACTTGGGTCCCCGCCTGCGCGGGGACGACGTGGTAAAGCTGATTGCAGGGACGACGTGTTGAAGCTAGATTCTAAAGGTGACGTTTGCTAAAGATCAGGCGCGTTCGCCGACCCAGCCAGCCACACCAGCCAGCGCTGCCGGCAGGCCCGAAGGATCGGTGCCGCCTGCTTGCGCCATATCAGGACGGCCGCCGCCCTTGCCGCCTACCTGCTGTGCGACGAAGTTCACCAGCTCGCCGGCTTTGACTTTACCGATGGCATCCTTGGTCACGCCCGCGATCAGGCTGACCTTGCCATCGACCACACTGGCCAACACGATGGCGGCCGTGCCCAGCTTGTCCTTCAGCTTGTCCATGGCTTCGCGCAGGGTGGCGACGTCGGCGCCTTCCATCGTTGCCGCCAGCACCTTGATGCCATTGACGTCGACTGCCTTGCCCAGCAGCTCGTCGCCCTGGCCGGCCGCCAGCTTCGATTTCAGCGCGGCGACTTCTTTTTCCAGGGTCTTGACCTGGTCCTGCACCTGGGCGATGCGGGTGGTCAGCTCGTCCGGGCTGGTCTTGAGCGCGCCGGCCGCTTCGACCAGCTTGCGGTTGATCGACTGCACCAGCGCCAGGGCGCCCTCGCCCGTCACCGCTTCCACGCGGCGAATGCCGGCGGCGACGCCGCCTTCCGACACGATCTTGAACAGGCCGATGTCGCCGGTGCGGGTCACGTGGACGCCGCCGCACAGCTCTTTCGAGGTGCCGATGTCCAGCACGCGCACGGTGTCGCCATACTTCTCGCCGAACAGCGCCATCGCGCCATGCTTGACGGCGTCGTCGAAGGACATGTGGTGCGACTGGGTCGGGTGGTTCTCCAGGATTTCGCGGTTGACGATGGCTTCCACTTGCGCGATTTCGTCGGCGGTCAGGGCTTGCGGGTGGCTGAAGTCGAAGCGGGTCTTGTCCGGATCGACCAGCGAACCCTTTTGCTGCACGTGGCTGCCCAGCACTTCGCGCAAGGCCTTGTGCATCAGGTGGGTCGCCGAGTGGTTGCGGATGGTGCGGCCGCGCTTGCCGGTATCGACCTGCGCGTCGACAGTGTCGCCGACCTTCAGCGAACCCTCGCGCAGCACGCCGTGGTGGCCGAACACGTCGGCCTGGATCTTGAGCGTGTCTTCCACGTCGAACTGCATGCCGGCAGTACCGATGACGCCCTGGTCGCCGACCTGGCCGCCCGATTCGGCATAGAACGGGGTGGTGTCGAGCACGACGATGCCGGCCTGGCCGGCCTTGAGCTCGTCGACCTTCACGCCGTCGGCGTACAGCGCCAGCACGTGGGTGTTGTGGGCCAGCGAGTCGTAGCCGACGAACTTGGTCTTCTCGCCTGCGTACTCGACGTTGGCGGCCATCTTGAACTTGCCGGCGGCGCGCGCGGTCTTCTTCTGCTGTTCCATGGCGGCGGCGAAGCCGGCCTCGTCGAGCGTCACGTTGCGCTCGCGGCAGATGTCGGCGGTCAGGTCGAGCGGGAAGCCGTAGGTGTCGTACAGGGTAAAGGCGGTGGCGCCATCGAGGTTCTTCGGATCCTTGGCCAGCTGGGCTTCCAGGATCTTCATGCCGTTTTCCAGGGTCTCGCCGAAACGCTCTTCCTCGGCCTTCAGCACCGACGCCACGCGGTCTTTCACGTTGCGCAGTTCCGGATAGGCTTCGCCCATCTCGAGGTCCAGGTCGGCCACCAGCTTGTAGAAGAACGGCTTGGTCTGGCCCAGCTTGTGGCCGTGGCGCAGCGCGCGGCGGATGATGCGGCGCAGGACGTAGCCGTGGCCTTCGCTGCTCGGAATGATGCCGTCGACGATCATGAACGAGGCCGAGCGGATGTGGTCGGCGATGACCTTGAGCGAGTTGTTGCCCAGGTCGTCGATGCCGGTTTCGCGCGCGGCGGCCTTGATCAGATTCTGGAACAGGTCGATCTCGTAGTTGCTGTGCACGTGCTGCAGCACGGCGGCCAGGCGCTCCATGCCCATGCCGGTGTCGATCGACGGCTTCGGCAGCGGGGCCATATTGCCCGCTTCGTCGCGGTTGAACTGCATGAACACCAGGTTCCAGATCTCGATGAAGCGGTCGCCGTCTTCCTCGGCCGAACCCGGAGGACCGCCCCAGATGTCGGCGCCGTGGTCAAAGAAGATCTCGGTGCACGGGCCGCATGGGCCGGTGTCGGCCATCTGCCAGAAGTTGTCCGAGGCGTAGCGCGCGCCCTTGTTGTCGCCAATGCGGATGATGCGCTCTTTCGGCACGCCGATCTCGTTGGCCCAGATGTCGTAGGCTTCGTCGTCCTCGAAATAGACGGTGACGGTCAGCTTCTCGGCCGGCAGGCCATAGACTTTCGTCAGCAGTTCCCAGGCATACTGGATCGCATCGCGCTTGAAATAGTCGCCGAAGCTGAAGTTGCCCAGCATTTCAAAGAAGGTGTGGTGACGCGCGGTGTAGCCGACGTTTTCCAGGTCGTTGTGCTTGCCGCCGGCGCGCACGCAGCGCTGGACCGAGGTCGCGCGCGAATACGGGCGGGTATCCAGGCCCAGGAACACATCCTTGAACTGCACCATCCCGCTATTGGTCAACAGCATGGTCGGGTCATTGCCAGGCACCAGCGGGCTGGAACGCACGATGGAATGGCCTTTGGATTCAAAGAACTTCAGGAACTTTTCGCGAATGTCTGAGGATTTCATGTCTGTTGGAAGGGCGGAATGAGGCAGCGTGCCATATAAAGGAACGATTATAGCCTAGCCGCCGCCGTCAATATCGGTCATGCCGATATTGACAACTTGCCAGCAACAATGGACTCAACGCAGCAGGTGCGATACCGCGCGCGTCTTCGGCTCGACCGGGGCCAGCATCGTCATGGCCGCTCCCTGCAGGATGCGCGCACGGATTTCGCCGGTCGGATCGGTATCGCGCCGGCGCGCGCCGGCCTGCACCGACTTGCTGACGAGGTCGAGCCATTGGCTGACGGCGGCCTGGGCGCCTGCGGCGTGCGGGGACAACGGAATGATGGTGGTCGAGGGTGCCATGCTAGCTGCTTCAAAGAGATCGTCTTTACTTAACGTCTCCCGGGCGATCATTCTTGAGGCCGCCAGACAAATATATTGCTGAGCCGAAATTCCTTCAGGCGAAATCCGGCCCGATCAGGTCGATCCGATCGGTGCAGAAAGCGTCCACGCCCCAGTCCAGCAAGGTGCGCGCACGGCCGGGATCGTTGACGGTATAGCAGAACAGGCCGAAGCCGCCGTCCTTGACCGCCCGCGCCATCTCCGGCCCCAGGTGCTGGTGATTGGTGTGGATGGCAACCGCATCCAGCGCGCGCGCACGTGATTCCCAGTCCGGACCCAGCGCGCTGATCAGGCAGGCGCGCGGAAGTTGCGGCGCGGCCAGACGCGCGCTGGCCAGCGCCACGTCGCTGAACGAGGACAGCAGCGGGACCCGGGCCATGTCTCCGGCCGCGAGTTCGGCGGCGAACAGCTCGGCGGCAAGCGCCGCCACGACCGCGCCGGTTTCCGCCTCGAACCCGGGCGCCGGCTTGATCTCGATATTCATCCACACGCCCTGCTCCTTGCACAGGCGCGCGAATTCGGTAAACAGCGGTACCGGTTCGCCGGCAAACGCCGGGGCGAACCAGGCGCCGGCATCCATCGCCGCCAGATCGCCGGCATCGTGCTCGAATACGCTGCCCGTGCCCTTCACCGTGCGGCCCAGGCCGGGATCGTGCACCACCACCGGGACGCCGTCGCGCGCCAGCATGACGTCGAACTCGATCGCCCGAAAGCCCGCCTGTATCCCGCAGCGCAGGCCGGCATAGGTGTTCTCGGGCGCCAGGGTGCCGCCGCCACGGTGGGCCAGGATGCGGGGGTAAGGCCAGATGCGGGGCCACATGCGCGCCTCCTGTCGACAATCAGGCCGGCACGCCGAGGCGCCAGGCCAGCCAGGTGAAGGCGCCCAGGTTCAGCGCCACCGTCAGCTGGAACTTGCGCTGGAACGATTGCTTGCTGGTCTTGTGGCGCAGCCATTGCTGGGCCAGCAAGGCGCCGGGCCAGCCCCCGACCAGGCCGAGGATCAGCAGCGTCGACTCGGGCGTGCGCCAGGACTGCGAGCGCGCCGCCGACTTGTCGATGGCGTAGGCGACGAAGCAGGTCAGGCTGGTCGTCAGGTAGGCGGCGCCGACCAGCTGGGACATGTCCCAGGCCAGGCTGGCGAACAGGTAGACGACGAGGAAGAGGACGAGCGGCAGGTAGGGCATGGCGCCAGCTTACCGCTCCCGGCCCGCAAATGTCCACTGGGCAAATGCAGCATCGATTACTTCCCCGATGCCGCTCCTGGGTTCGTCATCGAACAGAGCCGACGATACCAAACATCTACGCTGAGTCTTCGCAGGTATCACATCACGTAGGAGATGACATGGCTTTCGATTTAGGTAACTTACTGCAGCAATATATCGGCGGTGCCGGCGCTGTCGCCAACAATGGCAAGGCTGCCGATGACTTCGACCAGGTGGCGCAGAACGCGCCCCGCGCCAGCATCGCCCAGGGCATCGCGAGCGCCCTGCGCTCGGACCAGACCCCGCCCTTTCCCCAGATGGTCAGCCAGTTGTTCGGGCAGAGCAATCCCGACCAGCGCGCCGGCATGCTCAACAGCCTGCTGGGCGGCGCCGGTGGCGGCTTGCTCGGCTCCGTGGCCGGCGGCGCATTGGGCAAGATCTTCGGCGGCAACGCGCCATCGAAGGTAACGCCGGAACAGGCGGTGCAAGTCTCGCCTGAGCAAGTGCAAGAACTGGCCGAAAAGGCGCAACAAGAGAATCCCGGCATTGTCGACCGTATGAGCGACTTCTATGCCGAGCATCCAACGTTGATCAAGGCTGCCGGCGGCGCCGCGCTGGCGGTTGCGCTCGGCTATATGGCCAACAATATCCGTAAACAATCACCAGAAAAGGAGGGTCCCGTGGGTATCCTGAGCAATATTTTCCACAAAATTTTCCCAGGTAAGAAAGATGCGGCGCCTGCCGCGACGACGGCGGCGGCTCCTGCCGCTGCTCCTGCCGCTCCGGCCCAGCCGCAAGCGGCGCCGGCGCCGAGTGCGCCTGCCGCCGCCCCTGCCGCCGCGCCAGCTGCCGCTGCCCCGGTCCAGCAAGTCGACGTCGAGCAGATCCTGAACGATATGCAGAAGTCGTCCGGCCAACAACTGAACTGGCGCACCTCGATCGTCGACCTGCTCAAGCTGCTCGGCCTGGACAGCAGCCTGGCCTCGCGCAAGGAACTGGCAGCCGAGCTGAACTACACCGGCGATACCAGTGACTCGGCCAAGATGAATATCTGGCTGCACCGCCAGGTGATGAACAAGCTGGCCGCCAACGGCGGCAAGGTGCCGGCCGATCTGCGCGACTGATATCAGGTACTTGGACCCCGGCCTGCGCCGGGGCAGTGCTTGGACCCCGGCCTGCGCCCGGGTGACGGTGCGTGCGCTGGCGGCGATCCGCAAGCGTCGTATTGGCCGCCGTCCCACATGCAAAGCAAAAGCGCGCGAACGCATTCTTGCGCGCCGTGCAGGCGCCGCATCGGTTGAACAAGCCGATGCCGCAGTGCGGGCAGAAGTCGGTCTTGCTGTCCTTGAGGTCGACGGCGCGCTCGCAACCGGGGCACACGCCTTTCGCGAGGCGCGACTGGACCAGGTCATAACGCATGCCCTGGCGCCGTTCGGCGTCGGGCAGCGCCTCGGCCTGTTTCTGGCGCGCCAGGTAGCCCTGCAGCCAGACGATGGCGTAACGCCCCGCGACCACGGTCAGGATGATGCCGACGATGTAGCGCACGTAGCCGCCGTAGCTCGGCAGGTAGGGCACCAGCTCGAAGAAGAAGGTGAACAGGGCAAAGATGATGAAGCCCCAGGCGAACGGCCAGTCGGCCGTCTTGCGCTTGTGCCTGAACAGCCAGCCTGCCGCCAGCAGCAGCGGCAGGGTCAATGCCAGGCGGTAGAGAAAGACGCGCAGCTCGCGCGCCTCGACTTCGTCGGCGAAGGCCTGCTGCGCCGGTTCTTGCAGGGCGTCCCAGCGCAGCTTGGCGCGCTCGTAGGCCTGGGTGGCGTCCAGCATCGTCTGCTGTTCGCGTTCCACCGCCGCGAGGGCGGCGCGTTCAGCGCGCTCCAGGGCCTCCAGGCCCTGGGTACGCTTGATCAGTTCGGGGTCTTGCTCTGGCCGCGCGGTCGCCTGCCGGGTCGCGAGCCAGTTGTCGAAGGTCGAGCGCGCCGAGCGCGTATTCGACTGCGCCACCGTGTGCTTCTGGCTGGCCTGCTCGAGGCGCGTGCGCGCACCTTCGATGCGCGCCTGCTCGCTGGCCATCTCGGTACGCAGCTTGCCGACCTGGGCCGGGTTCATGAACTCTTCGACCGTCAGCGGCGCTTCGACGTCGCGCAGCTGCTGCACGACCAGGCCGCCCAGGCCGATCAGGAAACCGGCGAAGACGAAGGCGACGAGCCACAAGGCCCGCTGCATCCATTGTTCGGTCAGGCGCAAGCCCTTGCTCATGAAGCACTCCTCGGCGATGACAAGCCCGCAGCTTGCCATCGTCGGGAAGATCATGCTACTGGCAGTTGATGGAGGCCTGCTGTGCGCTACTGCCAGTATCGGGTTGCGATACCACTCGCGCTTAGAAGTAGGACAGGCCCAGCGCCTTCTTGACTTCGTCGGTAGTCGCGGCCGCCACTTCGCGCGCCTTGAGGGTGCCTTCCTGCAGCATCTTCATCACCTGAGCCGGGTCCTTGGCGAACTCTTCGCGGCGGGCGCGGATAGGCGCCAGCAGGTCTTGCAGAATGCCTTCGAGGCGCTTCTTGACGATGCTGTCGCCCAGGCCGCCGCGCTGGTAGTGCGCCTTCATCTCGGCCAGGCCCTCCTTGTCGGTGTCAAAAGCGTCCAGGTAGGTAAAGGCGACATTGCCCTCGATATGGCCCGGATCCGACACCTTCAGGTGCAGCGGGTCGGTGTACACGTTCTTGACCGCGGCGCGGATCTCATCGGCGCTGGCGCCCAGGTTGATGGTGTTGCCGAGCGACTTGCTCATCTTGGCCTTGCCGTCGATGCCCGGCAGGCGGCCGACTTCCGGCACGAAGGCCTTGGCCTCGACCAGGACGTCGCGGCCGACGATGCGGTTGAAGCGGCGCACGATCTCGTTGCACTGCTCGATCATCGGAATCTGATCTTCGCCCACCGGCACCACGCCGGCCTTGAAGGCGGTGATGTCGGCCGCCTGGCTGGCCGGATAGGTCAGGAAGCCGGCCGGGATGTCGCGCTCGAAGCCGCGCAGGACGATTTCCGCCTTCACGGTCGGGTTGCGCTCGAGGCGCGCCACGGTCACCAGGTTCAGGTAGTAAAAGGTCAGCTCGGTCAGCTCCGGGATCTGCGACTGGATGAAGATCGTGGTCTTGGTCGGGTCGATCCCTACGGCAAGGTAATCGAGCGCCACTTCCAGCACGTTCCGGTGTACCTTAGTCAAGTCATCCATATTGTCGGTCAGCGCCTGTGAGTCGGCCAGCATGACGAACTGGCGGTACTGGTGCTGGTAGGTCACGCGATCGCGCAGGCTGCCCACAAAGTGACCGAGGTGCAGCGGACCGGTCGGACGGTCGCCGGTCAGGATAATCTGGCTTCCACGAGTAGAAGCAGTAGCAGGAGTTTGTTGCAGGGTCATCGAGGTTCCTTGGTAGATGCCTCGATCGTCCTGCGTCAATGAATGAACGCCACCCAAATCGAGGCGGCGTTAGCTGAAATGCACATCATTTCCGGGGCCGCGCGCTAGGAGCGGCGCCACCAGGCAAGAATGAGATGTGATTTCGGAAAGATCATGGACCGCATGGTTGCAGGTTGGCGCCCCGCTGTCAACCGCTACCGGTGCCATGACTCGGCAGGCAACGCTCTTCCCACGTAGTGTAAAGATCGGTAGCGCCACCCTGTCGAAACTTTGTTGCCATAAAATTAAGGAATCAGAATAACCATGAACAAGAGCACGAACAGCCCAGCACACCCCCTCGAACTCTGGGGCGGCCTCGAATGCACGGTCAACCGCGTGCAAGACACTTATTTCAGCCAGCTGGACCGCAACGGCCACAGCGGGCGCGCCTGCGACATCGAGCGCTTCGCCGCGTTCGGCATCCGCGCCATCCGCTACCCCATCCTGTGGGAACGCACCGCCCCGGACGGCATCGAAGGGGCCGACTGGCGCTGGCCGGACGAGCGCCTGGCCGCCCTGCGCGAGGCGGGAATCACCCCGATCGCCGGGCTGATCCACCATGGCAGCGGTCCGCGCCACACGAGCCTGGTCGATCCCGGTTTCGCGCAAGAGCTGGCCGACTACGCCGGCGCCGTCGCCGCGCGCTATCCCTGGCTCGAGTTCTATACTCCGGTCAACGAGATCTGCACCACGGCGCGCTTCGCCGGCCTGTACGGTGTCTGGTATCCGCACGGCCGCGACGACCGCACCTTCATCCAGGCCCTGCTCAACCAGTGCCGCGCCACCGTGCTGTCGATGCGCGCCATCCGCGCCGTCAACCCGGACGCGAAACTGGTGCAGACCGACGATCTCGGCAAGACCTACAGCACGCCGGAGCTCAGCCACGTGGCCGAGTTCTACAACGAGCGCCGCTGGCTGGGCTGGGACCTGCTGTGCGGCATGGTCGGGCCGGAGCACACCCTGTGGAACTACCTGCAAAAGAACGGCGCCAGCGCCGAAGACCTCCAGTGGTTCCGCGACAATCCCTGCCCGCCCGACCTCATCGGCGTCAATTACTACGTCACCAGCGAGCGCTGGCTGGATCACCGTCCCGAACGCTTCCCCGAAAACCACCGCGGCATGGCCGACGGCATCCCCTGCGCCGACATCGAAGCCTCGCGCGTGCTGGCCACGCCGACGCCGGGCATCGCCCCGCTGCTGTCCGAGATCTGGGAACGCTACGGCATCCCGCTGGCCATCACCGAAGCCCACATCGACGCCAACCGCGAAGACCAGATGCGCTGGCTGCTCGAGATCTGGGAAGCGGCCCAGCAGTCGCGCGACAACGGCGTCAACGTGCGCGCGGTCACGGTGTGGGCCCTGCTCGGCTCCTTCGACTGGAACAGCCTGGTAACGGTCGAGCGCGGCTATTACGAACCCGGCCCGCTCGACGTGCGCTCGCCGCTGCCGCGGCCGACCGCGCTGGCCCGGATGATGCGCGAGCTGTCGGACGGCGCACCGCTGTCGCACCCGGTGCTGCGCGCCCAGGGCTGGTGGCGCCGGCCGGGCCGCTTCCTGTGCCAGCAGCCGGTGGCCACGCCCGCAGCCCTCACCTCGATCGCGGCCGACGGCCACCGGCTGGTGGGCAGCGACGCCGCGCCGATCCTGATCCTCGGCGCCACCGGCACCCTGGGCCGCGCCTTTGCCCGCATCTGCGACAAGCGCAACCTGGCCTACCGCCTGCTGTCGCGCCAGGACATGGACATCGCCGATGCCGACTCGGTCGAGCGCGCGCTGGCCAAATACAAGCCCTGGGCCGTGGTCAATACCTGCGGCTACGTGCGGGTGGACGACGCCGAACACGAGATGGAGCGCTGCCAGCGCGAGAACACGCACGGCGCCGCCATCCTGGCCGCCGCCTGCGCGCGCCACGACATCCACCTGACCACCTTCTCGAGCGACCTGGTGTTCGACGGCCGCAACGAGCGGCCCTATGTCGAATCCGATACGCCCAATCCGCTCAACGTCTACGGCCGCAGCAAGCTCGATGCCGAACGGGCCGTGCTCGAAAACCATCCGGGCGCACTGGTGGTGCGCACCAGCGCCTTCTTCGGCCCGTGGGACCAGCACAACTTCGTGACCCTGGCGCTCGATGCGCTGGAGCGCGGCGATGCCTTCGTGGCCGCCAGCGACCTGACCATCTCACCAACCTATGTGCCCGACCTGGTGCACGCCTGCCTCGACCTGGCCGTGGACCGCGAAGCCGGCATCTGGCACCTGGCCAACCAGGGCGCGCTGACCTGGGCCGAACTGGCGCGGCGCGCGGCCGAGCTGGCCGGCGTCGATGCGGCGACGCTGGAAGCGAAACCGGCCGCGGAGTTCGGTTTCACGGCGGCGCGGCCGGCGTATTCTTCGCTGCACAGCGAGCGCGGCGCGCTGCTGCCTGCGCTGGACGATGCGCTGCGGCGTTATGTCGAGCTGCGCACTGCCGACAAGGCCGAGCGCTGCGCGCTGCAGCAGGAGGCTGAGAGCCGGCAGGCGGTGGCGGGTGGCGACACTCAGACTGAGGCAAACACGGCTGCCTTACACTCGGCGAATTAATTGACGACTTGCAGTCGGGATGGACGTAGAGCGTTTCTCCCGACTGCTCACTCGCGCTCTATTTAATACGAGTAATCGTCGGGCGTGGCCGAAAGGCAGTAAAGGAAAAGCGCACATTTGTGACTGCGCCAGCGGCCGTCGTCGCTGGAAAGCTTGGTAGTTGCTTGTTGACAGCCACCAATCATGTCGATGAAGATATTTGTATCAAGATCACTGCCATTCAGATCTCAATAGATCTTGAGCCTTGACGCCGTCTTTCGGAATATCAGGGCGGTCTTTCCAAAGGCCCTCAGCTGCTTTCAAAGCAGCTAGACGTCGCGCGCGGGCATGCTTGAGCAGATCTTCTGATGTCGAAACCGCTAACGGCTCTGCTTGAGTATCCGCTTCTTTTGTCACGGTGCTCATAACGCACCTCCCTTGCTCGATTTGATCAACGCGACCAGTTTAGATCAAACAGCTCGCACTGTCGCCGTCGCACAAATGGCTATTATTTAGGCAGCGCAAGGTTTTGTTCAGGCCTAACCGACCACGACCAGCCAGCTATAATCTGCGCTCGCCCGAACATAAGAAGAACGAGACATGACGCAACCTATTCCACCTTCACCCGCGCTGCCCAAAGCCCTCGGCCACATCCGCGTGCTCGACCTGTCGCGCGTGCTGGCCGGCCCCTGGTGCTCGCAGAACCTGGCCGACCTCGGCGCCGACGTGATCAAGATCGAGCGCCCCGGCGCCGGCGACGACACCCGCGCCTGGGGTCCGCCGTATGCAAAGGATGCGCAGGGTAACGACACGCTTGAAGCCGCCTACTACCTGTCAGCAAACCGCGGCAAGCGCTCGCTCACGGTCGATATCGCGAGCAGCGAAGGCCAGGCCCTGCTGCGCGAGCTGGTGCTGCATTGCGACGTGGTGCTCGAGAACTTCAAGGTCGGCCACCTCAAACGCTACGGCCTCGACTATGCATCGCTCAAGGAAATCAGGCCCGACCTGGTCTATTGCTCGATCACCGGCTTCGGACAGGACGGCCCCTATGCCCACCGCGCCGGCTACGACTTCCTGATCCAGGGCATGGGCGGCCTGATGTCGGTCACAGGCGAGCGCGACGACCTGCCTGGCGGCGGTCCGCAAAAGGCCGGCGTCGCCCTCACCGACCTGATGACCGGCATGTATGCCACGGTGGCCGTGCTGGCCGCCCTCACCCACCGCGACCGCACGGGCGAAGGCCAGCACATCGACATGGCGCTGCTCGATACGCAGGTGGCGATGCTGGCCAATGTCGGCAGCAATTATCTCAACAGCGGCAAGCCGCCCAAGCGCTGGGGCAATGCCCACGCCAATATCGTGCCTTACCAGACCTTCGCGTGCGAGGACGGCCACCTGATCGTCGCCACCGGCAACGACGGCCAGTACCAGAAGTTCGTCGAGGCCGGCGGTCGGCCAGACCTGGCGGGCGATCCGCGCTTCGCCACCAATCCGCTGCGCGTGCAGAACCGCGAGCTGCTGGTGCCGCTGCTGGCCGAAATGGTCAAGCGCAAAAAGCGCGACGAATGGATCGCGCTGCTGGAAGAAAAAGGCGTGCCTTGCGGGCCGATCAACGACGTCGGCGAAGTGTTCGCGAACGAGCAGGTGCAAGCGCGCGCGATGGCGATCGACCTGCCGCATCCGAGCGCGGGCCAGGTCAAGCTGGTGCGCAATCCGATCCGGATGTCGGCCACGCCGGCAACCAGCGGGATGGCCCCGCCCCTGCTGGGCCAGCACACGACAGAAGTATTGCGCGAAGTGCTGGGCAGGAGCGAGGAAGAGATCGCGGCCTTGCGCGAACGGGGTGTGATTTAAAACTTAGTGCAGCTGGTGCTTCAGGTTCGACAGTTCGTCGTGCACGCGCACGATGACGGATTGCACTTGCGGTGACGGACGGGTCGAGGTGCAGACGCGCTTGGCCTCGTCGCCCATGGCTTCCAGGTCGTCGATGGCCTGGATCATGCTCGACTGGTCGTTCGACTGCATGACGCTTTGCGCGCGCCCGGCTTCCTCGGCGATCTTGTGGATGCAGTCGCGGATTTCGCTGGGGACGCTCCCGTCACTCTGGCAGACCTGCTCGGCCTGGTTCACGACTTGCTGGACGCTTTTAAAGCGTTGCTGGATTTCGGCAGTTTGCAGCATGATGCCCTCCTGAAAAATGCGTGGAAAAACCACTGGAGCCTTCCAGCTTAGGATGGATCCCTGGTTTATCAAGCATCGATTTCGCCTGTTCCGCGGGACAATGACGGTGCGTTCCCATTAGCACTTTTATGTCATCGACTCCGACAGCGCCGCGCGCAAGACGTCGACCAGCTCGCGCACGCGCGGCACGTCCTGTTTCGCCTTCGGCCACACCACATGCATCGTCAAGCCAGGCGTCGCATAGTCCGGCAGCACCTCGACCAGGCTGCCGTCCTTTAGATGGCGCTCGATCAGCCAGGTCGACATCTGGGCGATGCCGAGCCCCGCCACGGTCAGGCCGGCCTGGACTTCGGCGTCGCCAGTAACGATCCGCGCGTCGAATGCACGCTGTTCGACCAGGGCGTTGCCGCGCCGGATCAGCAAGGGACTGACGCGGCTGTCGGCCTTGCCGTACATGATCACCGCATGTTCCCCCAGCGCTTCGACCGAGGCCGGCGCGCCGTGCGCCGCGAGGTAGGAAGGCGCCGCGCAAAACACCTTGCGGTCCTGGCCCAGCAGGCAATGGCCGAGCGCAGGCGACCAGGCTTCCGGGCTGCCGATGCGCACCGTCACATCGATGCCTTCGTCCTCGAGGTCGACATAGCGGTCGGTGAAGGACAGCACCGGCTTGATGCGCGGATAACGCTGCAGGAAAGCCGTCAATACCGGCAGTACCACCAGGCGTCCGTAGGTGGCCGGCAGGTCGACCCGCAACCGTCCGGCCAGCAGCTCGCCCTCGGCGTGCAAGGCATGCTCGGCTTCCTCGAGCTCGCCCAGCACCCGGGTGCAGGCGGCCAGGAAACGGGTTCCGGCGTCGGTCAGCGCCAGCCGGCGCGTGCTGCGCTCGAACAGGCGCGCGTCCAGGCGTGCCTCGAGGCGGGCGATGGCCTTGCCGACGGCCGAGCCGGTCAGGCGCAGGCGCTCGGCTGCGCGGATGAAGCTGCCGGCCTGGGCCACGGCCACGAAGACATCGACGCCTTTCAGGCGTTCACTATTTTGCATGATCGATTACGGAAAAATATTCCGCTAAGTATAGAAAAAATGCCCGAGATAGGAAATGGCATTTCAAATAGGATGGCGACCCGCTCAATCCCAATAAGAACATCATGTCCCAATCACCCTCCGCGCTTGCGCAGCCGGCCCCGGCATCCTCATCGTCCGGCGCGCTGTCGATATTGATCCTGGCGATCGCCGCCTTCGTCATCGTCACCACCGAATTCCTGATCGTCGGCCTGCTGCCGGCCTTGTCGCGCGACCTCGGCATCTCGATCTCGCTCGCCGGCCAGCTGGTGACCTTGTTCGCTTTCACCGTGATGCTGTTCGGTCCACCGCTGACGGCCTGGCTGTCGCACCTGGACCGCAAGGCGCTGTTCATCGGCGTGCTGGTCGTGTTCGCGCTGTCCAATGCCCTGGCCGCGCTGGCGCCCAATATCTGGGTGCTGGCGCTGGCGCGCTTCATTCCGGCGCTGGCGCTGCCGGTGTTCTGGGGCACCGCCAGCGAGACCGCGGCCGAACTGGCCGGCCCCGACAAGGCCGGGCAAGGCGTGGCGCGGGTCTACCTCGGCATCTCGGCTGCCCTACTGTTCGGCATCCCGCTCGGCACCATCGCTGCCAACAGCATCGGCTGGCGCAATGCGTTCTGGATCCTGGCCGCGCTGTCGCTGGCGATGGCGCTGGCACTGCTGTTCCTGATGCCGGCGGTGGCCCGCGCCAAACGCGTGGACTTCCGTTCCCAGGCGCGCCTGTTCCGCGAGCCCTATTTTTTGGCCAACGTCGGCCTGTCGATCCTGGTATTTACCGCCATGTTCGCCGCCTACACCTACCTGGCCGACATTCTCGAGCGGGTGGCCGGCGTGGCGCCGCTGGACGTCGGCTGGTGGCTGATGGGCTTCGGCGCGATCGGCCTGATCGGCAACTGGGCGGGCGGCAAGGTGGTCGACCGCGCGCCGTTGAAGGCCACGGCGCTGTTCTCGGGTCTCCTGGCGCTGGCGATGGCGCTGGCGGTGCCCACCGCCGGCTCGACGATTTTGTTCTGCGCGGTGCTGGCGCTATGGGGCATCGCATACACGGCGCTGTTCCCGATCTGCCAGGTAAGGGTGATGAAATCGGCCACCCACTCGCAGGCGCTGGCCGGCACCATCAATGTGTCCGCCGCGAATGCTGGCATCGGCATCGGCGCCATGCTGGGCGGCGCGGCGATTCCGCTGCTTGGCCTGGACAAGATCGGCTATATCGCGGCCGGCTTCGCGTTGCTGGCCGTGCTGCTGGCGCCGCTGGTGGCGCGCCTGCGCCGGAGTTAATGCATCTCCACAACGTGACGGCATTCCCGCCGACACGAATTACGTGACTTCCACCACGCCGCACACCTTGTGAAAATATTTTTTCCACAAGGTGCATCCATTCCTGCATCTGGCGAGTAGTACAAGCGCCAACATTGCAGGCCGACCCGGCCGCGATGCGCTCCTAACGAATTCAAACAAGCAATTCTTACTGAGGACACATCATGACCCAACCACAATTCGCCAAACTCGTTCTCGTTTCCTCGATCGCCCTGGCCCTGGCCGCCTGCGGCAGCAGCAGCGACGACCACCACTCCGACACGACGCCGACCACCCCGCCGCCGCCGGCCGCGACGGTCGGCGACGTGGTCGCCCTGACCGCCAGCAACCGCCTGGTCTCGTTCGACCGCGCCACGCCGGGCACCATCCGCAGCAATGTTCTGGTGACGGGGCTGCAGAGCGGCGAGAACCTGGTCGGCATCGACGTGCGTCCAGCCGACGGCATGCTGTACGGCGTAGGCTCGACCGGCCGTCTGTACACGCTGGACGCCGCCACCGGCGCCGCCACCAATAAATCGCGCCTCGCCGCCGATGCCGCCGACACCACGGCACCGTTCACCGCCCTGGCCGGCGCCAGCTTCGGTGTCGATTTCAACCCGATGGCCGATCGCCTGCGCATCGTCAGCAATACCGGCCAGAGCCTGCGCATCAACGTCGACACCGGCGCCACGACCACCGACGGCAGCATCAACGGCGGCGCCGCCAATACCGCGATCTCGGCCTCGGCGTATACCAATTCGTTCGCCGGCACCGGCTCGACCACGCTGTACGGCATCGACAGCGCCAACTCGACCCTGTACACCCAGAACCCGCCGAACGACGGCACCCTGGCCAAGCCGGTGCCGCTGGGCGTCACCATCGGCGCGGCGAACGGCTTCGACATCGATGCGCGCACGAATATGGGCTATATGGTCGCCACCGTCGGCGGCGCACGCAATCTGTATGGCGTGAACCTGGCCGCCACCAGCGCCCCGACCAACCTGATCGGCGCACTCGGCGTGACCGAAGACATCCGCGGCATCGCACTGCGCGGCGCCGCGGCGCCGGTCCTGCTGGGTCTCTCGGACGACAATCGCCTGCTGGGCTTCAAGATCGCTTCGCCCAACACCATCGACACCAATGTCGCCATCACCGGCCTGGCGGGCGGCGAAACCCTGGTCGGCATCGACGTGCGGCCGAAGGACGGCATGCTGTACGGCCTGACCTCGACCGCGCGCCTGGTGACCATCGATCCGGCCACCGGCGCCGCCACCGTCAAGGCGACGCTCAGCGCCGACGCCGCCGACACCACCGCGCCTTACACCGCGATGCAGGGCACGACGTATGCGGTCGACTTCAACCCGGCCGCCGACCGCCTGCGCGTGATCAGCGACAGCGGCCAGAGCCTGCGCATCAACGTCGACACCGGCGCCACTACCACTGACGGCAATATCAACCGCGCCGGCGTGGCGCCACGCGTCGTGGCCGCCGCCTACACCAACAGCATCCCGAATGCGGCCTCGACCCAGCTGTTCGACGTCGACGGCGCGAGTTCGGTGCTGGCGCTGCAAAATCCGCCGAACGACGGCACGCTGGTCAACGTCGGCGCGCTGGGCGTGACGGTGGCGGGCACCGGCGCCATGGACATCGGTGGCGGCGAGAACGGTCTGGTGCTGGCGGCGCTGCGCACCGCGGCCGGCGGTCCAAGCTCGCTGTACCGCGTCAACCTGACGACCGGCGCGGCAACCCCGGTCAATGGCGCGGCGACGCCGGCGACTTCAGTGATCGGCAGTGGCAACCCAGGCGTGCGCGATATCGCGATCTGGCTGCGCTGATGATCCAGGCGGCAGCATGCGGGCTGCCGCCTAGATCCTGACCGCGCGCCCGATGTAGAGTATGGGCCCGGTCGGACGGCCGATCGGTGATCCGGCGGCCGGTTCCAGGGTGATTTCAAACAGCTGGTTCGGCACCACTTTCGGCAGGTTGGCGAGCTTGACCTCGACCGACTCTCCCGGCTTGACCAAGCCGAGCGAGACCGGACCTTCCCAGTCGTCGGCCTTGGTCCACAGCTGCAACGCACGATCGGCCGGCACCTCGGTCGTAACCAGCGGATCCAGGCGCAGCGTGTCGTCGGCCACCAGCTCCAGCACCCAGCCCGGCCCCGCATTCTGCGGTGCGGCCAGCACCACCATATAGCGCGATTGCTCGACCTCGAACTGGCGCACGCCGACCACGGCGGCCATGATCGCGGCGGCCGCGAAGCCGCCGGCCGCCAGCGCGCGCCACAGGCCCAGGCGTTCCCACCAGCCCGGACGGACGGCCGCCGGTGCGGCTGCTGGCCCCAGGCTGCGCTCGATGCGCGGCCACAGGGCGGGGGGCGGCGCCACCGGCGCGACCAGCGCACTCAGGGGCATCAGCCGTTCTTCCCAATAGGCGACGGCGGCGCGCAGCGTGGCGTCGTTCGGCAGCATGGCATCCACCTCGCGGCGCCGTTCGCGCGACAGGGTGCCCAGCACGTATTCGCCGGCCAGCTCGTAGGGGTCGTGGACCGGATTCATACCATGCACTCCCGCAGCGCGCTCATGCCGCGCTTGATCCAGGCCTTGACCGTCCCCAGCGGCGACTTGAGGCGTTCGGCGATCTCGCTGTGCGAGAAGCCATCCACATAGGCGTGCAGGATGCTGTTGCGCTTGGCGACGTCGAGCCGGCTCAGGCAGTCGTGCAGGCGCCCCATGTCCTGGCGCAGTTCGAAGGCGTCCTGCATGCCGGGATCGAAGGCATCCGTGCCCAGGGCATCGAACGCCTCTTCGTCGACGTTGATTTCGCGGGCGCCGTCGCGCACCGCGTCGAGCGCCGCGTGACGCACCACGGTGTACATCCAGCCGCGGCCCGAACCGCGGGTGGCGTCGAAGCCGGCGGCGCGGGTCCAGATGCTCACGAAGGCGTCGTGCAGCACATCCTCGGCCGCCTGGCGTTCGCGCACGATGCGCAGGGCGACGCCCAGCAGGCGCGGGCTTTCCTGATCATACAGGCGGCGCAGGGCTTGCCGGTCGCCGCGCGCGCAGGCAGCGAGGTGCGCTTCATAGTCGAAGTGGTCGGGTGCAGTCGTCACGATGGGCCGTTCTCGGGTGGATGGTCCGGGACCTGCCGGCTCCCGATGAGCGGCAATTATAGTTGGGCAAGTGAAAGCGGCTTGCACGCTTGCGCGTCAGTGGACCTTCGCCGCCCCGCCGTCGCCCTGGCGCTGGCGGTCGAGGGCCTGGCCGACGCTGATCGCCAGCTCGGCCAGCTGGAAGGGTTTGCGCAGCACCACGCCATCGCCGATCACCTGCTCGATCGCCTTCATGTCGGCGTAGCCGGTGGCGATGATCGTCGGCAGGCCGGGGAACATCGCGCGCGTGCGCTGCACCAGTTCGGCGCCGGTCATGCCCGGCATCAGGTAGTCGGTAATCAAGAGGTCGGGCCGCTCGGCGTGCAGCGCACAGAGGCCCGCCTCGCCATCGGGCGCCTAGCGCACCGTATGGCCGAGGGCTTCGAGCGAGGACACCATCGACTCGCGCACGAAGTCGTCGTCCTCGACGATCAGGATGCGCGCCGCCTGCCTGACGGCCGGAATGCGCGCCGGCGCCGCCGGCTCGGCGTCTTCCTCGCCGCCCGCCTTGCGCAGCCAGATTTCCACCGTGGTGCCCACGCCCGGCTCGCTAAAGATGCGCGCGCCGCCGCCCGACTGCTGCGCCATGCCGTACACCTGGCTCAGGCCCAGGCCGGTGCCCTTCACGCCCTTGGTCGTGAAGAAGGGCTCGAATACCTTGGGCACCAGGTCGGGCGCCATGCCTTCGCCGCTGTCGGCGACGGCGATGCGCACGTAGTCGCCCGCCGGCAGGAAGCCTGGCGACGGTTCGCCGCAGGCGGCGACGAACACCAGTTCGCCGCCATCCTGCATCGCGTCGCGCGCATTGATGGCCAGGTTCAGGAGCGCCATCTCCATCTGGTTGGCGTCGGCCAGCACCGGCGGACAGTCGCCCTCGACCTCGAAGCGCAGCCGGATGCGCGAGCCGAGCGAAGTGGAGACCAGTTCGCGCACGCCGTCGAACAGCGCGCCGATATCGGTCTCGCGCAGGTCCAGGCTCTGGTTGCGGGCGAAGGCCAGCAGCTGGCGCGTGAGCTTGCCGCCGCGCTGGCAAGCCTTGCGCGCGATCTCCGCGCGACCCTTGGCGACCTCGTCCTTCGACATCAGGAGGATCAGGTCCATGCTGCCCTGGACCACGTTGAGCAGGTTGTTGAAGTCGTGGGCGATGCCGCCGGTCAGGCGCCCCACCGCTTCCATCTTCTGGTACTGGGCCATGGCCTGCTGCACCCGTTCGCGCTCGATGATCTCGTTCATCAGGCGGTCGTTGGCCTGGGCCAGGGCGCGGGTGCGCTCCTCGATGCGCGACTCCAGCGTCTCGTTCAGCGCCACCAGCTGCTGGCGGCTGTGCTGCAGGCTGGCGGCGGTGCGCTCGCGGTCGGCCAGCACGTCGCGCGCCTGGTACTGGCGGCGCCGCGCGCGCAGCGCCGACACGGTGGCGCTGCGCAGGGTCTGGGCGTTGAGCGGGCGCTCGAGCAGGATCACGTTGCCCAGGTCGCCCAGGCGCGCGCGCGCCGCCCCCTGCTGCAGGCCGATCGTCTTGCCAAGCAATACAACGAAGGGAAAATCGGACCACGGCGCCTGGCGCCCCAGCCAGGCATGCAATGCCGCGACATCGACGCCGTGCAGGGCTTCCTCGGCCAGGATGGCGGCGCCCGCGCCCTCGCCGATGGCGCTCGCCAGGTGGGCGAAATCGGTGGCGACCTCGCATCCGAGCCCGTCGCGCTGCAGCACCGAGGCCATGACCTCGGCATCGCGCCCGATGGGCGCGAAAATCAGTATCCGTTCTTCGTGCAGCTTATTCCGGTGCATGCCCGGCCTGCGCCATCAGCGGCGTTTCGCCGCGGTAGGTTGGCATACCCGACAATACACCCTCGAACCCGTCCAGCGCCGCGCCGATGACCACCCCGCCCTGGCCCAGCAGCAGCTCGTGGATCGTCGTGGCATGTTCCGTGGTGCGGCTCTTGATCACGCTGATCGCGCGCCGCACCTTGCCGCCCGCCTCGAAGAAACGCAGCAGCACCGTGCTGTCGCTCAGATAGCTCAGGTCGACGTCGGTGCGCGCCTCGGTCATCAGGCCGTGCTGGCCGAGGATCATCATCGTGGTCACGCCCTGCTGGTTCAGGTAGGACAACAGTTCGTGCATCTGCAGGACCAGGTAGTGCTCGCCCGGCATCGCCTGCAGATAGGCATTCAGGCTGTCGATGACGATGAAGCGGCTGTGGCGCTGGTCGACCGCGTCGCGCAGCTTCTGGGCGAATTCGCCGGGCGACAGCTCGGCCGGATCGAAGTGGTCGATGGTGAGCTGGCCATTGCCGAGATAGGGACGCAGGTCGAGACCGAGCTGGATACTGCGGGCGAAGAAGGTGCCGAGCCCCTCGTCGAACAGGTAATACGATGCCTTCTCGCCGCGCTGCAGCGCTGACAGCAGGCAGCGCGTCGACAGCGTCGTCTTGCCGATGCCGGACGGTCCCACCAGCAGGGTATTCGTGCCGCGCACCAGCCCGCCGCCGAGCAGCGCATCGAGGTCGTCCGAACCGCTGGAGCTGACCTGCGGCGTGAAATCGCGCACGTGTTCGGCCGCGACCAGGCGCGGATACATGACGATGCCGCCGGTGTCGAGCGCGTAGTCGTGGAAGCCGCCGCGGAAGCGGATGCCACGCATCTTGAGGACGTTGACCCGGCGCCGCTCCTTGCCGTAATCCCTGGTGATCTGCTCCAGGCTGATGACGCCATGGGCCAGGCTGTGCAGGTGCTGGTCGGATTCGGCGGTCTTGTCGTCGAGCAGCAGCACGGTGCAGTCGCGCGCCGAGAAGAACTGCTTGAGCGACAGGATCTGGCGCCGGTAGCGCAACGGGTTCTGGGCCAGCAGGCGCACCTCGGACAGGCTGTCGAACACGATGCGCATCGGACGCAGGGCGTCGACCTGGTCCATCACCTTGCGCGTCGTTTCACCCAGTTCGACTTCGGACGGGTGAAACACCGACTGCTGCGAATCGGGATCGAGGTCGTCGTCGCCTGCCAGCTCGACAATCGCCAGGGCGCCCAGGTCCCAGCCATGGCTGTGGCCGACCGCGACCAGCTCGTCGGTGGTCTCGGACAAGGTGATGTACATCCCGCTCTCGCCCCGGGCGACGCCGTCGAGCAGGAATTGCAGGCCGAGCGTGGTCTTGCCGGCGCCGGGAGAACCCTCCACCAGGTACAGGCGTTTTGGCGTCAGGCCGCCACCCAGGATATCGTCGAGACCGGGAATGCCGGTCGAAGTGCGGTCGTTCATGAAGTGCAGCCCTGGCTGTAGGCCGGTTCACGCGCATCCGCGCCTGCGCACGAGAAACGGGATGGGGACGGCCTGGATGGAAAGTGTCGCGCGCGGTGCAGCTACGGCGCAACGGATATTGCTGGGATTATATCCTCATCAAGGCTGGGCCGGGACAGCACAGCGCCAACCGTGCTACACTATCGCTTGTGCGGCATCGATCAAGCCCCTTGCGCTCGCGCGATGGGCTGGCGACACGAGATTGCCTCTGGTAATTCCTGATTCCGTCCCCATATTGTGTTCCGGCGGACGAATACTGCGCCAGCAGCGCAGCCCTGAAGCGCGACGCGGAACGCGGGCCGTCGCACCCAACGAAGTAACCGTCATACCTGACATCGAATTGAAGCCGGCCGCGTGTGCGGGCTTTCTCATTCCCCGGCATGGCGCCTGCGCCGCGCCGCCCCGGTCACCTTACATAGCCCGCTTGCGCGGGCCGTCTCACCCGCCGGCCCGGGCGCCTTTGCGCCAGGCCGGCCAGATATACTCGTATTCAATCTAACAGGAGCCCAATCATGGCAAAAGAAGAACTCATCGAAATGAATGGCGTCGTCTCTGAAGTGCTGCCCGATTCGCGTTATCGCGTCGATTGCGAAAACGGCCACAAGCTGATCGCCTACACTTCCGGCAAGATGCGCAAGAACCACATCCGCATCATCGCCGGCGACCAGGTCAGCCTGGAACTCTCGCCCTACGACCTGAGCAAGGGCCGCATCACCTTCCGTCACCTCGGCAAGACCGGCACCGGTCCACGCCCTCCGGTGAACCGCGCGGCACGCCGCTGATCGGCGCACCGCCCATCGGTAACAGACGCCACGCCCAGCGTGGCGTTTTCATTTGTGCGCGCACTTTCCGTCGCACTTCCAGCGCTACCCGCCTGTTTCCACCCTACCTGCCGCTGACGGCGACTGGCGCCAGCGTGCGCAGGCGCAGCGCGATCAGCAGGCCGATGCCGAGGATCGCGCCCAGCAGCGCCACCACCCCGGGCCAGGCCCAGTGCTCGTACACATAGCCGGTGAACCACCCCACCACGCTCGAGCCGAGATAATAAAAGAACAGGTAGATGCCCGAGGCCAGCGCCTGCGGCGGCTGGGCACGCCGTCCGACCCAGCTGCTGGCCACCGAATGGGCGGCGAAGAAGCCGAACGTTGCCAGGCCCACGCCCAGCACCACGGCGACGACCGCATCGACCAGCGTCACCAGCAAGCCGGCGATCATCACCCCCATCACCAGCCACAGCACGTTGCGCCGGCCCAGGCGGTCAGCCAGCTTGCCGGCCCACATCGAGCTGAAGATGCCCAGCAGGTAGAGCAGCGACAGCAGCCCGACCGCACTCTGGCGCAGCCCGAACGGCGGCGCCAGCAGGCGGTAGCCGATGTAGTTATAGAGGCTGACGAAAGCCCCCATCAGCAGGAACGGCAGCGCGAACAGCCAGGGCAGGCCCGGGTCGCGCAAATGGATGCGCAGGCCGTCGACGAAGCCCGGCCCGCGTGCCGGCAGCGCGCCGCCATGGCGCGACGGCGGCAGGCTGCGCGAAAATTCCCAGGCCGCGTACAGCCCGGCCGCGCCGAGCAGACCGACCGCCACGCGCCAGGACGCGACATCGCTGATGAAGGCCGAGATCACCCGCCCGCTCATGCCGCCGAAGGCGCTGCCGCTGATATACATGCCCATCGACAGGCCGAGCGAGGTCGGCTCGATCTCGTCGCTCAGGTAGGCCATGGCCACCGCCGGCAAGCCGCCCAGCATCAGGCCCATCAGGCCGCGTACGGCGACCAGCTGCGTGTAGTTGGCGGCGAAGGCGCAGACCAGGGTCAGCACCGCGCCGCTGATCATCGAGGCAACCATCACCGGCTTGCGGCCGAAGCGCTCGGCCACGCTGGAAGAACCCAGCAGCGCCAGCGCCAGGGTGGCGGTGGAGACCGACAGCACCAGGCTGCTCTGGGCCGGCGATAGCCGGAAGTCATGGCCCAGCAGCGGCATCAGCGGCTGGACGCAGTACAGCAGGGCGAAGATGGAAAAGCCCCCGAACGCCATCGCGCGGTTGATGCGCCGGAAGGCCGGGCTGCCGGCGGCGATGCGTGCGCCGGGGGTGCTCATGCAGGCGTGCTCAAGGATATTCCGGATCTACTTCGGAACCGGCGTAGTTCTCCAGCTCGGTCATCAGCTGGGCGATCGTCGCCTTCGTGCCGATCTGTTCCAGCACCGTGCAATGCTTGCGGTAGATGTCGATGCGCTCGGCGATCACCGGCTGGAGAGCCGGCGGGATGCGCGCCAGGAACTCGGCCCAGCCCTGCTCGAAGTCCGGCTGGTGCTTGCGCAGCGCCTTCACGAAGCGCTCGAACTCGCTCTGTCCGGTGCGCGCCGTGATGCGCGCGCCGCCCTCGGCCGCGAAGATGATGGCCAGCGCGATCACGCCCTCGGAATTCAGGTCCGGATCCTTGACCGGGCCCTCGTAGTGGTTCTTGCGCAGCCACTCGGCGGCCTTGACGGTCGCCTGGACCTGCTGGCGCTGCTGGACCTGGCCCAGGAAGCGCTCGTAGCCCGACCACGATTCGCCCGGATCGGCGGTGCAGATGTCGACGAACAGCTCCTTCAGGCGGCGCTGGGCGTACACCGGATCGTTGTCGTACTCGCTCACCAGGCTGTCCTCGGGCAGCGCGGCCAGCTCGCGGATCATGCGGAAACCGGCCTGGAAGGCGTGTTCGGCGCCCTCCCCCACCAGGATGTCGAGCGCGTCCAGGTCGCCCTCGTCCACACTCTGGATCAGGTGCTCGAGGCCCAGGGACACACCGCCCACGGTCAGCAGCAGCGCGCGCGCGATCCCTTCGGCGGTGCGGTCGTTGGTGAACTTCTCGGCCACCATGGCGGTAATCCCGGACAGCTCGTCGGCCAGGATCGCCGCTTCTTCCGGCGTGGCTTCGCCCGGCAGCAGCCTGATCGCACGGATCAGGCGCGGCGGTTGTTCGATGACGATGGCTGGCAGCATATAAGCGGCGGCTCCCGTCACGAGAAGATGTCCGAGCCCAGGCTGCGGCGCGGGCTGCGGCGCGGCATGCTGCGCACCGACGGCACTTGCTTCCTCAGGCGCAACAGGAGGTCGCGGGTCGAGCGCTGCATGAATTCGGACTCTTCGTCCGGATCGTCAGGCAGCTCGATCTCGGCCATCTCGGCGCTGTGGCGGAACTCCGGGAACAGCTCGAGCAGCGAACGCTCCCAGCCGTCTTCGGTGGCCTTGGCCAGGTCGACCGCCAGCGGCACGATGTCGCTGTCGGCGCTGGTCTGGCCGCTGACGTAGCGGCCTTTCGACAGGATCTCGCCCGCCACTTCCAGGATTTCCTTCGGCGCCAGCGACCACAGGATCGCGAACACGGTCGCGCCATGGTCGGTGGCGGATGCCGCCTCGAGCAGTTCATTGCGGCGCTCTTCGTCGTCCTGGGCGTAGACCACGCCGTGCACGTGGTTGAACAGGTTCTCGGCGATGCGCTCGGGATCGTCCTCGATCAGGTTATCGGGCCAGGTGGCGGCGATGAAGGCCAGGCTGTCGGCCCAGGCCTTGGGCGGCACCAGCATGGTGGCCAGCGAAGTCTTGCCGCCATCGAAGCCCGACAGGTGCAGCGCGGTCACTTGCGGCGGCAGCTCGGTCAGGACCTGGGCTACGGCGTAGTCGCCATGCTCGTCGGCGGCCTTGGAGAACACCTCTTCGGCATGCTCCAGCGAACCGGCCAGCACCAGCTCACCGACCTGGCTGACCAGGGCCGGTAGATTGGTTTTGCTGCTCTCATCGCTCATCGCGGTCTCCTTCGTCGAACAGGCCGGTGAAGTCGTCGGTGGCGTCGCCGTTATCGTCGACCTCGTCGCCGTCGTCGTTGCGGCCGAGCTGCTCGAGCGACTGATCCTCGTCATCCCAGCGGTTCTGGTTCTTGAACAGGAAGGCGGTGATGATGGCCTGGCGCGCCAGTTCCGGGTAGTTGGCGGTCATGCCTTCATACATCGCCTTGCCGTCGTCGCCATTGCACTCGGCCATGGCGAACACGCGCGCCGGGTCGCCGTCGGCGTAGTCGGCCGCTTCGCGCATCAGGCCCTTCGGATCCAGGAAGCGGATCTTGTCGACCAGGGCGAACGCCATCATATTGACGTCGTCGATGCCGCCGCCGTCGGCGTATTCGGACACCAGCGCGCCGACCATCATGTCGTAGTTCTTGCGATTGGGCGGGTCGCCCAGGGTGCCCTCGATCTGGCCTTCCAGCTCACGCGACTGGAAGGAGAATTCGGGATGTACGTTCTTCATGTTCTATCCTGTTGATGGGACGCGGCGCTCGGCCGCATCCAGTGTTGCCGTAGTGCCGGGTCAGTTGGCCGGCAGGTTTACGCCGTTGAGCGCGAACAGCGAGCGCCACAGCTCGAAGGCCTCGGCCTCGGCGTCCAGCACGATGCGGTGGTTCACGCTCTGGTTGTATTCCTCGCGCTTGGCACGGTCCGAGAGGATCTCGTAGGCCTTGGTGACGGCCTTGAAACGCGCTTCCGCGCCGGGCGCCCCGTTGCGGTCCGGGTGGTAGCGCATGGCCAGCGAGCGGTAGACTTTCTTGATCTCGTCGTCGGTGGCGTTCGGCGCGACGCCGAGGATCGCATATAAATTTTCCAACAGAAACTCTCCCGGCAACTATCTTAAAATACGGTAAACAGAGATTATCCTATAGAAAACGCCGGACGTGGCGCGAGCGCCCATGTCCGGCTCGCGACGCGGGCAACCTCAGCCGCCTCCGGGTACGGTAAAATGCCCCCCAACTTACCCTTCCAGAACTATTTCATGAGCAACGACAAGAATACCCCGGCGCCGGGCAATGCACCGTCGTCGAATTTCATCCGTGCGATCGTCGAATCCGACCTGGCCGCAGGCACCCACCAGCGCGACGGCCTGCCGCCGGTCATTACCCGCTTCCCGCCGGAACCGAATGGCTACCTGCACATCGGCCACGCGAAGTCGATCTGCGTGAACTTCGGCCTGGCGCGCGACTACGCCGGCCTGTGCCACCTGCGCTTCGACGACACCAATCCGGAGAAGGAAGACCAGGAATACGTCGACACCATCATGGATAGCGTCAAGTGGCTCGGTTTCTCGTGGGAGCGCGAAGGCCAGCAACACCTGTACTTTGCCAGCGACTATTTCGAGCAGCTGTACAAGATGGCCGAATACCTGATCGAGAAGGGCTACGCCTACGTCGACAGCCAGAGCGCCGAAGACATGGCGAAGAACCGCGGCAATTTCGGCACCCCGGGCACCAACTCGCCGTTCCGCGACCGCCCGTCCGCGGAATCGCTGCAGTTGTTCCGCGACATGCGGGCCGGCAAGTACAAGGACGGCGAGCACATCCTGCGCGCCAAGATGAGCGAGGATGCGATGGCGTCCCCGGTCATGACCAACCGCGACCCGGCCCTGTACCGCATCCGCCATGCGCACCACCACCGCACGGGCGACGCCTGGTGCATCTACCCGATGTACGATTACACGCACCCGATCTCGGATGCGATCGAGAACATCACTCACTCGCTGTGCACGCTGGAATTCCAGGACCACCGTCCGTTCTACGACTGGCTGGTGGCGACCCTGGCCGAGGGCGGCTTCTTCAACAAGCCGGTGCCGCGCCAGTACGAATTCGCGCGGCTGAACCTGACCTACGTTGTCACCTCCAAGCGCAAGCTGCGCGCGCTGGTCGACGACGGCACCGTGACCGGCTGGGACGACCCGCGCATGCCGACCATCGTCGGCCTGCGCCGCCGCGGCTATACGCCGGAATCGATCCAGCTGTTCTGCGAGCGCATCGGCGTCTCGAAGGCCGACGGCTGGATCGACATGGGCACGCTGGAAGGCGCGCTGCGCGACGACCTGGATCCGAAGGCGCCGCGCGCCATCGCCGTCCTGCGTCCCTTGAAGCTGATCGTCGATAACTTCCCTGAAGGCGAGTCGGTGGAATGCTCGTCGCCGGTCCATCCGCACCATCCGGAAATGGGCAAGCGCACCTTCCCGTTCACGCGCGAGCTGTGGATCGAGCAGGAAGACTTCATGGAAACCCCGACCAAGGGTTACTTCCGCTTCACCCCGCCAGTGGGCGACCAGCCGGGCAGCCGCGTGCGCCTGAAGTACGGCTACGTGGTCGAGTGCACCGGCTTCGACAAGGATGCCGACGGTAAGGTGATCGCCGTGCACGTGAAGTACTTCGAGGATTCGAAGTCGGGCACGCCGGGCGCCGATAACTACAAGGTCAAGGGCAATATCACCTGGGTCAGCGCGGCAGGTGCGCTCGAAGCCGAGGTGCGCCTGTACGACCGCCTGTTTACCGATCCGCAGCCGGACGCGGGTGGCAAGGACTTCAAGTCGGTGCTCAATCCGAATGCCCTGGAGACCATTACCGCCTACCTGGAACCGGGATTGAAGGATGCCGTGGCCGACCAGCGCTTCCAGTTCGAGCGTCATGGCTACTTCGTGGCGGACCGCGTCGATTCGCAACCCGGCAAGCCGGTGTTCAATCGTGTGACCACGCTGAAGGATAGCTGGGGTAAGTAAGTCCTTTGCTGCCACGAACGAATCCCGCCCCGGCGTTGCCGCGGCGGGATTTTTACTTTGCGGTGAAGGCGCGCAAGACAAAGGTGACGCCCGAGGCGTCTCCTTGTAACAAAGCGGTCATGCAAGAATGCCATCATGCCGGCCATCTTTCCGACCGGAGACTTGCATGACCCCCTTACGTTTCACCGCCGCCGCTTCCTGCGCCGCCGCCCTTTCCCTGGCCCTGCTGGCCGGCTGCAGCCCCAGCGATCCATCCGATCCCGTCGCGACCACGCCGCCACCGCCGCCAGTGCAGACGCCGGACCCTGCGCCCGCTCCGGTGCCGACGCCGGTCGCCTTCATGAGCGACGTGCACTTCCAGAACGTCTACGGCGACTTCAAGAACAGCCAGTTCGCCGGCATCCCGACCAAGGATGGCAAGAACGCGACCATCCGCACGATGTACGCGCAGCTGACCTCGACCCGCCTGTTCAACGAGAATTACTTCGCCTTCTTCGCCGCGCTGGACGACGCCTACGCCAAGGGCATCCGCGTCGTGGCGCTGCCGGGCGACTACACCGACGACGCCCAGCCGATGAACGTCGACGGCATTGCCGAGATCATGAAGACCTATCAGGCCAAGGGCATGCGCTTCTTCCTGGCGCCGGGCAACCATGATCCGGTCGAGCCCTACGACGACAACGAAGCCGGCAAGAACGACTTCCTGACCAAGGAAGGCAAGGAACAGAAGATCTACGCGACCGGCAATCCGGCCTGCGTCGCCAAGGACCCGACCGTGATCTGCACCGACCAGATCATGGAACAAGGCACCGAACGCCTGATGACCAAGATGGCGGAATTCGGCTTCATGCCGAACAAGGCCGACCTGCTGTGGGAAACCCCGTTCAGCAAGTACGCTGGCGGCAAGTACAGCTATGACGAAGCGCTGGCCCAGGCCGCGGTGAAGAACCGCCAGTTCGAGATTTGCCTCGAAGGTTCGGGCGGCGCCTACAAAGCGGCCGGCGAAGCCAAGCTGGGCAAGGCCTTCACCAAATGTACCGAGATGATCGACAGCACCTACCTGGTGGAGCCGGTCAAGGGCCTGTGGCTGCTCTCGATCGACGCCAACGTCTTCGTCCCGAACGCGAAGTTCGATCCGGCCAAGCCGCACGACTTCAAGGGCTACGACGGCGCCGGCAACGCCGGCTGGAACAAGGTGATCACCCACAAGATGTTCCTGATGGACTATATCAAGTCGGTCGCCGCCCGCGCCAAGGCGGAAGGCAAGCAGCTGATGGCCTTCTCGCACTACCCGACCATGGACTTCTACGCCAACCAGACCTCGGCCATGAAGGCCGTGTTCAAGTCGGGCGCCTTCCAGACCGCGCGCGTGCCGGACCAGACCGTCGCCAACGCCGTGGCGGCGACCGGCCTGCGCCTGCACGTCGGCGGCCACATGCACTTCAACGGCACCAACGACCACCAGGATGCCGGCGGCAACTACCTGGTCAACGTCCAGTCGCCTTCGCTGGCGGTGTACGGCGCGGCCTACAAGATCGTCACCTACAAGAACCAGGATACGATCGACGTCCAGACCATGCCCCTGAACACGGTGCCGCGCTTTGCCGAGCTGTTCCCGCACTACGTGGTCGAAAACGACTACCTGAAGGGCAGCTCGGCGCCCGTCGACGCCGCCAAGCGCTGGGACCGCGACATCCTCGAGACCCGTTCCTACGGCGAGTACACCCATCAGTACTTCGGTGAACTGTCGCGCCTGCGCTTCATGGACGAATACTGGCCATGCGAGATGAAGGAAGCGGCGATGGCCCTGAATGGCAAGCAGATGCTGATCCTGTCGCAGTTGCAGACGAAGGTGACGCTGGCCCAGCTGAAGGACGCGCCTGGCGTCGTTCCATTGACCGCAGCCTGCGCCGCACCGGGTACCGCAGCCGGCACCGCGGCGCCGGCCTCGACCCTGGCGACCGACTGGGCTGACGCCACCGCGCGCGCCGACAAGCTGGCCAGCGCCGCCGGCCTGCGCCTGGACGACTTCGCCGCCATCTCGGCCTATGATTTCTACGGCGACTTCCACCGCACCGTGTATGCGGGCGAACTGGCCCTGCGCGATATGGGCCAGCAGCGCGTGAACCAGTACAAGCTCCTGATGGCCGCCTTCCCGGCAACGCCGGCGGCGATCGTCAAGGTAGGCGACAAGCCATCCGACCAGAACCCGGTGCACGTGCCGTTCCAGAACCAGTTCAAGCAGGTGTTTGCCATCCTCAAGGGCCTGGGTTCGGCCAAGCCGAGCGACCATTTCACGGTGGACCTGAAAGGCAAGAAGGTCAGCAACGCCAGCAATAATGGGCTGAGCTTCAACTAACTGCCGCTCCGAGTCACCCCAAGGCGCTGCAGCCCATGGCCGCAGCGCTTTTTTTGCAAGAACGACGATGCACTCCCTGAGGCATACGTCGGCAGCCTCACTTCCAGACGTCGTGTTTTTGTAAAACCTAGTAAACCTGATAGCTCCTGTCTCGTCAGACATTGCTTAGCGTACGTAAGTATTGACGCCGAGCGCGACCACGCGCCACCCCGCATTTTCGAGACCACCGCATGCCTTCAGATCGACCTTCCGCGATGTTCGCGCCAGCCACGCTGATCACGGGTGTGCTGCTGTCGCTGGCTTTCGGCGCCGGCGCCTATTTCGCCACAGCGGAGGCGATCGAGAGCGATGCCCACGCGCGATTTCGCGGCATGGCGCGCGCCGCCCAAAACAATATCGATACCCGTATCAAGAGCTATGGCGACGTGCTGCGCGGGGTCGCGGGGCTGTTTCGCGTTAACCCTGACACCACCGCGTCCCAGTTCCGCCAGTACGTCGAGCAACTCGATATCAAGCGCAATTTTCCCGGCATCGTGGTCCTCAATTATGCGCGCATGGTGCGCGCTGACGGCCTGCCGGCACTAAACGAGGAATTGCGTGCACGGCTGGCGAAGCATGGCGTGCACCATCACACGCCGCTCTTGCCCTCATCCGAGCGCGACAGCTACACGGTGCTGGTGTATATGGAGCCGCTGTCGCCCGACCTGTACGACAAGCTGGGCCTGGACCTGGAGGCGCGCGGCATCACCCGGCGCGTCATGGCGCATGCGCGCGACAGCGGCCTGCTGAGCGCTTCCGGCACTCGCATCGCCTTGCGGCCCGAGCCGAACCAGATCGCGCTGGCGTTGCGCCTGCCGGTCTATCGCGGCGACATGCCCGCTTCCAGTGCGGAACAGCGGCGCCTGGCCTATGTCGGCTCGGCCGGCCTGGGGTTCGGGGTTACGCCGCTGGTCAACGGCGTGCTGGACGAGTTCCCGGTCGAAGGCGTGCGCCTGATGTTGACCGAGCTGACCGAGCCTGGCGAACCGGCGCCACGGACCGTCCTCTACGACAGCCTGGCCACCGTCGAACACCCCAAGCCGGCGCCGCCACCCGACGACGGCAGCGTGTTCGCAACCAGCCTGCCGATCGAATTCAACCAGCGCGTATGGCGCGCGGACTTCAGCGTCGCCAAGTCGGCGCTCTACACCCGTTTCGACATGTACTACCCATGGTTGGCATCCTTCGCCGCCAGCATGAGCGCCGCCCTGCTCTACGCCCTGTTCCAGACCCTGGCCTCGTCGCGTCGCAACGCCTTGCGCATGGCCGAGGAAATGACCCGCGAGCTGCGCGCCAGCCAGGCCAAGCTGCAGGCCAGCCACGAAAAGCTGCGCCTGCTGGCGGCGCACGCCGAGCAGATCAAGGAAGGCGAACGCAAGCGCATCGCGCGCGAGATCCACGACGACCTGGCGCAGAACCTGCTGGCGCTGAAGATCGAGGCAGAACTCCTGGCCAATCGCACCCGCGGCGGCCACCGGCGCCTGCACGCGCGCGCCGACGCCACCGTGCGCCAGATCGAGGTCACCATCCGCAGCGTGCGCCAGATCATCAACGACTTGCGTCCCAACGTGCTGGACCTGGGCCTGTCGGCGGCAGTCGACTGGCAGGTGGCCGATTTCGCGCGCCGTACCGGCATCGAGTGCGAACTGGTCGACGACGACGGCGAGCATCGCATCGACGACCATTGCGCGACCGCCTTCTTCCGCATCCTGCAGGAGTCTCTCAACAATGTCGCGCAGCATGCGCGCGCTACCAGGGTCAGGATCGCCTTGCAGCAGCAGGCCGACATGCTCACCATGACCATCCGCGACAACGGCGTCGGCATGCAGCCTGGCAGCCGCAACCGCAACGGTTCGTTCGGCCTGGTCGGAATCGAAGAGCGGGTCGGCATCCTTGGCGGCTCGTTCTCGATCAGCAGCGGGCTCGATTCGGGCACCACGATCGTCGTCACGATCCCGGTGATCGGCATGTACAGGGACCTGGGCATGGACTTCTATCCCGGCAAGGCGTCTCCGATCGCAGTGGCTGCCTGAAGTGACTGGCAATGTGCGTATGGCTGTTGCCAAAAACCCGCAAAGTCCCCGGCATTTGAGCAACCTCAACAATTACTCTGACAGACCGCAGGACAATTCCTATAGCTGTCGCCGGTCAACACACCGGAATTCTTCCTTTATCGAGCATGCAGGAGGCCATTATTGACCATTGAGCAGCACAAGCGCAGTACCTAAGCGCAGCAGGAAAAACAGGGATGAAGCACCACCAACGTCTACAACACAAAACGAGGTGAAACGATGTCGACCAATACCGAATTCTCCGTCTTTGAAGCACTCGACCTGGCCCCGATCAAGATGAAACTGATGCACGTGGAATCGGGCGAAGGCTGGTCCGAACACCGTGCCAATGCCGTCGAGGCCGAGTACCGCCGCTTCCTGTTCCTGATGAAAAAATACCCGGATGCGGGCGCGTCGCCGACCTTCGACGTCGACACCTTCTGGCACTATCACATCCTGGACACCATGAAATACGCCCGCGACTGTGAGGCCACCTTCGGATTCTTCCTACACCACTATCCGTATGTCGGCATGGGCGCCGGCGCCGACGATGGCGAACGCCAGCGTGCCGGCGACCGCATGCGCGACATCTATGAGGCCGAGTTCGGCGTGGTCATCAAAGGCGACGTCGCTTTCTGCGCAGCGCCGGGCAAGCAGGCCAGCGATACCGCATTCTGCGCATTGCCAGGCAAGCAGGCCAGCGATACCGCATTCTGCGCCTCCCCGGGCAAGCAGGCCAGCGCTACCGCGTTTTGCGCCGCCCCGGGCAAGCAAGCCAGCGACACCGCGTTTTGCGCCGCCCCGGGCAAGCAAGCCAGCGACACCGCGTTTTGCGCCGCCCCGGGTAAGCAGGCCAATGCCACCGCGTTTTGCGCTGCCCCCGGCAAGTCCCTGCACACCGCCTGATCTGCCTGCTTGACCCTCGCAGCCGGGATGGCAGCCATGCCGCCATCCCGGCTGTCGCTTTATTCGGCGAGCGCCAGCCCTGCTTCGCTTCCCTTCCTGATCATCAGCGCACGCAATTCGCCGATGCTGAAATCGCTCTCCTCGTGCATGCGGATCAACAGCGTGGCCCCGATCGGCAGCGTGCTGTGGCGGATCTTGCTGATCACGGGTGGCGCGACTTCGAGCAGCCGCGACAGGGCGGCGTCGTTCTTCAGGCGCAGGCGGGAAATGATGGCGTCGAGGACCCGGTTAGGGTCGTACTCGGCGCCGGGTGGAAGGCGGCGAATCGGCATGGCTCTTTCAGTATTATTGTTAATTTGCTATTTAACACGTTGCACCGCGAAAAATTAGCAGAAAGAGGCAAACCGTTAGTATTTATACGGCTGTTTTCGCGGGACGCGAAATTATACAGATAGTCGATAAATAATGTTTACTAATCCATAAGGGCGTTCTCATGGGACGTCATGGGCCCCGGCGCAGGCGCGCCAGCGTCGTGGCGACGTCGGGATGGCGCAGGCGCACCCGCAGTTCGCGGCGCAGGCGCGTGTCGTCCAGCTGCCGCGATTCCGACATGAAGGACAGCAGCATCGGCGACACCGCGGTTTGCAGTTCGGCGCGCGCCAGGCGCGGCGGGCGCTGCATGCCGAAGGCGTCGGCCACGGCATCGAAATAGTCGGCCATCTTCATGCGCGTGCGGTCGACCGCGTGCACCACACGCCCGGGCCGTCCGCGCAGCAAGGCTGCCAGCACGATGCGCGCCAGGTCGTCGGCGTGCACGTGGCTGGTGTAGACGTCGTCCTCGGCACGCAGCGCCGGCGTGCCCTGCTCCAGCCGGCGCAGCGGCAGGCGGTCGTCGGCATAAATGCCCGGCACACGCAGGATGGCCAGCGATGCGCCGGTGGCCAGGGCCCACGCGCGCAGGACGCGTTCGGCGTCCACGCGCCGCCGCGCGCGCGCATTGCGCGGCGCCACCGGGCGGTGCTCATGGACCAGCGCGCCGCCGCAATCACCGTACACGCCGCTCGTGCTCACATACACCATGCGCTCGACCTTTCCCAGCGCTGCCGCCAAGTGGCGCGTGCGCCGATCGTGCTCGCCATCCGCCTGCGGCGGCGCCAGGTGCAGCACCCATGGCGCCAGCCGCCCCAGGCGCGCCAGGGTCGCGGGGCGGTCAAGGTCGGCCACCACCGGCACCGCGCCCAAGGCACGCAACTCGGCGCGGCGCTCGGGCTGGCTGGTCAGGGCGAACACCCGGAACCTGCCGGCCAGCAGCGGCAACAGGCGCATGCCGACGTCGCCGCAACCGACGATGAGCAGGCGGGGACGGGCGAAAGGGGCGCGTTGGGACATGGGTGGGTAGCTGGACAATGCGGATCGCGGCACTTTAGCACAGGGCCGTGCCCGGCAAATCCGGGGCCAGTGTAAAATAACGCCCTGCTTCGACAAAACCGCCATCGGATCAACCACTTGCGCCAGTGCGCACCTACCTCAGACTTCGCATGACCTTCCAGATCACCGTCCAGCCCAGCGGCAGCCAGTTCACCTGCGAAGCCGATGAAACCGTTCTTTCCGCGGCCATCCGCGCCGGCATCGGCCTGCCCTATGGCTGCAAGAACGGCGCCTGCGGCTCGTGCAAGGGCAAGGTGCTCGATGGCGCGGTGGAGCACAAGCCGCACCAGCAGCGCGCGCTGTCCGACATCGAGAAGACCGCCGGCATGTCGCTGTTCTGCTGCGCCGTGCCGAGCACCGACCTGGTGATCGAGGCGCGCGAAGTGGGCGGCAGCTCGGACTACCCGCTGCGCAAGATGCCGACCCGGATCGCCGCCATCCGCCGCGCCGCGCCCGACGTCGCGATCGTCAACCTGCAGCTGCCGGCCAACGAACTGCTGGCCTACCGCGCCGGCCAGTACATCGAATTCCTGCTCAAGGACGGCAAGCGCCGCGCCTACTCGATCGCCAACGCGCCGTCGTTCGAAGGCCCGCTCGAACTGCACATCCGGCACCTGCCGGGCGGCCTGTTCACCGACCACGTGTTCGGCGCCATGAAGGAACGCGACATCCTGCGCTTCGAGGGCCCGCTGGGCACCTTCTTCCTGCGCGAAGAATCCGACAAGCCGATCGTGCTGCTGGCCTCGGGCACCGGTTTCGCGCCGGTGAAGGCCCTGGTCGAGCACCTGATGCACCTGAAGTCGACCCGCCCGGTGCGCCTGTACTGGGGCGGCCGCCGCCCGCAAGACCTGTATATGGACGAGCTGTGCCGCGCCTGGGAAACCACGCTGCCCGACTTCACCTACGTGCCGGTGATCTCGGACGCGCTGCCCGAAGATGGCTGGACGGGCCGCACCGGCTTCGTGCACGCGGCCGTCATGCAGGACGTCATCGACCTGTCGGGACACCAGGTCTACGCCTGCGGCGCCCCGGTCATGGTCGATTCGGCGCGCCGCGACTACACGGCCTTGTGCGGCCTGCCGGAAGACGAGTTCTTCGCCGATTCGTTTACCACCGAGGCGGACCTGGCGGGCGGTTGAACCGCCGCTGGCGGCGCCGACGCGGCGCCGCATCTTCGGGCACAATGATGGGTTATCCCGTCGCCCCGAACAATCCATGTCCCTGCTGTCTCCCTCCGGCCGCCTCGGCGTCCTGCGCAACCGCAATCTCGCCTTCTATCTCTCGGCGCGCTTTCTCGCCACCTTTGCCGTCCAGATGCAGAGCGTGGCGATCGGCTGGCAGGTGTACCAGATCACCGGCAGCCTGTTCGATCTCGGCCTGATCGGCCTGGCGCAGTTCGCGCCGTTCCTGTTATTTATCCTGTGGGCCGGCCACGTGGCCGACCGTTACAACCGGCGCCTGATCGTCATGGCCTGCATGGCGGTGCAGCTGCTGTGCAGCGCGCTGCTGATCGCGTTTACCGCCAGCGGCAGCACGGTCGTGTGGCCGGTGTTCGCGATCCTGGTGGTGTTCGGCAGCGCGCGCGCCTTCATGATGCCGGCCTCGCAGGCGGTGCTAAAGAACCTGGTGCCCGACCGCGAGTTCAGCCAGGCGGTGGCGCTCGGCTCGTCGACCATGCACGTGGCGATGATCCTGGGGCCGATCGTCGGCGGCCTGCTGTATGTGTTGGGCGCGCAGGTCGTGCACATGACCTCGGCCAGCCTGCTGGCGCTGGCGGTGCTCCTGATGACGAACACGCGCAGCATCCAGCAGATCATCAACAAGGCGCCGGTCAGCTGGCACACCCTGCTCGAGGGCCTGCGCTTCGTGCGCTCGCGCCCGATCGTGCTGGGCGCCATCTCGCTCGACCTGTTCGCGGTGCTGTTCGGCGGCGCCACCGCCCTGCTGCCAGCCTACGCCCACGACATCCTGGGCGCCGGCCCCACCGGCCTCGGCTTCCTGCGCACCGCGCCCGGCGTCGGCGCCGCCCTGTGTTCGATCACGCTCGCGATGTTCCCGATCACGCGCCGGGTCGGGGCCTGGATGTTCGGCGGCGTCGCGCTGTACGGCGTGTGCGTGATCGTGCTCGGCCTGACCGACAGCTTCCCGGTCGCGCTGGCCGCCCTGTTCCTGCTCGGCGTGGGCGACATGGTCAGTGTCTACATCCGCCACCTGCTGGTGCAGTACGAGACCCCGGACGAGATCCGCGGCCGGGTCAGCGCCGTGAACTCGGTGTTCATCGGCGCCTCGAATGAGCTGGGCGAATTCGAGTCCGGCGTCACCGCCGGCTGGCTGGGCCTGACGCGCGCCATCCTGCTGGGCGGCGTCGCCACGCTGGTGGTCACCGGGCTGTGGGCGGTGCTGTTCCCGGTGCTGTCAAGGATGGACCGCTTCCCGCACCACGAAAAAGAGCGCGGGAATTAAACTCCCGCGCCCTGGCTTCAGGCCACCGCCAGCGCGCGCTGGTGTGACGCCGACGCTGCCGACGCCGGACGGGCCGCGCCGGCATTGCGCTGGCCGGTCCCCAGGTTGAACACGCTGACCGTCTCGGCCAGCAGCGCCGACTGTTCCTTCAGCGACTGGGCGGCGGCCGCCGCCTCTTCGACCAGGGCCGCGTTCTGCTGGGTCACCGCGTCCATCTCGGTCACCGCCTGGTTGATCTGCTCGATGCCGTTTTCCTGCTCGTGGCTGGCGACCGTGATCTCGCCCATGATGTCGGTCACGCGCTTGACGCTCACGACGATCTCGTCCATGGTGGCGCCGGCCTGGCTCACCAGGCGGCTGCCTTCGTCGACCTTGTTCACCGAGTCGTCGATCAGGGTCTTGATTTCCTTGGCCGCGCTGGCCGAACGCTGGGCCAGGTTGCGCACCTCGCTCGCCACCACGGCAAAGCCGCGGCCCTGCTCACCGGCGCGCGCCGCTTCGACCGCCGCATTCAGCGCCAGGATATTGGTCTGGAAGGCGATGCCGTCGATCACCGAGATGATGTCGACGATCTTGCTGGCCGACGCGTGGATGGCGCCCATGGTCTCGACCACGTCGGACACCACGGCGCCGCCCCGGATCGCGACGTCGGAGGCCGAGCGCGCGAGACCGTTGGCCTGGCGTGCGTGTTCCGCATTCTGCTTGACGGTCGAGGTCAGTTCTTCCATCGACGAAGCGGTTTCTTCCAGCGAGCTGGCCTGCTGCTCGGTGCGGCTCGACAGGTCGAGGTTGCCCGACGCGATCTCGTCCGAGGCGGTGGCGATGGTGTCGGTGCCTTCGCGCACCTGGCTGACGATGTCGCGCAGGTTCGTGTTCATGTCTTTCAGCGCACCCAGCAGCTGGCCGGTTTCATCCAGCGAGGTCACCTCGATGTGGCTGGAGAGGTCACCGGCGGCGACGGTGCGCGCCACTTCCACGGCCCGGTTCAGCGGGCGGGTGATCGAGCGGGTGATCAGCCAGGCGATGGCGACCGCCGCGATCAGGGCGAAGCCGCCGACGCTGAACATCAGCACGCGTGCCTGCGCATAGGCGTCGCGTCCACGGGCCTGGTCTTCATTGTTGCGCGTACTCTGCAGAGTGATGATGTCGTCGATCGAGGTGGTCCAGCCGCGCATGGCCGGCACGAACTCGTTGCGCAGGAAATCCCGGCCAGCATCGAGGTCGTTTTGCCGCGCCAGCGCTTCGCCCTTGGCGATCAGCGGCAGCACCTTGGCGGCGGCCGCAGCGGTGTTGGCCAGCTGGGCCTTGCCTTCATCGGAAGTGATCGACCCATCCAGTAGTCTGGCGCCGGCCTCGTAGGCTTCGCGCGCCTTGGCAATCGCGGTCGACTGTTCCTGCATCTGGGCTTCGTCCGAAATGATCGTCATGTCGCGTACGGCGATCGAGATCCGGCGCAGGTTGTCGCGCATCGCGCCGGCGGCGTCGATGCGCGCATTGTTCACTTCCACGACCTTGACCAGCAAATCGTTCATGGCGCTCAGTTTCTGGACGCCCGTCGCCAGCACGACAGCCAGCAGCACAAGTACCAGGCCAAACGCGAGCGCCAGGCGCTGGCCGATTTTCAGTTGCTTCAATTGCATCTTGTTATTCCTGTTCCTGTCATTGCATTGGCCGTGTAACGCGGAGGCTTCTGCGTGTTTGATCGGTTTTTCCACGCGCAACCTTTTTCGAATCTTGTGACTTTCGAACGTTAAGGCGAAACAATTCGATAGAATTGGCGGTTTCAGGCAATTTTAGTAGGACTATTCCTACAAAAAGAGCAAATAATTTCTATGTGGCAATTCAGCAACAACGATAGAGAATTGGAATTAGCAAGACGCTAACAGAGCGGGCGCGGCGAAAATCGCGAGAGGTGTAAGATGAAGCCGTAACGACTTACAGGAGCCATCCATGCAGATCAACGTAAATACCGATAACACCATCAACAAGCATCAGGGCCTGGACGAGCACGTGCAGGAAGTCGTGCGCACCTCCATCGGCCGTTTTGGCGACCAGGTCAACCGCGTTGACGTTCACTTGAGTAATGAGAACAAGGAGAAAAAGGCGGACGGCGGCAATTCGTGCATGCTCGAAGCACGCCTGACCGGCATTGCGCCGATCGTCATCCACGAGCACGCCACCGACCTGCACCAGGCCATCAACAACGCCGGCGGCAAGCTGGCGCGTGCGCTGGACAGCGCGCTCGGCCGCCTGCACGACAAGCAGCGCGCCGCCTCGATCACGCACACCGAAGATCCAACCGCCGACAAGCACCTGACGGATATGTGATCGTGCTCCAATGAAGCGCAGGCCCGTCCGGGCCTGCACTTCAGCCTGCGCTTCCTTCCAGCATTTCCCTCACTTCGCGCAGATAGCGCAGGCCCGCCAGGGCTCGGCTTCCATACCACGACATCATCTCGCCATCGACCAGCAGCACGGGAATCCCGATCTGCTTTTCCAGCGCGTCCGCGTGCGCCTCGGTAAACCGGTAAGGTTCGGTCGACAGCAGCACGGCGTCGAGCCCGTCCACCAGGGCTTCGGACCAGTCGAAACGGGGATAGCGGGCCGCCCCCAGTTCGGGCACGCGCCAGCCCAGTTCGGCCAGCATGGCGGCGATATACGTATCCTTCGACACGCTCATCCACGGGTCTTGCCAGATGCAGTACAGGACCGTGCGCGCGGGACCGCGCGCCAGCGCGCGCAGCCGCGCCAGTTCATCCTCGAACTGCGCGCACCATAACGCGGCCTGCTCCCGGGCGCCAAAGATGCCGCCCATCAGCCGCGCCAGCGCCAGGTTGTCCTGCGGGACCAGCGGATGCGTGACCACCACGTGCGGCACGAACTGCGCCAGCGCATCGACGGTCGGCTTTTCGTTCTCGTCGATATTGACCACGACGTGGGTCGGGGCCAGCTTGCGGATCTTCTCGAGGTTGACGTCCTTGGTGCCGCCCACTTTGGGGATGTCCGCCACCACCGCCTTCGGGTGGATGCAGAAACCGGTGCGGCCGACCAGCCGCGATGCCAGGCCGAGGTCGCACAGCAGCTCGGTGATCGACGGCACCAGCGACACGATGCGCGCATCCGGGGCCAGCCGATGCGCGTGCCCAAGTGCATCAATGAGCACATCATCCAGCCAATTGTCAGAATCACTCATGCCGTCATGTCACCATTGTTGTTTAAGGCGCGCCGAATACGCATTCCAGGTCCGATAGGCTATCATTTCACCGCTGTAAGGACTCAACCTTACGCGATTCGCTCGAGGCCCCACTTGGAACACATCGGCACCTTCGGTGCTTCCCGTACCACCATCCGCGACCTGCACCTGTTTCGCGACGAGACCGACCCGGCCATCGCCGCGATGGTGGCTGGCTGCGCCGTCGTGCGCATGGCGCGCGGGCGCCGCATCGACGATGGCGGCCAGGCGCGCCTGTACATCGTGCTGTCGGGCGTGCTCGAGATCGCACCCGACGCCCATGCCGGCGACGAGGGCAACACCAGCCGCATCCTCCCGGGCGAGAGTGTCGGCGAACAGGCGGTGCTGGACGACGCGCTGAACCTGGCGGCGATGACGGCGCTCGAGGACACCGAACTGCTGGTGATCGAATCCGATATGGTGTGGACGCTGATCGAGCGGTCGGGCGTACTGGCGCGTAACCTGTTGCGCCTGCTGTCCTTCCGCATCCGCGCCACCAACGCCCTGCTGCGCCGGCGCCAGAAGCTGGGCGAATTCTACCGCCAGCTCTCGCTCAACGACCCGCTCACGGGCCTGTACAACCGCGCCTGGCTCAACGAGATGCTGCCCAAGCTGGCGACGCGCGCGGCCACCGACGGCAGCTCGCTGTCGCTGGTGATGATCGACCTCGACCACTTCAAGCGCTTCAACGACACCCACGGCCACATCGCCGGCGACGCTGCGCTGGCCACCGCCGCGAGCGTGATCCGCGGCGCGCTCCGCCCATCCGACTTTGCGGTGCGCTATGGCGGCGAAGAGATGCTGGCCGTGCTGCCCGATACCACGCCGGACATGGCGACCGGCGTGGCCGAACGCCTGTGCCGGCGCCTGCGCCTGGCCGTCGTGTTCCCCGATATGCGCCTGCCGCTGCCGCACCTGACCGGCTCCTTCGGCGTGGCCAGCCTGCTGCCCGGAGGCGACGAGCGCAGCCTGCTGGCGGCGGCCGACGCCGCCCTGTACCGCGCCAAGGAAGCGGGACGGGACCGCGTCTGCGCCTGACGCAATGGCCCGGACCTTTGCCGCCGGTCGTGACTGTTCCGCGCGGATGTGCCACCATGCCGGTTGACGCCGTGACGGCAGCCTTTATAACAATACATGAGCACGCATACCTTCCTCTGGCACGACTATGAAACCTTCGGCGCAGTGCCGCGCCGCGACCGCCCGGCCCAGTTCGCCGCGATCCGCACCGACGCCGACCTCAACGAGATCGGCGAGCCGATCATGCTGTACTGCCAGCCGGCCAACGACTTCCTGCCCGACCCGCAATCCTGCCTGATCACCGGCATCACCCCGCAGCACTGCCTCGAACAGGGCGTGCCCGAGCACGAATTCGCGCGCCATATCGAAGCCGCCTTCAGCGAGCCGGGCACGATCGGCGTCGGCTACAACACGATCCGCTTCGACGACGAGGTAACCCGCTTCCTGTTCTGGCGCAACCTGATCGATCCGTATGCGCGCGAGTGGCAGCACAACTGCGGCCGCTGGGACCTGCTCGACGTAGTGCGCATGGTGTACGCGCTGCGCCCGGAAGGCATCGAATGGCCGACCCGCGAAGACGGCAAGCCGAGCTTCAGGCTGGAACACCTGAGCGCCGCCAACGGCCTGGCCCACGAAGCGGCGCACGATGCGCTGTCCGACGTGCGCGCCACCATCGCGCTGGCGCGCCTGATCCGCGCCAAGCAGCCGCGCCTGTTCGACTTCTGCCTCGAGCTGCGCCGCAAGGACCGCGTCGCCAGCGAGATGGGACTGCACCTCGACCCGGGCCAGCGCCAGCCTTTCCTGCACGTGTCCGGCATGTTCCCGGTGGAGTACGGCTGCCTGGGCCTGGTCTATCCGCTGGCCCAGCATCCGACCAACAAGAACGAAGTGCTGGTCTGGGACTGCCGCCACGACCCGTCCGAACTGTTCGCGCTCGACGCCGACACCATCCGCACCCGCATGTACACGCGCGCGAGCGAACTGCCCGAAGGCGTGACCCGGCTGCCGATCAAGAGCGTTCACTTGAACAAATCGCCGATGCTGGTCGGGAACCTCAAGACCCTGCGGCCCGAGCTGGCCACGCGCTGGGACATCGACCTGGAGCGCGGCCGCGCGCACGCCGCGCTGGCGGCCGGTGGGCCGGACATGCGAGCGATCTGGGCCCAGGTGCTGGCCAAACCCGGTGCGGGCGAAGCGGTGGACGTCGACGAAGACCTGTACGGCGGCTTCGTCAGCCGCGACGACCGCCGCCAGCTGGAGTCGCTGCGCATGCAGAAGCCCGAGGCGCTGGCAAAGCGCGTCAGCTTCGAGGACGAGCGCCTCAACGAACTCTTGTTCCGCTATCGCGCGCGCAACTTCCCGCACACGCTATCGGAAGACGAGATGCAGTTGTGGGAAGCGCACCGCGCTGCGCGGCTGTTCGAAGGCGCGCATGGGGCGCGCACGGTGGACCAGCTGTTTACCGAGATCGATGCGCTGTCGGAGACGGCGGACGAGCGCGCCGAGGAGATTCTTGGGGCGCTGTACGACTATGCGGAGTCGATTGTGCCGGATCGGTATTGAGCTGGGGGCTGCCCTAATGACTTGGGTTCCCGCCTCCGCGGGAACGACGTTGTTGGAGTGTGGGGTGAGCGTTGGCTTCAACTTCGACCACTCCACTCGGCACGTCGTTCCCGCGAAGGCGGGAACCTAAGTACTCAAGCTCCGCCGCGCTATCAACCGTGGCGATGCGCGTTGATCGCATCGCGCGTCTCGCGCGCCACGCGCCGCGCCGCCGCCGCGAAATCCTCACCCTCCTGCGGCGTCGCATACAGGATCGCGCGCGACGAATTGATCATCATGCCCGCGCCATCCGCCGTGCGGCCCGCCTTGACGGTCGCCTCGACGTCGCCGCCCTGGGCGCCCACGCCCGGGATCAGCAGCGGCATATCGCCGATCAGCTTGCGCACCTGCGCGATCTCGTCCGGGAAGGTCGCCCCCACCACCAGCGCGCACTGGCCGTTGCGGTTCCATTTTTCGGCGACCAGCTGGGCCACGTGCTGGTATAGCGGGCGGCCCGCCACGTCCAGGAACTGCAGGTCGGAACCGCCCGCGTTCGAGGTCCGGCACAGCACGATCACGCCGCGGTCCGGCCATTCCATATACGGTTCGACCGAATCGAAGCCCATGTAGGGGCTGACCGTCACCGCGTCGGCGCCATAGCGCTCGAAGGCTTCACGCGCGTACTGGTGGGCGGTGGCGCCGATGTCGCCGCGCTTGGCGTCCAGCACCAGCGGGATGTGCGGGTAAGTGGCACGCAGGTAGGCGCAGATTTCTTCCAGCTGGTCTTCGGCGCCGAGGGCGGCGAAATAGGCGATCTGCGGCTTGAAGGCGCAGGCCAGGTCGGCGGTGGCGTCGATGATGGCCTTGCAGAACTGGACGATGGCGTCCGGCTGGCCTTGCAGATGGGCTGGCAGGCGCGCCAGGTCCGGGTCGAGGCCGACGCACAGCAGCGAATCGTTGCTGGCCCATGCGGCGGAAAGTTTGTTGATGAAATTCACCTCTAGCCCCTTGTATCTTTGTAAATGCAAACCCATTATTGTACCTGCCGGCGGTCCATCGCCGCCAGTCGGCGCCCGCCCGGACGCCCAAGCATGTCTGTTTCAGGTATATTTTGATCATTCGACAACTTGTACACACAAACATCATCATGACCAATTCCTTCTTCTATCGCTGGACCCGTCTTCTCGGCGGCGCCGTCCTGGCCGGCGCCCTGCTGTCCGGCTGCGGCTACAACGACTTCCAGACCAAGGACGAGGCCACCAAGGCGGCATGGAGCGAAGTGGTGAACCAGTACCAGCGCCGCGCCGACCTGATCCCGAACCTGGTCAACACCGTCAAGGGCTATGCCTCGCACGAAAGCGCCACGCTCGAAGCAGTGACCCGCGCCCGCGCTCAGGCCACCAGCTTCCAGATCACGCCCGAGGTGCTGAACAACCCTGAGGCCTTCCAGAAGTTCCAGCAGGTGCAGGGCGAGCTGTCGGGCGCCCTGTCGCGCCTGATGATGGTCTCTGAAAAATACCCCGACCTGAAGGCCGATACGAGCTTCCGCGACCTGCAGTCGCAGCTGGAAGGCACGGAAAACCGCATCACGGTGGCGCGCCAGCGCTATATCGCCTCGGTCCAGGATTACAACGTGACCGTGCGCCAGTTCCCCAAGAACTTGACGGCGATGGTGTTTGGCTATGAGACCAAGCCCTCGTTCACCGTCGAGAACGAGAAGGCGATTTCGACCGCCCCGACGGTCGACTTCGGCAAGTAAGCCGGCATGACCGCACTGTCGCGTTTCTTCTGCATCCTGCTGCTGGCGCTCCTGACCGGTGCGCCGGCTTTCGCCCAGCTGCAGCCGGTGCCGACGCTGACCACGCGCGTCACCGACCAGGCAGGCATGCTAGACGCCGCCCAGCGCCAGCGCCTGGAAGCCGTGCTGGCCGACTATGAGGCCAAGACCGGCAGCCAGATCGCCGTGCTGCTGGTGAAGTCGACCGAGCCCGAGGCGATCGAGCAGTACAGCATTCGCGTCACCGATGCCTGGAAGCTGGGTCGCAAGGGCGTCGACGATGGCGTGCTGCTGCTGGTGGCGCGGGATAATCCGTCGTCACTGCGCCGCCTGCGCATCGAGGCCGGGCGCGGCGTGCAGGGCGTGCTGACCGACGCCCAATCGAAACGCATCCTGCAGGACGTGATCGCGCCGCACTTCCGGCAAGAACACTATTATGAGGGCCTGGTCGCCGGCGTCGGCGCCATCGCCACCCTGCTCAACCAGGAAGCCTTCCCGGCGCCGCCACCGCAGCAACAGCAGCGCCAGGCGGCGAGCGACGGTGGCTTCCCGCTGTGGGCGATCTTCCTGATCATCATCGGCGCCTCCATGCTGCGCTCGGTGTTCCGGCCACGCCGCGGACGCACCATCGGCACCCGCCGCGGCCAGTCGCACTGGGGCAGCGCCACCACCGGCTTCGTCCTCGGCAACATCATCGGCAATATGAGCCGCGGCGGTGGCGGCGGTTTCGGCAGCAGCGGCGGTGGCTTCGGCGGCGGCGGCTTTTCGGGCGGCGGTGGCAGCTTCGACGGCGGCGGCGCCTCGGGAGACTGGTAATGGGATCGATGACACACAAGATGCGCCGCGCCTGGCGCCACTGGAAGAGCAGCGCGAGCGAAGCGAAACAGGCCTTCCCCGATACGACCCTGGACGCGATCGCCGAGGCGATCGACCTGGGCGAACAGACCCACCGCGGCGAGGTGCGCCTGATCGTCGAGAAGGCACTGCCTTTCGAGGCGGCCTGGGAAGGCGTCACCAACCGCCAGCGCGCGATCGCGCTGTTCGCCGACTATGGCGTGTGGGACACCGAAGACAATTGCGGTGTGCTGATCTACGTGAACCTGGCCGAGCACAAGATCGACATCGTGGCCGACCGCGGCATCGACCGCAAGATCGACGCCGCCACCTGGCAGGCCGTGTGCCGCACCATGACCGAGGGTTTCAGGCAGGGCAGCTTCCATGAAGCGACCCTGGCGGCGGTCAAGCAGGTCAACGAGCTGCTGCGCCAGCACTTCCCGGCCAGCGGCGAGCGGCCGAACGAGCTGCCGGACCGGCCGCTCATGCTGTAGTCGTCCGATCCTGCGTCCCTTCCTGCGGCTCGTCCAGCCATTCGCGCGCCAGGGCGTCGACTTCGGCCAGCTCGGCCTTCATGCGGCGCGCCTTGTCGCGCGCCCACAGCAAGCCGCCAGCCAATAGCATTGTCACCACCGCCGTACTCCACGTGGCCGACCAGGCGTCGCGCGCCGTGAATAGGGTGATGAATGGGGCCGGTAGCATGGGGAAGGTCGTCCAGCGCGTCAGTCGCACCAGGCGCAGGCTCAGCAAGGCGCGGCGGCGGCGCAGCCCAAGCCAGTCGCGCAGGCTGGCGCCCGCCGGCTCGCGCAATGCGGCCAGGCGGGTCCAGGTGAAGCTGATCATCACCACGACCATGAACAACAGGAAGTACACCCACCACAGCAGCATGTAGCCGTTGGCCGTCGCCCGCGGCCAGTCCCGCACCAGCATCACCACAGCCACCAGCGCCAGCGCCCACTCGCCGGCAATCGTCCATAGGATCAGATGGCGCTGGCGCCGCGCACGCGCGATCATCGCCGTCACGTCCGGCATCGGCGGAGCCGCCGGCGCATCCGCGCCCCAGGCATCCTGCAGCCTCGCCCATTCATCCGCATCGTTCATCGTTCCTCCAGCCTTTCCTTGAGCGCAGCCTTGGCGCGGTTCAGGCGCACGCCGACATTATTCACCGAGATGCCGAGCAGCTGCGCGATCTCTTCATAGGACATGCCTTCCAGTGCCAGCAGCACCAGCTGGCGCTGCCCCACCGGCAACTGGCGCAATGCCGCCAACAGGCGTTGCTGCTGCTGGTTCAGGCCGGCCAGGGCTTCCGGCCCCGGCTGCTGGTCGGCCCATTCTTCGTCCAGCTCCTCGTGCTGCGGCTGCGCCACCGCGCGCATCACATGGCTGGCACAGCGCCGGTGCGCGACGCCGACCACATAGGTCTTGATGCTCGATTCGCCGCGAAAGGCCGGCAAGGCCTGCCACACGGCGAGCATGATGTCCTGCACCAGGTCGTCACGCGCGTGGCGGTTGCGCTCGAAGCTGGCGGCGAAGCGCACCAGCATGCCGCCATGCTCGGCCATCAGGCGCTTGAACTCGCGCTCGAACTCGATATCCTGCGAGCCTGCCATCACAGCCCGAATACAAAGCCTTCGCTGCCCAGGCGCCGGCTGCCGAAAGCGATCAGCAAGGCGGTAGCGCCAAGGCAGCCGGCCACCGACAGCGCCAGCATCTGCGGCGCCGGCGCTCCGCCGCTCACCAGCGCGCCCAGCTGCGCGTGCTGGCTGAACAGCGGCAACAGGTGGGCGGCAGGCGGGGACGCGGCCCCGATCTTTTCCACCATCAGCAGCATCGGCGCCAGTTGCAGCAGGTTCAGGTAGATCTGGCCTTCCTTGTGGGTACGGGCGTGCAGCGCCACCACGCATTGCAGGGCGCCCACCAGCAGCGCCAGCGGCAACAGGATCAGCAGCATCTGCGCCTGCATCGCCGCGTCCGGCGCGAAGGCCATGCCCACTTCGTACAGCGGCAGGCGCTCGAGGGCGACCACCGACAGCAGGAGCGCGGCGGCGCTGCTCACATAGCCGAACAGCGAGGCAGTCAGCAATTTACCGATGAACAGCGTACCGGGCGCCACCGGCTGCGCCAATAAAGCCTCGAGCGAGCGCCGTTCGCGTTCGCCGCCGGTCGCGTCCAGCGCCACATGCGAGCCGCCGACGAACAGGCCGAGCAGCCAGAACAGCGGCAAAGCGCCCAGCACCAGCGCCGTGCGGCCGCCCTGCCCGCCCATGTCGCGCAGCTCGAGACGCAGGGCGCCGGCTCGATCCGGCGCCATGCCGGCGCCCAGCAGGCGCTGCCCGGACAGCTGGGCGCCATAGGCAGAAACCAGGGCTTGCACGCGCTGGGCCTGGCGCCGCGCGTCGTTATTGGACATATCGGCCCACAGGGCCAGCGTGGCCGCGCGTCCCCGCGCCAGATCGCGCGGGGACGCGGTCGGCACCTCGAGCACGACGGCGCCGGGCAAGCGTGCGAGCAGGCTGTCCGGGGCCTCCTCGCTCGCCTGCAGCGTGACCCCGGCGGCTTCCAGGTGACGCACGAGTCCCGGCGCGTGAGCGGCGCCGACCAGGTGCAGGGGCCGTCCGCCGGCATCGACCTCGGACGCGATCAGCGCCTTGAGCACGCCCGCCAGCACGAAGGGGCCGAGCAGCGCGAACAGCAGGCCGGCCATCATCGAGCGGCGGTCGCGCACGGCGTCCATCACCTCTTTCGACACCACAATCCACAAACTCTCAACGAATTTTTCACGTCTCATGCCGCAATCCCCTCATCGCTGCCGATCACTTCCACGAAAGCCTGCTCCAGACCGCTGCTGCCGGTCTGCGCCAGCAGCGCCGGCGTCGTCCCCGCAAAACGCACCCGGCCGGCCGCCAGCACCACCACCTGGTCGCACAGCTGGGCCGCTTCTTGCATCACGTGGGTCGACAGCAGCACCGCCGCGCCACGCGAACGCGCCCGCACCAGGGCCTCGCGCACGGCGCGCGTGCTCATCACGTCCAGGCCGCGCGTGGGCTCGTCCAGCACCAGCACGGCAGGATCATGCAGCAAGGCGCGCGCCAGCGCCACCTTGATGCGCTGGCCGGCCGAAAATCCCTTGCAGGCGCGCCCTGCTTCGGCCTCCAGTCCCACCTCCTGGACCACGCGCTCGATGGCGCGTTCGAGCATCGCGCCGCGCATGCCGTGCAGGCGGCCGAAGTAGCGCAGGTGGTCGCGCGGCGTGAGCCGCTCATAGAGCCCGAATTCATCGGTGACGATGCCGAGCCGGCGCCGCGCGGCGAGCGGCGCGCGCGTCACGTCGATGCCGTCGATGGCGACCGTGCCGCTGTCCGGCGCCAGCAGGCCATACAGGATGCGCAGGCAGGTCGACTTGCCGGCGCCGTTGGGGCCTAGCAGCGCGGTGATGGTGCCGGGCCGCGCGGTGAAGCTCACCTCATCCAGGGCCTGCAAGGCCTGGAAGCGCTTGCCGATATTGTTCACGACGATCATGGTGCTCCTTACAGGGTGGGCTGGCCATCGGCCAGCACGAACGGCGGACGGCGGATCGCCGCCAGGCAGGCGCCATCCACGGCGGCCGGGTCGGCATGCTCGAGGAAGGCGGCGATCAGGCGCGGCGCGCAGCCGGCGCCGCTGAAGGTGTGGCCAGCGCCATCGGCCACCAGCACCCGGCTGTGACGCAGGGTGCGGGCCGCCAGATGGGCGTTTTCCGGCGGCGTGACCGGATCGAGGCCGCCTGCCAGCAGCAGGGTCGGGATGTCGGACTTCACAGCGCGCGTCAGTTCCGCACTCAGTTGAGCGTCGAAGCGCGCGGCCGGCCATACCTGGCACCAGTCGCGCCAGCCCCTGGCATAGGCCTCACCGAAACGGCTGCCGGCGCCGTCCTCGCGCATCGCGGCGGCATGGGTGAATGGCGCTTCTTCGGCGCACAGCACCGACAGGGTCTGGCCGAAGGTCATGCCTTCGAGGCTCCAGCCGGCCAGCGCGTCGTACAGGGCCAGCATTGGCTGCGGCCGGCCATTGGCGGCGGCGTGGATGGCGAACGGCAGCACGCTGGCATGCTGGGCGCTGTACATGGCGCCACGCAGCAGTTGCGGCACCGCCGCGGCCTGGTGCGGGCCCAGGCTCGGCAGCGCCAGTACAGCGTCGAGATCCTGCGCCAGGTTCGGGAAAGCCCTTGCGCAGCCCTGATCTGCCGCGCAGTCGGCCAGCAGGCGCTCGAGCGCGGCCTGGGCGTGACGCGACGACAGCAGAATGCGGGCATTGGGAGGGGCCACCGAATCGAGCACCATGCCGCGCACGCTGTCGGGATAGCGCCGCGCATACATCAATGCGGTGCGGGTGCCGTACGAACCGCCCCACAGGCTGAACTGGCGATAGCCGAGCGCGCGCCGCAAGTCCTCGAAATCGGCCAGTGCGGCTTCGGTATGGAAGTGGCGTGGGTCGGCGTCGAGTCCCGCCAGGCAGCCGCGCAGGGCAGCTTGAGCGGCGGTCGTGTCGCCTTGCGCGATCTCCTGTTCGGGCATAGGGCAGCGCAGCGGGTTTGACCTGCCGGTGCCGCGCTGGTCGACCAGCAGGATGTCACGGCGCTTCCTCGCTTCACGGAAGGCGCTGGCCAGGAGCGGCCCGTAATCCGTGGCGGCCTGGCCGGGACCGCCGGCCAGCACCAGCAGCGGGTCGGGCGCCGCCGGTTTCGCGGTGGCCTTGATGCGGGCGAAATGGATGGTGATGCGGCGGCCGGCCGGATTGGCGCGGTCTTCCGGCACCTCAAGCGTGCCGCACTCGACCCGCTCGGGGAGGTGCGGCAGGTGGCAGGGTTCCAGGGCGGCGGCCATGCTGGAATACAGCAGCATCGCCAGGAACAGGGTCCAGGCAAGGACGAGATGCTTGCGGGTCATGTTTGTTTTCGTTGTGGTGGAGATACCCGGTGAGTCACGCGCCGCGCGAAAAACTTACACGCAAATCGACGATCATGCATTCCGGGTAGCCATGCCGAGTGGTTAGAATGGCGGACTTTGCCTCTCTACGAAAGCCCGCCATGAAACTCAACCAGAAAATCGCCATCGTCACCGGCGCCAGCCAGGGCATCGGCCTGGCCTGCGCCCAGCGCCTGGTGCGCGAAGGCGCGCGCGTGATGCTCGTCGACCAGAAGCCCGAAGTCGAGCAGGCCGCCGCCAGCCTGGGCGACGCCGCCCGCTTCTTCCGTGCCGACGTCGGCGTCAAGAAAGAGGTCGATGCGATGGTCCAGGCCACGCTCGACGCTTTCGGGCGCATCGACATCCTGGTCAACAACGCGGGCGTGACCCACGCGGCCGATTTCCTGGATCTGGAAGAAGACGATTTCGACCGCGTGCTGCGCATCAACCTGAAATCGATGTTCCTGTGCAGCCAGGCGGCGGCGCGCGATATGGTGAAACGGGGCGAAGGCGGCTGCATCATCAATATGTCGAGCGTCAACGCCGAGCTGACCATCCCGAACCAGGTGCCCTATGTGGTGTCGAAAGGCGGCGTCAACCAGCTGACCCGGGTGGCATCGATCGCCCTGGCCCACTATGGCATCCGCGTCAATGCGATCGGCCCGGGTACCATCCTGACCGAACTGGCCAAGCAGGCCGTGCTAGGTAGCCCGGAAGCGCGCCACACCATCCTGTCGCGCACGCCGCTGGGCCGCTGCGGCGAGCCGGAAGAAGTCGCCTCGATCGCCGCCTTCCTGGCCAGCGACGACGCCTCGTACATGACCGGCCAGACCTTGTACGCCGACGGCGGCCGCATGGCACTGAACTACACGGTGCCGGTGCGCGACTGAAAGCCGGCCAAAGTGGGGCAGATATTACCGTAACGCATGTCTGGTATCCGAACTCGCAATTGGACACCTGCAAGGCCGACCCCGATAATTACACCTGTCTCCACTATTCTCCTCCAAGAAAATAGTTTTAAGCCCGCACAAGAGCGGGCTTTTTTTTTGCCGAAAATAGCAAGGAAGGCCGTCGCTACGTAGTTCTACGTATAACCCACGCTGATGACATGACGGGCGTTCGCCAGTCATTTGATACCGCCGGAACTTTGCGTTTGGTCACAATCGCGTCACAAACGCTGCCTATACTAAGAATCACCTGTCATACACGCAACCGATATGCCTGATGGCAGCAGGTGTGCGGCGCCCCGGGTGCTACACACCAACCGATTTCATATCTCTTGGCCCGATCTTGGGTTGTGCCCGCCACCAGCGGGCATTTTTTTAGGCGCTGTTCGCGTTGTTTCTGCGAACCTGGCGGGTTGCAAACCGGTCTTATTCTCTGCCCCCGCGCAACTCGCGGTAAAAAAATTGTCATAGCGCTTGAACCCGTCGCTGATTTGGCTATCATAAAGTTTGCCCTTCCGATTCGGCCACCGGTCGGAAGACCACGTACAACGAAACGTCCAAGGGAACCTGTCCTATGAACTTACGTGTACCAGCCAGCGCCACGCCCGATACTTGCCGCCGCCATCATGAAGACGGCGACCTCGTCCTGAGCGAACTCAATCCGCGCACCGTCGTCGACACGCTCGACAACGACAGCACGCCGCTCAACCTGCTCACCTTCGGCAGCGTCCGCGAAGTCTGCCCCAAATGCCAGCAAACCCACCTCAAGCTGGTCCTGCGACAGGGAAGCGTACGCATGGCCCACCTGTTCTGTGCCGATTGCGAAAGCTGCTTCGACGCCCATTACGCAGACGGCGCACCGGCCCTGACGATCTGAGCGTTACTGGCGTGCGGGCAATTGGCTGCATGGCGTGGTAAGGTTGGCGCTTCACGTACCTTCGCCGTTCGTATCGATGCCCGCCCTGTCGTCCCTGCTGCAGCCCCCAGTCAAAGTCCGCCGCGCCCTGCATGCCTTCGCCCTGCTCGGGCTGCTGGCCATCCTGGTGGCGGGCTCGATTCCCGGCGCCCGCGCCGAGGTTGGCGCCTATGCGTCCGGCGCGGTACTGCACGGCATGACCTACGCCTTCCTGGCCGCCTTGTGGTTCCTGGGCGCCACCGGCACGCCGCTGCAGCGCGCCCTGAAGGCGATGCTGGCCATCGCGCTGATGGGCGCCGTCGATGAATGGGTGCAAAGTTTCTTCCCGTATCGCTCGGGCGACGTGCGCGACTGGCTGGTCGACGTCACGGCCGCCACCCTCGCCTCCACCGTGCTGGCGGTGCTGGCCACCCTCGCCCCACAAGCGGCGCCACGCCGCCACTGACCATCGTCGCCCGTTCAGGTTCCGCAAAGAACCCTCGCGCTTGATCGAACCGGCCTCCAAAGGAAGTCAGCTGGAACGCTGACGCGCTTCGCGCCTCTTATCCTCGTGGCGCGCGGCATCGTCACATCCCCCCACTAAACATCCAAACGAGGAGTTGATCATGAAGCAAACTCACCAGAGCGTGGCCATGGCGGGCCTGCTGGCGGTCGCGCTCGCCATTTCGGGGTGCGCCGCCATGCGTGGCGAATCGTCGAGTGACACTAGCGGCAGCAGCGGCAGCACCGGGACCAGCGACTACGGCTCGGGCAGCAGCGGCAGCTCCGGCAGCTCCGGCACCTCGGGCAGCAGCGGCACGACCACCGATGGCACCCAGGACAGCGCGGGCGTCTCGGGCACTACCGACACCTCGGGCGGTACGGACACCTCGGGCAGCTCGGGCAGCTCGGGCGCCTCCGGCAGCAGCGGTTCCGGCACCTCCAGCATGCAGGACGACAGCGGCGGCAGTGCATCGACCGCGGGCGCCGCCGCGGCCAGCGCGGCGCCCAACAGCACCGTGCTGGCGATCGAGATCCTGCCGGCGTCGAGCGGCATTACCGAGGGCGATTCGTCGATGGGCAGCAGCGGCGCGGCCGGCGCCACCGGCAGCGCTGGTGCCAGCTCTGGTGGTAGCCAGTCCTACCGCGTCACCGTGCGCATGGACGACGGCAGCACGCAGGTGGTCACCCACGGCACCACGCCCGACTTCCGCAGCGGCGACCGGGTCAACGTCACGGGTGGCAGCATCCAGCGCTAGCTGGCTGCCGGGTGGACGGTCCGTCCACCCGTGCGAGTAGCGAAGGGGTTGCCGGGCTCAGGGCGTGCCCGGGTCCTTGCCTTCCTCCACCTCGCGGTGAAACATCGGGATGTTGCGGGTCGCATTGCTGATGACTTCCAGCGGCAGCTTGGGCGTCCGGTCGGCGTTCAGCAAGCCATTGGCTTCCTGGAAGGTGTCGGCGAACTGGGTATAGCAGAAGCCGCTGAACATGAAGGTCTCGTTGACCACCTGCAGCAGGCGCCGGTACTGCTTGAGGTAGCTCTCGGCCGTGTGCGCGCGGCTATAGCCCCAGGTGCTCTCGTCCGGGTTCGGGGTCTGTTTCGGATCGTAGGCGATGCCGCCGAATTCCGTCAGCACGATCGGCTGGCCACGGTGCGGGAAACCATCCAGGGTCAGGATGCGCCCGCCGGGACGCCGCTGGTCGAACAGGGTGCGCACCGGATCGGTGACGGCGTAGCGCGCCAGGATTTTTTCCGGATCGCTGTCGTAGTCGTGGATGCCGAGGATGTCGGTGGCCGACGCTTCCCATCCATCGTTGCCGATCACCGGACGGGTCGAATCGAGCGTGCGCGTCAGGTGGTATAGCGCTTCCACCGCATTGCGATGGGCCTGGGTCAGGGTCAGGTTGGGCACGCCCCACGACTCATTGAAGGCCACCCACACGATGATGCAGGGGTGGCTGTAGTCGCGTTCGATCGCCTCGGTCCATTCCTTGACCATGCGCGTGATGGCACGCGGGCTGAAGCGGTAGGCCGAGGGCATTTCTTCCCACACCAGCAGGCCCAGCTTGTCGGCCCAGTATAAAAAGCGCGGATCCTCGATCTTCTGGTGCTTGCGCACGCCATTGAAACCCATCAGTTTGGCCAGCTCGACGTCGCGTTTCAGGTGCTGGTCGGACGGCGCCGTCATGAACGATTCCGGCCAGTACCCCTGGTCCAGCACCAGGCGCAGCTGGTAGGGGCGGCCATTGAGCATGAAGCGGTCGCGGTTGATCGATACCGAGCGCAGCGCCGTGTACGAGCGGATGCGGTCCAGCACCACGTCGCCGCAGCGCAGGGTCACTTCGGCGTCGAGCAGGGTCGGCCGCTCGGGGCTCCACAGGATCTCGTTGCGCGAATCGTCGATGCCGGGGTCGGACAGCGCGATCTTGCGATTGGCTTCGCCGGCCAGCAGCTTGTAGTAATCGTCCGCCAGCAACTGTTCGCCGTGCCAGATCTTGACCTCGACAAACAGCTCCTGCTGGACGTCGCCGGCCGCGAACACTTCGCAGCCGATCTCGTAGGTTTCGAACACCGGCGTCCAGCGCAGCTTCTGGATATAGGTCGACGCCACCTGCTCGATCCAGACCGTCTGCCAGATGCCGGTCGTGCGCGGATACCAGATCGAGTGCGCATCGAGCAGCCAGTCCTGCTTGCCGCGCGGCTTGGCCAGGTCGGCCGGATCGTCCTCGACCCACACCGTCACCGTCTGTTTGCCGTCGCCCTGCATCGCGCAGGTGATGTCGGCCGCGAACGGCGTATGGCCGCCCTCGTGCTCGGCCACCAGCTGGCCGTTGATCCACACGCGCGCAGCGTAGTCGACCGCGCCGAAGTGCAGTATCGTGCGCCCGTCGTTGGGCATCAATTCGAAGTCGCGCTCATACCAGACCACGCGGTGGAAACCCGTGTCCTGGATGCCGCTCATCTCGGTCTCGGCGGCGAACGGCACGGTGATCTCGTGGGTCCACTCCTTGACGTCGGACGGCATGAAGTACCTGCCCTCGTCGTCGAAGCAGAACCGCCACTTGCCGTTCAGGTTCTGCCACTGGTCGCGCACCAGCTGTGGACGGGGATATTCAAACTGGTTCATCGTGGTCCTTTCTGTCTGTCGGCACCGGCACCAGGATCCGGCCTTGGCGTCCATCTTGGTCATAGGCCGCCAGCGCGCTGGCGGCGGCTTGCTGCGCCTGGCCCTTGCGGCACAGCGCCACGCAGGCGCCGCCGAAGCCGGCGCCGGTCAGGCGCGCACCCAGCACGCCGGGGGCGGCGCGCAAGGCCTCGCACAGCGCGTCGAGTTCGGGAATCGAAACCTCGTAGTCGTCGCGCAGGCTGAAGTGCGAGTCATTCATCAATTCGCCGAAGCGCTCGGCGCTCACGCCTTGCGCGGCTTCGAGCACGCGCAGGTTTTCCCGCACCACGTGGCGCGCCCGCTCGCGCAGCGGCGCCGGCAAGCTCTCCACCGCGGAGGGGTCGGCCACGTCGCGCAGCGCCTGCACGCCGAGCTTCCTCGCGCCCTCCTCGCACTCGGCGCGGCGCTCGTTGTACTTGCTGGCGGCGAGCTTGCGCGCCACGCCCGAGTCGACCACGATCAGCTCGGTGTCCGCGGGCAGCGGCACCAGGCGGTGTTCCAGCGTGCGGGCGTCGATGAACAGCATATTGCTCTCGTCGGCCAGGCTGGACGCCATCTGGTCCATGATCCCGCAGTTCACGCGCGCATACTCGATCTCGGCGCGCTGGGCGATGCGGGCCAGCTTGACGTCGTCCAGTTCGAACCCCAGCAGCGCACGCATGGCGCGCAACGTCGCCACCTCGAGCGCGGCCGAGGACGACAGGCCCGAACCGACCGGCAGGTCGGTCTCGACATATACGCGCAGCGGCGGCACCTCGATCCCTTCCGCCTGCACCAGCCGGATGCAGCCTTCGATATAGCTGCCGAAGCCCTGCGGCGCGCTGCCGTCGCGGACGAAGGTCACGCTCGCATCGAGGTTCGGCGAATAGAAATGAAAATGGTCGTCGCCGCTGCGGCTGATCGCCACCATGGTGCGCTGGGGCGTGGCCACCGGCAGCATGAAGCCGTCGTTGTAGTCGGTATGCTCGCCCAGCAGGTTGACCCGGCCCGGGGCCGAGGCGTTCACTTCGGGCGCGCCGCCAAAGAAGGTGTCGGGGTTCAAGGTCATGCTTGCGCCTCCAGCCAGAGCGGCCGCTTGCGGCCATGGACGTCCAGCGCCGGCCAGCCGGGATCGCACGTCAGGTTCTCGAGTCCCTGCGGGCCGAGCAAAAAGGTGTCTTCGATCTTCATGCCGCCATAGCTGGGGTTGAAAGCGAAGGCCATGCCTTCCTCGAGCTGGGTCGCGGTGCTGGCGGTGGCCACGATCTCGCGCGCCAGGTAGCCGGTGATGCCGCCCTGGTGGTGCTCGCGGATCGCGCCTTCGACGTCGGCGTGGTGATAGGCCTGGGCCAGCGCGTGGTACACGCTCGACAGCGATTTACCGGGCGCCACGGCAGCCAGGCCCGTGGCCTCGACCTCCATCAGCGCGCGCTGGGCCTCGGGCGCCGAACCCGCGCCGCCGAAGCTGACGAAGCGGGTCAGGTTGGCGTACAAGCCGTGGCGGCGCGCGCAGAACACCAGCATGGCGCGCTCGCCGAGCGCTTCGTGCGACGGCGTCGCGTGGCGGTACAGGGGCAGGCGGCGCGCGCCGGCCGCCAGCACCAGGGCCGGATGGATGCCGCGCCGCCACAGCGCCTCGGCGCCGGCGCCGGCCAGCTGCTGTTCGGTCCAGTCGGGACGGGCCCGGTGCAGTACCTCGGTCATCGCCTCGGCCGCCTCGCGGCCCAGCAGGCGGTAGCGCACCTGCTCGGCGTCGCCCAGCACCAGCTTGCGTTGACGCAGCGCCAGCGGCAAGGGACGCTCCTCGCCCACGGGACGGTCGGACAGGATGGCGCGGCCCTGGGCCGCACCCGCGACGAAGCGCTCGCGCAGCTCCGGCTCGGCCCACGGTTCGATGTGGAAGGTAAAGCCGCCCGGGACTTCCTCGGCGCGCAGGCGTTCGCCCTCGATCTCGTCGGTCAACACGCAGGCGTCGTCCGCAGTGACGAGTACCTCGGCGATGCCGACGCCGGTGGTCAGCAGCACCGCGCTCGAGCCACCGGCCGTCACCCAGGCGAACCAGTCGGTGCCGCGCAGGCGCACCGCGCCGGCGCCTTCCTGGAGCAGGGTCGCGCGCAGCAGCGCCAGTTTGTCGGCCACTTCAAGGGCACGCATATCCATCTCCGTCATGCGGCGTCCTCCAGGTTCACTTCGACCTGCTGCAATTCATAGGCCGTGGTTTCGGGCAGCACGTCCATCGCGAACATGCCGGCCGCCAGCTCGGTGCCGGCCAGGTATTTCAGGCGGTCGCGCGTGCGGTAGGGCGGATAGAACTGGGCGTGCAGCTGGGTTTCCGGGTGCTGAGCGCCGTCGGTCGGGGCCTGGTACCAGGCCATCAGGTAAGGGAAAGGCCGGTTCCACAGGGTTTCGTACTTGAGCAGCACGGTCTTGAGCGCGCGCGCCAGGCCTTCGCGCTGCGGCGGCGTGAGCGCGGCGAAATCCTTGCACGGCGCGGTCGGCATCACCCACACCTCGTAGGGATAGCGGGCGCAGGCCGGCACGAAGGCGATCGCGTAGTCGTCCTGGTACAGCACGCGCCGGCCGTCGGCGGCCTCGTCGCGCGCCATGTCGCACAGCAGGCTGGCGCCGTGCTGCAGATAGTATTCGCGCTCCTGCGCCAGCATGCGCGCCGGCACCGCCGGCACGAAGGGATAGGCATACACCTGGCCATGCGGATGGTGCAGGGTCACGCCGACCTCGGCGCCGCGGTTCTCGAACGGCAGCACATAGTGGATGTTCTGGTGGCTGCCGATGCGCGTGGTGCGGTCGCCCCAGACCTGCAGCAAGAGCTCGATGCGCGACAGCGGCAGGTGGGCCAGCGCCGCATTCGGGTCTTGCGTGAACACCACCACCTCGCAATGGCCGTTGGCCTGCGCGGTCGGCACCGTCACCGTTGGCGGATCGTGCGACTCCAGCGCCAGCGAGGGAAAGCGGTTGTCGAACACGGCGATCTCGTAGTCGCCGGCCGGCATCTCGGTCGGATGTTCGTCGTCCACGGTCGGCGCCAGCGGGTTGTATTGCGGCGGCGGCTGATAAGTGCGGTTCTGGCGGAAGGCCGCATAGGTCACCCACTCGCCGCGCAGCGAATGCCAGCGCAGGTGCGGATTCGCATGCTGCGGATCGGGGAACGGGCTGGTCGCAACGATGCCGTCAGGGATCGGCATATTGCTGTACAGGGTCAGGTTGCGCCCGTCCGGTTTCTTGAGTTCTTTACTATGCATGGCAACAGTTCAGGTTCGGTGGAGCATTCGGTCAGGCGCGAGCGCGCACGCCGAATACCAGGGCATCGGCGCGCTCGCGGCACGAGAAACCGATCCTAACATGCTGTTTTCGCCACACTTTCCACCCAGAATTTGAGCATTTTCCGGGCGTCAATACTGCTCTGTCACAGGGGCGAGACAGCCCTTGGCATACGGCGTGGATTGGCAGGGAGAGCGTCTGGAGGAACGTCAACCGGCAGGATCATTGTAGTCCCGCACCTACGCAATAATTAGAATTTTTTACACATCTTGGCAAGAAAAACGCCTACCTACTCATCGTAGGCAAGAGCGGCGTTTCAACTGCGAGAGGGAGGTCGGGGGACCGACCGGCCCGGAGGGCCGGGCCAGCGGATGCAGCGGATTTATTTAGCCAACTCAACCAGCACCGCCGTATACATCTGCAGGTTCAACAGCAGCTGCTTGGTGGTGATGAATTCATGTTCCGAGTGACCGGTGTAATTCTGGCCCGGCATCGATGGACCGAAGCTGACCGCGTTCGGGAACAGGCGCGAATTGGTGCCGCCGCCGATCGCCACCGGCTTCGCGTCCTTCATGCCGGTGAAATACGAGAAGGTCGACAGCAGGGTCGGCACCTGCGGTGCATTCTCAAGGATCCACGGCTCACGCACACCGACTTTGACGTTCGCCAACGGCAGCCGGCGCGCCTGCCAGTCGGCCAGGGCGGCATCGATCTCGGACGTCAGCTGCTCGGTCGACTTGCCGCGCGGCCGGCGCACATTGATCGCGACCTCGATGCCCTCGTCCAGCTGGCGAATCACGGTCGGCTTGAAGGTCATCGGTCCCATAAAGCTGTCGCGGTAGGCGATCTTGCCGAACTTCTCGCCATGGTAGCCGGTGCCGACCAGGTCGTTCAGGTAGTTCACCACGCCGCCGGCCACCGTATTCGGCCAGCTGCGCACCGCCAGCGCGTCGGCCAGCATGCTGACCGCGTTCACGCCTTCCTGCGGTTTCGATGAGTGGGCCGACACGCCTTTCGCGACCACCTTCAGGTTCGTGCCCTGGCGCTCGAAGGTGTAGCGCATGCCTTCCTGGTTGGCGGCGCGTGCGCGGATCTGCCCCTCGATCTCCGGCGTGGCGTTGGCGACCAGCACCTCGGCGTCTTCGGGGATCTGGGTATTAAAGGAGCCGCCCCTGAATTCGGCGATATGGAGTTCGCCCGCCGCGGGAATCGCGGCGCCGGCCTTCGGGATCGTCACGGCCACGGTGCCGCCGCCCTTCTCCGCCGTCACGACCGGATACTCGGCGTCGAGCGTGATGCTCATTTGCGGCGGCACGTGGGTCTTGAGGAATTCGGTCAAGGGTCCCCAGTCCGATTCCTCGCCCATGTACACATATAGTTCGATGCGCTTGCTCAAAGGGATCTGGCGGTCGCGGATCGTCTTCATCGCATACAGCGCGGTGGCGATCGGTCCCTTGTCGTCCTCGGCGCCGCGCGCGATCAGCTTGCCCGGCTCGCTGGTGCGGTCCAGCACGAACGGCGACTTCTTCCATTTGGCCGGATCGACCGGCTGCACGTCGCCATGGGTCACGATACCGACCCGCTCAGTGCCCTTGCCGAGACCGACGATGACGGTCCAGCCATGATCCTGGTAATCGAGACCGAGACGCTCGGCCTCCTTTTTCAATGCGGCCTTGAACGCGATGTGGACCGGGTTCTTGTCGGACGGGTAGCGCGCATCGGCCACCGTATTGAAGCTGACCAGCTTGGCCAGCGTGTCGACCACGTCGTTGCGGTAAGTCTGAACCGCATATTTGGCGGCGCTGACGGCGGTGTCGCTCGGGGCCGGCGCCGGTGAGGCGGCGGATGCGACGGTGGTGGTCCACGCCAGCACCAGGCTGGCAATCAGGGCTTTCTTGTACATACGGCGCCGGTCTCCATGAATCCATGATTGCAAATGCGCAAGGAGTCTAGCACATGCATGTGTGCACCCGATCCGCGTTTTCCGCGTATCGTTACGCGCTTCGCACCGAGAGAAAAAGCACCATGACCGACAAGACCATCTGCCGCCTGCACCCGGCGCTGCGCGACGATATCGGCGACCTGCTGACGCAGCGTCCCGTGCCCTCGGACCAGCTTGATCAGATCGATCCTTTCCTGTTCCTGAACCACCACGGCCCGCAGGTCTACGGGCCGCACAACCGCGGCCTGCCGTTCGGACCGCATCCGCACCGCGGCTTCGAGACGGTCACCTTCATCGTCGACGGCATGCTGGCGCACCGCGACAGCGCCGGCCATGAAAGCGTGATCCACGCCGGCGGCATCCAGTGGATGACGGCGGGCAGCGGCATCGTGCATGCCGAGGTATCGCCACGCGATTTTCTGGAACACGGCGGCCCGCTCGAGATCCTGCAGCTGTGGGTCAATCTGCCGTCGCGCCTGAAGATGAGCGCGCCTGCCTACACGGGGTTGCAGCGCGATGAAATCCCTGCCCTGCCGCTCGATGGCGGCAAGGTGACCATGAACCTGATCGCCGGCGAATGGGATGGAAACACGGGGCCGGTGCGGTCGCTGACCGGCGTGTTCATGAGCACGGTCGCGATGCAGGCCGGAGGGCGATTGACGGTAGCCGGCCTGCAGGGCCGCAACGTGCTGCTGTATGTGGTGCGGGGACGCATCGGCGTGGGCGACCACGGCGATCTCGTCAACGCTTACCAACTGGTGGAACTGGATGACGACGGCGACGCCCTGCACATCAGGGCCGAGGCCGATTCGCTGCTGCTGTTCGGCCATGCCGAACCGATCCGCGAACCGGTGGTGGCGCACGGGCCGTTCGTCATGACCACCCGTGAAGAGATCGTGCAGGCGATCGCCGACTACCAGGCCGGGCGCTTCGGTTCAACGCCGGCTCAGCGCTGAGTCGAGGCCACGGCGCGCTTGTCGCCTTCGCGCACGAAGACAGTCTCTGGAATCCGGTCGCCCTGGAAGCGCAGGCTCAGGTCCCGGTCCACGGCAACGAAGCGCTTCTTGCCGACGTGGACCAGTTCGACCGGTCCGTCGCCCAGGTCGGCATACAGCGCGCGTTGACCGTCACCGATCTTGCCCTTCACCTGGAGGACACGGCCGTCTTCGAGCGCGTATTCGCCCTGCACACGGTCATACATGAACGGCGCCATCATGACCTGCTTGACGTTGGGAGCGCGGACTTTCACTTCATTGTCGGTCGTTTGCGGCGCTGCGCCGCTGGAGAACGAAACGGCGGCGATGGCGGCGAACAGGGCGATGTGCTTGATGCGCATGATGTCTTTCCTTTCAGGTCGAGTGCGAAGAAGAACCGGTGCGGCAAGCGTTCGATCGCTCGTGAAGAGACCGCGTGGTCCACGTGTTTCGTTGTCGCCAGGGCTGCTTTTTGTCTGGCGATGAACCCAGTCTAGCCAGACTTCGCGCGTACTCAAGCGGCAGTGGGATGAAGCGCCGAAACGCGCGATGAAATGCTGAAAACGTGAAGTGAACGGGAGGTGCATATGCGTGTCGTTCGTACACGTCTGCACCCCGTCTGCATGTCTGTTTTCAGGCTTTTTTTTAAGGCCGGTTACCTGCGCATGTCCACGCCGGCGGGACTGCCGAGGCACCCTGTCAAACGTGTGTCTGCATCGCGTGCAGATGCCGTACATTAGGGCCATCGACAACACACCAGACCCAACCCATGCAAGCGATTCCCCTCGTCGCGACCACGCGCGGCTATCCCGACTCAGGCAATGCGATCGAGAACGTCCACTGGGGCTCGATCGCCGTGGTCGACACCCGCGGCCGGCTGTTGTGGTCGGCGGGCGACCCTGACTATCCCACCTTCACCCGCTCGGCCCTGAAACCGTTCCAGGCCCTGCCCTTCATCCTGTCCGACGGCCCGGCGCGCTTCGGCCTCACGCGGGACGAAGTGGCGCTGCTGTGCGCCAGCCATTCGGGCGAAGACATCCACCTCGAGGGCGTGCGCGCGATCCTGGACAAGATCGGCCTCGAACCCGGCCACCTCGAATGCGGCTGCGCGCAGCCGCTGCACTACGAGTTCACGGGAACGAAGCCGCCACCGGATGCGCAATGGACGCCGCTGCACCACAACTGTTCCGGCAAGCACAGCGGCTTCCTGGCCTGGTGCCGGCTGCACGACGCGCCCACCGCCAACTACGTCGAGCGCGCCCACCCGCTGCAGCAGGCGATCCGCGCCACGCTGGCCGACGCCGTGGGGCTGCCGGTGGACGCCATGCCAACCGGGATCGACGGCTGTTCAGCGCCGAACTACGCGCTGCCGCTGTCGTCGCTGGCGCAGCTGTATGCGCGCCTGGCGCACGGCAGCAGCGACCCGCAGCTGGGCGGCGCGATGGGCATCCTGGGTGAGGCCATGACGGCGCGGCCCGACATGGTCTCGGGCCAGGAGCGTACCGACCTGCACTGGATGACGGCGGGCGGCGGCGACTGGGTGGCCAAGATCGGCGCCGACGCGGTGCAGGCGATCGGCGTGCGCTCGGCCGGGATCGGCATCGCGATCAAGATTGCGGACGGTAACAGCCGCGCGCTGCATCCGGCCGTGTACGCCGTACTGGACCAGCTAGGCCTGCTCGACGCCGGGCGCAAGGCCGCGCTCGAGCGCTACCGCCAGCCGGCCATCAAGAATGCGCGCGGTACGGTGGCGGGCGACATTCGTCCCATATTCACCCTGGATGAGGGGCGGTGAACAGGTGAATTCGCCGATTTAACATACGATGCGTCCATACAACAGCTAGCACATCGGGAGATTTCATTTTAGGTTTAAACAGGTGATACTTGCCCTACGGAATTTTCCGTTTCTACGGGTTATTGACATCGTGTTAAAAAATCTACGCATCGGCTCGCGCCTGACGCTGGCGTTCGCCACGATCCTCGTCCTCTCCCTGGCCGGCACCGCCTTCGCGCTGTACACCACGCGCAGCAGTGCCGAAGCCACCCACCAGATGATGCAAAAGCCCCTGGCCAAGGAACGCCTGGTGTCGGACTGGTATGTCATGACCTATTCGGCGATTGCCCGCACCTCGCTGATCGCGCGCAGCACCGACAGCACCCTGTCGACCGTGTTCGCCAAGCCGATCAAGGACAGCGTCACCGACACCACCGCGATCCTCAAGAAGGTCGAAGTCCTGCTCGATTCGCCCGAAGAAAAACAGACGCTGCAAGAGATCCTGGGCCTGCGCAAGCAATACCAGGCCGCCAAGGAAGTGGTGATGAACGCCCGCACCGCGGGCGACGGCGCCGGCGCCGAGCAGGCCTATGAAGCGGTCTTTTCCCCGGCCGCGACCGCCTATGGCGCGCGTGTGCTGAGCCTGCTGCAAATCCAGCGCAAATCGATCGACCAGATCGCGCTCGACATCGAAGCCGCGAACGATCGCAGCACGCGCCTGGTCATCCTGCTCACCGTGCTGGCCACGGCGCTCGGCTCGGTGGCCGCCGTCATGATCACGCGCAGCATCACCCGGCCGCTCGACAGCGCCCTGGACGTGGCAAGGACGGTGGCGGCGGGCAACCTCGGCAATACCTTCGCCACCTACCCGAAAGACGAAGTCGGTGACCTGATGCGGGCCCTGGAAACCATGAACGGCGCCCTGGCGCGGGTCGTGGCCGAGGTGCAGCAAGGCACCACCGCCATCTCCACCGCATCGGGAGAAATCGCGGCCGGCAACCTCGACCTCTCGAGCCGCACCGAGCAGCAGGCCAGCTCGCTCGAAGAGACGGCGGCCTCGATGGAAGAACTGACGGCGACCGTGCGCCAGAACGCCGACAATGCGGTGCAGGCCAATGGCCTGGCGCAGACGGCCTCCGAAGTGGCTGCGCGCGGCGGCGCCATCGTCGGCCAGGTGGTCGACACGATGGGCTCGATCGACGCCTCGGCGCGCAAGATCGTCGACATCATCGGCGTGATCGACGGCATCGCCTTCCAGACCAATATCCTGGCCCTGAATGCGGCCGTGGAAGCGGCGCGCGCCGGCGAACAGGGCCGCGGCTTCGCCGTGGTGGCGAGCGAGGTGCGCAACCTGGCGCAGCGCTCGGCCAGCGCGGCCAAGGAAATCAAGGGCCTGATCGGCGACTCGATGACCCAGGTGAACGCCGGCACGGCCCTGGTGCAGCAGGCCGGCACCACGATGAACGACGTCGTGACCAGCGTGGCGCGCGTGACCGACATGATGTCCGAAATCACCTCGGCCACCCAGGAACAGCGCACCGGCATCCACCAGGTGAACGAGGCGATCACGCAAATGGACCAGGTGACGCAGCAGAACGCGGCGCTGGTGGAACAGGCCGCCGCGGCCGCGGCCAGCATGCAGGAACAGGCGGCACGCCTGGCCGAGGTGGCGGCAGGGTTCAGGCTGGGCAATGCGGAGACGGATACGCGGCCGCGCCTGGCGCTGCGCAAGAGCCCGGCGCTGGCGATGTGATAGCCAGCTCGCACGTCATTCCCGCGCAGGCGGGAATCCAAGGCCGTAGCGTAGTTGCCAGCTCAAGCTTCATTGGCCGAGCATGAAACTTGGATTCCCGCCTGCGCGGGAATGACGGGCGAGCGCCAGTGGATTGGCCTAAGCCGCCAGACGGCGCAGCATGGCGGCGATCGCGTCCAGCACCGCGCCGTCTTCCCAATAATTCTCGTGCGACAGCGGATTCCAGCTGCGCGCGAGCAGGCTGCCAATACTGCCGCTGGCATTGATCGCGCGGTCCTCGACCAAGGCCCGGTAACCGCCCGACAGCGGCTGCAGCGGCCAGCCCAGCACGTCGTCCGGGTCGTAGAAATTGATCCACTTGAACAGCGAGGTGGGCGGCGCGATCGGGATGATGTCCATCTCCTTGTGCGCGGCAACGAAGATCGGGATATTACAGCCGGTGGTGACCAGGCCGGCGCAGGTGCCGCCGCCCAGGAACACCCGTTCGCTCGCGGTCAACGGGCGGCCCAGCGCGCCAGAGGCCCAGGCGTCGACGTTGCGCCAGATGCCGGCCCCGACCGGCCGCCCGGCAGCCGCCTTCTGGGCGTCGTACAGATAGCTCGACAGCACTTGTCCACCCAGCGACTGGGCGACGAACACCACCGGCATGTCGGGACGGGCCGCATGGCACGAGAGCAGCGCACTCGCGATCTCGCCCTGGGCCAGCTCGTAGACCGAGCCGGGGATCTCCTTGCGGGTTTCCAGCCCGGCGGCGTCGCCCAGGCCGTACAGCACGAATTTGCGCAAGGCGTCGTACCGCACCTTGCCGCCGGCGACCGTGCGCTCCCAGACCTGGCGCTGGTTGTCGTGCAGGATGCCCTGATAATAGACCGAGCGCATCGTCACCTGCGCCGCCAGCCCGCTCAGCCGGCTGCGCAGCTGCGCCATCAACCCGTCCGCATACGCGGGCAGTGTTTCCCCCATGCCATGCACGGTGATCAATGCGACTTGCGACATGACAACCTCCGCTCGATCTGGCGCAAAGTGCGTCGTTATCGCTAGCGTATCAGTTCATGCGCACTGACGCATCTCAATGCATTGAGCGGGGCATAGCTATATGGGCACAGCTCGTATTGGCTCAGCGGGCGGCAACGTCGGCGTTCAGGAAATCGTCGATCAGCTTGACGGTGGCGTCCGGATTCTCTTCCATCATCCAGTGGCCGGCGCCCGGCACGACGGCTTGCCGCACGTCGAGCGCGGCATTGCGCATCACCGTGGCCATCATCGGGCCGAACGATTTTTCGCCGCCCACCGCCAGCACCGGCATCGTCAGCTTGACCTTCGATGCGCTGCGGTTGTCGGCCACGTCGTGCGTGGCGATCGTATTGAATTGCGCGAACGAGGCCCGCATGGCGCCGGGTTGCGCATACAGCCTGGCCAGGCGCGCGGCCAGCGGGCCCCACATATCGCCGGTGTCGCCAAAGCCGTGGATCAGCACGACCGCCGGGCCCTTGCCGCCAGTGCGCACGTGGATGGTGGCGCCGTCAGCGGTCTGGACGCTGGCCGTCTTGAAGCCCGCGGGCATCGACGGTTCGGCGGCCTGCGCCGCCAGCGCCAGGAAGCAAACGGCGACGGCGCAGCAGAATGAGCGGTACATTTTCATGATCGTCTCCTCGCACGCGATACCGCCAGCCTAGCGCATTCGATCCGGTTTCACGCCTCCCGAAAGACTGGCACAATGCCCAGCTCGTCGCATTCGCACAACCTGCCTCATGGAAATTCTTTTCGACCGTTACGCCGATGCCATTGCTCGCCTGGACCTGGATGCCATCGCCGCACCCGCCGGCATCCCCGACCACTTCCTGTTGGCACATGAAGGGCGTTACCGCAGCTATTACATCCCGTTTGAATCGGTGAACCGCGCGGCGCGTGTGGTGGTGGTCGGGATCTCGCCCGGCTTCGTGCAATGGAAGAATGCGATGCGCGAGGCGCAGCGCCAGATGGCCGCGGGCGCTTCAACCGACGAGGTGCTGGTGGTGGCGCGCCAGGCTGGCGCCTTCAGCGGCGCGATCCGGCCCAACTTCGTGGCCTTGCTCGATGCGATCGGCGTGCAGCGCTGGCTCGGCATCGCCAGCTGCGCCACGCTGTTCGGCCCCGATGCCGGCCTGGTCCACATCGGCGCCATCCTGCGCCATCCGGTCTTCGTCGACGGCAAGAACTACAGCGGCACGCCCGCCATGCCGCGCCACACCTTCCTGCGCGAAGAAACGCTGCGCTACTTCGCGCATGAAGCGGCCATGCTGCCCGACGCCTTATACATCCCGATGGGGGCCAGCGTGGGAGAAGGCCTGGACTGGCTGGCGGCGCAGGGCGTGCTGGCTGCGAGCCGCATCCTGCACGGCCTGCCCCACCCTTCCGGCGCGAACGCCGAGCGGGTCGCCTACTTCCTGGGCCGCAAGGACCGTTCCACCCTATCGAGCAAAACCAACGGCGCCCAGCTCGATGCCGCGCGCCAGGCCTTGCAGGCGCAGATGGAGAGTTTGATCGACGATCAGCGGATCTCGAGCTCGAAGGTCTCGACGCCGTCGACGCCGCCGCGCACGCGGTCGCCCGGCTTGAGCGCCGCCACGCCCGACGGCGTGCCCGAATAAATCAGGTCGCCCGGCGCCAGGGTCACGAAGCGCGACAGATAGGCGATCACGTCGGCGATCGGCCAGATCAGTTCGTTGAGGTTGCCTTCCTGGCGAAGGGCGCCGTTCACCTCGAGCCAGATGCGGCCTTCGGCCGGGTGGCCTACTGCGCTCACCGGATGCAGGGCGCTGCATGGCGCCGAAGCGTCGAAGCCCTTGGCCATATCCCAGGGACGGCCGGTGTCCTTGGCCACCGCCTGCAGGTCGCGCCGGGTCAGGTCCAGGCCCACGCCATAGCCCCACACCAGGTCGAGCGCCTTGGCCGGGTCGACGTTGGCGCCACCTGAACCCAGCGCCACCACCAGTTCGATCTCGTGGTGCAGGTCGTCGGTCGACGGCGGATATGGCACGGCGCCACTGGCGGGCACCACGGCGTCGGCCGGCTTGGTGAAGAAGAACGGCGGTTCGCGGTTCGGATCGCTCCCCATCTCGCGCGCGTGCGAGGCGTAATTGCGGCCGACGCAGAACACGCGGCGCACCGGGAAACGGCTGCTCGAACCGCTGACGGCCACCGAAGGCGTGGCGGGAGCGGTGATGACGAATTCGGACATGCTCATCCTTTCATAGAGGGAAGCATGATCATACTACCGCCGCCGATAGCCGTGGTCCCGGGCAATATCCCGGGCAATATTCAGGCCGGCGCCATCGCTTCTTCGGACTCGGACGCCGATGCCGGCTTGGGCATCGCGCGGGCCGCCTCTGCCTGCGCCTCCGCTTCCGCCACCGCCGCGAGCGCCGCGCTGGACTCGAGAATGCGCGCCAGCGCCGTCATGTCGACCGGCTTGACCAGGTGGTGGGCGAAGCCCGCCTGCAGCGCCCGTTCGCGGTCCTTGGCCTGGCCGTAGCCGGTCACCGCAACCGGCACCGTGGCCGCCGTCTCGGGCAGCGAGCGCAGTTCCTGGGCCAGCTGGTAGCCGTCGACGTCGGGCAGGCCGATATCGATCAGCATCACGTCGGGCCGCTCGGCGCGCGCGCGGCGCAGCGCCGACTGGGCGTCGTACTCGACCGAGGTGGCATGGCCCTGCACCTGCAGCAGGGTGGACAGGCTGTCGGCGGCGTCGCTGTTGTCGTCCACGATCAGCACCCGCAGCTTGCGCTGCAGGACGGCGCGCGCGGCTTCCGGGTCGCCCGGCTGCGCGTCAGTGCCACCGCAGGCGCCCGCCACGCAGGGCAAGGTCAGCGTGAAGGTGCTGCCGAAACCCACGCCTTCGCTATGCGCCGCCACCTCGCCTTCGTGCAGGTCGACCAGGCGCTTGACCAGGGTCAGGCCCAGCCCCAGCCCGCCCTGCGAGCGCGCCAGCGTGCGCGCGCCCTGGGTGAACAGGTCGAACACGCTCGGCACCAGGTCGGGCGGCATGCCGGAGCCGTTGTCGCGCACGCGCAAGACCATTCGGCCGTCGACCACCTCCAGCGCGAGCGCGATCTGGCCGCCTTTCGGCGTGTACTTGGCGGCGTTGTTGACGATATTGGCCACGCTCTGCACCAGGCGCGTCTGGTCGCCGCGCACCCAGACCGGCGCCTTGGGCAGCTCCACCCGCACCTGGTGCGATTTTTCCAGCACCAGCGGGCGGGTCTGGTCGAGCGCCCCGGTCACCACCTCGCGGAAGTCGACCGTCGCCAGCTTGAGCTTGACCAGGCCGCGCGTCACGCGCGAGACGTCCAGCAGGTCGTCGATCAGGCGGCTCATGTGCTTGACCTGGCGGCTGATGATGGAACTGGTCTGGCAGATGCGCGGCTCGGTGGCGAACTGCATGCTCAGCAGGCTGGCCGAGCTGCTGATCGGCGCCAGGGGATTGCGCAGCTCGTGCGCCAGCATGGCCAGGAATTCGTCCTTGGCGTGGCTCAGGCGCTCGGCCTGCACGCGCGCCAGGCGCTCGCTCTGCAGCAGCGCGTCGCGCTCGAGCGCCGCATCGCGCAGGGTTTCCTCCAGGCGCGAGCGGCGCACCACCTCGCGCGTGTGACGCGCCACGTCCTCGGCCATCGCGGTTTCTTGCTCGGTCCAGTGGCGCGCAAATGGCTCGTGCAGGTAGAACACGGCCGACAGGCGCGCTTCTTCGATGATCGGCACGATCACCACCGCGCGTGCGCCGATGCCGACATAGGCCGCGGCGCACGGCGCCGAGCGCGCGTCGGCCGCGACGTCGTCGATGCGCACGGTGCGGCCCTGGCGCAGCATGTCGGCAATGTCGGAGCCAAAATCGTCCAGGGCATGGGACATGCCGGCCAGGCTCGCCATGCGGCCCTCGGTCCAGTCGCGGTCGATGCTGACGGTGCGGCCGGCGGGATCGATCTCGCCATAGCCGACGCGCGCCACGCCTAGGGTCTGCCCGGTCATGGCGCTGGTAGCCTTCATGATGTTAACCGCGTCGTCCAGGCCGTCGAGGGTCTCGCCCAGCTTCTGGTGAAAAGCGTGGCGGTGCTCGGACAGCACGTCCGAGGTGGTCTCCGTGAGCACGCAATAGACGCCGGCCACCTCTCCCGCATGGCGCACCGGCGACAGCGAGACGGAAAAGAAACGCCGCTCGCGCTTGCCGTTGCGCTCGAATTCCATCAGGGCGTGCTGGAGCTGGGTCGCTTCGCCGGCCAGCACGAGTTCGAAATAGGGACGCATGCGCTCCCACAGCTCGGGGCGCACGCTCGCGTACGGCGCGCCGCGCGCCGCCGGGTGCTTGTCGCCGAGCAGGTCGGAATAGGCGTCGTTGTAGAACAGGCGCAGGTCGGCGCCGATGGCCAGGAACATCGGGAAGCGCGAGGCCAGGATCAGGTCGCCGATGGCGCGCAAGCCCTCGGGCCACGTGTTCGGCTCTCCCAGCGCCAAGCCGCCGACGGTCGCCGGCGGGAAACTGCTCAGATTGCTCATCAGGATTACCCAGTGTGGTTCTCGCGAAGCTGGCTGGGCTTAATACACTGGAACGTATCCCCTCGCGTTCTTATTGCCCCGCCGCCAACATTTTCTTATTGCTGGGGATTATATCGAGCAAATTGATTGGGCTGCGCCCGTTACACATCTGTGACTTTTGGTGGTTGTGCTGATGACACAGTTTGATAGATCTCAGCGGCGGCGGCCCGGACCGCCTTCAGCAGCAGGTCGGCGCCCGGCGACAGCAGATGGTCTTGCTGGCGGATGATGCCGAAGGCATCCATCTTGCATGGCAGCTCGATCGGCAGGATTCGCATCACGTTCAGCGAGGCGTAGTACTGCGCCACCTCTTGCGGCATCACGTGCAGGGCGTCGGTCTGCTGCAGCAGCGCCGTCACCAGCAGGATCGCCGTGGTGTCGACCACATTGACCGGTGGCGGCAGGCCGGCGCGTCGGAACATCATGTCGAAGCGGTGGCGCAGGATGCTGCCCGGCGACGGCAATATCCACGGGCTGGCGGCGATGTCCTCGAGACTCAGGCCGCGCCGCTCCAGCAGCGGATGGCCGGGGCGCACGACGGCGCAGGCCGGCTCCTCGCTCAGCTCCTCGTAGATCAGGCCCGTCGAATCCTCCTTGTCCAGGATGCGGCCGATCATGAAGTCGAGGGCGCCGTGTTTGAGCTTGTCGAGCAATACGTTGCTGGATTCGAGCTGCACGCCGATGCGCAGCAGCGGCGCCTGCGCCTTGATGCGCGCGATCGCGCGCGGCAGCAGCGCCATCGCCGGCGCCATGATCACACCCACCTCGACCTGCCCCGCCAGCCCGGCCTTGAGCGCGACGATGTCGTCGTGCGCCAGCGCCAGGCTGGTAAGCGCCATGCGGGCGTGGCGGATCATGGTTTCGCCGTAGATGGTCGGTTCCATCCCGCGCGGCAGGCGCTCGAACAGGCGCACGTCGAGCATCTGTTCCAGGTCCTTGACCTGCTTGGACGCCGCCGGCTGCGTCATGTGCAGCTCTTCGGCTGCGCGGTGGATGTTGCGGTAATCGTCCAGCGCGATCAGCAGCAGCAGCTGGCGCGTCTTGAGGCGCGCCTTCAGGAACCAGTTCGGGTTTGTCGTATCCATCAGGAAATCATATCAGCCCGGCGTCTCACGGTGATTTGAACGCCATCACGCGCTGCACCACGCAGAACACGAACAGCAGGCCGCCGATCACGATCTTGGTCCACCATGAACTGAGCGTGCCGTCGAAGGCGATCAGGGTCTGGATCGTGCCCAGCACCAGCACGCCGGACAAGGCGCCCAGGATGTAGCCGTAGCCGCCGGTGAGCAAGGTGCCGCCGATGACGACGGCGGCGATCGCATCGAGCTCCGTGCCCTGCGCATGCAGGCCGTAGCCGGACAGCATGTAGAACGCGAACAGCAAGCCCGCCAGCGAGGCGCAGAAACCGCTGAAGGCATATACCAGGATCTTGGTGCGGCCGACCGACAGGCCCATCATCGCGGCCGATTGCTCGTTGCCGCCGACCGCATACACGGCGCGGCCGAAGCCGCTGTAGTGGGCGAGCCAGACGGCGCAGGCCAGCATGGCGAGCGCGATCAGGGCGCCGGGCGAGAGGAAGCCGCCGAAGAACGGGATCTGCGTCTGCGACATCGCCACGAACAGCGGATCCTCGATCGTGATCGACTCGATGCTGATCAGGTAGCACAGTCCGCGCGCCAGGAACATGCCGGCCAGGGTGACGATGAAGGGCTGCAGGCGGAAGTAATGGATGACAGCACCCATCCCGCCGCCGAACAGGAAGCCCAGCGCCAGCACGGTGGCGATCACCGCCAGCGGCGGCCAATGCGCCACCTGCAACAGCCAGGCCGCGATCATGGTCGACAGCGCCAGCACGGCGCCGACCGACAGGTCGATCCCGCCCGACAGGATCACGAAACCCATGCCGATCGCGATCACCAGCAGAAAGGCGTTATCGATCAGGAGGTTAAGCATCACCTGCAGCGATAGAAAACCTTCGTACAGGGCGCCGCCGACCAGCAGCATCGCGGCCAGCAGGACCACCGTGACCAGCGAGGTGAAGGATGGCGCACTTGACAGCTTGCGTGCGTGCGCGACGACCGCGTTCATGCCGCCCTCCGCTTCCACAGGCCCTTGAACTGATCCGACTGCGAAACACAGACCAGGAACACGACGACCGACTTGACGACCATATTGACCTCGGGCGGCACGCCCAGTGAATAGATGGTGTAGGTGAGCGTCTGGATGATCAGCGCACCGATGATGGAGCCGGCCAGGCTGAACTTGCCGCCGGCGAGCGAGGTGCCGCCCAGGGTCACGGCCAGGATCGCGTCGAGTTCCAGCATCAGGCCGGCGTTGTTGGCGTCCGCGCTCTTGACGTTGGAGCTGATCATCAAGCCCGCCATGCCGGCGCAAGTGGCCGCGAACACGTAGACGAACACGATCAGGGCCGCGGTGCGTATGCCGGCCAGGCGCGCCGCGACAGGATTGATGCCGACCGCCTGGATGAACAGCCCGAGCGCGGTATGGCGCAGCAGCAGCGCGGTGACGCCGAACACCGCCACCACCACGAACAGCGCGAACGGCAGGCCGAACAGGTAGCCGCTGCCGAGGAAGAAGAACGGCTGATAGTAGACGGTGACGATCTGGCCGTCGGTGAGCAGCTGGGCCAGGCCGCGCCCCGCCACCATCAGGATCAGGGTCGCGACGATGGGCTGCAGGCCCAGGCCGGCGACCAGCGCGCCGTTCCACAGGCCGCACAGCAGCGCCGCGCCGAGGGCGGCGGCCATCGCCAGCAGCATCGGCGTCTCGGCCACGTAGACCGGCACGCCGTCCTGGATCACCATCGTCCCTCCGATCAGCATCGAGGCCACGGTGCCGGACAGCGCCACCACGGCGCCGACCGAGATGTCGATGCCGCGCGTGGCGATCACCAGGGTCATGCCGATCGCCGCCAGCATCAGCGGCGCGGCGCGGTTGACGATGTCGACCAGGGAGCCGTACAGGTGACCGTCCTTGATCTCCAGACGGAAGAAGCCGGGGATGAGCAGGAAGTCGATCAGCAGCAGCGCTGCCAGCGCGGCCAGGGGGCGGAACAGGTGGTGGGCCAGCGCCCGCGAGAGCAGCGAATCCTTCACCGGCACGGCGGGCCTTGCGGCCTGAGTGGCTGCCACGACGGGCGGTTGTTCCTTGACGATCATTGGCAGCCCTCCCCTGCGATCACGTGCAGCACCGAGCTGTCGTCCAGCTCACCGCGGCGGTACTCGCCGCAAGCCTTGCGGTCGCGCATGACGACGATGCGGTCGGAGACGCGCAGCACCTCGGGCAGTTCGGACGAAATGAACAGGATGGCCATGCCCTTGCGGCACAGCGTGGTGACGTAATCCATGATTTCCTGCTTTGCCCGCACGTCGATGCCGCGGGTGGGTTCGTCGAGGATCATCAGCTTGGGCTCGGTGGCCAGCCAGCGCGCCAGCAGCACTTTTTGCTGGTTGCCGCCCGAGAGCGTGCCGATCGGCGTCTCGATACTCGCCGTCTTGATCCCCAGTTGTTTGACGTAGTAGTCGGCCAGCTCTTGCTGGCGCCGCAGCGGGATCGCGCGCAGTAACCCCTGGCGCGCCTGCAGGGCCAGGATCAGGTTCTCGCGCACCGACAGGTCCAGGATCGCGCCCTCGTGCTTGCGGTCTTCGGAGCAGAAGCCGATGCCCTGCGCGATCGCATCGCGCGGGGTGGCGAAGGTGGTCGAACGGCCGCCGATCTCGATCGCGCCATCGTCGGCTTTATCGGCGCCGAACAGCAGGCGCGCGGTCTCGGTGCGGCCGGAGCCCAGCAGGCCGGCAAGGCCCAGCAACTCGCCCTGCCTGATGGTCAGGTCGAGCGGCGCCAGCACGCCGCGGCGCGCGAGTTCTTTTGTTTGCAGCAGGGTCGGGCCGGCCTGGTGGCCTTCTTCGATGCAGGTCTGCGGCTGCTCCCGGGTGTCGGCGGCCACGCCGATCATCTTGTTCACCAGGGCCAGGCGCGACAGCTCGCTGCACAGGTATTCGCCTTCGCGCTCGCCGTTGCGCATCACCGTGATGCGGTCCGAGATCGCATAGGTCTGCTCGAGGAAGTGGGTGACGAACAGGATCGCCATGCCCTGCTCGCGAAGGTTTTTCAACACCGAGAACAGCAGCTGCACCTCGGCCTCGTCGAGACTGGACGTGGGCTCGTCCAGGATCAGCACCTTGGCCGAGATGTTCAGCGCGCGGGCGATGGCCACCATCTGCTGGATCGCCAGCGGATAGCTGGCCAGCGGCTGGCTGACGTCGACGTTGACCTGCAAGCGCGCGAGCAGCTCGGCAGCGTCGCGGCGCATGCGGCGCCAGTCGATCATGCCGAAGCGCTTTGGATAACGGCCGATGAAGATGTTCTCGGCGACCGACAGGTTCGGGCACAGGTTCACTTCCTGGTACACCGTGCTAATGCCGAGTTCCTGGGCGTGCTGGGTCGAGCGCGGTTTGATGTGCTCGCCATCGAGCACGATGCCGCCGCGCTCCGGCTGGTAGACGCCCGTCAGCACCTTGATCAGGGTGGACTTGCCGGCCCCGTTCTGGCCCATCAGGGTGTGCACTTCGCCCGGATACAGGCGCAGGCCCGCATCCGACAGCGCTTTCACGCCCGGGAACTGTTTGTGGATGCCGGAGACGTCGAGCACCGGCAGCGCCGTGGTCGAGGCGAGCATGGCCGCCTCAATACTTACGGTTCGGGAATTCCTTGGCTGCGACTTCGGCCGGGAAGACGCCTTCTTGCACCACGATACGCTTCGGCACCGGCTTGCCGGCCTTGACCGCCTTGGCCGCTTCCATCAACTGCGGGCCGAGCAGCGGGTTGCATTCGACGGTCACGTTCAGCTTACCCTGCAACATGGCCTCGAACGCACCGCGCACGCCGTCGATCGACACGACCAGGATGTCCTTGCCCGGTTTCAGGCCGGCCTCCTCGATCGCCTGGATGGCGCCGATCGCCATGTCGTCGTTGTGCGCGTACAGCACGGTGATGTTCTTGCCCTCGGACTTGAGGAAGGCTTCCATCACCTCCTTGCCCTTGGCGCGGGTGAAGTCGCCGGTCTGGGAACGGATGATCTTCAGTCGCGGCTCGGTCTTCATGATTTCTGCGAAGCCGGCCTTGCGGTCGATGGCAGGGGCCGAGCCCACGGTGCCCTGCAGCTCGACGATGTTATAGGCGCGGTTCGGGTTCTTCTTCGCGTGCTCGACCAGCCAGCGCGCGGCGCGGCGGCCCTCTTCCACGAAGTCGGAACCGAGGAAGGTGACGTACAGCGACTCGTCGCTGACCTTGACGCCGCGGTCGGTCAGGATGACGGGGATATTGGCGCGCTTGGCTTCTCGCAGCACGGTATCCCAGCCCGATTCCACGACCGGGGAGAAAGCGATGACGTCGACCCGCTGGGCGATGAAGGAGCGGATTGCCTTGACCTGGTTTTCCTGGCGCTGCTGGGCGTCGGCGAATTTGAGGTTGACGCCGGCCTTTTTGGCGGCGTCCTTGATCGAGGCGGTGTTGGCGGTGCGCCATTCGCTTTCGGCGCCAACTTGCGAGAAGCCGATGGTGAGGGGTTTGGCGGCGAAGGCCGCGTTCAGCGGCACAACTGTTGCGGCCACGGCCACGCCCAGGACGTTCCTACGGGTCAGTCTCATCACTTTGTCTCCGGTATTGTTGTTCTGCAATCCTAGGACAAAGCGAGATACTGATCCAATCAATTTTTTGAGAGTTGCGATATGTTTTCGAATATCGATCGCAACCTGCCCCCGGACCGGCAGGCAGGCCCTCCGGTCACGGCTCAGGAATATGCAGAGCTCATATTCAGCACCCCATTCGCCCCGCGCGGGAAGAACCCGCCCATGGTGACCGACTCCCTGGTCAGATAAACGATATTGAGCACATCGCCCGGCGTGCGGCTGAAGGCAATGCCGTCCTTGTCCAGCGGTACGATGTTCGACACGGTCGCATCCGACGCGTGGACGATGCCCTGATCCACATCGCTCGTCCCATCGAGGCTGTCGCGCGCATCCGAGATCGCGCCGGCCGCGGTGCGCAGCGATGGCGTGCTCAATCCCTTCGAGTACAGCACCGTGCGCACCAGCCCCGCGTGATAAGCCTCGGCCGCCAGGATGCCGGCCGCCGCCTCGAGGAAAGTCTTGTTCTGGATGAGGGGTGAAGCGCCCTTGTACGCGGTCACGCCGACGTCTTCGAAGATGAAGGCGCCGAGCAGGAAGTTCTCGTCGCTGGCATACGGGTCGAAAGCGACGCCCGGGCCGACCAGGCCGGCCGCGCGCGCCGCGCTCGAGAACGCGCCGTTCGGATCGGTGCCGCCGATGTCCAGCGCCGGCTGGGCCACCGCCGCCTCGCCGAGCGCGCCGCGCAGGAAGGCGACGTGGGCGATCTCGTCCTGCGCGATTTCCTTCGCATACTGGGCCACCAGCGGATCCTTGAACTGCACCTGACGGCCGCCGGTCACCGCGCCCTGCGTGCCGGCGCCGGTCAGCAAATTGGCTGGAAGGCCGATGCCCAGCGCCGCATAGGAATAGAACTGTGCTTCCAGATACTCCAGATTGAGCGCGAAATTGAGGATGTCGACGTCGGTCGGCGCCGCAGCCTGGGCGATGGCGTCCTTGACCGAGCCGCCGCAGGCGCTCAGGAAGGTGCCGCCCACCATGCCGACGCTGATGCCGCCGACATTCTTGAAGAAGGAACGCCGTTTTTCGAGCTTCTGCTTGCGTGATTCGAGTAGTGCCAAGGTCACATTCGTGTCTGTCATGGTAGTTCTCCTGTTGGAATAGCAATCAAGAAACTTCGCCAGCGCATGCTTAAGAATTTCAATCAGGAAATCTGCTCGAAACCGGCGACACGGCGCATGCAGCTTGTACTCGCGCCGGCTGCGTTCGGTTTCAACTATTTGAAGACAGGCGCGGCCGCTCGCGTGCGCGTGCTCGGCGATAGCGCGTGATATTGTCGAAACAAACAGATTTCTTTCCAACGCGCTAACCTCAAGGTGCCCGGTGCCAGACTCCCACCCGATCGATCCCGAACAGCTGAGGGGCTGGCTGCAAGCAGCGGCGCGGCACGATGCGCCCGCGTTTCGCCTGCTCTACGACGCCACATCGCCAAAACTGTTTGGCTTCGCGCTGCGTATACTGGGTAAGCGGGAATTGGCAGAGGAAGCCCTGCAGGATGGTTTCGTCGCGATCTGGCATGGCGCCGCCAGTTATCAGGCACACCTGGCCGCGCCCATGACGTGGATGACGACCATCGTGCGCAACAAGGCGCTCGACCTGCTGCGCAGGCAAGCGCACGATGTCGGTATCGACGGCCCGATGTTCGACGAGGGCGTCATGGCCGCCCTGCACGATCCGCGCGCGACGCCGATCGATGCGCTGCTCATCAGCCGCGACGCCAAGGCGCTGGCCTACTGCATGTCGACGCTCGCGGGTGAGCACCGGCAGGTCGTGGGGCTGGCATTCTTCCATGACCTGTCGCACAGCGAGGTAGCGCTACAGATGGCCATCCCCATCGGCACCGTCAAGACCTGGATCCGGCGCAGCCTGGAACGTCTCAAGGCCTGCCTGGCGAAAGGCCAACGGGCATGAAGCTGCGCGACCATCCCGCCCTGTGCGACAAACTGGCCGCCGAATACGTCCTGGGCACGCTCAAGGGCGGCGCGCGGCGCCGCTTCGAGACCCATCTGCGCGACGACGCGGCCTTGCGCCGCCTCGTGCACGAGTGGGAAGAGCGCCTGGCGCCGATGGCCGAGTTCTCGACCCCGCAGGCCGCGCCCGAGCGGGTCTGGCTGGCCGTCGAACGGCGGCTCGGATTGCGGCGCCGTCACGCCGCATGGCAGTTCTGGCGCAGCGAATCGCTGGTCTTCTGGCGCACGCTGGGGCTGGCCTCGATGGCCTGTGCGCTGCTTCTGGTGGGCGTACTCGGCTCGTCGCTGCTGGACCGTCCACGGGTCGACTACCTCGCCACGCTGCAGGACGACAAGGCCCGCACCGCGCTGCTGCTGACCGGCGACAGTCGCCGTCAGGTGCTGACCGTGCGTCTGGTCGAGCCGGCCCCGGTCGCCGCCGACCGCAGCCTGCAGCTGTGGGCCGTGCCGAAGCAGGGCAATCCGCGTTCGCTCGGCGTGCTGTCCGACCGCGGCGTTATCGAACTCGGATTGAGCCGGGCGGCGATTGGCGACGACGTGGCGCTGCTCGCCGTGTCGCTGGAACCGCGCGGCGGCTCGCCGAACCCGGACGGGCCGACCGGGCCGATCCTCTACAAGGGCAACTGGGTGCGGATGCTGTAGCTGCCGCCCCTTATCTTAGTAACCGCAAGCCATACAGCCGGCCGGTCACCGAACCCGGCCTGGCGACGAAGCGCACGCTCAGCTTGCCCTGGGCGGCCTGGCGCATTGACGCGGGAATCGGATAATCCACGGTGTAGATCTGCGCTTCCGCATCCGCCGCCAGGGTAACGCTCGCCAACGGCTGGCCATTGAGCAGCACATCGAAGCGCCGCCCGGCATCCTCCCTGGAAAACGTTAGCCGCAACACCCTGGCCTCACCCTTCCGGTCGTTCAGCTCATAGCTGAACCACTTGCTCGCATGCCGCCAGTGCCGGCCGTTCTCGATCCCGGCCTCACTGCCCTCCCCCTTGAAGAAGTGATCCGACTCCGGCTGCTGCTCGCCCGGCGCCACCTGGTCGATGGTCCTGGCATTCAACGCGATCCGATCCGCCTCGCGCGCCGCATTCGCGGCCTGCTGCGCCTTCAGGCCACCCGGCGTCGCATGCTGCCAGTACATCGTGTAGCGCGATTCGTGCAGGCGAAAGAAGGGAATGAACTCGGTGCGCGGCCCATCCGCGCCATGGACGAGCCCCGGCGCGGTGAAGGTCAGCGGCTTGCCGGCCACCGGCTTGAAGCGGGCGATGAAATCGGTCGAGTCGCTGACGAACATCGGCGCGGCCTCCAGCGGGCAAGTTGGCCCCGAGGCGATATGCCCCATGCGCGAGTCGTCGGCCAGGTAATTGAGCTTGTCGTCGCCGAACAGGCGCGTGCGCGCCGCCAGCACGACCGGCCCGTGCAGCACGGCGTAGTAATTCAACTTGCCCGGCATTTGTTCAAGGTGGGTGGTCATCGGCAGCCTCACGTCGACCCGGTCGCCCTTGCGCCAGGCGCGTTCGATGGTCGCATAGCTGCCCGGCCGGGCGTCGATCTTCACCGCCGCGCCATTGACCTTCACCTCCATGCGGCCAGGCGCTATCCATGCCGGGTAGCGGATCTTCATCGCAAAGCGGCCGTCGCCATCGACCGTCAGGCGCGTGGTGTCGGCATCCGGGAAAGCCGTGGCCTGGGTGATCCTGACGCCCTTCTCCTTCCAGTCCAGGGTGGAGGCGACGAACAGGTTCACGAACAGCGTGTCCTTGTCGTGGGCATAGATGAACTCACCGTATTTGGCGTGGCTTTCGATGCCCGAGCCGACGCAGCACCACATGCCCTTGTCCACCTGCGAATACACGCGGTAGTGGTTCGGCCGCATCGGCGTGAAGTAGACGAAGCCGCCTTCCGGCCGCTGCGACGACAGGATGTGGTTGTACAGCGCCCGCTCGTAGTAGTCCCCGTATGTACCCTTCTGCTCCGACCGGAACAGCATCCCGGTCAGCTTCAGCATGTTATAGGTGTTGCAGGTCTCCGGGCCTTCGACCTCGTGCACCATGGGCTCGAAGTCGTCGGTGCTGTGGAAGTGCTCCTTGACGCTGTTGCCGCCGATGGCCACCGTGCGCTTGTCGACCACGGTCTGCCAGAAGAAGCGGGCCGCCTCTCCCATATCCTGCCGTCCCGTGATGTCGGCGATGCGCTTGAAGCCGATCACCTTCGGGATCTGGGTATTCGCATGTAGCCCGGTCAGCTGGTCCTGCTTGCGCGCCAGCGGCTGCAACACAGCCTGGTGCGAGAAGGCCAGCGCCAGGTCGAGGTATTTGCGATCGCCCGTCATCTCGGCCACGTCGACGAAGATCTCGTTCATGCCGCCATGCTCGCTGCGCAGCATGGTCTGCATCTGCTGCGGCGACAGCTTCGAGCTCAGGGCCAGCGCCCAGTCGGACAGCTGCACCAGCATGGCTTTCGCATCCTCGTTGCCGGCGTAACGGTAGGCGTCGCGCAGTCCCGCGTACACCTTGTGCAGGTTATACCAGGGCACCCACTTGCCGTTGACCGAGAAGTTGTCGGCTTCCAGCTTGCCGGCTGCGATGTCGCGCCAGGCCTGGCGTCCGCCGGGAATGCCGCCGATATAGCCGTCGCCGTTGGCCTGCTGCGCGCGTTTCAGTTCGGCCACGAAATAGTTCAGGCGGCGCAGGGCTTCCTGGTCGCCGGTCGACGCGTACATCAATGCCAGCGCCGACAGGTAGTGGCCGCCCATATGGCCATCCAGGCCGGTCGACTCCCAGTTGCCGTAGCTGGGCTGGCGCGGCCGCAGGCCGGCTTCGCGCAGGAATGGCGCCAGCAGGCGGTCGGGCTCCATCGCCATCAGGTAGTTCAGGTTGGTGGTCTGGGCGTCGAGGAAGGGGCCGGGGCCCAGTCGCACGACGGCGAGCGGAAACAGCTCGGCGGCATGCGCCGCACTGGTCAGCGCGGCCGACGCCGCCATCGCCGCGGTCAGTGCGACCGCGGCTACGTGCGCGGCCTTCACATCATGCCTCGACGGCCAAGACCATCACGGCCTTGGCCGGCACCTTGATCGTCAGCTTGCCGTCGGCCGCCTTCGCGCTGAACGGCGCCGGCTTGACCGCCTGCGGCTGCTCGAAGGTGTTGTGGGCATCCATCTTCTCGGCCGTGAGCACCTGGCCCGAGACGCTGCCTACGTTCAGGCCCGCCACGTTCAGCGCCACGTCGCTGGCGCGGGTCGGGTGCGTATTGACCAGGGCGACGTAGACCTTGCCGTCCTTGCCGCGCGCCGCGGTGGCGCTGATGCCCGGCACCGCCTTGCCATTGCTCGAATAGGCCACGTCGTTGTCGACCGCCACCGGCAGCTTGGTCGCGTCCTGGAACGGGATGTACATCTTGTAGGCGTGGTAGGTCGGCGTGAGCAGCATCTTGTCCTTGTCGGTGATGATCATCGCCTGCAGCACGTTGACCATCTGCGCGATATTCGTCATGCGCACCCGCTCGGCGTATTCGTGGAAGATGTTGAAATTGAGCGCCGCCACGACCGCATCGCGGATCGTGTTTCGCTGGAACAGGAAGCCCGGATTGGTGCCCGGCTCCACGTCATACCAGGTGCCCCATTCGTCGACATAGAAGCCGATCTTCTTCTGCGGATCGTTCTTGTCGAGGACGGCGATGTTCTGCTTGATCTGTTGGTCGATGCGCAGGGTCTGCTGGATGGTCGAGAACCATTCCGATTCCGGGAAGCCGGTCGCGGCGCCCTTCTTGTCCCACACGCCTGTCGGCAAGGTGTAGTAGTGGTAGCTGATGCCGTCGGTGCCGCGCGCCGCCTCGCGGCTCAAGACGTCGGTCCACTTGGTGTCGTTGTCGTTGCCGCCGCTGGCGACGATCTTCGGCCGCGCACCCGGCGGCGTTTTCAGGAAGGTGGCGTAGTGGTTGTACAGGTGGGCGTAATACTCCGGCTTCATATTGCCGCCGCAGCCCCAGGCCTCGTTGCCGATGCCGAAATAGGCGACTTTATAGGGCTCCTTGCGGCCGTTCTTGCGCCGCAGTTCGGCCAGCGACGACTTGGTATCCGAGGTCATGTACTCGAGCCATTCGGCCATCTCTTGCGGGGTGCCGGAACCGAGATTGCCGTTGACGTAGGCTTCGGTGCCCAGCAGCTCGACCAGGTCGAAGAACTCGTGGGTGCCCACCGCGTTGTCCTCGGCCACGCCGCCCCAGTGGGTGTTGACCTTGACCGGACGCTTGTTGCGCGCGCCGATGCCGTCGCGCCAGTGGTACTCGTCGGCGAAGCAGCCGCCCGGCCAGCGCACCAGCGGCACCTTCAGCTCCTTGAGCGCGCCGACCACGTCGTTACGCCAGCCCCGGGTATTCGGAATCCTGGAATCCGGCCCCACCCACATGCCCTCGTAGATGCCGGTTCCGAGGTGTTCGGCGAACTGGCCGTACACGTTCTTGTTGATGACCGGGCCCGGCTTGGTGGTGTCGACCGACACGCTCACCTGGGCGAAGGCCAGGGCCGGCAAGGCGGCGAGGCTGCATGCGAGGATGATGGGCTTGAGTGCTTTCACTGACGTCTCCTGGTTTTATAGTGGGTCTTATTTGAATACCGCGACGAAGCCGCCGCGCGGTTTGATGCTGATGCTGGTCTTGCCGGCCCGGATCGGAGCCTGGCTGAATGCGCGTTCGCCATCGCCGTCGGTGGTCAAGATTCCGCTGCGCCCCTCGATGAACGAGAGGTCGAGGTCGACGCTGCGCGCTTCAGTGTCGGCATTGAATCCGGCCACATACCAGCTGTCGCCGCTCTTTCTCGCGATGACCGCATGGCGGCCCGGGTAGCCGTCGATGAATCGCATGTCGTCCCAACTACGCGGCAGGTCGCGCAGCAGGTTCCTTACATAGTCGGGAACGCCCGCCATGCCTTCAGGCCGCTCGGCGAAGTGCTGGATCCCGGACAGGAACAGCACCGCCTCGGCCAGCTCGAAGCCATTGCGCGTGACGCGCTTGATCTTGGGGATGTCGCCGAACACCAGCGGCGTGTAGTCCATCGGGTCGAACAGGTTGCGGCTGAACGGCAGCATGGCGGCGTGCGGCGGCATCGCATCCTGGTCTTTCTGGTCGAAGGTGGTGAATTCGAAGCCCTTCACCGCCTCCACCGTCATCAGGTTCGGGAAGGTGCGCGACCAGCCGCGCGGCAAGGTGGCGCCGTGGAAGTTCACCAGCAGGCCGGCATCGGCCGCATCCTGGAGCATGTCGACGTAATAGGCGATCATCGACTTGCCGTCGCCAGCGAAGAAATCGACCTTGACGCCCTTGACGCCCATCTCGCGCAGCCGTGCGAACTCGCGCACGCGCGCTGTACGGGTAAGCAGCGCGCCCTTCGGGCTGTACGGCGTCTTGTTCCAGGCGCCGGACGAGTTGTACCAGACCAGGATGCCGATCTTCTTCGCGGCCGCATAGTCCACCAGCTCGCGCATGCGTTTGACACCGATCTTGCGGTCCCAGTCGGCATCGACCAGCGTGTAGTCCCAATGCATGTCAGCGGCGTAGTCGACGAAGCGCTTCTGGGTGTCGATATAGGTGCCGTCGTCCTTGAGCAGCGCCCAGCTCCAGGATGCGTGGCCGGGCTGGATCCTGGCCTTGTCGAAGGCGATCGCGGGCGCCGCGAGATCGGTCCCGAGGGTCGATTCGACTAGCGTGCGCAGGCTGCCTATTGCGACGATGCGCCACGGCGTGACGAGATCGCCCTTTGACTCGGCCAGTAGCGCGCCGTTGGTGAACACCTCGGGTGCGGCCGGGACGTCGAGGCGGTAGACGCCACCGCGCGAATCGGTGTGCAGGCGCGAGGCGTGGAAGCTGCCGTCCAGGTTCGCCTCCGTGAGCGCAACCCAGGTCTCGCCGGTGCGGAACAGCGCCGGAAACACCCAGCCTGCGCCGAGCGTGGATGGGGTGCCGACCGGGATCTCGCGCTGGTAGTATTCTTCGTAGGAGGGATTCGTGTTCGACCAGCCGGTCTGGGCGACCGCCATCGGCTGCAGCCAGGCTTTCGTCGACTTGTCGAAGGCGAAGCCCGTGGTTTCGCGGACGAATGTCAGGTTCTTGCCGGCGACGCGGTAGCGGAAGGCGACGCCGTCGTTCGAGACGCGGAAAGTCACGTCCATCGTCTTGCCCTGGGCGTTGCGCACCGTATGGGTCTGTTCGTTGGCGCGGTAGGTGATGTGACGCTTCTTGGCGGTGGCCAGTTCGTAGCGGTCTTCGATCGGCGTGACCGGGGAGCTGGCTGCCAGCGTCAGGCCCTGGGTCAGGTCGGCGCCCTGCACTGCGATACCGAGGCTCGATGGAAGGATGACGGGGTTGCCGTCGCGGGTGACCGCATAGGTCAGCGCGCCCGTGGGGGACAGGGTGACGTCGACCGCGATGTGGCGATCGGGGCTGGTGAGCGGTGCGGCGTGCGCATGTGCGCAGAAGGTTCCAAGGACGAGCAATGCGGTGCGGATGCGGCAGTATGCAGTCATGGCAAGCTCCAGAACCGTCGTACCCGCGCAGGCGGGTACCCAAGTTTTACGTGAGTGGTGGTAGAACTTGGATTCCCGCCTACGCGGGAATGACGCTGTTTTAAGTGAGCGGGATCTCCTGTCTACGCGAGTCCCGAGCGTCAGCGATCACGTCCAACCAGCATCCACGACAAAATCCTGCGCCGTGCACATCCTGCTGTCGTCGGCGCCGAGGAACAGCACCATGCGTGCGACGTCGTCGGGCATCAGCTTGCCCGGCAGGCACTGCGCCTTCTTGATCTCGACCTCGGCCGCCGCGTCGACCCACAGGTCGACCTGGCGCTGGGTCATGACCCAGCCCGGCGTGACCGTGTTGACCCGCACGCCGAACGGGCCAAGATCGCGCGCCAGGCTGCGCGTGAGGCCGATCACGGCCGCCTTGGTGGTGGCGTAGACCGGATACCCCGCGCCCTTGGCATGCCACGACATCGAGCTGAAATTGATGATGGAACCGCCGCCCTTCTTCTTCATCCCCGGCAGTACCGCCTGGCAGGTGAAGAACATGGGACGCTGGTTGATGGCGATACGTTCGTTCCAGTAGTCGAGCGAGACGTCCTGGATGTCGTGACGCTGGTCGTTCGCCGCATTGTTGACCAGAACGTCGAAGTCGCCCAGCTGCGCGGCCAGTTCCGCCATCGTGCGCTGCAGCGCCGGGATGTCGGTGATGTCGCAGTAACGGTAAGCCGGGGCATCCGCCAGCCGCGCGCACAGCGCCTCGCTGGCCTGCTGCGCGATATCGACGAAGGCGACGACCGCCCCCTGCTCCACGAAGGCCTGCACGATCGCCTCCCCGATGCCGGTGCCGCCTCCCGTTACGAACACCCGCTTGCCCCGCAGGCTGGGGTAGTTCCCCATCTGTTCCATGCTTGTCTCCATCTCTTGTTATCTTGCCGAGGCCTCTGCGGGCCAGCTTACGGCATCAAAGGCGCTTGACCTTCACGTACGGGGCGTCATGCACGGCCAGGCGGTTGCGCAGCGCCGGCCCGAAGGCTGGCGATTCGACCTCGAAGGTCTCCCCCGCCCTGACCTGCACGCCATCGGCAAAGCTCAGGGTCGCGGTGCCGAAGAAGTGAACGTGCACGTCGCCGGCGCGCTTGAACAGGCCATATTTAAAGTGGTGATACTCCAGGTTTTCCAGCGTGTGCGACATATTCTGTTCGCCGCTGACGAAGGCTTTCTCCCAGCGCACCTGGCCATCGAGGCCGATGACGCGCAACACGCCCTCCACGTGGGCCGGCAGCTCGCCGACCAGCAGTGCGGGGCCGACACCGCAGTTGCGCAGCTTGGAATGCGCCAGATAGAGGTAGTTCTGGCGTTCGGTGACGTGGTCCGAGAACTCGTTGCCGATCGCATAGCCCAGGCGCCAGGGCTGGCCGTCGTCGCCGATCAGGTACAGGCCGGCGATTTCCGGCTCTTCGCCGCCGTCGAGCGAGAAGGCAGGCATGTCGAGGTCCTGGCCGCTGGCGCGCAGGATCGAGCCATCGCCCTTGTAGAACCATTCCGGCTGCACGCCGGGCGTGCCGGGCGCCGGCTTGCCGCCTTCGACACCCAGGCGGAACATCTTCATGCTGTCGCTCAGGGCCGCCATGTCGCCGCCGATCTTCTTGTGCATGCTGTCACGCGTGTCGGCGCTGCCCAGGTGGGTCAGGCCGGTGCCGGTGACGTAGCAGTGGGCGGGATCGGGATGGTCGACCGGGGGCAGGATGCGGCCGGCGCGGGCGAGGTCGTCGTAGCTGGCGTGGCTGGCACCGGCCGCCGCATCGGCGAGTGCGGCCAGGCCCTGGCCTTGCGCGATCGCGGCGCGCGCCATGTCGAGAGTGGTGGCGTAGCCGTCGATGACGCGGATGGAGGCGTCGTTCAGGATGCCGACGCGGCGTTCATTCGATTCGGTCAGAAATTGGACGAGCAGCATGGTTCGGGTCTCCTATATTTTTTGTGATTGAACGCTTTCCATCGACTCAGTGCGAATGCTTCGGCACCGCAGACCCACGGCACCCGACGAGAAAATCGAAGTCGCACCCATCATCGGCCTGCATCACGTGATCCAGGTACAGCCGCTGGTAACCGCTGTGCTGCACGGGCACGGCTTTCTCGGCCCGATCCGCCAGCCGCGCGCGGATCTGCTCATCGCTCAGCTCCACATTGAGCAGCCCCGCATGGCAATCGAGCTGGATCATGTCACCATCCTGCACGATGCCCAGCGGACCGCCGTCCATCGCCTCCGGCGCCACATGCAGCACCACGGTGCCGTAGGCGGTGCCGCTCATGCGCGCGTCCGAGATGCGCACCATGTCGGTGATGCCCTTGGCCAGCAGCTTGGGCGGCAGGCCCATATTGCCCACTTCGGCCATGCCCGGATAGCCCTTCGGCCCGCAGTTCTTCATCAAGAGCACGCAGTTCTCGTCCACGTCCAGGTCGGGATCGAGAATGCGCTCCTTGTAGTGATCGAAATCCTCGAACACCACCGCGCGGCCGCGATGCCGCATCAGGTGCTTTGACGCCGCCGATGGTTTCAGCACCGCGCCGCGCGGCGCCAGATTGCCGCGCAAGATGCAGATGCCGCCGTCCGCGATCAGCGGATTGTCCAGCTGCCGCACCACCTCGTCGTTGTAGATCGGCGCATCGACGCAGTTCTCCCACAGCGACTTGCCGTTGACCGTCAATGCGTCCTTGTTCGGAATCAGGCCGCCCTCGCCCAGGCGCCGGATCACCGCCGGCAGGCCACCGGCATAATAGAATTCTTCCATCAGGTAGCGGCCCGACGGCAGCAGGTCGACCACGGTCGGGGTGCCCTTGCCGATGCGGGTCCAGTCCTCGAGTTCGAGCGGCACGCCGACGCGGCCGGCGATCGCCTTCAGGTGGATCACGGCATTGGTCGAACCGCCGATGGCCGCGTTCACGCGGATCGCGTTTTCGAAATTCTCGCGCTTGAGGATCTTCGAGATGCGCAGGTCTTCGTGCACCATCTCGACGATGCGGATGCCCGACATATGGGCCAGCACGTAGCGCCGCGCATCGACGGCGGGGATCGCCGCATTGTGCGGCAGCGAGGTACCCAGCGCCTCGGCCATGCAGGCCATCGTGGACGCCGTGCCCATGGTGTTACAGGTGCCCGCCGAACGCGAGTGCCCTGCTTCGGCCGACAGGAATTCGTGCATCGTGATGGCGCCGGCCTTGGCTTGCTCGTGCAGCTGCCAGACGGCGGTGCCGGAGCCGATGTCCTTGCCGTTCAGTTTACCGTTGAGCATCGGGCCGCCGGTGACGACGATGGTCGGCAGGTCGACGCTGGCCGCGCCCATCAGCAGGGCCGGCGTGGTCTTGTCGCAGCCGACCAGCAGCACCACGGCGTCCATCGGATTGCCGCGGATGGACTCCTCGACGTCCATCGAGGCCAGGTTACGGGTCAGCATGGCGGTCGGCCGCAGGTTCGATTCGCCGTTCGAGAACACGGGGAATTCGACCGGGAAGCCGCCGGCTTCCAGGATGCCGCGCTTGACGTGTTCGGCCAGCTTGCGGAAATGGGCGTTGCAGGGAGTGAGTTCGGACCAGGTGTTGCAGATGCCGATGATTGGTTTGCCCTGGAATTCGTGGTCGGGAATGCCCTGGTTCTTCATCCAGCTGCGGTACATGAAACCGTTCTTGTCTTGCGTACCGAACCACGCCGCCGAGCGCAACGGCGTCTTCTTCTTTTCCCCGGACATGCAGTTCTCCTGTCGATTCTTTACTGGGCGAGGCGTCGAGCGCCCGCCCATGTGTCTCCTGATTACTGAGAGTAATAGTAAAGATCGGCCAGATAACTTTCCAATCACATTTTTGGCGACATCGATACCGTTTTTGGTATCGCTAAGCGCATTGGATCGGCAGGAGATGGGGCGGCGCTGGCCGCCCGAAATGAAGGTCAGCGGTGGAGAAAGCGTGCCTCGGGCAGGCCGCGCACCTCCAGGGGCAGCTGGAATACCGCGCCCGACAGCGGCGCCGCATCCCGGTCGCCCGCGGTCATGCCCACGTGGGCGCTGGTGACGAACAAGGTCGATAGATCTGGCCCGCCGAATGCCGGGCAGCTCGGCTGCGGCGCGGCCAGCGACACCACCCGATCGAGCCTGCCGCTTGGTGCGAAGCGCATCACCTGCCCCGCGCCCCAGCGCGTGCTCCACAGATAGCCCTCGGCATCGACCGTGGAGCCATCCGGCTCGCCCGGCGCGGCATCCGCCGCGACGAAGGTGTGCACCCGCCCGACCTCCGCGCTGCAGGGGTTGTAGTCGGCGTACAGGATCGCCTTCTCCTGCGAGTCGGCGAAATACATGCGCCGCCCGTCAGGGCTGAAGCAGATGCTGTTGGCGATCGCCGCATGCGGCAGCGGCAGCTGCTCGAGCGACAGGTCGAGGTTCAGGCGATAGAAGCCGCCCACCGCACGCTTCGGATTCTCGTCCTGGTTGAACATGCCGAACACGAAGCGTCCCTGGCGGTCGCAGCGCCCGTCGTTCAGGCGCGTCGATGGATTATCCGCTTCGACGTCGACGATGCGCGTGACCTTGCCGCTCGAGAAAGTGAAGAAGGCCAGACCGGAGGCAAGCCCCAGCAACAGGCGATCGTCGCTGCCGGTGAGCGCGAAGCAGCACAGGCGCTCGGGCATCTTCCAACTGACGGTGCGCCCGCTGGACGGCGTATGCGACCACAGGGTGGCGGCCGGGATGTCGGTCCACAGCAGCCGGCCCGTACGCTCGCACCACAGCACGCATTCGCCGAGCTCGTGCCCGGCGTCGAGCAGCACGTCCATCATGCGCCCGGCTCCACCAGGAAGCGGAAACGCGACTCGGTCTGGTACACCTGGCCCGGACGCAGGATCGTGTTCGGGAAGTGCGGCTGGTTCGGAGAATCGGGGAAATGCTGCGGCTCCAGGCAGAAGCCGCTGCGGTGCTGGTAAGTCCGGCCCTTGCCCGAGAGAGAGCCGTCGAGGAAGTTCCCGCTGTAGAACTGCACGCCCGGCTCCTCGGTCCACAATTCCAGCACGCGCCCCGAACCCGAATCGTACGCACGCGCCGCGCGGCTCAAGGATTTCTCCTGCGGCTTGTTGAGCACGAAGTTGTGGTCGTAGCCGCCGCCATGGCGCAGCTGCTTGTCCGGCTGTCCGATGCGCTCGCCGATCGGGCGCGGCATGCGGAAGTCGAATGGCGTGCCCGTCACCGGCGTCAGTTCGCCGGTCGGGATCGATTCGGCATCGATGGCCACGAAGGCGTCGGCCTCAATGCTCAGGATGTGGCCGAGGATGTCGCCGTCGCCGGCCAGGTTGAAGTAGCTGTGCTGGGTCAGGTTGACCGGTGTCGCCTTGTCGGTGACGGCGTGGAAGGACACCACCAGCTCGTTATCGTCGTTGAGCGTGTACGTGACGGTCGCATCGAGGTTTCCCGGATAGCCCATTTCGCCATCGACGCTGTGATACTGCAGGCGCAGGCTGGCACCGATGACCGTGGCCTCCCACTTGACGCGGTCGAAGCCATCCGGCCCGCCATGCAGGTGGTTGCTGCCGTTATTAACCGGCAGTTCCACTTCCTGTCCGTCGAGCGTGAAGCGTCCGTGCCGGATGCGGTTGCCGTAGCGGCCGATCAGCGCGCCGATATATGGGCTGTCGGTGCAATAGGGTTCGAGCGTGTCGAAACCCAGCACCACGTCGGCGAAGTGGCCGTCGCGATCGGGCGCATGCAGCTCGGTGATGACGCCGCCATAGTCGATGATCTTCGCCACCATTCCTTTGGCATTGGTCAGCGTGAACTGGGTGATGGCCCTGCCGTCGGGCAGCTGGCCGAATGGCGCTTGCGTGATACCGGTTTGCACGTTGTTCGAATCCTCAATCGACACATCAATAAGTGGAAGGACGGCTGAACACCGGCATGCCCTGTTCATCCCAGCGCAGCGGCTTCACGAAGGTGTGGCGGTCCGGATTCCAGAGCGGATCGCCGACGATCTCGGTATAGGTGCGCGCATGGTAGACCAGCATGACGGTGTCGTCGTCTTCGGCATAGGTGAAGCTGTTGTGGCCCGGGCCATAGACGCCGTGATCGTAGCACGACCGCAAACCGGGCTGCGCCGACTTGGTCCACGATGCCAGGTCGAGCATGTCGGCATCCTCGTCGGCCTACAACAAGCCCATCGCGTCATCGTGGTCGGTGTAGAGCGTTCCAATCAAATTTTCTGGCGCTTCGATACCAATTTATGTATCGAGACTCCTGTCAAGTCCCAGGCGCGAAAACGCGCCGGCGCGCCTGGCGGCCATGCACCGCTGCGGTGCAAAAAACGCATATGTATAGTGCGATACCAAATATGGGGACCGTCGATTTGTGTTCGGCAACAGCGAAGAGTGTGTCCAGGCGCGCATCGCCAGCTGCTGTCGCATTTGCTCTGGACACATGGGCTCGCACCGTTATTGCGCACTGCAACAGATGTCAAGAGCGAATATGTGGCGTTATTGCAACGCAATAAGTTAACGTTAGGCAATAATTCAGACGTGTCGTTCACGCCTTCACGCATCTCCCGGAAACCCCGCCAGGACAGGGTTCTCCTATGAGAACGCTGTCACACAGAGGCGATTTGCGCTTGTCAATTGGGAGTTTCGACCCCGTTTCGATTGGACGTCGACCGATGACAAATGTCCGTCTGGCATGTCATCATAAATAGGCTATTTCACAAACAAACACTGGAGAGACATCCATGAAGCACAAAATTCTTGCCATCGCCCTCGTGTCGGCACTCCCACTGGTCGCCCAAGCACAAACCAGCGTCACCATGTACGGCATGATCGACGCCTCGATCGGCGTCGAAAACACCGATGCGCCAGGCGAAAGCAGCCGTACCGTCGTGTCGTCGGGCACCCAGTCGGCAAGCCGTCTCGGCTTCCGCGGTACCGAAGACCTGGGCAATGGCCTGAAAGCACTGTTCAACATCGAAGCCGCTGTCGCCGCCGACACCGGCGCGACCAACTCGCGTCTGTTTGACCGCCGCGCCGTGGTCGGCCTGCAAGGCGCCTTCGGTACCGTGACCGTCGGCCGTGAATACGGCCCGATCGCTGCCATCGCCAGCGCTTCGGACACCCTGGGCCAGGGCTTCTACGGCTCGAACCTCGTTGCATTCAGCGCTACCCGCCTGACCCGCCGCCTGGACAACTCGGTCAACTACCAGAGCAACGCCCTGAACGGCTTCACCGTGCGCGCAGCCTACGGCGCGGGCGAGCGTAACGAGACCGCTGCCCAAGACACCGGCGACATCACCGGCGTGTCGCTGGAATACGCGAACGCAGGCTTCTACGCCGGCGCCGCCTACCAGAACAAGGAAGACCTGCCATCGGGCGACAGCAAGGAATACGGCGTTGGCCTGGGCTACAAGTTCGGCAACTTCGAAGTCCGCGGCGGCTACCTGGCTTCGGATCCGGAACTGCTCGGCGGCATCAACAACAAGTACGAGCAGATGAACGCCGGCGTGTCGTACGGCTTCGGCGCCAACCGCGTCTACCTGAACTACCAGCAGCAAGAGCAGGAAGTGGGCGATGCAGAAGGCAAGGCAATCACCCTGGCCTACACCTACACCCTGTCGAAGCGCACCAACGTGTACGCTTCGTACGCCAAGCTGCGTAACAACAGCACCGGCGTGTTCTCGCTGGCCGGCTCGGGCACCGCGATCGCCATGCCTGCAAACGCCTTCGGTTCGGACCCACAGGTCTACAACATCGGCGTGCGTCACTCGTTCTAAGCGACGTAGCCTCAAGCCGGGTGCTCGTCACCTGGCTTGAAGCGTAAAGAAAAAACGGCAAGCCTTGCGGCTTGCCGTTTTTGTTTGGTCGTTCGATTCCTTTAGAACGCCGGCGCCGCCGCAGGGCCGGCGACCGCCGGACGCTTGCGCGCCGGCGCGTGGGCGACGGCCCTTGGCGCGTCAAGCGCCGGACCGGCGGCGATACGGAATACGGCCACCGCCTGCGCCAGCCGCGCCGCCTGCTCCTGCATCGCATTCGATGCGGCAGCGGTCTCCTCCACCAGGGCCGCGTTCTGCTGCGTGCCTTCGTCCATCTGCGCCACCGCGCCGTTGATCTGTTCGATGCCGGCGGTCTGCTCCAGGCTGGCCGCGCTGATCTCGGCCATGATGTCCGTCACGCGGCGCACGCTGTCGACGATCTCCTCCATCGTGGCGCCGGCCTGGGCCACCAGCCGGCTGCCATTGGCCACCTTGTCGCTCGAGTCGCCGATGAGGACCTTGATTTCCTTGGCCGCCGCCGCCGAGCGCTGGGCCAGGTTGCGCACTTCGGTCGCCACCACCGCGAAGCCGCGTCCCTGCTCGCCGGCCCTGGCCGCTTCTACCGCCGCGTTCAGCGCCAGGATATTGGTCTGGAAGGCGATGCCGTCGATGACGCCGATGATGTCGCTGATCTTGCTGGACGACGCCTGGATCTCATCCATCGTGTCGACCACCTGGTGGATGACGTCACCGCCGCGCGCGGCCACGCCGGACGCCGATTCGGCCAGCGTGTTGGCCTGGCGCGCATTGTCGGCATTCTGGCGCACGGTCGAGGTCAGCTCTTCCATCGACGACGCGGTTTCTTCCAGCGCGGAAGCCTGCTGCTCGGTACGGCCCGACAGATCCAGGCTGCCGGCCGCGACCTGCTCGGCCGCCACCGCGATGGTGTCGGTGCCGGCGCGCACGGCGCCGACGGTGCGCGCCAGGCTTTCGTTCATGGTCTTCAGGGCTTGCAGCAGCTGGCCGGTCTCGTCGCGGGTGCAGACGTCGATGCGGCTGGTGAGGTCGCCCGCGGCCACGGTATTGGCCACTTCCAGCGCGCGCGCCACCGGTCGCGTGATCGAGCGCGTGATCCAGAAGGCGATGCCGGCGGCCAGCGCCAGCGCGAACAGGCCCAGGCCCCAGGTCTGGCGGATGGTGCTGCCGTAGGTCGCGGCCGCATCCTGCGCCGCCGCTGTGCTGAACTGCTTTTGCAGCGCCAGCTCGGCGCCGGTGGCTGCCTGCAGGGCGGCCAGGCGCGGACGCAGCTCATTGACCAGGTAAGCCCTGGCCTGCTCGTCCTCGCCCGCCTGGATCATCTTGACCAGCTGGTCGGCACCGGCCAGGTAGCTGGCGCTGGCCGCTTCCATGCGGCGCAGGATGCCGATCGATTCGGCATGCGCCATCAGGGTCGGCTCGATCTCGGCCAGGGTCGTGGTCATCACCTTGCGCGCGTTGTCGATCGCCTGCATCTGCTGCCCGCGGTCGGCCGGATCGGCGTTGAGCATCATGTTGCGGGCGGCGATGGCGATGATGTTGATCTGGGCGTCGATCCGGTTGCTCATCTCGATGGCCGGGATGCGGTGCTCGACGATCTCCCTGGTGCCGTTGTTCAGGCGCAGGATGGATGCATTGCTCAGAACGCTGATCAACACCAGCATCAGGCTGACGGCGCCGAATCCCAGCGCCAAGCGCTTGCCGATACTCAGGTTTGCTAACTTCATGTGTTCTCCTCTTTCCAATCTAATAATAGATATTGCCAATCGGAAAGAAGAGTAAGTTCTAGTTCGAACTATGACGATGTGTGCACGCTAACAAAATGGGAGTATTGGTCTGATTGTTACGTTTTCTGGACGATATGCACTATTTTGACAATAAATAATGTCAAATATGACAAAAAACGGCAAGCCCAGGCTGGCCGTCATCTGCTCACTGTTCCAGAACTCAGAACTCTTCCCACTCGCCCGCTGCGACAGGCGTCTTGTTCCTGGAAGCTGCCGGCTGCGCAACCGTCCGTGCCGGCGCAACCCGCGGTGCAGTCCTCGGCACGCGCTGCGGCGCCACGAGGACCCGCTGCGGGGTCGCCGCCCGCGCCTGCTCGCCATCGATCCGGAACACGCCCACCGCCTGCGCCAGCTTGGCCGCCTGCTCCTGCATCGAGGCCGACGCCGCGGCGGCTTCTTCCACCAGCGCGGCATTCTGCTGCGTGCCTTCGTCCATCTGCGCCACTGCGCGGTTGATCTGTTCGATGCCGGCGGTCTGCTCCTGGCTGGCGGCGCTGATCTCGGCCATGATGTCGGTCACGCGGCGTACGCTCTCGACGATCTCCTGCATCGTCGCGCCCGCCTCTGCCACCAGCCGGCTGCCGTCAGCCACCTTGCCGCTCGAATCGCCAATCAGCCCCTTGATCTCCCTGGCCGCCGCAGCCGAGCGCTGGGCCAGGTTGCGCACTTCGCTCGCGACCACGGCGAAGCCCCTGCCCTGCTCGCCGGCCCGGGCCGCTTCCACTGCCGCGTTCAGCGCCAGGATATTGGTCTGGAAGGCGATGCTGTCGATCACGCCGATGATGTCGGTGATCTTGGTCGACGAGGCGTTGATCTGGTCCATGGTATGCACCACCTGGTGGATCACTTCACCACCGCGCGCGGCGACGTTCGATGCCGATTCGGCCAGCTTGTTGGCCTGGCGCGCATTGTCGGCGTTCTGCTTGACGGTCGAGGTCAGTTCTTCCATCGACGACGCCGTTTCTTCCAGCGCCGAGGCCTGCTGTTCGGTGCGGCTGGACAGGTCCTGGCTGCCCGACGCCACCTGGGCCGCGGCGACCGTGATGGTATCGGTGCCCACGCGCACGGTGCCGACGGTGCGCGCCAGGTTTTCGTTCATGGTCTTGAGGGCCTGCAGCAGCTGGCCGGTCTCGTCGCGGCTGGTGACGTCGATGCGGCTGGTGAGGTCGCCCGCGGCGACGGTATTGGCCACCTCCAGCGCGCGGACCAGGGGCCGCGTGATCGAGCGCGTGATCCACCACGCCACCACGGCGGCCAGCACCAGCGCCAGCGCGCCGACGATCGACATCAGCCAGGTCGTGCTGCGGTAGGTGTCTTTGGCCTCGATGCCGGCGCGCACGCTGCGCTCCTTCTGCAGCGTGATCTGCTCGGCGGTGGCGCCCTTGAGCCGGGCCAGGACCGGGCGCAGTTCGCGCGCCAGGTAGGTGCGGGCGCCTTCGTCGCCGCCGGCGGCGATCAGCTTGAGCAGCGCCTCCTGGCCGGCCAGGTAACTGCCGCTCGCGCTGGTCATCCGGCCCAGGATCTCGCGTCCCTGCGGTGTGGCGAGCGTCTTGTCGAGGCCGACCAGCATCTCGTCCATCACGCGACGCGATGCCCTGATCTGGTCGACCTGCTTCTGGCGGTCGGCGGCATCGGCGTTGAGCATCATATTGCGCAGGGCGATCGCGATATTGTTGTTCTCGGATTCGAGCCGCGCGGTCAATTCGATGACGGGAATGCGGTTGGTGACGAGCAGGCGGGTGCCGTCGTTGACGCGGGCGAGCATGATGTTGCTCAGGCCGAGCATCACGACCAGCATCAGGCCGATGGCGCCGAAGCCAAGGCCGAGGCGCTTGCCGATATTAAGGTTCTGCAGTTTCATAATGATGATCCGACTTAATTAAAGATTAATACCTGTTTCCAATTTGAAACAGGCTAAATTCAGATGCGCTTGCTGGCGATGTACAGGCAGCAATAACGGCCGGCTATGGCGGCAAAGTCGGTATTTATAGACGGATAGCAAGTTTTCCGTGGATCGAAACCGACGGTCGAAAAAAAGGCAGGCCGCAGCCTGCCTCGTCGTGAACGCGCCCCGTCGAACTCAGAACTCTTCCCACTCCCCTGCGTTCGCCGTCATTTTCGATTTCGCCGCAGCCGGTCGCACGGCCGCCTTGTTCACGGCCAGCACTGGTCGCACTGGTGGCGCCATCCGCGCCGGCGTCACGTCCACCGACGCAGTCGACGCCGCCAGCATCTGCTCGCCGTCAATCCGGAACACCGACACCGCCTGCGCCAGCCTGGTCGACTGTTCGCGCAGCGCAGCCGCCGCCGCCGCCGCTTCCTCGACCAGGGCCGCGTTCTGCTGCGTGCCCTCGTCCATCTGCGCCACCGCCACGTTGATCTGCTCGATGCCCTCGGTCTGCTCCAGGCTGGCCGAGCTGATCTCGCCCATGATGTCGGTCACGCGGCGCACGCTGTCGACGATTTCCACCATCGTAGCGCCGGCCTCGGCCACCAGGCGGCTGCCGTCGGCCACCTTAGCGCTCGAGTCGCCGATCAGGCCCTTGATCTCCCTGGCGGCGGCGGCCGAGCGCTGGGCCAGGTTGCGCACCTCGCTCGCCACCACGGCAAAGCCCCTGCCCTGCTCGCCGGCACGCGCTGCTTCCACCGCCGCATTCAGCGCCAGGATATTGGTCTGGAAGGCGATGCCATCGATGACGCCGATGATGTCGGTGATCTTGCTCGATGAAGCGTTGATCGCATCCATGGTGCCCACCACCTGCGCGATCACGGCGCCGCCGCGCGCCGCCACGTTCGATGCGGCGTCGGCCAGCACGTTGGCCTGGCGCGCATTGTCGGCGTTCTGGCGCACGGTCGAGGTCAGCTCTTCCATCGAGGATGCCGCTTCTTCCAGCGCCGATGCCTGCTGTTCGGTGCGGCTCGACAGGTCCTGGCTGCCCACCGCCACCTGGCCGGCCGCCACCGCGATGGTGTCGGTGCCCACGCGCACGGTACCGACGGTGCGCGCCAGGCTCTCGTTCATGGTCTTGAGGGCTTGCAGCAGCTGGCCGGTCTCGTCGCGGCTGGTGACTTCGATGCGGCTGGTGAGGTCGCCCGCGGCAACGGTATTGGCCACGTCCAGCGCACGCCCGAGCGGTCGCGTGATCGAGCGTCCGATCCACCAGGCCACCAGGGCCGCCAGCGCCAGCGCAACGGCGCCGAAGCCCCACATCATCGCGCTGGTGTTGCGGTAGGTGGCTTCGGCATCGCGCGCCGCGGCGTCGGCGATCTCGTTCTGCAGGGCGGTCTGCTCCCTGGTCGCCGTCTTCAGCCGCACCAGCAGCGGACGCAGCTCTTCGCCCAGCAGCGTGCGCGCCTCTTCCACCTCGCCGGCGGCGACGTGCTTGATGATGGCGTCCTGGCCCGTCTTGTAGTGGGCAGTCTCCTTGCGCATCTGGTCGAGCAGCGCCAGCGCATCCGGGTTGTGCAGCGCGTCCTTCAGCCTGGCCAGGATCTCGTCCATCGCGGCGCGCGAAGCCATAATGTCGCGCACCTGGCGCTCGTGGTCGGCGGCATCGTCGGTCAGCAGCATATTGCGCAGCGCGATCGCGATATCGTTGATCTCGGCCTGCATCTGGTTGGTCATCGCAATGCGCGGCATGCGGCCGTGGACGATCTCGTCGGTGCCGGCATTGATCCGGCCCAGCATCGCATTGCTCATCACGATCATCACCACCAGCATGGCGCAGATCAGTCCATAGCCCAGCGCCAGGCGCTTGCCGATGTTCAGGTTTGCCAGTTTCATTCTTGTATTCTCCTCACGCCGCGCGCGGCAGCGCCGCCACCAGTCCGAGCTCGTCGGACTGCATCAGTTTGTCGATATCGAGCAGGATCAGCATCCGCTCGTCCACGGTGCCCAGGCCGAGCAGGCAGTTGCCGTCTAGCGTGGCCTGCATCTCGGGGGCGGGCCGGACCTGGTCCGGGGTCAGGGTCACCACGTCCGAGACGCTGTCGACCACCATGCCGATCACGTGATGTTCGATGTTCAGGATGATCACGACGGTGAAGGCGTCATAGACCGCCTCGCCGATGCCGAACTTCAAGCGCATGTCGACGATCGGAACGATGGCGCCGCGCAGGTTGATGATGCCCTTCAGGTAGTCGGGCGCGCTAGCCAGGCGGGTCGGGGCTTCGTAGCCGCGGATCTCCTGCACCTTCAGGATGCTGATCGCGTATTCTTCCTTTCCGAGGCGGAAGGACAGCACTTCGTTGTCGTTGCTCGTTTCCATATCGTCCATGATCCGGTTGGCTGGTTTTACTGAATTTCCCAAAGGAAAAACGTTACCGGTTTCGTTTTTGGCTGTCGATGGACAAGTGTTAACAACTGTAAAATATCGTCGACTTCTTGATTTAACTATGGTGTCGCTGCAACGGATTTGACCCGTTCACACGAATCGTCAACCCAAGGCTGGCATACATTGTGCTTGGGAAATATCACATCGTCACGCCCCCAACCGGCGCCCCATCCACCCACAGGAGCACCTCATGATCATCCGCCGACTCGACCCGCGCGCCATCGCCGAACGCCGGCCGCAACTGGCCACGCTGTTGCTCGACGCCGTCGCCGATGGCCATTCGCTGGGCTTTCTCAACGGGCTGGACCAGGACCAGCTGGACGCCTATTGGCAGGGCGTGGCGGACGAGGTCGGCGCCGGGCGGCGCGTGCTGCTGGCCGCCGAGCGCGATGGCCAGCTGGTCGGCAGCGCCCAGCTCGACCTGTGCCTGAAACCGAACGGGAACAACCGCGCCGAGGTGCAGAAGGTGCTAGTGCACTGCACCGAGCGCCGCCAGGGCATCGGCACCGCCCTGATGCAGGCGCTCGAAATCGAGGCGCTGGCGCTGCGTCGCGGCTTGCTGTTCCTCGACACGGCGGCCGGTTCCGAGGCCGAGCAGCTGTACCGCAAGAGCGGCTATCAGCGGGTTGGCGAACTGCCCGAATACGCCTGCACCCCGAACGGGCGCTGGCATGCGACGGCGATCTATTACAAGACACTGTTCACCCGCAGCCGCCCCTGATGCGCGTCGGCCGCAACGGGTGCGTTCCAAGCTGCCGTGGCGCCCGCCACACGCTACCGCGAAGCTGAGTGTGCACCGGCACGATTGCGCGTAGAATCGCCGGTTCAAACGTTCTGGAAAGCAATGTGACTGGCGCCTCCTCCACCATGACCCGCAGGCCGCTGCGGGCCTACCTGCTCTGGCTCGTCCTCGCGACCCTGTTGCCGGGCGTGGTCGGCGCGTCGCTATTGTTCATCGACCAATACCGCAAGAGCCGCGCCCAGTACGAGCGCAACACCATGCAGACCGTGCGCGCGCTGGTGCACACGGTCGACAGCAAGCTGCTGCAGGCGCAGGCGATCGCCCAGACCCTGTCCACCTTCGATGCGCTGCAAAACGCCGATTTCGAGCGCGCCCACCGCCAGGCACGCCAGGCCCTGCAACTGGCCGGCCCGGACATGAGCGCCGTCCTGCGCGACCGCGGCGGACAGCAGATCTTCAATACCAGCCGCCCCTATGGCGCCAACCTCCCGATCGAGCCCACCGAGCAGCTGGAATCCGTATTCGCCAGCGGCAAACCCTCGGTGTCGAACGTGTTCACCAGCGCGGTGCTCAAGCGCCCCACGGTCAGCCTCGACGTCCCGGTGATGGTCGATGGCCGCGTCGCCTACGTACTCAGCGTCGGCGTGCGGCCCGGCTACTTCGACGACATGCTCTCGCCGAAGTCGGTGGCGGACGGCGCGCGCGCCTCGGTGGTCGACGCCGCCGGCATCATCTTCGCGCGCAATATCAGCCCCGAACTGTTCGTCGGCAAGCGCGTTACCGATCCGCTGTACCGCGCCCTGCTGCGCGCGCGCGAGGGCATCGTGCCCTCGGTGTCGCAGGAAGGGACGACCCTGCTGACCTTCTATTCGCGCTCGCGCACCACCGGTTGGCATGTGGCGATCGGCGTGCCGCGCGCGAACCTGAACCAGACCCTGTTCGAGCCGCTGGCGGTGCTGCTCATCGGCGTCACCCTGCTGTTCGCGATCGGCCTGTGGCTGGCCTGGCAGATCGGCGGCCGGCTGGCCCGTTCGGTCCAGGGCCTCACCGCGCCGGCGGTGGCGCTGGGCAAGGGAGAGGATCCGCCGCGCTTCACGCAGGCCTACGTCAGGGAGACCGCCGAGGTGGCCGAGGCGATCGGCGCCGCATCACGCCTGCTGGGCGAGCGCGCCCAGGCGCTGGCGGTCAAGGAAGCCGAGCTGCGCGACGCCCACCGCATGGCGCGCTTCGGCACCTGGCACCTGACGCTGGCGACCGGCGCGGTCGAGACCTCCGAATCGGTGCCCTATATCTACGGACGCGAGCTGTCGCCCTACGCGCAGCAGCGCGGCACCCTGCTGCCCGAAGAATCGTGGGACAAGGTCGACGCCCTGCTGCGCGAACTGGCGCGCGACGGCGGCAACGGCCGCCTGCAGCTGCAGGTGCTGCACGGCGATGGCCACCGCATCTGGATCGACATGCACTGCGAAGCGGTGCACGATGCCGAGGGCCGGGTGACGGCGGTGCGCGGCACCATCCAGGACGTCACCGACCGCGTCAACGCCGAGGAAGGCTTGCGCGAAGCCGACCGCCGCAAGAACGAATTCCTGGCCATGCTGGCGCACGAGCTGAGAAACCCGCTGGCGCCGATCGCCTCCGGCGCCCAGTTGCTGGGCCAGGACAATCTCGATCCGGCGCGCACGCGCCAGATCAGCGCCATCATCGCGCGCCAGGCGCGCCACATGGCCGGCCTGGTCGACGACCTGCTGGACGTGTCGCGCGTGACGCGCGGCCTGGTGGCCCTGTCCAAGGACCGCATCGACATCAACGAAGTGGTGCTGGAGGCGCTGGAACAGGTGGGCGAGCCGCTGCGCCAGAAGCGCCACCATCTGCACAAGGAACTGCTGCCCGCGCCGGCCTGGGTGATGGGCGACCGCAAGCGCCTGGTGCAGGTGGTCGGCAACCTGCTGCACAACGCGGTCAAGTTCACGCAGGCGGCAGGCGAAGTGACGGTGGCGCTCGAACTCGACGAGAAAACCTTGCGCATCGTAGTGGCCGACAACGGCATCGGCATGCTGCCGCACGAGCTGGATCGCGCCTTCGAGATGTTCGTGCAGGGCGAGCGCACGCCGGACCGCACCCAGGGCGGCCTGGGCATCGGGCTGGCGCTGGTGCGCAGCCTGGTGCTACTGCACGGCGGCAGCGTGGCGGTGGAGAGCCCCGGCCAGGGCCAGGGCAGCACCTTCACGGTGACCTTGCCGCGCTGCGCCGAGCGCAGCGTGGGCGCGCCCGGCGCCGGCTTCGACGCGGCGCAGGCGGCAACGGCGCACGCACTGAAGGTGATGGTGGTGGACGACAACGTCGACGCGGCCCAGGTGCTGGCGATGTACGTCGGCGCCGCCGGCCACGAAGTCGCGGTCGAGCACGACCCGTTCGCGGCGCTGGCGCGCGCCGAGGCCTTCGTGCCCGACGCCTGCCTGCTCGACATCGGCCTGCCCGGCATGGACGGCCACGAACTGGCGCGCCGCCTGCGCGCGCAACCGGCCACCGCCGGGGCGCTGCTGGTGGCGGTCACCGGCTATGGCCAGGCCCAGGACCGCGAGGCCAGCCGCCTCGCCGGCTTCGACCATCACCTGGTGAAGCCGGTCGACATGGGTGAGCTGGAAAAAATCCTGGCGGCGGCCAGCGCCGCCTAGCCCGACGTTCGGATCAGCGCTTCACCTCAGCGCTTCACGCTGCCGAAGGCTTCGCCCTTCTTCCAGGTCGGCATGGCCGGCGCATTGGCGACGGCGTAGCCGAGGTTGAGCGTGAACTGGGCCTGCTGCACCATGCCCGACAGGTCCCATTCCGGACGGTATTCGTCGCTGACCTGGTGGTAGTGCTCCTTGAAGCCCTTGATGTTGGTGCTCGATTCGTGCTGGTGGTGCTCGAACTCGAAGTGGCCGTCGCCCGAGAACACGGCCGAGCCGACGTTGAAGGCCGGGACGCCCGCCTTCGCGAAGGCGAAGTGGTCGGCGCGGAAGTAGGCGCCCGACAGGTCGGGAACGGCCGGCGCGATCTTCAGGCCCATCGATTTCGCCACCTGCTGCGAGGTCTCGTACAGCGAGCTGCGTTCGGCGCCGGCCACGCCGATGTCCCTGGTGCGGCCCACGAAGTTCAGGCTATCCAGGTTCAGGTCGGCGGCGGTCTGCGCCAGCGGCCACACCGGCTTGGCGACATAGGCGGCGGCGCCCAGCAGCCCCTGCTCTTCGGCCGCCGGCCACAGGAAGATCTGGGTGCGCTTGGCCGGCTTCTTGACGGCTTCGGCCGCCATCGCCAGCAGCGCGGCAGTGCCGGATGCATTGTCGATCGCGCCGTTGTAGATGCGGTCGGCCTTCGGATCGTCGCCGGGCTTGGCGTCGATCATGCCCATGTGATCCCAATGCGAGGAATAGACCACGGCCTGCTCTTTCAGCTTCGGATCGCTGCCGGGCACGATGCCGACCACGTTGAACTGTTCGACCGGACGGATGGTCGAGCGCAACGCGACCTTGCCTGCCACCTTCAGGTCAACCGGGCGGAAATCGCGCCGCTCAGCCTGGGCGCGCAACTTGTCCAGATCATGGCCGCCGGCGGCGAACAGCTCGCGCGCGGTGTCTTCGTGCAGCCAGCCTTCCATTGGATTGCCGTTGCCCTTGAGGCCGAAGCGCTCGTTGCCGAAGCCGTTGGCCGGCACGCTCCACGGGTACGAGGCGGACGGCGTGGTGTGGATCAGCAGCACGCCGGCGGCGCCGCGGCGCGCGGCTTCCTCGAATTTATAGACCCAGCGGCCATACCAGGTATAGGCCTTGCCGGCGAAGCGGTTCGGTTCCTCGGCGGTGGGCTGCGGATCGTCGACCATCATGACCAGGATCTTGCCTTTGGCGTCCAGGCCCTTGTAGTCGTCCCATTTCTCTTCCGGCGCCGCGGCGCCGTAGCCGACGAAGACCAGCGGCGCGTCGAAGGCCACGTTCTTCTTGCCGCTCCTGGTGCCCATCACGATGCCCTTGCCCAGTTCCGGCTTGATGGTCTTGCCGCCGGCGGTGAAGGTGGCGCTGCCCTCGACCAGCTTGCTGCCCTCGATCTCGACCTTCTGGCGATAGCCACCGCCGGGGATCTGCTGCAGGCCGATCAGGGCGGCCTGGGTTTCGAGGTAGCGCACCGTCAGGTCGCCGCCGCGCTGGCCGGTGCCGCGGCCTTCGAGCAGGTCATCGGCCAGGAACGACAGGTGCGCGCGCAGCGCGGTTTCGGAGATGGCGGACGGCTGCTGGGCGTGCGCTGCCTGTGACAGGGTAAGAACGACGGCGCTGGCGGCCAGGGCAAGGGGATGAAGTCGCATCGATGTTCCGTGACGGTGTGGTGAAAAAGACCATCTTAAACCAACCGGGCTCTATACTGTCGGTCACTCTGCAATGACGCCAGGAGGAAGCATATGCCCGTATCCCGACGCATGGCCATCGTCGCCCTGGCCGTCACGCCGCTGGCCGGCGCGCACGCCGGCACCACCACTACCACCATCGACATGGAGAAGCCCAAGATGTACGGTTTGATCGGAAAAATGCGCGCCCAACCGGGCCAGCGCGACGCACTCATCGCCATCCTGCTGGACGGCACCGCCGGCATGCCCGGCTGCCTGGCCTACGTGATCGCGAAGGACGCGCAGGACGCGGACGCCATCTGGATCACCGAGACCTGGAAAGACCAGGCCAGCCACAAGGCCTCGCTGTCGCTGCCGTCGGTACAAGCCGCCATCGCAAAAGGCCGGCCCCTGATCGCCGGCTTCGGCGAACGTTTCGAAACCGAACCAATCGGCGGCCACGGCCTCGCCCACTGACACCGCCTTATTCCCAACCCAAAGCCGTCTATTGCTCCCAGCCTCATCAGATGACCCACACACAATTAGGGTCAGAGTAGACTTATTGGGCAATTCCTCAAAGTTGTCAAACAATTCGACTCTGACCCTAATTGTTCAGTATCGTGCGATCATGTTCCTCGCCGTAGCTGGCCTTTGTTCCGTGCAAAAGCTATGCTGGGCGAATTGATTGTTGGGTT
>NZ_VPFD01000040.1 GCF_008014745.1 Massilia arenae
AACGCCCGTCCTCGCGCTCAAGGAATGGCAACAGAAGCGACCTGAGTTATTCGTTAAACGCGTTTATGATCAAACGGGACTCGACACCTACTCAAACCTTGACAGGCACGACGAAGGCGCGCAGCTCGGCCATCTTGCCCTCGCGGAAGCGCCAGACGTCGCTGTAGGCGTTCTGCACTGTGTTGCCTTGCTCGTCCTGCGATTCGATGTCGCCCAGTGCGACCACGAGATCGCCTTCTGCCACCAGCTCGCGCACGGTGAACCTGGGCGGCTCGGCATAGCCATCCACCATCCAGGCCCGCACCGCCTCCTTGCCGTGCAGGGTCTCGCCCCCGACCGTCGACCAGACGAGATCATCGGTGCAGCACGCCAGGAACCCTTCGTTGTCGCCGCGGGTCACCGCAGCATTTGCCTGTTGCAAGACGTTCTTGTTCAGCTCGGACATATTCGCTCTCCTTGGTACGGGGTTTAAATGTACCAATTGTCGTCAAAGTAGGGCGCTCGACAATGGGGCGATGCTGGCCTGCTAGAATTGTCTTTCCAACAGTAAATTGGAGCTTCACTTGGTCAACACAGCAGTCTCCATCAGGCCATTCACGGCTGAAGAATGGCCGAGCTACCGCGCGATCCGCCTGCGCGCCCTGGCCGATGCGCCGGATGCCTTCGGCAGCACCCTGGCCGCCGAAGAGGCGCTGGCGCCCGAGACCTGGGCCGCACGCCTGGCGCGCTCGACCACGTCAGGCATCGACCGCGCGCTGGCCGCCGAGATGAGCGGCGCGCTGGTCGGCCTGGCCTGGGCCAAGGAGGACGGCGACGACCCAACCATCGTCAACCTGTTCCAGATGTGGGTGGCGCCCGAGGCGCGCGGCCAGGGCGTGGCCGGCGCGCTGCTCGACGAGGCGCTGCGCTGGGCCACGGAGCGCGGCGCCCAGGCGATGCAACTGGGTGTTACCTGCACCAATGCCGAAGCGCTGCGCCTCTATGAGCGCGCCGGTTTCGTCGAGGCCGGCGTGCGCGAGCCCTTGCGGGCGGGCTCGGACCTGATGGAGCAGCGCATGCGGCTCACGCTTTCCGGCCCAGCGCACGCAGGCAGGCAATGACGCGCTTGCCCGGATAGTCCAGCTGCGGCGGAGGGCCACCCCGGAACCGGTAGCTGACGGTCCGGCGTTCGATGGTGTCCAGGTAGGCCGGGTTCTCGCGCACGAAGCCGGCAAGCGCTGCCCGCATGTCCGGATCGAGCTCCGGTAGCGCCGTCTCGACGCGCTGCACAATCTCGATCACGTATTCGCCGACGAGATGCACAATGAACGGCGCCATCCAGCCTTGCGGCGCGGCCAACAGGCGGGCCAGGCATGCCTCGCGCACGTGGCCGTCGTGATGGCGGGTGCCCAGGCACGACGCAATGCCGCGTTCGGTGACGCTGCGACCCGCATCGTCCAACGGCAGGCCGGGATTGAAATAGAGGCGTACGGGGATCGTCAGGGTCTCGCCTTCGAGCGTGACCTGGTAGGTATAGTGGAGGCCTTCGGGGCGCCACGCAGCGCCTGCCGTCACGGCAGCCACCGCGGGCCGCAGCGCGGCGGGGAAGGCGAGGGACAGGTCGAGCGCGGGCATTCCCGGCAATGGCATCGGCGTCGCGGCGTTGAGGTGCGCGGCGCGCATCTTCGCGGAATCGGGCATGGGATTCTCCATTTGGCCCTGCAAAGGTGCAGGGAACGATGGTAATCCAAGAAATTCATCGGCGCCAACCATTTAATGGATCTGACATTGTGTCGTTTCCAACTGGCGCGTTCACAATCTTGCGTGCTATATTTTTTTCATGCTCCAGCACGTCAGCGGCGCTGACGTCCCATGTATAGACAGGAGAAAGCATGAACCCACAATCACCAGTGCGCCGCCTGGTACTGATCGTCGACGACGATGCGCTGCTGCGCGAATACCTGGCCGAGGTGCTGCAACACGCCGGCCACGACACCCTTGGCGCCGGCACCGCGGCCGAGGCCTTGCGCACGATCGAGGAGCGCGGGGACGGGATCGCCCTGGTCCTGCTCGACATCGAGATGCCCGGCATGTCCGGCCTGGCGTTGGCGCGCCTGCTGCGCGAAGAAACCACCATCCCCTTCATGTTCCTGTCCGCCAGTGACGATGCGGAGACGGCGCGCGCCGCTGCCGATGCCGGCGCGGTGGGCTACCTGGTCAAGCCGGTCGACGGCGCCCAGTTGCTGCCAGCCTTCGAGGCGGCCCTGGCGCGCGGCGACGATATCCGGCGCCTGCGCCGCAGCGAGGAAAGCCTGACCTCGGCGCTGGCGGCGGGGCGCGAGACCAGCATCGCGGTCGGCGTGCTGATGGCGCGCTTCCACATCGACCGCCACCAGGCGTTCGATGTGCTGCGCGACGAGGCGCGCTCGCAACGGCGCAAGATGGGCGAGGTGGCCGAGCAGATCCTGGCTGCCGAGGAAACCCTCGGCAGTCTGCACGGGGCGATCGGTGAACGATTGCGGGGCCGCGGGCGGACGTGATTGCACAAGCTTGTTATCATGTCACCTTTGCGGCGCGCTCATGGACGCGCGGTTTTTCTTCAAGCAACGGGAATACGACATGAAAACGAAGGCAGCAATTGCATGGAAGGCGGGCCATCCGCTCACGATCGAAGAGGTCGAACTCGAAGGTCCGAAGGCGGGCGAAGTGCTGGTCGAGGTCAAGGCCACCGGCATCTGCCACACCGACTATTACACGCTGTCGGGCGCCGATCCCGAAGGCATCTTCCCGGCCATCCTGGGCCATGAAGGCGCCGGCGTGGTGGTCGATGTCGGTCCCGGCGTGACGAGCCTGCGCAAGGACGATCACGTGATCCCGCTGTATACGCCGGAATGCCGCCAGTGCAAATTCTGCCTGTCGCAGAAGACCAACCTGTGCCAGGCGATCCGCTCGACGCAGGGCCGCGGCCTGATGCCGGATGCAACGTCCCGCTTTTCGCTGGACGGCCAGCCGATCTATCACTACATGGGCACCTCGACCTTCTCGAACTACATCGTGGTTCCCGAGATCGCGCTGGCCAAGGTGCGCAATGACGCGCCGTTCGACAAGATCTGCTACATCGGTTGCGGCGTCACCACCGGCATCGGCGCCGTGATCTTCACTGCCAAGGTCGAAGCGGGCGCCAACGTGGTCGTGTTCGGCCTGGGCGGCATCGGCCTGAACGTGATCCAGGCGGCCAAAATGGTGGGCGCCGACAAGATCATCGGCGTCGACCTGAACCCGGAACGCGAAGCGATGGCGCGCAAGTTCGGCATGACCCATTTCATCAACCCGACCAAGGTCGAGAACGTCGTCGACAGCATCATCGGGCTGACCGACGGCGGCGCCGACTACAGCTTCGAGTGCGTGGGCAACGTCAACACCATGCGCCAGGCGCTGGAGTGCTGCCACAAGGGTTGGGGCCAGTCGATCATCATCGGCGTGGCGGCGGCCGGCCAGGAGATTTCCACCCGTCCGTTCCAGCTGGTGACCGGCCGCGAATGGAAGGGCTCGGCCTTCGGCGGCGCACGTGGCCGTACCGACGTGCCGAAGATCGTCGACTGGTATATGGAAAACAAGATCAATATCGACGACCTGATCACCCACCACCTGCCGCTGGACCGCATCAACGAAGGTTTCGACCTGATGAAGTCGGGCGAGTCGATCCGCTCGGTCGTGGTGTATTAAACGATTCCGGCGGGCCGCCCGGCCTGCCGCATATGCATCGTTCCAGCGCGGCCTTCGGGCCGCGTTGTCATTCCGGTGACCGTTTTGCCGACTGTTCCGCGATTTCGACCGTCTGTCGCAGCGCGCTGGGCGGCGCATGCCGGATTGTCTACAGTGTTTCCATCGCCGGCTGCGTCCGGCCCATCACTGGAGACCGACCCATGTCACGCACCGCATCGCCCCACTGGAAACTGGCGCTTCCGCTTCTCGGCCTGGCCGCCATGGCCGCTTTCGCCGTGCCGACCCAGGCGGCGGCCGACGGCAAGGCGCGCGTGGTGCGCGTGGCGGCCGCGGACGAGCCGTATGCCCTGGTACGCGGCACAACCGGTAGCTTCGACATCAGCGGCAGCAGCGACGACTGGGACGACGTGCGCGCCGCCCAGCGCGCCATCGACGGCGAATTCATCTGGTTCCGCGACGGCGGCCGCAGCTACGTGATCCAGGATCCCGAGACCCTCAAGCGGGCGCGCGCCGCCTGGGCGCCGCTCGACCGGCTGGGCGAGCTGATGAAGGTACACGGCAAGGAGATGGAAAAGCACGGCAAGAAGATGGAAGTGCTTGGCCGCGACATGGAGCGCGCCGCCGCCAAGCCGGCGAACCTGCCAAGCGAGCGCGATATGCGTGAAGTCGACGACGGTATGCAGGCGCTGAGCAAGCATATGGACCTGCTGAGCCGGCAGATGGCCGCAGCGCGCGACGATGCCGAACGCCGGATCATCCAGCAAAAGATGGCCGAGACCGGCAAGCGCATGTCCGACGCCGGCGAGCGCATTGGCGAAGCCTATAACGGCCCGCAGGCGCGCCAGCAGCGCGCCTCGATGGAAGACATCGGCCGCCAGATGGAAATCGCCAACCAGCCGATGGAAAAGCTGGGCAAGCGCATGGGCGAACTGGGCAAGGAAATGGAGCGCGAGAGCAAGGCCGCCGACAAGACGGTGCGCGCCCTGATCAGGGACGCGCGCACGAAAGGATTGGCCAAGCCGGTGCCGACGGCGAGCTGAACGCTTGCTTAAGCCAGCATCGATCCCGTCTCGCGATACCGCACGTGCCACGAATACGCCTTCTCCAGCACGTGCGGCGTATGACCGCCGCGCCCGTTCGCTTCCTCGACGTAGTCGCGCAGCATCTGCTTGTACGGCTCGGCCACGCAGTGGTCGATGATGCGCTGGGCGCGTTCGCGTGGGGCCAGGCCGCGCAGGTCGGCCAGGCCGACTTCGGTCACCACGATGTCGACGTCATGCTCGGTGTGGTCGACGTGCGAGACCATCGGCACGATGCTCGAGATCTTGCCGCCCTTGGCCACCGACTTGGTCGCGAACACCGATAGATAGGCGTTGCGCGCGAAGTCGCCCGAGCCGCCGATGCCGTTCATCATGTGGGTGCCGCCCACGTGGGTCGAGTTGATATTGCCGTAGATGTCGAATTCGAGCGCCGTGTTGATGGCGATGAGTCCCAGGCGGCGGATGACTTCGGGATGGTTGCTCACTTCCTGCGGACGCAGGACCAGGCGGTCCTTGTATTTTTCCAGCTCGGCGAACACCTGCCGTCCTTTTTCCTCGGACAGGGTGATCGACGAACCCGAGGCGAAATCGAGCTTGCCGGCGTCGAACAGGTCGAAGGTCGAATCCTGCAGCACCTCGGAGTACATGGTGAGGCCCTTGAACGGACCGTCGATCAGGCCGGCCAGCACGGCGTTGGCGATGGTGCCGATGCCGGCCTGGATTGGCATCAGCCGCTCAGTCAGGCGGCCGGCGGCGATTTCGGCATTGAAGAAATCGGTCAGGTGGCCGGCGATGGCGGCGGTGTCGTCGTCCGGCGGCTGGATGGTGGAAGCGCTGTCGTGCTTCTCGGTCATCACGATGGCCACGATCTTCTCGGGCGGGATGACGATCGCCGTGGCGCCGATGCGGTCGCTGACGTTCATGAGCGGCATCGGCTCGCGCTGCGGGCGGTGCTTGGGGATGAAGATGTCGTGCAGGCCTTCGAGCGCCGGCGACTGCGAGAGGTTGATCTCGACGATCACCTTGTCGGCCAGGATCGCGAAGCTGGCGCTGTTGCCGACCGAGGTGGTCGGGATGATGGCGCCCGTCTCGGTGATCGCGATCGCCTCGATGATGGCGACGTCCACCGGCGCGAGCTGGCGCGTGCGCAGCAGCTCGACGGTCTCGGACAGGTGCTGGTCGGTGAACATGACTTCGCCGCGGTTGATCGCGGCGCGCAAGGTGGGGTCGGTCTGGAAGGGCATGCGGCGCGCCAGCGCGCCGGCCTGGGTCAGCGCCGCGTCGGTCTCGCCGCCGAGCGAGGCGCCGGTGATCAGGGTGATCGCCAGCGGCGCGCTGCGTGCGCGTTCGGCCAGCGCCAGCGGCACCGCCTTGGCGTCGCCGGCGCGGGTGAAGCCGCTGGTGCCGACGGTCATGCCGTCCTGGATCCATTCGGCGGCGCGTTCGGCGCTGGTGATGCGCTCGCGCAGCTGCGGCAGGCGGACGCGGTCGTGGGCAAGGTGGTGATCGTGGTGCATGCTTTCTCCTCAGGTTCGGACTCGGTGTGGCTTTGCTTTTCTCGATGGTTTGTCAGGTCAGGCAGTAGTCGACCGGCTGCAGCGGCGGCGGCACGTGCTCGTCGCGCAGGGCATTGCGCAGGTCGATCTCGATGGCGCGGCAGATCGCGTCCAGCGGCAGGTCGTTGGGTTCGGTGCCGAACGGCTCTTCCAGCTCGTCGCCCAGCGCGTCCAGGCCGAAGAAGGTGTAGGCCACGATGGCGACCACGAACGGGGTCATGAAGCCGATCGAGTCGACCAGGCCGAAGGGCAGCAGGAAGCAGTAGATATGGGCGGTACGGTGCAGCAGCAGCGTGTATGAATAGGGGACGGGTGTGTTCTTGATGCGCTCGCACGACGCGGCGGCGGCGGTCAGCGCCGACAGGGTGTTGTCGATATTGGCCGCCAGGCAGCCTTCGATGCGCCCCTCCTTGATGCAGCGTTGCAGGTCGGCGCCCATGTGGCGCATCAGGCTGTCGGGCTTGTTGTGCGCGCGCGCCATGTCTTCGGCTTCGTCCGGCAGCAGGAAGGTGGCCAGGTAGGGCGAGCCGGGCTGGTCGCGCAAGTGGTCGCGCAGCGCGTGGACGAAGGCAATCGCGCGGTAGATGACGCGAACCCGTGTATCCTGCAAGCCATTGCTTGCGAGTGCAGGCCGTGGATCGTCGATCAGGCTGGTGGCCTGGCGCGCCAGGTTACGGCAGCGCAGCACCAGTTCGCCCCACAGCTTGCGGCCTTCCCAGAAGCGGTCGTAGGCGGAATTGTTGCGAAAGCCGAGGAAGATCGCGATCGGCAGCCCGATCAGCGTGAAGGGGATCGTGGTGAGGGTGATCTTGAGGTCCCACAGGTCGCCGTGCGACCAGGTGACCAGGGTGGCCACCGCAATATTGACCAGCAGGGTAGGCAGGATGCGGGGCAGGACCGAGCCGCGCAACAGGAGGAACAGCTTGAGCCCGGAAGGGCGCTCTCGGATAATCACGGTACCGACCGCATTCGCAAAAAAATAGACGGAGTCAAGGAAAACTCACTAATATATTCGCAGTTAATCACTAATATCTTAGTCAGTCAAGCGATTGCGCTTGCGCTTGTACTCACGCGATCATTTTGATGTAGACCATTTAATAACTCGGAGCACGCATTGGCACGCCGTATCACTCACCGCAACCTGCCCCAGCTTTTCCTGAAAGCGCGCGAATCGTTGATGTCGCATTTTCGTCCCATCCTCAACCACTTCGGCGTGACCGAGCAGCAATGGCGGATCCTGCGCGTGCTGGACGAGCACGAACAGCTGGAGCCGCGCGAGATGTGCGACCTGTGCCAGATCCTGAGCCCGAGCATGACCGGCGTGCTGTCGCGGATGGAAGAGCTGGGCCTGGTCGAGCGCCAGCGTGTAGCGGCTGACCAGCGCCGCATCTGGGTGCGGCTGGCGCCGAAGGGGGACAAGCTGATCGACGAGATCGCACCGCTGATCGAGCAGCAGTACACCTTGATCGAGGCAGCGTATGGCAGCGGGGTGGTCGATGACCTGTCGCGGGCGCTGGAGGGATTCATTGCGGCGCAGGCGACGCCGGTGCAGAGGGTGGAATTGCCGGCGACGACGAAAGCGGTGAATAGCCGTCGGCCTTGAACATATTGTTACCTTAAACCCGTCATTCCCGCGAAGGCGGGAATCCAAGTCAGTTAGCGTCGAGGTGGCGCATGCAGATTTGGCTGCTTGAAAAAACTTAGGCCCCCGCCAAGGCGCCCGGCGAGGGCGGGGGCGACGTGCTGACGCTAGCGGCTAGCGTCAGCGTAGCGGTTCGCGCAAGCGTCCCGGTTCAGAGACGAGCATCGATCAATGCTGATCGATTTTCCCGCGCCAGCCACCAGTCTCGCTGCCGCGCTTCTCGAGCAGTTCCTTGAAGTTGGACAGGTTCGAGCGCGCTTCCATGCGCACGGCGCCCAGGGCGTCGCCCAGGGTTTCCAGCGGGCCTTCCGGCTCGTAGTCCATCTGCAGCGCGATGCGGGTGACGGTGTCCGAGATCTTGTGGAAGGTGACCACGCCGCCGTTCTTGACGCCGGTGACGCTGCGCCAGGCGATGCGGTTGTCCGGGATCTGCTCGGTGATCTCGGCATCCCATTCCTTGTCTTCGCCGGCCACGTTGGCCTTCCAGTGCAGGTGCTTGTCGTCCAGCTGGCGAATCTCTTTCACGCTCTTCATGAATTGCGGGAAGTCTTCGAACTGGGTGAACTGGTTGTAGGCGGTACGCACAGGCACGTTGATTTCGATCGTCTCGACGATCGACGAGCTGGCGCCAAAGCCACGGTTTTGCTTGAGTTTCTTCGACAGCATTGCGCCGCCGACGGCCAGTGCGGCCACGGTAACTACACGACCCAACATAGTGTTCTCCTTAGGTTTCGCCCTGGCGCGTTGCGCCTGGGCTCGAATGAATGCACTTGCGAACGGGGTTCGCGACCTTGTCGCGAATCTGTCATTAAAATAAGCGAAAAGACAAGGGAGGGGCGCGCGGCTGGGATGCCATTTCGGAGAAGTTGCGCGATGTTAATATGGTTTCCTATGTGAAATCGACGAAAATGTGGCCACGGGAGATTCAGATGAGCTTGCAAGGTGGATGTTTCTGCGGGGCGGTGCGCTACGAGGCGCGCGGCGAACCTTTCAACAGCACGCTGTGCCATTGCACCGATTGCCGCAAGGCCTCCGGCGCCCCGGCCTTCGCCTGGTTCAGCGTCAAGATAACGAGCTTGCACTGGACCGCCAGCGCGCCGCAGCGCTTCCGCTCCAGCGAACATGCGCTGCGCAGTTTCTGCTCGTCCTGCGGCACCACATTGACCTGGCACGACGAGCGCTGGCCGGACGAGATCGACCTCGCCACCGCCAGCCTGGACGATCCCGAACAGGTGCCGGCGGCCGACCATACCTACGTGCGCAGCCGCCTGGGCTGGCTGAAGCTGCAGGACGGCCTGCCGCAATACCAGACCACGCGCTCGGAAGGTTAATAGGTGGATTTCATGCGGAACGCATTGTTATCCGTGCAGGAAGATGCGAGCATGGAATCACCGTAACTTTTCGGAAAGCACCCGCCATGAGCGCCCCATCGTCCAATCGCAAGCGCCGCCAACTTTGCCTCGCCCTGCCTGTTGCCGCACTCGCAGCAGTGGCGGGCTCCGCCGCACAAGCCCGTACCTTGTTTCCGGCCGGGATCGGTCACACCAACCACCATACGGGATTCGAGGTGGCGCTCAAGTTGGACATGTTCGGCGAGGTCAGCAAGCCGGTCGTGGTCGCGCAGAATGCCGAGCGCATCACCTTGCGTGGCGTCCATGGCGATACGCCGTGGGCCCTGGAGTTCACGATCGCCCGCATGGACTACCAGGGAAACCTGCGTGTGCAGGCCAGGCTGACGGGTGACGGCGAAGTCCTTGCCGCGCCGATCCGGACCGCCGTGATCGGCCAGCGCGTCGTCGTGCGCGCCGACGACCAGATCAACGTCGCGATGCTCGTCAGGCGCGTGTAGCGCCCCGCGCGCCGGCGTTCACACGCCATGCGCCACACACGGGGGCGGATGCCGCAGCGCCTGCCCCATGAGTTCCAGCGCATGCTGGATCTGGTAACGGTCGGCCATGCCGCCCACGCACACCCGCACCGCTTCCGGCGCCATCCCCGGCGCCCCGACCGCAAACGCATCGCTGGCGACCACCGCCACCCCGGCCGCGGCCATCGTCTCGGCGAATTGCCGGCGTCCCCAGGGCGCGGGCAGCCGCAGCCATAAATGAAAACTGTCCGGCGTCGCGTCGAGGCTCGCGCCGGGCAGGGCGCGCAGCGCGATCTTGTGGCGCACCGCGCATTCCTTGCGGATCGCAGCCAGCATCAGGTCGGCCGTGCCGTCGCGGATCCAGCGCGTCGCCAGCGCGCCCGTGATGGGCGAGACCATGGTCGTGGTGGCCCGGATGGCGGCCGTCAGGCGCGCCGTGTAATGCGCATCCGGGGCCACCAGGAAGCCGACCCGCAAGCCCGCGCCGACGCATTTGGCGAGGCCGGCGATATAGAAGGTGATGTCCGGACCCATGCTGGCCAGCGGCGGCGGCCCGGAACGCGGCAGGAAGCCGTAGGCATCGTCCTCGATGATCGCCACGCCATGAAAGCGCGCCACCTCCACCAGCGCCTGGCGCCGCTGCGCCGACATCACCGCCGTGGTGGGATTGAGCAGGGTCGGATTGCAATACAGCGCCTTCGGCGCGTACTGGGCGCAGGCGGCGGCGAAGGCGACCGCGTCGATGCCCTCGCTGTCCATCGGCAGTCCCACCAGTTTCAGGCCCAGCTGGCCGGCCAGCGCCCGCAATCCCGGATAGGTCAGTTCTTCGCAGCAGACGACCGAGCCGGCGGGCGCGATCGTGGCGAGCACCGCCAGCAGCGCGCACTGGGCGCCCGGCGTGACCAGCATCCTTTCTTGCGGGACCACCAGGCCGCGCCGGCGCAGCCATAGCGCACCGGCTTCGCGATCGTCGCGCGAGCCGCAGAAGTCCTGGTAGCGCAGCAGGTCGCGCAGCCGGGCGCCGACTTCGGCATAGCCGGCCTGCATCAGCTGCGCCAGTTCGGGCGACGCCGGCTCGGGCGGCATATTCATCGACAGGTCGATGTTCGGCCGCCCTTCGACCGCACGCGGGATGGCTGGACGGCGCTTGCCGCACACGAAGGTGCCGCGCCCCACCGTGGAATCGACCAGCCCGCGCCGCTGCGCCTCGACATAGGCGCGCGCCACCGTGGTGAAGTCGATCCCGAGGCCGGCGGCCAGCCGGCGCTGGGCCGGCAGGCGCTGTTCCGGCATCAGGCGGCCGGTCGTGATGTCGTCGGCGATCGCATTGGCGATCTGCTGGTAGAAGGGTAGGGCGCCGGGCATGTTCGCCTTCTTCAGCCTGGGCATCCATCCATCGAATTTCTTGCTCATTGCTTGCCGGCCTCCATGACGTTTCGAGGGCGCGCGCAAGCACCGAAAAGGCTCAACACGCACCCGCATGATGCGGTATCCGCGACATCGTGTGGCGGCCTCCGGCGCCGATTGTATGCAGCGAATGTATGGAGCCCGCGGATGACGCAAAAAACCGCCTCCCTCGTCTGCCCCGATGCAAGGCGCGTGCCAGAAGCGGCGGCCGCGCCATCGCCGCGAATGACCGCAAACGCTTGCAGTCAAGTCCAGCGTCCGGCGCGATTGATTGGCACGCCCCATGCATTCAATCCATGCATCGCCTGCCAGGAGATCGATCATGATGAATGAGCTGCCTCTCGCCTATCTGCCCAGCGAGTTTCGCGTGAAATGGGTGACCCTGCCATGGGAGGCCCAGCAAGCCTACCGCCTGCGTCGCGCCGTGTTCTGCGAAGAGCAGGGCATCTTCGCGCACGACGATCGCGACGCGGTCGACGAACGGGCGCAGCTGCTGGTCGCGCTGTCGTGCCTGGCCGGCCTGCCCGACCAGGTGATCGGCACCGTGCGCATCCACGACGAAGGCGGGGGCTTGTGGTTCGGCTCGCGGCTGGCCGTGGATCCAGCCTGGCGCAAGCATGCCCGGCTCGGCATCACCCTCATCCGCCTGGCGGTTTCCAGCGCCGGCGCGCTGGGCTGCCGCGTCTTTCGCGCCCACGTGCAAAGCCAGAACGTGCCCCTGTTCCAGCGCCTCGACTGGCACGTGCTGCACGAAGAAACCCTGCTGGGACGGCCGCATCACCTGATGCAGGCCGACCTGGCCAGCTATCCGCCCTGCCACACCCCGCAAGCCGGCTACGCCGGCCTGGCGGCCAGGCCGGCATCGTCGTCCAACCTTCCCACCGGAGAACCAGCATGACCATCCCCACCATCCTGCCTGCGCTCGATGCGCACTACGACGTCGCCATCGTCGGCGGTGGCCAGGCCGGCCTGTCCATGAGCTACTACCTGCAGCAGGCCGGCATCGGGCACATCGTGTTCGAGAAATACGTGCAGACGCATGCCTGGCGCACCCAGCGCTGGGATGCGTTCTCGCTGGTGACCCCGAACTGGCAATGCCAGCTGCCCGGCCATCCGTATGCCGGCGGCGATCCGCACGGCTTCATGCGGCGCGAGCAGATCGTCGACTACCTGGACGGCTTCATCGCCAAGGTCAATGCGCCGGTGCGCGAAGGCGTCGAGGTGCGCGAGGTGGCGCCTTTGGCGAGCGGCGGCTTCGCGCTGCGCACCAGCATCGGCGAGACCACCGCTGGCCAGGTCGTGGTGGCCTCCGGCTGCTACCAGGAGCCGATCGTGCCGCGCCTGGCCGAGCGCCTGCCGGCCGGCATCGTGCAGCTGCACTCGGCCGACTACCGCAATGCGCACAGCCTGCCCGAAGGCGCGGTGCTGGTGGTTGGCTCCGGCCAGTCCGGCGCGCAGATCGCGGAAGACCTGCACCTGGCCGGCCGCCGCGTCCACCTGGCCACCGGCGACGCGCCGCGCTGCGCGCGCTTCTATCGCGGCCGCGACGTGGTCGACTGGCTGGCCGACATGGGCTATTACGACAAGGCGGTGAGCGAGCACCCCTTGAGAGAAGGCGTGCGCGACAACACCAACCATTACGTCACGGGCCGCGACGGCGGCCGCGACATCGACCTGCGCGCCTTCGCGCTGCAGGGCATGCGGCTGCACGGCACCCTGACAGATCTTGATGGGACGGGGCTCCGCTTCGCGCCCAACCTGAAGGCCAACCTGGACCAGGCCGACGCGGTCTACAAGCGCATCAACGCCTCGATCGACAGCTGGATCGCGGCCCAGGGCATCTCTGCCCCGCCCGGCGCCGCCTACGTGGCGCCATGGGAGCCGGACCCCGCGCAGGCCGACATGTTCGACCTGCGCGCCGAGGGCATCGCGGCCGTGATCTGGTGCATCGGCTTCGCGCCCGATTTCAAATGGGTCAATGCGCCGGTCTTCAATGGGCGCGGCCATCCGGTGCATGCGCGTGGCATCAGCAGCCAGCCGGGCCTGTATTTCCTGGGACTACCGTGGTTGCACACCTGGGGTTCCGGGCGCTTCTCGGGCGTGGCGCGCGATGCCGAGTACCTCGCGGAGCACATCACCGACCTGGCAGGCGCACCGGCGCTGCGGTATGCCTGACGTGCCGCGGTGCAGCGCGCGCGCCGTGATGTGGCATCTGCCGCACCGCCGCGATGCAACCCCGGCACGCTTCGCTTCAAACCTGCCGCCGTCATTGACTGGACGGTTTGACAGGATCGCTGTCGCGCACCGCGCCGGCATGCCTCTTGGACGGCGGCTTGAATGGACAACGCTCCATTCAATGCCTGCCCGATGCGGCATTGACTGGCACGGAGCATGCAATCAATCCCCCTGTGCGGACCTCGGTTCCCCGCACCAATTCAACCACTAGACAGGAGCACTACCATGCCAGCAGTTACCCAAGCCAAGCACCAGAAAGGCGACTTCTTCGTGGACTACGAGGAGAAGGTATTCGAGGACGTCAAGGCGAAGCCGGGCGAGAAAGCGCTGGTAACCTTTCATACGGTGGCGTACGAAGGTTCGATCGGCTTCGTTAACATGCTGCAGGCCACCCGCCTGCAGCGCAAGGGTTACGAAACCTCGATCCTGATGTATGGCCCGGGCGTCACCCTGGGCATCCAGCGCGGCTTCCCGACCATCGGTGACGAGGCCTTCCCCGGCCACCAGAACTACAGCAAGCAGCTCACCAAGTTCATGGAAGAAGGCGGCAAGGTCTACGCCTGCCGCTTCGCGCTGCAGGCGCTGTACGGCCATGGCGAACCGGCGCTGATCGAAGGCATCCGCCCAATCAGCCCTCTCGACGTGCTCGACCTGAAGCTGCTGCACCTGCGCGACAACGCGGTCGTCATCGATACCTGGACCCTGTAGTCAGCGACAGGAGGGCGGCACCATGAATCAAGCGAACAGGGTGGTCAGGGCGGCGGCGGTGCAGATCGCACCAAGCCTGGACAGCGCCGACGGCACCGTCGCCAAGGTCTGCGACGCCATCGCCGAGGCGGCGTCGCGGGGCGCGCAACTGGCGGTGTTTCCGGAGACCTTCGTGCCCTACTATCCCTACTTCTCCTTCATCCGGCCGCCCTTCGAGCAAGGTCCCGAGCACCTGCTGCTGTATGAACGCGCGGTGGTGGTGCCGGGACCGGTGACCCATGCCGTTGGCGCCGCGGCGCGGCGTCACGGCGTGGTGGTGGTGCTCGGCGTGAACGAACGCGACCACGGTTCGCTGTACAACACCCAGCTGGTGTTCGACGCCGACGGCGAATTGATCCTCAAGCGGCGCAAGATCACGCCGACCTACCACGAGCGCATGGTCTGGGGCCAGGGCGACGCCAGCGGCCTGAAGGTGGTGGACAGCGCGGTCGGTCGCATCGGTGCGCTGGCCTGCTGGGAGCATTACAACCCGCTGGCGCGCTATGCGCTGATGGCGCAGCACGAAGAAATCCATGCAGCCCAGTTCCCCGGCTCGATGGTGGGACAAATCTTCGCCGACCAGATGGAGGTGACCATCCGCCACCATGCGCTGGAGTCGGGCTGCTTCGTCGTGAACGCCACCGGCTGGCTCACCGACGCCCAGGTCGAGGCGATCACGCCGGACCCCGAACGCCGCAAGGCGCTGCGCGGCGGCTGCTGCACCGCCATCGTCTCGCCCGAAGGCAAGCTGCTGGCCGAACCGCTGCGCAGCGGCGAAGGCATGGTCGTGGCCGACCTGGACCTGGCCCTGATCACCAAACGCAAGCGCATGATGGATTCGGTCGGCCACTACGCGCGGCCCGAACTCCTGAGCCTCATGATCGATCCGCGCCAGGCGGCGCCGATGCAAGCCATGCAGACGGCCGAGCCGCACGGCAAGCAGACCTCAACCCAAGCACTGGAGCAGCCATGAACCCCATGAACCAGCAGTTGATTGCGGAGTTGCAGTCGGTCGGACTGCGGCTGGGCGACACCAGCATCGGCGCGCCCAGCCGGCGCGGCGGCGCCGGCCCGACCGACCACAAGGCGGTCACGATCGACGGCCACACGGTGATGGTCCCGGTGCATACGGCCAGTTCCTGGAGCTCGCCCTATGTCGCGGCGCCGCGCGCCGACGGTTCGACCCGCATCGTGCGCGACGGGATCGAGCTGGCCGTCGTGTCCTTCCCGCGCCAGCCGCGCTTCTACAAGCTGCAAACCTACGACGGCGTGCCGTACTCCAAGATCGCCACCTTGCACGGCGCCGACGTGCTGGCGACCACGGTCCTGCAAAGCTGCATCCGCTATGAAAGCCGGCGCAAGTCCTGCCAGTTCTGCGCGATCGGCCAGTCGCTGGCGGCCGGCCGCACCATCCTGCGCAAGACGCCGGAGCAGTTGGCCGAGGTGGCGCGCGCCGCGGTGCTGCTCGACGGCGTGAAGCACATGGTCATGACCACCGGCACCCCGAACGCCACCGACCGCGGCGCGCAGATCCTGTGCGAGAGCGCGTTCGCGGTCAAGTCGGCGGTCGACCTGCCGATCCAGGGCCAGTGCGAGCCGCCCGACGACGATGCGTGGTTCCGCCGCATGCGCGATGCCGGCGTCGACTCACTGGGCATGCACCTGGAAGCGGTGACGCCGGCGGTGCGCGCGCGCATCATGCCGGGCAAGGCAAGCGTGCCCCTGGAGCGCTACTTCAGCGCCTTCGAGGCGGCGGTCGACGTGTTCGGCCCGGGGCAGGTGAGCACCTATATCCTGGCCGGCCTGGGAGACACGCCAGACGCCATCCTGGCCATGAGCGAACGCCTGGTGGGCATGGGCGTGTATCCCTTCGTGGTGCCGTTCGTGCCCGTCACCGGCACACCGCTCGAAGACCATCCGGCGCCGGACGCCGCCTTCATGCGCGCCATCCTGGCGCCGCTGGCGGAGATCCTCGCGCGCGGCAATCTGCGCGCGGCCGACATCAAGGCGGGTTGCGGACGCTGCGGCGCCTGCTCGACCCTGTCCACCTACGAAAAGCGGCCGGCGGCATGAGCGACACCACGCTGGAGTCGCTGGCCGCGTCCCTGCGCGCCAGCCCCGGTTTCGCGCACAAGCGCGACATCGAGGGCGTGCGGCCGGCGCTGCGCGGGGCGGCGCCCAGCGGCGTCGCCATCGGCGACGATTGCGCGGCGATCCCCGATGGCGACGGCTACCTGCTGTTTGCGATCGAAGGCTTCTTGAATCAGTTCGTCGAGCGCGAACCGTGGTTTGCCGGCTATTGCGGCGTGATGGTCAACGTGAGCGACATCTACGCGATGGGCGGACGGCCCACCGCGGTCGTGGATGCGCTGTGGAGTCGCGGCGGCGAGGCCGCCACGCCGGTGCTGGAGGGGATGGCGGCGGCCTCCCTTGCGTATGGCGTGCCCATCGTCGGCGGCCACAGCAACCGGCGCACCGACCGCGAACAGCTGTCGGTCGCCATCGTCGGCCGCGCGCGGCGCCTGCTCACGAGCTTTGATGCTCGGCCGGGCCAGCACCTGGTCGCCGCGATCGATTTGCGCGGACGCTTCCAGGAGCCGTATGCCTACTGGAACGCCAGCGTCGGCGCACCGCCGGAGCGCCTGCGCGCCGACCTCGAGATCCTGCCGGCGCTGGCCGAGGACGGCCTGGCGATGGCCGCCAAGGACATCAGCATGGCGGGCGTGGTCGGGACGGCGCTGATGCTGCTCGAATGTTCCGGCATCGGCGCCGTCATCGACGTCGACCTGGTGCCGCGTCCGGACGGCGTTGACCTGGAACGCTGGCTGGGCGTCTTTCCCAGCTACGGCTTCCTGCTCAGCGTCGACGACGAGCACCTTGACGCCGTGCTGGCGCGCTTCGCGGCGCGCGGCATCGCCTGCGCCGCGATCGGCCGTACGGAAGCGGGCAGCGCCGTCACGCTGCAGCGCGGCGCCGAACGGGTCGCGCTGTGGGATTTTGAACAAGAAGCCTTCATCGGCTGCAGTGAGGGCCACAACAGGGGAGAACAGCATGCCTGAAGTACGTTTTCTGGTCCGCTGGCCGGATGCCAGCACCGACGACTGCTATTCGCCGTCGACGGCCATCAAGGAGCACCTGGACACTGGCACGCCGTACGCGCTGGCCGATTTCCTGGCGCGCAGCCGCAGCGGGCTGACCGCCGCCAGCGAGCGGGTACGCGCCAAGTACGGTTTCGCCTGCTCGTCGGCCATGGACCAGCTGGCGCGGATCGAAAGGAAGGCTGCGGCCTTCCGGGATGACGGCGAGGCGGTTGTGCAGGTCGAGCGGTTTTCGCCCTGACCTCGCCCTGAGCGCATCCGACAAACGTTGCAGCGGCGCGAACTGGATGGGCATACAGTAAATCGCGGCGGTATAATGGCCGGATGCAGACCCTTCTTCACAACCTTAATCCCGAACAATTGGCCGCCGTCACTCTGCCATCGCAGAGCGCGCTGATCCTCGCTGGCGCCGGTTCCGGCAAGACGCGCGTGCTGACCACGCGCATCGCCTGGCTGATCCAGACCAACCAGGTGTCGCCCGCTGGCATCATGGCGGTGACGTTCACGAACAAGGCGGCGAAGGAGATGCTGACCCGTCTGTCGGCGATGTTGCCAATCAATACACGCGGCATGTGGATCGGCACCTTCCACGGCCTGTGCAACCGCTTGCTGCGCACGCATTATCGCGATGCCGCGCTGCCGCAGACCTTCCAGATCCTCGACTCGCAAGACCAGCTGTCGCTCATCAAGCGCATGCTCAAGGCGCACAACGTCGACGACGAGAAGTATCCGGCCAAGACCCTGATGTACTTCATCAACAACGCCAAGGACCAGGGCCTGCGCGCGTCGCAGGTCGAGGCCTACGATCCGATCGAGCGGCGCATGGTCGAGTTGTACGAGTTGTACGACCAGCAGTGCCAGCGCGAAGGCGTGGTCGATTTCGCCGAGCTGCTGCTGCGTTCCTATGAACTGCTGGCGCGCAACGGCCCGCTGCGCCATCACTACCAGATGCGCTTCCGCCACATCCTGGTCGACGAGTTCCAGGATACCAATGACCTGCAATACAACCTCCTGAGATTGCTGGCGGGGCAGGGCGAGACCGGCGGCGGCGCCATCTTCGCCGTGGGCGACGACGACCAGAGCATCTATGCCTTCCGTGGCGCCAACGTCGGCAATATGTCGGCTTTCGAGCGCGACTATCAAGTGAAAAACCTGATCAAGCTGGAGCAGAACTACCGCTCGCATGGTCACATCCTCGACAGCGCCAACTACCTGATCGCCAACAACACCAAGCGCCTGGGCAAGAACCTGCGCACGGATGCGGGCCAGGGCGAGCCGGTGCGCGTGTACGAGGCCTCGTCCGACCTCGAAGAAGCGCAGTGGATCATCGAAGAGGCGAAAAGCCTCATGAACGAGGGCATGGCGCGCAACGAGATCGCGATCCTGTACCGCAGCAATGCGCAAAGCCGGGTGATCGAGCACGCGCTGTTCGCGGCCGGCCTGCCTTACACCGTCTACGGCGGCCTGCGCTACTTCCAGCGCGCCGAGGTCAAGCACGCCATCGCCTACCTGCAGCTGATGGACAATCCGCACAACGATTCGGCCTTCCTGCGCGTGGTGAATTTCCCCACCCGCGGCATCGGCGCGCGCTCGATCGAGCAACTGCAGATGGCGGCCGACAGCTATGGCATCTCGCTGTACGCGGCCGTGCCCTATATGAGCGGCAAGGCCGGCACGGTGCTGGGCGGTTTCGTAAAACTGATCGAAGGCGCGCGTTTCGAGACCCAGCAACTGCCGCTGCCCGAACTGGTGCGCGTGGTGCTCGAGCGCAGCACCTTGCTCACGCATTATGGCAACGAGAAGGAAGGCGCTGACCGCATCGAGAACTTGGAGCAGATGGTCAATGCCGCGACCCAGTTCGTGCAAGAAGAGGGCTTCGGCATCGGCGCACCTGCCCACCTCGGCCCGCCATCGCAGGCACAGGCCGGCGAGGCGGTGGTGTACCAGGACGGCATCGAGATCATCGACGGCGGCGCGCCGCTGCCGACCGTGATGTCGCCCTTGTCGGCCTTCCTGTCGCATGCCTCGCTCGAGGCGGGCGATGCCCAGGCCCAGGCCGGGCAAGAGGCATTGCAGCTGATGACGGTGCACTCGGCCAAGGGCCTGGAATTCGACGCGGTGTTCATCACGGGCCTCGAAGAAGGCCTGTTCCCGCACGAGAGCAGCGCACGCGAAGCCGAGGGTGTGGACGAAGAGCGGCGCCTGATGTACGTGGCGATCACGCGCGCGCGCCGCCGCCTGTACATGAGCTTTACCCAGCAGCGCATGCTGCACGGCCAGACGCGCTTCAACATGAAGTCGCGCTTCTTCGACGAGTTGCCCGAGGAAGCGCTCAAGTGGCTGTCGCCGCGCGTGCAGACCGCCTGGTTCGGGGGCCGCAAGCAGACGACGGCCTGGGACGACGCCAAGTTCCGCGATGGCGGCAGCGACAACAAGATCGCGCAGCAAATCACGCAGAAATCGAAGTCGGATAACGGCCGTGGAACGGGTTGGCGCGTGGGTGAATCGGTCTCGCACGCCAAGTTCGGCGAAGGCGTGATCGTCAACATCGAAGGTGGCGCCGGTGCGGCGCGGGCCCAGATCAATTTCGGTTCGGCCGGCATGAAAGTGCTGGACCTGTCGATTGCCAAGCTGGAGAAGATCGGCCGCTGAGCCGGAGAGCCTTCAGGCGGTCTCTCAAGGGGCCGGTTGACGTTCATCGTCGACCGGCCCTTTGTCATTTCCGTCCCGCCATTTCACTTGACCTCTCTCTCGTACGCACGTACGATGAGTGTCGTACAATTGTACGACACTCATGACGTGCTTTAAGGTGCGTCACTCACTCGATACAGCGGAAGGCTCGATATGGTTGTTTCCCGTGCAGCGCGTTACGCGCTGTTTTTCCTGTTCCTCATTCCCGGATTCGGCCTGGCCAGCTGGGCAACGCGCACGCCGGCACTGCGCGACGGCCTCGGCGCCTCCACCCAGCAAATGGGCATGATCCTGTTCGGCTTTTCGTGTGGCGCCATGTGCGGCGTGCTCAGCGCAGGCTGGCTGGTGCAGCGCTTCGGCGCGAAGCGCGTGGCCTGCGGCGGCCTCCTGGCCTTGCAGTCAGGCCTGGTCCTCCTGGCCTTGAGTCCACTTGCCGGCAGCGCCGTGCTGGCGTTCTGCGGCTTGTTCGCCTTCGGCGTCGGCATCGGTTGGGCCGAGATCGCGGTCAATATCGAAGCGGCCGCCGTGGAGCGGGCCAGCAAGCGCCAGATCATGACGACGCTGCATGGCTTCTTCAGCCTGGGCACCCTGGTTGGCGCCTCGCTCGGGATGGCGATGACGGCGCTGCAGATGCCGATCCAGGCTCACCTCGGCATTGCCGTCATCGCAAGCATCGTGGTCATCATCTTCGCCATTCGCCGCATGCCGCAACTGAGCCGCGCAAGCGAGGGCAATGCCGCGGACCCGGTCGGAGCTGGGACAAGCGTATGGCGACAGTTGCGCGACCCGAGCCTGCTCGTGATCTGTTATATCGTCCTGGCCATGGCGCTGGCCGAAGGCACCGCCACCGACTGGCTGCCGCTCCTGATGATCGACGGCTACGGCTTCGACGCCACGCTGGGCACGCAGATCTACGTTGGCTTTACGCTTGCCATGACGATCACCCGCTTTGCCGGCGGCGCCTTCGTGGAACGTGTCGGCAAGGTGAATGCGCTGTACGCGAGCGCCATCCTGGCCACGCTGGGATTGGCATTGATCGTCGTGTCGCCCTGGCCATGGCTGGCGGTGGTGGCGGTGCTGGCCTGGGGCGTCGGCGCGTCGCTGGGTTTTCCGCTCGCGATCTCGGCCGCCGCGGACACCGGCGGCAATCCGGCCCAGCGCGTGAGCATCGCCGCCACTGGCGGTTACCTCGGCTTCCTGGTGGGACCGCCCATGCTCGGCTTTTTGGGAGAGCATTACGGGCTGCGGCTGGCAATGGTTCCGGTCATGCTGGCGGTCTTGCTGGCATTCGTCGCGACGGCGCTGTTCAGCCGCTACCGGATGCGCGCCGTGCAATCCACGACCGCCACCGACAGGCTCAGCGCGTCAGTGCACTGAGCGCCCGCGCGACGTCGTCGCGCGAGACATGCTCGCGGTTCAGGAAATTATGGATCGTGAAGCCTTCGAGCAAGGCGTCGACCGCCTTGGCCGTCGGCAGGTCGAAGTGCAGTTGCAGGGCGGTGCGGCTGCGTTCCATCCATTCCTCGGCCAGTCCGCGATACTCTGGATTGCGCGACACGAAGGTGTACAGTTCGAAGCTGAACATCATCTGCTTCGACAGCGGGGAAACGGCGCCGTAGATCAGGTCGACCACGGTCTCGCGGGCCGCCGCCAGGTCGGGCGCCGCTTTCAGGCGCGCGGTGAACGCGGCCGCGATATCGGCGCTCATCTTCGCGAAGGCCTGGGCCAGGATGTCGTTGATGCTGGCGAAATGGTAGGTGATGGTGCCGGGCGACACGCCGGCGGCTTCGGCGATGCGGCGCGCGGTGGCCTGGGCGGCGCCGGCGCTGACGATGATCTCCAGCGCCGCATCGATGATCAGCTGCCTGGTGTCGGCCGCCTGGGCCAGGTGTCGGTCTCTGGCCATGCCGGCTTATTTCTCGAGGCTGACCTTGGCGGCCGCGTCCGGGCCCTCCGGCTTGCCGAAGATCTCCCGATAGCCCGCATACATCGCGCACTGCAGCAGCAGGATGAACAGGAAGATCACCCACATGATCACCACCCGCGCCAGATTGTTCCCGCCCAGCAGCATGGCGATCACCATGCACACCGCGAAGAAGATCGCGAACCAGGCCAGCAGCAGCACCAGGAACACGCCGGCGCTGCGTTTCACGGCGAAGAAGCTGTAGAACACAGCCTTGAACGGCGGCATCTTTTGCCAGTAGGTGAGCGGGGCGGCGAAGCACAGCGAGATCAGCGCCGCGACGTCGACCGCGAAGATCAGGAACATTGCCAGCACGTCCGATCCCGCCAGCACGGCCGGGGTGCCGGTCGTGCCCTGGGCCCGGACCTGTTCCCAGAACGTCGCATCGACGGCGAAGCGGGTGATCAGCGCCAGCACCAGCGACACGCCCAGGTAGACCACGCCGACCTTGCACAGTTCGCGGAACACCGGCTTGCGGAATCCCGTCAGCAGCACCGCGGGCGAGACGCGCTGGCCGCTCTCGATCAGCGAGCAAGCCATCATGAAGGCCATCGAGAACGAGGGAATCAGCACCACCGCCACCATCGGTCCCAGCAGCGGCACGGCGCTGATCAGGATGCTGATGAGGATGTTGGCGAACAGCAGCGTGGTCAGGGCCGCGGGTTGTTGACGGAACAGGCTGGCGCCGCGTTTGAGCCAGATCCAGCCGGTTATAGCAGGCAAATTGTTCATTTAGGGCAAATTCGGCGCCGGGCAAGCGATGCGCTCGCGCAGGATGCGTTCGAAATGGGTCGGATCGTGCGGCGTCAACAGCTCGGCCGCACGGGGAAGATGCAGATCATACAGGCGCGACAGCCAGAAGCGAAGCGCGCCGGCGCGCAGCATCGGCTGCCAGGCGGCGCGTTCGTCGTCGGTGAATGGCCGCACCTCATGGTAGGCGTCCAGCAAGGCGCGCACCCGGGCTGCATCAAGAACGCCAGTTGCCAGGTCGACGCACCAGTCGTTGACGGTAACGGCGACGTCGTACAGCCAGGTGTCGACGCCGGCAAAATAAAAGTCGAAGCAGCCGCTCAGGCGCTCGCCCTCGAACATCACGTTATTGCGGAACAGGTCGGCGTGCACCGGCCCACGCGCCAGATCCGCATAGGTGGCGCCGGCGGCGAATTCGCTCTGGTAGGCCACTTCGCTGCGCAGCAGCGCGGCTTCGGCTTCGCTCAGATAGGGCAGGACGGCCGGCGCGGTCTCCACCCACCAGTCCAGGCCACGCAGATTGGGCTGATGCAGGGCGAAATCCTGGGCCGCCAGGTGCATGCGCGCCAGCATGCGTCCCACTTCGGCGCAGTGCACCGGTTGCGGGTCGAGCTGGGAGCTGCCTTGCAGGCGGCTGACGATGATCGCCGGCTTGCCGTGCAGCGCAACCACCAGGTCGCCGTCCGTGTTCGGAACCGGCGCCGGCACCGGAATGCCACGTTCGGCCAGGTGGGCCATCAGCTTGACGTAGAAGGGGAGCTGGTCGAAGCGCAGGTTCTCGAAGATCGTCAGCACATACTGGCCGGAATGCGGCCCGTGCTCGGTGTTCAAGAAAAAATTGCTGTTATCGATGCCGGAGGAAATGCCTTCGAGCCCGACGGCCTGGCCGAGCGGGTACTGCTTGATCCACTGGTGAAGGTCATCCAGCGAGACCGCGGTAAATACTGCCATGTGCTAACAAAAGAATAGGTGAGAGCCCGCAACCGCGACACAAGCGCCGCGGCTGTCGGGTTCATTGTTTGGTGGTGGGCTCCAGCGCGGGCGGCGGCGGCACGTCGGCGCGGGCGGGCACGCCCGGACGCGCAGGGGCCGGCGCGACCGGCTGATCGGCTGTGTCCTGCTTCTTGGGATTGCCAAAGTCGAATTCCATCACCGTCCATTGTGGGGCACGGATGTTGTTGGCAGTAGCATCGCCGGGTTGGGCGTTACCTGGTGCAACGTTGGGTTTCATGGTGTAGCGGCTCGGGCCGCTTTCTACCTCGACCTGGGTGACCGTACCGTCATTGCTGCGGCGCTCGGTGATCTTGGTGCGCTCGCGCGGCGGAATCGTGGTCGCCGGCGTGTCGCTGCCCGGCTCGATGCGTTCGAGCTGGGGCGGCGCATCGCTGGGGCGCTGCTGGTTCTGCGGCGGGGTCGGCGTCGATTGCGTCGGAGGCAACGCCGACTGCTGGGCCACGGCCGAGCCGGCGAGCAGACAAAGCGTCAGGAGGGCGAAGCGGGGTGTCGAGCGCAGCATGATGGTCACCTAATGTCGTTTAGTCCATTGTAGCAAACAGCGTCCCTTCCCTGTGAAAAGTGTGCCAGAACCTTATGTTTTCATAGGGGCAAGTGTCTTGAAGCTCAGGCGCGGCTGCCGATACGGATTCTGCGATAATGGCGCTTACCCTGGCGCCACGGATGGCGCCGCCTGCCGAAATCCTGAATGCCTCCCCCTTATGGACAATACCCTGCTGCTCGTTGACGGTTCCAGTTATCTTTATCGCGCCTACCACGCGCTGCCCGACCTGCGCAGCCCGGACGGCTTCCCGACCGGCGCCATGCACGGCATGGTCAATATGCTGCGCCGCCTGCGCGCCGACTTCCCGGCGGCCTATATCGCCTGTGTCTTCGACGCCAAGGGCAAGACCTTCCGCGACGACCTGTATCCAGAATACAAGGCCACGCGCGCCTCGATGCCGGAAGACCTGGGCAAGCAGATCGAACCGATCCACGAAGTGGTGCGCCATATGGGCTGGCCGATCCTGATGGTCGACGGCGTCGAAGCGGATGACGTGATCGGCACCCTGGCGGTGCAGGCGACGGCGCGCGGCATGAAGACCGTCGTCTCGACCGGCGACAAGGACCTGGCCCAGCTGGTCAACGACAAGGTCATGCTGATCAATACCATGACCAACGAGCGCATGGACGAGGCCGGCGTGCTGGCCAAGTTCGGCGTGCCGCCGAACCGCATCATCGACTACCTGACCCTGGTCGGCGACACCGTCGACAACGTGCCGGGCGTGGCCAAGTGCGGCCCCAAGACGGCCGTCAAATGGCTGACCCTGCACGGCTCGCTGGATGGCGTGATCGAAAACGCGGCCAGCATCGGCGGCGCCGTCGGCGCCAACCTGCAGGCGGCCCTGGAATGGCTGCCGAAGGGCCGTGAGCTGATCACCGTCAAGACTGACTGCGACCTGGTCAAGCACGTGATCTCGTTCGAGGAAACGCTGGTGGGCCGTCCGGAAGACGCCGAGGCGCTGCGCGATTTCTTCGCACGCTACGGCTTCAAGACCATGCTGCGCGACCTGGGCGGCGCCAAGGCGAGCGATGGCAGCGTGCGTCCCGCCGCCGGCAGCGCGCCGGGCGGTGGACCGCTCAATTCGCCGGAAGGCGCGGCCACCCTGGCCGGCATGCCGGTCATCAAGGGCGAATACGAGACCATCCTCACCGGCGAGCAGCTCGACAAATGGCTGGCGCTGGTCGATGCGGCCGAACTGAGCTCGGTGGACACCGAAACCACCTCGCTCGACCCGATGACGGCCGAGATGGTCGGCATCTCGCTGTCGGTCGAAGTGGGCAAGGGCGCCTACATCCCGGTGGCCCACCGCTACGCCGGCGCGCCGGACCAGCTGTCGCGCGAGCACGTGCTGGAAAAGATGCGCCCCTGGCTGGAAAACCCGGCCAAGCCGAAGGTGGGCCAGAACCTCAAGTACGATATGCACATCTTCGCCAACCATGGCGTGACGCTTAAAGGCATCGTGCACGACACGCTGCTGCAATCGTATGTGTTCGAGTCGCACAAGCCGCACGATATGGACACGATGGCGATGCGCCATCTCGGCTACACCACGATTCCCTACGTGGACGTGTGCGGCAAGGGCGCCAAGCAGATCTGCTTCGTCCAGGTCGAGCTGGGGCGCGCCACCGAGTATGCCGGCGAGGATTCGGACATCACCCTGCGCCTGCACCAGAGCATGCTGCCGGAAGTCGAGAAGGACAAGGGTCTCGCGTATATCTACCGCGAGATCGAGATGCCGACCATGGAAGTGCTGCACAAGATCGAGCGCAACGGCGTGCTGATCGACAGCGCGCTGCTCGACGTGCAATCGGGCGAACTGGGCAAGCGCATGATGGAACTGGAACAGCAGGCCTATGAAGCGGCCGGCGGCCCGTTCAACCTGGGTTCGCCGAAACAGATCGGCGAGATCTTCTTCGGCAAGCTGGGCCTGCCGGTGATCAAGAAGACCGCCACCGGCGCGCCGTCGACCGACGAAGAGGTGCTGCAGAAGCTGGCCGAGGATTATCCGCTGCCGAAGATCCTGCTCGAGCACCGCGGCATGTCGAAGCTGAAGTCGACCTATACCGACAAGTTGCCGAAGATGGTCAACCCGAACACCGGCCGCGTTCATACGAATTACGCACAGGCGGTGGCCATCACCGGCCGCCTGTCGTCGAACGAGCCGAACCTGCAGAACATCCCGGTGCGTAATGCCGAAGGCCGCCGCATCCGCGAAGCCTTCATCGCCGCGCCGGGCCACGTGATCGTCTCGGCCGACTATTCGCAGATCGAGCTGCGCATCATGGCGCACATCTCGGGCGACGCGGCAATGCTGAAAGCCTTTGCCGACGGCGAGGACATCCACCGCGCCACCGCCGCCGAAATCTTCGGCGTCAACCCGGCCGACGTGCAAAGCGAGCAGCGCCGCTATGCCAAGGTGATCAACTTCGGCCTGATCTACGGCATGAGCGCCTTCGGCCTGGCCGGCAACCTGGGCATCGAACGCGCCGCCGCCGCCAACTATATCGAGCGTTATTTCGCGCGCTTCTCGGGCGTGAAGCAGTATATGGACAACACACGCCTGGAAGCGAAGGCGCGCGGCTATGTCGAGACTGTGTTCGGACGTCGCCTGTGGCTGCCCGAGATCAACTCGCCGAACGGCCCGCGCCGCGCTGGCGCCGAACGCGCGGCGATCAATGCGCCGATGCAGGGCACGGCGGCGGATCTGATCAAGCTGGCGATGATCGCGGTGCAGGGCTGGATCGAGGGCGAGAAGCTGGGCACCCGCATGATCATGCAGGTGCACGACGAACTGGTGCTCGAAGTGCCGGAAGGCGAGCTGGAACTGGTGCGGGTCAAGCTGCCGGAACTGATGGCGGGTGTGGCCAAGTTGAATGTACCGCTGCTGGCCGAGACTGGCGTTGGCAAGAACTGGGAAGAGGCGCACTGAGTAAGACAGGCCGGCGAGGCGCCTTCGCCTCGTCCATGGAGAAATCTTGAAACTCTATATCTACGAGCATTGCCCTTTCTGCAGCCGCGCGCGGCTGGCCCTGGGCCTGAAGCACCTGGCCTTCGAAACCGTCGTCGTCATGGAAGACGATGCCGCCACGCCCACGGGCCTGGTCGGCAAGAAAGCGGTGCCGATCCTGGAAAAGCCCGACGGTACTCACATGGGCGAGAGCCTCGATATCGTGCGGTTTGTCGACACGCTGGGCACACCCATGTTCGACGGCCCGCCCGAGGCGGCCCTGGATGCCTGGGGTGACGCCGCGTGGCCGCTGGCCTTGAAACTGTTTATCCCCCGCTTCACCGAGGGCGATTTCGCCGAACTGGCCACGCCGTCCGCGCGCGAAGCCTATCGCCAGCGCGAGGAACGCGCCTTCGGCGACCTGGATGCGCTGCGCGCCGACAGCGCGCGCTACATCGGCAAGATGAACACGAAACTCGAGACGCTCGCGCCGCTGCTGGCCGGGCGCGACGCGATCGGCATCAGTGACGTCAAGCTGTGGCCGATCCTGCGTTCGCTGAGCATCGTCGATGGGCTGCGGTTCCCGCCGGCCGTGCGCGCCTATATGGAGCGGCTCGCAGCCGCCGGCAAGGTGCCGCTGCTGTTCGCGCAGGCCAGATAGGCGATTCCACGATCCATTCTCAATCGAGCGCGGCGGCCACGATCTTTTCGATATCCGATAGCGCCGCCTCGCAATTGGCCAGCTGGATGACCGACATGCCGCGGGCTGGAATCCTGAGGATCAGCGTGTCGAATCCCCACAGGCTGCCGCTGTGGAACACGACGTCATGGCCTGCGCGCTGGATCACCTCCAGCCCGAAGCGGTAGGTTGGCACCGAACCGTCCAGCAAGGGCGATGGCTGCAGCATCGCGTGCAGCAGGCTCGATGGATCGGCCCACTGGCGGTGCCACTCCTTTTCCCAGCGCAGCAGCTCGTTGACGCTGGCATATACGCCGCCGTCGCCGACGGTATTGGCGTTGCCCAGGTGCTGCTTGTAGCCGAACGGACGCCCAGCATCGGCCTCATAGCTGAAGACCCGGTGTTCGATGATGCTGAAGCGGTCCTCGTCGAACGCGATGCGCCGCATGTCCAGCGGTTCGAACAGCTTTTCTCTCGCATAGCGGCCGAGCGACATCCCGCTCAGGCGCTCCACCAAGGCGGCGAGCAGGATGTAGTTGCTGTTGCTGTAGCGGTAGCCGCTCGAGGTGGGAAAGACGACGGTGTCGAGACGCTTGATCAGGTCCAGGATCATCCGGTTGTCGAAGTAGTCGGCTTCGTGGCGCGACAACTGGCATTCGATGAACTGGAAATAGTCGGGAATGCCGCTGCTGTGATTGAGCAGGCTGCGCAGGGAAAAGGGCTGTTCAAAGCCGGCCAGTTCGGGCAGGTGGATGCAGACATCGTCATCGAGCCCGATGGCGCCCTCGCGCACCAGCGACAGCACGCAGGCGGCGGTGAACTGCTTGGATTCGGATGCTAGGTAATAGGCCGACTCGGACGACAAGGGCACCTTCAGCTCGAGCGACGCCATGCCGTGGTGAAGCTCGAATACGGGCTTCCCGTCGCACAGGATGGCGGCGCTGAAGCCAGGGCCGTCCGGCGGCAAGGTCGATTGCAGTTGCGTGAAATGGTTGGCTATGGCTTGCACAAAATCCCGTTGGGTGATCAAGAATCGGATGACGAGTCTAACGGCCTGACCTATTCAAGATCAACTTATCTTCCACGATCGATGTCGGACAAGTTAGTATCCATATGGAAATGTTCAACGTTAGCAGGATAAAGGGAATGATCAAGAACGAATCGCAAGTCGCAGTTATTGAAGGGAAGTGGGAAGACGGAAGAAATTTGTCGGTCAAGTCATTATTCGACTTTGTATGTGACCTGCGTTTCGAAAGTCAGCACGCATTTCATTATGAAATGTTTAATAACGGGGCGGCATTCCAGGAAATCCTGCCCCGTATGTGCGAGACCGCCAATATCCGGAATGTATACATCGCTGCGCATGGTGACAGGGAGGGCATCTATGGCTCCAGCGGCGAAGCGATTTCTTTCACACGCATCAAGAACGCTGTGAAGGCGATCAACGACACCAAGGGCCAGCTGCATTCGCTCTATTTCGGTTGCTGCCTGTTCGGCCAGTCGCAGAATATGCAAGAACTTCTCGAGGAGAGCGAACAACTGCGTTGGATTGCCGGGTACACCAAATCCATCAGTTTCGTCGATTCGACCGTCCTCGATGCGCTGTTCTGGCAGCAGTATTTCAATTTTCCAGATAGCACGCCGCTGAGCAGAATCGTCAGCGTCTATGACAAGTTGAAATCGGATGCGCCAGGACTGATCAAGCGGCTGGGCTTCAAGGTCGTTGTGCGCGATCATCGCCGGACAGATCAGGTATACGAACTGGTCTGACACAGCAGCCCCTTCTATCCGCGTAGTGAGGGATCGCATCCGGTTCCTCATCCGTGCGGTACGGATAATCCCTGCCAGCGATGCTAGACTGGCAAGCCTGTCCAACACTGACCAGAAAGGGGATGTCCATGAAAGATCTCGTCAACGATGCCCACAGCCTGCTGGGCGCCAGCGCCTACGACGATGGCGTGAAGCGGCGCGACTTTTTGAAGGCGGCAGTCGGCACCGGCTTCGCCGCGGCCGCGCTGCCAGTGGTCGCGCAAACCCAGATCCAGACCGATGCCGAAGGCCTCGACGCGGCCGACAGCATCCTCGTGATCGATGGCCAGGACGTGCCCGTCTACCGCGCCCAGCCGCGCGGCAAGACCAACGTCCCGGTGATCCTGGTGGTGTCCGAGATCTTCGGCGTGCATGAACACATCAAGGACGTGGCGCGCCGCTTCGCCAAGCAGGGTTATATGGCGATCGCGCCCGACCTGTTCGTGCGCCAGGGCGACGCGACCAAGGCGCCCAATACCGCTGAACTGATCAAGAACATCGTCTCGAAGACGCCGGACGCGCAGGTCATGTCCGACCTCGACACCGTGGTGGCCTGGGCCAAGCAGCGCGGCGGCGACACCACCAAGCTGGGGATCACCGGTTTCTGCTGGGGCGGCCGTATTACCTGGCTGTACGCGGCCCACAACCTGGACGTCAAGGCCGGCGTGGCCTGGTATGGCCGCCTGGTGGGCGAGGCGACTCCGAACACGCCGAAACACCCGGTCGACGTTGCCCAGAACCTCAAGGTGCCGGTGCTGGGCCTGTACGGCGGCAAGGACGGCGGCATCCCGCTCGATACGGTCAAGCGCATGCAGGCCGCCCTCGACAAGGGCAACAGCCGCTCGACGATCCACGTGTATCCGGATGCCGATCACGCTTTCCACGCCGACTACCGTCCGAATTACAACGAGGCCGACGCGAAGGATGGCTGGAACCGCGCGCTGGCCTGGTTCCGCAAGCACGGCGTTTGACGCCCGAAGGCCTGTCTCTTTAGACAGGCTCTTGGACGACCGCAGGCCGGGAGCGGTACAATGTCCGGTTTGCGGATCGTCGCAAGAACAGAACAAGAGGCTTTCAAATCGACCCGCTTTTCGACCCGACCCTGAGTTCCATCCTGCTGGCCACCGTGATCGCCGGCGTCGTCAGCATTTCCGGGGCTGCGCTTTTCTCGTTCGCCCTGCTGTCGAAAGTGGTCGAAAAGATGGTCAGCCTGTCGGTCGGCATCATGCTGGCGACGTCGCTGCTGCACGCGCTGCCGGAAGCCTTCGAATCGGGCGCCGACATCAAGAGCCTGTTCGCCACGCTGCTGGCGGGCCTGCTGGCGTTCTTTTTACTGGAAAAGGTGGCGCTGCTGCGCCATTCGCACCACCACGAGGGCGACGGACACCATCACGCCCACGGCCATGACGCGCGCGAGGCTGGCAAGTCGGGCTGGATGATCCTGCTCGGCGACGGCATGCACAACTTCACCGACGGCATCCTGATCGCGGCGGCCTTCCTGGCCGACCCGGAAGTGGGCATCGTGACGGCACTGGCCATCGTCGCCCACGAGATCCCGCAAGAGATCGGCGACTTCATCGTCCTGCTCAACGCCGGCTTCTCGCGCCTGCGCGCCTATGTGTTCAACCTGCTGTGCAGCCTGCTGGCGGTGGCGGGCGGCCTGCTGGGCTACTTCACGCTGGACCAGGCCAGCGGCCTGATTCCCTATGTGCTGGTGTTCGCGTCGTCGGGCTTCATCTATATCGCAGTGAGCGATTTGATGCCGCAGATGCAGCGCCGGGCGACGCTGAAGGAGACGGTGCCGCAGGTGTTCCTGATCGGCCTGGGCGTGGCGATCGTGGTGGCGCTGCACGCGTTTTGAGGCTGGTGGCTGCGGTAAAAGACTTGGGTCCCCGCCTGCTGATGTGACCCCTTAAACTGAGACGGTTGGATGCTCGCTTAGACGGCCTGGGTTCTGTACTGCACTGGACTCAGGCCGTTCAGTTTGAT
>NZ_VPFD01000041.1 GCF_008014745.1 Massilia arenae
GATCTATGGCGTCATTCGAACCGGCAAGCCATTTGACGCCAATTATCTTCACAAAAATCTTGCAATCCAAGACGGTATCTGACCCTAATTGGGAGGGGGGCGGGAGGGCCGTTGGGTTAGATGGTGGCGGCTTCGATGCGGCGGGCGAGGTCGGGGCGGGTGGGGCGGAGGGCTTCCGTCAGTTCGGAGATCGAGGAGCCACAGCCGAATACCAGCACGTCGCCGGGACGGCAGATCGACAGGCCGAGGCGGATCGCGCGGTGGACGTCCAGTTCCACTTGCAGCTGGTCGGCGTCGATCTTGCCCAGGCGGGCGCCGCGTGCCAGCAGGGTGGCGGTTTCGCCGGCGGGGCGGCCGCGGTTTTCGGATTCGTAGATTACCAGCTCGTCGAAGCCGGCGGCGCAGGTGCGGCCGATGTCGACCAGGTCGGCATCGCGGCGGTCGCCCGGGGCGGCGACGACACCGACCAGGCGGCCCGGAGTCATCGCGCGCGCCATCTCGGCCATGGCGGCGTAGGCCGCGCAGTTGTGGGCGTAGTCGACCACCACCGTCACACCGTCGACGTCGAACAGGTTCGAGCGCAGCGGATTGTGCTTGCTGTCAGAGACGAAACCGCGCAGGCCGTCCGCGATTTCGTGGTTGGCGAAGCCGCAGGCGGTCAGGGCCGCCGCCGCCGCCATCGCGTTGGCGATGTTGTAGCGCGCGCGGCCGCCCAGCGAGCAAGGCATCTCGTGCACGTCCATCAGCGCTTCGTGGCGCAGGCCGCTCGCGATGACGATCGTCGAATCCTGCAGGTAGACCCCGCGCCCGCCGTGCTCCACGTGGCGCAGCAGCACCGGATCCTCGGCGTCCAGCGCGAAATAAATGATTTCCACGCCGTCGGCCAGCTCGGCCCCCATCTGCACGCAGTACGTGTCTTCGGCATTGAGCACCACCGCGCGCGAGGCGCGCTTGGCCACCACCGCCTTTACCTTGGCCAGGTCGCCGATGGTGTCGATGCCGTCCAGCCCCAGGTGATCGGCCGAGACGTTCAGCACCACCGAGACGTCGCAACGGTCATAGGCCAGGCCGCGCTTGAGGATGCCGCCGCGCGCCGTCTCCAGCACCGCGAAGTCGACGTCCGGCGCACCCAGCACGCTGCGCGCCGAATGATAGCCGGTGCAGTCGCCTTCATAGGCCAGCTGGCCGTTCAGGTAGACGCCGCTGGTGGTGGTCACGCCGGTGCGCAGGCCGGCCATGCGCACGGTGTGCTCGATCAACAGGCTGGTGGTGGTCTTGCCGTTGGTGCCGGTGACCGCCACCACGGGAATGCGTCCATTGCAGCCGCCGAACAGCGCTTCGACGATGGCGTCGCCGGCGTCGCGCGGCGTGCCGCGGCTCGGGTACTGGTGCATGCGGATGCCCGGCGCCGCGTTGACTTCGATGATGCCGCCGCGCTGGGCGCGCAGTGGCAGCGCGATGTCTTCGCAGATGATGTCGATGCCGGCCACGTCCAGGCCGATGGTGCGCGCGGCGCGGATGCAGATGTCGCGGGTCTCGTCGGGCAGCAGGTCGGTCACGTCTTCGGCGGTGCCGCCGGTCGACAGGTTGGCATTGCCGCGCAGGTCGGCGCTGACGTCGTCGTCGAGCACGGTGTCGAGATCATAACCTTGTTTGGCCAGCGTCTCGTCGGCCAATGCGTCGAGCGGAATCTTGGTGAGGATGTTGGTGTGGCCGTCGCCGCGCGCCGGATTGCGGTTCTCGGTCTCGACCAGCGCGCGGATAGTCGACTTGCCGTCGCCCGTCACGTGCGGCGGACGACGCCACGAGGCAGCCGCGATCTTGCCCCCCGTGACCAGCACGCGATAGTCGCGACCGCGCAGGTATTCCTCGACGATCACGCGCCGACCGTGCTTGCGCGCGAACTCGAAGGCGCGCGCCACGGCATCAGGGCCCACGCAGTCGACGGTCACGCCCTTGCCCTGGTTGGCGTCCAGCGGCTTGATCGCTACTGGCCGGCCGAGACGGCGCGCGATGCGCTGGGCCGCTTCCACCGTGGTGACGACGTCGCCTTCCGGCACCGGCACGCCGGCCCCGTCCAGCAAAGCCTTGGTCAGCTGCTTGTCGCTGGCGATGCCCACCGCGATCGAGTTGGTGGCGCCGGTGATGGTCGCCTGCAGCCGTTTCTGACGGCTGCCCCAGCCCAGCTGGAACAGGTTCGCCGATTCGGTCAGGCGCAGGGCCGGGATGCCGCGCCGCAGGGCGGCGTTGACGACAGCGCCGGTGCTGGTGCCGATCGCATGGTGCTCGGCGACGTCGCGCAATTCGGCGACGGCCGCGTCCAGGTCGAAGGCCAGGTCGTGCGCCAGCGCCTCGAGCAGGGCGATCGCGGTGCGCAGCGCTTCCTCGGCTACTTGTTCGATCGCATAGCCGCACACCACGCGGCGACGCTCGGGCTGGCCCAGCACCGGCAGGGTGGCGCCGTGTTCACCCGGCGCGCCGGCCAGCCGCTGCAATTCCATCACGACCGGCTCGAGCGCGTCGACCAGCAGCGCGTCGTCGGCCAGGCGCACCGCGGCTTCCGCAGGCAGCGCCGGCAGCAGCTCGAGCAGGCGAGCGGAAAATCCGCGGCCCTTCGCGCCAACGTTATCGACCAGCGCCATCAGGCAGGGATTTGCGGCGTACAGATTGGGCCCGCGCAGCAGGCGTTTTTCCTTGATTCTCATGACAATGCGGTCCGTTTGGTGACGTTTTCCAGGAAGTCCAGCAGCTGGGGCGGCACGCGCTTCCCGGTCTGTTCCTCTCCAACAGGCAGTGAATATTTGCTCCCGGCGGGCAGCAGGTGCAGGCGCACGTCGATCAGTTCGGGCGTAGTGCGGTCCTTGATCTCGGCCACATTGGTGCTCATCGAGCGACCGTCGACCACGGTCACCGCGCCTTCGCCGACCACCTCGATGCCGACGCCGCGCTCGATGATCAGCGCCGTGTCCTCGTCGATGCCGATCCCCTGCAGGTATGGGTTCTGGGCCACCACCGATAACAGGCGCGACAGGCGCTGGCGTTCCGAGAAGTGCTGGTCGACCACCACGCGGTGCAGGAAGCCCAGGCCCGCGCCGAGGCTAACCGAGCCTTTCTCGGGCAGCAGGTCCACGCGGCCTTGCGCCAGCATGTGGCCCGACATGGCCGAGGCTCCGGCGCTGGTCCCGCCGATCGTGGCGCCGCGCACCTTGAGCGCGTTGTGCATCTCGGCGTCCATGGCGGTGCCGCCGATCAGGGCCAGCAGGCGCTTCTGGTCGCCGCCGGTCATGAAGATGCCGTCGGCCTCGGCCACCTTGCGCACGAAGCATTCGCTATTGGCGTCTTCGCGGCTGGTGATCTCGAGGTGCGTGCGTTCCTTGACGCCCAGCGTGCCGAACACGCCGTCGTAGATCTTCCACATCTCGTCGGCGATCTGGCTGGCCGCCGTGATCACCACGATGCGGGCGTCGGCGCCGCCGGACAGCTCGACGAAGCGCGACAGGATTTCCATATCGTGCTTGCGGTCTTCGCCGCCGCCGATAATGACCAGGTGGCCGTTCTTTTGTTTGGCTTGTTCGCTCATCGTTGGACCATTTTCGAGTAGGGCATGTCGCTGTTGCTGCAGGCGCCGGCATCAAGACGGCTGACCGCGATCAGCCCGACTTCGATCTCCGGCGCGAACAGGTCGATCCCGCGTTGCAGGGCTTGGTCGAGCGGCATGCCGTCTTCGATCCAGCCGTAGACCGTGCGCGCCAGCAGGTGGCGCACGATGTGCTCGCCGATGCCGGTGGCCGCCACCGCGCCTTGCGGCCCGGCGTAGAAGCCGCTGCCAATGATCGGGGTGTCGCCGACGCGACCCAGCAGCGACGGCGCCGAGCCGCCGCTGGAGCAGGCCACCGCAAAGTGGCCGTCGGCGCCGCGCACCACGGCGCCGACGGTGTCGCAGGCCACGCCCTCGGGGAGGTTCAGCGGGGTGTTGTAGTTCCAGAAGCGCTCGAACAACTGGTTGTTCACGCCCGGCATGACCGGCACCGAGCCGGCCAGCTGCGTCATGATCTTGCGATGGTCGGCGCGCTGGCGCTCCGACACCGGCGCGCTCTCCGGCATGCCGATCGCTCGCGCGAACCGTGTAGCGCCGTCGCCGGCCAGCAGCCAATGCGGCGTGTCGGCCACCGCGTACGCCAGCCGCACCGGGTTCTTCACCGACTGCACACAGGCGATCGCGCCAAGGCGGCCGCGGGTATCCATGATCGAGGCATCCATTTCGATCGTGGCGCCATCGAGGCCCAGCACCGAACCGCTGCCGGCGTTGAAGCGGCCATCGTCTTCGAGGGTGGTTACCGCGCCGACGGCGGCGTCCAGCGCGTCGCCGTTGACCTCCAGCTGCGCCAATGCGCGGCGCGCGGCGAGAACGCAGCCATCTTCGTTCGCGCGCGACGCGCCGGCGCCACCATGTACCACGACGGCGCCAGCTTGTTGGGGCTTGCTCATCTCGTCCAATCCTTTTGCATTATTGTTATCTTGATCGGTCGCGCAGCATCGTGTGCGACCAGCAGACATTATGCAAAAGCAACCGCCTGATCCATATCGGTAGCGCCGCCGTGTGTATGTAAGAGGCCGCTTACAGGGGCATCCAAATCTGGTAACATACCGCCCCTTCAATACAAAGGTTCCTATGGCGTACGCTTGCGGCGTTGACTTCGGCACGTCCAACTCCACTGTCGGCTGGCCCCGCCCAGGCACGACCCACTCCGCCCCCACGGCGCTCCTGACGCTCGAGGATGGCAAACCGACCTTGCCGTCGGTGGTGTTCTTCAATGCCGACGACGAGCGGGTCAGCTATGGCCGTGCGGCGCTGGCCGAATACCTCGAGGGTTACGAGGGGCGTCTCATGCGCTCGCTCAAGAGCCTGCTCGGCACCAGCCTGATCGACGGCCAGACCGAGGTCGCCGGGCGCGCGCTGCCATTCCGCGCGCTGCTGTCGCAGTTCATCGGCGAAGTGAAACGACGCGCCGAGCATCAAGCCGGCGCGCCGTTCGAGCGCGCGGTGTTCGGCCGTCCGGTCTTCTTCATCGACGACGACCCGCAGGCCGACCAGCTGGCCGAAGACACGCTGCGCGAGGTCGCGCTGGCGGTGGGATTCAAGGAGATCGGCTTTCAGTACGAGCCGATCGCCGCTGCGTTCGACTATGAAGCGCGGATCGATCGCGAAGAACTGGTCCTGATCGCCGACATCGGCGGCGGCACCTCGGACTTCTCGCTGCTGCGTCTCGGCCCGCAGCGCGCCGGCCGCAGCGACCGGCGCGACGACATCCTGGCCAATGGCGGCGTCCATATCGGCGGCACCGATTTCGACAAGTACCTGAGCCTGGCCAGCGTGATGCCGCTGCTCGGCTACGGCAGCAACCTGCGCTCGGGCGCGGCGATCCCGTCCAGTTACTACTTCAACCTGGCGACCTGGCATACGATCAACCAGGCCTACACGCGCAAGAGCGTGACGCAGCTGGCCGACCTGGCGCGCGATGCGAGCGAGCCGGCTAAAATCGCGCGCTTGCAGAACCTGATCGACGAGCGCGCCGGCCATTGGCTGGCGATCCAGGTGGAGGGCGCCAAGATCGCGCTGTCCGACGCCGATATGGTGCGCCTGCAGCTCGATCGCCTGTCGCCGCCCGAGACGCTCGACGTCGCCCGCGCCCAGTTCGAGGCGGCCATCGCCGGCCTGGTCGACCAGGTCGCGGCCACGGTCAGTAAACTGTTCGCGGATGCCGGCGTGAAGCCGGAAGACGTGGATACGGTATTCTTTACGGGTGGATCGAGCGGCGTCGGCCTGCTGCGCGAGCGGATCGGCGCCATGGTGCCGGGCGCGCGCCGCGTGGAGGGCGACCTGTTCGGCAGCATCGGCACCGGCCTGGCGCTGGACGCGCTGCGACGCTTCGGTTGAAACGCGCTGGGACAGCGTAGAGAAAATATAGGAAAGAGCGATGAGTGTTTACGATCGACCGCTGGTGATGCTCGACTTCGAGACCACCGGCCTGTCGCCCGAGATGGGCGACCGCATCACCGAAGTGGCGGCGCTGCGCATCGTCGGCGGCGAAGTAACGGAGCGCTACGTGTCGCTGGTGAACTGCGGCGTGCGGGTGCCAAGCTTCATCACCCAGCTGACCGGGATCACGCAAGCGATGGTCGACGGCGCGCCGCCGGCGCACCAGGTGGTTCCCGAACTGCTCGACTTCATCGGCGGCGACGTGCTGTCGGCCCACAATGCCAGCTTCGACGAGAAGTTCCTCAAGGCCGAAGGCGCGCGCTACGGCCGCAGCACCGCGCACACCGGGCTGGTGTGTTCGCTGAAGCTGTCGCGCCGCCTGTTCCCGGGACTGGCCAGCTATAAGCTGGGCCTGCTCTCGAACCAGCTCGGCATCGAGTTCCGCGGCACCGCCCACCGGGCCGAGGCCGACGCCCAGGTCGCTGCCGACGTGCTGTTGCACGCCGCGCGCCACCTCGGCCGCACCTGCGGCATCGAGCAGGTCGAGCCGGCGCTGCTGGTCTCGATCAACAAGGTCGCGGCCGCCAAGATCCCCGCCTTCCTCGACAAGTATGCGGCCACCGTGCGCGAACGCCGTATTGCTGCTGCTTCTGCGGCTGCCGCCGCCGTTCCGGCCTGAGGCTTGCCAGCCAACCGTGGCGGCGCGCGCGCCGCTGACCGTCCGATTGTGCGGTCGCAAATCCCGAATCCCTCGCTCTCCTTAAAATTTTAACAACGGGATCAAGAGCCGAACAGCGACCGCCGAGAGGATTTCGATGAGCGAGGATGCCGCCCGACAGGGCACCGCCACCTACGAGTGGTTCCAGCGCGCCGCCAGCGGCGGCAATCCCTACGCCCAGTTCAACCTGGCCCAGCTGTATCTGCGTGGCGACGGTGTCGCGCCCGACGAAGCGAAAGCGGCCGCCTGGATGGCGCGCGCCGCCCAGCAGGGGCTGGCCTATGCCCAGAACCACCTGGGGGCCATGTACTACAACGGCCGCGGCGTGTGCCGCGATCACGCGCGCGCAGGGCACTGGTTCCAGTGCGCCGCGGAGCAGGGCGACCGCTCGGCCCAGCACAATCTCGGCCTCCTGTACCGCAAGGGCCGCGGCGTACCGCACTCGCACCAGGCGGCGCTCGGCTGGTTCTACCGGGCCGCCGAACAAGGCATGGCGCGCGCCCAGACCCAGCTCGCGCAAGGCTATCTGCACGGCCTGGGCGTCAACGTCAGCCATCCGCTGGCAATGGCGTGGTTCCGCAAGGCCGCGATGCAGGGCCACGTGCCTGCGCAGGTGCAGCTGGCGCAGATGTACGCGCGCGGGCAGGGCGTGGCGGCAAGTCCCAGCCAGGCGCTGTACTGGTTCCGCCACGCGGCCGGGGCGGGCGACCCCACCGCCCAGCGCCAGCTCGGCCTGGCCTATGCCGAAGGGCGCGGCGCCGGCCCCGATCCGGCGCTGGCCATCCAGTGGCTCGAACGCGCGGCGGCCGGCGGCGAGCGCGAGGCGCTCTACGTGCTGGGCGGCCTGCTGTCCGGCGGCGGCATGGCGCGCGACAGCGCACGCGCACTACGCTGCTATATGCAGGCCGCCGTCCAGGGGCACGTGCAGGCCCAGTACCGGGTGGCGCGCATGCTGGCGGGCGGTCGCGGCGTTCAGCGAGATCCGGCGCGCGCCCTCGAGTTCTACCTGCAGGCCGCCGAGGGCGGCGCCGCCAATGCCCAGTTCGCGCTGGGCCTGCTCTATGCCAAGGGTCAGGGCGTGCCGCGCGACCCGGCCCAGGCCGCCGCCTGGTACCGGCGCGCCGCCCAGCAGGGCGATCCCAGCGCCCAGAACAACCTGGGCGCCATGTATGCCTGCGGAGAAGGCGTGCCGCGCGACGACATCCTGGCCGCCCACTGGTACCGCCTGGCGGCCCGCCAGCACCACGCGCCGGCCCAGCACAACCTGGGCGGGCTGTACGCCGCCGGGCGCGGCGTCGCCAGGAATCCGGTGCGCGCCTGCATGTGGGCCTGGCTGGCGCGCCAGGGCCGCGGCCTCGACAAGGCCGCGCCGGCCGACGTCGCGCTGGCCGCCAGCACGGCGGCCAACGACTACACCGCCTTGCTGAGCCCGGCCGAACGCAGCAGGGCGCGCACCCTGGTGGAGCGCTGGCTGGCCTCGAAGACGAGTCCACGCCGGCTGCTCGGGCGAACCGGCGCATGAACCCGGTCTCGAATCGCGGCGCCGTGCGCTGGGTTCTTGCCTGGTTGCGGCAGTGTTTGCATGCCTTCGCCGCATGCCGGCATGCATGTCACACGGCGCGTCAATACGGGCGCGGCCGCCAGCGGCGCGGCGGGCAGCCGGCCATACTCAAGCATGTCATTTCGCGCTATGATGCCCTGCGGCCACAAGCCGATACCATCATTCAACAGCCCGAGAAGAATATGCACATGAGACTCGCCACGCTCGCCGCCGTCCTGGCCGCTGCTTTCGCCGCGCCAGCGATGGGGCAGAGCTGCTCGCCAGCCGGCCCTTCGCTGACCTATCCCGCGTCGAAGAAAGTCGACCAGACCGATAACTACCACGGCACCGTGGTGGCCGACCCTTATCGCTGGCTCGAAGACGCGAACAGCGCCGAGACCAAATCCTGGGTCGACGCCCAGAACAAGGTCACCCAGGCCTACCTGGCGCAGATCCCGCAGCGCGAAGCGATCCGCCAGCGTCTCACCGAACTCTGGAACTACGAGCGCTACAGCGTCCCGGGCAAGGAAGGCGGCCGTTATTTCTACACGCGCAACGACGGCTTGCAGAACCAGGCCGTGCTGTACACGCTCAAGAACCTGAACGACCAGCCGCGCATGCTGCTCGACCCGAACACCCTGGCCGCCGACGGCACCATCGCCCTGGCCGGCGCCGCGGTCAGCCCCGACGGCAAGCTGCTGGCCTACAGCATCGCCGCCTCCGGCTCCGACTGGAACGAGATCAAGGTGCGCGACATCGACACCGGCAAGGACCTGGCCGACCACATCAAGTGGGTCAAGTTCTCGAGCACCGCCTGGACCAAGGATGGCAAGGGCTTCTTCTACAGCCGCTACGACGAGCCGAAAGAGGCGACCAAGCTGGCCGACGTCAACTACTTCCAGAAGCTGTACTTCCACCGCATCGGCACGCCGCAAAGCGCCGACACCCTGGTGTACGACCGCGCCGACCAGAAGGAATGGGGCTTCGGCGGCCAGACCACCGACGACGGCCGTTACCTGATCATCACCACCACCAAGGGCACCGCGCCGAAGTACCGCGTCTCGTACAAGGACCTGTCCAAGCCCGATTCCAGGGTGGTCGACCTGATCGACAACTTCGACGCCGGCTACGACTTCATCGACAACGTCGGCACCGTGTTCTACTTCAGCACCGACCGCAACGCGCCGAAAAAACGCATCATCGCCATCGACGTGAGCAAGCCATCCGAGAATAACTGGAAGGAAGTCGTCGCCGAGAGCGAAGACACGCTGGCCGGCGCCGACATCGTCAACAATCAGCTCGTACTCGAATACCTGAAGGATGCGAAGAGTGTCGTGCGTGTGGTGTCGCTCGAAGGCAAGCCGGTGCGTGAGATCGCGCTGCCGGGCATCGGCACCGTCGGCGGCCTGTCGGGCAAGCGCGGCGATAGCGAGACCTTCTATTCGTTCACCAGCTTTACCAACCCAACCACGATCTACCGCCTGAACCTCAAGAATGGCGAGAGTACCGTGTTCCGCCAGCCGAAGGTCGCCTTCAACCCGGCCGACTATGAAACCCGCCAGCAGTTCTACACGAGCCGCGACGGCACCAAGGTGCCGATGTTCATCGTCTCGAAGAAGGGCATCAAGCTCGATGGCTCGAACCCCACCTATCTGTACGGTTACGGCGGCTTCAATATCTCGCTGACCCCGAGCTTCTCGCCGGCCAACCTGGCCTGGATGGAAATGGGCGGCGTCTACGTGCTGGCCAACCTGCGCGGCGGCGGCGAATACGGCGAAGCCTGGCACCAGGCCGGCACCAAGCTGCAAAAGCAGAATGTGTTCGACGACTTCATTGGCGCGGCCGAGTGGCTGGTGCAGAACAAGGTCACGTCGCCGAAGAAACTGGCGATCGGCGGCGGCAGCAATGGCGGCCTGCTGGTTGGCGCGGCCACCACCCAGCGCCCGGACCTGTTCGCGGCGGCGATCCCGAGTGTGGGCGTGATGGACATGCTGCGCTTTCACAAGTTCACCATCGGCTGGGCATGGACTTCAGACTATGGTTCGTCGGAAAATCCTGACGAGTTCAAGGCCCTGGTCAAGTACTCGCCGTTGCACAACCTGAAGGCGGGCACCTGCTATCCAGCCACCATGGTCACCACGGCCGACCACGACGACCGCGTGGTGCCGGCGCACAGCTTCAAGTACGCCGCCGCGGCCCAGGCCGCCCAGGCCGGCGCCGCGCCGATCCTGATCCGCATCGACACCAAGGCAGGCCATGGCGCCGGCAAGCCGACCGGCAAGCAGATCGAGGAAGTCGCCGATCGCTGGGGTTTCCTGTCGCGCGAACTGCATATGCAGGATGCGACCAAGGCTGTCGGTGGCGCGCATTGATTAGCTTAACCGATTGAAGAACCGACAGGTTCCAATCAAAAAGGCCGCTGGAGCGATCCAGTGGCCTTTTTATTATGCGGATGCAGTCGCTTGCGCTGTATCCGTTGCGGATAATTTCGGCGTAGATTTAACAGGTAACTCATTCTTAAAGCGGTTCGCAGCTTCGTATTTCTCTCACTTTCGGCATAGGGAATTATGGAAGAGTTGAATGTAAATGTATTGAAGTTGTATTAGATATCCTGTTGGTGTAAATCGGAGAATTTTCGGTCGGCATGCGGTGATACATTCGCGGCGTACATGCGAATGTACATATTCCAACCTATAAAGGAGAAGCAATGTCGACTTCCGAGAATCACCCTGAAATCATATTGAATGTGCTGGAGCTGCTGGTCACCAAAGGCCTGACCAGCATCCCGCATCCGGCCTCCGAACCTGTCGATCTGTACGATGCACTGGTCCGGCCGCTCAATGGCGGCGCAGCCTATGATTACGAGGCACTGGTCCGCCCGCTGAACCCCGTCCCGGCCTACGACTACGAAGCCCTGGTCCGCCCACTGAACCCAGTTCCGGCCTATGACTACGATGCCCTGGTCCGCCCACTGAACCCAGTTCCGGCCTATGACTACGACGCTCTCGTCCGCCCACTGAATCCCCAGGATGCGCTGGTCGGTGGCACGCTGGCCGACGCCGGCGACATCGACGCCCTGATCGGGAACCTGCTCGCGGCGCTGGGCGAGGCGAAAAGCCTGAACCTCGTTCCGGTCGAACTGTCCGGCGCCATCGGCACCACGCTGTCGTCCGTGCCGGACGCGGCATGGATCGCCCTGGTCGCGCATCTGGAATCGCTGCCGGACGCCGCCACTCCGGTGACCTTGGTTGAAGGGTTCTTCGACGGCCTGGCGCAGTTCCCGGTCCAGCCGATCGACGTCGAATCCACGATCAAGCTGGTCGGGCTCGAGGTGCTGGACGCCGTGCTGCTCTGAGCCTGCGCTGTACTTCCTGCAAGGCCCCTGACTGATCCAGCGGCCTGACGGCGGGCAAGGGCGCCGCGCATGGCGGTCACCCTTGCCCCTTGGCCACTAGCGATGCACCACCACGAGCATGGCTTTGGCCTCGGTCTTGCCGATATTGCGAATCACGTGATTCTGGTCAGCCGGATAGCGCGCCGTCGCCCCGTGCCGCACCTTCCGCTTCTCGTTCCCCACTTCCAGCTCGACCGCGCCGGTAATCACCGTCAGGTGCTCCCCGGTCCCCGGGTCGTGGGCCTGCGAGGCCAGCTCTCCCCCAGGCGCCAGGGTCAGCTCATACCATTCATACTTGCCGGCCAGGTCCATCGGCCCCAGGATGCGCAGGGAATAGCCGGCATGGGCGCCGGGCAGGGTGGGGATCTCGTGGGCGTCGACCACCCGGATCAATTCCGCCGTGCGCACCTCGGACGACAGCAGTTCGCCGATCTGCACGCCCAGCGCATTGGCCAGGCGCCAGGTGATGGCGATGGTGGGATTGGCCTTCTCGCGCTCGATCTGGGACAGCATCGACTTCGATACCCCGGCGATACGCGACAGGTCTTCCAGCGTCAGGCCCCGCGCCAGCCGCAGGCGTTGTAGTGTGGCGCCAACTTCTGGTGGGGCATTGTTTGTTAGAGTGGTACTCATTTTCCGTTGGGTGCCTGTCTGCGTATTGCCTAAGTCAAATTATTTATAAGTATATGTCGAGCCGCTTGCCAAGTTCATTGGCTGGGCGTAATATTCGATATATTGAATTTCTGTTCGAGATAGCGAACTTGTTCTCTACATCGAACGAGCCAACGGTACAACATCCGCCGACCGCCGGTCAAGCCGCCGGTCTCGCCACACCACAAGGAACAGGGGAACACCATGAGCGATCAAGCTTTCTACAGCAGCCTGCAGCAAAAACTCGCGACCTTGAAGGACGAGGGCCTGTTCAAGCCCGAGCGCGTGCTGGCCTCGCGCCAGGGCGCCGAAGTGGTCGCGCAGGATGGCCGTACCCTGATCAATATGTGCGCCAATAATTACTTGGGCCTGTCGGGCGACGTCGAGACCCAGAAAGCCGCTGCCGCCGCCCTCGAGAAGTATGGTTATGGCCTGTCGTCGGTGCGCTTCATCTGCGGCACCCAGACCGTGCACAAGGAACTCGAGAGAGCACTGTCGAACTTCCTCGGCACCGAAGACACCATCCTGTACGCGGCCGCCTTCGATGCCAATGGCGGTGTGTTCGAACCGCTGTTCGACGAGAACGACGCCATCATCTCGGACGCCCTGAACCACGCCTCGATCATCGACGGCGTGCGCCTGTGCAAGGCTGCGCGCTACCGCTATGCCAACAACGACATGGCCGACCTCGAGAAGCAGCTGATCGCCGCTACCGAAGCCGGCAAGCGCCACAAGATCATCGTCACCGACGGCGTGTTCTCGATGGACGGCACCATCGCCCAGCTGGACAAGATCGTCGAACTGGCCGAGAAGTATGGCGCCCTGACCATGATCGACGAATCGCACGCCTCCGGCTTCATGGGCGCGACCGGCCGCGGCACCCATGAGCATTGCGGCGTGATCGGCAAGATCGACATCATCACCGGCACCCTGGGCAAGGCCCTGGGCGGCGCGATGGGCGGTTTCACGTCAGGCAAAAAAGAAGTCATCGAGACCCTGCGCCAGAAGTCGCGTCCCTACCTGTTCTCGAACACGCTGGCGCCGATGATCGCCGGCGCCTCGCTGGCGGTACTGGAGCGCATCTCGAAATCGACCGAGCTGCGCGACCGCCTGCACGAAAACACCGCCTACTTCCGCAAGGAGATCGAGCGCATCGGCTTCACCATCAAGCCGGGCACCCACCCGGTGGTGCCGGTGATGCTGTTCGAGGCGCCGGTCGCGCAGAAATTCGCCGCGCGCATGTTCGACCTGGGCGTGCTGCTGTCGGGCTTCTTCTATCCGGTGGTGCCGATGGGCCAGTCGCGCGTGCGCGTGCAGCTGTCGGCGGCCCACACCCGCGAGCAGCTCGACACCGTGCTGAAGGCCTTCGAACAAGCCGGCAAAGAGCTGGGCATCATCAAGAACTAATATACATAGAAGCAAGGAATCGACAGCATGGAACGCATCCTCATCATCGGCGCCAATGGCCAGATCGGCAGTGAACTGGTCAGCGCATTGGCCGACAAGCACGGCGCGCAGAACGTGATCGCCTCGGACATCGGCGACAAGAACCTGTACGGCGCCGCACGCTACACCGTGCTCAATGTGCTGGACAAGGACAGCCTCGCGCGCCTGGTGGCGGATGAAGGCATCACCCAGGTCTACCAGCTGGCCGCCATGCTGTCGGCCACCGGCGAAAAAGCGCCGCTCAAGGCCTGGAGCCTGAACATGGACGGCCTGCTGAACATCCTCGAGATCGCACGCGAACGCGGCGAAGCAGGCAAGCCATTGAAGGTGTTCTGGCCGTCGTCGATCGCCGCCTTCGGCCCGACCACCCCGAGCGAGAACACGCCGCAGTTCACGATCATGGACCCGACCACGGTCTATGGCATCAGCAAGCTGGCCGGCGAGCGCCTGTGCGAGTACTATCACAGCAAGTATGGCGTCGACGTGCGCAGCATCCGCTATCCGGGCATCATCTCGTATAAATCGCCTCCGGGCGGCGGCACCACCGACTACGCCATCGCGATCTTCCACGCGGCCCTGCGCGGAGAGACCTACGAATGCTTCCTGGGGCCGGAAACGACCCTGCCGATGATCTACATGCCGGACGCGATCCGCGCCACTATCGAGCTGATGGAAGCCCCAGGCGAACAGGTCGTCATCCGTTCGTCGTACAACGTGGCTGGCGTGTCGTTCAACCCGCGCGAACTGGCCGCCGCGATCTCGAAGGCGCTGCCGGCTTTCCGCATCGACTACAGGCCGGACAGCCGCCAGCAGATCGCCGACTCCTGGCCGAAGAGCCTCGACGACAGCCGCGCCACCGCCGACTGGGGCTGGAAGTCGCGCATCGGCGTCGACGAGATGGTCGATTCGATGTTGAAGAATATCGATGTCGGCCTGGGCGTGGCGGCATAAGCCGGCCACGACACCGAAACCTTCAACGGCCTGCCGCCTCGACGCGCCAGGCCGATTTGCATAATAAGAACTGACACAGTGAGACAAGCATGGACATGAGCGTTTTCGATTTATTCAAGATCGGCATCGGCCCGTCGAGTTCCCACACCGTGGGCCCGATGGTGGCGGCGCGCCGCTTCCTGCTCGAGAGCGGAATGCTGGAGCAAGCGGTCGGCGTCGAAGCCCATTTGTATGGTTCGCTGGCCCTGACCGGCGTCGGCCACGCCACCGACAAGGCCGTGATCCTCGGCCTGATGGGCGAGACGCCGCAAGGCGTCGACCCGACCGCCGTCGAGGACAAGCTGGCTGAAGCCGAATTCGATGGCGTGCTGCACCTGCTTGGCACGAAACCGGTGCCTTTCAGCGCGAAAATCAACCTGGTCTGGCATAAGGCATCGACCCTGCCGGAACACCCGAACGGCATGCGCTTCGTGCTCCATCTGCAGGACGGCAGCATCATCGAGCGCATCTATTATTCGGTCGGCGGCGGCTTCATCACCGCGGCCGGTGAGAGCCAGGCGCGCGCGGCCGAGACGGCTGCGGCGCCGGTCCCGTTCCCGTTTGACACGATGGCCCAGCTGCTCGAGCATGGCCGCCGCCATGGCCTGAGCATTCCGCACATGCTGCGCGCCAACGAGCGCACGCGCATGAGTGACGAAGAACTGGACGCAGGCCTGGACAATATCTGGCGCGTGATGCGCGAGTGTATCTGTCACGGCCTGGTGACCGACGGCCGCCTGCCGGGTGGCCTGAACGTGCGCCGCCGCGCGGCCGGCCTGTGGAAGCAGGCGCAGCAATCGCAGCAGCAACCGCTGAACGCCTTGCCGCATGACGCAGTGCAGCAGGTAAGCCTGTACGCAATGGCGGTCAACGAAGAAAATGCGGCCGGTGGCCGGGTCGTCACCGCGCCGACCAATGGCGCGGCCGGCATCATCCCGGCGGTGCTGCGCTACTACGCCGAGGATTGCCGGCCGATCGATCCACAGCGCGGCGTGCGTGATTTCCTGCTGGCATCAAGCGCGATCGGCATGCTGTGCAAGAAGAACGCCTCGATCTCGGGCGCCGAAGTCGGCTGCCAGGGCGAAGTGGGTGTGGCATGCGCGATGGCGGCGGCCGGCCTGGTGGCGGCGCTCGGCGGCAGCAACGAACAGATCGAGAACGCGGCCGAGATCGGCATCGAGCATCACTTGGGCATGACCTGCGATCCGATCGGCGGCCTGGTGCAGATCCCGTGCATCGAACGCAATGGCATGGGCGCGATCAAGGCGCTCACCGCCGCATCGCTGGCGCTGAAGGGCGACGGCACCCATTTCGTCAGCCTGGACAGCGCGATCGAGACCATGCGCCAGACCGGCGCCGACATGCAGGTCAAGTACAAGGAGACCTCGCTCGGCGGCCTGGCGATCCACGTGGTGACGGTCAACCACGCGGCCTGCTGAAAGGGGCGTGGCTGCTCAGATGCCTTGGGTTCCCGCCTTCGCGGGAACGACGTGCATGTGCTAACAATGGATCGGCGAGCAGCCCGACTTTCTCAGTTAGCCTAGAGACCGTCATCCCTGCCACTGGCAGGGATGACTTCCCGCGCAGGCGGGAATCCAAGTGCGCACACCACTGCACCCAATTTTATTCTCCCAAACAAGTTTTTTGCAGCACAGCATACATTTTCGCCGGCTCCCACTATAATAAAGTTTCAATGTGAGCCAACCGGATTTTCAAACTGTATGCATTATGTGTCCACCCGCGCGACCAGCGCGTCCGCAGCACGCAATCCCCAGCAATTCTCCGACATCCTGCTAGGCGGCCTGGCCCCGGACGGCGGCCTCTATCTGCCGGCCGAGTACCCGCAGGTGACCGGCGCCGAGCTCGATGCATGGCGCAAGCTGTCCTACGCCGAACTGGCCTATGAAATCCTGCGCAAGTTTGCCACCGATATTCCCGACGCTGACCTGAAGGCGCTGACCGCGCGCACCTATACGCCGGAGGTCTACCGCAATGCCCGCGCCGACGAATCGAACGCCGACATCACCCCGCTGCGCGTGCTCGAAGACGGCGCGCAGGGCAAGCTGGTGCTGCAGGCGCTGTCGAACGGCCCGACCCTGGCCTTCAAGGACATGGCGATGCAGTTGCTGGGCAATCTGTTCGAATACGCGCTGGCCAAGAACAACGATGAGCTGAACATCTTCGGCGCCACCTCGGGCGACACCGGCAGCGCCGCCGAGTACGCGATGCGCGGCAAGCGCGGCGTGCGCGTGTTCATGCTGTCGCCGCACAAAAAGATGAGCGCCTTCCAGACCGCCCAGATGTTCAGCCTGCAGGACCCGAACATCTTCAATATCGCGGTGGAGGGCGTGTTCGACGATTGCCAGGACCTGGTCAAGGCGGTCTCGAACGATCTGGAATTCAAGGCGCGCCAGAAGATCGGCACCGTCAACTCGATCAACTGGGCACGCGTCGTGGCCCAGGTGGTGTACTACTTCCGCGGCTACCTGGCGGCCACCACCAGCAACGATCAAAAAGTGTCGTTCACCGTCCCGTCGGGGAACTTCGGCAATATCTGCGCCGGCCACATCGCCCGCATGATGGGCCTGCCGATCGACAAGCTGGTGGCCGCCACCAACGAGAACGACGTGCTGGACGAATTCTTCCGCACCGGTGTTTATCGCGTAAGGAAGCCGTCCGAGACCTTCCACACCAGCAGCCCGTCGATGGACATCTCCAAGGCCTCTAATTTCGAACGCTTCGTGTATGAGCTGGTGGGCCGCGACGCCGATCGCACCCATGCGCTGTTCCGCAAGGTCGACACCCATGGCGGCTTCGACCTGTCCGGCGCGCCGGGCAGCGATGGCGACGAGTTCAAGTCGGCTGCCAAATTCGGCTTCCTGTCGGGCCGCTCGACCCATGCCGACCGCCTGGCCACGATCCGCGACGTCGCCGACGATTACGGCATCACGATCGACACCCACACCGCCGACGGCATCAAGGTCGCGCGTGAACACCTGCAGCCGGGCGTGCCGATGATCGTGCTCGAGACCGCGCTGGCGGCCAAGTTCAACGAAACCATCCTGGAAGCGCTGGGCCAGGACGCAGAGCGTCCCGCCGGCTTCGAGGACATCGAATCGCTGCCGCAGCGCTTCGTGGTCATGCCGGCCGACGTCGACCGCATGAAGGCCTATATCGCCGAACACACGGGGCTGTGATGAACGCGCCGGTACCCAAAGCCCCCATGCTGTCGGTGCGCGAAGCGCTCGACTTCCTGCTCGAGGCCGCACGGCCCGTCGAGCAGGTGGAGACCATCCCGACCCTCGAAGCCAACGGCCGCGTGCTGGCGGCGGACCAGCTGGCGACGATCGACGTGCCGTCGGCCGACAATACGCAGATGGACGGCTACGCCGTGCGCGCGGAGGATTGCGCGAACGGCAGCGCCACCCTGAAGGTCAGCCAGCGCATCCCGGCCGGCAGCGTCGGCCATGAACTGGAGCCCGGCACCGCGGCGCGCATTTTTACAGGCGCGCTGATTCCGCCAAGCGCCGATGCGGTGGTGATGCAGGAGCAGGCCGAGGCGGTCGGCGACAGCGTCACCATCCACCATGCTCCGCGCGCCGGCGAGTGGATCCGCCGCAAGGGCGAAGACATCAGCTCGGGCGCCGTGATCCTGCCGGCGGGCAGCCGCCTGCGCAGCCAGGAGCTGGGACTGGCGGCCTCCGTCGGCCTGGCCAGCCTGCCGGTGCGCCGACGCCTGCGCGTGGCGGTGTTCTTTACCGGCGACGAGCTGACCATGCCGGGCGACGTGCCGCCAGAAGGACTGAAGCCCGGCGCGATCTACAATTCGAACCGGTTCACCCTGCGCGGCCTGCTGGAGAACTTCGGCTGCGAGATCAGCGACTTCGGCATCGTGCCCGATTCGCTGCAAGCGACCCGCGCCACCTTGCGCGAGGCGGCGCGCGAGAATGACCTGATCATCACTTCGGGCGGCGTCTCGGTGGGCGAGGAAGACCACATCAAGCCCGCCGTGGAAGCGGAAGGGCGCCTGTCGATGTGGCAGATCGCCGTCAAGCCGGGCAAGCCGCTGGCCTTCGGCGAGGTGCGCCGTGACGGCGGTTCCGCGTTCTTTTTGGGCCTTCCCGGCAACCCGGTATCGAGCTTCGTCACCTTCCTGCTTTTCGTGCGGCCTTTCCTGCTGCGCCTGCAGGGCGTGACGGGCCAGGTCGAGCCGCAGGGTTATACCGTGCGCGCCGATTTTGAGCTGCCGAAGGGCGACCGCCGCAATGAATTCCTGCGCGCGCGCCTGAATGCGGGCGGGGGACTGGACCTGTTCCCGAACCAGAGCTCGGGTGTGCTCACCTCGACGGTATGGGGCGATGGCCTGGTCGACAACCCGGCGGGCAATCGCATCGCCGCGGGCGACCTGGTGCGCTTCATCCCGTTCGCCGAATTACAGTACTAGGAAGACATGAAGATCAGTTTGAAATACTTCGCCGCGCTGCGCGAAGCAGTGGGTACCGGGCATGAACAGCTGGAATTGTCGCCGGAAGTCACGACGGTGGGCCAGGTGCGCGAATTGCTGCGCGCGCGTGGCGGCGTGTGGGCCGAGGCCCTGGCGCCCGAACGTGCGGTGCGCATGGCCCATAACCAGGTCATGTGCGGTGGCGATACGCCAATCAGCGAAGGCGCCGAAGTGGCGTTCTTCCCGCCGGTCACCGGCGGTTGAAAGAGGCCGGCCCCGGTTCAATGGGGGCCGGCTTGTCCATCACAAGGCCGCAATCGACTCCTCCGCCAACGCCATCAATTTCGCGCAATTGCTGTTGCGCGCCGCGAAATCCTTCCACGCCGTATTGCGCGCCACCGTCTGCCAGCCGCGCAGGGCTTCCGGATTGAGGTCGACCACGCGCGCGCCCACGCCGCGATAGACCGATACCACCTCCGCATCGTCGATGCGCGCCATCTTCATCGCGAACTGCTCCAGGTCGGCGCCGACCTTGAGGATGGCTTCCTGCTGCGGCTTGGCCAGGCGCTCGAACACGGTGCGCGACATCAGCAGCGGCTCGAACATGAACCAGTACGAGCCGCCTCGCGCTGTGGTCAGCGAGCGCGCCGTCTCCTGCAGGCGGAACGACATCAGGGACGTCGACGAGGTCAGGGCCGCGTCGAGCGCACCGCTGCGCATGGCGTTATAGATTTCGTTGGACGGCAGGCTGACGACGGTCGCGCCGGCGTCCTGCAGCAGCATGTCCATCTCGCGCGAGCCGCCGCGCACCTTCAGGCCCCGCACGTCCTCGGGCGTGACGATCGGGGCGCCGCGCGAGGCGACTCCGCCGGCCTGCCAGATCCAGCTGACGATCACCAGGCCTTGCTCGTTCAGGATGCGCGACAGCTCGCGCCCGACCGGGGCGTTCTTCCAGCCATAGCCTTGGTCGTAGGACGTGACCAGTGCCGGCATCAGCCCGATATTCGCTTCCGGCGCCTCGCTGCCCGCATACGACAGCGGCACCAGGGCCATGTCGAGCGAGCCGCTGCGCAGCGCGCCGAACTGGGCGTTCGGCTGCATCAGGCTCGACCCCGGGTGGATCGAGAACTTCAGGCCGCCCCGCGTGCGCTTCTCGACTTCGGCCGCGAACATGCGGCACAGCCGGTCGCGAAAATCGCCCTGGGCGATGCTGCCTCCGGGGAACTGGTGCGAGATCCTGAGATTGCTGGCCTGCGCCCAGGCGGACTGCATCCATAAGGGACTGGTCGCGATCGCGCCCAGCATTGCCCTGCGGGTCGTGAACGACCGGTTAATTACCGACATATACATCCTCCAAGATGTTTTAACGGACTGCCGGGTGAATCGTGGCTTACCTCGTCGAGCGGGCGCCATCGTTCACGTTGGCGTGTACAAGAATATTCCTGCTACACCGCATGTCAAGCGGAATATTGCAGCTATGACAAAGGCATGCCTATGCCAACGCGGCAGTATTGCGCAAGCCGGTGGGACCGACCTTGATTCATTCTGGAGAATTTGCTTGTCGTGTGCGAATCAGCGCCTGTTGTCGGTGATCGCCTGGCTGGCCGCACGCCATCGCGCGGCGACGAAAATGGCGGCCGCGGCAAGCGACCACAGCAGGGTCGGGCCCCAGGTGTTGGCCAGGCTGTCGCCGCGCATCAGGTCGATTGCGCACAGCAGCAGGAACATGGTGCCGGCAGCCAGCAGGTATTGGCCGATCCAGTGGAACAAAGGACGAGATGCAGGACGCATGAAACGGATTCCTTTCAACGGCGGTCGAGATAACGGCGCAGGATGCCGGCCAGCGCCAGCGGCTGGTCGATCATCAGGAAGTGGCGCGACGGCGCGATCGGCGCCACCTCGACCGAGGCAATCCCTTCGACCAGCATCCGGTAGTGCTCGACCTTGTCGTTCACCGTCAGCGCATCCTGAGCTGCATCGTACTGGTAAAACGGCGCCACGACCAGCACCGGGGCAGTGATTTTAGACAGGCCAGGACGCAGGTCGAGCGCCAGCAGGTCGGCCACGTAGGCGCCCACCGCCTCGCGGTCGCTGCGCAGCAGCAGCGGCGTGATGTCGTCGGCCTTGCCGATGTCGAGCACGCCCTGGCCGCGCATGTACTGGCGCTGCTCGGCGGCGTAGGCCTCCGGCCGGCTGCCCGCCATCCGGTTGCGCACATTGATCGCCGCTTGCGGGCGCTGCTGCGGCGGCATGTTCTCGGTGCCGGGGAACACCGGCAGGCCGTCCAGCGCCACCACGCCGCCGATGCCGTTGCCGAGGTCCTGGGCCACCGCGTAGGCCAGCGTGCCGCCCAGGCTGTGGCCGATGATCACGGGCTTGTCCAGCTTGCGTTCGGCGATCAGGCCGCGTAGCGCGGCGCGGGCCCCCTCAAAAGGCGACCAGTCCGGCGATCCGCTTGGCGCCGGACGGCCATCGAAGCCGGGCAGGGTGACCACGTACAAGGTGAACTCGTCCTTGAACTGGCGGATCGTCTCCTGCCATACCCAGGGGCCGCTGGCCAGGCCCGGGACCAGGATCAGGGGCCGGCCGCGGCTGCCGTGGCGCTCGACCAGCAGGCCGCCGGATTCGAAGCGCTCGGCCGGCTCGATGGTGGCGGCGAAACGGTTGGCGGCAGGCGCTGCCGGGGGCGCGGTCTGCGCCTGGGCCTGGGCGATGGAAGCGGCGCCGGCAACCAGTGCGGCAAGGGCGAACAACAGGGAAGCTTTCTTCATGCGGTCTCCTGATCGGGGGAAAAGATGGCTTCGACCGGCAGGCCGAACAACCGTGAAATGGCGAAGGCGAGCGGCAGGCTGGGATCGTAGCGTCCGGTCTCGATTGCGTTGATACTCTGGCGCGAGACGTCCAGGCGCTCGGCCAGGTCGGCCTGGCTCCAGCCGTGTTCGGCGCGCAGCTCGCGGATGCGGTTCTTCATCGCTGGCGCAGCGCCCGCACCGTGCAGACCAGGGCGGTGGTCGCCCCAAGCACCATCCAGACCGCGAACATCGACAGGCGCGGATAGCCGGCGGTCTCGAGGAAGCCGTAGCTGAAGGTGAGCCCGGCGGTGAGCGCGGCGGCCAGCGCGAACGATTCGAGCAGGAAGCGGCGCGCGTACTCATCGACCCGGTTCAGGTGGCGTGCGATGGCCCACAGCATTAGGCAGAATCCCAGCATCGGCGACAGCAGCACCACGGTGCGCAGCACGCCTTCCTGCATCGGCCGGCCGTAGAGGATGGTCGCCACCAGCAGGATCGCATACACCGCGAAGGAGATGCCCAGTTCGCGCAGGTAAGCCTTCCCGACCCGCTTTTCATGTGTGTTCGTCTTCATGGCCCAGCCCTCGTGGAGTAAAGGATGCTTTACATCGTAGGCCTGAGGGAACGCTGTGTCAAGCATCCTTTACATCCTCTTTCGCTGCCTGAACTCGACTACAATGCTGGTCCTTCTTTCGTACCTCGCACCGTCATGACCCAGTCTTCCATTTCCTCCAAGCGTGTCGCCGTGATCGGCGGCGGCCCCGCCGGGCTGATGGCGGCCGAGGTGCTGGCGCAGGGTGGCGTGCAGGTCGACGTCTACGATGCGATGGTCAGCGTGGGCCGCAAGTTCCTGCTGGCGGGGAAGGGCGGCATGAATATCACGCATTCCGAGCCTTATCCCGATTTCGTGGGGCGCTATGGCGCGCGACAGGACGAGGTGGCGTGCTGGCTGGACGGGTTCGACGCCGACGCCGTGCGTGCCTGGATCCACGAGCTCGGCATCGAGACCTTTGTCGGCACCTCGGGACGGGTCTTCCCGCTCGAGATGAAGGCGGCCCCGCTGCTGCGCGCCTGGCTGCACCGCCTGCGCGAATCCGGCGTGCGCTTTCACATGCGCCATCGCTGGCTCGGCTGGCAGGGTGGCCGGCTGCGCCTGGCCACGCCGGATGGCGAGCGGCTGGTCGAGGCCGACGCCACGATCCTGGCGCTGGGCGGCGCCAGCTGGGCGCGGCTCGGCTCGGACGGCGCCTGGCAGCCGCTGCTGGCCGAACGCGGGGTCGCGCTGTCCCCGCTGGCGCCCGCCAACTGCGGTTTCGACGTCGGCTGGAGCGAGCATTTCAGCAGCCGCTACGCCGGCGCGCCGCTGCTCACGGTGGCCGCCGGTTGCCAGGACCAGGATGGGGAGATCGGCTGGCGCAAGGGCCAGTTCGTCATCACCGCGGGCGGCGTCGAGGGCAGCCTGGTGTACGCGCTGTCGGCACCGCTGCGCGACGCGATCGCGCGCATTGGTGCCGCCACCCTCTGGCTCGACCTGAGCCCGGACCACGACGCCGAGCGGGTATTCGACGAAGTGACGCGCCCGCGCGGTTCGCGCTCGATGTCGAGCCACCTGCAAAGCCGGCTCGGCATCAAGGGCGTCAAGGCCGGGCTGCTGCACGAATGCCTGTCGCGCGACGAGTACGCCGACCCCGCGCGCCTGGCCGCGGGCATCAAGCGCCTGCCGCTCAAGCTGCTGCGTACGCGCCCGATCGACGAGGCGATCAGCAGCGCCGGCGGCGTGCGCTTCGATGCGCTGGCGGACAACACCGCGATGCTGGCCGCGCTGCCGGGTACGTTCGTGGCGGGCGAGATGGTCGACTGGGAAGCGCCGACCGGAGGGTATCTGCTTACCGCCTGCTTCGCCAGCGGCCGGGCCGCAGGCCGCGATGCGCTGGCCTGGCTGGAACGGGCCGGCGCCTGAGCGGGTAGTTGAACACCAACGGTGCGCATGCCGTTCGTGGATTGGCGTAGGCTGGATCGTTCTTTTCGCAGCCTTGCCCAGGAGCGGACCATGTCCAGCACGCCTACCGAGCCGAGCGAACAGGAGCCACTGCGCATTCCTGTCGTCGAGGAGCAGCTCGCGGTCGGCACCCGCGCCGTCGACACCGGTCGCGGCGTGCGCATCCACAAGACCGTCACCGAACATCCCGTCACCATCGACGAGCGGCTGCTGCGCGAGGAGCTGCGCATCGAACACGTCCCCATCGACCGCATCGTCGGCGCCGGCGATGCGCCAGGCCACCGACATGAAGGCGACAGCCTGGTCGTACCAGTGCTCGAAGAGGTGCTGGTCGTCGAGCGCAAGGTCCGCATCAAGGAAGAACTTCACATCACCCGGATCCGGCACGAGGAGCGCCACGTCGAGACCGTCCCGCTCAAGGCGGAACGGGTCGAGATCGAACGTTTCGACGAGGCCGGCGATTCGGGTGCCTGAGGTCATCACCCAAAGGAGACTCATCATGCACCATACGCTAGTCGCGGTTTTCGATAACCGCACCGACGCGCAAAGCGCGTACGACCAGCTGCTGTCTTCCGGATTCGGCCGCGAGAGCGTGCGGCTGTCCGAGGCCAATGCCGCCGCCGGCAGCGCCACGATTGCCGAAGGCAAGGGTAAAGGCATCAAGCACTTCTTCCAGGACCTGTTCGGCGACGAGCACAAGCACCACGAAAGCCGCTACGAAGGCGCGCTCGCGCGTGGCCAGCACGTGGTGACGCTCAGCGCCGATTCGCTGCCCGACGTCGAGCGCGCCGCCGACGTCGTCGAAGCCTTCGGGCCGATCGACATCGACGAGCATTCGGACGGCGTCGCCACTCCCGGCGCGCTGCTGACGGGCGGCGCCGGTTCGATGCAGGGCACGACGCAGGCAGGGACTTTGTCGGCCCAGTCGGCGTCCGGTCCGCGCCAGGGCGCCACCGCGGGCGCGGCAATGCAGCGCGACACCTCGGCCAGCGCGACCATCCCGGTGGTCGAAGAGCAGCTGCGGGTCGGCAAGCGCGAAGTCCAGCGCAGCGGCATGCGGATCTTCTCGCGCATCGTCGAGACCCCGGTGCACGAAACCATCGGCCTGCGCGAAGAACACGTCGACGTCCAGCGGCGCAAGGTGGACCAGCCGATCAGCCCGAGCGACGCCGCCGCGTTCAGGGAGCAGACCATCGAGATGCGCGAGAGCGCCGAGGAAGCCGTGGTCGAGAAATCGGCCCGCATCACCGAGGAAGTCTCGATCGGCAAGCAGGTCAGCGAACGCCAGCAGCAGATCGACGACACGGTGCGCCACACCGAGGTGGACGTGGAGCGCCTGGGCGCCGCCATGGGCGACGCGGAGAGCTACTACCGCGAGCACTTCAAGCTGACCTATGGCGCGAGCGGCGGCGTGTACGACGATTACGCGCCGGCCTATCTCTACGGTTCGCAGATCGCGGGCAGCGGCAAGTATGTGGGCCGCCAGTGGGACGAGATCGAACCCAAGCTGCGCACCGACTGGGATTCGCGCCACAGCGGCGTGTCGACCTGGGAAAAGATGAAGTCGGCCGTGCGTCACGGGTGGGATCGCATGACCGGTAAACACGGCGCCTGAGCCGGAGCGGCGTGTGATATTCAGTGAGCAATGGGGGCCGGGCGGCGCGGTAATATGGGCTTTTGTCGCCTGGCCATCCCATGAAATCCTTACGTGTACTGACACTTGCCGCCCTGCTGGCGTTCTTCAATGCGGGCGCAACGGCTGCGATGCAGTGCGGCGAACCATGCCGCACCCTGGTGCGCGACGCCCACGTGCTCGAGGGGCAAGGCAAGTACCAGGAAGCGCTGGACAAGTACCGGGCGGCCGAAAAGGCCGATCCGCAGGCTTCGCTGCCGGTGTCGCTGCAGGCTGGCCTGATCTTCAAACTGTCCAGTGTGGCCCCGAAGGACGAGGTGGCGCAGGCGCGCCAGACGGCGCGCGCGCTGGCCGAGCGCGCGACCACGCTTGCCGCCGACGATCCGATCGCGCACGAGGTCTTGCGCATGCTGGACGACGACGGGGTGTCGCCCCTGCACACGCCGAATCCTCGCGCCGCGAAGCTGTTGGCCGAAGGATCGGCCCTGTTCGCGCAGCGCAAGCCGAAGGAAGCCCTGCTCAAATACGAAGCCGCGATGGAGGCCGACCCCAAGGCGTCGAGCGCCTGGGTAGGCGCCGCGGACTGTTACTTCGTGCAGGGCGACTGGCGGCGCGCCGAGGCGCTGTTCCGCCGTGCCACCGAGATCGAGCCGAAGAATGCGCAGGCATGGCGCTTCCTGTCGGATGCGTTGCTGGCGCAGGGCCAGCGCGCGCCGGCCGAAGCAACCCTGTATGCGTCGATCGCCGCCGATCCGTCGCAACGTCCTAGCTGGGGCAAGCTTGCCAGGCTGCGCGCCGCCGCCGGCCTGCCATTGAAGTCTCTGGCATTCAGGCGCGGCGTGCGTGTGGAGCAGGAGGCGGACGGCAAGTTTACTGTCCATATCGACGAGTCGGTCGCCGGCAAGGAAGACACCCCTAACTACGCCATGCGGCTCCTGCTCGGCATGAGCGAGTCCAACCAGCGCCAGTCCGAGAGCGCCGCCGGCAAGTCGCCGTTCGAGATCGAACTGGGCGCGTGGCGTACTGCCCTGAAGGTGATGGACGAGACCAAGGCGCTCGGCGACCAGCGCGTGACCGACCCCGCCTTGCTGCAGATGCAGGCGCTGGCGAAGGATGGGCAACTGGAGCCGGCGATCCTGCTGCTGATGTTCCGTCAGTCCTATCGGCCGGCGCTGAACGCCTGGCTGGCCGCGAATCCAGGTGGCGTCAAAGGCTTCATCGACCGCTACGGCCTGCAGCCTTGACGGAATGGCAGGAAGCGAACGGCTGCGCACGGCCCCTTTGGGTATAGTGCAGCCATGCCTTCACCCGCCAACTATCCCACTACGCCCGACGGACGGTATTTCGTCGTCTCGGGCCGTCTGTGGCGAACCAGCAATCCCGATCTGACGCCGGAAGAACGCCAGCAGCTGGTCGACCGGCTCATGAAGGCGCGCCGGGAGGTCAGTGCCGCCCTGAAGGCGCGCGACGGCAATGCCGAGCGGGCCGCTCGCCAGGCGGTCGACGAGGCCAAGCGCGCGCTGGGCGAGCGCGGGCAGGTGTGGTGGACCGATGGTGCGCCGGATTTCAACCGGCGGATGGTGGCCAATACGCCGTATGCGGCCTGGTTTGCCGCGCTACAGGCTTGAGCATTCGGGCTAGTCGCTGACCTTGCCCCGTAGCGCCTTGGTCTGGCTGCTGCGCGCCTTGGAGTCCAGCCGTCGTAGCTGGGAGCCCCGCGTCGGCCGGGTCGGACGGCGCGTCACCGGCACGACCGACGCCCTGTCGACCAGTTCCTGCAGGCGGCGCAGGGCGTCTTCCTTGTTCTGTTCCAGGCTGCGCGACTGCTGCGCTTTGAGTACCAGCACGCCTTCCTGCGTGATGCGCGCGTCGCTCAAGGCCAGCATGCGCTCCTTGACGTGCTGCGGCAGCGACGAGGCTCCGATGTCGAAGCGCGCGTGGACGGCGCACGAGACCTTGTTGACGTTCTGGCCACCGGGACCCTGGGCCCGGATTGCGCTGAATTCGACTTCGAGAGGATTGATGACGGCCATGGCGCCATTGTAAACCGGGTGCGGTCCTGCACGGAACGTGAAGATGTTAGAGAATAGAGGGTTCCGCCTCATCTTTTCCGATACTCATGACCATTTCAGCATCCTTGTCAGGCGCACGACGCGCCGACATCAACCTGCGGCCGTTCGGCGTCGCATTCGTATTGATTGTGCTCGGCGCCTGGTACCTGACGCAGGTTGTCGGTGCGCGCCAGGCCGCGCTCTACATCGTCGGCGCGCTGCTCGGCGTGGCCCTGTACCACGCCGCGTTCGGCTTCACCTCGGCCTGGCGCGTGTTCATCGCCGACGGCCGCGGCGAAGGCCTGCGTGCGCAAATGCTGATGCTGGCGGTTGGCGTGGTGCTGTTCTTCCCGGCGCTCGCAGCCGGCACGCTGTTCGGCAATCCGGTCACCGGCCTGGTGCAGCCGGCCGGCACGTCGGTCATCGTCGGCGCCTTCATCTTCGGCATCGGCATGCAGCTGGGCGGCGGTTGCGCCTCGGGCACGCTGTACACGGTCGGCGGCGGCAGCACGCGCATGATCGTCACGCTGATCTTCTTTATCGTCGGCTCGCTGATCGGCACCGCCCACATGCCGTTCTGGACTGCGATGCCGCAGCTGCCGCCGCTGTCGGCGGTGAAGGAACTGGGCCTGGCGCCGGCACTGGCGCTGAACCTCGTCGTATTCGCGCTGATCGCGGCCGTCACCGTCGTCGTCGAGAGACGCCGCCACGGCCGGCTGGTCACTGGGCAGTCGCAACCGACTGGCAGCGCGCGCTGGCTGCGCGGTCCGTGGCCGCTGGTGGCTGGCGCGCTGGCGCTGGTCGTGCTCAACTTCGCTACCCTGGCCCTGTCGGGCCGCCCATGGGGCGTGACCTCGGCCTTCGCGCTGTGGGGCGCCAAGGCGGCATCCGTGGTGGGCATCGACGTCGCCAGCTGGACTTACTGGTCGACGAAGGCCAATGCCGCCGCACTGGCGGCGCCGGTCTGGAAGGACGTGACCTCGGTGATGGATATCGGCATCGTGCTCGGCGCGATGCTGGCGGCGGCGCTGGCCGGGCGCTACGCGCCGGTGTGGAAGCTGCCAGTGCGTTCGCTGATCGCGGCGGTCGTCGGCGGCCTGCTGCTCGGCTATGGCGCTCGCCTGGCCTATGGCTGCAATATTGGCGCCTATTTCAGCGGGATTGTCTCGGGCAGTCTGCACGGTTGGCTGTGGCTGGTCGTGGCATTCCTTGGCAACGTGGCCGGCACCCGCCTGCGGCCAATGTTCGGGCTGGAAGTGGAACGGTTGAGGCCGACCGCCTGCTGAAAAACCGCGATAAAGGTCGGCGATGGGCCTGAGCGAGTTTTCGTGAATATTGCGCTGCACCGCATCTGTAGAATGGATGGCAACGTCGTATAACGGAGGAAATGCAATGATCGGTGCGCGCCTTTTTGCGATGTGCTCGGTGGTTCTCGTGACGGGATGCGGTGGCGGCGGGCGCGACACCTCGCCTGAGACACCCTCGGTCCCTGCGCCCTCGATCGCGCTGGCCTCTTCAGCGACTTCGGTGATGCCCAACGGCGCGGCGGTCGAGATTACGCCGACGCTGACCGGTGTCACAGGTCCGCTCACCTGGTCTGTGACGCCGACGGCCAGTATTGGCACCACCTTGTACACGCTTCCGGACAAGCCGATCGCTGCATACTCCCCTCCTTGGGATTTGAAGGCGGACAAGGTGACGATCACGGCCAGCGCAGGCGGCATCTCGGGTTCGGTCGAGCTGAGCGTAAAGCCATCGCCCGTGGCCGTGCCCTGGGTCACCCTGCCGGTGACGTGGCAGGTTGTCTTTGGGGACCCACCCACGCTCGCCGGTGCGCGCCCCGTCGACTCCGCCGCCGATCAGTCCGGCAATCTGTACCTCGCCTATTCATCACCGGTGTCGGAAATCAAGAAGGTGGCGGCTGACGGCAGGATCGCGACCTACGCGCAGGTGAACGAACCGATTTCACTGGCCTATGCGCCAGACGGGGTGTTGTACGTCGTGGACAGCCTTGGCTCCCTTGCTTACGCGATCCGCCGGATCTCAGCGGACGGGAGGATATCCACGTTGACGCAAACCGCGCCTTACGATGCAGCAACAGGAGCAATCGATGGTTCCTCTGGTGTCGCCACCGCATATACATTGAACCTCGCAGTCGCGCCAGGCGGCGCGGTTTACGCGACCGATGGATCGAAGGTTCGCAAGATCGCCCCTGACGGCACGTTTTCGACGTTGGCAGGAGGTGGGTGCGAGGCTGGCATTCCGCCGGGATCGGGCTGTGTAGACCGCAGGAACCCGGTCGATGGCGTTGGCGTGCAGGCACGATTCATGGGACCGGATGACATTGTGGCCGACAGCGCGGGAAATCTGTACGTTAACGACGTCATGCTGATCCGAAAGATCACCCCTGCAGGCGCGGTTACGACGCTTGCCGGCCGAACGAACTGGACCTTTGATTTCCTCAATGATATCGATGGCACGGGCAATGCTGCCTTCTTCGCTGGTGGTGGCCCGATGGCGATCGATGCTGCGGGCAACCTCTACAAGCTTGGGTCCAGGGGTGTGCTGAGAAAGATCACCCCATCCGGCGTTGCAAGCACGGTGGCTACCTCTCTGGGCCTAACTGGGGCGCAACCTCAGAACCGGATTGTGGCTCTTCATGCTGTTAGTCCCGGCGTCGTGATGCTGCAGTCTTACGCTCAGTTGGGCAAGGTCCGGGTTGATTGAGCGGCTGATATTTCGCCGCAGATCGGTAAGGACAAGTATCTTCTTCCTATGATGATGTGCTGGGCCAATATCGGCCGTTCTGCCTAGGGCCGCTGTCGACCCAAAGCGGTCGTTGCGAATTTTTTCGGCACTTCGAACTTAATGATGTTAGCTATTCGCCTGATGTCTAAGTATGATGAGGAAACATCACCAAAAACTGCTGCGATTCCTGAAAATTTCTCTATTGAAACAATGT
>NZ_VPFD01000042.1 GCF_008014745.1 Massilia arenae
CTGAAAATTTAAACTGCTCGTCGTACTTCATAAGACCCCTTGAAGTGGAGTCTCACTTCAAGGGGTCACATCACTCCGCGGGAACGACGGGCGACGGCTAGCGGGGGCGAAAAGCCGCAGGACTGCACCCCTATCAAACCCGGGTAACGATCGCTTCCATCTGATGCCTGCGCTCGACCGTGCGCACCACCAGCGCGCGCAGGTCGTTCAGCAGCGAAAACTCGGTCTGGCTCAGGACCACTTGCGGGAAGGTGTCGTCCCAGTCGCCATAGATGAAACCCGCCGGCTGTCCGTGGGCGCACAGAGGAATGATCACGAAGCAGCGCGCTTCGGCCAGCGTGCCTTTCCACCAGCCCGGCAGCTTGGTCGCGAACTTGGTGTCGTGCGCATTCTCGATGAAGATCACGCGGTCGCTTCCCAGCGCCGCGTGGAACACGTCCGGTTCGTAGGCGTCGTCAAACGCCAGGTTCGACAGCATCGCCTTGACGTCCTCGCCCAGCCCCAGGCGCGCCGAATAGCGGCCTTCGCGCCGATTCCGGAGAAAAGCGAACGAGCGCGTGAACGACAGGCCCTTGTGCATCGTCTCGAGGGCCATCGAGATCATCTGGCCGGCAGTGGCGGTGGCGCCGACGTCGCGCATGTCGGCCACGCCGCTCATCAGGATCTTGTTGCCTGCGATGCGCTTCCTGGTGGCGGCAGCCTGTTGCGCGCGTTTCTCGGCCGGCTTGGCCAGCGGCGCGATCGACAGGTCGGATGCCGCTTCCATCTTGGCCTTGTCGATCGAGGCCAGGATCCCGCTCGCCGGCAGGCCCAGCATCGGCGCGAAGCTCTCGGCCAGTTGCGCGACCTTCTCGGCGCCGGCCGCGTCGTCGGCCCACAGGGCGTCGGCGGCCTGGGTCGACATGCTGCCCAGCGCGGCCAGCCAGTCCTCATGGGCGAAGCCTTCGAAGCGCTCGCCCGGTTCGACCCGGCGCATCCCGGCCACCAGGTTGCGCGGCAGGCCCCAGTGGGCGGCGGTGGCGCGGCCGACTTCTTCCAGCGACAGGCCGAGCACTTCATGGGCCGCGCTTTCTTCGCGGCCTTCTCCGGCGGCCTCGCGCATTTTGGACCAACGCTCCGGCATGTAGAAGGTCAGCATCATGCGGCCCAGCGAATGCAGGATCGAGCACACCACGGCTTCTTCGGGGTCGCGCGAGCGCGAGTCGGCCGCCAGCTGCTGCGCCACCATCCCGGCCAGCACCGCCTTTTCCATCTCGACGTGGGCGGCTTCGGTGTCCGGGCTGCTGCGGCTCAGCTCCTCGATCAGTTTCAGGCCCAGCGCCAGGTGGCCGATCGACTCGGTGCCCAGCACCAGCACCGCCTTCGAGATGGTGTTGACGTGCTGGCCGAAGGCCGCATACATGCTGCTGTTGGCCAGGCGCAGCACCTTCTGGGTCAGCACCGGGTCGGACAGCACCGTCTGCGTCATCGAGAAGTCGCGCTCGTCCTCGCCGCGCATCGAGGCCAGGATGGCGCTGATGGCCTTGGTGAAGCCCGGCATGTCGCCCTGGCGCCGGATGCGCTCCCACAGCAGGGCGAGGGTGGCTTGCGACTTCGCCGAGTGCGGGGTGATGGCCGGGGTGATGGCTTGTGTGGTCATGATTTTCCTGTCCGGTGATCGGCAGGCAGAAGAGCGGTATAGAGATTTTCCTTGAGGGCGGTGACGGCCACGTTGGCCGGCATCGGCTTGCCCGTCAGGTAGCCCTGGACGTAATGGCAGCCCTGGTCGTCCAGCCAGGCCAGTTGCTCCTCGGTTTCGACGCCTTCGGCCACCACCGACAGCGAGAGGTGCCCGGCCAGGTCGAGTATCGCGTTGCAGATGGCCGCGTCCTTGTTCGACGACGGCAAGTCCTTCACGAAGGCGCGGTCGATCTTGAGCACCGAGATCGGGAAGCGCTTGAGATAGGCCAGCGACGAATAACCGGTGCCGAAATCGTCGATCGCGATGCGCGCATGGCGCTCCACCATGCGCGCCAGGATGTCTTCGGCGTGCGTCGGGTCGATCATCAGCGTGCCCTCGGTGATCTCGAGCACCAGCTGACGGCCGTCGAGGCCGGACAGCGCGAGCGCATCGTCCAGCACCGTCAGGAAGCGGTCGCTGCGGAACTGGCGCGGGCTGATGTTGACCGAGATGTACAGCTCGCGCCCGGCCACTTCCTGGAACTGGCGGATCTGCATGCAGGCCGCTTTCAGGGCCCAGGCCCCGAGCAGGTTGATCAGGCCGTTGCTCTCGGCGATCGGGATGAAGCGCACCGGCGGCACCATGCCCAGGGTCGGATGCTTCCAGCGCATCAGGGTCTCGAAGCCCTCGATGATGCGGCTGCGCGCATTCACGATCGGCTGGTAGTAGAGCAGGAATTCGCCCTCGCGCACCGCATTGAACATGGCCGCTTCGAGCGAGATGTCGTGTTGCGGCGGTCCCTGGTCGCCGGGGCTGTAGACCACGGCGCGGCCCTTGCCGGTCTCCTTGGCGCGCGACAGCGCGGCGTCGGCCAGCGTCACCAGGCGCACCTCGTCTTCGGCGTGGTCCGGGTAGACCGCCACGCCGATCGAGGCGCCCAGGTAGATCGTGTGGCCGCCGGCCTCGAACGGCGACTGGAGGGTGGCCAGCAGGCGGCCCGTGACGAGCTTGATCTGCGGCTCGGTGAAGGTCCCCGGCAGTACCGCCACGAATTCGTCGCCGCCGACCCGGGCCAGGGTGTCGCTGTCGCGCAGGGTGCGGCGCAGGCGCACGGCCGCCATCTGCAGCACCGTGTCGCCAAGCGGATGGCCCAGGCCGTCGTTGACTTTCTTAAAGCCGTCCAGGCCGATGGCGGCGACCGCGAAGCCGTGGCCCGAGCGGCGCGCATTGGCGATCACCATCCGGATCCGGTCCGATAGCAGCACCCGGTTGGGGAGCTCGGTCAGGGCGTCGTGGGTCGCCATGTGGCGCAGGCGCTCTTCGGTCGCATGCTGGACCGACATGTCGCGGCCGATCACCAGCAGCGGCGCCGCGTCGCCGGTGGCCAGGCGCGCGATCCTGAGTTCGAACCAGATATCGCGCTCGCCCGAGCGGAAGCGGGTCTCGACCAGCACCGCCTCGTGGCCGGCGGCGGCGCCGGCCAGCGCATTGCGCAAGGCCGGCTGGTCGATCTCGTGCACCAGCGACAGCAGCGAGCAGCCGGCTTCGTAGCCCGACAGGCCCCGTGCGCGCGTGCCGGCCGCGTGGATCGCACCATCGGGCGCGACGCGGAAAACGGCGTCGCCGGCCGTCTCCAGCAAGCCGTCGAGCAGCACCGCTGGCAGCACCGCCGCCTGCACGGGAGCGGCGGCCGGCTGGGGCGGGGGCACGGCGGAGGAACTGGTGTGCATGTTGTCCAGGAGCTTTCTTGCTTTATTGTTGCGGCACGTGCACGTCATGCGAATGTCACATGTGAATCCGTGCAAGTCTACCAAACCAGGGATGACTCTATCACTGAAAAATTCCGCAAAGCATTAGAAAGCACAAGTCATGCAATGATTCCAACCTTTGTTGAGCCAGAGCAGCCTGCTTGCCCGGCAAGCATGTTGGCGCTAACCTCCTTGCTGGACGGTCAAGTTTGTCACGGTATATTGTCGCTTATTCTTGATTGTAACGACATAATTAACTGCAATTATGATGCCGCAATGCAACATTTCACTGCATTTTGAGATTGAACAGATGTGGAGGAGAGATGATGGACCGATTCGCCACCCACGAGGTCGAGAACCAGGCGCCGCCATTTACCGGCATCAATCTGTACGCCTGCGATCCGGCGCTGCAGGAAGCGTTGCTGCGCGAGGGCGGCGGCTGGGCGGCGCCGCAGCTGGACGCGCTGGGTGCGCGGCTCGGCAGCGCCGAGGTCCAGGAGCTGGCGCGCCTGGCCAATGCCCATGGTCCGACGCTGGCGAACTTCGACCGCGCCGGGCGGCGCATCGACGAGCCCGAATTCCACCCGGCCTGGCATGCTTTGATGACGCTGATGATCGGCGCCGGCGCCCATAGTGCGCCCTGGAGCGATCCGCGTCCCGGCGCCCAGGTGGCGCGGGCGGCGCAATACCTTCTGTTCGGCCAGGCCGAGAATGGCGCCCAGTGCCCGGTGACGATGACTTATGCCGCGGTGCCGGCCCTGCGCCGGGCGCCGGAGCTGGCGGCGGCATGGCTGCCCAAGATCCTGTCGCGCGACTACGATCCCCGGCCCTTGCCGGTGGCGCACAAGCGCGGCGCCCTGGTCGGCATGGGCATGACCGAGAAGCAGGGCGGCTCCGACGTGCGCGCCAACACCACGCGCGCCACGCCGCTGGGGGCGGACGAACTGCTGGAGGAAGGCGCTGCAGGCGAGGGCGCCTGGCGCATCGTCGGCCACAAATGGTTTTATTCGGTGCCGCAGGCCGACGCCCATCTGGTGCTCGCGCGCTGCAACGAAGTGGGGGAAGGCGCGGGCGCATTGAGTTGCTTCCTGGTGCCGCGTTTTCTGGCCGACGGCCGAAGAAATGCGGTGCGGGTGCAGCGCCTGAAGGACAAGCTGGGCAACCGCTCGAACGCCTCGTCCGAGGTCGAGTTCTGCGGCGCGCTGGGCTGGATGATCGGCGAGCCGGGGCGCGGCATTCCGACTATCCTCGAGATGGGCAGCCACACCCGCCTCGATTGCGTGCTGGGCAGCGCCGGCATCATGCGCGCCGCCCTGTGCCATGCGCTGCACCATGCGCGCGGCCGCATGGCCTTCGGCCGGCCGCTGGCCAGGCAGCCCCTGATGCAGAACGTGCTGGCCGACCTGGCGCTGGAATCCGAGGCCGCCACCGCCTTCGCCCTGCGCCTGGCGCGCTGTTTCGACGAAGGTGAGGAGCCGTCGCAGGCGCTGCTGGGCCGCATCCTGACGGCGGCCGGCAAGTACTGGATCTGCAAGCGCGGCCCCGGCTTCGGGGCCGAGGCGATGGAAGTCATGGGCGGCAACGGTTACGTCGAGGACGGCCCGCTGGCGCGCCTGTACCGTGAGCTGCCGGTCAATTCGATCTGGGAAGGCTCGGGTAATGTGATGTGCCTGGACCTGCTGCGTGCGCTCGGCAAATCCCCAAGGGAGGCGCGCGCGGCGCTGGCGGCCGAGCTGGCGCCGGCAGCGGGGCTGGACGAGCGCTTCGCGGATCACGTGGCGGCGCTGCTGGACGGGCTGTCGGCGCGCCTGAACGACGAAGCCGGTGCACGGGTGCTGGCCGAGCAGATCGTGGTGGCGGTGCAGGCCGCGCTATTGCTGCGCCATGCGCCGCGGTACGTGGGAGAAGCGTTCCTGCTCTCCCGCATCTTGCAGCCGGTGGGCGGGGCTTACGGACGGTTGCCCGCCGCTGTGGAAGTCGAGGCGATCCTGGCGCGCGCCCTCGTGTCATGATTATCATTTATTTCACGTGCAGACCGGGACAAACGGCCGCGTGGCTGGGATAATGCGCGCTTGCATGCTTCACACAGAACTTTCGAATCCCGCCATGAAACAAGACCCGCGCTTCCCGAACCTCTATATCCTGAACCACCCGCTGATCCAGCACAAGCTGTCGCATATGCGCGAGCACGACACCTCGACCCGCACTTTCCGCGAACTGCTGCGCGAGATCACGCTGCTGATGGGATACGAGATCACGCGCGACCTGCCGCTGACGACGCGCTCGATCAAGACCCCGCTGGTGACCATCGATGCGCCGGTGATCGCGGGCAAGAAGCTGGCCGTGGTGCCGATCCTGCGCGCCGGCATCGGCATGAGCGACGGCCTGCTGGAGCTGGTGCCGTCGGCGCGCGTCGGCCATATCGGCGTGTTCCGCGACCCCGAAACCCATGAGCCGGTCGAGTACATGGTGCGCCTGCCGGATACGGTCGACCGTACCTTCATCCTGTGCGACCCGATGGTGGCCACCGGAAACTCGGCGGTGCACGCGATCGACGTACTCAAGAAGCGTGGCGTGCCGGACGAGCAGATCCTGTTCCTGGCCCTGGTGGCGGCGCCGGAAGGCGTGCAGGTGGTCCAGGATGCGCATCCGAACGTCAAGCTGTACGTCGCTTCGCTCGACTCGCACCTGGACGATCATGCCTACATCATCCCGGGCCTGGGCGATGCGGGCGACCGCATCTTCGGCACCAAGTAAGCGTCGCCGATGGCAACCGTGCAGCCGGCCGACCAGCAGTTCTTCGCGCGCCTCGCCGAACTCAACGAGAAGTTCGCGGCGCGCTTGCCGTCGACCCTGGAACGTCTGGCGGCGCTGTCGCAGCAACTGGAGCGCGCCGGCGAACCGGCCTTCGACGTCGCGCCGGCAGCGAACGAGGTGCAGGCCATGCTGCACACGCTGGCGGGCTCGGCGGCCACCTTTGGCTTTCGCGGCCTGGGCAACCACGCACGCCTGCTCGAGCAGCGACTACGGGTGCTGCGCGCCTTCGATGTCGTGGCTGCCACGGAGTGGCAAGCCTGGCGCGCGGAACTCGACGAATATATCCGCATCGCGCATCGCGATCCAAAATCGCTGACCTGAGCCATTGCAGGGGCGCCCAGTCGCGCGCGGCGCTACGCAAGCCGCATGCGCAAACGTGCGGCAGAGCGGAATTTGATTCATCGCAAACATTTGGTCGGGTCTTGCGCCTATATTTTCCCTCGTACGGGATAAAAACATGCGCTCCCCTATTTATTGAATTTGAGAATCGTTGCGGCCTGGCGGTTTTTTTATTTAACGAAGAGGGTGCGCTTCGGATTTATTCGGTATAATACGGGATCGTTGGGTTCGAGGTAGTAGTGCAGTCTGTCTGTCATTTCTTTCTTGCTTCTTCAAACGATCTGAAACGGGCGCAAGCCCAACTAACCGAAATAGGAAATTGTAATGGCAACTGGCATCGTTAAATGGTTCAATGACTCGAAGGGCTTCGGCTTCATCACCCCTGATGAAGGCGGCGAAGATCTGTTCGCGCACTTCTCGGCTATCCAGAGCACCGGCTTCAAGTCGCTGCAGGAGAACCAGCGCGTTTCGTTCGACGTGACCACCGGCCCTAAGGGCAAGCAAGCCTCGAACATCCAGCCTCTGTAATAGCCTAAGGGCTTTACGAGACGAAAATCCCCGGAATTGCCGGGGATTTTTTTTGCCTGTACGTCCCGTGGCTCCCCGCGCAGGCCGCTCGGTCGGCGTCAGGAAGGCCGCCAGTAGTCCGGCGCGGCGTAGCTGCGGCGCAGGAAATCCACGAAGGCGCGGATGCGCAGCGGCAGGTGGCGGCGCTGGGCGAACACGGCGTGGATGTCGTTGCCGGGCGCCGCGAACTCGTCCAGCACGGTCACCAGTTCGCCGCTCGCGATCTGGCCGGCAACTTCCCACATCGAGCGCCAGGCCAGGCCCTTGCCGGCCAGCGCCCAGCCATGCAGCACCGCGCCGTCGTTGCACACCATATTGCCGCCCACTTTCAGTGTCACCGGCTTGCCGTGATCCATGAAGGTCCAGCCGCGCTGGCTGCCTTCGCTGCTGATCGGCAGGCAATTGTGGCGCGCCAGGTCGGCCAGCTGGCGCGGCTGTCCGTGGCGCTTGAGATAGGCGGGCGACGCCACCACCACGCGCCGGTTGTCGGCCAGCTTGACGCCGACCAGGTTCGAGTCGTCGAGGCTGGCGATGCGGATGGCCACGTCCACGCCTTCGGCCACCAGGTCGATCACGCGGTCGGACAGGTTCAGGTTGATGGTCACGTCGCGGTGTTCGGCCAGGAAGGAGGGCAGCAGCGGCGCCAGGTGCAGGCGGCCGAAGCCGGCCGGCGCCGACACCGTCAGGTGGCCCGAAGCGCGCATGCTGTGCTCGGAAATGGCCGACTCGGCGTCGCCCACCTCGGCCAGGATGCGCTGGCAATCCTCGAGGAAGGCCGTGCCTTCGTCGGTCAGCACCAGCCGCCGCGTCGTGCGTTGCAGCAGCTTGACCCCGAGCCGGGCCTCGAGCGCGTCGAGGCGGCGGCCGATCATGGCCGGCGCGATGCCCTCGGCGCGCGCCGCGGCGGACAGGCTGCCGCGCGCGACGACCTCGACGAAGGTCGCCATCTGCGTGAATTTGCCCATATTGTTTACCTGTTCCCGCCTCTTATTTGATACAAAAACACACGGATGATGTGAGATTTTGTATGGTTTAGCGCTATTCAGGTGAATATACTTGATGCAAAGACAAACGCCAAGGAGCGCCCGTCATGGGCATGGCGTCGCACGCATTCTTCATCAAACTCAGGAGCGCATATGTCCCTCACCATCCCCGCCGGCATGCAGATCACGGGCGAGATCAAACCCGGCTACGAGAACATCCTGGTCCCGGAGGCGCTTGCGCTGGTGGCGCAGCTCGCGCGCGCCTTCGCGCCGCGGCGCCAGGAATTGCTGGCCGCGCGTGCCGAGCGGGCGCGACAGCTCGACGCCGGCGAGCGTCCGGACTTCCTTCCCGAGACCGCCCACATCCGCGACGGCGACTGGACGATCGCGCCGATCCCGCCGGCGCTGGCCTGCCGGCGCGTGGAGATCACCGGTCCGGTCGAGCGCAAGATGGTGATCAATGCGCTCAATTCCGGCGCCGACAGCTATATGACCGACTTCGAGGATTCGAATACCCCGAACTGGGACAACCAGATCCAGGGCCAGGTCAATCTGGTCGATGCGGTGCGCAAAACCATTTCGCTGGAACAGAACGGCAAGTCCTACCGGCTCAATGACAAGGTGGCGACCCTGATCGTGCGTCCGCGCGGCTGGCACCTGGACGAAAAGCATGTGCTGGTCGACGGCCAGCGCGTCTCGGGCGGCATCGTCGATTTCGCGCTGTTCATGTTCCACAACGCGAAGGAATTGCTGGCGCGCGGCGCTGGCCCCTATTTCTATCTGCCGAAGCTGGAATCGCACCTGGAAGCGCGCCTGTGGAACGACGTGTTCGTGATGACCCAGGACGCACTTGGCCTGCCGCAGGGCACGATCAAGGCCACGGTGCTGATCGAAACCATTCTTGCCGCCTTCGAGATGGACGAGATCCTGTATGAGCTGCGCGAGCACAGCGCCGGCCTGAACGCCGGCCGCTGGGATTACATCTTCTCGTGCATCAAGAAGTTCAAGCATGACCGCGACTTCTGTCTGGCCGACCGCGCCAAGGTGACGATGACGGCGCCGTTCATGCGCGCCTATGCGCTGCTGCTGCTCAAGACCTGCCACCGGCGCGGCGCGCCGGCCATGGGCGGCATGTCGGCCCTCATTCCGATCAAGAACGATCCCGAGAAAAATGAGATCGCGATGGGCGGCGTGCGCACCGACAAGGCGCGCGACGCCACCGACGGCTATGACGGCGGCTGGGTCGCGCACCCCGGCCTGGTCGGACTGGCGATGGAAGAGTTCACCAAGGTGCTGGGCGACAGGCCGAACCAGTTCGAGAAGCAGCGCCCGGACGTCGAGGTGACGGCCGCGCAATTGCTCGACTTCCAGCCCGAGACGCCGATCACCGAGGCCGGCCTGCGTTACAACATCAATGTCGGCATCCATTACCTGGGCGCCTGGCTGGCTGGAAATGGCTGTGTGCCGATCCACAACCTGATGGAAGACGCGGCGACGGCCGAGATCAGCCGCTCGCAGGTGTGGCAGTGGATTCGCTCGCCGAAAGGCGTGCTGGATGATGGCCGCAAGGTCACGGCGGACATGGTGCGAGAGATGATTCCCGAAGAACTGGAAAAGGTGAAGGTAGTGGCGGCGGACGGGACGCATGCGAGCTACGAGCGCGCCGCCGTCATCTTCGAGGAGATGTCGACGTCGGATGACTTCGCCGAGTTCCTGACCCTGCCGCTGTACGAAGAGATTTGATCTGCCTCGTGGACGGTCCGGCCGTCCACGAGGCACGCATTAGACCTTATTCTTCCAATCAGAAGGTATTCTTCCACTCGCGCAGCGCAGCAAAGACGTCGACCGGCGCCCCGCCCGGCATGAGGCGCCCGGCCTCGACCAGGCTTTGCACGATGCGCGCCTCGTCATGGCGCAGGAAGGGATTGGTCGCCCGCTCGAGGCCGACCGTCGACGGAATGGTCGGCAGTCCGGCCTCGCGCTGCGCGCCATCGGCCCGCACCCGCGCATCGAGCGCGGCGTTGCCCGGTTCCACCGCCTGGGCGAAACGCAGATTCGACAGCGTGTATTCATGCGCGCAATACACCAGCGTATCGTCCGGCAGCGCCGCGAGCTTGCCGAGCGATGCCATCATCTGCTGCGGCGTGCCTTCGAACAGCCGCCCGCAGCCGGCACCGAACAATGTGTCGCCGCAAAACAGCCAATTCGCGCCCGCGTCTCGACCTGGAGCGCGTCGCACATAGGCGATATGGCCCAGCGTGTGACCCGGCACGTCCACTACGTCCAGCGCGAGATCCAGCCCCGGCACGCCGATCCGTTCACCCTCGCCGAGCGGATGCGTCACCAGCGCGATGCCGTCATTACGCGGCCCGAATACGGGTACGTCCCAGTCCTGGAGCAAGCCCGGCACACCCCCGATATGGTCAGCATGATGATGGGTGAGTAAAATGGCGGTCAGGCGCAGCTTGTGCGCGGCCAGGGCGGCCTTGACCGGGGCGGCATCGCCCGGGTCGACGATGGCGGCGTTGCTGCCGTCGTGAATGAGCCAGAGATAATTGTCTTTAAAGGCAGGAAGCGTCAATATCGCGAGCTGAGCCGCGAGCTGAGTGCGCAGAGGAGTCGTCATGGTGAACCGTGGGTCAAAGAGGTGGCATGGATAGCGCATCCGAAAAATCCATTATAGCGCTCGACAACTGGCTGCAATCGCCGGCGGGCGCCTACGTGCGCGCGTTCGAGCAGGCTTGCCTGGACGAACTCACGGTGGATATCTTCGGCTTCAATGCGCTGCAGATCGGCGTACCCCAGCTCGATGCGCTTGCGGCCAGCCGCATGCCCAACAAATGGCAGGCCGCCACGCGCACCTCGCATGCGGACGAACTCGCGTTTGCCGCGGGCGGCAAACAGATCGCGGTCGCGGTCGACTTCGAGGAACTGCCGTTCGCCACCAGCAGCATCGACCTGGTGGTGCTGCCGCACGTGCTGGAATTCGCCGCCGAGCCGCACCAGGTCTTGCGCGAAGTCGAGCGGGTCTTGATTCCTGAAGGGCAGGTGATCATCTGCGGCTTCAATCCGGCCAGCCTGTGGGGCATGCGCCAGGGCTTCCGGCGCGTCACCCGCAGCGACTACCTGCCCGAGTCCGGCGAATTCATTTCTTTGCCGCGCCTGAAAGACTGGCTAAAATTGTTGAATCTGGGCGTGACACGCAGCCATTTCGGCTGCTACGCCCCGCCGTGCCGCACGGCCCACTGGCTCAGCCGCTTCTCGATGATGGAATCGGCGGGCGGGCGCTGGTGGCCGTATCTCGGCGCGGTCTACGTGGTGCATGCGATCAAGCGGGTCAAGGGCATGCACATTATCGGTCCCGCATGGAACAAGAAAGCGAGCAAGCGGCCGGCGGCAGTGCCGGCAGCGAACAGGAATGAGCGAACAACAAACGAATGAAGCGGGCGCGACGCAGGTCGAGATCTTTACCGACGGCGCATGCAAGGGCAATCCCGGCACGGGTGGCTGGGGCGCGCTCCTGGTCTCGAACGGCCACGAGAAAGAAATCTTCGGCGGCGAGCCGAACACCACCAATAACCGCATGGAATTGCGCGCCGTGATCGAGGCGCTCGGCGTCCTGAACCGTCCGTGCAAGATCGTGCTGCATACCGACAGCCAGTACGTACAGAAGGGGATCTCGGAATGGATCCACGGCTGGAAGGCACGCGGCTGGAAGACGGCGGCGAAGGAGCCGGTCAAGAACGACGACCTGTGGAAGGCGCTCGACCAGGCGCAACAGCAGCACGCCGTCGAATGGCGCTGGGTGCGCGGCCACAACGGCCATCCGGGCAACGAGCGGGCCGACGTGCTGGCCAATCGCGGCGCGGCCTCGGTCCGGCGCTGAGCGTTTCACCGCCGGAAGGCAGGGGCGGGCTTTGTTATACTCTGGTCCGCTTCAACTCAGTTTCAATTTATTTAGTAGAACACCATGCGCCAGATCGTCCTCGATACCGAAACCACCGGCCTGAATCCTCGCACGGGCGACCGCGTCATCGAGGTCGGCTGCGTCGAAATCTTCAACCGTAAACTGACCGGTAATAATTTTCACCGCTACATCAATCCCGAGCGCGAGTCGGACGAGGCGGCGCTCGCCGTCCACGGCCTGACCACCGAGTTCTTGAGCGACAAGCCGAAGTTCCACGAGATCGCCGAAGAATTGCGCGAGTTCGTGCAGGGCGCCGAAGTCATCATCCATAACGCGCCGTTCGACCTGGGCTTCCTGAACCACGAATTTACCCGCATCGGCATGCGGCCCTTCGTCGAGCATTGCAACGGCGTGATCGACACCCTGGTGAACGCCAAGGAACTGCACCCGGGCAAGCGCAATTCGCTGGACGCACTGTGCGACCGCTACGAGATCTCGAACGCGCACCGCAAGCTGCACGGCGCGCTGCTCGACTCGGAGTTGCTGGCCGACGTCTATCTGGCCATGACCCGCGGCCAGAATTCGCTGACGATGGACGTCGAGGTCGAGACTGCGAATATCGGCGACGCACTCGAAGTGGTGCCACTGGGCGAGATCATCGTGGTCGCGGCGAGCGGCGACGAACTCGCGGCGCACGACGAGGTGCTGACTGGCCTCGACAAGAACGTGAAGGGTAGCTGCGTGTGGAGGAATTATTCTCCGCCGGGGTGACGGGACAGTGATTCTGTGCCATAATACGCCTCGCTTCGGGAGGTTAGCTCAGGGGTAGAGCACTGCATTCACACTGCAGGGGTCGCAAGTTCGAAACTTGCACTTCCCACCAGAATTCACAAGGGCCAGCAGCAATGCTGGCCTTCTTGTTTTCGGCAAGCGCGGCAGGTATCGCTGCCTCGCCGTGTTTCTTTCGAGATCACGGCATCGGTACAAATAAGTTGGTCAATTGCCATTTGGAATAATCAAGACTCTATGGCATAATACGGCCTCGTTGGGAGGTTAGCTCAGGGGTAGAGCACTGCATTCACACTGCAGGGGTCGCAAGTTCGAAACTTGCACTTCCCACCAACAGGATTCATCGAAAGGCCCGCGCAATGCGGGCTTTTTGTATTGGTGTTGTGGTTTACTGACCGATTAACTCGAGGCATCAACGCCAATGCCGCCTTCACAATTAGGTCGAGGTCGGGCTGGGTCAAAGTAGGTTTCCTCTTCGTAGGTAGCATCGGCATATTGCTGTCTCGGAGAGTCCGATGCAACTGAACCTGAGGTCCGTTATAGCCTGCCTGCCTGGCTGTGGGCATGGCCTGTGGTCCGGCGAAAGCCGACCAGCGCATAGTTTGTCCACCATCAGTCACATCCGACCAGATAAAAGTCCAAGGACCCGCTGGCTGGACTGGAGCCTACCTGCCAGACATGAAGCTGAAGCTGGACGGTGCAGGCGCCCGCCTCGGGCCACTGGAACAGGAAGGTGTACTCAAGGGCGACGTTATCGAGAAGGCCGACACGGTGGAACACAAGTTCTCTCTCACCGGGGGTGTTGCCGATCAGCTGGATAAATGGATGATCTGTACATACTCGAGCAATGTATATTTGGCCCGGAAATTACCGAGCGCGACAAAGGAATGTACTGTTACCTATCGGCGCGACACTGACCCGAAAGCCAGCCCTCCGTACGCCATATCGGTCATCTCGTGCATGTAAGGCGTCGCCCTCACTGTCGCCTCGGCCCATCCGACATATTGCTGTAATAATTGCTTCATAGAATCAAGCGATCATCAGGCCCAGGACGACGATGCTCGCCGAACCACCTATCGCCACGCCCGCGTTTATCGACATTGTCTATGCCAAGACGGCGCAAGGCCGTCTCGAAATCGTCCAGCGCAGCGCCGGGCTCGGCGCGAGACAGCGCAGCGTACTGATCATGCTCGACGGGCACAAGCCTGCAGGCGAGCTGGCGGCGCTGATGCCGGCCCCACAACTGGCACGCATTCTCGATGAATTGAGCGCACTCGGCCTGATCGCGACCGCTGCCGAGACGTCGAACGATGCTGCGCGCCTGGCGCCGGTGAAAGCCATGCTGGTGCGCACGGCCGAAACCTATCTCGGCCTGATCGCCGCCGACCTGGTGCGGCAAATCGACGCCGTCAACGACGAACGCGGGCTGCAGCGCGCCATCGGTCATTGGCATATGGCGATGCAGGACTCAAATACGGTCGGGAAGTCGTCGATGCCCAGCTGGCGCTGGTCAAGGCTTCGCTGAACGCATTTGCGCAAGCTCCTGCTTGAGCTCCTCGGTGATCGTCCACGCATACAGGGTCTTGTCGCGCATCCGCACGATCTGCTCCGGCGGCCATTGGGCGCCCATGTGAAAATCGTGCGACACCACCCGCGCGCCGACCCGCAACTGCCGCCACAGCTGCGGCATCAGCTGCAGGTTCACTTCAAACAGCAGGTACAGCATGACCACGGTGGCCGGGCTGAAATCGGTCTTGAACAGATCGGCCTGGCGAAAGCGCACGCGGTCCTGTACACCGGCCGAGCGCGCATTGGCATTCGCTTCCCGGATGCGTTCGGGATCGAGGTCGATGCCTACGCCGCGCGCGCCATACCGGCGGGCGGCCGAGATCACGATGCGGCCGTCGCCACAGCCGAGGTCATACACCACGTCATCGCGCCCGACCTTGGCCATCGACAGCATGCGGTCGACGATGTCCTGCGGCGTCGTCACGTACGGCACCTTGGGCAAGGGCCGCTGCGCGAACGCGGGCAGGGTCATCGCCGGGGCCAGCGCGAGGCCGGCCAGCGCGGCGCCGCCGTGCAGCAGGATGCGGCGCTCATGCACGATGGATGGGTCGGTCGTTCGATCGTCGGACAAGGTAATTCCTTCTGAAGCACGGGGTTGATCAGGCCGTGCAAGCGTACCCGATATCGCCGGCCAGGTCGTGTACACTGGCTCCGACCGGCATGCCGCGTGCCGGCAAGAACACAATAAGAACGGAACAACACCGATGGTGAACGGGTACTACGAACCCCTGCTGGTCTTCGTGTCGATCCTGGTGGCCATCCTGGCCTCGTACACGGCGCTCAGCCTGGCGATGCGGGTGCGCCAGGCCCAGGGCCGCGCGCCATACTTCTGGGTCGCGGGCGGCGCGCTGGCGATGGGCAGCGGTATCTGGGCCATGCACTTCATCGGCATGCTCGCGTTTCGCCTGCCGATGCCGGTTGGCTACGATCCCCTGATCACCTTCGCCTCCTGGCTGCTGCCGGTGGTTGCATCCGGCCTGGCGCTATGGCATGTGCGGCACCGCGCCTTCCGGCGCCGCCAGCTGGCCTTGAGCGCCTTCCTGATGGGCGCGGGCATCAACGCCATGCACTACACCGGCATGGCCGGCATGCGCATGGACCCGGCCATCACCTACACCCCATGGTTGTTCGCGCTGTCGGTCGCGATCGCGATCGGCGCCTCGGCGCTGGCCCTGCAGCTCGGCCTGCGCCTGAACGGCGATGGTCAGGTGGGCGGCCGCGCGCGGCCTGCGGTGCAGCTCGCGGCCAGCGTCATCATGGGCGGCGCCATCGCCGGCATGCACTATACCGGCATGGCCGCCGCCCACTTCGAGGCTGGCAGCGTATGCCGCGCGGCGCTTGGCGGCGTCGACCAGGACCACCTGGCGGCATTGGTGACGGTGGCCACCGTGGCCCTGCTCAGCATCGCGCTGCTGGCCACCATCTTCGATGCGCGCCTGGAGGCGCGCAACCGTACGATCGCCGAATCGCTGCAGGCGGCGGCCGAGCGCCAGCAACTGTATCTCGACGAGCAGCGCGCCCGGGTCGAGGCCGAGAACGTCAGCCAGATGAAGGACGAGTTCCTCGCCACTCTGTCGCACGAACTGCGCACGCCGCTCAACGCCATGCTGGGCTGGTCGCAGCTGCTGCTGCAGGGCCATCGCGACGGCGCCATGCTGCGCCGCGGCCTGGAAACCATCGAGCGCAATGCGCGCGCCCAGTCGCAGCTGATCGAAGACATGCTCGACATGAGCCGCCTGTTGGCCAGCAAGGTGCGGATCGACACGGCGCCGATCCAGCCGCAGGACTTCGTCAACGCCGCGCTCGAGACGGCGCGCCCGGCGGCGCTGGCACGCAGCATCGGCCTGAGCGCCAGCATCGACCACGGCGCCGGCCCCGTGCGCGGCGACCTGGCGCGCATGCAGCAGGTGATGTCGAACCTGATCTCGAACGCCATCAAGTTCACCGAACCGGGCGGCGTGGTGACGGTCACGCTGCGGCGGGATGGAGAGGCCGACGAGCGCGCGGTGGCGATCGACGTGGCCGACACCGGCGCCGGCATCGCGCCCGAATTCCTGCCCTATGTGTTCGACCGCTTCCGCCAGGCCGATTCCTCGTCGGCGCGGCGCCATGGCGGCCTGGGGCTGGGCCTGGCGATCGCGCGCCAGCTGGTCGAGCTGCAGGGCGGCGCGATCAGCGTTGCCAGCCGCGGTGAAGGGCAGGGCGCCACCTTCACCCTGCACCTGCCGTTGGCGGCGCCCGGCGCGGCGCCGGCGGCGCGGGTCGAGCCGCTTGCCGGCCTGCCGCTGGCGGCACCGGAGATGGCCGGCATGACGGTGCTGGTAATCGACGACGAACTCGATTCACTGGAACTGGTGCAGCAGGTGCTGGCCGCCAGCGATGCCACGATCCTGACCGCCACCGGCGCGCGCGAGGCGCTGCGCCTGGTCGAGATGCGCCGGCCCGATCTCGTCATCAGCGACATCGGCATGCCGCTGGTCGATGGTTTCGAGATGATCCGCCGCATACGGTCGATGCCGGATCGCGAGACGGCGGGCGTGCCCGCCATCGCCCTGACCGCGTTCTCGCGGCGCGAAGACCAGCAGCGTGCGCTGGAGGCGGGATTCGACGACTACCTGGCCAAGCCGGTGGCGCCGGCCACGCTGCTGCAGACGGTGGCGGCGATCGTCGCCCGCCGCAACCTGCTGCGTTCACTGTAACGCAGGGGGGGGGCGTGCCGCCGTAGCGTTCAGCCGGCCACGCCCGGCAGCACCAGGTCGAGCTCCAGCCCACCTTCCGGACGACGCAGGCCGGCCACGATATAGCCGCGGTTGCGTCCCGCTTCCTTGCCCTTGTAGAGCGCGCGGTCGGCCAGCGCGATCGCCTGTTCCCAGTCGGGTTGGACCGTGGCCTCCGCTCCAGCCTGATCGCCGTCCGGCGCGAACGGCAGCGAGACCGCGCCGGCGGTGGCGCTGACCCTGAGCGCCGTGCCGTCATCCAGCACGATCGGCGTGGCGGCGATCGCATCGAGGATGCGGCCCACCAGCAGCGCGCGCTGGTCCTGGGTCACGCCCTGGGAATACACCAGGAATTCCTCGCCGCCCCAGCGCAGCACCATGTCCGATTCGCGCATCGCCGCGCGCAGGCGCTTGCCGACCTCGACCAGCACCGCGTCGCCCGCCGCGTGGCCATATTCGTCGTTGATGCGCTTGAAGTGGTCGATGTCGAGCAGGGTGAAGCAGTCGGCCGAGCCCAGCCGCGGCGGGGCTTGCCCGGTGCGGCTGCGCATGCGGTCGAGGAAGGAGCGCCGGTTGAACAGGCCGGTGAGCGGGTCGTGCGCCGAGCGGTAGGCCAGTTCGTCGTTCAGTTCGGCCAGGCGGCGGCCGGTCAGTACCGATTTGCGGTACATCCACAGCACGCCCGCGCACAGAAACAGCGCCAGCGATGCGCCAAGAGAAGCGGCGGTCTGGATCAGGCTGCGGTGGCGCAATTCGGCATCCTTGACGGTGTTTTCCTGGCGCAGGGCATCGATCTGGGCGGCGCGTTCGCGCGCCTTGAACTGCTCCTGCAACGCCGAGATCGCCTTGTTGCGGTCATTGAGCGCCAGTTCCTGGACCACGGTTTCGCGTTCGCGCGTGGTGGCCAGCGCTTCGCGGAAGCGTCCGGCAGATTCCAGCGCCTGGCTTTTCTCGGCCAGCATGCGCCCGACGGTCGACATGGCGCCGGCCTTGCGCATCGTGGCGATCACCGCGTCCACCTGCTGCATGCCGTCGCGCTGGCGGCCCTGGCCGAACAGCGCGAACCCAAGATTGGCCTTTGCCATTTGCAGGCTGATCCGGTCTTCGCTGCGTTCGGCCGGCGCCAGCGCGGCGCGCGCCGCTTCCTCTGCCTCCCGGTAGCGTCCCGCCTTCAGGTGGGCGTTGGCGATATTGCCCAACACATTGGCTTCGAGCGCGATCAGCTGGTGGGCATGGGCCAGTTCGAGCGCGCGCCCGAATGCCTGCTGGGCGGCCTCCAGCTCGTCCTGCACCACCAGCGCCCGGCCCTCGAAGAAGTGGGCTGCCGCCTCGGTGCGCGGCGGCAGCCGGGTCGGGCCGGTGCGGATCTCGCGCAGCGTCTCGAGCGCGCGGGCCGGATCGCGCGAGTTGACGTACATGCGCGCCATCGCCAGCCGGATGTCGGCTTCGCGCGGGCTCCACAGGCCGGGATGGCGCTGCACCATGTCCAGCGCGCGCAGGAAATGGTGCAGCGCGCGGTCGTACTGGCCCACCGCGCTGTAGGCCATGCCGTGCAGCCCTTCGGAGGTGGCCGTGAATTCGAGACTGCCCAGCTTGCTGTAGCGGGCGCCGAGTGTGGCGAGCTGGCCGAGGGCCTTGGCCGGATCGTTGTTCTCGATCAGGCGCAATACCCGCGCCAGGCTGGCCAGCGCGAGATTGAGCGGATCGCGTTCGGCCTCGGCCAAACCGATGATAAGTTCGTTGGTCTTGAAGGCTTCGCGGAAGTTCCCCCCATCGGCCTGTACCCGCCGCAACAGGCGCAGATAGTGGATGCGCACCGGATAGGGCGCGCCGGCGATCAGCTTCGGGCCTTCCTGCACCAGGATGGTGCGCGCCTGCGCATTGTTTTGATCGGCCATGGCGGCGATCTCGTCCAGCCGCGCTTCCGGCAACTGGGCCGCCAGCGCCGGAGCAGCGAGCGCCGCCAGCAGCGCGCCGCTGGCGAGCAGGGGCTTGAATCGGGGCGGGCGTCCATCGGAGACTGTCATTGGGGCGGGATCGTGGGCGACAAAGCGCGGGTGGGGCAGGAGGGTCGGCCCATTATCGAATGTTGATTTGAGGAAATCAAGCACAGCCGTCCGGGCTGAGATGTTTACGCAACGGCCGCGTTTCCGTAGCAGGAATTGCCTGCCGGCACGTAAATTGCAGAAGATTTGTCGGATTGCTTTGATTCGCAACAGCATTCTGGTTATATTTGCACGTCTGCAAAAAGTTGACGGTTTGCAGGTGTAGCGAAAGCGGTTTCATGTCAGGCATGCCGGCCCAACAGGCAGGATCTCGAGAGCGTGCCCGCACGACCTGCGGGCACGGCGTATTGACAAGACGCGGGACCACATACATATTTGATTGGAGAACACGTAGTGAGTATTTTTAGAACCAAGAATCTGGATGCCATGCTGGCCGCCAGCGCCAAGCCGGGCGGACTCAAAAAGGTGCTCGGCCCGACCGACCTGATCCTGCTCGGTATTGGCGCCATCGTCGGCACCGGTATTTTCGTGCTCACCGGCACGGGCGCCGTCACTGCCGGCCCTGCGCTGACCCTCTCCTTCATCGTGGCCGCCATGGCCTGCTGCTTCGCCGCACTGTGCTACGCCGAGTTCGCCTCGACCGTGCCGGTTGCCGGTTCGATCTATACCTATAGCTACGCCACGCTGGGCGAATTCGTCGCCTGGATGATCGGCTGGGACCTGCTGCTCGAGTACGGCCTGGCCACCTCGACCGTCGCGGTCGGCTGGTCCGGCTATTTCCAGTCGCTGATGTCGGGCTTCGGCCTGGTGCTGCCGGACGCGCTGACCGCCGCCCCGGGCGCCCGTCCCGGCGTCGAGACCCTGTTTAACCTGCCGGCCTTCCTGATCATGATCGCGCTGACCGCGATGCTGTCGCTGGGCATGCGCGAATCGGCGCGCATCAACAACGTCATGGTCATCATCAAGACCGGCGTCGTGCTGCTGTTCATCGCCGTCGGCGTCGGCCATGTGCGCCCGGAGAACTGGGAACCGTTCATGCCATACGGCATGGGTGGCGTGATGAGCGCGGCCGCGCTGGTGTTCTTCGCCTTCATCGGCTTCGACGCCGTCACCTCGGCCGCCGAGGAAGTCAAGAATCCGAAGCGTGACCTGCCGATCGGCATCATCGGTTCGCTGGTGGTCTGCACCATCCTGTACGTCGTGGTCGCCGCGATCATGACCGGCATCGTGCCGCACCTGGACTTCAAGGGCGTCGACCACCCGGTCTCGCTGGCGCTGCAGGTGGCGGGCGAGAACTGGGTCGCCGGCTTCGTCGACCTGGCCGCGATCCTGGGCATGAGCACCGTGATCCTGGTGATGGCCTATGGCCAGACCCGGATCCTGTTCGCCATGTCGCGCGACGGCCTGCTGCCGGCGAAGCTGTCGAAGGTGCACCCGAAATACGGCACCCCGTTCTTCGCCACCTGGCTGGTGGGCATCATCTTCGGCTTGATCGCCGCCGTGGTGCCGCTGACCGTGCTGGCCGAACTGGTCAATATCGGCACGCTGGCCGCCTTCACCCTGGTCTCGATCGCCGTCATCGTGCTGCGCAAGAAGCGTCCGGACCTGCCGCGCGCCTTCCGCTGCCCTGGCGTGCCGTATATTCCGGGCCTGGCGATCGTGTTCTGCCTGGTGCTGATGTCGTTCCTGAGCTGGCACACGTGGCTGGCGTTCGCCATCTGGCTGGCGATCGGCGCCGCCGTCTACTTCGGCTATGCACGCCAGCGTTCGCTGCTGAACAACCCGCAGCAATAAGCAACTCTTCGCGGCAGGCCCTTCCGGTCTGCCGCGCGCCCTTCGGCCGGCGACGGCGCTTCATGTTAATCTGCCATCTTTGACGCAGCGTATGCGTCCTTGAAACGGAGATGTCTCATGAGCGCCATCGTGCTCGGCCAGGGCGATGCCCTCCTGATCGTCGACCTGCAGGTCGACTTCCTTCCCGGCGGCAGCCTAGGCGTCCCCCACGGCGACCAGGTGATCGCGCCGATCAACCGCCTGATCGACCTGTACCGCACGCGTGCGCTGCCGATCTATGCCTCGCGCGACTGGCATCCCGAACTGCATTGCTCCTTCGCCGACCAGGGCGGACCGTGGCCGCCGCATTGCGTGGCCGGGACCGAAGGGGCGGGTTTTTCTTCCGACCTGAACCTGCCGGACGACGTCATCGTCGTGTCCAAGGCCGATAGCGTCGAGGTGGATGCGTACTCCGCTTTCAATGGCACGGGGCTGGGACATGCCATGCGTGCGCGCGGCATCCGCCGCGTGGCGGTGTGCGGCCTGGCCACCGACTACTGCGTGCTCAATACGGTGCTCGACGGGTTGAAGGAAGACATCGAGATCCTGATCGTGGCCGAGGCCGCGCGTGCGGTCGACGTCGCGCCCGGCGATGGCGACCGCGCCATGACCCGCATGCTGCGCGCGGGCGCGGAGCCGGTGCGGCTGTCGGGCGTTGGGCTGGTGGCCGACGTGGAGCTCGGCGCGCGCCTTTAGTGCTGCCGTGTCGGCGCCTGCGGGCGCTGGCGCACGGTCTGCTATCCATTCCGGGTCTACAGTCGGCGTTCGACCAGCTGCGAAAGGACACCGGCATGACCAGCACCGTAGGAGATTTTCTGCTCGACCGACTCGGGCAATGGGGCGTGCACCGCGTCTATGGCTATCCGGGCGACGGCATCAACGGTATCCTGGCCGCCTTCGGGCGCCAGGACGCGATCGAATTCGTCCAGTGCCGTCACGAAGAGATGTCGGCCTTCATGGCTTGCGGCCACGCCAAGTTCACGAACGAGGTAGGGGTGTGCCTGGCGACCTCCGGTCCCGGCGCCATCCACCTGCTCAACGGCCTGTACGACGCCAAGCTCGATCACCAGCCGGTGGTGGCCATCGTCGGCCAGCAGCAGCGCTCCGCGCTCGGCGCCCACTACCAGCAGGAAGTCGACCTGGTCACGCTGTTCAAGGACGTGGCGGGCGAGTTCGTGCAGATGGCGACCGATGCAAGCCAGGTGCGCCACCTGGTCGACCGCGCGCTGCGCATCGCCAAGGCCCGCCGCTGCGTGACCTGCATCATCATCCCGAACGACCTGCAGGAAGAAGACGCGGTGCCGCATCCGCCGCGTGAACACGGCAACACCTTCTCGGGCGTGGGCGCAGCGCTCGAAGCGGCGGTGCCGCCGCCCGAGGCGATGCGCGCAGCGGCCGACATCCTCAATGCCGGCGAGAAGGTGGCGATCCTGGCCGGCGCCGGAGCCCATGGTGCGCTGGACGAGCTGGTCGAGGTGGCCGAGCTGCTCGGCGCCGGCATCGCCAAGGCCTTGCTGGGCAAGGCTGTCGTGCCGGATGACCTGCCGTTCTGCACCGGCACCATCGGCATGATCGGCACCCAGGCCAGCGATGCGATGATGAAGGAATGCGACACGCTGCTGATGATCGGTTCGAGCTTCCCGTATGCCGAATTCTTGCCGCAGGAGGGCACCGCGAAGGCGGTGCAGATCGACGTCGACGCGACCATGCTCGGTCTGCGCTATCCGATGGACGTGAACCTCGCGGGCGACGCCCGCGCGACCTTGCGCGCCCTGATTCCGATGTTGCGACGCAAGGAGGAGCGCGGCTGGCGCGCGCGCATCGAGGCGAACGTGGCCGAGAGCTGGCGCGTGCTCGACGAGCGGGCGCGCCTGCCGGGCAAACCAATCAATCCGCAGCGCGCCTTCAGCGAACTGTCTACGCGGCTGCCGGATGATGTGATCCTGGCCGGCGACTCGGGCTCGGTCTCGGCCTGGTATGCGCTGCACCTGAGATTGCGGCGCGGGATGATGGCGTCGCTGTCGGGCGGCCTGGCGACGATGGGTTCTGCGGTGCCGTATGCGATGGCGGCCAAGATGGCGCATCCGGGCCGGCCGGTGATCGCCCTGGCTGGCGATGGTGCGATGCAGATGAACGGCATGAACGGCTTGATCACGATCGCGCGCCACTGGCGCGACTGGGCCAATCCCACATTGGTGGTGCTGGTGCTGAACAACCGCGACCTCAATTTCGTGACCTGGGAACAGCGCGGGATGGGGGGCGAGCCGAAATATGCACCATCGCAGGAACTGCCCGATTTCTCGTATGCGGACTATGCGCGCATGCTCGGCCTGGAGGGCGTGCGGGTCGACGATCCGGAAGAGGTGGGGCCGGCCTGGGACCGTGCGCTGGCGGCAGGCCGGCCCTTCGTGCTGGAAGTGGTGGCCGATGCGAATATCCCGCCGTTCCCGCCGCATATCGTCGATGCCCAGGCCGAGAAATACCGGGAGGCGCAACAGAAGGGCGACCCTGAAGCGGCGGACGTCGGGCGCGGCGTGCGCCAGCAGGGTGGTGGCACATCGACGTAGGCAAATTGGCAAGTGATTGCGGCGCTGCGAGATATAATTTTGTAATCCCTCTCTTACACACTCACAGCGCGCCAACCGATTTGCGCAACATGGTCCAGCTTGGATAATATCGGTAATCGTCCATAGGACACTTCACGATGCTAGACATGACACCAATGTTGTTAGCCGACGCACCACGCGTCGCAACCGCGCCCCTTGCCACCGCAGAAGGCGCGAAGGATCTGTATTTTTCGCTGTACGCCGATCCGTCGGCGATGCCGGAACAGGCCACGGACTTCGTGGCTGGCCAGATCGCGGTTGCGCGCGAGCTGCCGTCCGATTTGCCGGCGCGCCTGGACCAGCTGCAGGCCTGGATCGAAGAACGCACCGAGATCGTCGGCCAGCAATACCGCGACTACCTCGCCGCGCGCAAGAACGGCGCGCCGCGCCGCTATTTCTCATGCCGCGCGCACGCGCTGTACTTCATCAAGGGCGTGGCCCCGACCAAGCTGGTCGACGGAGCCTGGCTGTATGGCCTGACGCGCCAGTGGGACGACGTCGCCTTCCATCCGCTGATCAAGACCTATCTCGAAGAACTGGGCGACGGCCTGCCCGACAAGAACCACGTCACCCTGTACCGCAAGCTGCTGGCCACCCACGGCTGCGAAAGCTGGGAAGACCTGGGCGACGATCACTTCCTGCAAGGCGCGCTGCAGCTGGCGCTAGGCCACCACGCCGAGCACTTCCTGCCCGAAGTTGTCGGCTATAACCTGGGCTACGAACAGCTGCCGCTGCACCTGTTGATCACGTCCTATGAGCTCAATGAACTGGGCATCGACCCGTATTACTTCACCCTGCACGTGACGGTCGATAACGCCGCCAGCGGCCATGCGCGCAAGGCTGTGCAGGCGGTACACGACCTGATGCCGAAGGTCGGCGACCGCGACGCCTTCTGGCAGCGCGTGGTCGACGGCTACCGCCTTAACGAACTGGGCGCCAGCACGACCTCGGTGATCGGCGAATTCGACCTGCAGTCGGAACTGGTTGGCATCCTGGCCGCCAAGAGCGGCGTGGGCAAGAATATGCACTCGGATTACTGCCGCGTCGCCGGCCGTTCGGTGAATGACTGGCTGACCGACCCGGCGCAGATCCCGGCCTTCCTGGCCGCGCTCGAAGGGGCCGGCTGGATCAAGCGCGGCGAAGACGTCGAGCATAGCCGCTTCTGGCGCCTGGTCGAAGGCGAACGGGCCGAGATGTTCGGCGTGTTCAACGCCTATGAATTGCAGGTGCTGCGCGACTGGATCACCTCGACCGCCGACGGCAAGCCGGCCAGCGCCCAGCGCGTGCTCACCGCGCGCGCGCGCCAGCGCACCCTCGACCAGCTGGGGCAGGGCGCGGAACGCGACATGGCGCATCCGGTGCGCGGCCTGATCCGCCGTCACGCCAATCTGGACGATGCCGACGCCCATAACGAGCTGCGCCTGCTCGAACAGCAGGTGGCGGCGGCCAACGGCAAGCAGGAGGCGATGCAGATGCTGGGCCGCCTGCTGTCGCCGGAGATTCACCATACGGCGGTGGGCCTGATGGCCACCCGCATGTACACGCAACTGTTCGACGCCTGACCCGCCTGCACGGCGACAAACGGCCGGTATGCGATAGAGAGCGCGTGCCGGCCGTGGCTTTCATAATAATGACTATCAAGGGAATGACACGTGCAAATCCTCGAACAACGCTTCCTGCGCGGACCGAACGTCCACGCCGACTCGCCATGCCTGCTGTCGGTGGTCGATCTGCAGGATTTATACGGCAAGTCCACGAAGGATCTGCCCGGCTTTAACCACGCGCTGCTCGAACTGATGCCATCGCTGCATGGCGAGCGCCTGCCCGTCGGCCAGCCGGGCGGCTTCGCCCAGCGCCTGCGCGAAGGCACCTATCTCGGCCGCGTGATCGAACACGTGATGCTGGAACTGCAAACCCTGGCCGGCGCGCCGGCGGCCTTCGGGCGCACGCGGCCGGTGAACGGCCATCCTGGCCAATTCCGCATCGTGTGCGCCTACAGTTGCGAAAAGCTGGCCGAGCCGGCCTTCGACCTGGCGCTCGACCTGGTCGGCGCGCTGGCTCGCGGCGAGGGCTTCGAACTCGCTGCGCGCCTTGAAGAACTGCGCGAGATCGCCGCGCGCTATGCGATCGGCACCAGCACCGCCGCGGTGATCACGGCGGCCCAGGAGCGCGGCATCCCGGTGCAGCGCATCACCGACGACGCCAACCTGTTCCTGCTCGGCTGGGGCGTGAGGCAAAAGCGGCTGCAGGCCACGACCACCGGCGACACCAGCTTCATCGCGGTGAAGATCGCCAGCGACAAGCAGCTGACCAAGGCCTTGCTGAAGGAGGCCGGCGTGCCGGTGCCCGAAGGCGATGTGGTGACCACCGTGGAATCGGCCCAGCGCGTGGCGCGCCGCCTGAACGGGCCGGTGACCTTGAAACCGCTGGACGGCAACCAGGGCAAGGGTGTGACGGTCGATTGCACCACGCCCGACGACGTCGCGCGTGCCTTCGAGTTCGCGCGCCAGTACGGGCGCCGCGTCATCGTGGAACGCCATGTAAAAGGTTGCGACTATCGCGTGCTGGTCGCCGGCGGGCGCGTGGCCGCGGCCTCGCGCCGCCGTCCGGCGCACGTGGTGGGCGACGGCGTCAAGACCATTCGCGAGCTGGTCGAGATCGAGAACGCTAATCCGGCGCGCGGCGCCGGCCATGCGACGATCCTGACCCGGATCTCCCTCGACGACCATGCGTCCGACATGCTGTCGCGCCAGGGCTTCGAGTTCGACAGCGTACTGCCGGTCGGCGTGGTGGCCGAGTTGCGTGGCAACGCCAACCTGTCGACCGGCGGCACCGCCGAAGACGTGACCGACCTGCTGCCGGATTCGACGCGCCTGCTGTGCGTGCGCGCCGCGGCCAAGATCGGCCTGGACGTGGCCGGCATCGACATCGTGTGCGAGGACATCGGCCAGCCGCTGGCGGCGCAGCGTGGCGCCGTCATCGAAGTCAATGCGGCCCCCGGCATCCGCATGCACCAGTATCCGAGCGCGGGCGAGGCGCGCGACGCCGGCGAGGCGATCGTCGACGGGCTGATGGGCGCCTCCGATGGCCGCATCCCGGTGATCGCGCTGACCGGCACCAACGGCAAGACCACCACCACCTTGCTGGTCGCGCATGCGGCGCGCATGGCGGGACGGGTGACGGGCGTGACCACCACCGAGGGCGTCTTCATCGACGGCAAGCAGGTAGTGAAAGGCGACTGCACCGGCTACTGGTCGGCGCGCACGGTGCTGCACGCGCCGGAAGTGGAGATCGCGGTGCTGGAAACGGCGCGCGGCGGCATCCTCAAGCGCGGCCTGGCCTACGACCGCTGCGACGTGGCGGTGGTGCTGAACATCGCGGCCGACCACCTGGGCCTGGACGGCGTCGACACGGTCGAAGACCTGGCGCAGGTGAAGGCGGTGGTGGCGCAATCGGCCTCGCGGGCGGTGGTGCTCAACGCCGAAGACGCGCTGTGCGTGCAGATGGCGCGCCGCGTAAAACCTGGCGCCGAAATATTGTTCTTCTCGATGGACGCTGAGAACCCGGTCCTGCTCAAGCATCTTGAGGACGGTGGCCGCGGCGCCTACCTGCAGGATGGCGCGGTGGTGATCGCCGACGGCCATATCCAGCAGGCGGTGATCAAGGTCGAAAGCATGCCGGTGGCCTTCGGCGGGCTGGCTCGCTTCAACATCGCCAACGCGCTGGCAGCGGCAGCGGCCTTGATGGCATCCGACTTCAGCCACCTGCAAATCGCCGCCGGCCTGTCTACTTTCGTCTCGAACGGCCGCACCAATCCGCTGCGCACGAATATGTTCGACGTGCGCGGCGTGACGGTGATCGTCGACTACGCCCACAATCCTGCTGCCTACGCCGCCATGGCCGACATGGCGCGCGGCATGCTCCCCGGCCAGCTGGTCGGCATCGTGACCGCTCCCGGGGACCGCCGCGACAGCGACCTGCGCGAAGTAGGCAAAGTTTGCGGCGCCCGCTTCGACGAGTTGGTAGTCTACGAATCCCAAAGCCGCGGCCGCGCCGTGGGCGAGGCGGTCGACCTGATCCTGAGTGGCGCCGAAGAAGCAGTCGGCCTGACCGACACCCTGCACCGCGAGCTGGAAGTCGGCAACGCCATCCGCCTGGGCCTGAGCCTGTGCGAGCCTGGCGACGTCCTGGTCTTCGCCTGCGGCTCGTCGCTGCAAGTCTTCGTCGACGCCATTCGCGCCGGCGACCCCGAAAGCGCCGACCTGATCGCGGCGCAGATGGCTTGATCCGGCAAGCGACGATGCCAGGCGGCCAGCGGGCCGCCTTTTTTTGCTGCCGATCGCTACCGACCCTGGTCCAGCGAAGTGCTTGACGCGCCCGGATGCGTCGGCATAGGATGCCGGGCGGACCCGCCGCGAACGAGATGCCGTGAGAGCGCGCAGCCGCTTGCCGTATCTGCCCGCCATGGACAGCCATGGCCAGCGAGCTCACTTGCTTCCGGTCCTTCTGCATGGCGTTCGGATTGCGCTGCGTTCACCGCGCGCGCCGGGCGCCGGCGCGGGGCCTGGAGGTGACGGGAGGGGAGGATCATGCGAAGTGCTTATCAACGGAAAGCGCGATGAAGGTTGGGGCCAGACTCCTGGATGTGCTCGCGGCGGTCATGTATTTCGCCTGCTTCTGGCTGTTCTACGTCGCGTTCGCGTTCATCGGCGGTTTTGCCGCGACGTCGTCTTCAGCCCTGGGCTCGGTCTTCAAGGTGCTGTACACGATCTTCGAATTCGTCAACCAATTGCCGCACCTGCTCGTGGGGCATACTGGCAGGACGGCCAACTGGCTCTTCAGCGCCACCTGTTATGCCTTGGTCTACGCATTTCTCGCCAGCGCATGGCGGCAGCGCAGGATGCGGCGCCGCGGTGAGCGCGGCGCCGCGCGCGTCAAGGCAAGCGGGCGCTAGGTAGCACATTGTCCGGCCCGGCCCGAATTCGTTCAACGCTCGCTGCGCGGCCTTGAGTGTGAAGAAACCTGGTCTCGATGTGATAAAGCGTGAGAACGCAAAAGTGTTTCCGCAGCAATATAAACAGTATTTACTGATGTAAATACTGGTTAACGGTAGAGTTGAATGGCAAAGCGAGTGTCGAGGCCGGGTTGTTGGCCGCGTCTGTATATCGCTACAGTTCCACCAACATCATTCCGGCGCCGTGCTGGGAAGTCATCGTCCAGCAAAGTGAAAGCGCCACTAGCTTCGGGGCCAAGGCCTATATGCGTGGCGACGAGATCGTCATCGCGCTGCGTGGCACGGATGACATCCCGAAAGACATGTACGACGTCAATTAGGGTCAGAGTAAAATTATTGGGCAATTTCTCAAATTCGCCTTCTAATTAATTAGGGTCGGAGTCGAATTATTGGCCAATAGCTTGGCGGATAACTGGGGTCGGAGCCGAATTAAAGACTCATCCGTTAAAGTTGTCAAACAATTCGACTCTGACCCTGATTGATTTTTATTCCCTAACGTTCATTTTCACGCCATAGCGGTACGTCACGCAGAATTCGCTTATTTCGCTCGTCCTCTTTTCTTAGAAAACGATAACCCCCAGCAAAAGTGGCGCCCTGAATTAATTAGGGTCAGAGTCGAATTATTGAGCAATTGCCAGAATTCGTGGCTCAACTAAATAGGGTCGGAGTCGAATTATTGGCCAATTGCTCCCAAGATAATTAGGGTCAGAGTCGATTTAACGGCTCATCAGCAAAAGTTGTCAAACAATTCGACTCTCGTATATTGAAGGTACCGCAGCGGAGCTGGTCTATGATGGCGACGAAGCGGTCGGGCGGAGTGATGCCG
>NZ_VPFD01000043.1 GCF_008014745.1 Massilia arenae
CGAGAGGACTTGGCACTCAAACAGGGACGCCTATTCTGATGGAAAAATCAAGAAGATTATTCCGGACAGCAGTGCGCGCAGGCGGGAACCCAAGCAAGCATGAGCCGCCTCTGCAATAATTTTCCGTGGCAGCGCTGAGGACTTGGGTCCCCGCCTTCGCGGGGACGACGTGCTCAGGCCGCGTGATAAAGGCGATGCGCCTGATCGATCGACATCAGGCATACATATACCTCCTCGACCAAGGCAACTGCGCCACGTCGCTCCCCGCCTTGCCGCACACGATCTGGTACAGGCTGATCCGGTCGTGGGCGAAGGCGTAGGCGCAGCCGGCCAGGTACACGTGCCAGATGCGGAAGCGTTTCGGGTCGGTCAGGGTGCGGATGTGGGCGGCATTGCTCTCGAAATTGTCGGTCCAGAGCGCGCAGGTGTGCGCATAATGGCGGCGCAGGTTTTCCACGTCGCGCACTTCCAGGCCGCCTTCCTGCATCGCCCGCACCACGGTCGCCAGGTGCGCCAATTCTCCCTGCGGGAACACGTATTCGTCGATGAACTGGCCGCCGCCATAGGGCGTGGCGCCGTTGTCGGCGTCGGTGGTGGTGATCCCGTGGTTCATCGCGACGCCGCCCGGCGCCAGCAGGCGCGCCACCTGCGCGAAATAATCCTTCAGGTGCTGCACGCCGACGTGCTCGAACATGCCCACGCTGGTGATGCGCTCGAAATGGCCGTCGACGTCGCGGTAGTCCTGGATCCGGATCTCGACACGGTCCTGCAGCCCGGCCTTGACGACCCGTTCGCGCGCCAGCGCGGCCTGGTTCTCGGACAGCGTGATGCCCACGCAGCGTGCGCCGAATTGTTCGGCCGCGCGCAGCACCAGCGCGCCCCAGCCGCAGCCGATGTCGAGCAGGGTCTGGCCGGGACGCAGGTCGATCTTGCGCAGGATGTGGTCGATCTTCTTGACCTGCGCGGTGGCCAGGTCTTCATCGCCCCCCTCGAAATAGGCGCAGGAATACACCATGCCGGGATCGAGCCAGGCGGCGTAGAACTCGTTGGAGACGTCGTAGTGGTAGCGGATCGCGTCGCGGTCGGATTCGCGCGTGTGGTTTCGCCGGAAGCCCAGCGCGTCGGCCAGGCGGCCGCGCCCGGTGTCGGCGCCGGACGCCGCCAGCGCATTGCCGACCGCGATGATGTCGGCCGCGCGGCCCATCACCTCGATCGCGCCTTCGACGTAGGCGCGGCCCAGGCTGTAGAGGGAAGGGGAGCGCAGGTAGCGCAGCGCGGCGGGGCCGGGGATGCGGATGGTAACCCGCGGCGGATCGGACGACAGGTCGATGCGTTCACCGTTCCACAGCTCCACGCGCAGTGGCAGTGACAGTTGCGGCAATTTGCCGCGCAGGCCCGATTGCCAGGCCGACAGCTTGATCTGATCGAACACGGTCCACCCCTTTTATCAAAGGCGTAGCCGGCCGCGGCTCCTGGCCGGTTACGGTTGCAAACGCTGGCGCGTCCAGCTGCCGTCTTCCTGACGCTCGTAGACGATGCGGTCATGGAAGCGCGAACGCCGGCCTTGCCAGAATTCGATACGGTCGGGGATCAGGCGGAAGCCGCCCCAGTTGTCGGGACGCGCCGGATCCTCGCCGGCCCCCTGCGCCACGACCTCGTAGTTCTGTTCGAGTTGCGCACGGCTGTCGATCGGCGCGCTCTGGCGCGAGGCGATCGCCGACAGCCGGCTCTTGAGGGGGCGGCTGCGGAAATAGCGGTTGCTTTCGTCCGGCGCAGTCCGCTCCACACGTCCTTCGATGCGCACCTGACGTTCGAGTTCGCTCCAGAAGAACAGCAATGCGGCGTAGCTGTTGTCGCGCAAATCCGCGCCCTTCTTGCTGTCGTAATTCGTGTACCACGAGAAGCCGCGCGCATCGAATTGCTTGACGAGTACGATGCGCGAGCTTGGCCTGCCACTGGCGGCCACGGTGGACAGCGACATCGCATTCGGTTCGTTCACTTCGGCCTTCAGGGCCTGCTCGAACCAGGCCGTGAATTGCGCGATCGGATCGTCGCTCACGTCGGCTTCGTCCAGGCTGGCCTGGCCGTAGTCCTTGCGCAGGTCGGCCACGGCCTGGCCCACTGCTGGCGCCAGCGGGGCCACGGTTGCCCCTGGCGCCGCGATGCCGCGGCGCAGTTGCATGGCCTGGCCCAGTTGCGCCATCTGCTCCGGCGAGAACAGGCGCATCGCCATCGGCGCCATGGTGCTTTCTTCGCGCTCCATATGGGAGGTATAGCTGGCCACGAAGCGCCGCACCTGGCTATCCGACAGCACCGTGCCCGTGCCTTCGGCAATGGCGGTCAGCTGCTCGTGCAGGTCTTGCCATAAAGCATCCATGTCCTTGTGGTCTTGCAGGATGGTTGGCGCCAGCGCCTGCAGGATGGCGGCGTCGTCGCCCTGGGCGGTGGCGCGCAGCATCGGGATCAGGTCCTGCTCCTCATCGTCGTGGTGCAGATGGGCCGCCTTGTCGAAATAGCGCAGCACTGCGCTCGCGGCCTGGCGCGCCTGCTCGTCGGCGCCGTGCTGCGGCAGGTGTTCCAGCAGTTTTTCAAGCGTCGCGAGTTGCTTGCGGATGCGTCCGTGGCAGTGCTTGAGCACGGCAATCGGCTGGGTGAAATCGGGGGCGGCGTCGTGCAGGAGGGAGCTCATGGCGTTCCAGTAGCATTTTGGTGACAGGCAAGTTATTTGCTCATCACTATTTGGTTATCTAAGAGGTATTTTAGTGCAGATGCGAAAGGCGTGTCCGCTACAATATTGGGATGAACCAGATCAACTCTCAGCTCTTTTCGGCAACGTTGGACGAAGAAGTCGACTTCGCGCGGCGCTTTGGCGGCATCGCCCGCCTCTACGGTGAGCGCGCGCTGGAACGTTTTCGTTCCGCACACGTGTGCGTGATCGGCGTTGGCGGCGTCGGCTCGTGGGTGGTCGAGGCACTGGCGCGCAGCGCGGTCGGCCGTCTGACCCTGATCGACCTCGACAATGTGGCAGAGTCGAACATCAACCGTCAGATCCAGGCGCTGTCGTCGACCGTCGGCATGGCCAAGATCGAGGCGCTCAAGCAGCGCATCGCCCAGATCAATCCGTTCTGCCAGGTCACGCTGGTCGAGGATTTTATCGATCCCGAGAATATCCAGGCAATGATCGGCGATAAGGATGTCGATTACGTGGTCGACGCCATCGACAGCGTGAAGCCAAAGGCGGCCCTGATCGCCTGGTGCAGCGCCAACAAGATGCCGCTGGTGGTGGTGGGCGGCGCGGGCGGCCAGATCGATCCGACCAAGGTCGAGATCCGCGACCTGGCCCGTACCGAGCAAGAGCCCTTGCTCAAGAAAGTGCGCAAGATCTTGCGCGCACAATATGGTTTCTCGCGCGGCGAGAAACAGAAATACCATATCGATGCCGTGTTCTCGATGGAACCGCTGCGTTATCCCGACGCTGGCGATGCCTGCGATGTCGATCCGAACAGCATCACCGGTTTGAACTGCGCCGGCTTCGGTTCGAGCATGGTGGTCACCGCCACCTTCGGCATGGTGACGGCTGGCCAGGTGCTGCGCCGCCTGGCTGAGGCCGCCAATGCCGAGGCCGAGGCTGCCCTGGAGGCCCAGGCTGCCCCGGCCGGGCAAACTGTGCAAGCCGAAGCGGCCTTGTTATCATAAGATTGTTGCAACCGTCCGGTTGCCTATTCTTGGAAGAGCACACATGATTCGTCGATCTGCATTCATTGCACTGCTGCTGGCCGCCGCGAGCGTCCAGGCGCAGGAAGGCGCGCAGGACGCCAGCAAGCCGACCACCCAGCCGCCACCGGACGTGCAGCAGTCGAGCACGCCGCCGGTCGCGCCGCCGGACAACCAGGTCCCGGCGCCGGTGGCCGAGGCGCCCGCGCCGCAGGTCGAGATCGTCGATCGTGTGGTCGGCACCGGCAAGGAAGCGTCGCTGGGCAGCAATGTCGTGGTCAACTACACCGGCTGGTTCCACAAGCCGCTGGCCCGCCAGCAGCGCGGCCGCAAGTTCGATTCGTCGCTCGACGGCGGCCGCGATCCGCTCGAGTTCCAGCTCGGCGCAGGCCGCGTGATCAAGGGTTGGGAGCAGGGCGTGGCCGGCATGAAGGTCGGCGGCAAGCGCACCCTGATCATCCCGAGCGCGCTGGCCTATGGCAAGCGCGGCGCGGGCGGCGGCATGATCCCGCCGGATTCCGATCTGATCTTCGACGTGGAACTGCTGGACGTCAAATAACGTCAATATTTGTTCGGCAACGGAGGCGGTAATGAGAATCGCGAACGATGTCACTGAACTGATAGGCAATACCCCGCTGGTGCGCATCCGCAAGCTGGCGCGGGGCAGCGGAGCCGACCTGGTCGGCAAGCTGGAATTCCACAATCCGGCGCACAGCGTCAAGGACCGCATCGGCCTGGCCATGATCGAGGCCGCCGAGGCGGCCGGTCTCATCGACTCCGACACGACCATCGTCGAGCCCACCAGCGGCAATACCGGCATCGCGCTGGCGATGGTGTGCGCGGCGCGCGGCTACCGCTGCAAGCTGGTGATGCCCGAGACCATGAGCAGCGAGCGGCGCATGCTGCTGCGCGCCTATGGCGCCGAGCTGGTGCTCACTCCCGGCAGCGAAGGCATGCTGGGCGCCATCCGGCGCGCCGAAGAGATCGTGGCAAGCGACCCGCGCGCCTTCATGCCGCAGCAATTCAACAATCCCGCCAACCCCGAGGTGCACCGCCGCACCACGGCCGAGGAAATCTGGCGCGACACCGACGGCAAGATCGACATCCTGGTGGCGGGCGTGGGAACCGGCGGCACCATCACCGGCGTCAGCGACGTCATCAAGCCGCGCCGGCCCGGCTTCCAGGCCATCGCGGTGGAACCCGAGGCGTCACCGATGCTGTCGAAGGGCACCAAGGGCCCGCACCCGATCCAGGGTATCGGCGCCGGCTTCGTGCCGCAGGTATTGAATACCGCGTCCTACGACGAAATGATCTGCGTGAAGAACGAGGATGCCTTCGAGACGGCGCGCGCTGCGGCGCGCGAGGAAGGGCTGCTGGTCGGCATCTCGTCGGGCGCGGCGCTGTGGGCCGCGATCGAGGTGGCGCGCCGGCCGGAGAACGCGGGCAAGCTGATCGTCGTCGTCATTCCCTCGTTCGGCGAGCGTTACCTCAGCACGGCCCTGTACGCCAACCTGGCGGGGTAGGTTTTATCAGTGGACGTGACCCTGCAAGGTGCAGTGGTGATGAATCGTCCCCTGTTCCACCTGCAGCGTGCAATGGTGGATCGCATACTTCTCGCGCAGCGTGTGCTCGATGGCGTCGAGCACCGCGTCGCCCGGGTAGCCTCCCGGGATCACCAGGTGGGCGGTGAGCGCGGTCTCGGTCGTGCTCATGGCCCAGATATGCAGGTCGTGCACTTCGGTCACGCCCGGCTGGCCGGCCAGGAAGGCCTGCACCTTGCCCGCGTCGACGTTCGGCGGCACGGCCGCCATCGACAGCTGCACCGACTCGCGCAGCAGCGACCAGGTGCCGATCACGATCACCACCACGATCACCAGGCTCACGATCGGATCGATCCAGGTCCAGCCCGAATACATGATCGCCAGCCCCGAAATCACCACGCCCAGCGACAGCGCGGCGTCGGCCGCCATGTGCAGGTAGGCGCCGCGGATGTTCAGGTCGCCCTTGCTGCCGGCCAGGAACAACCAGGCCGAGAAGCCATTGATGACGACGCCAATGGCGGCCACGATCGATACCGTTGCGCCGGCCACCGGCGCCGGCTCGGCGATGCGCTGCACCGCTTCCCAGGCGATCGCGCCGCAGGCCACCATCAGGAGCAGGCCGTTGCCCAGCGCCGCCAGGATCGACGAGCCGCGCAGGCCGTAGGTGTAGCGGCCCTTGGGCGCGCTCTTGGCCAGCAGGGCGGCGCCCCAGGCCAGCATCAGGCCCAGCACGTCGGACAGGTTGTGGCCGGCGTCGGCCATCAGCGCGGTGGAGTGGGCGATGAAACCATAGGTGAACTCGACGATGACGAAGGCCAGGTTCAGGCCGATCGCCAGGGCGAAGGCGCGGCCGTGGCCGTCGGGCGAGGGCATGTGGTGGTGGTGATGGCCGAAGCCATGGGAATGGCCGTGATCGTGCCCATGATCGTGGTGATCGTGTCCGTGCTTGTGGTCGTGTGCGTGGCTCATGCGTCCATTCCGTTGGCGGGTTCGGCGATGTGCTCGAACATGGTGGAGAGCAGGCTGCTGATGTGGACATCGGCAGCCGAATAGAAGACTTGCTTGCCCTGGCGCTCGGCCTTGACGATGCGGGCCGCGCGCAGCAGGCGCAGGTGGTGGCTCACCAGTGAGCTCGACAGCGCCAGCCCGGCCGCGATATCGCCCACCGCCGTCGGCTGGGCCAGGCAGGCCAGCACGATGCGCAGCCGGGTCGGGTCGCCCAGCAGGTGGAACAGGTCGGCCACCTGACCGATCGCTTCCTCAGGTGGCGGGGCGATGGGCTGGGCAGGCGGGTGCGCGGTAGTCAAATTTGGCTCTAACATGTGAATAGGTGTTCATATGTTAGGTGAAACAACCGCGCCGGGCAAGCGCGGTCTCCTTCAGTGTTGCTTCTTGTCCATCACCTGCCCGTCGTCGTCGCGGATCTCGGGCTGGCCCAGGCCGAGCTTTTGCAGCTGCGGCAGGATCTTACGCCGCTCGCCGACCGCCACCACGATTATCCGGTCCAGATCGAGATACTCCCGCGCGACTCTCTGCACGTCTGCCACGCCGACCTGCGCCAGCTCCCGCGCCAGGCGATCGTAGTAATCCGGCGCCAAGCCATAGACGAACAACTCGGTCAGGCTGGCGCCGATGTCGGCATTGGTCTCGAACTGGCCCGGCAGCGACAACAGCTGGGCGTTGCGCGACGCATCGAGTTCGGCCTGCGATAAAGGCTGCTCGCGCATGGCCGCGATTTCGCGCAGGATCTCGCGCACCGATGCGCCGGTGGCGTCCTGCTGCACGCTGGCCTCGACCGAGAACGGCGCCGGGGTGCGGTCGTAGTCGAAGTGCGAGTAGATGCCGTAGGTATAGCCCTTGGTCTCGCGCAGATTGTTGTTCAATCGGCTCGAGAACATGCCGCCCAAAACGCCGTTCATCACCTGCAGGGCGGGGAAGTCGGGCGTGTCGCGCGCGGGGCCCATGCAGGCCACCTGCAGCGCCGTCTGACCGGCATCCGGCTGGTCGACCAGCACCAGGCGCGCCGGCGTGGGACGGGTCTCGGCCGGCTTCACCTCGGGCGCATCAGCCGCCGGCCAGGCGCCGAACTGCGCCTCGGCCAGCGCTTGCAGCTCGGCGCGCGTGATGTCGCCGGTGACCACCAGCGCCGCATTGGACGGCACGTAGTGGCGCTTCCAGAAGCCGGCGATGTCCTCACGCGTGGTGGCGCGGATCGCCGGCTCCAGGCCCAGCTGGCCGTAGGCCTTCGGATGCGCGCTGCCGAATAGCGCGCCGGCCGCCGCCAGCGCCGCCACCGTTTCCGGATCGTCGCGCTGCTGCGTCAGGGAGCCGAGGCGGTCCTGCCGCTGGCGCTCGATCTCGGCCGCCGGGAAGGACGGGTGCTGCACGATGTCGGCCACCACCTCGAGTGCGCGCGCAAAGGTCGCGCGCAGCGCCAACAGCGATACGGTCGAGACGTCGTCGCTGCTGCCGGTGTCCATGAAGGCGCCCAGCTGCGCGACCTCGTCGGCGATCTGCGGCGCGCTGCGGGTGGTCGTGCCTTCTTCCAGCATCTGGGCCGTGAAGCCGGCCAGGCCCGGCAGGTCGACCGGATTGGCCGCGCCGCCGCTTTTCACCACCAGCTGGCTCGACACCAGCGGCAGCGCCGGATTGTGGTGGTGGATCACAGTCAGACCGTTGGCGAGCCTGAAGGTCTCTCCGCGCGGCAGCGTCACCTTGGGCGTGGGCCCGGCCACGGGCGGCGTCGCGCGCCACGGTTCGGCCTCGTTGAGCGCAGCCTGGGCGGACTGCGGCGCGGTCTTGACCGGCTTGGGCGCGCGCGGATCGTCGACCTTCGGCTTGCCGGGCACGCCGGTCACCACGGCGCGTGCCTCCGGCTTGAGCCAGGTCTGCACCGCGCGCTGGACGGCGGCGGCGTCGATGCGGCGCAGGCGCGCCAGGTCCTTGGCCAGGTAGCCCGGGTCGCCCGTGTACAGGTTGTAGTGGTTGAGCTGCTCGGCCAGGCCGTCGCCGCCGAGTTTTTCGAGCGATGCCAGCAGGGCGGTTTCCAGGCTGTTGCGCGCGCGTTCGACTTCGCGTTCGCTTGGGCCGTCCTTGCGCAGCCGTTCCAGCTCGGCGTCGATCGCCGCTTCGAGTTCCTGCGGCGTGTGGCCGGCGCGCGCGGTGACATCGACCACGAAGGTCGAACTTAAGGCCAGCGAGGTCTGGGTGCTCGACACGTCCTGCGCGATCTGGCGCTCGTACACCAGCGCCTTGTACAGGCGGCTCGACTTGCCGCCGCCGAGGATGGTGGCGGCCACCGCCAGCTCGGCGTCGCCCGGCTGGTAGGCGGCCGGCGTCAGCCAGCCCATGAACACGCGCGGCAGCTCGACCCGGTCGCGCACCACGACCCGGCGCTCGGCCGTGATCGGCGGCGTGACCACCTTGGGACGCACGACGTCCGGGCCGCGGCGCAGGCCGCCGAAGTAGCGCATCACCAGTTCGCGCGTCTTGCCCTTGTCGATGTCGCCGGCGATCACCAGGCTGGCATTATTGGGGCCGTAGTAGTTGGTAAAGAATTCACGGACGTTCTCCAGCCGTGCACCCTGGATGTCGGCGTGCGAGCCGATGATCGAGGCCGCGTACGGATGGCCCTTGGGGAACAGCGTTTGCAGCAGCGCTTCCTCGACCAGGCCATACGGCTCGCCCTCGGTGGTCTGGCGGCGTTCGTTGCGCACCACGTCCTGCTGGTTGCTCAAGGCCTGCTGGTCGAGCACGTCCAGCAAAAAGCCCATGCGGTCGGCATGCACCCACAGCGCCAGTTCGAGCTGGTTGCTCGGCACCGTGTCGTAGTAGCTGGTGCTGTCGAAGCCGGTGCCGCCATTGCTGTCGGTCGCGCCGGCGCCTTCAAGCAGGCGGTCGGCCTCGCCGCGCGGGATGTGGCGGGTGGCGGCGAACATCATGTGCTCGAACAGGTGGGCGAAGCCGGTCAGGCCGGGCGCCTCGTTGGCCGGGCCCACGTGGTACCACAGGTTGACGGCCACGATCGGCAGGCGCTTGTCCTCGACCAGGATCAGCTGCAGGCCGTTGGGCAGCACCGTCTTTTCAAAAGCGATCGACGGTATCGGCGCCGACACCGGCGCAGGGGGCTGGTCCTGGGCCTGGCCGGCCGCGGGAGCGGCCGCCAGCATCAGCGGGACCATCAGGGTGGGAATGTTCAAATACTCTCCGTAATTCAATGACAATGCCCTTGCCGCGATCGGGCGGCGCACGCCTTGCCATTATCCCGGATACGGAGAAACTTGTGGCGAGGCCCGCTTACTCGACGAAGCGCAGGATGCCGCGCAGTGCGTGGGCGATGGACTGCTCGCGCACCGCCTGGCGGTCGCCCTGGAACACCAGGCGTTCGGTGTGAACATGGTCGCCGCGCGCCCAGCCGAAGCACACGGTGCCGATCGGCTTGCCGGGCACGGCGCCGGTCGGGCCGGCGATGCCGGTGGTCGAGACGGCGATGTCGGCATTGCTGTTGGCCACGGCGCCTGCGGCCATGGCGGCGGCCACTTCTTCGCTGACCGCGCCGAACTGCGCGATCACGGCGTCGGGCACGTCCAGCATCTCGTTCTTGGCGGTGTTCGAATAGGTCACGAAGCCGCAGTCGAACCAGTCGCCCGAGCCGGGGATGGCGGTGAGCGTGTAGGCGATGCCGCCGCCGGTGCAGGATTCGGCGGCGGCCAGCATCAGTTTTTTTGGGCCGATGGTGTCGCTGACTTTCTGGGCAAGGTCGATGAGTTCGTTCGTCACGTGGGTCTCCTTGGGAAGCCGCCGGCCGGGCGAGTGCCACGTCGGGAAACCGGTCGGACTGCCTTCATTCTAGCGCGCTGCGCGGGCGCACGGGAAGCGAACGGCAGGTCAAAGTTTCAAAAATTGCTACCCAAACCGCAAGCGAACGTTTACAGTGCCAGCCGCATTCTCATCCGGGCCCGGCTTGATAAATGTTTCGTGCGACACACAGCACAGGCGTGCTGCTATGCTGGGATGACCAATTTCTCGTCTTTGTTAGAACTTTTACATGCCGCGCATGCTTTTCCATGAGCGGTCCGTGGAGGAAGCATGAGCCGCCAGCGCTCTATCCGCAAGAAGCTGGTGGCGGTGGTGATGACGACCACGTTCGTCGCGCTGCTGGTCTCGATCGCCATCGTGATCGCCTATGACCTGCGCAGCTACCACCGCGCCCTGGTGAACGACCTCTCGACCCAGGCCGAACTGGTCGGCCACATGACGTCCGCCGCCCTGAGCTTCGACGACCCGCGCCTGGCCAATGAGAACCTGGCGCTGCTGCGCACCAGTCCCCTGGTGCGCGCGGCCGCCATCTACGATGCCAAAGGCGCGCTGTTCGCCTCTTACGCCGCCGTCGGCGTACCCCGCAATATTCCCCAGCGCCTGGACGCGGACGTGCAGTCCGATGGCGCCACCGACGACCTGGTGGTGCGCCAGCCCATCGTCGAGAATGGCGACACGGTGGGCACCGTCGTGCTGCGCGCCGAGAACCGCCTGCTGGCGCGCACCATCGACTATCTCGCGATCGCGGCCGGCGTGACCCTGCTGGCGATGGCGATCGCCTATCTGCTGATGTGGCGCCTGGGACGCGTGATCACGGCGCCGATCGTGGCCGTCACCGAGATCGCGCGCGAGGTGGTGACGACGCGCGACTATTCGCGCCGCGCGCCGCGCATCGGCGACGACGAGGCGGCCGAGCTGGCCGATTCCTTCAACGCCATGCTGACCGAGATCGAAGGCCGCACCCGCGAGCTCGAGGATTCGCACAGCACCACCCTGCGCGAAGCCCAGCAGCGCACGCGCGCGCAGCAGGAAGTGATGCGCCTGAACGAGCAGCTCGAGCAGCGCGTCGACGAGCGTACCCTGCAGCTGGCGCTGGCCAACGCCGAACTGGCCAACGCCAACGAGGAAGCCAAGAGCGCCAACCAGGCCAAGTCGGCCTTCCTGTCTTCGATGAGCCACGAGCTGCGCACGCCGCTCAACGCGATCCTCGGCTTCGCCCAGATTTTGACGTCCGATACGCTGCCCTCGACCCTGGAGCAGAAGAAGGAATTTGCGAACCACATCCTCAAGTCGGGCCGTCACCTACTAACCCTGATCAACGAGATCCTCGACCTGGCCAAGGTCGAATCGGGCACCATCACCCTGTCGATGGAGCCGGTGGCCCTGACCGATATCCTGCTCGAAGTGCGCACCATGATCGAGCCCATCGCCGCCACCCGCAAGGTGCGGGCGCTGTTCCCGGATGCGTCGGAGGCGGTGGTGATGGCCGACCGCACGCGCCTGAAACAGGTGCTGCTCAACCTGTTGTCGAACGCCGTCAAGTACAACCGCGAAGAGGGCGCGGTGGTGGTCAGCTGTGAACATCCGACCCCCGACCGCCTGCGCCTGTCGGTGCAGGACACCGGCAACGGCCTGAATCCGGAGCAGCTGGCCAACCTGTTCCAGCCCTTCAACCGCCTGGGCCAGGAAGCCGGGGCCCAGGAGGGCACCGGCATCGGCCTGGTGGTGACCAAGCGCCTGGTGGAACTGATGGGCGGCGAGATCGGCGTTACCAGCAGCCCGGGCGTGGGCAGCGTGTTCTGGATCGAGCTGGCCAGCACCACGCCGCTGGCGTCGGCGCTGCCCGAGCGCGGGCCCGAGGCCGCGAGCGCGCCGAGCGACTTGCCCGACGAAGGCGAGCCGCACCTGGTGCTGTACGTCGAGGACAACCCGGCCAACCTGCGGCTGGTAGAAGAAATCGTCGCCTTCCGGCGCGACCTGCGCCTGCTGTCGGCCCCCGACGGCCACCTCGGCCTGGAACTGGCCAGGGCGCACCTCCCGGAAGCCATCCTGATGGACCTGAACCTGCCGGGAATGAGCGGCTACGACGTGCTGCGCCAGTTGCGCGCCGATCCCGAGACCACCTGGATCCCGGTCATCGCGCTGACCGCCAACGCCATGCCGCGCGATATCGAGCGCGGCATGGCGGCGGGCTTCCACCGCTATCTGACCAAGCCGATCGACATCGATAAATTCACTGAAGCGATCAATAGTACGCTGGCGGAGCAGCCCAGGACGGGCCCGCCTGGCGAAAGGAAGGCTAGATGATTTCCCTGTCCGACATCCGGCGCGCGCGCATCCTCGTCGTCGACGACGAGCCGGTGAACGTGCAGCTGCTCGAATACCTCCTCAAGACCACCGGCTACGAGAACGTCAGTTCCACCCACGACCCGCGCCAGGTGGTGGCGCTGCACCTCAAGCACCGCTTCGACCTGATCATCCTCGACCTGCACATGCCGGGCATGGACGGCTTCGAGGTGATGGAAGCCCTGAAGCCGCTGGAGAGCGATTCGTGGCTGCCGGTGCTGGTGGTGACGGCCGAGCCGGACAAGAAACTGGCGGCGCTCGAGGCGGGCGCACGCGACTTCATCGGCAAGCCGATCGACACGGTCGAGGTGATGACCCGCATCCGCAACCTGCTCGAGGTGCGCCTGCTGCACCGCGAATCGCTCGACTACGGCAGCCAGCTGGAGCGCCAGGTGCGCGAGCGCACCGCCGAGCTGGCGCGTTTTCGCGGCGCGATGGACGCCACCCAGGATGCCCTGTTCCTGATCGACACCGCCAGCATGGCGATGGTCGACGTGTCGGAAGGCGCCTGCCGCATGCTGGGCTTTTCGCGCGACGCGCTGCTGCGCATCGACCCGGTGGCGCTGGGCCTGGCCACGCGCACCCAGCTCGAGCGCCTGCTGGGCGGCGGCGCCGCGCACGATGGCGAGTCCGAGGCCGACATCGTCGAGACCGACCTGCTGCGCGCCGGCGGCGAAGGCTCGGTGGCGGTCGAGATCAGCTGGAAGCTGCAGGAACCGGACCTCGAGCACCCAGCGCAGCGCATGCTGATCGCGGTGGCGCGCGACATCAGCGAGCGCCTGCAGGCCCAGGAAAATCTGCGCCACGCGGCCAGCTACGACGCCCTGACCGGCCTGCCGAACCGCACCCTGTTCTTCGAAAACCTGCGCGACACCATCGAGCTGGCCCAGGACAAGAACTGGCGCGTGGCGGTCCTGTGCATCACGCTCGACCGCTTCAAGGTGATCAACGACACGCTCGGCACGCGCGGCGGCGACGAGCTGCTGCGCCAGTTCAGCACGCGCCTGGTGCGCTGCGCGAAGGTGCGCGATTCGGTCGGGCGCCTGGGCGGCGACGAGTTCGCGCTGATCCTCACCATGCCGCGCGAGCAGCAGGACGCGGTGAACATGGCCAACGACGTGCGCGAATCCCTGCGCATGCCGTTCGACCTGCACGGCCAGCAGGCCGCGCTGACGGCCAGCATCGGCATCGCCATGTACCCGGACGACACGGTCGAGCCGGGCGCGCTGGTCAAGTATGCCGACACCGCCATGGTGCGTGCCAAGGAGGCCGGCCGCGACGGCTACCGCTTCTTCACCGCCGGCATGAACGTGCAGGTGCTGGCGCGCCTGGACCTCGAACTGGCCCTGCGCGGCGCACTTGAAGACGCCCAGTTTGTGCTGCACTACCAGCCCAAGATGGAATTGAACACCGGCCGCATCGCCGGCACCGAGGCGCTGCTGCGCTGGCACCGTCCCGGCTACGGCCTGGTGTATCCGGCCGAATTCGTGCCGGTCATGGAAGAGACGGGCCTGGTGGTGCGGGTCGGCGACTGGATCATCGACGAGGCCTGCCGCCAGATCGCGGCCTGGAGCGCGGACGGGGTGCGCGACGTGCGGGTGGCGGTGAACGTGTCGAGCCGCCAGTTCGTCGAAGGCGACCTGGAAGGCGTGATCCGCGACGCATTGGCGCGCCACGACGTCGAACCGGGGCTGCTGGAACTGGAGCTGACCGAGAGCGCGCTGATGCAGAACGCCGAGCGCACCACCGAGGTGCTCACGCGCCTGAAGGCGCTCGGGATCCGGATCGCGATCGACGATTTCGGCACCGGCTACTCGAGCCTGGCCTACCTGAAGCGCTTCCCGATCGACAAGCTCAAGATCGACATCGCCTTCGTGCGCGACATCGTCAACAACCCGGACGACGCCGCCATCGCGCTGGCCATCATCAGCATGGCCCACAGCCTGCACATGCAGGTGATCGCCGAGGGCGTCGAGACGCGCGCCCAGATGGCCTACCTGCGGCGCCACCGCTGCGACCAGATCCAGGGCTTCTATTTCTCACGCGCGCTGCCGGCCGACCAGCTGGCCGAGATGGTGGTATCCAACCGCGCCAAGCCCGACGAGAAGCAGACCGCCGACGACAAGGTGCAGACCCTGCTCGTCGTCGACGACGACCCGAACGTCCTGAGCGCGCTGCACCGCCTGTTCCGGCGCGACGGCTACCGCGTGCTGACCGCATCCTCGCCGGCCGAGGGCTTCGAATTGCTGGCGTTGTACCGGGTGCACGTGATCCTGTGCGACCAGCGCATGCCGGTGATGAGCGGGACCGAATTCCTCAGCAAGGTCAAGGAGATGTACCCCGAGACCATCCGCATCATCCTGTCCGGCTATACCGGGGTGGACTCGGTGCTCGACTCGATCAACCGCGGCGCGATCTACCGCTTCTATACCAAGCCATGGGACGACCAGCAGCTGCGCGACAATGTCCGCCTCGCGTTCCGGCATTACTGGATGACGTACGGGCCCTACGATGATCGCAAGACGCCGCGCGAGGAGGACCAGCAGGGCGAAGCGGCCTAGCCGCGTAGCCATTCCTTTTATCACGCGCGTTCCAGGATACCCCCGGGGCGGTCTTGCGGCCCGCAGCCGCCGTTTGGCGATCATGGCTCGGCCGCTCTGGAGAAATGTCCCAGATCAGTCAGGCAACTAGATGTTCGACCGTGGCAATTCTCGAGCGTCATTCTGGGACTGCCCGCCTGATGACATGGTCGCCTCACTGATTCGAGAGGTCGCACTGCAAACATTTCATAGAAAGTTGCCGCTGGTAATGCGTTAAACTGCGTGAGTGTTGGATCAGCATCGTAAAACGCTGGACATCACAAACTACCAGTGGCGGCGTTGGCAACCGACACTGATCTTGAGACAACTCCACAACAAGACCTGAAGGAAGATTGGGTGTATTTTCTAGTATCGCTCGGGACAGCTTTGCTGCTCGCCATTCCCACTTGGGGTTTCTCGTTAGTCCTGTTCTTCTTGATCAAGAATTGGTTTGATACTCGCGCGATGAACTCATTATTAGGTGCTGCCGCGACAGCCATGCGCGAAGAAGTAAGCGAAGAGCGCTACCATATCAATCGTGCAGCAATTGCCAAAGTGTTCAAGCGTTTCGGTGTCGAACCTCCTCAGATTCAACATCTCGGGAATGACGGAACCACACTGTATTGGGGAATGTTGCGGCATCCAATGATTCAGCAAAACAGAGAGTTTTCGGTACGCTTTGGATATACGCCACGCGATGGAACGCGTAATACCGTATTCATAAAAGCGGCTCCCGGAAGAGACGAGAGCGTACTTGGGGCTGATGACATCATGTCACTCGCTTCAACTCAGCCAGGTGGAGTGGCGTATGAAAAGCAGATCAGTCGTATCAAACCGAAGAGCGACCAAGAGATCATTCAACTGATACTTCAAGCAGCACGATCACGAGCATTTGAGATCGATTGCCCAAGATTTGAATACGGTAAGCTGGCAGATTTTGTGAGTCGGCACGAGCTGGGAGTAGAATATTTTCCAGGCTATTCCGGAGCAAGGTTTTGGATCGATATTGGAGAATATTCTTACGCGGTTTGTATCGAAAACCTTGATCCAGATGCCAAGGATGCCGGTGGGATTTCCATCTGGGCTAAGCAGGATGGCCCTGCCGAAGTCCTGATATCTGCTTAATCCAGCACAGTCCTGCGGTACACCCCCAATCGGGTGACTCGGCTCCATCACCGAATCCGCGAAACGCCCGCCAATGCGTCGATGGCTCGCATCCGTGGCACTTAGCCAGCTTTGCGGCGCTGCGGGCGGAACTGCAGCAGCAGCGCCGACACCAGGAAGTAGAAGGCGCCGAAGCCCGCATAGCCGGCCACCGTGGCGACCGTCGGCTCGGCCGGCATGCGCGCCTGCCCGATGAATACGGCGCCGGCCAGCGCCGACTGCGCGCCGCTCAGGACCATCGCCCATTGGGCGCCATGGGTTTTCCAGCGGCGCGCCCCGGTGCCCAGTTGCAGCAGTCCGGACAGGATGGCCCAGGCGCCGAACACGGCCAGCACCCGGTGCATGTCGGGCAGGGCGACGGCCAGCGCCAGCGCCACGGCCAGGCTGGCCACGACGTTCAGCAACTGGGTTCGGTTCGCCGCCAGCCCGCCGCTGCGGCGGGCGTCGACCAGGTTGGCGAAGGCATCCCAGGCGGGATAGGCGACCAGCAGCACGGCGCCGGCGAGCGTCGAATGCGGGGTGATTGCCAGCACCGCCAGTACCCAGGCGCTGGAAAAGACGGCGCGCACGAAGTAGTAGCGTTTGAGCCAGCCTTCATGGGCGTCGCCGGCAAGGTTGGTGTCGTGGTTCATGATGTTCTCCATTAACTTACCTACTAGTTGGTAGTTTGTTGGGCTAAAAAAGCCGGCCTGCCTTACCGGAATCGTTTTCAAGCCGGCGCCTGGATGCGCGCCAGCTGGGCGGCCGTGATAGCGCCGAACACCTTCGCATCGCCATAGGCACGTGCCGACAGCATGGCGCCGTGCACGGTGGCCATGAAAACCTCGGCTTCGACCTCGGGAGGCTGCATCAGCCGGATCGTGCCTTGCTGGACGCCCCGTTCCAGCACCGAGGCCATCCAGGCCGACAGGAAGCGGAAGTAGCCGCGCACCTCGACCGCCACGTCGGCCGGCAGGATCGGCAGTTCGCCGGCCAGCAGCGCGCATACGCAAAACGGCGCGCTCAGGTCTTCGATGCACTTTTCCCAGTACTGGGTATAGGCGCGCAACATGGCGAGCGGATCGGGAATCGCCTGCTGCAGCCGCTCGATCCCGTCGGCCGTCGCCTGGCGATGCTGCACGACGATCGCCTTTACCAAATCGACCTTGTTCGGGAAGTGGTGGTGGATGCTGGCCTTGCGGATGCCGACCACGTCGGCGATATCCGCGTAGCTGAAGCCGTTGTAGCCACCGGCCACGATCAGGGCGCGCGCGCAGGTCAGGATGTCTTCGGAGGTGTTGGACATTTTCTTCATGTGAGGATCCTACCTTCTGGTAGGGAGTCTCGTCAAGCGGAGTTGCCCATTCGCTCGTGGAAGTATGTGCAGCTAAGCATATAACGTTCTGTCGGGCAACCGTGCATCGCGATCGGAGTGCTTGCTATATCCTGAAATACATAGCGATGCGCTGTAATGCGTCTTGCTCAATGAGCGAAAAAGGATATCCATGAAAGCACTTGTTTACAACGGCCCCTGCGACGTCCAGGTCAAGGACATGCCGGATGCGAAGATCGAGAAACCCACCGACGTGCTGGTGCGGATCACGACCACGAATATTTGCGGGTCCGACCTGCACATGTACGAAGGCCGCACCAGCATGGAAACCGGCCGCATTCTCGGGCACGAGAACATGGGCGAGGTGATCGAGGTAGGTAAGGCGGTCGACCGCGTGAAGGTCGGCGACATCGTCTGCCTGCCTTTCAATATCGGCTGCGGTTTTTGTGAAAACTGCGAGCGCGGCCTGTCTGGCTATTGCCTGACCGCGAATCCAGGCACCGCGGGCGCGGCCTACGGTTTCGCCGGCATGGGCCCGTACAGCGGCGGCCAGGCCGAGCTGTTACGCGTGCCCTATGGCGACTACAATTGCCTGGTGCTGCCGGACGATGCGAAGGAAAAGGAAAACGACTACGTGATGCTGTCGGATATCTTCCCGACCGGCTATCACGCGACCGAACTGGCCGGCGTGAAGGCGGGTGAATCGGTCGTCATCTACGGCGCCGGGCCGGTCGGCCTGATGGCGGCCATGTCCGCCTTCATCAAGGGCGCCAGCCAGGTATTCGTGGTCGATACGCACAAGGATCGACTGGCCCTGGCCGAGAAGATGGGCGCCATCGCGATCGACGATACCGAAGGCGCCGGCGTGCAGAAAGTGCTCGACCTGACCGATGGCAAGGGAGCCGACCGCGGCTGCGAATGCGTGGGCTACCAATGCTGCGACAAGCATGGCAAGGAAGTGCCGAATCTCACGATGAACAACCTGGTGCAGACGGTGAAAGCGACCGGCGGCATCGGCGTGGTGGGCGTGTTCCTGCCGCAGGATCCGGGCGCGCACGATGAACTGGCCAAGGAAGGCAAGCTGGCCTTCGACTTCGGCAATTTTTGGTTCAAGGGCCAGAAGATCGGCACGGGGCAGGCCAACGTCAAGCACTACAACCGTCAGTTGGCCAAGCTGATCCATGCCGGGAAGGCAAAGCCGTCACAGATCATCTCGCATGAACTGACGCTGGATGAAGCACCGACCGGTTACCAGAACTTCGATAAACGTGTCGACGGCTGGACCAAGGTGGTGCTCAAACCAGGAAAGTAATACCGGGAAATCTCAGTAGCAGGGACGTGCATGTGTTTCATGCGGAACGCTCAACCCGCGCTGAAGTGATCCCAGCCCGTCAAGCCCAGGTCGAGCGGCGCGCCATGCGCGTCGACCAGGCGCAGGCCGGGTGCGGTCTCGATCGTGCCCACCCGGGTGACTGGCGTGGCGGCCTGCGCCGCCGCTTCGAGCACCGCCGCGCGTTGTGATACCGGCGCCGTGAAGCACAATTCGTAATCGTCGCCACCGGCCGCCGTGAAGCGGCGCCGCAATGCGAGATCCTGGCGCGCCAGCGCCGGGCCGGCCGGCAGCGCATCGACGTCGAGCGTGGCGCCGACGCCGGATGCCGCCAGGATGTGTCCCAGGTCGCCGACCAGGCCATCCGAGATGTCGAGCGCGGCGTGTGCAATCGGCGCGCCTGGCACCGTCGCCAGGGCCAGGCCCAGGGCCACGCGCGGCGTTGGCATGTGCAGCCTCGGCGCGGCCTGCTCCTGTGTCTCAGGGGGGAGTTCGACCTCTTTCCAACAGCCTGCCAGCGCCAGGCGTGCATCGCCCAGCGTGCCCGAGATCCAGATGTCGTCACCCGGTTTGGCTGCAGCGCGCCGCAGCGCATGGCCGGGGGCGACTTCTCCGAACACGGTGATGCAGATATTCAGTGGCCCCTTGGTGGTGTCGCCGCCGATCAGTTCGCAGCCATGCTCGTCGGCCAACGCGAACAGGCCGCGCGAGAAGCCGTCCAGCCATGCCTCGTCGGCTCGCGGCAGCGAAAGCGCCAGGGTAAAGGCGACGGGACGGGCGCCCATCGCGGCCAGGTCCGACAGGTTCACGGCCAGCGCCTTGTGGCCCAGCATTAAGGGATCGGCGCCGGCGAAGAAATGGCGGTCTTCGACCAGCATGTCGGACGAGATCGCGATCTGGCGGCCAGGCGTCGGGGCCAGCAGGGCGCAGTCGTCGCCGATGCCCAGCGCAACATCGGGGCGGCCGGGGCGCTGGCGCTTGAAATAACGCTTGATGAGGTCGAATTCGGAAAGCATGGCGACGATTGTACCGTCCTCCGTTGGCCTGCCAGAAATTGCTGCAACCGCACATAAGTGTGGTGAAAATACGTAGCCATTGACAACATGCTGTCTGATAGAATCGAAAGTCCCGTTTTGTATCAGGAAGGCTGCCCAGCATGGATTCGTCATCTGACAAAAAAGAAGAATTACGTCAGCAACTGCGTCAAGCAGCGCTCGAGTATCACCAGTTTCCCCGTCCCGGCAAGATCAGCGTGGCGCCCACCAAGGGCCTGCTGAACCAGCGCGATCTGGCCCTGGCCTATTCCCCGGGCGTGGCCGCGCCTTGCGAGGAAATCGTCAAGGACCCCGCCAACGCCTACAAATACACCGCGCGCGGCAACCTGGTCGCCGTGATCTCCAACGGCACCGCTGTGCTGGGCCTGGGTAATATCGGTCCGCTGGCGTCCAAGCCGGTCATGGAAGGCAAGGGCGTGCTGTTCAAGAAGTTCGCCGCGATCGACGTGTTCGACATCGAGATCAACGAGACCGATCCCGATAAACTGGTCGACATCATCGCCTCGCTCGAGCCGACCTTCGGCGGCGTGAACCTGGAAGACATCAAGGCGCCCGAGTGCTTCTACATCGAGCGCAAGCTGCGCGAGCGCATGAAGATCCCGGTCTTCCACGACGACCAGCACGGCACCGCGATCATCGTCGGCGCCGCCATCCTGAACGGCCTGAAGGTCGTCAACAAGAATATCAAGGAATGCAAGCTGGTGGTTTCGGGCGCCGGCGCGGCCGCGCTGGCCTGCCTCGACCTGATCGTCGACCTCGGCTTCCCGATCGAGAACATCTTCGTCACCGACTTGGCTGGTGTGGTCTATAAAGGTCGCGTCGAGCTGATGGACCCAGACAAGGAACGCTTCGCGCAAGACACGCCGCACCGTTCGCTGGCCGAGGTCATCCCCGGCGCCGACATCTTCCTGGGCCTGTCCGCCGGCGGCGTGCTCAAGCAGGACATGGTCGCGAAGATGGGCCCGAGCCCGCTGATCCTGGCGCTGGCCAATCCGAATCCGGAAATCCTGCCGGAAGACGCGAAGGCGGTGCGCGGCGACGCCATCATCGCCACCGGCCGTTCGGACTATCCGAACCAGGTCAACAACGTCCTGTGCTTCCCCTATATGTTCCGCGGCGCCCTGGACTGCGGCGCGACCACCATCACGCGCGAAATGGAAATCGCGGTGGTGCACGCGATCGCCGACCTGGCCCATGCCGAGCAGTCGGACATCGTGGCTTCGGCCTACGGCATCTCGAACCTGTCCTTCGGTCCGGAATACCTGATCCCGATGCCGTTCGATCCGCGCCTCCTGACCCATATCGCGCCGGCCGTGGCCAAGGCCGCGATGGACGGCGGCGTCGCCACCCGTCCGATCGAGGACCTGGAAGCCTACGCCGAAACGCTGCAGCAGTTCGTGTACCGCAGCGGCACCTTCATGAAGCCGCTGTTCACGGTCGCCAAGAGCGCGCCGCCTGAGCTCAAGCGCATCGTCTACGCCGAAGGCGAGGACGAACGCGTGCTGCGCGCGGTGCAGGTGGTGGTCGACGAGAAGCTGGCGCGCCCGATCCTGGTCGGCCGTCCGGCGGTGCTGGAGCAGCGCATCGAGAAGTTCGGCCTGCGCCTCAAGTTGGGCGTGCACTTCGACGTCATCAACCCCGACTTCGACGAGCGCTACCGCGACTACTGGCAAAGCTACCACCAGATGGTGATGCGCAAGGGCGTGACGCAAGACCTGGCCAAGCTGGCCATGCGCCGCCGCCACACCCTGATCGGCGCCATGATGATCCACAAGGGCGAAGCCGACGGCATGATCTGCGGCACCTACGGCACCACCCAGATGCACCTGGAATTCATCGACCAGGTGCTGGGCAAGCGCGCCGGCGCCAACGTCTATGCGGCGATGAACTTCATCATCACGCCGGAACGCCAGCTGGCCATGGTCGACACCCACGTCAACGAGAATCCGAACGCCGAGCAGCTGGCCGAGATCACGATCATGGCGGCCGAGGAGATGGAGCGCTTCGGCATCTGCCCGCGTGCGGCCCTGCTGTCGCACTCGAACTTCGGCAGCGCCAATACGGAATCGGCGCAAAAGATGCGCGCCGCCCTGGCCCTGGTGCAGCAGAAGAAGCCGGAACTGGAAGTCGACGGCGAAATGCACGGCGACGCCGCGCTCGACGCCAAGAACCGCGCCAAGATCATGCCGGAATCGACCCTGAAAGGCGACGCCAATCTGCTGGTGCTGCCGAACATCGATGCCGCCAATATCTCGTACAACCTGCTCAAGACGGCGGCCGGCAACGGCATCGCGATCGGCCCGGTCCTGCTCGGCTGCGCACGCCCGGTCCACATCCTGACCCCGTCGGCGACGGTGCGCCGGATCGTCAATATGACGGCGCTGGCCGTGGTGGACGCTGTTTCTCAACGGCAATAAATAGCCGGTTTGTACCTGACGCCTGCCCAAGCGCCTTGCGCCCGGGCAGGCGTTTTTGTCTGGACTTGTCTTCAGCTGTCGCTGTTTGTCATCCTGCAAAGACACTGGTAACAAACCGTAAGCGACCGTCGATGAGCGTCATTTTCGGGTCATAATGTTCAGATAAGTGTTGATTTAATTGCACTCGTTTCTGATGTGCAATTAGGCAAACCGACCTCCTCTGTTACAATCCTAGCTTCGCCGGGCTCGTCAGGTAATACGTGGCGCCCGCAAGACCACCTTCATATCCATCCAAGAACATGCAAAACAAACGAGCCCTCATCACCGGTATCACCGGCCAGGATGGCGCCTATTTGGCCCAGTTGCTCCTGGAAAAAGGCTATCACGTCACTGGCACCTACCGTCGTTCGAGCTCGGTCAATTTCTGGCGCATCGATGAACTCGGCATCACCTCGCACCCGAACCTGTCGCTGGTCGAATACGATCTGACCGACCTGGCTTCGAGCCTGCGCCTGATCGAAACCGCCCAGCCGAGCGAGGTGTACAACCTGGCGGCGCAGAGCTTCGTCGGCGTGTCCTTCGACCAGCCGGTGACCACCGCCTCGATTACCGGCCTGGGGGCCGTCAACCTGCTCGAAGCCATCCGCATCGTCAATCCGAAGATCCGCTTCTATCAAGCGTCGACCTCGGAAATGTTCGGCAAGGTGCAGGCCATCCCGCAAAAAGAAGATACGCCGTTCTACCCGCGCAGCCCGTATGGCGTGGCCAAGCTGTACGCGCACTGGATGACCATCAATTACCGCGAGTCCTACGACATCTTCGGTTCCTCGGGCATCCTGTTCAACCACGAATCGCCGCTGCGCGGCCGCGAGTTCGTGACCCGCAAGATCACCGATTCGGTGGCCAAGATCGTGCAGGGCAAGCTGGAACTGCTGGAACTGGGCAATATGGACGCCAAGCGCGACTGGGGCTTCGCCAAGGAATATGTCGAAGGCATGTGGCGCATGCTGCAGGCCGACAAGCCCGATACCTATGTGCTGGCGACCAACCGCACCGAGACCGTGCGCGACTTCGTCACCATGGCCTTCAAGGCCGCCAACGTCACGCTGGACTGGAGCGGTTCGGGCGAGCAAGAAGTGGCCCATTGCAGCCAGAGCGGCAAGCAGCTGGTGGGCGTCTCGCCCAAGTTCTACCGTCCGGCCGAAGTCGAGCTGCTGATCGGCGACCCCGAGAAAGCCAAGCGCGAGCTGGGCTGGGAGCCGAAGACCACGCTCGAAGAGCTGTGCCAGATGATGGTCGACGCCGACCTGCGTCGCAACGAACAGGGCTTCTCGTTCTGATATGACGCGCCTGGCCACGGATGACGTTTCCGCCCTCGCCAAGCAGGCGAGCGGGCGTGAAGGGGAGGGCCGCCGCGCCCTGATCACGGGCCTGCGCGGCTTCACCGGCCATTACCTGGCGCAAGAACTCACGGCCGCGGGTTATCGTGTGTTCGGCACCATGATGCCGGGCGAGGAAACCGGGCCCGATATGTTTGCGGTCGACCTGTGCGACCGCGATGCGGTGGCCGCCATGGTCGCCGAGGTCAAGCCCGACGTCGTGGCCCACCTGGCTGGCATCGCCTTTGTGGGCCATGCCAACGTCGAGGCGATCTACCGCGTCAACGTGGTGGGCACGCGCAACCTGCTTGAGGCCCTGGCGGCCGGCGCGCATCGCCCCACCAGTGTGCTGCTGGCGTCGTCGGCGAACATCTACGGCAATGCCAACGTGCCGGTGATCGACGAAAGCGTGGCGCCGGCGCCGGCCAACGACTACGCGGTCAGCAAGCTGGCGATGGAATACATGGCGCGCCTGTGGATGGACAAGCTGCCGATCACGATCGTGCGTCCATTCAACTACACCGGCGTGGGCCAGGCCGAGAACTTCCTGCTGCCCAAGATCGTCAATCACTTCCGCCGCAACGAACAGCGCATCGAACTGGGCAATCTCGCCATCGCGCGCGATTTCTCCGACGTGCGCATGGTGGCGCGCAGCTACCGCCGCCTGCTGGCGGCGGCGCCCGCCGGTGAAGCCTTCAATGTCTGCTCGGGCACCCCGCACTCGCTGTCGAGCGTCATCGAGACGATGGGCGAGATTGCCGGCTACCGTATCGACGTGCAGGTCAATCCCGCCTTCGTGCGCGCCAACGACGTGCTTCAACTGACTGGCAGCAATCGCAAGCTGGCCGCCGTGATCGGCGACCTGGCGCCGACCCCGCTGCACGAGACGCTGGACTGGATGTACCGGGCGTGAAACCGGCAGTCATCAAGGTCGGTCTGGGCACGACCATGGTCGAGCCCGGTTTGACCGGTGGCCGCCTGGACGGCATCGGCGTGTACACCCGGGCCTTGATGCAGCACCTGCCCGCAACGGGCTGCGAGGTGGCGCCGTTTTCCTGGCCCCGCCTGCGCCAGGGCGATGCGGGTATCTCCATCGGCCAGGCATTCCCTCAATCTTTTGAGACAGCGACCTTGATCGACCTGGTGACGCCGGGCGCTCATCGTGTCCACATGCCGGCCGATATCTTCCATGTGACCGACTACCGCGTGGTGCGCATGGATTGCCCGGTGGTGGCGAGCCTGCACGATGCGCTGCCGATCAAGCACCCGGAATGGTGCAATCCGCGCCTGCGCAGGCTCAAGAACTGGCTGCAAGCCCGGGCGGCGCGCAAGGCCGACCACGTGATCGCGCTGTCGCACTTCGCCATCGACGAACTGGTCGAATGCTTCGGCGTCGACGAGCGGCGCATCTCGGTGGTGCCCTGCGGCGTCGACGAGGAATGGCTCACCGCCCCCGAACCGCAGGCGGTCAGGGCGACCCTGGATGCCTATAGCCTGCAGCCTGGCTATTTCTTCTTTGTTGGAACCCTGCAACCGCGCAAGAACGTCGAGCGCCTGCTGGAAGCGTATCTGGCGCTGCCCGCGCCCTTGCGCGCCGAACGTGGCCTGGTGATCGTCGGTGCGCCCGGCGCGCGCAGCGAAGCCCTGGTGGCGTCGATCAGGGCGGCGCAGGCGGCGGGCGAGAACGTGGTCTGGCTGGATCGCCTGACCGACTACGGGCAATTGCGCGACCTGTATGCCGGCGCCGGCGTCTTCGTCTTTCCGTCCTTGTATGAGGGCTATGGCATTCCGGTACTGGAAGCCTTTGCCTCAAACGTGCCGGTGGTGGCCTCGAACACGACCTCGCTGCCTGAAGTGGCGGGCGACGCGGCGCTGCTGGTCGACCCCTTGTCGAGCGGCGCCATCGCCGACGCCATGTGCATCCTGGCCACGGACGGTGTTGTGCGCGCGCGCTGTATCGCCGCCGGACGCGCCCGCGCCGAACAACTGACATGGCAAAACACCGCACGCCTGACGGCGGAAGTGTACCGTGCCGTCCTTTCGCAGTAAGCTGAGTTGATTATGCGTGTCCTTCATTTCTACAAGACCTACCACCCGGATTCCGTGGGCGGGGTCGAACAGGTGATCCGCCAGATGTGCGTGGGTACCGGCCGCCTCGGCGTGACCAATACGGTGCTGTCGCTGTCGCGGCAAGACAACCTGGTTCCGTTCGAATTCGAAGGCCATATGGTGCACCGCGTGCCGCTCAATGCCGAGATCGCGTCCAACGCCATCTCGGTGCAGTCGATCGGCGCGCTGGCGCGCCTGGCGAAGCAGGCCGATGTGGTGCACTACCACTTCCCCTGGCCCTTCATGGACCTGGCCCATTTCATGGCCCGGGTCGACAAGCCGACGGTGGTCACCTACCACTCCGACATCGTGCGCCAGCGCCACCTGCTGCGCCTGTACCAGCCGCTCAAGCACCGCTTCCTCAAGAGCGTCGACGCGATCGTCGCCACCTCGCCCAACTACCTCGGTTCATCGACCGTACTGGCGCGCTACAAGCAAAAAACCTCGGTCATTCCCTTCGGCCTGGACCGCGGCACCTATCCGCAGCCCGAGCCCGACCGCCTGGCGCACTGGCGCGAGCGCGTGGGTCCCAAGTTCTTCCTGTTCGTGGGCGTGCTGCGTTACTACAAGGGCCTGCACATCCTGCTCGAGGCCGCGCAAGGGCTCGACTATCCGATCGTGATCGTCGGCGCCGGGCCGATCGAGCAGGAACTCAAGGAACAGGCCGCGCGCCTGGGCCTGTCCAACGTGATGTTCGTCGGCGCGATCGACGAACCGGACAAGGCGGCGCTGCTGACCCTGTGCTATGCGGTGTCTTTCCCCTCGCACCTGCGTTCGGAAGCCTTCGGCATCTCGCTGCTCGAAGGGGCGATGTACGGCAAGCCGATGATCTCGAGCGAGATCGGCACCGGCACCACCTATATCAACGTCGATGGCGACACCGGCCTGGTGGTGCCGCCGTCCGACGCGCAGGCGCTGCGCACGGCGATGCGCACCCTGTGGGACAACCCGGACATGGCGCGCGCCATGGGCCGCCGCGCCGAGGCGCGTTTCGAAGAATTGTTTACGTCAGAGAAGATGGCGGCCAATTATACGGCGCTGTACCACGAGCTGGTGGCAAGGCGTTTGCCCAAGGAAGTCGATACGGCGGTTGAACAGCCTAAATCGCAGTTCATTCGCTAACACCAGCACGTCGTTCCTGCCACTGGCAGCAACGACTTCCCGCGGAGGCGGGAACCCAAGTTTGCGTGCTTCGCGGCTACGTTTGCCCCTGCCACTGTGTGACGAGACTTGGGTTCCCGCCTCCGCGGGAACGACGTTTCAAGGCTAACGAAGATGGATTGTTACGCCGTCTCGGCCCAGCGCAACCTGATCTCGCGAATCGCCGGCATCTGGTCGGCGAACAGGTCCACCAATAGCGGGTCGAAGTGGCGGCCCTTCTGCTCGCGCAGGAAATTCACCGCATCTTCCTCGGTCCAGGCCTTCTTGTACGGCCGCACCGAGGTCAGCGCGTCGAACACGTCGGCGATCGCCACGATCCTGCCCACCAGGGGAATGTCTTCCCCGGCCAGGCCGTTCGGATAGCCGCTGCCATCGTATTTCTCGTGGTGGGTCAGCGCGATCTGGCGCGCCAGCGACAGCATGCCGCCATCGTGCTCGCCGATGATCTCGGCGCCGATCGTCACGTGGCCCTGCATGATCTTCCATTCCTCGGCGTCGAGCGGTCCCGGTTTCTGCAGGATGCGGTCGGGGATGCCGATCTTGCCCACGTCGTGCATCGGCGCCGCGTGCAGCAGGTCGTCGGCTTCGATCTCCGTCATGCCGGCGGCGATGCCGAGGATGCGCGAGAAGTGGCTCATGCGGATCACGTGTAGGCCGGTCTCGTTGTCCTTGTACTCGGCCGCCAGGCCCAGGCGCTGCACGATCTCGAGGCGGCTGGCGCGCAGTTCTTCCATCCGCACCAGCGACAGGTGGGTGCGCACGCGCGCCCGCACCACCGGCGGGCTGACCGGTTTGGTGATGTAGTCGACCGCGCCGGCCTCGAAGCCTTCGACCTCGTCGGCGGTCTCGGTCAGGGCGGTCACGAAGACCACCGGTACCGAGGCGGTGGCGGGATGCGCCTTGAGCGCGGCGCACACTTCGTAGCCCGACATCCCGGGCATCATCACGTCCAGCAGCACCAGGTCGGGCTGCTCCTGGCGCGCCAGTTCGAGCGCGCGCGCGCCGTCCTTGGCGAACAGCAGGCGATAGTGGTCCTGCAGGATCTGGCGCAGCAGCTGCAGGTTGCTGGCTTCGTCGTCGACCGCGAGGATCAGCGGACGGGTATTCGGTTGGCTCATGCTGGGGATTCGTCGGAAACGTCGTCAAGTGCCCCATCACCCAGCAGGCCGATGACGGTCTCCAGGTGCCCGAGGGCGAGGTCGAAGTCGAAGTCGGCGATCGCCGACTGGACCTGGGTCACGCGGGTGGCGGCCGGATGCGCCGCCAGCGCCGCGGCCAGGCTGGCCATGGCGCCGTCGTTCAGGGCGCCGCGGCGCAGTGCTTCGAGCAGCACGCCGCCGGCGCGCCGCGCACGCGCCAGGTCGACCGTGTTGCCCGGCGCGACCGGCGCCGGCGCCGGCGC
>NZ_VPFD01000044.1 GCF_008014745.1 Massilia arenae
AGTAGGCCTCAACGGCTGAAAATTTAAACTGCTCGTCGTACTTCATAAGACACCTTGAAGTGGAGTCTCACTTCAAGGGGTCACATCACTCCGCGGGAACGACGTGCTGGAGCCGCGTGACTTGCCCACACGAGGGCGTGGCCAGCATCACAACAACCTGTCCTCCGCCCGGCTGACCGCTTCCCCATCCCCGCGCACCACCACCACGTCGCCCGCGGCCAGCACCACGCCCGGCCCCGGCTCCACATCCGCGCCGCCGCGCCGCAACGCCGTCACCTCGGCCGCAATACCGTCCAGCCCCAGTTCCGCCAGGCTGCGGCCGATCGAGCCGGCCTGCGCATGCAGCCGCACCGAATGCAGGCGCACATGTCCCGGCTCAAGCGTCGCGCCGCTGTCGCTCGCGCCATGGAAGTAGCCGCGCAGGGTCGCATAGCGGTCGTCGCGCGCCGCCTGCACCCGGTGCACCACGCGCCGCAGCGGCACGCCCAGGGTCACCAGCGCGTGCGAGGCCAGCATCAGGCTGCTCTCCAGCGCCTCCGGCACCACCTCGGTGGCGCCAGCCGCCTTCAGCACGTCCATGTCGCCGTCATCGTGGCTCCGCACGATCACCGGCAGGTTCGGGGCCAGCTCGTGCACCAGGTGCAGCACCTTCAGGGCCTGGCGCGTGTCGGCGAAGGTGATCACCAGCGCGCTGGCGCGGTGGATGCCGGCCGCGATCAGGCTTTCGCGGCGCGCCGCGTCGCCGTACGAGACGGTGGCGCCGGCTGCGCGCGCCTCTTGCACCCGCTCCGGATCCAGGTCCAGCGCATGCCAGGGCAGCGCCTCTTCCTTGAGCAGGGTCGCCAGGCTCTGGCCGCTGCGCCCGAAGCCGGCGATGACCACGTGATTCTGGGTCTTCATGGTGCGCGTGGCGAGCTGGGTCAGCTGCAGCGACTGCGTCATCCACTCATTGGCCGCAAGCTTCATCGCGATCCGGTCCATATTGGCGATGATGAAAGGGGCGAGCAGCATTGACAGCACCATCGAGGCCAATACCAGCTGCATCACGAACGGGTCGACCAGCTTCGAGCCGGAGGCGTGATTGAGCAGCACGAAGCTGAATTCGCCCGCCTGGGCCAGCGCCAGGCCGGTGCGCATCGCCGTGCCAAGCGATGCTCCGAAGGCGCGCGCGAGCAGGGCAATCAGGCCGAACTTGAGCAGCACCGGCAGCGCGAGCAACAGCAGCACCAGCCACCAGTGTTCGATCACCATGCGCAGGTCGAGCAGCATGCCGATCGTGATGAAGAACAGCCCGAGCAGCACGTCGCGGAACGGCTTGATGTCTTCTTCCACCTGATGCTTGTAAGGCGTCTCGGAGATGAGCATGCCGGCCACGAAGGCGCCCAGGGCCAGCGACAGGCCGGCCTGCTCGGTGATCCAGGCCGCGCCCAGGGTCACCAATAACAGGTTGAGCATGAACAGCTCTTGCGAGCGGCGTTTGGCGACGATGGTGAACCAGCGTCCCATCAGCTTCTGGCCGAAGAACAGCAGCAGGGCAAGCACCAGCGCCGCCTTGAGCGCCTCCACCCCGAGCGTGATCGCCATGTCTTCCGGATCGCGCGCCAGCGCCGGGATCATGATCAAGAGCGGTACCACCGCCAGGTCCTGGAACAGCAGGATGCCGACGATGCGCCGCCCATGCTCGCTCTCGAGCTCCAGCCGTTCGGTGAGCAGCTTGACGACGATGGCGGTCGAGGACATCGCCAGCGCGCCGCCCAGCGCGAAGGCGGCCTGCCAGCCGAGCGGAATGCCGGGCAGGAACCAGGCCGCCAGCAGCCCGATCCCCATGGCGGCCGCGATCGTCGACACCACCTGGGCCAGCCCGAGCCCGAACACGATGCGCCGCATCGAGCGCAGCTGCCCGAGCGAGAACTCCAGGCCGATCGAGAACATCAGGAACACGACCCCGAACTCGCCCAGCGCATGGGTGGTCGGGCTGTCTTCGGCCAGGGCCAGGGCGTGGGGGCCGATCAGGACACCGACGGCGAGGTAGCCGAGCATCGGCGGCAGTTGCAGGCTACGGAAAACGACCACGCCCAGGACGGCGCAGCCCAGCAGGAGGAGGGTGAGTTCAAGACCGGAATGCATTGGTGCGAAGCTGGGATAAACAGCAAAAGTGTTGATCTTATGGCACTAGCCAGGTGTGGTGCGGCATGCGCATGTTATCGTTTGTTACGACTGGCAAGTTTTTTGCTTTCCCAATTCGTTTATACTTCCAAAATGAGTGTAACCGATGAAAAAATAATGCCGAAAAGTTTTGACGAAACCCTGGCCCGGCGCGTCTTGGCCCTGGGTCGCGAAACGCTGTCGATCGAAGCCGACGCCATTCGCGCGCTGCAGGCGCGCCTGGGCGACGACGACAGTTTCGTGAACGCCGCGCAGCTGATCATGGCCTGCGACGGCCGCGTGGTCGTGTCCGGGATGGGCAAGTCGGGCCACATCGGCCGCAAGATCGCCGCCACCCTGGCGTCCACCGGCACCCCGGCCTTCTTCATGCACCCGGGCGAGGCCGCGCACGGCGACCTGGGCATGGTCACCAAGAATGACGTCGTGATCGCGATTTCCAATTCGGGCGAATCGTCCGAGATCCTGGACATCCTGCCGGCCGTGAAGCGCCTGGGCGCACGCGTGATCGCCATGACCGGCAAGCCGGCCTCGCGCCTGGCCAAGCTGGCCGACGTGCACCTGAACATCGCGGTGGACAAGGAAGCCTGCCCGCTCAACCTCGCGCCGACCACCAGCACCACCGTGACCCTCGCCATGGGCGATGCGCTGGCTGTGGCGCTGCTCGACGCGCGCGGCTTCCGTGAACAGGACTTCGCGCTGTCGCATCCGGGCGGCGCGCTGGGCCGGCGCCTCCTGACCCATGTGCGCGACGTGATGCGCAGCGGCGACGCGGTGCCGAGCGTGCGCCCCGAAACCTCGCTGGTCGAAGCGCTGCTGGAGGTCACCCGCAAGGGCCTCGGCATGACCGCTGTCGTCGACGCCGACGGCCGTCCGGTCGGCGTGTTCACCGACGGCGACTTGCGCCGCGTGATCGAGCGCATGCACGACTTCTCGGACATCCAGATCCGCGACGTGATGCACGCCAACCCGCGCCGCGTGCGCCCCGAGCAGCTCGCGGTCGACGCCGTCGCCGTGATGGAAGAATTCCGCATCAACCAGATGCTGGTGGTCGATGAAGACGACCGCCTGGTCGGCGCGCTGCACATCCACGACCTGACTCGCGCCAAGGTGATCTGATGAGTGAATTCATTCCCGCCATTACCCCGCTGGCGCATATGGAACGCGCCGCCCGCATCAAGGTCATGATCTTCGACGTCGACGGCGTGCTGACCGACGGCAGCCTGACCTATGGTCCCGACGGCGAAGTCACCAAGACCTTCAACGTGCTCGACGGCCTGGGCATCCAGCTGTTGAACAAGACCGGCGTGCAGACCGCGATCATCAGCGCGCGCCTGTCGCCGATCGTCGTCAAGCGCGCGGCCGATCTTGGCATCTCGCACGTCCACCAGGGCATCCACGACAAGCGTATCGGCTTCGCCAAGCTGCTCGAGGCCACCGGCTTCACGGCCGAGCAGTGCGGCTACATCGGCGACGACGTGATCGACCTGCCGCTGTTCGCGCGCGTCGGCTTCGCCGTCGCGGTGCCGTCCGGCCATCCCGAGGTGCAGCACCGCGCGCACTACGTCACCAAAAATGGCGGGGGCCGCGGCGCTGTGCGCGAGGTGTGCGATCTCGTGATGCGCGCCCAGGGCACCTACGACCAGGCGCTCGCGCCGTACTTCGCCTGAGGCCACGCACCATGGCCACCATCGTCCAAAACAAGCGTACCGCGCATCGCTGGAATCTCCTGGCGATGATCGTGATCGGCGTCTTCTTCGCCTTCGGCAGCTTCTGGCTGCTGCAACTGATGCAGGCGTCCGACATCGACGCCCAGCTGGGCGGGCCGCCGGACGAACCGGACTACATCGTCGAGAATTTCTCGTTCGTGCGCATGACCGAGAACGGCCAGCCGAGCTATGTGTTGTCGGGCAAGCACCTGGCCCACATCCCGCGCGGCGACGTTTCGCACGTCGACCAGCCGCTGCTGCGCGGCGTCGAGCCGGGCCGCCCGCCAATGACGGTGGTCGCCAAGAACGCCCAGGTGTTCCACGAAGAGCACCGGGTCGAACTGATGGGCGACGTCGATCTGCAGCGCCCGAAGACCGCGCAGAGCGAGTCTTTGCACTTGCGTAGCCAGGCGCTGACCGTGCTCCCCGACGAAGAGATCGTCAAGACCGACCTCCCGGTTGACCTGCAGCTTGGGGCATCGAGCGTGAAAGGCACCGGCATGGTCGCCAACAACGCCACCCAGCAAGTGCACATGTCCAGCCGCGGCCAGATCATCTATCCGCCACGCCCGCGCCAGTAAGCCCTGCACCGTGTGATAACCCAGGACCAGCATTCCTTATCATGAAAAAATTATTTGCCGCCGCACTCCTTTCCCTGCTGTCGCTGACGGCAGCCGCCGAACGTGCCGACTCGCTCAAGCCCGCGCAGGTCGAATACGATTCCGCCGATCTCGATGGGGTCAACGGCGTGCGCACCCTTACCGGTAACGTGATCCTCACCCGCGGTACGCTGTTGCTCAAGGCCGACCGCGCCGTGGTCAGGGAAACGCCCGAAGGCTATATGACGGTGACACTCACCGCCAACAACGGCAAGCTCACCACGTTCCGCCAGAAGCGCGACGGCGGTCCCAACCTGTGGGTCGAAGGCCAGGCCGAGCGCATCGAGTACGACGAGCGCGCCGAGCTGGTGCGCCTGTACTCGAATGCCCTGATCAAGGAACTGGAAAACGATCAACTGAGCAACCAGGTCACCGGCCCTTTCATCTCGTATGACAGCCGCAAGGAAGTGGCCACCGTGCGCAACGACGTCAGCGGCCAGAGCAAGGTTGGCGGCGGTCGCGGCACCCTGATCCTCTCGCCCAAGCGCACCCCCGCCGGAGGAGCGCAATGACGGCAATCCCGATGGAGCTGGGCGATTGCAGCACCCTGGTCGTCAAGGGCCTGCAGAAAAGCTATGGCAAGCGTCTGGTGGTGCGCGACGTGTCGCTGCAGGTCGAATGCGGTGAAGTGGTCGGCTTGCTGGGCCCGAACGGCGCCGGCAAGACGACCTCGTTCTACATGATCGTCGGCCTGGTGCCGTCGGACGCCGGCTCGATCGACATCAACGGCACCGACATCACCAGCCTGCCGATCCACCGCCGCGCCGTATTGGGCCTGTCCTACCTGCCGCAGGAGGCCTCGGTATTTCGCAAGCTGACGGTCGAAGAGAACATCCGCGCCGTGCTCGAGCTGCAGAAGGACAACGGCAAGCCGCTGTCGAAAGACCAGATCAACGAGCGCCTCGACACCCTGCTGGCCGACCTGCAGATCGAGAAGCTGCGCGAGAATCCGGCGCTGTCGCTGTCGGGCGGCGAACGCCGCCGCGTGGAGATCGCGCGCGCGCTGGCGACCAATCCGCGCTTCGTGCTGCTCGACGAACCGTTCGCCGGCGTCGACCCGATCGCCGTGATCGAGATCCAGCGCATCGTGCGCTTCCTGAAGGAGCGCCAGATCGGTGTCCTGATCACCGACCACAACGTGCGCGAGACGCTTGGCATCTGCGACCGCGCCTACATCATCAACCAGGGCGCGGTGCTTGCCTCCGGCCGCCCTGACGACATCATCGCGGACGAGTCGGTGCGCCGCGTGTACCTGGGTGAACACTTCCGCATGTGAGCGACGCCTAGATGAAACAGTCCCTGCAACTTCGCACTTCGCAGCACCTCGCGCTTACGCCGCAACTGCAGCAGTCGATCCGGTTGCTGCAACTGTCGACGCTCGAGCTGCATCAGGAGATCGAGCAGATACTGGGCGATAATCCCTTGCTCGAGCGGCTCGACGATCCACTCGACCGGTCGGTGCGTTTGCTGGCCGACGGCGCCATCAACAATGCACCCGCCAGCGGCGAAGCGCCGCCGGCGCCCGGCCAGCAGGCCGAGGGCGAGGGTGCGCCGGCGCAGGAGGGCGAAGGTTTCGAGGGCGGCGCCGACAACGATCGCAGCGACGCCGACTGGAGCGAGGGCGGTGCGCCGTCTTCCGGCAGCGGCGGCGAGGACGAGGACGGCCGCCCGCAACTGGAAGCCTGCGCCATCACCCTGCGCGAACACCTGATGGAACAGGTGCGCGAAGCCACCCTGTCGGCGCGCGACCGTGCGCTGGCCGAGCTGGTGATCGATGCGCTGGACGACAACGGCTACCTCGAGGAAGCGCTCGACGAGATCCACGCGCGGTTGCCCGAAGAGCTCGATATCGAGATCGACGAGCTGCGCTGCGCGCTGGCGCTGGTGCAGAGCATGGACCCGGTGGGCGTCGGCGCGCGCAGCGCGGCCGAGTGCCTGGCGCTGCAGATCCGGCGCATGCCGGGTGTGCCGATGGTCACGCGCCGCATGGCCCTCAAGATCGTCGAGGGTTACCTGAGCTGGTTCGCCCAGCGCGAATACAGCAAGCTGAAAAAAGCGCTCGACTGCGACGACGAAGACTTGCGCGAGGTGCAGGCCGTGGTGCGCCAATGCAATCCGCATCCGGGCGCGGCGTTCGCTTCGAACGTGTCGGACTATGTGGTGCCGGACGTGATCGTGCGCCGTTCCAAGAGCGGCTGGGCGGTCACCCTGAACCCCGACGTGATGCCGCGCCTGCGCGTGAACAGCCTGTACGCCAGCCTGCTCAAGCAGGGCAAGAGCGAGGCGCAGATGGGCGCGCAGATGCAGGAAGCGAAGTGGCTCATCAAGAATATGCGCCAGCGTTTCGACACCATCCTGCGTGTGGCGGAGGCGATCGTCGAGCGCCAGCGCAATTTTTTCTCCCATGGCGCGGTTGCCATGCGGCCCCTTGTTTTACGTGAGATAGCTGATACACTAGGCCTACACGAGAGCACAATTTCTCGTGTCACAACGCAGAAATACATGCTGACCCCGCACGGCATGTTTGAGTTGAAGTATTTCTTCGGCAGCCACGTTGCCACCGAGGCGGGAGGCGAAGCATCCTCGACGGCAATCCGTGCGCTCATCGCACAATTGACAGGAGCAGAAGACCCTAGGAACCCTTTATCCGATAGCAAGATCGCGGAGATGCTCGGGGAACAAGGCATGGTCATCGCGCGCCGCACGGTTGCAAAATACCGTGAAGCCCTCAAGATACCCCCTGTAAGCCTCCGCAAGTCCTTGTAACTGCGCCGTCCACAGACATCGTGCCCTGTCGCGTTCCTGTGGTCCACACGGTGCAACATTTTCAAAGGAGTGTGTATGAACCTCACAATCAGTGGCCATCATCTCGAAGTAACCCCCGCCATCCGTGAATACGTTCAGAATAAGCTCGAGCGCATCATTCGCCATTTCGACCAGGTGATCGACACCCACGTCTTCCTGGCCGTCGACAACCTCACTGAAAAAGAAAAAAGGCAGAAAGCAGAGATCAACGTCCAGGTGTCGGGCAAGACCCTGCACGTGGCAAGCGTCGCACAAGACCTGTACGCCGCGATCGATACGCTGATGGATAAGCTGGACCGACAGATCCTCAAACACAAGCAGCAACTGAAAGACCATAGCCGTACCTCGATCAAACGCATGCCGGAAATCGACGGCGAAGACGCTGCTGTCGCCTGATCAGGCGCAGGGCTCACACTAGCTAAGGGCGTCTGAGGGGACGCCCTTTTTGCATCCAGCCTCCCCGGTACTACGCGCATCTATGTGTTCGGTAAAATGCATGTCTTTCCATTACGGATCACGCCATGACCGACCACGTCCTGACCCGCATCGCCAACCGCACCGGCATCATCACCCTGGACCGCCCAAAGGCGCTCAATTCGCTGTCGCTCGAGATGGTACGCGCGCTGACCGACGTGCTGCGCGCCTGGGAGCATGACGGGCAGGTCGAGGCGGTCGTACTGACCAGCAGCAGCGAGAAGGCCTTGTGCGCGGGCGGCGACATCCGCTTCTTCCATGAGGTCGGCCATGCGTCGCCGATGGGCGGCAGCGCGCTGCTCGAGGATTTCTTCACCGAAGAATACGCGCTGAACCACCTGATCCATTTCTATCCGAAGCCCTATATCGCCATCATGGATGGCGTCGTGATGGGCGGCGGCATGGGCATCGCCCAGGGCGGCCCGGATTGCGGGCTGCGCATCGTGACCGAGCGTACCAAGATGGCCATGCCCGAGGTGAACATCGGCCTGTTCCCCGACGTCGGCGGCAGCCACTTCCTGTCGCATGCGCCGGGACAGCTGGGCAACTACCTGGGCCTGACCGGACTGACGATCGGCGCCGCCGACGCGCTGTATATCGGCCTGGCCGACGTGTTCGTGCCAAGCGCCGAGTTGCCTGACCTGAAGGCATTGATCGCGTCGACGCAAGGCGCCGGGCTGCCGGCGGCGATCCGCGCCTTCGCGGCGCCGTTTGCTGCAATGGCGGGGGCAAGCGAATTGCAGGTCCGGCGCAAGAGCATCGATGCGCATTTCGGCGCGGCGTCGGTCGCCGCGATCATGGGATCGCTCGAAGGCGACGCAACACCGTTCGCACACAAGGCGCTGGCCGCCATGCGCCAGCGTTCGCCCCTGTTGATGTGCGTGACCCACGAACTGCTGGCGCGCGGCGCCGCGCTCGACGTGGCCGACTGCCTGCGCATGGAACGCTCGCTGGTGCGCCACAATTTCGAGCATGGCGAAGTGCTGGAAGGCATACGCGCACTGGTGATCGACAAGGACAATGCGCCGCAATGGAATCCGCCATCGCTCGACCAGGTCACGCCCGGGATGGTGGCGCGCTTCTTCGAACCGGTGTGGCCGGAGCACGCGCATCCGCTCAGGCATCTTGCATAATCGGCTGCGTGCATATCCATTTTTGCGTGACATCGTAGAGACGGGGTGTGAACATCGGGCCTTCATGATTTGAAAGGAAGACCGATGCGCCTGCGTGCCCTGCTGATCTCGATGACTTTATGCGGCAGCGCCGCCGCGCAGGACTACCAGCCGGCCTTCGATCCGAGCCGGCTCAAGGGCCCCACGACAGGGCCGGTCAACGAAATCATGGTGCTCGGCTCGCCCCACCTGGCGCATTTGCCCAAGACCTTCCAGGCATCGAGCCTGGCCCCACTGAACGAACGGCTCGCGGCCTGGAAGCCGCAGGCGATCGCGGTCGAGGACCGCTCCGGGCCGCAGTGCGATTTCATGCGCCGTTATGCGGCGCGCTACCAGGAGGCGGTCGACACCTATTGCCGGGACACCGCGCCGGCCAGGGCGGCGACCGGGCTCGATGTGCCGCAGGCCACCGCCGAGGCCGAAAAGCTGCTGGCTGCCTGGCCCGCAGCGCCCTCGGCGGCCCAGCGGCGGCATCTGGCGGCCGTGTTCATGGCGGGCGGCGAGGAGGCGTCGGCCGTGGTCCAGTGGCTCCGTCTGCCGGCTGCCGAGCGCCGCGCCGGCGATGGGCTCGATGACGCCCTGGTCGCGCGGCTGCAAAAGCTCGCGATCCATCCCAACGAAAGCGTGGCGATCGCGGCGCAGCTGGCGGCCCGGCTGGGGCATAAACGCGTGTATGCGATGGATGACCAGACGGCAGGCCGTCCCTACGCCGACCGCAAGGCGGCCGGCGAGGCGATCATGAAGGCCTGGGACAATCCGGCCAATGCGAAGCGCAAGAAAGAGGACGAGATCCTCGACCGGGGTGTGGATACCCCGGAAGGGCTGCTGGCGATGTACCGTGTCTACAATTCGCCGGCCCACGTCGCGGCGACCTTCGAGATCGACTTCGGCGCGGCGATGAACGAACCGTCACCGCAGCGCTTCGGCCGCGGCTACGTCGGCTACTGGGAAACGCGCAACCTGCGCATGGCGGCCAATATCCGCGATGTGGTGGGTGTGATGCCGGGCACGCGGCTGCTGGTCATCGTCGGGGCTTCGCACAAGGGCTATCTGGAGGCGTATTTGCACCAGATGCATGATGTGCGGGTAGTGGATACGGCGGCGGTGCTGCGGTAAATGCCGCGCTGTCGCACCGGGCCCGATTCAATGCAATGCAGGGCCGTAGCTCACGGCAAAGCGCGCCGCCAGTTTGTCGAGTCGCTTGTCTCGCGTCCATAGCCGCGAGCCGGGCGTCAGCAACGTCGATGAGAGCAAGGCGAGGTCGACCAGGCCGCAGCCGAGCCCATAGAGCTGTTCTCGCTCGATCAGTTCTCTTATCTCGTCGAGGCTGGCTTGCTTGGCCATCGGCAGCGCCGCGATATCTGCCAAGGTTCGTGCACGCGGAGCTGGCGGTGTGCCGCAGGCTAATTCGGCCACTACCATCGGGTGGGCAAGTGCGAGGTCGAGCGAGAGCAAGCCGACCAATGGCGCATTACGATGAAGGAAATGATCGACCCAGACGGAGGTATCGATCAGGACTCTATTCATCGGTTCAGCTCAGGACGCCTGCGAGGTATTTCGGACATGTCAGGCGTGGCACCGCCAAGAGCAGCAAGGCGTTTGGCTGCTTGCACGCGCACGAATGTCTTGATCGCCTCCCTGAACAAGTCCGCCTTGTCCATCTCTGGGTCAGCCATCTCCAGCGCTTTCGCATAAAGCTCATCATCGATAGTGACTGTCGTTCGCATGGCACTTTTCCTGCGTGGGGAATAAAGTCATTCTGCGTGAATCGGGAAATCCCCGCAAGCCAGCGGTGAGAATGCGTGAGCCTGCAAGCCATCTCCGTGTGCTACTGTCAGATTTTTATCAAGGATGACAGCTGCACATGATTTCCTGGCAAAACCTGATCGCTGAATACCGTGCGCTCCCGCCGTTCGTGAAAGCATCCCTGGCCATCAGCGTCGTATCGCTGGCATTCCTGGTCCCATACCACATGGGTGAGAGCGTAGGCGTCGCTGCCTACTATTTCTTCAATAGCTGAACAGCGACGACGAGATCAAGCCGCCGGATTCTTCGGCTGCTCCCGATGCCGCACGATCACCCGTTCGGTATCGCCAAAATAGGCGCCGAGGTGCTCGGCCATGTACACCGAGCGGTGCTGGCCGCCGGTGCAGCCCACCGCCACCGTCAGGTAGCTGCGGTTATCGGTCTTGAACGAAGGCAGCCACTTGGCCACGAAGGTGCGGATATCGGCCAGCATCTCGATCGCGCTCGGCTGGGCGTCGAGGAAGTCGATCACCGGCTGGTCCTTGCCGGTGAGTGGCCGCAGGGCCAGGTCGTAATACGGGTTCGGGATCGCGCGCACGTCGAACACGAAGTCGGCGTCGAGCGGCACGCCGACCTTGAAGGCGAACGATTCGAAGAACAGCGTCAGCGGCGCATGGTCGACTTCGGCCAGCTCCTTGATCCAGGCGCGCAGCTTATTGGCCGAGAGTTCCGAGGTGTCGATCACATGGCCCAGGTTCTCGATCGACGACAGGCGCTCGCGTTCTTCGGCGATGCATTCGATCAGGGTGCGGCGCGAGGCCGGGTTCTCGCCCGGCCGCAGCTCGTGCGACAGCGGGTGGCTGCGCCGTGTTTCGGAAAAACGCGCGACCAGCGAATGGGTGCTCGAGGTCAGGAACATGACCTTGACCGCATGGCCGTCTTCGCGCATGCGGCGCACGCTCACCGGCAGTTCGACCAGCGACTCGGCGCTGCGCGCGTCGACCGCGACCGCCATCTTGGCGGTGCCGGTTTCATTGACCGTATTGACGAGGGCCGGCAGCAGGGCCGGCGGCAGGTTGTCGACGCAGTAGTAACCCGCGTCTTCCAGGACATTCAGGGCCACGGACTTGCCCGAGCCCGAGATGCCGGTGATGAGGACGATGTGCATGCGGCGATGATACCGCAACCTTCACCCGATGGCACGCCACCGGGCCATCGCGTGAAGGTTCAGTCCGCGCTCATCGCCTGGCGCTGGCGTTCCATGAATTCCTGCAGCGTGTCGATGCCGCGCAGTTGCAGGATCGTGTTGCGCACCGCGGCCTCGAGCAGCACCGCGATATTGCGGCCGGCTGCCACCGGAATGACGACCTTGCGGATCGGCAGGCCCAGCACGTCCTCGGTCGGAAAGTGGAAGGGCAGGCGCTCGACCTCTTCGTCCAGCGCGCCGCGCTTGACCAGGTGCACGATCAGCTTGAGGCGCATCTTGCGCCGCACCGCCGTCTCGCCGAAGATCGCCTTGATGTCCAGCAGGCCCAGGCCGCGCACCTCAAGCAGATTCTGCAGCAGCGGCGGGCAGCGGCCCTCGATCATGTTCGGCGCAATGCGCGAGAATTCCACGGCGTCGTCGGCCACCAGGCCGTGCGAGCGCGAGATCAGTTCCAGGCCCAGTTCGCTCTTGCCCAGGCCCGAGTCGCCCGTGATCAGCACGCCCACGCCCAGCACGTCCATGAACACGCCGTGCATGATCACGCGCTGGGCCAGCTTCTTCGATAAATACACGCGCAGGAAATCGATCACCTGCGCCGCCGGCAGCGGTGTCGAGAACAGCGGGATGTTCTGCTCGTCGCAGATGGCCAGGATGTCGGGCGGGGTTTCCAGGCCTTGCGCGATGATCAGCGCGGGCGGGCCTCCGCCGATCAGTTCGCCGACCACATGGCTGCGCGAATTGGCCTTGAGGCGGTGGTAATAGTCGAGTTCCTGGTGGCCGAAGACCTGGATCCGGCCCGGGTGGATCAGGTTCAGGTGGCCGACCTGGTCGGCGGCCGAGGCGGCGTCGCCGGCGATCTGGCGTTCACCGCCGGGAAAGCCCGCGAACCAGCCCAGTTGCAGGCTGTCGCGGTTGTCGTCGTACAGCCGTTGGATGGTCAGCGGGGACTGCAGCATGGGCATTGTCGTCGTCGCAAAAAAGGCGCGCGCGGCGTGATTGCCGCGCGTTTCACTAGACGCTCAGTTTAACCCAGAGCCTGGAGGCTGGGTTGCCAGTTGATAATGCGGTCATGCACCGATCTCGGATCCGGATCGGTCGCCAGGGCGGTGCGCACCGACTCGTCGGAGAACAGCTCGGCGATCTCGGACAGGATCTCGAGATGCTGCTGGGTGACGTGGTCAGGGATCAGCAGGAAGAACAGCAGGCTCACCGGCTGGCCGTCGGGCGACTCGAAAGGAATCGGCTCCTTCAGGCGCACGAAGGCAGCCAGCGGCGACTTGAGGCTCTTGCTGCCCTTGATGCGGCCGTGCGGGACGGCGACGCCGTGGCCCAGGCCCGTCGAGCCCAGGCGTTCGCGCGCGAACAGGTTGTCCGACACGATCGAGCGGGCGATGCCGCAGTTGTTCTCGAAGATCAGGCCGGCTTGCTCGAAGGCTCGTTTCTTGCTCGACACTTCGATGTCGAGTTGCACGTTCTCGAGCGAGAGGATTTTGCTTAGATTCGTCATAACGTGGGTGCGATGCACGCGTGGAGTGCTTGCGAGCACGGGATTATAGGCCTGTTTGGGGCCTGAGACACTCGATTTCGCGACAGTTGGGGCTTCTCGCCGAACGGCCGCACGATACCCGTCGAAACGGGATAAGCAGTTAGTTGACTTGCATCAACATCGTTACGCAATTTCCTCAACGAATCAGCTGTTGAGGCCAGCAATCGTATGCCGGTCCTCCTGTTTACCGATGATTGCTCGAAGGCCTGCTTAAAAACAAGGCAGGTCGTTCAGTATCGTATAGCAAAAGGTGGAGCCATGCACGGTGCATGGCTGTCGCCTAAAACGCACAGGCGTGCGGGTAATATCCTGACAGAAATTGGATGTTTACTGGCGCGCGCCACGCAGATTGCCCGGTTTACCGGTGCTGAAGTTGGCCCGCCATGGATTGATATCCAGGCCGCCGCGCCGCGTGTAGCGCGCATACACGGCCAGCTTGCTCGGCTGGCACTGGCGCAGCACGTCCATGAAGATGCGCTCCACACACTGCTCGTGGAACTCGTTGTGCTCGCGGAAGCCGATCAGGTATTTCAGCAAACCTTCCTGGTCGATCTGCGGGCCGACGTAGCGGATCTGCACCGTGCCCCAGTCCGGCTGGCCCGTAACCAGGCAATTGGACTTGAGCAGGTGCGACACCAGGGTTTCTTCCACCGGCGCGTCCTCGTGGTTGGCCTTGAGCAGCTGCGGGGCCGGCGAGTAAGCGTCGATCTCGATGTCGAGGCGATCCAGCAGCGTACCTTCCAGCTCGCCCATCTTGATGCCACCGAATTGTTCCGGGCTGGTCAGGGTGACGTGGACCGGCGCGCCGAAGCCGTTCGACAGGTCGTCGCGCAGCAGGGCCAACAAGGCCTCGGGACCGGCGAGGCGGGTCTGGTTGAACGAGTTCAGGTACAGCTTGAACGACTTCGACTCGATGATGTTCGGTGAATCGGCGGGCGCCGTCACGGTCGCGATCGCGACCTGCGGCTTGCCGCGCATATTCAGCCACGACAATTCATAGGCGTTCCAGATGTCGACCCCGAAGAAGGGGAGCGTGCCCGAGAGGCCCAATTCCTCGCGCTTTTGCTGGCGCGGGATCGGGAACAGCAGCTCGGGGGCGTACTGGCTCTGGTAGGCGGAAGATTTGCCAAGTGGCGATTGATCAGGGGTATTCATAGACTTGGGGCGTCATGCCCCCAAAAACAATTTATAGACGGGATTCCCGCTCTCGTCCCAGTAGCGGTAACCGAGCGAGGCCAGGAACTGGCGGAACTCATCCATCTCGGCCTGCGGCACTTGCAGCCCGACCAGGATGCGCCCCACGTCGCCGCCCTGGTTGCGGTAGTGGAACAGCGAGATATTCCAGTTCGGCGCCATGCTGTCCAGGAAGCGCATGAGCGCACCCGGCCGTTCGGGGAACTCGAAACGATACAGCAATTCGTCATGCGCAAGTGAACTTTTCCCGCCCACCAAGTGGCGGATGTGCAGCTTGGCCAGCTCGTCGTAGGTGAGATCGAGCGTCTTGTAGCCGTGTTCTTCGAAGGTGCGCGCCAGCAGGCCCGATTCGCTGCGGTTGCCCACCTGTACGCCGACGAAGACGTGGGCTTCGCTTTCATCGCTGATGCGGTAATTGAATTCGGTGACGTTGCGCGGACCGACCAGCGCGCAGAAACGGCGGAAGCTGCCGCGCTGCTCGGGGACGGTCACGGCAAACACCGCTTCGCGCGATTCGCCCAGCTCGGCGCGCTCGGCCACGAAGCGCAGACGGTCGAAATTCATATTGGCGCCGCAGGCCACCGCCACCAGCGTTTCGTTTTTGATCGGCTCGCGGTTCATCTGCGAGCGCTCGATATAGGCCTTGGCGCCGGCCACCGCCAGCGCGCCGGCCGGCTCGAGGATGCTGCGCGTATCCTGGAACACGTCCTGGATCGCGGCGCAGATCGCGTCGGTGTCGACCAGGATGATCTCGTCGACCACCTGCTGGGCGACGCGGAAGGTTTCCTCGCCCACCAGGCGCACCGCGGTGCCGTCCGAGAACAGGCCGACATCAGTCAGGGTCACGCGATGGCCGGCCTTCAGGCTACGCGCCATCGCGTCCGAATCCAGGGTCTGCACGCCGATGATCTTGATGTCGGGACGGATCTGTTTCACATAGGCGCCGATGCCGGCGATCAGCCCGCCGCCGCCGATGGCGACGAATATCGCGTGGATCGGGCTCGACAGCTGGCGCAGGATTTCCATGCCGATCGTGCCCTGGCCGGCGATCACGTCCGGATCGTCGAAGGGGTGCACGAAGGTCAGGCGCTGCTCTTTTTCCAGCAGCAGCGCGTGGTTATAGGCGTCGGTGTAGGAGTCGCCATGCAGCACGATTTCGACGCTGGCGCCGCCGCGCGCCTTGACCGCGTCGATCTTGAGCTGCGGCGTGGTGGTCGGCATCACGATCAGCGCGCGGCAGCCCAGGCGGCAGGCCGACAGCGCCACGCCCTGGGCATGGTTGCCGGCCGAGGCGCAGATCACGCCGCGCTTGAGCTGCTCGGGCGTGAGGTTCGCCATCTTGTTGTAGGCGCCGCGCAGCTTGAAGCTGAACACGCTCTGCATGTCCTCGCGCTTGAAATAGATGCGGTTGCCCATCCGTTGGGACAGAGTCGGGGCGAGGTCGAGCGGCGTCTGTTCGGCGACGTCGTAGACGCGGGCGGTCAGGATTTTTCTGAGGTAGTCGGTAGTCATGGTCGGGTTGCAAAAGTCATGCCGGAAAGACCGGCGGGACGGACGACGCGAACTGTTCCGCTAGGGTGGGTGACCGTGGCGCAAAGGTCGATATGACGGGCTGGGTGGCAGGCTCGTCGTATCGTGTCGTGACGAAAGTACCGGATCATTATAATGGAGCCTTATTGTCACCACTAGGCCATCGCCTAAGCCCGCATGATCGAATCCGCTGTCCAATGGCTGCTTGACTTCCTGGCTGCACCGACCGTCGGGCTGACCTCGATCTTCATCGTCAGTTTCGTCTCCGCCACCTTGCTGCCGCTCGGCTCCGAGCCGGCCGTGTTCGCCGTGATCAAGGCCAATCCCGATATGTTCTGGCCGGCAATCCTGGTCGGCACGCTCGGCAATACCCTGGGTGGCGCTTTTGACTATTTCCTCGGCTACCGCGCCAAGGTCGCGTTCGCGAAAGAACGGCAGAGCCGCTGGTTCGGCTGGCTCAAGCGGTATGGCGCCAAGACCATGCTGCTGTCGTGGCTGCCGGGCATCGGCGACCCGCTGTGCACGCTGGCCGGCTGGCTGCACCTGCCGTTCTGGCCCAGCGTGCTGTATATGGCGATCGGCAAGTTCGCGCGTTATCTGACCATGACGCTGGCGCTGCTGTATATCCCGGATAGTTTCTGGACCAATCTCGGTGATATGCTGACCCGCATCACCGGCTGAGTATTTCCTCTCCGAAAGCGGCCGGGTCATCAGGAAGAAGCCGATGCTCGAACTGCGACCGAACTGCGAACACTGCAATGTGGCCCTGCCGCCCGCCTCGACCGAGGCGCACATCTGCTCCTACGAGTGCACGTTCTGCGCCGCCTGCGTCGACGGCGTCTTGCTGAACGTCTGCCCGAATTGCGGCGGCGGCTTCGTGCCGCGGCCGGTCAGGCCCGCGCGCGACTGGAAGAACGGGAATTATCTGGGCAACGATCCGGCGCGCACCGAGCCGAAGCTGCGACCCGTGGATCCGGCCGCCCATGCGCGTTTTGCCGGGGCGATCAAGGACATCGCGCCGTCGGATCGCTAGCATCCTGCACGTTCGCAGGAGGCGGTTCATAATGGGCATTTCGACGCTGCCCCAGGATTTGCGCATGACCGACCGCCTTCCCGTCCCCCTGGACAAAGCCTATCGCCTGATGAACCACGGGCCCACGGTGCTCGTCTCTGCACGCCATGGCGACGCGGTCAACGTGATGGCCGCCGCCTGGTCGATGCCGCTCGACTTCGCGCCGCCCAAGGTAGCGGTGGTGCTCGACAAGAGTACGCTCACGCGCACTATGGTCGAGGCGTCCGGCGAGTTCGCCCTGATGGTGCCGTCGCGCGAGCTGGCGCAACTGACCTTGCAGGTCGGCTCGACCAGCGGCCGCGAGGTCGACAAGTTCGCCGCCTTCGGCGCCGGCTACTGGACTGGCGAGCAAACCGGCGCGCCGCTGCTGGACGGCTGCCTGGCCTGGCTCGAATGCCGGCTGCTGCCCGAGCCGCACATCCAGGACACCTATGACCTGTTCCTTGGCCAGGTGGTCGCCGCCTGGGCCGATCCGGCCGTGTTCCGCGACGGCCATTGGGTCACGACCGACGGGGGACCGAAGAGCATCCACTACGTCGCGGGCGGGCATTTCTTCGAGCTCGGCGAAGCCTTCGAGGCAAGCGCGCAGTTGCCGGAACCATCCAACAACGCCGGATGACATATGCCGATCGGGTCATGCCGCATAACGAATGATGCATTGACAGGCTTGCAAGCAAATTAAGTTTGGTCTTTCAAATTAGTATAGACATTTTGTTGTGTGGCCCAGAATGGCGGCCGAGGCATTAGCCGAGCGTGGTGCATCGCAATAAGCTAGAATGAACATCCTTCGGGCCTGTCCGATCGTCGACCAGAATTCATGAACGCCCCCGCACACATCCATACCCTGCTTGCCGACAACGCACCCGCGCGCCTGCGCGAGATCCCTTATAACTACACCTCGTTCTCGGACCGCGAAATCGTGATCCGCCTGCTCGGTGAGTCATCGTGGGCGTTGCTCGACAGCCTGCGCGGCGCGCGCCAGACCGGCCGCTCGGCGCGCATGCTGTACGAGGTGCTGGGCGATATCTGGGTGGTGCGCCGCAATCCCTATCTGCAGGACGACATGCTGGACAACCCGAAGCGCCGGGCCAAGCTGATCGAGGCGCTGCACCATCGCCTGGGCGAAGTCGACAAGCGCCGCACCACGGTCGATGCGCAGGACGCCTCTGTTGCGGACAGCGACCCTGACGTTGTCGCCAACCGCAGCGCCGCCGTCGAGCAGCTGCTGGCCGCCGCGCGCCGCGCCGTGGACGACTTCGGCCGCGAATTCGCCGAGACCTACGACCTGCGCAAGCGCGCCACCAAGGTGCTGGGCGCCTACACCGACAAGCGCAATATCCGCTTCGACGGCATGCACCGCACCTCGCACGTGACCGACGCCACCGACTGGCGCGTCGAGTATCCCTTCCTGGTGCTGCTGCCGGACAGCGAGGACGAGATGGCCGGCCTGGTCAAGGGCTGCATCGAACTTGGACTGACCATCATCCCGCGCGGCGGCGGCACCGGCTACACCGGCGGCGCGATCCCGCTCACGCCGATGTCGGCCGTGATCAATACCGAAAAGCTGATCGGCATCGGCGAGGTCGAGATGACGACCATGCCGGGCCTGGGGCGCGAATACGCGACCATCCACACCTATGCCGGCGTCGTCACGCAGCGGGTGTCGCAGGCGGCCGAAAAGGCCGGCTTCGTGTTCGCGGTCGACCCGACCTCGGCCCACGCATCCTGCGTGGGCGGCAATATCGCGATGAACGCGGGCGGCAAGAAAGCCGTGTTGTGGGGCACGGCGCTCGACAACCTGGCCTCGTGGCGCATGGTCGACCCGAATGGCGACTGGCTCGACGTCACCCGCATCAACCACAACCTGGGCAAGATTCACGACGCGCCGACGGCCGAATTCCTGCTTGAATGGACGCACCCCTCGGCCAAGGGCGCGCCGAAGGGCCAGCCGTTCCGCACCGAGACCCTGACCATCGAGGGCAAGCGCTTCCGCAAGGAAGGCCTGGGCAAGGACGTCACCGACAAATTCCTGGCCGGCCTGCCGGGCATCCAGAAAGAGGGCACCGACGGCCTGATCACGTCGGGCCGCTGGATCCTGCACAAGATGCCCAAGTTCACCCGCACGGTGGCGCTGGAATTCTTCGGCCAGGCGCGCGACGCGATCCCGTCGATCGTCGAAATCAAGGATTACCTGGACAGCCTGCCGAAGAACGGCGACCCGGCGTTTGCCACCCTGCGCCTGGCGGGCCTGGAACACCTCGACGAGCGCTACCTGCGCGCGGTCGGCTACGCCACCAAGTCCAAGCGCGGCGTGCTGCCCAAGATGGCGCTGTTCGGCGACATCGTCGGTGACGACGAGAACGCGGTGGCGCTGGCCGCCTCCGAAGTCGTGCGCCTGGCCAATACCCGCGTGGGCGAGGGCTTCGTCGCCGTCAGCCCCGAGGCGCGCAAGAAGTTCTGGCTCGATCGGGCCCGCACCGCGGCCATCGCGCGCCATACCAACGCCTTCAAGATCAATGAAGACGTGGTCATTCCGCTGAACCGGATGGGCGAGTACACCGACGGCATCGAGCGCATCAACGTCGAGCTGTCGATCAAGAACAAGCTGCAGCTGGTGGACCAGCTGCGCGCCTACCTCGCCAGCGACCACCTGCCGCTGGCCAAGAGCGACGACGCCAGCGGCGACGGGGTCGACCGCGACGAGATCATGGGCGACCGTCCGCTGCAGGCGCGCGCCCTGGTCGACCTGGTCGACAAGCGCTGGACCTTCATCCTGGCCAACCTCGATGCGCCGCTGGCCGACGTGCGCGAGCAGCTGCAGACCCTGGGCCTCGACCACCTGAACGAAGCGATCCTGCAGCGCCTGGCGATCCAGCCCGACGCGCGCCTGTTCGACGCGGTGCAAGACCATACCGTGCGCGTCTCGTGGAAGGCCGAAGTGCGCGCGCCGCTGCGCCAGATCTTCAATGGCGCCGCCTACCAGTGCATCCTCGACGAAGCGGTCGCGATCCACAAGCGCGTGCTGCGCTCGCGCGTGTTCGTCGCCCTGCACATGCATGCGGGCGACGGCAACGTCCACACCAACCTGCCGGTGAACTCTGACGACTACGCCATGCTGCAGGATGCGCACAAGGCGGTCGAGCGCATCATGAAGCTGGCGCGTTCGCTGGACGGCGTGATCTCGGGCGAGCACGGCATCGGCATCACCAAGCTCGAATTCCTGACCGACGAGGAGATCCAGGACTTCCGCGACTACAAGGTGCGCGTCGATCCGGAAGGCCGCTTCAACAAGGGCAAGCTGCTCAACCTGGAAGGCGCCCACGCCGACCTGCGCAACGCCTACACGCCGTCGTTCGGCCTGATGGGCCACGAATCGCTGATCATGCAGCAGAGCGATATCGGCGAGATCGCCAACAGCATCAAGGACTGCCTGCGCTGCGGCAAGTGCAAGCCGGTGTGCACGACCCACGTGCCGCAGGCGAACCTGCTGTATTCGCCGCGCGACAAGATCCTGGCCACCTCGGCGCTGATCGAGGCTTTCCTGTACGAGGAACAAACCCGCCGCGGCGTCTCGCTGCGTCACTGGGAAGAGTTCGAGGACGTGTCGGACCACTGTACCGTGTGCCACAAATGCGTCACGCCCTGTCCGGTCAACATCGACTTCGGCGACGTGTCGATGAATATGCGTAACCTGCTGCGCAAGATGGACAAGCGCAGCTTCAAGCCGGCCAACCGCGCGGCCATGTTCTTCCTGAATGCGACCGATCCGACCACCATCAACGCCACGCGCAAGGTGATGATCGATTTCGGTTTCAAGGCCCAGCGCATGGGCAACCGCCTGCTCAAAGGCCTGTCCAAGCCGCAGACCGCCGCGCCGCCGCCGACGGTCGGCAAGGCGCCCGTGCGCGAGCAGGTGATCCACTTCATCAACAAGAAGATGCCGGGCAACCTGCCCAAGAAGACGGCGCGCGCGCTGCTCGACATCGAGGACGACAAGATCGTCCCGATCATCCGCAACCCCAAGAAGACCAACGCCGACACCGAGGCCGTGTTCTACTTCCCGGGCTGCGGCTCCGAGCGCCTGTTCTCGCAGGTCGGCCTGGCCACCCAGGCGATGCTGTGGGAAGTCGGCGTGCAGACCGTGCTGCCGCCAGGTTACCTGTGCTGCGGCTATCCGCAGCGCGGCGCCGGCCAGTACGACAAGGCCGACAAGATGATGACGGATAACCGCGTGCTGTTCCACCGCATGGCCAACACGCTGAACTACCTCGACATCAAGACGGTCCTGGTCTCCTGCGGCACTTGCTACGACCAGCTGGCGACCTATGAATTCGAGAAGATCTTCCCGGGCTGCCGCATCATGGACATCCATGAGTACTTATTAGAAAAGGGCGTCAGGCTCGAAGGCGTGAACGGTACCCGCTATATGTACCACGAGCCTTGCCACAATCCGATGAAGCTGCAGGATTCGGTGAAGACGGTCAATGCGCTGGTCTCCACGCATGACGACGTCAAGATCGAGAAGAATGACCGCTGCTGCGGCGAGTCGGGCACCTTCGCCGTGAGCCGTCCCGACATCTCGACCCAGGTGCGCTCGCGCAAGGAAGGCGAGATGGTCAAGGGCGCCGACAAGCTGCGCGCGGATGGCTTCAAGGGCGATGTGAAAATCCTGACCAGCTGCCCGTCCTGCCTGCAAGGCCTCACGCGCTACAACGACGATTCGGGCACCACCGCCGACTATATCGTGGTCGAGATCGCGAAGCACCTGCTGGGCGAGAACTGGCTGCCCGAGTACGTGGCGCGCGCCAATAACGGCGGCATCGAAAGGGTGCTGGTATGACGGCGCTGCGCGAACCCGGCTGCGAGCTGTGCAGCCTGTCCATGCCCGTGGCCTGGGCCGGCGACAAGTTCAGCGTCATCGTCGTCGACGACGCCAGCTACCCCGGCTTCTGCCGCGTGATCTGGCACGACCACGTGCGCGAGATGAGCGATCTTTCGCGCGCAGACCGGCTGCTGGTGAACGAGGCCGTGTTCCTGGTCGAGCAGGCGGTGCGCGACATCATGCAGCCGCTGAAGGTCAATGTGGCCAGCCTGGGCAATGTGGTGCCGCACCTGCATTGGCATATCATTCCGCGCTACGCGGACGACGCGCATTTCCCGGCGCCCGTGTGGGCCCAGGCGGTGCGCGAGACGCCTTCGGATATCCTGGCCGCGCGCCGCGCGCTGGCCGAACAACTGGGCGCCGCGATCGCGCGCCGTTTCAACTGATAGAGAACAGATCCATGCCTAATCCAACCGAACTGACCGTCCACCAGAAATCGCGCGTGCTCGACATCGCCTATGACGACGGCAGCGCCTATTCGATCCCGTTCGAGCTGATGCGCGTGTACTCGCCGTCGGCCGAAGTGAAGGGCCACGGCCCGGGCCAGGAAGTGCTGCAGGTCGGCAAGCGCGAAGTCGGCATCGCCGACGTCGAGCAGGTCGGCAACTACGCGATCAAGCCGACCTTCTCGGACGGCCACGACACCGGCATCTTCAGCTGGGAGTACCTGTACGAGCTGGGCCGCAGCCAGGATTCGCTGTGGAAGCAGTACGTGGCGCGCCTGCAGGCGGCCGGCTTCGACGAAGAAAGCGGCCGCGCGCCTGGCAGCATGCTGCCGGGATCGGCGCCGGCCAAGTCAGGTGGCGGCGGTTGCGGTTCGGGCGGTTGCGGCTGCAAATAAACAACGCGGTTTGCGTCACCCAAAACAAAGAGCACATCCGCGGATGTGCTCTTTGTTTTTTGTAGCCCGCCTTGGCGGGCTAATGCAGCATCAAGCCTGTGGCTGGATGTTTGCAGCCTGCTTGCCTTTAGGACCGGTGGTGACGTCGAAGGTCACGCGCTGGTTTTCCTGCAGCGACTTGAAGCCGTTGGCGTTGATCGCCGAGAAGTGTGCAAACAGATCTTCGCCGCCGCCATCAGGAGTGATGAAGCCGAAACCTTTAGCGTCGTTGAACCATTTGACAATGCCAGTAGCCATGTTTATTCCCTCAAATTAAGTTGTTTTGCGTTGATGCCCTGTTTGCGTACCTAGGACAAAAACCAGGGCCACGCTCTACATTGCAAATCTGATTATAAGGATAATTTCTTAAAACGGAAGCAAGATTTTTCAACCGTGTTCGTATTTACCACAAGTCATCCAGGCCGCATGTATCCACGCGGCCTTGACGCCGATCAGAACGTCATCGGCACCCGCAGCGTCAGGGTGACATCGGGCGTATCGCGGGTCACGCCCGCGCCCACCGCGATGTTCAGCGTGCGCTTGGGGCTCAGGCGATAGGAGTAGCCCAGCAGCAGGGTCCCGAGCTGGGTGCGCACCGAGCCGGCCACCGGCGAACCGTTCTGCTTCATGCGCGCGATGGTGCTGTGGTCGTAGCCGAGGCTGAGCGACGCCTTGTCGTTGAGCGCCAGGCCCATGCCGAAGTTAAAGCCGAGCACGTAGCCCGGTTCCAGCTCGCCCAGCGGCTCGCGCACGCCGTTGCGCACCAGGCGCGTCACGTCCGAGCGCTTGAAGTTGTGCACATAGCTCAGGTTGCCGAAGAAGACGGCCGGATCCGACGGATACAGCCAGGTCAGGGTGCCTTGCAGCGAATGGAAGCCGGAGCCGGTCGGCAGGTCCAGCGGCAAGCCGGTGCCGGTCACGTTTTCGCCGATGCAGCGCTGGTCGCAGTCGGTGACGACTTCGAACGGGTCGCGCCCGGTGCGGCTCTTGTAGCGCAGGCCGGCGATGTAATAGCCCTTGTCGGCGCCGCCGTTATTGAGCTGGTAGCGGCCAGCGACCTCGATGTCGCCCAGGCCCTTGCCGGAGGTGTCGAACACGCGCTCGACCGCGGTGCCGGTGAACAGCTCGCGGCTGACGGTGGCGTCCGAGCGGTACACATACGGCACCTTGACCTCGACTTCCATCCGGTTGTTGATGCCGGTGCGGCCGGTAATCGCGGTGGTGAAGGTATTGCGCTTGATTTCGCGCACGTCGACCAGGCCGATCAGGATCGCGGGAATCACCGTGTAGCCGACCAGGGCCACGCGGTTGCTCGACGAGTAGCCGTACTGCACCGACGGCTCGAGCACATAGGTGCCGCGCTGGGTCAGCACGCCCGGTGTATCGCCGATCGGCGCGACTTCGGGAGGGCGGTTCGGTTCCTGGTTGTTTTGCGCGGCCTGCTGTTGCTGGCCCTGCTGCTGGGCCGGCCGCTGGGTCTGCGCCTGGGCCGGACCGGGGGCCGGCAAGGTCGGCTGGTTGGGCCGCGGCTGCGGCGGCAGCGGGGCCGCCACGCCGCTTTCGGCCGGCGGCAGCACCGGCGGCTGGGCCACCGGCGCCTGCATCGACATGCCGGTGCCGCGCTGCTGCGACAGCAGCACGCCGTCGGCCAGCGCCGTCGGAATGGCGAACGGGGCGCCCGACAGCGGGGTGGTTTCTTCCACGATGCGCTCGCGCGCCGCCAGCGCCGGGGCGGTGGCCATGCCCGGGGCGCCCTGGGCCTGCATGCTTTGCAATTGTTCGCGCTGCGCCTGGAGTTCGAGCATCAGACGGTTCACCATTGCCCGCTGTTCGGCCAGTTCGTCCTTGAGTTGGGACAGTTCGGTCTGTCGGTCCTGCTTGCCGGGTTCGGCCGCAGGTTGTTGAGCGAGCACGGGCGGCGCCAGGAGGGCGGCCGCCAGGCCGGCGGCGCCAAGCCGCGCGACGTGTGAATACATCCAGATCTCCAGTTTTATATTAACAATATTGCAATGCTACAGTGTTCCCGGGGAACGTACTACCGCGTCACGAATCGTGCTCTGGAAATTCATGTCTTTTAGCAGGGACATGCTATTCACGGTCGATGTGATGGTCGTGGCAGTGCGGATGTCTTGCCCATTGAGGGTGTTTTGCAGCAAGGTCGCGCCATTGGGCAGGTTGAGATCGGCCGCGGCATAGTTGTTGCCGCCGATCTGGATCAGTTGGGCCGCGCCCAGGGCGTTCTGGGCCAGGCGCGCCTGGTCGCCGGTCATCGCGGCCAGGTCGGGAATGGCGATATTGGTGCGCGCCAGGATCTCTCCGTTGACCGACACCACGCGTTCGATGCCGAGCGACAGCGACAGGCCGCCCGCGATCTCGAAGCCGCCGCGCAGGGTGTCGAGTTGCGCGGCATCGACGGGCGCGCCGAAGCCGCTCGGGCCAGCCGCCTGAGCGAGCGGCATCGCAGCGCCCGCGGTGCATAGGGCGGCCAGCAGGGCGGTGCGGTGAAAGGTAAAGGTGGGCCAGCGCATATCACATCCTTGTCAAAAATCGCCCGGGCCGAACTTCGGCAGCGAGGCGCTTAGTTGTTCCTGGTGCATGCCGGTGCCGAGCGGCGCGCGCGGGGCGCCGCGCCAGTCGGCCGGGTTGTTGAAGGCGATGCCATCCTTGTGGCTGTGGATCACGAACAGGATCTTGTTGCGCCAGATTTCCTGGAAGCGCTCCATGCTCACGACGCGGTTGCCGGTGGACGGGTCGCCGATCAGGATGCGGCCATCCTCGGCGCCCTTGACGACCACGAAGTGGTTGAAGCCGCGGTCGGTGATCAGCACGATGGCCGGCAGTTTTTCGGAGATCAGTTTTTCGATCGGCAGCTTGAAGCCGTCGGCGCGAAAGCCGCGCGCGGCCAGGAAGCGCTGCATGTCGAGCAGCGAAAAGCCTTCCTTGTGAATCTTGGTCTTGTCCCCTTTTTCGTACATCTCCTGGAACACGTCCTGTTCCGGCGTCGGGGTTGCATAATGGTGCGACAGCAGGGTGGACAAGGCGGCGGCGCCGCAACTGTAGTCGTACTGCTGGCGCGTGGTGCGCTGGAATTTGATGTCCTTGAGGCTGGTGACGGGCACGTTGACGCGCCCGACCACCGCCAGTTCGAGCGCTGGCGCCGGAGCCGGCGCCAGCAGGATGCCGCACAGGGCGGCGAGGAAGATCCCGTGCTTCATTCTCTTCCTATTGCAGTTGCAGGTTGATGACGGTCGCGTTCTGGATCAGGACGTTCGCGCCGGAGTTCTGGATCACGACAGGCAAGCCCGAGGAGTTCGCGAACGAGCCGTTGTCGATGACGTTAAAGCCCGTGGTCACATTGGTGGCCGTGTTGTTACCGACCGTGCCGCCGAGCGTCGCCTCGGTGGTCACGATGTCGGCGCCGCCACGCAGGCCGCCCAGTTCCTCGGCGCCGGTCGTCTTGCCCCAGCCCTTGGTGAAGTCGTCTTCGCGGCTCGGTGCGACATCCACCTTCGACAGGAAGCCCACCACCACCGGCAGCTTCGCCGGTTCCGAAACCTGTGCCGCCACCGGCAGCGCCATGCAGGCCGCCAGCAGGAGAGAGCCGATCTGGGTAATCCGTTTCATGATGCCTCGCTCGAAAAGCCGCCACGCGGGGAGCCACGTGGCGGGGGACGCGGGCGGCCGGTGGAGCCGGTCGCCCGCGCGGTTGCTGCCAAGACCTCGTGATTACTGGCCGCTTGGGGTCGTGCCGCCGACGTTCATGTTCGACTGAACGTTGACGCTTTGCTGGATCAGCGACGAGAAGCCGTTGTTCTGGCTGATGATCGAGATGCCGGCTGCCGACTGGGCGATGTTGCTCATCGAGTTGGACATGTCGAAGGAGCCCGCGGTCACGTTGTTCTGGCCGCCGTTGCCGCCGGTGCCGGCGCCGCCGAAGCCGCCGGTGCCTGCGCCTGCAACCATTTCGCCGGTCGAGCCGCCAGCACCGCCAGTGCTCGAGCCGCCCGCGCCGCCGTTGCCGCCGGCGCCCGAGGTAGCGTCGCCCGAGGTGGCCGAGCCGCCGGTGGCCGAGCCGCCGGTCGACGAGCCGCCTGCGCCGCCGGTGCCGGTCGATGCGGTCGCTTCAGCGCCCGAACCGCCCATGCCGCCCGCGCCTGCCGTGCCGCCCTGGCCCGCGCCGCCTGCGCCGCCGGTGCCGGTGGCGCCGTTACCGCCGGCGCCAGCCGTGCCAGCCGCGCCC